>CAVZAR010000005.1:0-348505 GCA_963773305.1 uncultured Pseudomonadota bacterium
GGCCGGCACCCAGCTCGAATCCGCCCCAGATCGCCACGTCGGGAACGATACGCAGCTTCCAATGCCAATGCGGCGCCGCAAGTTCGGCTTTCGGCGCGGTGTCGACGACAAAATTATAAGGCGGATCATCCAGGGCCGCTTGCAGCAGCCGCAGGCTGCGGCCGAGCAAATCGGAGAAAGCCGGCAGCGCGTTGTCGGCGAGCGCGCCGAACGAGGGCTCATGCTGCTTCGGTACCACCCAAAGCTCGAACGGATGCTCGGCGGCATAGGGCACCAGCGCCACGAACTTGTCATTCTCGCCGACGATGCGCGTGCCGCTCGCACGCTCGACTTCGAGCTCCGCGCACAGCGCGCAGCGCCCGTGCTCGGCGGTGTAGCGCCTGGCCCAATCGTCGATGGCGGCGAGTTTGGGCGGCACGAAATCGAGCGCGATGATCTGCGCGTGCGGGTGCGCGAGCGAGGCGCCGGCGCGGGGCCCGTAGTTGCGGAACAGGATGACCGCCGCGACGCCGTCCTGCGCCAGCAAAGTCCGCGAGCGAGCACGGTAGGTTTCGATTGCCGCGTTCAGCTCGACCGCGCTCAAGGTTGCCGGCTCGGCGTCGTGCCACGGGCTCTCGATGATGACTTCGTGTGCGCCCCGGCCCGGACGCGCCCGGTGCCCGTCGCCGGTTAGCGCCGGCGCCGCCAGCGTGGCCGGCACGGCCGGAAACTTGTTGGGCACCACGCGCACGCTCCATCCCGGCACCGCGCGCGCGGGCGTCTCGGCAATGATGCCCGGTAGCTGCGCTTCGTTGCCCGGGCAGAACGGGCAGCCCGGATCGAAGCGCCGGCGTGGCGAAGCGCGCGCATCGGCCGCACGCGCATGCGGGCGGGCGCCGCGCTTCGGCGCGACGATGACCCAGCGGCCGGTGGTGCGGTCCTGCCGCAATTCGCTCATGCAATCTTCGCCATTACTTTGAAATGCTTCCTTGAGATGCGCCAAACTCCGTTCATTCCCGCGCAAGCGGGAATCCAGTTTTTTGAATCGCAATCAGAGTGCTTCACCCTGGGTCCCCGCTTGCGCGGGGACGAACGGTGAGAAACATGGCCAGCTACCCGCGCGCCCGCGCGCGCGGTTTCGGCGCATTCGCCTCGCGCGCGGCGACCCGCTGCTTCACTTCGAGGAAGCTGTCGGGACTGACCGACATGGAATCGATGCCGCAGTCGACCAGGAATTCGGCGAATTCCGGATGATCGCTCGGCGCCTGCCCGCACAGGCCGACCTTGGCGCCGGCCTGGTGCGCGGCCTCGATCACGCTGTGGATCATCCATTTCACCGCCTCGTCCTGCTCGTCGAACAGGCCGGCGAGCTCGGACGAATCGCGGTCGACGCCGAGCGTCAATTGCGTGAGATCGTTGCTGCCGATGGAGAAGCCGTCGAAGCGCTCGGCGAATTCCTTGGCCAGGATCACGTTCGAGGGGATCTCGCACATGACGTAGACGTGCAGCCCGTTCTGGCCGCGCTTCAAGCCGTTCTCCGCCATGACCTCCAGCACCTTGTCGGCTTCCTTGGTCGAGCGGCAGAACGGGATCATCACGATCACATTGGTGAAGCCCATCTGCTCGCGCAGGCGGTGCATGGCGCGGCATTCGAGCGCGAAGCCCGCTCTGTAGCGCGGCGAGTAATAGCGCGAGGCGCCGCGGAAGCCGAGCATCGGGTTCTCTTCCTTCGGCTCGAATTCGGCGCCGCCGACCAGGCCGGCATATTCGTTGGTCTTGAAGTCGCTCATGCGCACAATCACCGGCTTGGGATGGAACGCCGCCGCGATGCGGCCCAGGCCGCGCGACAGGCGGTCGACGAAATACTCCTCTTTGTCGGCGTAACCGGCGGTGAGCGCTTCGATCTCCTTCTTGGCCTCCTGGTCCTTCAGGGTGTCGAAATGCACCAGCGCCATGGGATGCACCTTGATGTGGTTGCTCACCACGAATTCCATGCGCGCCAGGCCCACTCCGTCGGCCGGAATGCGCCACCAACGGAAGGCAGCCGCCGGATTGGCGAGATTGAGCATGACGTCGGTCTTGGTTTCCGGCGACTTGGAGAAGTCGATCTCGCTCGATTCGAACTCGGCGGTGCCCTCGTAGATGAAGCCATCCTCGCCTTCCGCGCAGGACACCGTGACCTGCTGCTCGTCGTGCAGCAATTCGGTGGCGTTCCCGGTGCCGACCACCGCCGGCAAGCCAAGCTCGCGGCTGACGATAGCCGCGTGCGAGGTGCGCCCGCCGTGGTCGGTGACGATGGCCGCCGCCTTCTTCATGATCGGCACCCAGTCCGGATCGGTGGTCTGCGTCACCAGCACGGCGCCGTCGACGAAGCGGTCGATGTCTTTCGGGCTGTCGATGATGCAGACTTTGCCCGCCACCACGGCGTTGCCGATGCTCAGTCCGGTCACCAACGTGCGGCCTTTCGACTTGATGCGATAGGTGCGGAACGCGGATGCCGTGTGCTGCGACTGCACCGTCTCCGGCCGCGCCTGCACGATGAACAATTCGCCGCTCTCGCCGTCCTTGGCCCATTCCATGTCCATCGGCCGGCCGTAGTGCCGCTCGATGATCACCGCCCAGCGCGCGATCTTGAGGATGTCGTCGTCGTTGAGCACGAAAGCCGCACGTTCCGCCTTCGAGGTCGGCACGTTCTTGGTCGGCTGCGCGCCATCGGACGTATAAATCATCTTGATCGCCTTCTCGCCGCAGGTCTTTTCGACGATCGGCGTGAGCGAAGAATTCGAAAGCAACGGCTTGAACACGATGTATTCGTCGGGGTCGACCGCGCCCTGCACCACGTTCTCACCCAGGCCCCAGGCGGCGTTGATCAGCACCACCTTGTCGAAGCCCGACTCGGTGTCGAGCGAGAACATGACGCCGGAACCGCCGAGATCGGAGCGCACCATGCGCTGCACGCCGATGGAGAGCGCGACCTTCATGTGGTCGAAGCCCTTGACGTGGCGGTAGCTGATGGCGCGATCGGTGAACAGCGAGGCGTAGCAGCGCCGGCAGGCGTTAAGCAGCGCCGCGTCGCCGCGGATGTTCAGATAGGTTTCCTGCTGGCCGGCAAAGCTGGCGTCCGGCAAGTCCTCGGCGGTGGCGCTCGAGCGCACCGCGACGTCCACGTCCGCCTTGCCGGCGCGCTTGCACAGCTCGACATACGCCTCGCGGATCGCGGCGGCGGTCTCCGGCGGAAATTCGCCCTGCAGGAACATGGCGCGGATCGCCGCCCCGGTTTCCGGCAGCGCGGCCTTGCCGGCAGCCAGCTTGGCGAGCGCGTCGGCGATCTTCTGCTTCAGCCCGTTGGCCTCGAGGTAGCGCCAATAGGCGTCAGCCGTAGTGGCAAAGCCGGGCGGCACCCGCACGCCCTGGCCGCCCAGCTTGGCGACCATCTCGCCGAGCGAGGCGTTCTTGCCGCCTACTTTGCCGACGTCGCCGCGCCCGACCTTCTCGAACCAGAGGACATGCGGGCTTCTTGCGCTCATAACGATCTCCTTGAATTCATTGCTGTGCCGTCCCCTTCAACGCGAAGCGCGCCTCAAACGATCCGATCAAATCGAGCCAATCTTCCATCAGCCGGGTCATCAGAAAACGGCTGCGCACGCTTTCGCGCGCCTTGCGCCCCAGCCGCTCGCGCAAGGGCGCGTCCTTGACCAGCGCGACGATGCGCACGGCCGCCTCCTCGACGTTGTCGACCAGGTAGCCGCTCACGCCGTCCTCGATCTGATGCTTGATGCCGCCGACATTGCCGCCGATCACGGCGGCGCCCTTCCACATCGCCTCGGTGACGGTCAGCCCGAAGCCCTCGCGGATCGACTTCTGCAGCACCACCGCCGCGCGCCGTTGCAGCGCGTTGACCAGCGCGGTGTCCTGCACCGAGAGGATGCGAATACGGTCCTCGGCCTGGGAACAGAGCGAGGCGAACACATCCTGGCCTTCCGGGTCGTCGGTCGCCACATTGCCGACCAGCACCAGCGTGCAGTCCACCTGTTTGCGCGCGATCTGGAAGGCATCGATCACCCCTTGCGGGTCTTTCCACTTATCGAAGCGCGAGACCTGCACCACCAGCGGCAGGTCGGTCGGGATATTGTGGTGATCGAAGCGGTCCTTGATCTCGGCGTCCGACAGCTCCTTGTTGGTGCTCGAGAACGGATTGATCGCCGGCATGATGAAGCGCTGCGGCGTGCCGAGCTTCTGCGCGTATTCCGGCAGCGACAGCACCACCGCATCGTAGCGCTCGACCAGAGGCGCGAGGTATTCCCAGACTTCCGGATGCGGATTGCTCAAGTCGACGTGACAGCGCCACACCCAAGGCGCCTTTTTCCGGAAATGCTGGATGAGCGGCAACGGCTGCGGGTCGTGCACGATCACCACGTCATGGTCGAGATGCAGGCGCGCCGAATTCTCGTAGGCTACCTCCTCGTAGATCCGAATTTTCAGATCGGTCAGCTCGATGTCAGCGCCCTGCAAGGCGTTGTGCATCTTCTTGGTGATGCTGAAGAAATCGGGCCGGCCTTCGATCACGCGCCAGCCGGTCTTGATGCCGGAGGCGTTCATCAGCAAGGTAAGCGAGGACAGGATTTCCGCGACGCCGCCGCCATAATAGGTCGAGTTTACGTTGACGATATGCAGGTCGCGCAGCGCCTCGACCTTCTGCAGCAGGCGCTCGACCGCCTCAGCCCCGACCATCGGCTCGTAGTCCTCGACCGCGGTCAGCTTGAAGTGGCGCGCGTCCTGCGAACCCTCGGGTACCAGCATCGAGCAGGCTCCTCCCGCTGCTTTGCGTTACGCGTTGCCCTTCCGCCATCTAATAGCGCGATATAATCAACAAAATGACCAATGGTCGCGTTGACCTGGATCAAGTTTTTCGCAAATCATTTCAATAGTTTCGTTATTGCACCGTCACATCTGCAAGGAGCCTGGCGCATTCCTTTGCAAGCCGCACCGCCTCATACTGATGCCCTTGCGGACCGTCCGCACAGTCTGCCGGCGCGCGACGTATTGGCGCGGCTCGGCGTATCGGCGGCCGGCGGCCTCTCCGACGACGAAGTAAGGCGGCGCCAGCAGCGCTACGGCCACAACGCCATCGCCGCCCGCCGCAAGGCCAGTGCCTTGGTCTTGCTCGTGCATCAGTTTCAAAGCCCGGTCGTCTATCTGTTAAGCGCCGCGGCGGCGCTCGCCTTCTATTTCGCCCAGTTCGAGGAAGGCGTGGCCATTGTCGTGGTGCTGGCGATCAACGCACTGATCGGCTTCCTGACCGAGCTGAAGGCCGCGCGCTCGATCGAGGCGCTGCGCGCGCTCGGCTCGCGCTCCGCCCGCGTGCGGCGCGGCGGCCATGTGCGTCTCGTTGCTGCGGAAGAGATGGTGCCCGGCGATATCGTGCTGCTGGAAGCCGGCGACGCCGTCTCCGCCGACCTGCGGCTGGTGGAGGCCTCCAATCTCGCCGCCGACGAGTCGACGCTGACTGGCGAGTCGATCGCGGTGCACAAGCACGTGCATCCGGACGCCGCCGACGCACGGCTCGCCGACCGCCGCGCCATGCTGTTCAAGGGGACCGCGCTCACCCGCGGCAGCGGCTTGGGCGTGGTGACTGCGACCGGACTGGCGACAGAGCTCGGCCGCGTCTCGCGGCTGGTGGAAGAAGCCGAGCCCGGCTCTTCGCCGCTGGAGAAGAAGCTCGCGCGCCTGTCCACGCAACTGGTCTGGGCGGTGCTGATTCTGACCGCACTGCTCGCCGGCGTCGGGCTCACCACCGGCAAGGACGCGTTCTTGATGATCGAGGCGGCGATCGCGCTCGCGGTCGCTGCGATCCCGGAAGGCCTGCCGATCGTGGCAACGCTGGCGCTGGCGCGCGGCATGTGGCGCATGGCGCAGCAGAACGCGCTGATCGAGCGTCTCTCGGCGGTGGAGACGCTGGGCGCTACCACCGTCATCCTCACCGACAAGACCGGCACGCTGACCGAAAACCGCATGACGGTGCGGCGGCTCTGGGTGCCCACCGGCGTGGTCGAGCTCGAGCGCGATGGCGCCAAACAGACGCCGCCGCTCGGCGACGACGCGCAGCTCTCGCTGCTGTTGGAGATCGGCGTGCTGTGCAACGACGCTTCGCTCGACGACGAAAGCGAGGAAGGCAGCGGCGATCCCATGGAGCTGGCGCTCTTGCGCGCGGGCTTCCGCGCCGGGCTCAAGCGCGCGGCGCTGCTGCAGCACAGCCCGATCGTGCACAAGCACGCCTTCGACGCGGCCAGCAAAATGATGGCGACCGCGCATCGCCGCGGCGATGCCTATCTGCTCGCCGTCAAGGGCGCGCCGGAAGCCGTGCTGGCCGCCTGCGGCAAGGTCATTGCCGAAGACGGCGAGACCGCGCTCGACGATGAAATGCGCGCCGAATGGATCGCCCGCGTCGAGGAGCTCGGCCATCACGGATTGCGCGTGCTGGCCTGCGCCATGAAGACGGCGGTGCAGGCCGACGCGGAGCCTTACGAAGGTCTGACCTTCGTCGGCCTCATCGGCCTGGAGGATCCGGCGCGCGCCGACGTGCCACGCGCCATCAAGGATTGCCACACCGCCGGCATCCGCGTGGTCATGGTCACCGGCGATCACGCGGTGACCGCGCGCAGCATCGGCCGCGCCGTCGGGCTCGACCACGCCGCCGCGGATGTGGTCGAAGGCAGGCACGTCGCGCAGCTCACCAACGGCAAGAACGGCGAGTTGTTCGACGTCGCTATCTTCGCTCGCGTCAGCCCGGCCGAGAAGCTGACGCTGGTGCGCGCCTATCAGGAAGCCGGCGAGATCGTCGCCATGACCGGCGACGGCGTCAACGACGCGCCGGCGCTGCGGCAGGCCGATATCGGCGTCGCCATGGGCCTGCGCGGCACCGACGTGGCGCGCGAGGCGGCCGATATGGTCCTGCTCGACGACGCCTTCCCCACCATCGTCAAGGCGATCCGCGAAGGCCGCGTCATCTTCGGCAACATCCGCCGCTTCGTCGCGTATCTGCTCTCATGCAATCTGAGCGAGGTGTTGGTGGTCGGCCTTGCGATCTTGTCCACGCTGCCGCTGCCGATCATGCCGCTGCAGATCCTCTACCTCAATCTGGTCACCGACGTGTTCCCGGCTTTCGCGCTCGCCATGGGCGAAGGCGAGCCCGGCATCCTCAAACGCCCGCCGCGCGATCCGCGCGAACCGATCCTCGGCCGCGGGCAGTGGATCGTCATCGTGCTGCAGAGCCTGGCGCTCACCGCCGGCACCTTCGGCGCGCTGGCGGCGGCGCGGCTCGGCCTCGATCTCGACGGCCGCGCGGTGGTGACCGTCACCTTCCTGACGCTCGCCTTCGCGCAACTCTGGCACATGTTCGACATGCGCCATCCGCAATCGGGCCTCATCAGCAACGAAGTCACCCGTAACCCTTGGGCCTGGGGCGCGCTGGCGCTGTGCTCGGGCCTGCTCATCGTGCCGCCTTATCTGCCGCCCGTGGCCGAGGTCATGCATCTGGCGCCGCCGACGCCCGCTATGTGGGCCGTCGTGCTTGCCATGAGCATCGCGCCGCTTATCGTGACCCAAGCCGTCACCAAGCTCGTCGTGTTGCTGCGCGCGAGGTTCGAGCCATGAGTCCGGTGCTGCTGCCCTGGCTGGAATTCGCGGCTTGTGCGCTGCTGATCGGCGCCGCCGGCCCGTTCCTCGTGCAATACGGCGACATCATCTCGCGCCTGACCGGCCTATCGCGCTCCTGGATCGGGCTGGTGCTGCTCGCCACCGCCACCTCGCTGCCCGAGCTGATCACCGGCATCTCCTCGGTCACCGTCGCCAATGCCCCCAACATCGCCATCGGCGACGCGCTCGGCAGCTGCGTATTCAACCTTGTGATGCTGGTGCTGCTCGACGAGTTGAGCCGCGGCGAGCCGATGTATCGCCGCATCGACCAGGGCCACGTGTTGACCGCCGGCTTCGGCGTCATCCTGATCGGCACCGCCGGCGCCTTCATCTTGCTCAGCCAGAACGGGCCGAGCTTCCGCTTTTTCCACATCAGCGGCTACACGCCGTTCATGATCGTCATCTATCTGATCGCCATGCGCGCGGCCTTCGTCTACGAGCGCCGCAGCAAGCCGCCGCCACAGATCATCAAGGTGGAAGGCGACATCACGCTTAGCGCGGCGCTGTTGCGCTACGCGGCCGCCGCCGCGGTAGTAGTCGCCGCGGGCGCCTGGCTGCCGTTTATCGGCCAGCAGCTCGCCGCCGTCATGGGCTGGAAGACCAGCTTCGTCGGCACGCTGTTCATCGCCGCCGCTACGTCCGTGCCGGAGCTGGTGGTGTCGGTGAGCGCGCTCCGGCTCAACGCCGTCGACATGGCGATCGGCAATCTGCTCGGCAGCAACCTGTTCGATATATTGATCGTGGCGGCCGACGACATCGCCTATTCGAAGGGCCCGCTGCTGCGCGCGGTCTCGCCCGCGCACGCCATCACGGCCTTTGCCGCGGTGATCATGTCGGGGATTTTCGTGGTGGCAATGCTGTACAAGCCGGAGACGCGCCTGCGCGGCACTATCGGCTGGGTGAGCCTGGCGCTGCTGCTGGTGTATCTGTTCAGCTCATACGCGATTTATCTGCATGGGCATTGAGGCGGCGGGAAAGACCGCCGGCAGAAAAGCCCGCTATCGAGAAAACTGGAGCGGGCGAAGGGATTCGAACCCTCGACCCCGACCTTGGCAAGGTCGTGCTCTACCCCTGAGCTACACCCGCATCCGTCAGCCATCTAGACTGCAAACCGGCAATTTTGCGTTACCGGCCGCCAAAGACAGCTAAGAGCCCGCTCCTATAGCCACAAGGCCCCTCTTTTGGCAATGGCGGCCGGCCCGGCCCTCAATCGCGCCGGTGGCGCGGCTTTTCGCGGCGCTTTACCCGGGGCCGGTAACAGGGGTTCTGCTGGCAATAGCCGCGATTGCCGGCGATCACGTGCGGCACGCAGGCCTGCACCGACCAGAACTCGCCAGGGGCGCACCATGCCCGGCTTCGGCCGGCCGCCGCCCAGCACCATAAAGGCCACTGCCCGCGGCAACGGGCGGGAAAGGCCGGGCCCGTCCTATCGATGCCGCCGCGTGCGGCGCGCCTTGCCGCGCGCGGGATGTTTGGGCGGCGTGTAAGCCGGATTCTGATTGCAGAAGCCGCGGTTGCCGGCGATCACGTGCGGCGCGCAGGCCTCCGCCGAATCGTATTCGCAATCCGATACTATGTTGTCGTATCCCGTGGAATAGACCGCACACCAGGGCTTGTCGCCGCGTGCCTGCGCCGGTTGTGCACCGAATGACGCCGCGGCGACGACCGCGGCAACTAAAAGAACACTTCGCATCGTAAACCTCACGGCTTCGACCCATTACTATCTCGCTCCGGCGAGCGCGCGATCCTTGCCGAAAACCTGGCACCCGCAATCCCGGCGACGCTAGCGTCGCCGCAATAGCCGCCCTGCTCGGGCGCGGCATAGCGCGGATTCGGACTGGCACAAGCCGCGATTGCGAGCAACGACATAGCGGCGGCAGGCCTCAAGCGGCAGCGGCCATCAAGACCCATAGCATTTTCGACCTCGTCTCATTCATCGTTATAGTAACGCGGTTCCCGCCCTGGCGGTTGCCCCATGCCAAAGACGCCCGATCAATTGTTCGCCGCTCTCGATGCCCTCGGCATCGCGCATTCGACCGTTCATCACCCGCCGCTGTTCACGGTCGAGCAGTCGCGCGCCCTGCGCGGCCAGATCCCTGGCGGCCACACCAAGAACCTGTTCCTGCGCGACAAAAAGCACGCGCTTTACCTGGTGGTGGCCGAGGAAGACGCCGAAATCGAGCTGAAAGGTCTGCATCGGCTGCTCGGCGCGGCGGGGCGCTTCTCCTTCGGAGCGCCCGACCTGCTGCGCGAGGTCTGGGGCGTGGAGCCCGGCGCGGTGACACCTTTCGGCGCCATCAACGACACGGAAACCCGCGTCACCGTCGTGCTCGATGCCGCCATGATGGCGCATGGAACCCTCAATTTTCATCCCCTAATAAACGTCATGACGACGGCAATCCTTCGCGACGACTTGGTCAAATTCCTGAGATCGACCGGCCACGAGCCCCGCATCGAGCCGGTTTCCGAGGCGCGGCCGCCGGCGACCTGACGGCAGCCGATAAGAGCCGGCCCGATTGCATTCGCCGGCCGGATGACCCATCTAAATGGCCATGGAACCCAGGGCTTAGCCGAAAAAAGGCGAGGAAAGATGCTGCAAAACGGCGGGGAAACGACGGCGATTGCCGGCGCGGTCAAGGACACGACCACGCAAGGCTTCATGCAGGACGTGATCGAGGAATCCAAGAACCAGCCGGTGCTGGTGGATTTCTGGGCGCCCTGGTGCGGACCCTGCAAGCAGCTCACTCCCGTGCTGGAAAAGGCGGTCAAGGCCGCCAACGGCAAGGTCAAGCTCGCCAAGATGAACATCGACGAGCACCCGGCCATTCCCGGCCAAATGGGCATTCAGTCGATCCCGGCGGTGATCGCCTTCTCCAACGGCCAGCCGGTCGACGGCTTCATGGGCGCGCTGCCGGAAAGCCAGGTGGTCGCCTTCCTGGAGCGGGTGACCAAGGGCAAGGTTGCGCCCGCCGAGCAGGATTTACTGCAGACCGCCGACGCCGCGCTGGTCGACGGCAACGCGGCCGCCGCCGCCGACATCTACGCGCAGATTCTGCAGCAGGATTCGAGCAGCGTGCACGCGCTCGCCGGGCTCGCGCGCTGCTATGTCGAGACCGGCAATATCGAGCAGGCCAAGAAAACGCTCGCCATGGTTCCGGAGGCCAAGCAGAACGAGGCGCCGGTCGCCGCCGCCCGCGCGGCGCTTGAAGTCGCCGAACAGGCGCAATCGGTCGGCCCGCTCAACGAGCTGGAAGCCAAGGTCGCCGCCAATCCGCTCGATCACCAGGCGCGCTTCGATCTCGCCGCCGCGCTCAACGCCGCCGGCAAGCGGGCGGAAGCGGTCGACCAGCTCCTCGCGATCGTGCGCAAGGACCGCACCTGGAACGAGGACGGCGCGCGCAAGCAGCTGGTGCAGTTCTTCGAAGCCTGGGGCTTCGCCGACCCCGCGGCGGTGGAAGGCCGCAAGAAGCTGTCGTCGGTCTTGTTTTCGTGAGTCCAAGCGTCGCGCGCGGCCTAACTCGGCCTCATGCTGAGGAGCGTCGCGTCAGCGACGCGTCTCGAAGCATGGGGCCGCCCCATCCTTCGAGACGCCCGCTTCGCGGGCTCCTCGGGATGAGGGCGGAGTGAAGCAACGATGCCCATGAACGCCCAATACCGCGGTCCGGTCGACCTGCCGGAAACGATCCCGGTGTTTCCGCTGCCGGGCGCGCTGCTGTTGCCCCGTGGGCAGATGCCGCTCAATATTTTCGAACCGCGCTATCTCGCAATGATCGACAATTCGCTACGCGACGGCCACCGGCTGATCGGGATGATCCAGCCCGACGACGCGCGCAGCGACGACCCGGAGACGCCGGCGCTCTATCGTGTCGGTTGCGTCGGCCGCATCACGCAGCTCGCCGAATCGGGCGACGGCCGCTATCTAATCGAGCTCACCGGCGTGGCGCGCTTCCGTGTCGAAGAGGAGCTCAAGGTGGCGACGCTCTATCGACAATGCCGTGTTACCTACGCGCCGTTCGCCGGCGATTTCGTCGCGCGCAAGGGCGAGCAGGCGGTCGACCGCGAAGCCGTACTGACGGCGCTGCGCGGGTTCCTCAAGGCCAACGATCTCAAGGCCGACTGGGATGACATCGACAAGGCGCCCAATGAGGCGCTGGTCAACGCGCTGTCGATGATGTCGCCCTACGGCCCGCCCGAGAAGCAGGCGCTGTTGGAGGCGCCCGACCTGAAGACGCGCGCCGAATTGCTGGTGGCCATCACCGAGATCGAGCTCGCCAAGAAGAACACCGAGGGCGAGCCGCAGTTACAGTAGCAACGTGCGCCGCCGCCCGGCCGTGCTATAACCGCGCCGAATTTGCCGGAGCCTTCCATGTCCACCGACCCCACGCCCGACCGCCCCGCAGCCAGCATCGATCCCAAGCTGCTGGAAATCCTCGTCTGCCCGATCACCAAGGGGCCGCTGGAATACGACGCGGCCGCGCAGGAACTGACCTCACGCAAGGCCAAGCTCGCCTACCCGATCCGCGACGGCATCCCGATCATGCTGCCGGAGGAGGCGAGGAAGTTGGAGTGACCTCTCTTCCGTCATGCGCGGGCTTGACCCGCGCATCCATCTTTTTCGCGAAGTGGATGGATTGCCGGGTCATAGGCGTTCTGAAAGAACGCCGTTCTTCGAATGGCTATGCCCGACAATGACAAGCAACAAGCGATGTGACGATTAGGAAGGAACCGCTCATGATCAAAATCTGGGGCCGCAACACCTCGTCCAACGTGCAGAAGGCGATGTGGGCGGTGGGCGAGCTCGGCCTCGCGCACGAGCGCATCGACATCGGCGGCAAGTTCGGCATGAACAAGGAGCCGAAATATCTCGCCATGAACCCGAACGGCCTGGTGCCAACTCTTGAAGAGGAAGACGGCTTCCTGCTGTGGGAATCGAATTCGGTCATTCGCTACCTCGCCGGCAAGCACGACAAGAGCGGCGTACTGGAGCCGAAGGATGCGCATGCACGCGCGCTCGCCAGCCAGTGGATGGATTGGCAGTTGTCGGTGGCCGGTCCCGCCATTACGCCGGCGTTCTGGGGCCTGATCCGCACGCCCGAGGACAAGCGCGACAATGCCGCGATCAAGGCTTCGCAGGACAAGACCGTCGCCGCCATGCAGATCATGGACGCGCAGTTGGCCAAGACCAAGTTCTTGGCCGGCAACTCGTTCTCCTATGGCGACATCCCGGTCGGCGTCATGTGCTACCGCTACCGCGAGCTGGTGCCCGGCCGCCCGGCCACGCCCCACCTCGACCGCTGGTACGATGCGATCGCCTCGCGCAAGGCGTTCCAGGATCACGTGGGCAGCATTCCGTTGTCGTGAGGGTCTATCCCTCCCCGCTTGCGGGGAGGGATTACAACGCCTCGCCCTTCATCAGCTTCGGCACCTCGCCGGTGAACCCCGCCGCCTCGCGGATGAACAGGCGCTTCAAGGCCGGCGCGCGCTCGACCAGTCCGAGCCCCACGTCGCGCACCAGCCGCAGCACGTCGGAGCGGTTGGAGAACAATCGGTTCAAGCCGTCGGTGGCGACCCCCATGGTCATGGTGTCGAAGCGCCGCCAGCGCTGATAGCGCTCCAGCACTTGCCGCCCGCCGATATCGAGCCCGAGCCGTGCCGCATCGGCCACCGCCTCCGCCAGCGCCGCCACGTCGCGCAGCCCCATGTTCAACCCTTGGCCCGCGATCGGGTGAATAATGTGCGCGGCGTCGCCGACCAGCGCGATGCGCGTCGAGATGAACGAGCGCGCGGTGAACAACCCGAGCGGAAAGGCGCGGCGCGGTCCGATCACTTCGATCTCGCCCAGTTGCAGGCCGAAGCGCTTCTCCAGTTCGGCGTGGAATTCGTCGTCCGGCAACGCGACGATACGTTCGGCTTCCTTACCGCTCTCCGTCCACACGATCGACGAGCGTTTGCCGGTGAGCGGTAAAATCGCGAACGGGCCGGCGGGCAGGAAATGCTCCTCGGCCCGGCCCTCGTGGTCGCGCTCGTGGCCGACCGTGGTGACGATCGCCGACTGGCCGTAGTTCCAGCCGTGGCTGGCGATGCCGGCGGCTTCGCGGATCGAGGAGCGCGCGCCGTCGGCACCGACCAAGAGCCGCGCCGAAAGTGTCGCGCCGTCCGCGAGCGTCACGTCAACTGCATTGCGTTCGTGCTCGAAGCCGGTCACCGCCGTCGCGCGCAGATCGATGCCGAGCGCTTTCGCCTTGGCGACCAGCGCGTCGACCAGATGCCGGTTCTCGATCATGTGCGCGAACGGCTCGCCCTCTTCCACCTCGCCGCCGAAGGTTAGGAAGGTCGGGCGCACCGCGTCGTCGAGCTTGGAATCGGTGACAACCATGTCGAGCATGGCTTGCGCCTTGTCCTCGACCGCCTCCCACACGCCAATCGCCTCGAACAGCCGGCGCGCGGCGGCGGCGATTGCCGTGGCGCGCGGGTCCTTCGACACCGCGTGCCGCAGCGCCGGGTCGGCCACCGTCACCGTGAAGGTCGCGCCGAGCGCCTCGCGCAGCGCAATCGCCAGCGCCAGGCCGGCAAAGCCGGCCCCGCCGATCACCACATCGCGCTTTTCCGCCGGCGTCCCGCTCATCAGCGTCTTCCTTGTAAATTCCGCGCCAGCATAGCAGTTTGAGGCCGGATTTTGACCCTGCTCGGGACCCTTCGCCTATGCCCTCCGCCGTCAAAGAAATGCTCGAAATCCTCGATCTCGAGCCGCTCGACATCAATCTGTTCCGCGGCCGCTCGCCGCAGGTCGGCTGGCAGCGCGTCTATGGGGGGCAGGTGATCGGCCAGGCGTTGGTTGCCGCCGTGCGCACGGTCGACGCCAGCCGTCCGCCGCATTCCATGCACGCCTATTTCCTGCTGCCGGGCGACCCGAAAGTGCCGATCATCTACGACGTGGATCGCATCAGGGACGGCAAGAGCTTCACCACCCGGCGCGTCACCGCGCGCCAGCACGGCCATCCGATCTTCTCGATGCTCGTTTCGTTCCACACCGACGAGCCCGGCCTCGATCACCAGGCCACCATGCCGGAAGTGCCGCCGCCCGAATCCCTCCCCAGCGAGTCCGAGATGCGCGCGGCAATGCTGCCGACCATGCCCGATCCGGTGCGGCGCTATTACGAGCGCGAACGGCCGATCGAATTGCGCCCGGTGGAATTCGAGCGATACGGCGGCAAGAAGGTAAAGGAGGGCCGCTTCCACATCTGGATCCGCACCACCGAGCAGCTGCCCGATGATCCGGCCATTCATCAATGCGTGCTGGCCTATGCATCCGACATGACGCTGCTCGACGCGGCGCTGGCGCCGCACGGCCGTACGCTGTTCGAAAAGGAATTCATGGCGGCCAGCCTCGATCACGCGCTCTGGCTGCACCGGCCGTTCCGCGCCGACGATTGGCTGCTCTACGCGCAGGATTCGCCCAATATGCACGGCTCGCGCGGCTTCAGCCGCGGGCTTATATTTACCCGTGACGGCAAATTGGTCGCCTCGGTCGCCCAGGAAGGCCTGGTGCGGCTGCGGCGCGAGACGTAACGGCGCCGGATTACAGAGTGAGGACTCTGCGCTTTGGATGGACAATCCCGCTCGTCCCCGCGCAAGCGGGGACCCAGCGCTGACATGCGAGGATCGCGATTTCGGCTCTGGATTCCCGCTTTCGCGGGAATGAGCGGATTATTGCTTGTCGTTTTCCTTGTCGCGTCCTCCGTTTTCGCCGCTTCCGGCAAGCGCCCGGCGCCGCCCGGCGCCTTTCCCGGCGCGCCGTCCGAATACACCCGCTTCTCGACCGCCGAACTGATGCGCGGGTTCATGAAGCTCGCCTTCGGCTCGGATCTGCGCATCGGCGCCGCGCCGCGCGGCATCCGCCGTTTCGATCATCCGATCCGCGCGGAAGTGATCTCGAGCGGCAGCGTCGACCGCATGGCGGCGATGACCCGCGTCCTCGAGGAATACGCGCGCAAGGTGCCCAACCTCGAGCTCAGCGTGGTCGACGGCACGCCTGCCGATATCGAGGTGCGGCTGATCGACGAGAAGGATTTCAAGTCGGCGCTGAACGCGGCGTTCGGCGCCAAGGTGGCGCAGGAGTTCATCCAGCGCACCGATCCGCAATGCATGACCAGCGTGAAATCGTCGACCGAGGGCGCCATCCTGCGCTCGGTCTCCTTCGTCATCGTCGACCAGGGCCGCGACGTTTTCCTCGACTGCGCCTATCACGAATTGCTGCACGCCTTCGGCCTGTCCAACCACGACCAGCACAATCGCTGGACCACGCTCAACCAGCACCGCATGGTCGGCTACCTGACGGCCTACGACCGCAAGCTGCTGACCTTGCTGTACGACCCCCGCGTACGGCCGGGCATGACCGCGGACCAGGCGCGCGCCGAACTGCCGGAAATCATCGCCGACCTGCGTCTGGCCAACGGCCCCCGGCGATAAGACAGTAATATTGCCCTAATATGCCGTTTTTCCCGGCTGCTGCCTGTGGGCGCAGCAACGAAGCCGCTTAAAATTTGGGCCGCCAGCCGATAGCCTGCCTATCCGAACCCGTTCCGGCGGCACGCCGGGCGGGTCCGTTCATAGTGCCGGGGAACGCAAACAATGAAGCTGATCATCGCCGTCATCAAACCGTTCAAGCTCGACGAGGTGCGCGATGCGCTCACCCGCATCGGCGTTCACGGCATGACCGTGGCCGAGGTGAAGGGCTATGGCCGCCAGAAGGGCCACATGGAAATCTATCGCGGCGCCGAATACGCCATCAATTTCCTGCCCAAGGTGCGCATCGAGGTCGCGATCCCGAGCGAGCAGCTCGATCCCGTCATGGAAGCGATCGCGGGCGCTGCCAAGACCGGACAGATCGGCGACGGCAAGATCTTCATTCTGCCGCTCGAGCAGGCCGTCCGCATCCGCACCGGCGAAACCGACGCCGGCGCGCTCTGATCGTCACAAGCAACCGTTCGTCCCCGCGTCAGCGGGGACCCAGAACAGACGCGCGCCGGTTTCCCGCTTGCCCGGGGACAAGTGCAACGCAAGCTCGACTTTAATTTTGATTCACTGCTGGGGGATTCAAAATGTCTCGGAGGAAACTCGCCTGCGCCGGCGCGACGCTCGCGCTCGCCGCTTTGACCGCAACGCCGGCCTTCGCGCAAACCGGCAAGATCAACGGCGCCGACACCGCCTGGATGATCGGCGCCACCGGCCTCGTGTTGATGATGACGATTCCGGGTCTGGCGCTGTTCTATGCCGGCATGGTGCGCAAGAAGAACGTGCTCGCCACCATGGCGCAGTCGCTCGCCGCCACTTTCCTGGTGTCGATCCTGTGGGTGTTCGTCGGCTACACGCTCGCCTTCAGCGGCGGCGGCGCGCTGATCGGCTCGCTCGACCGCGCCTTTCTGTACGGCATGCAGATGAATTCGATCACGCCGCTCGCTCCGACCATTCCCGAAGCGCTGTTCATGATCTACCAGATGACCTTCGCCATCATAACCGTCGCGCTGGTCGCGGGCTCGGTGGCGGACCGCTTGCGCTTTTCGGCCTTTCTCATCTTCTGCGCGCTCTGGCTCGTTATCGTCTATGTGCCGATCGCGCATTGGGTGTGGGGCGGCGGCTTTCTCGGCCAATGGGGCATGATCGATTTCGCCGGCGGCAGCGTGGTGCATCTCAATGCCGGCGTCGCCGGCCTGACCGCGGCTTACGTGGTCGGCGCGCGCCGCGGCTACGGCAGCGAGAACCTGGCGCCGTTCGATCTGTCGCTCGCGGTGATCGGCACCGGCCTGCTGTGGGTCGGCTGGTTCGGCTTCAACGGCGGCTCGGCGCTCGGCGCCAACTCGCGCGCGGTGATGGCGATCGTCGCCACGCATCTTGCGGCCAGCGCCGGCGCCTTCACCTGGATGGTGCTGGAGTGGTGGACGCGCGGCAAGCCCTCGGTGCTCGGCATGATCTCGGGCGCGGTCGCCGGCCTCGGCACCATCACGCCGGCCTCCGGCTTCGTGCTGCCGATGCAGGCGGTGCTGATCGGCGTGATCGCCGGCGTGGTCTGCTTCTGGGCCTGTACCTGGCTCAAGCTCAAATGCGGCTACGACGACTCGCTCGACGTGTTCGGCGTGCACGGCATCGGCGGCTTGACCGGCACCTTGCTCGCCGGCGTGCTGGCGGTCGGCGCGATCTCGGCCAGCACCGCCATGCCGAACGGGGTGCAGGGGCTCATCGAGGGAAATCCGCACCAGTTCTTGGCGCAGGTCTACGGCGTCGTCATCACAGCCCTGTGGTCGGGCATTGCGACCTTCCTCATCCTCAAGCTGGTCAGCGTGTTGGTGCCGTTGCGCGTGCGCACCGAGGACGAGGTCATGGGGCTCGACGTCAGCCAGCACGGCGAGCAGTTGCACCTGTAGATCGGCACGCTTGCCGGACGTGAACCGCGTGCCCGCGCTCCCCCGCTCCGCCGAAATGAAGCCGCTTCGGCTTCGCGGCGGCGAGCGCGCGGGCACCGGTCCGGCTGCCGAAATGCCTGCCTAATTTGTGTGCAGCTAAGCCGATTGCTGACCTGTCTTTGTGCGGCCGGCGTTGGCGGTATTCCGCTCAGGGCCGGGTCCCAGAATTTTGTTCCAAGATTTCAACCGATTAGACCCCGCGCGCGCAACTGGCACGGTGCTTGATTCCCTTTAGGCGGCCATGCCTGCGGAATAAGCCCCGCGGGTGGGGGCTCAGTGATCCGCCCGCACTGCGTAATGGACGAAACGGGCTCAAGCGGGGATCGAATCCATGAAAATCGTCATGGCCATTATCAAGCCTTTCAAACTCGACGAGGTCCGCGACGCCCTGACCTCAATCGGGGTTCAAGGACTGACTGTTACCGAGGTCAAAGGATACGGGCGGCAGAAGGGGCACACGGAAATCTATCGTGGCGCCGAATACGCGGTGAGCTTCCTTCCGAAGATCAAGGTGGAAGTGGCGGTTCCGTCCGATCAGACCGAGAAGGTCGTCAGCGCCATCACCGGCGCGGCCAAGACCGGTCAGATCGGCGACGGCAAGATTTTTGTCTTGGGCGTCGATCACGCCGTGCGCATCCGCACCGGCGAGACCGACGCGGCCGCGCTCTAATGAAACCGCACCGCCAACAATTCGGACAGGAGTACAAGACCATGACGTTGAAGAAATTCTCCGGTGCGGGGCTGATCGCGCTTGCCGCACTGATTATCGGCTTGATGTTTGCCGATGGAGCGTTGGCGCAGACGACCGCGCCGGCTGCTGCCGCACCGCCGCCGCCCAAGCTCGACAGCGGCGATACCGCCTGGATGCTCACCTCCACCGCGCTGGTGCTGATGATGACCATTCCGGGCCTGGCGCTGTTCTACGGCGGCATGGTCCGCAAGAAGAACGTGCTGGCGACGGTGATGCAGAGCTTCGCCATCACCTGCCTGGTCACCGTATTGTGGATGGTGATCGGCTACAGCTGGGCCTTCACCGAAGGCTCGCCCTGGATCGGCGGCAACTCCCGCTTCTTCCTGATGGGGATGAGCGTCGGCGCTCTGAACGGGACGATCCCTGAGTCGGTGTTCATGTGCTTCCAGATGACCTTCGCCATCATCACGCCCGCCCTGATCGCTGGCGCCTTCGCCGACCGCATGAAGTTCTCGTCGATGTTGTGGTTCATGGGTCTGTGGTCGCTGTTCGTCTATTCGCCGATCGCCCATTGGGTCTGGGGCCCCGGCGGCTATCTCGGCGGCATCGGCGTGCTCGACTTCGCCGGCGGCACGGTCGTTCACATCAACGCGGGCGTCGCCGGCCTGATGTGCGCGCTGGTGCTCGGCAAGCGCAAGGGCCTCGGCCACGAGAACATGGCGCCGCACAACCTCGTGCTCACCATGATCGGCGCCTCGCTGCTGTGGGTCGGCTGGTTCGGCTTCAACGCCGGTTCGGCGGTCGCTTCCAACGGCGCGGCCGGCATGGCCATGGCGGTCACCCAGATCGCCACCGCCACCGCGGCGCTCGCCTGGATGTTCGTGGAATGGGCGCTCAAGGGTAAGCCCTCGGTGCTCGGCATCTGCTCGGGCGCGGTCGCGGGTCTGGTCGCCATCACGCCGGCTTCCGGCTTCGTCGATCCGACCGGCGCGCTGGTGATCGGTGCGGCGGCCGGCGCCGGCTGCTACTGGGGCGCCACCAGCCTCAAGCACATGTTCGGCTATGACGACAGCCTGGACGCCTTCGGCGTGCACGCGGTCGGCGGCATCATCGGCGCGCTCTTGACCGGCGTGTTCGCGCGCGCGGCCATCGCCAAGCCCGGCCTGATCGACGGCAACGCCTATCAGGTGGTGATCCAGATCTACGGCATCCTCGGCACGTTGATCTACGACGCCATCGCCACCCTGATCATCCTGTTCGTGATCAAGGCGATCATGGGCCTCCGCGTCAGCGAAGAAGTGGAGCGCGACGGTCTCGACCTCTCGCTGCACGGCGAGGTGGTTCCGTAATCGGCGCGCGTGATCCCGAAAAGGAAGTACCGGCTTTCGAACAGATCACGCGCCACGAAATAACGAGCTAGCGGTAGGGGCGGAAACCCGGCACTGTCCCCTTCCGTCGAGGCCCCGGTCCAGCAATGGGCCGGGGCCTCACTTTTTGTATGTGAATTTAGCCTAAGTAGCTGATAACGCGGATATTAAGAGATTCTGGGTGCCGCTTGACTTTATTTCTGTAGAAAAATATATATAGAAATATTTCTAGAGAAATGGAGTGCGCCGTGCCGGTCAAACCCGTGAAAAGCACTGCGGTCGACGAAGCAGCCACACTGACCAAGGCAACGGTGCGCGCCGCACAGAAGCTCGGCCTGAGCAACCGGACATTGGCAAGCGTGCTCGGACTTTCGGAGGCCACGATCTCGCGCATGAATCGAAACGCCTTCGTGCTCGAACGCGGAGAGAAAGCGTTCGAACTGGGCGTTTTGCTCGTCCGGTTATTTCGCTCGCTCGACGCGATCGTCGGCGGAGACGAGAAAGTTGCGACGGCGTGGCTCAACAGCGAGAACGTCGCGTTACGCGATTCACCTATCGATCTCATTCAAACCGTCGGCGGATTGGTCAATGTCGTCCAATATCTGGACGCGCGACGCGCTCCTCTCTAGCGCGCACCGGCTCCGAGGGCAGTTCTGGCGCATGGTAGAAGCCCAGTCGCAGGTTTCAACCATGAAGCTGACCGACAGTCTCGACGAACAGGAAGTGCTCGAAAATATTATCGAAGAATCGAAGCCGATAGTCCCGGAGGAATGCCGACATCTGGACTATCTCTTGCTCACGCCGTTTCGTTATACCCCTTACCCTTTCAATTCGCGCTTTCGTCGTGCCGGATCGAGCGAAGGCGTGTTCTATGCATCGGAAGCCAGCGAAACGGCGGCAGCCGAAGCGGCGTTCTATCGTCTGCTGTTCTTTGCCGAGAGTCCCGACACGCCTTGGCCGGAAAATCCGGGCGAGTACACCGCTTTCGCCGTCGACATTGCCACTCCCAAAGCCATCGATCTCATGCACGAGCCGTTCGTCAAAGACCGCCCACTGTGGACCGACCTCGGCGATTACACGGCCTGCCTCGATCTCGCCGATACGGCGAGGTCCGCCGCGCTGGAAGCGATCCGATACGAATCCGTTCGCGACCTGCAATCACGGGCGAACGTGGCCATCCTGTCGTGCCGTGCATTTGCCGCCAACGACGTAGTCGGCCGGCAGACTTGGCATCTTCATTTTGGCGGAAGCGGCGTCCGAGCAACTTGCGAGAGCCCGAAGCTGGCAATCCCGTTCGCCCGGGGTGCTTTCGCCGCCGATCCACGCATGGCTTCGTTCCGCTGGAACAGATAACCATCTGCCCAACCCCATTGGTTAACGGGGTCTTAACCTCGCCTTCTTTAATGTGGCTAAACCCATTGCCGCGGGCTTGAGCCCGCCACCCGTACCCGCATGTCCATGACGACGGCCCAGCGCGAGCCTTCTTCCTCACCCGCTCCGGCGGTCGATTCCCGCTCGCCCTTCGTGCGCCTCACCGACCTGCTCGTCGGCATCGAGCCCGGCAAGCCGGTCATCAATCTTTCGGTCGGTGAGCCGCAGCACACCATCCCGCCCTTCGTCGGGCCGGTGATCGCCGAGCACCTCGCCGACTTCGGCCGCTATCCGCCCAACAAGGGCATCGCACCGTTCCGCCAAGCCGTGGCGCAATGGCTCGGCCGCCGCTATGCGCTGCCGCGCACGCCCGATCCCGAAAGCGAAATCCTCGTGCTCAACGGCACGCGCGAGGGCCTGTTTCTCGCCGCTATCGCCGCCAGCCGTTGGGTTACGCCACGCGCCAATCCCGCGGTGCTGATCCCCAATCCGTTCTACGCGGCCTATGCGGCGGGCGCGCTCGCCGCCGGCTGCCAGCCGGTCTATCTGCCTGCGACGCGCGCAACCGGCTTCCTGCCCGACCTTACCGCGCTCGACGAGGCGCTGCTTGCGCGCACCGTCGCCTTCTACCTCGCCTCGCCGTCGAATCCGCAAGGCGCGGTCGCCGACCGAGCTTACTTGGAAAAAGTCGCAGGGCTCGCGCGCGCGCACGGCTTTCTGGTGCTGGCCGACGAATGCTACTGCGAAATCTACAGCGAGTACGCCCCGCCCGGCATGCTGGAGGCAGCAGGGCCGGACTTCCCCAACGTCGTCGCGTTCCACTCGCTGTCGAAACGCTCCAATCTGCCCGGCCTGCGCGTCGGCTTCGCCGCCGGCGACGCACGCTTCCTCGGCCCCTATCTCGAATTGCGCAACGTGGCCGCGCCGCAGGTGCCGGTGCCGGCGCAGCATGTCGCCGTCGCGGCCTATGGCGACGAAAAGCACGTGCAAGAAAATCGCAAGCTTTATCGCGCCAAGTTCGATCTGGCGGACGAGATCGTCGGCAAGCGCTACGGCTATGAGCGGCCGGCCGGCGGCTTCTTCCTCTGGCTCGACGTTTCCGCGCAGGGCGGCAGCGAAGCGGCGACCCGGCGGCTGTGGGCGGAAGCCGGCGTGCGCGTGGTGCCCGGACGCTATCTTGCGCGCGAGCAGGCCGACGGCTCCAACCCGGGCGAAGCCTATATCCGCGTCGCCATGGTGCAGAACGAAGGCGCCACCGCCGAGGCCCTGCATCGCCTGGTGGCGGTGCTTAAATAGAGAGAGGACGAATGCCGGCAGCCGATCGCAGTCTCGACATCGTCGCCTTCGTCTCGGAGCATTTCCGCGACTTTCTCAAGCGACGGCTGAGCGAGTTCGCGGGGCTTGCGCTGCTCGTGCTCGCGCTGCTCGGCGCCATCGCGCTCGCCACCTGGTCGGTGCAGGACCCTTCGCTCAGTCACGCCACGCAAAAGCCGGTGCACAATCTGCTCGGCTTCCCGGGCGCCATCTTCTCCGATCTGGCGATGCAGCTGTTGGGGCTCGCCGCCGTGCTGCTGATGGCGCCGGCGGCGCTCACCGGCTGGCGGCTGTTGTCGCACCGCCCGCTCGGCGCGAAATGGCGCGGGCTCGTCTGGATCCTGGTGACGCTGTCGGCCGCGGCCTTCGCCTCCACGCTGCCGCGCCTCGCCTCCTGGCCGCTGCCCACCGGCCTGGGCGGCGTGTTCGGCGATGCGCTGCTGCAAGTGCCGGCGCTGATCGCCGGCGGGCCGCTCAAAGGTTTCCTGCTGTTCGTCGCCTCGCTCGTATTCGGCATCGCTACGCTCGTCGCGTTCGGCGTCGCCACCGGCATGCATTGGCCGCGGCCTTTCGCCGAGTCGGCGGCCAAAGCCAAACGCGTCGCCGTGCCGGAAGAAACCGACGATGAGGAAGAAGACGAGCCGCATGACGACACTGCTTCAGCCTGGCTCGGCCTCGTCGCGCATGCGCTGCTGAGCTGGAAGGCGAGGTTCCTGCGGCTCCTGCGCGGCGCCCCGCGCGGCGCGCAGCGCGTCCGCCCGCTGCCCGGCCAGCGCATGGAGCCGCGCTTCGACGGCTATGGCCGCGCCGCGCCGCCGCTGCAGCCCGCCGCCGGCGACTACGAAGAAGAGGAAGAAGACGAGGATGAGGCAGCGCCGCCGGTGCCGCGCCGCCGCGCCGCCCCACGTGCCCCCCGCCGCTCGACCGGCGGCTTCGAATTGCCCTCGCTCAATCTGCTGGCGGCGCCCAAGGTGTCCGAGCGCGCGACACTGTCGAAAGATCTGATCGACGCCAATGCGCAGGCGCTGGAAACCGTCTTGCAGGACTTCGGCGTGCGCGGCGAGATCATCAACGCCCGGCCCGGCCCGGTGGTCACGCTTTACGAGCTCGAGCCCGCGCCCGGCATCAAGTCGTCGCGCGTGATCGGGCTCGCCGACGACATCGCCCGTTCCATGAGCGCGGTGTCGGCGCGCGTCGCCGTGGTGTCCGGGCGCAACGCCATCGGCATCGAATTACCTAACCCGACGCGCGAGAAGGTGGTCTTGCGCGAATTGCTCAATGGCAAGGATTACAACGAGCACGCCGCCAAGCTGCCGCTCTGCCTCGGCAAGACCATCGGCGGCGAAAGCGTGATCGTCGACCTCTCGCGCATGCCGCATCTCTTGATCGCCGGCACCACCGGCTCCGGCAAGTCGGTCGCCATCAACACCATGATCCTGTCGCTGGTCTACCGGCTGCGCCCCGACCAGTGCCGCCTGATCATGGTCGATCCGAAAATGCTCGAGCTCTCCGTCTATGACGGCATCCCGCATCTGCTCACACCGGTAGTCACCGATCCCAAGAAAGCGGTGGTGGCGCTCAAATGGGCGGTGCGCGAGATGGAGGAACGCTACAAGAAAATGTCCAAGCTCGGCGTGCGCAACATCGAAGGCTACAATGCGCGGCTCGCCGAAGCGAAAGCCAACGGCGAGAAGCTCACGCGCACCGTGCACACCGGCTACGACAAGGAGAGCGGCGAGGCGATTTACGAGAAGGAGGAGCTCGACCTCGATCCCTTGCCCTTCGTGGTGGTGATCGTCGACGAGATGGCCGACCTGATGATGGTCGCCGGCAAGGACATCGAAGGCGCCATTCAGCGCCTGGCGCAGATGGCGCGCGCCGCCGGCATCCACTGCATTCTCGCCACGCAGCGTCCCTCGGTCGACGTGATCACCGGCACCATCAAGGCCAATTTCCCCACCCGCATCTCCTTCCAGGTGACCTCCAAGATCGACAGCCGCACCATCCTGGGCGAGCAGGGCGCCGAGCAGCTCTTGGGCCAAGGCGACATGCTCTATATGGCCGGCGGCGGCCGTATCAGCCGCGTACACGGGCCTTTCGTGTCGGACGACGAGGTCGAGAAGGTGGTGCGGCATTTGAAGTCGCAAGGCCAGCCGGAATACTTGGAGGAGGTCACCGCGTCCGACGACGAATTGACCGACGACGGCGCCGTGTTCGACTCCACCGGCATGGGGCTCGCCGAGGGCGGCGACCTCTACAGCCAGGCGGTTGCCGTGGTGAAACGCGACCGCAAGGCCTCCACCTCCTATATCCAGCGTCGGCTGCAGATCGGCTACAACCGCGCCGCCACGCTGATGGAGCGCATGGAGCAGGAAGGCATCGTCGGCCAACCCAACCACGCCGGCAAGCGCGAGATCCTGATCCCCGAGGAGCCAGAGCGCTTCTGATCGCTATTGAGAATCGCGTTGATCGCGATTATGCGGGGCGGTGGCGGGGCCGTGAAATAGCCACACCCGGCCTTATATGATCGCCGGAACCCTTCCAGCGGGGGCACGAGGCGGAGCATCCGATGAGACTGAGCAAGGCGCGAGCCACCGGCCGGATCATGGCGATCGGCGCGCTATTCGCCACCCTGGCGGCCGCCCCCGTCCTTGCTCAAACCGCGCCGAATAGCGTCCCGCTGCCGAAGCCGCGTCCGCATCACCAGGCACGCGCCAAGAAGCCGATGGTCACCGGCACGGTGCCGGCTACTTCTCCCGAAGCGGCCGCCTTGGCCCGCGCCCAGGCGGCCCAGAGCGAAGCGCAGCAAAACCAGCAGCAGCAACAGCAGCAGCCGCCCAATCCGGTCTCCAATCCCTTCGCCGCCCTGCTCGGCGCGCCCGGCTCCACCACCGCGCTGACGCCCAAGCAGCGCGCCATCATCGACCGCGTCGATAACTACCTGTCCGGCACCCAGCTGCTGTCGGGCAAGTTCGTGCAGGTCGGGCCGGACGGCCGCCGCAGCCAGGGCGAGTTCATCATCGAGAAGCCGGGCAAGGTGCGCTTCGACTACGACGCGCCGAGCCCGATCTCGATCGTGGCCGACGGCGAGACCGTGGTGGTGCGCGACGCCCGGCTGGCGACGCAGGACGTCTATCCGCTGTCGCAGACGCCGCTGCGCTTCCTGCTCGCCGCCCATGTCGACCTGTTGAAGGACACCAATCTGGTGGCGGTCTATGCCGACGACGTGTTCATCACCGTGGTGGTGGAAGAGAAGAACGGCATCGTCGGCACCAGCCGGCTGATGATCATGTTCTCCGCCAAGGACATGCAGCTCAAGCAGTGGACGGTCACCGATCCGCAAGGCTTCGACACCACGGTGGCGGTGTATAATCTCGACACCACCACGAAGCCCGCTCCGGGCGCCTTCCATATCGATTTCACGAATTATCATAACTAGCCTCCCGCGCAGCACGTCGGCGGTCATGCCCGCGCTTTTCGCGGGCATCCGCGTCTTACGGCATGGCAATAAGGCGTGGATGGCCGGGACAAGCCCGGCCATGACGATGGAAAGTCACCGCCGCAGCGCTTAAGTTCCGGAAATGCCCCTCAAGATCACCACCTGGAACATCAACTCGGTGCGCCTGCGCATCGATCTAGTCGCCAAGTTCTTGAAGAGCGCGCGCCCGGACATTCTCTGTCTGCAAGAGACCAAGTGCCCGGACGACGCCTTCCCGCTCAAGCGCTTCAAGCGGCTCGGCTACGAACACGTCGCCCTCAACGGGCAGAAGGGCTATCACGGCGTCGCGGTAGTCTCGCGCGTGCCGTTCGAGAGCGTCGACTTGCAGAACTTCTGCGGCAAGACCGACTGCCGCCATGTAGCGGTCGCGCTGGGCGAGCGCGCGGGCTTGGGCGATCCGATCACGCTGCATAATTTCTACGTGCCGGCCGGCGGTGACGAGCCCGATCCGGAGCTCAATCCGAAATTCGCGCACAAGCTCTCGTTCCTCGACGAGATGCGCGCGCATGCCGGCCTCAAACCCGGCAAAAAAGAGCGCGCCATCCTGCTCGGCGATCTCAACGTGGCGCCGCTCGAGCACGACGTTTGGAGCCATAAGCAGATGATCAGGGTGGTCTCGCATACGCCGGTCGAATGCGAGAAGCTCAACCTCGCGCGCAAAGCCGGCGGCTGGATCGACACCATGCGCGTGCTCACCCCCGAGCCCACCAAGCTTTATACCTGGTGGAGCTATCGCGCGATGGACAACTGGAAAGCAGCCGACCGCGGCCGCCGGCTCGATCACATCTGGAGCTCGGACGCGCTCGCCGAGCGCATTGCCAGGATCGACATCGCCAAGAACTACCGTGGCGCGCAGCGCCCGTCCGACCACGTGCCGGTGACGGCGACGGTGGAGGTCTGAGCGGGCGCTATTCTCGCCCGCCGTACCGTACTGCCGCGCGACGGACGTCAAGCCTGCCTTGGCCAATTCGACCGCCTAGCCCGAATCATTTAAGGAAACGCACGTTCGGCGGGCTCTGCTACGCCTGCGATATCACCCCAACGGTCGGCTCGGCGCGACATACGCTCATGAACCGCAAGCAACGGCGCGCTCAGGCGAGGCTCGGCCAAATGCCGCGCGGGGCCGGTGGCGGCGTTCACTTGGCGTCGGCCATCAGCGACCACCGAGCGGGCCGCCTTGCCGAGGCGGAGGCGAACTACCGTCAGGCCCTGGCGATCACGCCGGACTACGCGGAGGTCATGTTCAATTTCGCGCTGGTGCTGCGCCAGCAAGGCAAATTCGGCGAGGCGGCCAATGCGTATCGCAACACCATCGAGCTGAAGCCGGACTACGCCGAAGCCCATTACAATCTCGGCAATCTGCTGTTGCAGCAAGGCCAATGCGATGCCGCGGAGGACTGTTATCGCAAGGCGATTCGCAGCGCTCCGGGGCATGCCAACGCGTATTGCAATCTTGGCTTGGCGCTCAAGGCACAAGGCAAATTCGAGGATGCCGTTGCCGCGCTCAAACGGGCAATCGCGCTCCGGCCGGACGACGTCACCGGCTACGGCAATCTTGCCGATGCGCAGATCGCGCTGCGCCGATTGGACGAAGCGATCGCCACCTATCGCCAGCTCGTTCGAATCGATCCGCGGCACGCGGGCGCTTACAGCAATCTCGGTGCCGCTTTGGCGCGCGCAGGCTTGCTGGATGAGGCTATCGTCGCCTGCCGGCACGCCATCGAGATCAGTCCGAACCACGCCGAAGCCCATTACAATCTCGGCAATGCGCTAAACCACCAAGCCAAGCTCGAGGAAGCGGCGGCCGCCTATTGCCGTGCCATCGAACTCAAGCCCGACTTGCACGAAGCGCACGTGAACCTTGGCAACGCGTTGTGCGCGCTCGGCCGGCTCGACGACGCGGCAGCCGCCTATCGCCGCGCGGCTGCGATCGATCCCCCGCAAGCGGAGGCCCATTACAATCTGGGCAACGCCCTGAAGGATCAGGGCCGCCTCGAAGAGGCGGTCGCCGCTTATCGGAATGCGATCGCCATCGAACCTGGCCACGGGGGGGCGCATGGCAACCTTGCCATCGCGCTGACCGCGCAAGGCAAGCTCGACGATGCGCTTGCCGAATATCGCCGCGCGCTCGAATGCGAGCCGCACGATGCCGCGATCCATTCCAATTATCTGTTGTGCCTACACTACGGCGAACAGCAGAGCGCCGAAGCTATCCAAGCCGCACACCTGGAATGGCAAAAACGGCACGGCCGGCCACCGCAGGTGGTTAGTTACCATGCTGACGATCGGACGCCGCATCGACGCCTGCGCATCGGCTATGTTTCGCCGGACCTGCGCGCGCATTCAGTGGCCTATTTTCTCGAGCCGCTGCTGCGGCATCACGACCGGCAGACCGCCGAGATCTTTTGCTATGCCGAGGTGCTCAAGCCGGACGCGACGAGCGCGCGGCTTCGCTCGTTCGCCGATCATTGGGTTTCGACGGTCGGAATGTCCGACGCAGCGATGGAGCGGCAAATCCGCGCCGACCGCATCGATATTCTCGTCGATCTTGCGGGACATACCGCCTGGAATCGGCTGACGGTCTTTGCCCGCAAGCCGGCGCCGCTGCAGGTGTCGTGGCTCGGTTATCCCGATACGACAGGCTTGCCGGCGATCGATTACCGGCTGGTCGATGCAGTGACCGATCCCGTTGGGCAGGGCGATGCTTTTTCAACCGAGGCCTTGTTCCGCCTGCAGGGCGGCTTCCTCTGCTACGGCGGCGCGCCGGACGCGCCAGAACCGGCAGTTCCGCCATCGCAAGCGTCCGGCGGCGTCACTTTCGGCTCTTTCAATAACCTTGCCAAACTGTCGCCGGCAACGTTGCAGGTCTGGCAGAAGCTGCTCGCGCTGCTGCCGCAGTCGCGCTTGCTCCTAAAGGCGCGGCCGTTCGCCGACGCCGCGACCCGCGCGTATTTCTTGAGCAATCTGGCGAAGCGCGGCGTGGCGCAATCGCGTGTCGAGCTCATCTCCTGGGTTCCCGACAGCGCCGTTCACCTCGCACTTTACGACCGAATCGATATTGCGCTCGATCCCTTTCCCTACAATGGGACCACCACCACCTGCGAAGCGCTCTGGATGGGCGTCCCCGTGGTAACGCTGCGGGGCGATCGGCATTCTGCGCGCGTCGGCGCCAGCCTGCTCGCGCAAGCGGGGCTCAACGATTGGATCGCCGACGGTGTCGACGACTATGTGAAGATCGCCGTCACACTTGCCGAGAATCCGGCACGGCTGCGGGAACTGCGTCATTCATTGCGGCCGCGCCTTGCCTCATCGTCATTGTGCGACGGCGCAGCTTTTGCCCGCAAGATAGAACGCTGCTATCGCGATATCTGGCAGCGCTGGTGCGAGGCCGGTTCGCGCACAAATCTCGAATGAGGAGGAGTGCTTGCTTTCCGTGATCGTGCCCGCACGTAACGATGCCGTCTCGACACGAGAATGTCTGGTTTCGGCGGTCAACTCGCTCGATTCGCTCGGCCTGCATTGTGAGTTCGTGCTGATCGACGATGCTTCCGATCCCGGCGAAGGGATCCAACAAATTTTCGCGGAGATTCGCGCCGCGGCGAAGCAGCATCGGTTCAAAATAGCGCGCACGAAGGAACGCTACCACTACACCGGCGTGTTCTCGCTCGGCATCAGCCTGTCGGAAAGCGAAAGAGTGTTCTTTCTAAGCAACGACATGCTGATCACGCCGCAATTCTTCACCGCCGTCCTCGGCGTGGCGGCGCTGGGCGGCGATTTCGGCATCGTGCGCGGCACGTCGAACTATTGCGACAGTCATCCCGAGCATGCCGTCGTCCCGCCTGCCGGCATCCTGCAAAACTACAACGATGTCGCGGCCTTCTCCAGGGCGATGCTGGAAATGAAAGGCTTGTCCGCGGTCGAAGACCAGGTGCTCTCCGGCGACGCGGTCTTGATTTCGCGCGCCCTGATCGACCGCATCGGCGTGCTCGACTTGCGCTTCTTCGGTTATTTCGGCGACGTCGATTACGGGCTGCGCGCCCATCTGGCCGGCTTCAAGCTGGTGTGCGCCAAAGGGGCATGGCTTTGGCATAAGGGAGCCGGCCACGTGAAGGCGGACGCCGCGCGGACGCAACAGGAAATGCCGGCGCTGCACGACGCGCGCATGCAGCTCGTCGAGAACGCGTATCAGGCGTTTCGGGCGAAATGGGATCCGGCGCTGCCGGCAAGCTATTCCCAATTGCCTTCGCTGCACCTTTTCCCGACGGCCGAGAAGAACGCCGCGCGCGTCGCGCTGAAATACGATTTTCCCGCCGACAAGCGCGCCGACTGCGAGCTCCTCTAGCGCGAGTCGATCTCGCGGGGCGATGCTATGCGACGCTCACCCGGCCGCCCGCTCGCCGCGCATGTCGGCGGCGGTGTCGAGCACCGCGCGGATGATCTTGTCGTAACCGGTGCAGCGGCACAGATTGCCGGCAAGCCAGTAGCGCGTCTCCTCTTCGCTCGGATTCGGATTGCGATCCAGCAAGGCCTTGGCCGCCATCAGCACGCCCGGGGTGCAGAAGCCGCACTGCAGCGCGGCGTATTCGAGGAACTTCTGTTGCAACGGGTGGAGCGTCTGGCCTTTCGCCATGCCCTCGATCGTTTCGATCTTGCGGCCTTCGGCCTCGACCGCGAGCATCAGGCAGGAGCACACCACCCGGCCGTCGACGATCACGCTGCAGGCACCGCAGTCGCCCGAGCTGCAGCCTTCCTTGCTGCCGGTCAGTTCGAGCTCGTCGCGCAGAACGTCGAGTAGCGTAAGCTGCGGCTCGCAAAGAAACTCGGTGGGCTCGCCGTTGATGGTGGTCGATACGTGGTTCTTGCTCATCATCGGGCTCCCGCGCGCTCAAAGGCGATTTCCGCCGTCCGGCGTGCCATCACGCCGGCGACCTTGGTCCGGTATGCGATCGTGCCGCGCTTGTCGTCGATCGGCTTGCAGGCGCGCCGCGCCGCCTGGTCGAGCGCGGCGAGCGTCGCCTCGTCGAGCTTGTGGCCGATCAGGGCCTTGGCCGCCTCGTCCACCACGACGGCAGTCGGCGCCACGGCGCCCAGCACGACCCGCGCGTCGGTGCAGATGCCGCCTGCGTCGAGCGTGACGCTGACCGCGGCACCGACCACGGCAATGTCCATCTCGGTGCGCGGAATAAAGCGCAGATAAGCGTCGCCAGAGCGCGGCGGCCGCTTGGGCAGGCGAAATTCGACGATGAACTCCCCCGGCTTCAGCGAGGTGCGGCCCGGACCGGTGGCGATGCTCTCCACCGGAACTTCACGTTGCCCATTGGGGCCCGCCACCACGCACGTCGCCCGCGCGGCGATCATCGCGGGCACGCTGTCGGCCGCCGGCGAGGCATTGCAGAGATTGCCGGCAAGCGTCGCCCGCCCCTGCACCTGGGTCGAACCGATCAGGTTGGTGGCTTCGACGACGCCGGGCCAGGCCCGCTTGAGGGCTTCGCAGTCGCCGAGCTCGGCGCCGGAGGTGGCGGCGCCGACGATGAAGGCGTCCTTTTCCTCGCGAATGCCGGAGATGCCGGCGATCTTCTTGATATCGACGATCAGGTCCGGTTTGACCCGGCCCGACCGCAGCTGAACCAGCAGATCGGTGCCGCCGGACAAAACTTTCGCGATGCCGGAAGCTCCGGCCAAAATGCCGACCGCCTCATCGACCGTCGACGGCGCAATATAACTGAGCATGCTATGGCATCTCCCGAATGGCCCGGCGGAACGCTAGTCCGGCATGGATCGGCGGTCCAGCGCCAAGGACAATATTGCGACGACCGGAAACCGTGCCGCAAACCGTCAGCCGAACGACTTGCATTTGCGCGCCGCCCGCGCAACCCTCCCTCCCAGCCAGACACAGTCCGACGACCGAACGAGGCAGCCGTGAGCGACACACTTTCGCGCGATAAAGAAACGACCTTCAAATGGGTTGGTACGCGGCCGGTGCGCCCGGACGGCGTACCGAAGGTCACAGGGGTCGCCCAATACGGCGCGGACTTCGTGATGCCCGGCATGCTGGTGGGCCGCATCCTACGCTCGCCCCATGCCCATGCGCGCATTCGGTCGATCGACACCTCAAAGGCCGAGGCCCTGCCCGGCGTGAAGGCGGTGGTGACCGCCGCGGATATGCCGGAGCAGAAATTCGACTATGCCGGCCCGGAACGCGTCCAGCTGAATTTCTGGCACATGACGCGCAATATCCTGGCGCGCGAGAAGGCGCTCTATGAAGGGCACGCCATCGCCGCCGTGGCGGCCGCGAGCGCCTCGATCGCCGATGCCGCGCTTGCGCTGATCGAGGTTGATTACGAGGTGCTGCCGCACGTGATCGACGTCGACGAAGCGATGAAGCCGGACGCGCCCTTGCTGTTCGAGGACATGATCACGCGCGGCATCGAGCCGGCGCCGAAGAATCCCTCCAATACTGCAAAGCGTAAGGAATTTTCGCTTGGCGATGTCGACGCCGGCTTCAAGCAGGCCGACGAGATCGTCGAGATGTCGTTCAAGACGGCGCCGGTGCATCAGGGCTATATCGAGCCGCAAGCCTGCGTCGCGCGCGCCGACGCCGACGGCCAGGGCGAGATCTGGACCTCGAGCCAGGGCCATTTCGTCGTCCGCGCCTACACCGCGAAGCTCCTGGGCATGAAGCTCGGCGACCTGCGCGTCTATCCGGCGGAGATCGGCGGCGCCTTCGGCGGCAAGACCGTGATCTACATCGAGCCGGTCGCCGTCATGCTGGCGCGCAAGTCCGGGCATCCCGTCAAGATCGTGATGAGCCGCGAGGACGTGTTCAAGGCCACCGGACCGACCTCCGGCGCTTCCATGACGGTAAAAATCGGCGCCAAGCGCGACGGCACCATCGTCGCGGCCGACGGCACATTCAAATTGCAGGCCGGCGCCTTTCCGGGCTCGCCGTTCATCGGCACCGCTTTGTGCGCCTTCGCGCCCTACGATCTCGCGAACGTGCGCGCGACCGCCTACGACGTGGTGTCGAACCGCCCGAAGGTCGCGGCCTATCGCGCCCCGGGTTCGCCGATGGGCGCCTTCGCCGTCGAAAGTGTGCTCGACGTACTGGCGCAGAAGATCGGCATGGACCCGCTGGAATTCCGTCTCAAGAACGCGGCCAAGAAAGGCACCAAGATGCTGTCCGGCGCCGCGCTTGGCCACGACGGCTACGCCGACACCATCAAGGCGCTGATCGACCATCCCGGCTACAAGGCGCCGCTCGGCAAGAACCAGGGGCGCGGCTGCGCCTCCGGCTATTGGTTCAACGGCGGCGGCGAGTCGGCCGCCAACATGCATGTCAACCAGGACGGCACCGTCGTCGTCGCCACCGGCAGCCCCGACATCGGCGGCTCGCGCGCCTCGATGGCGATCATGGCGGCCGAGACGCTGGGCGTCGACTATAACCAGGTGCGCGCGATCGTCGCCGACACCGCGTCGGTCGGTTACGCGCATCTTACCGGTGGCTCGCGCGTCACCTTCGCGACCGGCATCGCCGTGATCGAGGCGACCGAGAAGATCATCAAGGAGCTGTGCGAGCGCGCCGCCAAGATCTGGAAAGTCGACGCCGACGGCGTGGTCTGGGAGAACGGCTACGCCAAGCCCGCGAGCAGCAATGTCGGCGATTTCGAGCCGCTGTCGATCAGGGACATCGCGGCCAAGCGCGCGCTGACCGGCGGCCCGATCGTGGCGTCGGCCGGCGTCAATCCAGGTAACGTGGCGCCCGGCTATGCCACCCAGTTCTGCGACGTCGAGGTCGATCCCGAAACCGGCAAGGTGACAATTCTGCGCTTCGTCGCCGCGCAGGACGTCGGCCGCGCCATCCACCCGAGCTACGTCGAGGGGCAGATCCAGGGCGGCGTCACGCAAGGCATCGGCTGGGCGCTCAACGAGGAGTACATCTACGACTCCAAGGGCCGCATGGAGAACGCCGGCTTCCTCGACTATCGGATTCCCGTGGCTTCCGACCTGCCGATGATCGAGCCGGTCATGGTCGAAGTGCCGAACCCCAGCCACCCCTACGGGGCCAAGGGCGTCGCCGAGGTCAACATCTGTCCGCCGATGGCGGCAATCGCAAATGCAATCGAGCGCGCGATCGACAGACGATTGACCGAGCTGCCGATGTCGCCGCCGAAAGTGCTGGCCGCGATCGACACGCCCAAGGAGGCATGAGCCGGGCGTTTACAACTCCGCGCTATCCCTTGCCCTCGAGCGCGCTTTTGAAAGCGGTCAATTCGCGCGTCCATGAGTCGACCCGCTGCGCGATGTTCACGCGCATGTGCGCAGCGGCGGCCGGATAGCCTTCCAGCATCTTGCGGAACAGGCTGCGCGGTATGCGCAGCAGCACGGCCGGCTCCCTGGCGATCACCGTCACCGGCGAAACCGTTTCGGTGAGCAGCGCCAATTCGCCGAGCAGCGTGCCCGGACCGACGCTGTATTCCTCGCCATCGTCCGGCGCGCCGCGCTCGACGACGAGCGAGCCTTCCTGCACGACATAGCCGCCGTCGGCCGGCTCGCCGGCATAGTACAGCACGTCGCCGGCATGCAGCGCGCGGGCCTCCAAGCCGATCGCCAGCACGCGCAACGCGTCGCGTCCGAGCGCGGCCAGCGACGGAACGCGTTCGAGAAAGGCGATGTCGTCTTCGATGGTCATGGCTATGACTTTGTCATTCCGGGGCGCGCCGAAGGCGCGAACCCGAAATCCATACGCCGCAGCGCAGGGGTTTTGGATTCCGGGTTCGCTTGTCTTCGGCCCTCGGCCGAAGTCACGCGCCCTGGAATGACGCTGAGGATATCGCTCACGGCACCAGCTTGTAGCCGCCGGCTTCCGTCACCAGGATCTGCGGCACCGCCGCGTCCTTCTCCACCTTCTGGCGCAGCCGGTAAATATGCGTCTCCAGCGTATGCGTGGTGACGCCGGAATTGTAGCCCCACACTTCCTGCAGCAGCGTCTCGCGCGACACCGGCTTCTGCCCGGCGCGGTAGAGATAGCGCAGGATGGCGGTTTCCTTCTCGGTCAGCCGCACCTTGCCGCCCTTGGGCGTCATCAGCAGCTTGGACGACGGCCGGAACATGTAGGGCCCGATGGTGAAGACGGCGTCCTCGCTCGCCTCGTGTTGCCGCAGCTGCGCGCGGATGCGCGCGAGCAGCACCGCGAAGCGGAACGGCTTGGGGACGTAGTCGTTGGCGCCCAATTCCAGGCCCAGGATGGTGTCGCTGTCGGTGTCATGCCCTGTGAGCATGATGATCGGCGCCTTGAAGCCGTTCTTGCGCAGGATGCGCACGACCTCGCGCCCGTCCACGTCGGGCAGGCCGACATCCATGATCACCAGGTCGATCTGGCCGCCCTTGGAGGCCTGCACCGCCTTGGTGCCGGAATCGACCGCGGAAGCGTCGAATTCCTCGTGCAGCGCCAATTGCTCGACCAGCGCGTCGCGCAATTCGGCGTCGTCGTCCACGATCAGGATGGTCCGTTTGTTGGCCATGTCCAAATTAGCCGGCAAAGGCCCCCGTTTGGGCGCGTCCCACGCGCCCCACGCGCATATCGCGGAGTAGAGCATTCGGGGCTAAAAGAGCAAGCATGAACTGAGGCTTAGGACGCGGCCGGCGACGGGCCGGTGTGGGGGTGCGCGATGCGCCAGCGGCGGAATAACGCGTTGTCGCGACTGACCGTGCGCGCCCGGCCAGGCCGCCCGGCGCAGGGCTGGCTGACGGCCGGCGGCATCGTGCTGCCGGTGGCGCTCGGCCGTGGCGGCATCAAGGCCAACAAGTTCGAGGGCGACGGCGCCACCCCGCGCGGCACCTTCCGCTTCAAACGGCTGTGGTGGCGCGCCGACCGCCACGCGCGGCCGGCAACGCTGTTGCCGGCGCGCCGTATCGCGCCCGACGACGGCTGGTGCGAGGACCCCGCCGACCGCAACTACAATCGCCGCGTCGGCGTGCCGCCCGGCTCCAAGGCCGACCGGCTCAGACGCGACGACGACCTGTACGACTTCATTATCGAGCTCGACCACAACACGCGCCCGCGCATCGCCGGCCGCGGCAGCGCGGTGTTCGTGCACGCCGCGCGGCCGGGCTTTGCCCCGACTGCCGGCTGCGTGGCGCTCGAGCTCGGCGCCTTGCGCCGCCTGCTCGCGCGCATCGGCCCGCACACGCGCATTTCGATTGGCTGACTTCGGCGCCTATCGTGCGTTGCGGCATACGTCGTGGTTGATCAATTCTTAACCGCACCGGCGACTATTGGTTAAGCATAGGCAACGCGGTCCAAGACAATACCGGCCGCGTTAACAGAACGGCATTCCCCTGCATGATACCCGGTATGACGGCGCCCGTGCCTTTTGCTCGGGCGCCCCGTCAATAAGAACGTCAGCGACAGGGTCAATCATGGATACCGCAACCGCCCAGAACGCTCGCGTGGCCGCGCAGCCCGATACGATCGGACGCGTCGTCGCCGTTACCGGCGCGCAGGCGAGCATTGAGCTCAGCCCGCGCGCGACCCTCGGCGAAGTGCCGACGGTCGGCAAGTTCATGGCGCTGGCCTCGCCGAAAGGTCTCATCATCGGGATGATCACCGAAGTCGGCGAGCAGGCGCTGCCGGCAACCGCAGGCGCGGCGGCCGGCTTCCGCAAGCTGGCGCGGCTCGACCTGATCGGCGAATTGCGCGTCGGCGAGGACGGCGGCAAGAACTTCCAGCGCGGCATCACCGACTATCCCAATATCGGCGACGGCGCCCAGCTCATGGCCGAAGACGACCTGCGCACCGTCTACGGCCTTGCCGACGACAATCGCGCCCATATCGGCGACCTGCAGCAGAACCCCAACATCCCGGTGCATATCGACATCGACAATCTGGTCAGCCGCCACTTCGCCATTCTCGGCGCCACCGGCGTCGGCAAGTCGAGCGGCGTCGCCATCATCCTGCAGAAGATTCTCGACGCGCGGCCGAACCTGCGCATCTTCCTGGTCGATCCGCACAACGAATATGCCCGCTGCTTCGGCGACAAGGCGCAGGTGTTGACGCCGCGAAACTTGCGCCTGCCGTTCTGGCTGTTCAATTTCGAGGAGACCATCGACGTCTTCTTCGGCGGCCGTCCCGGCGTCGACGAAGAGATCGAGATTCTTTCCGAGGTCATCCCGCTCGCCAAGGCGGCATACTTGCAATACCGCGCCGGACCGGCGAGCCCGCTCAGCAAGCGGCGCGACCCGCGCGACGTCGGCTTCACCGCCGACACGCCGGTGCCCTACCGCATCGAGGACCTGATCACGCTGCTCGACGAGCGCATGGGTAAGCTGGAAAACCGCAATTCGCGCATGACCTATCACCGGCTGATCGGCCGCGTGCAGACCTTCCGCAATCATCCGCGCTACGCCTTCATGTTCGAGAACGCCAATATCGGCGGCGACACCATGGCCGAGACCATCGGCCATCTGTTCCGGCTGCCGCCGGAGGGCGTGCCGATGACCATCATGCAGCTCGCCGGCTTCCCGGCCGAGGTGGTCGAACTCGGTGGTCTCGGTGCTCTGCCGCATGGCCTTCGACTTCGGCCTGTGGAGCGACGGCGCCGCGCCCCTGCTGTTCGTGTGCGAAGAGGCGCACCGCTACGCCCCGGCCGACAAGAAGGTCGGCTTCGGCCCGACCAAGCGCGCGCTTTCGCGCATCGCCAAGGAAGGCCGCAAATACGGCGTGTTCCTCGGCCTGGTGACGCAGCGCCCGGCCGAGATCGACCCGACCATCATTTCGCAATGCTCGACGCTGTTCGTCATGCGGCTCGCCAACGACCGCGACCAGGCGCTGATCCGCTCGGCTGTGTCGGACGCCGCCGCCAATCTGTTGTCGTTCATCCCCTCGCTCGGCACGCGCGAAGTGTTCACCTTCGGCTCCGGCGTGGCGTTGCCGACGCGCATGCGCTTCACCGAGCTGGCGGGGAAGTTCCGACCGAACAGCGAAGCCGCCGGCGACACCCGCGCCGACGGCAGCAGCGTCGGCGACGATCTGATTGCCGCGGTGATCGACCGCTGGCGCAGCGCCAGCATGAGCCACCGCTCCGGCGCCGAGGATCTCGACTATTCTTCGCCGCTCGATACGCCGCTGCAGCCGGCCGTGGCGGCCGCGCCCGCGATGCCGGCTGCGCCGCCGCCTTCGCCGCGTGGCGAGGCCCTGCGCTCCACCCTGTTGAAGAAGCCGCTCGATGCCGGCGCGCTGGCCGGCGCCACGCCGGGTCCGGCGCCTGCGCCGCCGCCGGGCTATCCGTCGGGCAATCCAGCCGCCCATCCACCCGCTATGCCGCCTGGCTATCCGGCGAGCAAAGCGCCGCCGCCCGGCTTTCCGCAGAGCCATCCGCCGGCGACGCCGCCCGGCTACCCGTCGGGCAATCCCCCCGCCACGCCGCCGGGCTATCCGCCGTCGCGGTTCAAGTAAGCAAGGCGCGCCTTACTTCCTCCCCACCAGGTCGACCAGCGCCGACATGCCGGAATGCCGTGCGCCTTCCTCGATCACGGCGTCGTATTCGCGCACGTCGATCTCGGCGAAATCGCCGAACGCTTCGCGCAGGAGCGCGGGCGTATAGAGCCGCGCCAGGTCGGACGGCCCGCCGGTCTTGTAGTCGAGCTGCTTCAGCCCATAGCCTTCCAGCAACAACAGCCCCCCCGGCTTCAGCGTCTTCTTGATGCCGGCGAAGATTTTGGCGCGCTCGGGCGGCGCCGCGAACTGGAAAAAGATCGCCGCGACCACATCGAATACGGCCTCCGGCCAATCCCAGTCGCGCAGGTCGGCGAGCGCGAAGCGTAAGTTCACGCCGCGCTCGTGTGCGAGCTTGCGCGCCTTGTCCTGACCGGTTTGCGAGACGTCGACCGACAAAACCTCGAGCCCGCGCTCGGCCAGGAAAACGCCGTTGCGCCCCTCGCCGTCCGCGATCGCCAGCGCCTTGCCGTGCTTGGGCAGCAAGTGCGCGTGACGGCTGAGAAACGCATTCGGCGCCGTGCCGAACAGATAGCCGGGCGCGGCAAAGCGCTCGTTCCAGCGGTCGCGTTCGGTGTTGTCGGTCATGCCTTGACGGGCCGTTCCCCGAAGATCGCGCTGCCCACGCGCACATGCGTGGCGCCGAGCTGGATGGCGGTCGGGTAGTCCGCGCTCATGCCCATCGACAGCAGCTTCAGGCCGTTGCGCTTGGCGATCTTGGCGGTGAGCGCGAAATGCGGGCCCGGCGCTTCTTCGAACGGCGGAATGCACATCAGCCCCGATATCGTCAGTCCGTACTTGGCGCGGCAGTCGGCGAGGAAGGCGTCGGCGTTCTCCGGCAGCACGCCCGCCTTCTGCGGCTCGGCGCCGGTATTGATCTCGACAAACAGCGTCGGCTGCTTGCCCTGCCTGGCGATCTCCTTCGCCAAGGCCTCGCACAGGCTGGCCCTGTCCACGGAATGAATGGCGTCGAACAAGGCTACCGCCTCCTTCGCCTTGTTCGATTGCAAGGGGCCGATCAGGTGCAGCGCGATACCGGCATATTTCTGCATGAGCGCCGACCATTTGGCTTTCGCCTCCTGCACGCGGTTCTCGCCGAACACGCGCTGGCCGGCGGCGATCACCGGCTCGATGGCCTCCGCGCGGAAGGTCTTCGACACGGCGATCAGCGTCACATCTTCCGGATCGCGCCCCGCCTCGCGGCAGCCGCGCGCGATCTCGGAGCGGACGCGGTCTAGGCCGGTGGTGGCGGTCGTGCTTGTCATGGCCCGCCCCCATACCAGCTTGTCGTGGCCTGTGAAAGCCGCGTCGGGCCCGTTCAAATGAACGGCCGCTGGCTTCTCTGAACGCCGTTGTCGCCGGCGATGCGCACGAGCGCGGCGCGGTCCTGTATCGCGAACACCCGGTCGCGCCAGCGCACCGCGCCGGAGGCGGAAAGGCGCTTGAGCGTCTTGTTGGTGTGCACCAGCGACATGCCGAGCGTGTCGGCGAGGTGCTGTTGGGTAAAGGGAAACTGGATGCTGCCGCCCTTGGTCAGTCCCGCCTCTTCGGCGCGCGCGAACAGGTGCAGCAGCAGATAGGCAACGCGTTCGAGCGCGCTGCGGCGGCCGACGCTCATGAGGTTCTCGTCGAGCAGCTGCTCTTCGCGCGCGGCGAGCCAGGTGATGTCGAAGGCGAGCGAGGGGAATTTGCTGTACAGATCCCACAGCTTGGCGCGCGGAAAAACGCACAGCGTCAGCGGCGTGAGTGCCTCCACCGAATGCTCCATCTCGCGCATGAGCGAGCCTTGCAGGCCGACCATGTCGGCCGGCAGCGCGTAGTTGAGGATTTGCCGCCTTCCGTCGTCGAGCATCTTGTAGCGGAAGGCCCAGCCGGAGAGCACGGTATAAAGCTGATCGCTGCGCGCGCCTTCGCGCAGGAAGCTGGCGCCGGGCTCGACGCGCAGCTCATCGGCTTTCATTTCCTGCACGAAAGCCAACTCATCCGCTGTGAATTGTCGCAGCGCAGCGCAGGCGCGCAAAGGACAGCGCGCGCAAGATGTGGTGTGCCCGTTCGGCCTCGCATTTCCAACGATCATGGAGTCCGCGCCCCGACATAATTAATTCGTGGGCCCCTTATGTCTTTTTTAAATGCCGGCTTGGTCAATCCGCTCCAACAATGCCGCAGGGGTAAAAAAGTTCCATCGGAGAAACCGGGTAACAGGCGTGACCAACGATGACGCGTTTCTCGCAGGCAAGCGCTGCCTGGTGCTGGACGACGAGTTTCTCATCGCGCTCGACATTCAGCAGGCGCTGGAAACGGCCGGCGCGCATGTAACGAGCTTCGCGAGCGCGGCGGAAACGCTGGCCGCGCTCTACGGCGGCGGGCTGTTCGATCTCGCCGTGCTCGACATCAAGCTGGGTGATGCGCCGCACGACAGCCTGGCGGTCGCCGCGCTCCTGACCGAGCGCGACACGCCGTTCGTGTTCCTGACCGGCATGGCCGCCGACAACGCCGACGCCAAGAAATTTCCCGACGCGCCGGTGGTGGAAAAGCCCTACCGCATCGAGACGCTGATGGAAGCGCTGCGCCGCGCGCTCGGCGCCGACGGCGAGCCGGACCGCGCGGCGTAAGGGTCTGGGCCGCGCGCTCACCCCCCATTCGTCCCCGCGCCAGCGGGGACCCAGGAATAACGCAGGATAAGGAACCGCGGGCTTTTGCTGGAGCTCACCTTAGTGGATGAGCGGCGAACGGCCATTGACCGGCAAACCCCTTCCATGTCACCTCCCGGGGCCTTAAAACCCCCGCCAAATGACCGCCGAATCCCCCAAAACCCCCCGCCCCGAGCGCTACAACGCCGGCGAGGCCGAGGCGCGCTGGCAGAAAATCTGGGCCGAGCGCGCAATCTTCGCCACCGCCAACGACGACCCGCGCCCGAAATACTACGTGCTGGAGATGTTCCCCTACCCCTCCGGGCGCATCCACATGGGCCACGTGCGCAACTACACCATGGGCGACGTGCTCGCCCGCTTCATGCGCGCCAAGGGCAACAACGTGCTGCACCCGATGGGCTGGGACGCCTTCGGCATGCCGGCCGAGAACGCCGCCATGGCGCAGAAGGTCCACCCCAAGGCCTGGACCTACGACAACATCGCCACAATGAAGAAGCAGCTGCAGTCCATGGGGCTGTCGCTCGACTGGGCGCGCGAGGTGGCGACCTGCGACCCGGCCTACTACAAGCACCAGCAGAAGCTGTTCCTCGACTTCTACGCCGCCGGCCTGGTCGCGCGCGAATACCGGAAAGTGAACTGGGACCCGGTCGACCGCACCGTGCTCGCCAACGAGCAGGTGATCGACGGCCGCGGCTGGCGCTCGGGCGCCATGGTCGAGCAGCGCGACCTGCATCAGTGGGTGTTCAAGATCAGCGACTACGCCGAGGAGCTGCTGGAAGCGCTCGACACGCTCGAGCGCTGGCCGGAGAAAGTGCGGCTGATGCAGAAGAACTGGATCGGCCGCTCGGAAGGGCTGCTGATCCGCTTCATGCTCGATCCGCAAACGGCGCCGAACGCGGAAAGCGAACTGGAGATCTTCACCACGCGGCCGGACACTTTGTTCGGCGCCAAGTTCATGGCGTTGTCGCCCGACCATCCTTTGGCGTCCGCAGCGGCGGCGAAGAACCCGGCGCTCGCCCGGTTCATCGAGCAGTGCCACCACATGGGCACTTCGCAAGAAGCAATCGACACCGCCGAGAAGATGGGCTTCGACACCGGCATCCAGGCGGTACACCCGTTCGACCCGAACTGGAAGCTGCCGGTTTACGTCGCCAATTTCATTCTGATGGATTACGGCACCGGCGCCATCTTCGGCTGCCCGGCGCACGACCAGCGCGACCTGGACTTCGTCAACAAATACGGCCTCGGCAACACGCCGGTGGTGCTGCCGCCGGGCCAGGAGCCGGCGTCGTTCGTCATCACCGATACGGCCTATGACGGCGAAGGCACCATGATCAATTCGCGCTTCCTCGACGGCATGAGCATTGCGGATGCGAAGGAGGAGGTGGCGAAGCGGCTGGAGAACTCTTTCTTACCTCCCCTTGAAAAGGGGAGGTCGGCGGCCGAAGGCCGCCGGGTGGGGATCAACGGCGATGACCGATCCCCACCCCAACCCTCCCCTTTTCAAGGGGAGGGAGAGCAAGCGCCTGCGCAAGGTTCAAACAATGCCCCAGTCGCCCAGCGCCAGGTCAATTACCGCCTGCGCGACTGGGGCATTTCGCGCCAGCGCTATTGGGGCTGCCCGATCCCGGTCATCCACTGCGACAAATGCGGCGTGGTGCCGGTGCCGGCGAGCGAGCTGCCGGTGACGCTGCCGGAGGACGTCTCGTTCGACAAGCCGGGCAATCCGCTCGACCGTCACGCGTCGTGGAAAAATGTGAAGTGCCCCTCGTGCGGCGGCGCGGCGCGGCGCGAGACCGACACCATGGACACCTTCGTCGACTCGTCCTGGTACTTCATCCGCTTCACCGATCCGTGGAACGAGAACGCGCCGACCACGCCCAAGATCGCCAATGCCTGGATGCCGGTGAACCAGTACATCGGCGGCATCGAGCACGCGATCTTGCATCTGCTCTATTCGCGCTTCTTCACCCGCGCCATGAAGAAGACCGGCCACATCGATCTCGACGAGCCGTTCGACGGCATGTTCACGCAAGGCATGGTGGTGCACGAAACCTATCGCGCCAAGAACGGCGACTGGGTCGAGCCGGCCAAAGTAAAGATCGAGACGGAAGGCGACACCCGGCGCGCCGTGCTCGACGCCACCGGCGAACCCCTCGTGATCGGCCCGATCGAGAAGATGTCGAAGTCGAAGAAGAACACGGTCGACCCCGACGACATCATGGACAGCTACGGCGCGGACGTCGCGCGCTGGTTCATGCTGTCGGACTCGCCGCCCGACCGCGACGTGATCTGGTCGGAGGAAGGCGTGCAGGGCGCCTCGCGCTTCGTGCAGCGGCTGTGGCGGCTGGTCGGCGAGATCGCCGACGTGACCGCGCCGGCCGCGCGCCCCGACACGTTCGGCCCGGAAGCGCAAAATGTCCGCAAAGCCGCCCACCGCGCCCTCGCCAACGTCTCGGAAGACATCGCCAAGCTGCGCTTCAACCGCTGCGTCGCCCACATCTACGAATGCGCCAATGCGCTCAGCGACGCCATCGGCGCGGCCGAAACCGCCCCCGCCCCCGACTTCGCCTGGGCGCTGCGCGAGGCCGGCGACATCCTGGTACGTCTGTTCCACCCCATGATGCCGCATCTCGCCGAGGAGTGCTGGGCCCTGCTCGGCCACAACAGCCTGGTTTCGAGCGAATCCTGGCCGCAGCTCGAGCCCGAATTGCTGGTGGAAAGCACCATCACCCTGCCGGTGCAGATCAACGGCAAAAAGCGGGCCGAGGTGACGGTCGCCCGCGACGCCGGAAAAGAGGCGGTAGAGGCTGCCGTTTTAACCCTCGATGAGGTAAAAAGGGCGCTCGACGGCAGGAGCCCGAAAAAGGTCATTGTCGTCCCGCAGAGGATCGTCAATGTGGTGGCCTGATATGCGGTTTTTGGCCCGTTTCGCGATCGTTCTGGCGCTCGCCGGCCTCAACGCCGGCTGCTTCCAGCCGCTTTACGGCAATTCGGCCGTGGTCCACACCGCCGGCCTCGACAACCGGCTCTCGGGCGTCAAGGTCGAGCCGGTCAACTCGCCGAACGGCACCTCGATCGCCCGCGTCGGCGTCAAGATGCGCGACGACCTGATCTACGACTTGACCGGCGGTGGCGGCGAGACCGCGGCCACCCACAAGCTCGACGTCAAGCTGTCGTCCAAAACCTTGTCGATCATCGTCGACGTCAACACCGCCCGCCCCGACATCCAGAACTACGGCATCGACGCCAACTACACCCTCACCGATTTGCGCACCGGCAAGATCGTCGTCAGGGGCACGACCTTCGCACGCGTGTCGTACAACATCCCCGGCCAGGAACAGCGCTACGCCGGCGCGCGCGGCTTGCGCGACGCCGAGAACCGCGCCGCCAAGGTGATCGCCGACAGCATTCACTCCCGCCTCGCGTCTTATTTCGTGGCGGGGACGTAGAGCGTCGCGGCGCGCGCGCTTATCCTCTCCCGCAAGGGGAGAGTGTCGCGCCGTGCCGCGCGGAAATATCGATGACCGCCATCAAAGCATCCGACGTCGACCGCTACATCGCCCGTCCGGAGGCGCCGATCCTGTTGGTGTTCGGCCCGGACGCCGGGCTGGTGCGCGAGCGCGTCGACGCGCTGGTGCGCGCTTCGGTCGACGACGCCAACGACCCGTTCAGCTTCGTGCGCATCGAAGGCGAGGAGCTGTCCGCCAATCCGACGCGGCTGGTGGAGGAAGCGCACACCGTGCCGCTGTTCGGCGGCCGCCGCGCCGTGCTGGTGCGCGCGGGCGCGCGCAACATCGCCTCGGCGGTCGAGGCGGTCGTCAACGCGCCGTCGAACGAATGCCGCGTCATCATCGAGGCCGGCGACCTGCGCAAGAACGCGCCGTTACGCGCGCTGTGCGAGAAGGCCAAGGTCGCCGCCGCGCTGCCCTGCTACGCCGACGGCGCCCGCGATCTCGCCCGCCTGATCGACGATGAAATGCGCGAGGCCGGCCTCACCATTGCGCCGGACGCGCGCGCGGCCCTTGGCGATCTCATCGGCGGCGACCGGCTCGCCTCGCGCAACGAAATCCGCAAGCTCGCGCTTTATGCCCGCGGCAAGGAGCGCGTCGAGCTCGCCGACGTCACCGCGGTGGTGTCGGACGCTTCGGATTTGGCGCTCGACGGCGTGCTCGATGCCGCCTTCGCCGGCGACACCCGCGGCGTCGAAAGCGAGTTCGGCAAGGCGCGCGCCGGCGGCGCCTCGCCCGCGGCCATCATCTCCGCCGCCATCCGCCACATCGCCAACCTGCACAAGATGCGGCTCGCCGTGGACGCCGGCGACGGCGCCGACACCGCCATGAGCCGGGGCGCCCCGCCGGTGCACTTCACGCGCAAGGACGCGGTCGGCAAGGCGCTGCGCGCGTGGGAAGCGCCCCGCCTGCTGCGCGCCATGCAGCAATTGGCGGAGGCCTCGCTCGACGCCCGCCGCAACGCCGCGCTCGCCGAGGCGATCGCGCAACGCACACTACTGTCGATCGCGGTGAGTGCGCGCAGACGGGAACTGCTCGACTCGTCATTCCGGGGCGCCGCGCAGCGCGAACCCGGAATGACAAGGCTCACAAATTCATCTGATACCCGTGCGCCACCCAGCGGAAGACGCCGTCCTTGCTCTTCTCGACATAGCCGATGGCCGGGAACGGCATGTGGAAGCCGGCGACCAGCAGGTTCTCCTTGCTGACCATGTCGAGGATGCGCTTGCGGGTGGCGGCCGCCTTGTCCTTGTCGTCGTCGACGTCGAGATGGATGTCGGGCCGCTGCACCGCCACGACGTAGTGGTTGCAGGTGTCGGCCCAGTTGATCATGCGCTTGCCTTCGCTCTCGATCGTGAACGCCATGAGCCCGGCCGAATGCCCGAAGGCGTCGACCGCCGCGATGCCCGGCACCACCTGATCGCCCGGCTTGATCATGGTGGCTTTGTTGGCGAGCGGCACGACGATCTTCACGTAAAGCTCGCGGTTGAACTTGCGCGCGTCGCGGATGTTCTCGCCCTTGTTCCAGTAGTCGAAGTCGGCCGCGCCGAACACGTAGCGCGCGTTGGGAAACACCTCCTGCCCGCCCTTGGTCAGCCCGCCGATATGGTCGGGATGACCGTGCGTGATCACGACGACGTCGACGTCTTCCGGCTTGTAGCCGGCCTGCCCCATGCGCTCGACCAGGTGGCCGGGCGGCAGGCGGCCTTTGAGCTGCTCGTGCTCGTCGCGCAAGCTACCGTTGCCGGTGTCGAACAGCACCAGCTCCTTGCCGGTATTGACCAGCATCGGCTGAAACTGGTGCAGGTAGCGGTCGGGGTCGATGCGATTTGCGCGGGCGAGTGTGCGCACCTCGTCGGCCTGCGCTTCGCCGCCGAACGAGGGCGTGAGCCCCGGGCGGATTACCTGGCTGTCGACGATGGTCGTGACCTCGAAGCCGCCCAGCTTGAAGCGGTTGATGGTCGGCTGCAATTCGCCGTGCATGGAAGCGGGCACCGTTCGTCCTCCTGACCTGTGTGGCATCGTGGCGGGTTGCTTAGCAGGCCCTGGGGCGCTAGTTCCACCCCGGGGGCGGCTTATTGGAACCTCCCAACCTGGCCTGCGTTGGCCCGGCGGAGGCGACGAGAATTATTCAGGAAGACGCCGCCATGTCCGACAAAGCCAAGCCCACCCGCCTACAGCGCCCGCCCGTCTCCACCGGCGTGCCGCTGTCGCGCCGCGCCTTCCTGCCGAGCGTACTCGGCGCCGGCGCCGCTCTCGCCACCGTTTTCACGCTCGGCGCCCCCGACATCGCGCAGGCGCAGTCGAAGGTGAAGCAGGCGGTGGCGAAATATCAGGACAAGCCGAAGAACGGCCAGAAGTGCTCCGACTGCCGCTTCTTCCGTCCGCCCAAGGCGTGCCAGCTGGTGGAAGGCGACATCAGCCCCGACGGCTGGTGCTCGTTCTTTGCGAAGAAGACGTAATAATTTTTTGTCATTCCGGGGCGCGGCCGATGGGCCGCGAACCCGGAATGACGAGCCGCATGCCACTTCCGTCATTGCCGGGCCGCCGCGAAGCGGCGCGACCCGGCAATCTCGTTTAGGAAAAGCGCTGCGTTCCTAAGCGGGATGCGCGGGTCAAGCCCGCGCATAACGACAACGCGAATGCGACGGGCCTCGCCGCTACACCCTGCCCACCAGCACCAAGATCAACAGGATGATCAGCACCAGTCCGAGCCCGCCGGACGGGTAATAGCCCCAGCCGGTGCTGTAGGGCCAGGTCGGCAGCGCGCCGACCAGCAAAAGAATCACGATAATTAAAAGAATAAACCGCATCGTCGCCTCCTCGACATTAAGCCGAGCCTGCAACGCGCGAGTTCCATCTTTGGTTCCTTGGGTTTCAGCCGGTAGGGTGGGTAAAGGCGCGGCACGCGCCGTGCCCACCGATGATGTCTCGAAACCGATAGACCAGTGGCGGGCTTCGCTTCGCTCAGCCAACCCTGCGCTCGCTATGCCGTGTTAGCCGTTCGTCCCCGCGAAAGCGGGGATCCAGCCGGGCGGTGCTTGCTTGTAGCGCGCATCAGACCTGTAGCCCGCATGGAGCGCAGCGGAATGCGGGGACGGATTCGCGTCTAAGGATGGCGATCCCGGATTTCGCTCTGCTCCATCCGGGCTACAACATTAGAGCCGCCGCGCCTTATTTTCGTTTCTGCTTTTAAATCCGATAAGTTTGTTTTGTACCCAAGCATTAGACAAAACCGCCCAAGCGGTAAACGCTAGTATGGGAGCCATGATTGCGATGTTCCACACACCCCATGGGAACAAGGCAATGATCGCCGCTTCTATGCCGAGGGTGATTGCAAGTGCGAAGTAGATAAAGGCCCAGCTTTCGGCTTTGCGCGTTACCGCCTTTTCAATAGTAACTTTCATCTGGCCCTTAGTGGCTCATTTTGCGGAGACGTTATTGCAATTCATACAAAGTCAGAATCGCCGGGCCTTTCCCGCAAAATAATCAATTGCCCCCCAACTTCTTCAACACCCCATCCAGCTGATCCAAATCCCTGTACTTGATCTGCAAGGTGCCCGCGCCGGACGGCTTGTGGTCGACCTTCACGTCCAGACCCAACACATCCGACAGCCGCCGCTCGAGCGCGCGCGTGTCGGCATCCTTGTCGCGCGCGCGGCTGGTTTTCTGGATGGCGTCGAAGGTCGCGTCGCCCGCCTTGCCCGGCTCCTCGCGCACCCAGTCTTCGAGCTGGCGCACGCTGTAGCCTTCATCGATTGCCATCTCGGCGAGCACCTGCGCATTGGTGTGACCGACCAATAGACGCGCGTGGCCGGCCGACAGCTTGCCGTGCCGCACCAGCGCCTTCACCGGCTCCGGCAGTTTCAACAGCCGCACCATGTTGCCGATGTAAGGCCGGCTCTTGCCGACGATCTTGGCGACTTCGTCCTGCGTGTGGTTGCACTGTTCCATCAGCGCGACGTAGCCGGCCGCTTCCTCGATCGGATTGAGGTCGGCGCGCTGCACGTTTTCGATGATGGCGAATTCGAGCGATTGCGCGTCGGTGGCGTCCACCACCGCGATCGGCACCTCGTGCAGGCCCGCCGCTTGCGCCGCGCGCCAGCGCCGCTCGCCGGCGATGATCTCATAACCGGCATTGTCGGCGAGCTGGCGCACCACGATCGGCTGGATGATGCCGCGCTCTTTGATCGAGGAAGAAAGCTCGTCGAGCTCGGCCGCGGTGAAATTGCGGCGCGGGTTGCGCGGATTGGCGCGCAAGGATTCGATCGGCGCCTTGCGCGGGCGACGCCCGTGTTGTTCGGCGGAAGAACTTTCCTCGCCGACGTCGCCGATCAGCGCGGCCAAGCCGCGTCCCAATCGCGTGTGATCCGCCATCGCCGCCGCTCCCGATCCTCTCGCCACGCTGACCTCGTTTTTTCTTGCTTTAGACTTACACCGTCATCCTAATGTGCTCGCCCGAAGGGCGTTCCTCGAGGGGTGACGTGCAGAGGCCTACCCCGCCTTCAATTCCTTCTCGCGCTGGATGATCTCGGTGGCGAGCCGCAAATACGCTTCGCTGCCGACGCACTTCAAATCGTAGACCAGCACCGGCTTGCCGTAGGACGGCGCCTCCGAGATACGCACGTTGCGCGGGATGACCGTGTCGTAGACTTTCGGCCCCATGAACTGGCGCACGTCGGCGACCACCTGGTTGGACAGGTTGTTGCGCGAATCGAACATGGTCAGGACGACGCCGTGGATCGTCAGCTTGGGGTTCAAGTTGGTCTTCACCTGCTCGACCGTCTTGAGCAGTTGCGACAGGCCTTCGAGCGCGAAGAACTCGCATTGCAGCGGCACCAGAATCGAATCGGCCGCCGCCATGGCGTTGACCGTGAGCAGATTGAGCGAGGGCGGACAGTCGACCAGCACGTAGGAGAAATCGTAAGCGCGCTCGCCGGCATTGAGCGCGTTGAGCGCCGAGCGCAAACGGAAGGCGCGGTCGCGCTCCTGGCCGATCTCCAATTCGAGGCCTGACAGGTCCATGGTCGAGGAGGCGATGTAGAGCTGCGGTACCGCGGTCGGCAGCACCGCCTCGCGCATCGGCTTCTCGCCGGTGAGCACGTCGTAGGTCGAGGTGCGGCGCGCCTTGCGATCGATGCCGAGGCCGGTGGAGGCGTTACCCTGCGGGTCGAGGTCGACGATCAGCACGTGCTCGCCGATGGCGGCGAGCGCGGTGCCGAGATTGATGGCGGTGGTGGTCTTGCCGACGCCGCCCTTCTGGTTGGCGATCGCCAGCACGCGCGGACGCGCGGCCGGCTCGGGCCGCACCGGCGGCTTGCCGAAGGGGACGACGTGCGGGTCGGTCGGGTCGGTAATCGGCGTGTCGGTCATGGCCCTAGGCTTTCATTCCTTTGTTCGAACCGTGGCCCCTGGCTCCGCTCATTCCCGCGCAAGCGAGAATCCAGGGGCCGGGAACCCGCCGCCTCAATCTTGCTTTCTGGATCCCCGCTTGCGCGGGGACGAGCGGCCGGGGCTGGCCGCACCTTCACTCCTTGCGTCGCAAACCCCGCACCAGCACAACACAACCCTCCGCACTCGTCTTGCTGGGCACTTGCGAGGCTTCAATGCTCCAATATTTAGCGGCTTGCGTCAATTCGGCCCCTACATCTCGCCCCTTCAGGAACAGCCCGAGTGCGCCCCGGTCGATCAAAGGAAACGCTTGATCGCACAGGGTTTTCAACGGGGCCAACGCCCGCGCGGTGACGGCATGCACCGTTTCCGCGCAGCTTTCCCCAAATTTCTCCACCCGCTCCTGGTGAATCTGGGCCGGCGCCGCGGTGATTCGTACTGCTTCGCGCAGAAAGGCGGCTTTTTTGCCGTTGCTTTCAACGAGATGGACCTTGGCGCCGGCCTCTCCGGCCAAAGCGCAGGCGATCGGCAGCCCTGGAAAGCCGCCGCCCGAACCGAAGTCCACCCACACCCGTGCCTGCGGCGCGAGTTCTAAGAGCTGCAGCGAGTCGGCGACGTGCCGCGTCCACACGTGCGCGAGGGTCGACGGTGCGATCAGATTGATGCGCGCCTGCCATTGCAGCAGCAGCGCAACGAATGCATCCAGCCGCTTCTCGGTTTCACGTGAAACAGGCGTGAGCGATAGCGCGCGCTTCTTGTCCGCTTCGAGATCGCCCTGCCCGCGCGCGCTCACGCCGACTTCGCGGAAAGCTTTTTGCCGCGCTTCACATGCGCGACCAGCAGCGTGAGCGCCGCCGGCGTCACGCCGTCTATGCGGCTCGCGTGACCGATGGTGCGCGGACGATGAGCGCGCAGCTTCTGCTTCACTTCGTTCGACAGTCCGGGCAGCGATGCGTAGTCGAGATCGTCCGGCAGCGCGAAGCTTTCGTCGCGCCGGTACGCCGCGATGTCGGCGGCCTGGCGCGAAAGATAGACATCGTACTTGGCATCGATCTCGAGCTGCTCGCCGATCTTCGCGTCGAGTGCGCCGAGCCGCGGCCAAGCGCGTGCGAGATCCGCGAGCGCGATATTCGGATAAGACAGCAGCTCGAACGCCGTGCGGCGCTGGCCGTCCTTGTTGAGCGCGATGCCGTGACGCTCGGCTTCCTTCGGTGTCAGCGAAACCGACTTCGCGAAGTCGCGCGCATCGTTGAGCGCGGCACATTTTTTGCGCATGCAATTGCGCGCGCTCATTGCCGACGCACCCGATCGCGATGCCTTTGTCGGTCAGACGCTGATCGGCATTGTCGGCGCGCAACTGCAAACGATATTCGGCGCGCGAGGTGAACATGCGATAGGGCTCGCTAACGCCGCGCGTGACGAGATCGTCGATCATCACGCCGATGTAGGCTTGCGCGCGGTCGAGCACGATTTCATCGCTACCGCCGGCCAAAGCCGCCGCGTTGAGACCGGCGAGAAGTCCCTGTGCCGCAGCCTCTTCATAGCCTGTGGTACCGTTGATCTGCCCGGCCAGGAACAGCCCGCGCAAGCGCTTCGTCTGCAAGGTCGGATGCAATTCGCGCGGATCGACATAGTCGTATTCGATGGCGTAGCCGGGCCGAACGAATTGCGCTTTCTCCAATCCGGGAATGGTCGCGACCAAGGCATGCTGCACGTCTTCCGGCAGCGATGTCGAAATGCCGTTCGGATAGACAGTCGTGTCGTCGAGACCTTCCGGCTCCAGAAAAATCTGATGACCGTCGCGCTCGCCGAACTTGACGATCTTGTCTTCGATCGACGGACAATAGCGCGGACCGGTGCTTGCGATCTGGCCGGAATACATCGGCGAGCGATGCACGTTGGCGCGGATGATGTCGTGCGTCGCCGGCGTCGTGCGCGTGATGCCGCATTGGATTTGCGGATTTTGAATGCGCGTCGTGAGGGCGGAGAAAGGCTCGGGCGGATCGTCGCCGGGCTGCATCTGTAACGCGGACCAATCGATGGTGCGGCCATCGAGCCGCGGCGGCGTGCCGGTCTTCAAGCGGCCGAGTGCGAAGCCGAGATTGTCGAGCGTGCGCGACAAGCCGAGCGCCGGCGCTTCGCCGACGCGGCCGGCGGGAATTTTCTTTTCGCCGATATGGATGAGCCCGCGCAGAAACGTGCCGGTAGTCAGAACGACCGCGCCGGAGGAAATTTCACGGCCGTCGCCGAGTTTGACTCCGCACGCGCCGCCATTCGCGATCAATAGATCATCCGCTTCCGCTTCGATGATTTCGAGGTTCGGTGTGGCGCGCAGCGCGGCCTGCATGGCCTGCGCATAAAGCTTGCGGTCGGCCTGCGCGCGCGGCCCGCGCACCGCGGGGCCCTTGCGGCGATTCAAGACGCGGAATTGGATGCCGCCGGCGTCGGCGACGCGACCCATGAGGCCATCGAACGCATCGATTTCGCGCACCAGATGGCCCTTGCCGAGACCACCGATGGCGGGATTGCAGCTCATGGCACCAATGGTGGCCAAGCGGTGCGTCACCAGCGCGGTCTTCGCGCCCAGGCGCGCGCTCGCCGCCGCGGCCTCGCAGCCGGCATGGCCACCGCCGATCACGATGACGTCGAAGCGCTTCATGGCGCGTATGTAGCGGAGGGGCGGGTAGGGGTCAAAGAAATCGCGATTTGGCGGGATGTTTCACGTGAAACAACGGCCGAACAAATACCTTGGTACCGGTATTCCAGGTCGAACAGCGCCTGTTCGGGCGAGATTCTAGCGATCCTCAGGCCCGGCGAACTGATGCTCGGTCCGCCCATCTGGCCCGGGTCCGCCTATTTGGCCGCATGGTGAGATGGCGGGCGCGGCGGCTCAGCGCCGCCGAAATAGAGCGAGCCGGCGCCGATGGCGACCACCACCAAGAACAAAGCAATCCAGACAATCGCATTGGGCTCCCGCAGGGCCCGCTTCCAGGCAGGGTCGTCGGGCATGGCACGCTTCCTGGTCCGCCGGCGCAGAGTCCGGCACTCCGAACCAAGGCGCGAGACGACCCGTTGCCACGGCGGCCGTTTGCCACACGGGGCCGGTTCATGACCGCACTATTTGCCGATGCAAAAATCGCGGAAGATCACGTCCAGGATGTCCTCCACGTCGACCCGGCCGGTGAGCCGGCCGAGCGCACGGGCAGCGATCCGCAGCTCTTCGGCCAACAGGTCCTCGCGGCCGGCGAGCTCCGGCTCCAGCGCCCGCCGCAGGGCCGCCAAAGCCTCGTCCAGGGCCCGGCGGTGGCGCTCGCGCGTCACCAAGGCGGGCTCGGCACTCGTCAAGAAATCCTCGGCGTAGCGCGCCAGCGCGCCAAAAAGTGGCTCCAAACCTTCCCCGGTGGCCGCTGAAATAGCGAATCTAAGTTCACTTCTTATGAATTCCGGTTCATTACTACGCGTTAACCCTTTATTTACTGTGTTTTTTAAGCTCCCATTAGTTTGTAACTCATGTTCATTATTTCGAATACCTTGGGTTTTTAATTCATTTCTTGAGGAAGGCCCGGAAAGCAAGTCAGTCTTGTTGCGAATCAGCCAAATCGGCGGCTGGGCCGGCTGGAAATCGCGGTCGGAGGCGTTGTTTGCAGCGGACTGGCCGCCCGCAGGTGGCTTCGAGCTCGCGGATACCGGCTTCGCGCTTGCGGACGGCGGGGTCTGGCTGCCCGCTGGAGAACCGGGGCCGGCTTGCGAAGCCTTTGGAATCACGGCCCCCGGCTTCCGGGCAGCCGCGCTGCGCCCGGCATCCGGAATGACCGGGGAAGCGGCCGCCGCAGCCTGCGCCGCTTTCGCCATGCCCCGGGCCGGACTTGCCTTCGGGACAGCCACACTGTCCGCCTCGCTGGCATCCACCACCCACAGCACCAGGTCGGCCGCCGCCGCGCGCTCGCGCGCGCGCCGCACGCCCTCCATCTCGACGGGATCGTCGGTGTCGCGCACGCCGGCGGTGTCGAGCAGCGTCACCGGCAGCCCGGCGAGATCGAGATGCACCTCGATCACGTCGCGCGTGGTGCCGGCATAGGGCGAGACGATCGCCGCCTCGCGCTTGGCAATCCGATTGAGCAGCGTCGACTTGCCGGCGTTCGGGGGGCCTGCGATGGCGACGGTGAGGCCTTCGCGCAATCTTTCGCCGCGGTGGCCGTCGGCGAGCGCGGCCTCGATCTCGCCGGCGAGTGCGCGCGCGATCGCGAGCGCGGGCGCGACCAGATCGTCCGGCACGTCGGCCTCGTCGGAAAAATCGATGCGGGCCTCGATCAGCGCCAGCGCGCGGGTGAGCCTGCCGCGCCAGCTCTCGGCGCGCTGGCCCAGCCAGCCCTGCATCTGGCGCAGCGCCTGGGCGCGCTGGCCCTGCGTTTCGGCCGCAACCAGGTCGGCCAGGCCCTCGACCGCGGTCAGATCGAGCTTGCCGTTCTCGAAGGCGCGGCGGGTGAACTCGCCCGGCTCGGCGGGGCGCAAGCCCTCGATCTTGCCGAGCGCCGCCAGCGTGGCGGCAATGACGGCGCGGCCGCCGTGGAGCTGCAGCTCGGCGGTATCCTCGCCGGTCTCGCTGCGCGGGCCGGGAAACCAGAGCGCCAGGGCCTCGTCGATGGTCTCTTGCGTCTGCGGGTCGCGGACGCGCGCGAAGGCGGCCTGGCGCGGGGCGGGCAGCGGCTTGGCCGTCAGGGCTTGCAGCGCCGCGCCCGCGCGTGGGCCGGAAATGCGCACCACCGCAATGGCCGCCGGCGGGCGGCCGGAGGAGAGGGCAAAGATCGTATCGGGCTCGGCGGCCATGACGGTCGTTTAGCGCGGAAGACCCCGTGAGGTCGACAAATGACTCCGCCGCCACATACTTGCAGCCAGCCAAGGGCAGGCAAGCGCTGACCCCTCACCATAAGGGGCGAGCGAAGCGAGAGCGCCGCGCGGCTCCGCGCTCGATCCGTCATCCTGAGGTGCGAGCGCGGAACGCGCGAGCCTCGAATGATGATCGGCCAAGATTTCAAGACCTTGGCCGCCACCCTTCGAGACGCGCCTTTGGCGCGCACCTCAGGGTGACGGAGGGGGACTCGCGGCCGCGCGCAAACTCCGCCGTCATTGCCGGGCTTGACCCGGCAATCCATCGTTACGCAAGTAGATGGATGCGCAGGTCGAGTTTACGGCCGGGCCCGGTTGCCCGCGTATGACGAGTCAGAGAAGCGCGGAGGACCCCCATGAAAGCCATGCTGCTCACAGGCCACGGCGGCGTCGACATGATGCGCTATGGCGATGCGCCCGACCCGAAGCCGAGGGCCGGGCGAGGTGGTGGTCGACATCCACGCCGCGAGCGTCAACGGCGCCGATCCTAAGGTGCGGCGCGGCGGCGGGCGCTATACGCTCAATCACTTCCCGCACATTCTCGGGCGCGACTTCTCCGGCGTGGTGAGCGCGCTCGGGGAAGGCGTGCGCGACTTGAAGGTGGGCGATGCCGTGTTCGGCGTGTGCGACCAGGGCCAGGAAGGAGCTTACGCCGAGAAGATAGCCATCAAGGCGGCGCTGGTCGCCAAAAAGCCGGACTCTTTAAGCCATGACGCGGCGGCGGCGCTCGGGCTGATCAGCTTGACCGCGCTCACGGCGATCGAGGACACCGCCAAGCTGAAGAAGGGCGAAACCATATTGATCCAGGGCGGCGCCGGCGGGGTGGCCGGCTTCGCGGTGCAGCTCGCCAAGCATATCGGCGCGCGCGTCATCACCACCGCCAGCGCAGCTAATCTCGCCTATGTGCGCAAGCTCGGCGCCGATGAAGCGATCGACTACAATAAAGAGGACTTTGCGAAGATCGGCCCGGTGTGCGACGTGGTGTTCGACACCGTCGGCGGCGCGGTGCGCACCGGCTGCTATACGGTGCTGAAACCGGGCGGGCGATTAGTATGGATCGCGCCGGCGCCGCCGGACTTCAAGGTGCCGCGCGACGACGTGCAGACGCTAAGGCCCGACGTGCAGCGCGACCGCGCGCATCTTCAGCGCATGTTGGACTTGCTGGCGTCCGGCGCGGTGACGGTGCCGGAGATCACGCGTTACAAGCTTTCGGAGGCTGCCAAGGCGCATGAAGTGAGCGAGGGTCGGCACTTGCGGGGGAAGCTGGTGCTGGAGGTACGGTGAGGGCGGTCAATTCCGCAATCCCGGATTTCGCTCGCTGCCGCTCGCTCTATCCGGGCTACATATTTTTACACGGTTTCGAGCACGGTCGAACCGCGCCACGCGCTCTCTTCACCTCTCCCATAGGGAGAGGTCGGCGCGCCATAGCGCGTCGAAGACGCGCGTAAACGCACTTTTGGCGCGCCGGGTGAGGGGTTACAGACTTCGAGAGTCACGGTCCCCCTCACCCCAACCCTCTCCCCGACGGGGAGAGGGAGCGCGCCGTGCCACCGGGCACCGCTTCAACTCAAATTTATCACGCACTAGAATAGCCCGACCATTTCAGCCGGGGAGGAAACCATGACTTCAATCACCATCAGATCGCTGCTCGCTTCGGGCCTGCTGTTCGGCGCGCTTGCGCTTCCCGGCGCGGCGCAGGCCGCCGAGCCGTACGGCGTGTGGCTGCGGCCGTCGACCGGCGCGCAGGTGCGCTTCTATAACTGCGGCGGCAAGCTGTGCGGCAAGGTGGTCGCGGTGAAAGACCAGAGTCGCAAGAGCGAAATCGGCAAGTCGATCATGCGCGGGGCGGTGAAGTCGGGCGCCAACACCTGGAAGGGCAAGCTGACCGATCTCACCACCGGCAGCGTCTATTCCGGCACCGTCACCGTGCAAAGCGCGAACGCGCTCGACCTGCAAGGCTGCGTCGCGATGATCCTGTGCAAGAGCGAGACCTGGAAGCGGGTGAAGTAGGGGGCGGATGGCTCTCCGCTGTCATCGCCGGGCTTGACCCGGCGATCCCGAAAAGGAGGGCGGTGCATCCCTAAGCGAGATGACCGCGACAAGCGCGGCCATGACGACGCAGTGCAAGCTGCCGCTCAATCCCTGGTCGGCACCGGCCGCTCGATGGGCGCGCAGTTGCGGCGGCCCGACTCGAAGCAGGCTTGCAGCTTGCGCTGATCGACCAGCGCGTTGACCAGCCAGATGCCGCCGCCGATCACCAGGACGGCGGCGACCGCCAACAGGATGTTGGTCCTGCGCCGCTCGGCTTCCGTTTCCCGCTCGTCGTCGCCCGCCATGGCCGCCCATTCCGCGAGGTCGTCAAGTTAGCATGCCGCCGGAACATGGCGGAATTGACAGCGCTACGCTGTGCTTTTCGCTCATCCGGCCCGCTCGGCTGCCATGCGCCCACGCGCCAACTTGCCCGGGAACCGTCCATGCGCCGGCCACGTTGTTCCGGCGGGCGCATTGCAGCCCGTCGGCCAGGCAAGGCAGGCAGACAACAATTGCACGGCAAACGATATGGAAAAGGCACTGCATACCGTCATGCACGGCACTTTCAATGCGATAAAGGGGCCGTTGCTCAGCTTCCTCATGCTCAGCATCGTGGTTTCGCTCGCGCGCAAACCGCCCGGACGGCTTGTGGCCGCGCGTGCCCGCAAGGCGCTGCCGCCGGCGTAGGAGTGCCGGCGCAATCGGCGCTATGATGCGCCTCCCATGCCCGACAAGCGCAGGGAGGAGCTCATGACACCCGGCAAATTCGCTTTGCATCTGGCCGCCGCTTTGGCGCTAGTCGCGCTCACCCTGCCGGCAAACGCCGACAGCGATCTGATGCGCGCCTACAGGATCATCGAGGGCAAGAAGTTCGTCGACCTCACCCACAGCTTCGGGCCCACCACGCCGGTGTGGTCGGGCTTCGGCCAGGCCGTCTTCACGCCGGCCTACGATCCGAAGACGAAGCGGCCCTACACCATCAAAGAGGACGGCTTCCACACCACCTATTACAACATGGTCGGGCAATACGGCACGCATGTCGATCCGCCGGCGCATTTTGCCGAAGGCGGCAAGACCATGGACGAGATCCCGCTCAAGCAGATGATCCTGCCGTTGATCGTGCTCGACGACACGCCCTATATGAAGAAGGATCCCAACCATGCCTTTTCGGTCGCCGACCTGAAGGCCTGGGAGAAGAAGCACGGGCGCGTGCCGAAGGGCTCGTTCGTGGCGCTGCGCACCGACATGTACAAGGACTGGGACAAGGACCCGGAGCATTTCAAGCGCGCGCCGTTTCCGGCCTGGGCGTTCGAGACCATCAAGTTTCTCTACGAGCGGCGCGGCGTGACCGCCACCGGGCACGAGGCGATGGACACCGATACCACCGACAAGATGCTGTCGGAGACCTACATTCTCCAGCATGGGCACTATCAGATCGAGGTGATGGCCAACCTGGACAAGGTGCCGGAGAAGGGCGCGCTGATCGTGGTGACCTGGCCCAAGGTACGGCACGGGTTGGGATTTCCGGCGCGGGCGTTTGCGATTGTGCCGTAGGTCAAGACGGCGCCACAGGCACCCTAACCCTCTCCCCTTGTGGGAGAGGGTGGCGAGCGAACCAACGGGTCCGCACGAAGCGCGACCCCGATGACAGGCTCCGTGACCGAGCCGGGTGAGGGGTCAGTGCCTCGCCATAGCTCCGACCCCTCACCCGCCCTCGCTCGGCTTCGCCTCCGCGAGGGCGCCCTCTCCCACAAGGGGAGAGGGGAAGCGTGAACGCCGCGCGTTTGTTCATCATCGCATTCTTGTTAGTGTTCGCTCATGACCTCATCCCCCGACACCGCTCCTACCAACCGCCTGGCGCAAGCCACTTCGCCCTATCTCCTGCAGCACGCGCATAATCCGGTTGCGTGGTGGCAATGGGGGCCGGAGGCGCTCGAGCAGGCAAAGAGCGAGAACAAGCCGATCCTGCTCTCGGTCGGCTACGCCGCCTGCCACTGGTGCCACGTGATGGCGCACGAGTCGTTCGAGGACGCGCAGACCGCCGAAGTGATGAATGCGCTGTTCGTCAATATCAAAGTCGACCGCGAGGAGCGGCCGGACATCGACCAGATTTATATGAACGCGCTGCATCTGCTCGGCGAGCAGGGCGGCTGGCCCTTGACGATGTTTCTGACGCCCAAGGGCGAGCCGGTGTGGGGCGGCACTTACTTTCCGAAGGATGCGCGCTATGGGCGGCCGGCCTTCGTCGACGTGCTGCGCGAGGTGGCGCGGCTGTTCCGAGAAGAGCCAGCCAAGATCGAGCAGAACCGCAAGGCGCTTCTTTCGCGGCTGGCCGAGAAGGCGCGGCCGGAAGGGCGCGTAACGCTATCGCCGGAGGACTTGAACGGCGCGGCGGCGCAGGTCGGCAATCTGTTCGACCCGGTCAATGGCGGCCTGCGCGGCGCGCCCAAGTTTCCGCAACCGGCGATTCTTGAATTTCTCTGGCGCGCGGGGCAGCGCACCGGGGATGCGCGCTCGTTCGAGACGGTCGCGCACACGCTTGAAAGAATGAGCGAGGGCGGCATCTACGATCATCTCGGCGGCGGCTTCTCGCGCTATTCGGTCGACGAGAAATGGCTGGTGCCGCATTTCGAGAAGATGCTGTACGACAACGCGCAGCTCCTGGGGCTGCTGGCGCTGGCGTTTCAGCGGACCGGCAATGCGCTGTTCGCGCAGCGCGCGCGCGAAACCGTTGGATGGCTGAAACGCGAGATGGTGACGGCGGACGGCGCCTTCGCCGCCTCGCTCGACGCCGACTCCGAAGGCGAGGAAGGCAAGTTCTACGTCTGGTCGCTGGACGAGGTGACGGCGGCGCTCGGGCCCGAAGATGGCGAATTCTTCGCGCGGCACTACGACGTGACGCCGGCCGGCAATTTCGAGGGCCACACGATCCTCAACCGGCTCGCTTCCGTGGCGCGCACGGCGGAGGACGAAGAGCGGCTGGCGACGCTGCGCGCGAAGCTGCTGGAGGTGCGCGCGATGCGCGTGCGGCCGGGGCTCGACGACAAGGTGCTGGCCGACTGGAATGGACTGATGATCGCGGGGCTGGTCAACGCCGGCGTGATCCTGGACGCGCCGGACTGGATCGCGCTGGCGCGGCGGGCGTTCGATTTCATCGCCGACAAGATGACGCGCGACGGGCGGCTCGGGCATTCGTTCCGCGACGGCAAAGTGCTCTATCCCGGCTTGGCGTCGGACTACGCCGCCATGATCCACGCGGCGCTTGCGCTCTATGAGGCAAGCGGCGAGGGCGCGCTGCTCACGCAAGCGCTCGCCTGGCAGAACGCGCTCGATGCCCATTACGCCGACCGCGACAGCGGCGGCTATTACTTGACCGCTGACGACGCCGAAGGCCTGGTGGTGCGCCCGCATTCGACCGCAGACGACGCCATCCCCAACCCGAACGCCATCGCAGCCGGCAATCTGGTGCGGCTGGCCGCGCTCACCGGCGACGAACAATGGCGCGCCAAGGCCGATCGGCTGTTCGACGGCATCCTGTCGGCGCAGGCGCGCAACCTGTTCGGCCACATGGCGCTGCTCAACGCGCTCGACCTGCGGCTGCGCGCGGCGGAGATCGTGGTGACCGGCGAGGACGACGGCCTGGTGCAAGCCGCGCTGCAACTGCCCTATCTCGACCGCGTGGTGCTGCGCGCGCCCTCGGCCGAGGCGCTGCCGGCGACGCACCCGGCACAAGAGAAGCTGAAAGCCGCGCAGGGGTCGGCCGCCTTCGTGTGCGTCGGCGAGCGCTGCTCGCTGCCGGTCGTTGCGGCCGCCGACATAGCGCCCGCGGTCGCCGCCATGCGGGGGACTTGATCTGCCGCCCGCAAAGTTGACAATCGCGTTAAGCGACGTTCGGGGGCGGGGAGAACGGCACGATGCGTATTTTGACGGCGTTGATTTTGGCGTTGGGCCTGATGGGCATGCTGGCGTGGCAGGCCCCGGCGCGCGCGGGCGAATGGTGCGGCTTCCACCAGAAGGCGCACGCGCGGGTGCGCTGCGGCTATTCGACCCTCGATACCTGCAAGCGCGCGCTCGCCGACAAAAAGGGCGCCGACAAGAGCGTCACCTGCATGCCCGACCCGGCGCGCGGGTAAACGCGGCTCAGCCGCGCGGATTGACGAACACGTAGCCCTGCACGCTGCGCACGTGCACGCGCGACATCCCGCCGCCGGAATTGTAATCGCGCACCAGCCACTCGCCGTTGGACGCGCGGCCTTCGATATACATGACATGGCCGTGCCGGACGGCGGCGACGCCGGCGCGCGGGCCGGCCACGCGCGGAAACATCCGCGCCCAATTCCAGGCGAGATTGAGCCGCTTGTCGGAAAGGCCGAGATATTTGCGCAAGCCGCAGCCGCAATAGGCGTGCGGGCAGCCGGCCGGCCGGCCGCCAATGACAGAGCCGCCACCGGAAACCTGCGCGACGCGATTGCCGTTGGCGTCGAGCCGCACGCGCTGGCGCGCCCTGTAGGCGCCGCCGCACTGCGTACGGCCGTTATTGGTCATTACGCAGCCGGCGTCGCTATGGAACGCGACGCGGTGATGACGATGATGGTGTTGATGGCGGGCAATGGCGGGGTGAGAAAGAATCGCGGCGAGGAGCACGGCGAGCGGCGCTCCCAACAATGTCAGTCGAGTCATCAGGTCCCTCTTCTGCAGTGACAATTAGCGGCGGATGTGCCCCTGCCCCGGCCGAGAAAGAGTTCGTGCCCGCATCCGAAAATGAGCGCGCGCGCCAAATGCCGACACGCGGCGCGGCGCTCGTTTTCGATTTGCAAAATGTCGGGTATCGGACCGACTCCTCCCGGACTTGAACTCCGCCCCTAAACGACCGAATGGCGATTGCGTTCCGCGCGCGCAACTGCGACCGACCGCCGCGCGCATGGTGAGCGCCGCGTTAACGGTCCTGCTTTACCGGCTCTTTACCGCGCGCGTGGCAAATCCTGCGGCAGGTTCCCGAAATGCGGCGAACATGGGGCGCGCAGAAGCCGATGCCGCACAACCACACCCGCGTGATCTGGCCGCTGATCGCCGCCATGGCCTTGCTGACGGCGGCAAGCTTCATGGCCGCGGGACTGCGGCTCGACTTTGCCAGCAATCCGTTTGTGTTCGTCGCGATCGCGCTGCTGTTCGCGATCAGCTGGTTCTATTCATCGGTGCGGCCCAATGCGCGGCTGCACATTCTCACCGCGTCGGCCGGGCAGATGCTGCTCATATTGCTGTTCGGCATTCTGCTCACCTATGCCGCGGTGACCGCCAAGTTCCCTTACGTCGACGCCGACCTCTACGCGATCGACAACGCGCTCGGCTTTCACCGCCGCGCCTATCTCGCTTTCTTCGCGCACCGGCCCTGGCTCGACCAGATGCTGACGGTCGCTTACTTCTCCATGCTGCCGCAGTTCGCCGTGCTGCCGGTGATCATGTTCGTCACCGACGATCTCGAGCGGCTGCAGCGCATGATCGTCGCGATCGCGGTCGCGCTGGTGATCACCGCATTCGTTTCGGTGTTCACGCCCTCGCTCACCGCCTTCGTCTATGTCGACCTGCCGCGCATGGCGCATGTGCCGCCGCATCTCTACACGCCGGAGGCGACCATGGACGCGCTGCGCGCCGGCACGTTCCACGCGGTCCGGCTCGACAGCCTGGAAGGGCTGGTGAGCTTCCCCAGCTTCCACACCACAGCGGCGCTGATCTTCATCTGGACGCTGCGCAAGACGCGCTATCTCGCCTGGGGCGCGCTGGCGCTCAACGGCGCGCTGATCGCGGCGACGCCGATCGACGGCGCGCATTACGTGATCGACCTCGCCGGCGGCGCGGCGGTGGCGGCGCTGGCGCTCGGCGCCATGCACTGGCTGTGCCGGCGCAGGGTGCAGACGGCAGCCAAGGTGCAAGCAATCGCGGCAATAGCCGACCGCGCACCGGTTTCGGGCTAGATAAACAAATGGCCGGGCTTTCGCCCGGCCACGATGTCTCGGTGCGCTCGCTGGCGCGCCTTAAGTATTCATGCTCTCGAAGAACTCGGCGTTGCTCTTGGTGTTGCGGAGCTTGTCCAGCAGGAAGTCGATGGCGTCCATGGTGCCCATCGGATTGAGAATACGACGGAGCACGTACATCTTCTTGAGCACCGCCGGCTCGGTGAGCAGCTCTTCCTTGCGGGTGCCGGAGCGGGTGATGTCGATCGCCGGGAAGGTGCGCTTGTCGGCCACCTTGCGGTCGAGGATGAGCTCCGAGTTACCGGTGCCCTTGAACTCTTCGAAAATCACCTCGTCCATGCGGCTGCCGGTATCGATCAGTGCGGTGGCGATGATGGTGAGCGAGCCGCCCTCTTCGATGTTGCGCGCGGCGCCGAAGAAGCGCTTCGGCCGCTGCAGGGCGTTGGCATCGACGCCGCCGGTCAGCACCTTGCCGGACGACGGCACCACGGTGTTGTAGGCGCGGCCGAGACGGGTGATCGAATCGAGCAGGATCACCACGTCGCGCTGGTGCTCGACCAGGCGCTTGGCCTTCTCGATCACCATTTCGGCGACTTGCACGTGGCGCGAGGCCGGCTCGTCGAAGGTGGAGGAAACGACCTCGCCCTTGACCGAGCGTTGCATGTCGGTGACTTCCTCCGGCCGCTCGTCGATCAGCAGCACGATGAGATAGGTCTCCGGGTGGTTGGTGGTGATGGAATGCGCGATGTTCTGCAGCAGCACCGTCTTGCCGGTGCGCGGCGGCGACACGATCAGCGCACGCTGGCCCTTGCCGATCGGCGCCACGATGTCGATGACGCGGGCGGAGAGGTCCTTCTTGGTCGGATCCTCGTATTCCATCTTCAGCCGCTCATCGGGATAGAGCGGCGTCAGGTTATCGAAGTTGATCTTGTGGCGCGTTTTCTCGGGGTCCTCGAAATTGATCGTGTTGACCTTGAGCAGCGCGAAATAGCGCTCGCCTTCCTTCGGCGAGCGGATGTGGCCTTCGACGGTGTCGCCGGTGCGCAGCGCAAAGCGCCGGATTTGCGAGGGCGAGATGTAGATGTCGTCGGGGCCGGAGAGGTAATTCGATTCCGGCGAGCGCAGGAATCCGAAGCCGTCCGGCAGCACTTCGACGACGCCCTCGCCGATGATGTCGACTTCCTGAGTAGCGAGCTGCTTGAGGATCGCGAACATCAGCTCCTGCTTGCGCAAGGTGCTGGCGTTCTCGACCTGGTGCTCTTCCGCAAAGGAGAGGAGATCGGCCGGGGCTTTGGTTTTGAGGTCTTGGAGCTTCATTTCCCGCATGCGGGTTAGTCCTGTTGAGTAGATAGACCGGCGGCGTGTCCCGAAAACGAAATGACCGACGCTGGTGCGATTACGAGGGGTAGGGGCCGCAGGTCTGGAGAGGCTGTTGGGGAGTTATCCCGGAACCCGATGCTGTGATCGGACCCTTGGATACCGGGCCCGGAACGCGACAGCATCCGCCTGCGTTCGGTGGGATGTCATCAAGATAAGTTGAGCCGCGCTTTCGCGCAAGAGGCTGCGTTTTGCCTTGTGCAAGAGCGGGGGTCAGTCGAACGGCTTCACCGTTGCCAGGATCACGATGACGATCAGCAAAACCGTCGGTATCTCATTGGCAATACGGTAGAATCTTGCCGAGCGCGTATTGCGGTCGTGGGCGAAGTCGCGCGTCCAGCGGGCGAACAGGCCGTGCAGGACGGTCATCGCCAATACCAGGGTAAGCTTAACGTGAAGCCAGGTGGCGGCGAGGAACTGGCCCTGCAGCAGCAGCCAGATGCCGAGCACCCAGGTCGCGATCATGGCCGGCGTCATGATCGCCTTGAGCAGGCGGCGCTCCATGATTTTGAAGGTCTCGGACTGCTCGGAGCCCGGCGTGGCGGAAGCGTGATAGACGAACAGCCGCGGCAGATAAAGCATGCCGGCCATCCAGGCGATGACGGCGATAATGTGGAAGGCTTTGATCCAGAGGTACATCTGCTGCCTCGACCCTCATCCTGAGGAGCGTTCCGAAGGAGCGCGTCTCGAAGGATGAGACCTCATGGTTCGAGACGCATCGCCATAGCGCGTCGAAGACGCGCGTAAACGCACTTATGGCGATGCTCCTCAGCATGAGGATAAAGGTCAAGCCCTATATCACCCCCGTACCCGCTTCAGCATGCGCTCCACATGCGCGATCGGTGTCTGCGGCAGAATGCCGTGGCCGAGATTGAAGATCAGCGGACCGGCACCAAGCTTGTCGAGCACATCGTCGACTTCACGGTCGAGTGCTTCGCCGCCTTGCAGCAGAATAGTTGGATCGACATTGCCCTGCACCGCCACCAGCTTTTGGATCGCGTCGCGCGCAAAGCCGCGGTCGATTTCGTTGCCCAAACCGACCGCATCGACTTTCGTTTCCTGCACGTAGCGCGGAATGTTGGTGCCGGCGCCGCGCGGAAAGCCGATGACCTTGGTGCCGGGCTTTTTCGCACGTATTTGCGCCACCAGGCGTTTCGTCGGCTGCACGCACCAGCGCTCGAAATCTTCTAGCGCCAAGGAGCCGGCCCAAGTGTCGAAAATCTGCACGACTTCGGCGCCGGCCTCGAGCTGCGCAGCGAGATAGCCGACCGAGGCCTCGACCAGGCAATCGATCAGATGCTGGAAGGCGTCCGGCGCGGCCGCGGCAAGATTTTTCGCCGGCGCCTGATCCGGCGTGCCGCGGCCAGCGACCATATAGGTCGCGACCGTCCAGGGTGCGCCGCAAAAGCCGATGAAAGTCGTTTCTTTTGGCAGCGCCGCCTTCACGCGGCGCACGGTCTCGTAGATCGGCGCCAGCACTTGCGGATTGGCCTCGCGCCCGACCGACCGCAAACTTTGCGCATCGCTCAGCGGCTCGAGCCGCGGCCCTTCGCCTTCCACGAACCAGAGCTTGCGGCCGAGCGCCAGCGGGATCACCAGAATGTCGGAAAACAGAATGGCGGCGTCGAAGCCGAAGCGCCGCACCGGCTGCAAGGTCACTTCGGCGGCGAGCTCAGGATTAAAACACAGATCGAGAAAGCTGCCGGCCTTGGCGCGCAACGCGCGGTATTCCGGCAGATAGCGGCCGGCCTGCCGCATCATCCAGATCGGCGGAACCGCGCGCCGCTGTCCGTCCAGCACGGTCAGCAGGGGTTTTGTCCCCACTCGCTCGTTTTGAAAGCCTTCTTCCATAAAATCTTATAAGACTCTTTGTTGTAGTAGTTGGAACGTGGATTGGACTCATGCCTGCCGATCAACACTCTGTCCACCGGCAGGAAAGCGGCATTCCAGAATCCCGCTCAAATCCGCTTGCCGCCGTCCACACGCATACCGGCCGCTTTTCGGGCGTTTCGACGCGCTTTCCCGTGCTTTCCCCAAGGGTCCGTCCACATGCCCGTTCAGCGTTCGATCCGGCGCTAAAGGTGTTTCCCGAAGCCGGTCATGTGGACGCTTTGCGGGCCATTCGGGCCGGGTGCTTGCGTAGGCGCAGCAGGCGTGGCCTTCTCCCGTCCTGTCCACAGGACGTCCCGGCGCTATCCCGATGCCCGACACCGGCTATTTCCACCTGCACCTCGTGTCCGACGCAACCGGCGAAACGCTGATCACGGTCGCACGCGCGGCGGCCGCCCAATACGCCAATGTATCGCCGGTCGAGCATCTCTATCCGATGGTGCGCTCAAAGAAACAGCTCGACCATGTGCTGGCGGAGATCGCCGAGTCGCCCGGGCTGGTGCTCTACACGCTGTTGGAAGAGGACTTGATCCAGACGCTGGAGGAGCAGTGCCGCGAGCTGGGGCTACCCTGCATGTCGGTGCTGGGGCCGATTCTCAGGCTGTTCGAATCCTATCTCGGCACCGAGACGGTCCATCGCGCCGGCGCCCAGCACGTGCTGAACGCCGAATATTTCCAGCGCATCGACGCGCTCAACTATTCGATGATGCACGACGACGGCCAGCATCCGGAAGGCTTGGACGATGCCGATGTGGTGCTGGTCGGGGTGTCGCGCACGTCCAAGACGCCGACCTCGATCTATCTCGCCAACCGCGGCATCAAGACCGGCAACGTGCCGCTGGTGCCGGGGGTGCCGCTGGCGCCGCAAGTGGAAAAGCTCAGGCATCCTCTGGTGGTCGGTCTCTACGCCAGCCCGGAGCGCATCGTGCAGATCCGCGAGAACCGGCTGCTCGGGCTGAAGGCGCACCGCGACGACGACCAGTACATCGACAAGAAATCGGTGGCGGAGGAAGTGGCGTTTTCGCGCCGGCTGTGCGCGAAGCACCAATGGCCCTCGATCGACGTGACGCGCCGCTCGATCGAGGAGACCGCCGCGGCGGTGATGCGGCTGTTGACCGAGCGGCGCCGGCGGCCGGCGAACTAATATGGTTGTGCAGGCCAGCCGCAAACACCGCTCATTCCCGCGCAAGCGGGAATCCAGTGTTTGTGGGTCTGGGTCCCCGCTTTCGCGGCGACGAGCGGGGACGTATTAGGCCATGCCGCTCTGGCGCGCCCCCCATCCGCTGGTACTGGCCTCGCGCAGCGAAGTGCGCGGCAGGCTGTTGGCCGGTGCCGGCCTGCGCTTCGAGACGCGGCCGGCGCAGATCGACGAGCGCGCGCTGGAGGCGACGAGCGGCGAGCGGGACCCGGTCGCGGTGGCGCGGCTGCTGGCACACGCCAAGGCGCAGGCCGTGGCCGCTGCGATGCCGGGACGGCTGGTGCTGGGCGCCGACCAGACCATGACGCGCGACGGCGAACGCTTCGGCAAGCCGGCCGACCGCGCGGCCGCCGCGGCGCAACTGCGCACGTTGCGCGGGCGCCCGCATTCGCTCAGTTCCGCGCTGGCGCTGGTGCGCGACGGCGAGGTGCTGTTCGACTGCGTCGACAGCGCACGGCTGACCATGCGCGACTTCAGCGACGCGTTTCTCGAAACCTATCTCGAGTACGCCGGCAACGCGGCGCTTTCCAGCGTCGGCGGCTATCAGCTCGAAGGCATCGGCGTGCATCTGTTCGAGCGCGTGGAGGGAGACTATTTCACCATTCTCGGCCTGCCGCTGTTGCCGCTGCTGGATTTTTTGCGGCAGGCCGGCTTCGTGGCGGGGTGAGCGATGTTCATCCTCGGTCTCACCGGCTCGCTTGGCATGGGCAAATCCACCACGGCGAAATTCTTCGCCGAGGAAGGCGTGCCGGTGCACGACGCCGACGCCGCGGTACACCGGCTCTATGCGGGCGAGGCGGCGCCGCTGATCGAGGCGGCGTTTCCCGGCACCACCGCGGACGGCAAGGTCGACCGCGACCGGCTCGCCCGCCGCGTGCTGGGCGACGAGGCGGCAATCCGCAAGCTCGAACGGATCGTGCATCCGCTGGTGCGGCAGGACGGGGACCGGTTCCTCGCACAGGCCGAGCGCGAGGGCGCTCAGGTGGCGGTGCTCGACATTCCGCTGCTGTTCGAGACGGGGGGCGAGAAGCGCTGCGACGCGGTGGTGGTGGTCTCGGCGCCGCCGGACATGCAGCGCGTGCGCGCCTTCGAGCGGCCGGGCATGAGCGAGGAGAAATTCCGCGCCATCCTCGCCAACCAGATGCCGGACGCCGAGAAGCGCGCGCGCGCGGACTTCGTGGTGGATAGCGGGCACGGCTTCGAGCACGCCCGTGCGCAGGTGCGTGATATTCTCAAGCAAGTGGCTAAGATGCCGAAAAAGAGGCATTGATTCGAAACCATGCGCGAGATCGTTCTCGATACCGAAACCACCGGTCTCGACCCGGGCCAGGGCCACCGCCTGGTCGAGCTCGGCTGCATCGAGCTCGTCAACCGCTTCCCGACCGGCAATACCTTTCACGTCTATCTGAACCCCGAGCGCGATATGCCGGCGGAGGCCGCCGCCATCCACGGGCTGACCAGCGAGTTCCTCAAGGACAAGCCGCTATTCATCGATATTGCCGACGAATTTCTCGCTTTCATCGGCGAGGACGCTCCGCTGGTGATCCACAATGCCGGTTTCGATCACGGCTTCCTGTGCGCCGAGCTCAAGCGCGTCGAGCGCGCGCTGATCGCGCGCGAGCGGCTGATCGACACGCTGATGCTGGCACGGCGCAAGCACCCGGCCGGTCCCAACCGGCTCGACGATCTGTGCGCGCGCTACGGCATCGACAATTCGCGCCGCACCAAGCACGGCGCGCTGCTCGACGCCGAAATCCTGGCCGAGGTCTATGTCGAATTGATCGGCGCGCGGCAGGCGCAGCTCGGCCTCGCCGCGCTCGGCGCGCGCGCGGCAAACGGCGCCGGCGCGGCGGCTTTGCGCGCGCGACCGGTGCCGCTCGGTCCGCGCGTGAGCGAAGAAGAGCGCGCTGCGCACCGCGAGTTCATCGCCGGTCTGGGCGAGGATGCCTTGTGGCGGCAGTACCGGGCCGGGGCTTGAGCGCTCGGCGCGTCACGCCACCGGCATGTCGCCGGGCGGCATCTGGTTCATGCGCTGGCGGTAGAGCGCGGCGAAATCCACCGGCTCCAACAGCAGCGGCGGGTAGCCGCCGCTGCGCACGACCGAGGCCACGATCTCGCGCGCGAACGGGAACAGCAGACGCGGGCACTCGATCATTACAACCGGGTGCAAGTGTTCCTGCGGGATATTGCCGAAGCGGAACAGGCCGGCGTAGATGAGCTCGAGACCGAACATCGTTTCGTTGTCGAGCTCGCCCTTGGCTTCGATGCGCAACTCCACCTCGAAGTCGGTGTCCGAAACGGGCTTGCCCTCGACATTGATCTGGATGGCGATCTGCGGCGGCTGGCCGGTGAGCATCAGCGAGCGCGGCGCATTCGGGTTCTCGAAAGAGAAATCCTTGGTGTACTGCGCCACAACACTGATTTGAGGCTGGCTCAGCTCGCCAGTCTCTCCGCCATCGTTCATGCTCATGGGATCTCCCTCGCGCGGCGACGCTTCGTCATCGTTGGCAGCGCGGGCTGTCTTCGAAAAAACGTCGGCCCGGCGTGCAGGCGGTGGCTAACATAGCCCTCGGGGGCGAACAAGGATAAGCGGCGCGCGCTCGTTAATGGCGCGCGTCACGGCGCCGGTCCGGCAATTCGGGGTCGGGGACGCGGTGCCATTCGTCGGGCGGCAGATCAACTACGCCGTCGGCGCGCTCAGGGGGGCCGCGTCGAAGCGCCGCGCCGGCGATCGCGCGCAGCGGCACCAGCAGCAGCAGCACGCCCAGGGAATCGGTTATAAATCCCGGAATCAACAGCAGAAACCCGGCCAGCAGGACGGCGCCGCCGCGGCTGTCGGCCTGCAGGGCGGTCAACCTGCCTTCGCCTAACGCCATGCGCATGCGGGCGATATGGCTGCCCCCGGCATGGCGCAGGATCAGCGCACCGATGAGAGAGGTCGCGCCGACCAGGACCAGCGCTGCCGGCAGCCCGATCTCGGCCGCCACGGCGATAAAGGCGGCCAGTTCCATTGCCGGCAGCACCAGCACGGCGAACAACAGGTATTTTGCCACATTCATAGGCGTTTCTCTGTCCGGACCGCAGTTGGCGGCGGCGTGGCGATCGTTTAAGCTTTGAAAGTTAGGCTCAAAAAGCGCCGAATCGCCGGCACCCGGCCTATGGATCGGCTTGCCCGCCATACATAAGTCACGTCAGGGCCGGTCGCCACGTTGCGGCTGCCGCCGTCACGGTACTTCGAAAGCATGCGAGACGTGTTCGACATCTACACCATCATTTTTCTGGCGCTCGCAGTGTTCATTTTTTTGCGGCTGCGCAGCGTGCTTGGGCAACGCACCGGGCGCGAGCGGCCGCCTTACGATCCCTATTCGGCGCGCGAGCCGGCACGGCAGACGAGCGAGAAGGTCGTTGCGCTGCCGACCGCCCGTCCCGCGGAAGCCTCGCCGCCCAAGCCGGCCGAGCCGGCCGAGCCGGTGGCGCCGGGCGAGCGCTGGAAGGGCGTGGCCGAGCCGGGCTCGGCGCTCGCCAGCGGCTTTGACGCGATCGCCGCCGCCGATCCGAACTTCGATCCGCAGCACTTCACGGCCGGCGCGCGCGGCGCCTACGAGATGATCGTCAACGCCTATGCCGAAGGCGATCGCCGCGCGCTCAAGAGCCTGCTGTCGCGCGAGGTCTACGAGGGTTTCGAAGGCGCCATCGACGGACGCGAGAAGCGCGGCGAGACGGTGGAGACCCGTTTCATCTCCGTCGATGAATGCGACATCACCGGCGCCGAGATGCGCGGCAAGACCGCCCAGCTCACGGTCCATTTCAAGTCCAAGCTGGTGTCGGCGACGCGCGACAAGAACGGCAACGTGATCGACGGCAACGCTGAACGGGTGACCGACGTAACCGACGTGTGGACCTTTGCGCGCGAGACGTCCTCGCGCGATCCGAACTGGAAACTTGTGGCCACCGAAGCCGGACAATGAAACGCATGACGCTTTTTCGCGCCGGCGTCGCGTTCGCAGCCGGGCTCTGCCTGGCAGCAGCCGCGCCTGCATTCGCCAAGAAGGCGCATCGCAGTCATCACGCCCGTCATCACGAACTGAGCTTCGGCGACGCCAAGGTCGAGACGCTGAGCTTCGGCACGCTGCAAGGCTGGAAGCAGGACGACATGGCCGTCGCGTTCCAGGCCTATCTGAAAAGCTGCGATGCCATCCAGCACGCGAGCCCGGCGGCGCGCAAGGCGCGGCCGCTCTATGGCGGCCTTTACGACGCCTGCATGCATGCGCTCGCGCTCGGCACGGTCAACAGCGCCGGTGCGCGCACGTTCTTCGAAAGCAATTTCAAGCCGATCCGCGTCACGGTGAACCAGACCATCGGGCCTTACAGCGGAACCGGCGGCTTCTACACCGGCTATTGGGAACTGCAGGTCAACGGCTCGCGCAAGAAAACCGAAGAATTCTCCGTGCCGCTCTACCGGACGCCGAAGAGCGGCAAGCTCCGGAATCTCGACCGCGCGTCGATCGCCGCCGGCGCGCTCAAGGACAAGGGGCTGGAAATCTGCTGGATCAAGGATCCGGTCGACGCCTTCTTCGCGGAGATCCAGGGCTCGATCCGCGTCAAGCTCGACAGCGGCGAATTGCTGCGCCTGAACTACAATTCCAGCAACGGCAAGCGCTACACGCCGGTCGGCCGCATCCTGATCGAAGACGGTATCTACACGCCGGAAGAAATGTCCATGGCCAAGATCCGCGAATACATGGACGAGCACCCGAAAGAAGGCCGGGACCTGCGCATGAAGAACCATTCCTACGTGTTCTTCAAGGAGACGCAGCTCAAATCGGACCAGGAGCCGGTCGGCGCCGAAGGCGTTCCGCTCACGCCCGAGCGCTCGCTGGCGGTCGACCCATCGCATCACATTTACGGCACGCCGATCTGGATCGACGCCAAATTCCCGCTCAAGACCACGGTGCCGGACGATAAATTCCAGCACCTGATGTTCGCGCAGGACACCGGCGGCGCGATCCGCGGCGTGGCGCGCGCCGACATCTATTGGGGCCACGGCGAGAAAATCGGCTTGATTGCCGGGCGCATCAAGCAGTTCGGCAATTTCGTCATGCTGGTGCCGAAGCACGTCGCGGTGGAAGCCCCCACCGGGCACGGCACCATTCCGCTGCCGCGGCGGCGGCCGAAGGAAATCGCGGTGCAGGAAGCGATGGCGAAAGGTAAAGCGCCGGAAGCGATCGGCACCGTGCTTTCCGCCGCCAGCCCGCATAAGACGCCGCTGCCCAGGCCCCGGCCGCGGCCCTGAAGGGCCCGGGCGCCATGAGCTCGCGCGACGGCAGCCGGCGCCGCCTTCTCTCGCAGGACGAGCGCGTGCTGTGGACGACCGTCACCCAGTCGATCAAGCCTTTGCGCGCCGAGACGCTCGTTTCGCCCGCACCCGAACAGGCCAGCGAACCGCCGCCTGTGCCGCGCGTGCCGGCCGCTAAACGCACCGCGAAGCCGCGGATACAGGCTGCGCCCGCCGAGCCGCGTCCGGCGCAAGCCGCTTTGGCGCCGCTCGGGCGACGCATGCGCGCACGCGTCGCGCGCGGCAGGGAGGCAATCGACGCGCGGCTCGACCTGCACGGGCTGACGCAGGCGCAGGCGCACGCGCGGCTGCTGCATTTCCTGCGCGAGGCAGGCGCGCGCGATGCGCGGCTGGTGCTGGTGATCACCGGCAAGGGCTCGAGTAATGTGGGCGCGCGCAACTTGAACGGACGGGGAGACGGCGAGCGCGGCGTCCTCAAGCGCCAGGTGCCGCTCTGGTTCGGCCAGCCGGAATTCCGCAGCCTGGTCGTCGGTTTCGAGCAGGCCCATATCGCCCATGGCGGCGAAGGCGCGCTTTATGTGAGGATACGCAGGCCGAAGACGCGGTGAGCGTCGCACGCGACAAAGGGAGTTGGTCATGTCCAGCAAGCATAAGCCCGGCAAGACCGAGCCGGCAAAGCCGCCCAAGCAAGAGCACGGGCCGGACAAGGAGAGACTCGAGCGCGAGCTGGAAGAAGGGCTGGAAGAGACCTTTCCGGCCTCCGACCCGGTGGCGGTGACCGAGCCGGGCGTGGACGATGGCGGCGAAGATGAGAAGAAAAAATAGCGCCGTCGGCGCGCCATAACTCGCCTAAAATTCTCCCGACCTCTTTAATGCGTTTTGAAAGAGCCGGCCCCTATAACCCTACCGTCAGTCGGTGCCATGGTAGGGTCCATTGTTCTCAGAAAGACGCAAGTCCAAGCGCAATACGATCAACCGGGTTGCGCAGTATCATGGCGATCTCGGTCAAATGCCGCGCACCTGTTTGGTGACCGATATCTCCGACGGCGGCGCCCGGCTCTATTGCGAGAGCGACATGCCGGCGACTTTCACGTTGTCGGTTGCGCGCGACGGCGGACATATGCGGCGCGCATGCCGCGTGGTCTGGCGGCTCGGCGGCGAGCTCGGCGTGGAGTTTACCGACCGGATGCGGGGGTGAACGGTTGTTTCCTGGTCACCCGCGGGCTTGTCCCGCGGGTCCCGCTTAGGGACGCAGTGTCTTTCAGAGCGAGAGGCCGGGTCAAGTTTACGGCGGGCCGGCCGAAGGCCGGGCCCGGTCGCCCGGCCATGACGAGTCAGCGGATGAGGAATCCGCGCTATAAAATAAACCGGCTCAAATCGGCGTTCTTGGCGAGATCGCCGATGTTCTTTTGCACGAAGTCGCCGTCGATCGTCACCGTCTCGCCGTGGCGGTCGGGGGCGGCGAATGAAATCTCGTCCAGCACGCGCTCCATCACGGTCTGCAGCCGGCGCGCGCCGATGTTCTCGACCGAGGCGTTCACCGACACCGCGATGTCGGCGATGGCGTCGACGCCGTCCTCGGTGAAATCGAGCGTCACGCCCTCGGTCGCCATCAGCGCCACATATTGCTTGATCAGCGAGGCCTCCGGCTCGGTGAGGATGCGGCGAAAATCGTCGCGCGTGAGCGCGTTGAGCTCGACGCGGATCGGCAGCCGCCCCTGCAATTCCGGCAACAGGTCGGAGGGCTTCGATATGTGGAAGGCACCGGAAGCGATGAACAGGATGTGATCGGTCTTCACCGGGCCGTGCTTGGTGTTGACGGTGGTGCCCTCGATCAGCGGCAGCAGGTCGCGCTGCACGCCCTCGCGCGAGACGTCGCCGGTCATGCGGCCCTCGCGCGTGCAGATCTTGTCGATCTCGTCGAGGAAGACGATGCCGTTCTGCTCGACCACGCGGATGGCGTCCTGGGTAAGCGAATCGCTGTCGAGCAGCTTGTCGCTCTCCTCGGTGACCAGCAGCTCGTGCAATTCCTCGACGGTGACGCGGCGGGTCTTGGTGCGGCCGCCGCCGAGCTTGCCGAAAATATCGCCGATCGAGATGGCGCCCATCTGCGCGCCCGGCATGCCGGGGATCTCGAACATCGGCATGCCGGAGCCGCCGGCCTGCACTTCGATCTCGATTTCCTTGTCGTCGATTTCGCCGGCGCGCAGCTTCTTGCGGAAGCTTTCGCGCGTGGCGGGGCTGGCCCCGGGCCCGACCAGGGCGTCGAGCACGCGCTCCTCGGCGGCAAGCTCGGCCTTGGCCTTCACGTCCTTGCGCTTCTTCTCGCGGGTGAGCGCGATGGAGATTTCGACTAGATCGCGCACGATCTGCTCGACGTCGCGGCCGACATAGCCGACCTCGGTGAACTTGGTGGCTTCGACTTTCAGGAAGGGCGCGCCGGCAAGGCGGGCGAGGCGGCGGGAAATCTCGGTCTTGCCGACGCCGGTCGGGCCGATCATCAGGATGTTCTTCGGCAGCACTTCCTCGCGCAGGCGGTCGTCGAGCTGCAAACGGCGCCAGCGGTTGCGCAACGCGATGGCGACCGCGCGCTTGGCGTCGGCCTGGCCGACGATGAAGCGGTCGAGCTCGGAGACGATTTCGCGGGGGGAGAAGTCGGTCATTTGGCCTCTTTTCCCGGCGCAGCGTGAGCCGCGTCAGCGGTGCGCTGCAGACCCGGGATCGTTACACACGTATGCGCGACGGTCCCGGCTCGGCGGCGCACCACTTCGCGCCGCGCCGCATCCGGGCCACGCCATCACGTTTTTAAACTCTCGATCGTCACGTTGCGGTTGGTGTAGACGCAGATCTCGGCGGCGATGTCGAGCGACTTGCGCACGATTTGCTCGGCATCGAGCGGCCCGTCGAGCAGCGCGCGCGCGGCCGAGAGTGCGTAGTTGCCGCCGGAGCCGATGCCCATCACGCCGTTCTCCGGTTCCAGCACGTCGCCGGTGCCGGTGAGCACCAGCGACACTTCCTTGTCGGCCACGATCATCATGGCTTCCAGCCGGCGCAGGTAGCGGTCGGTGCGCCAGTCCTTGGCGAGTTCGACCGCGGCGCGCATGAGCTGGCCGGGATATTGCTCGAGCTTGGATTCCAGCCGCTCGAACAGGGTAAACGCGTCGGCGGTGGCGCCGGCAAAGCCGCCGATCACCTCGCCTTTCCCGAGCCGTCGCACTTTCTTGGCGTTGGCCTTGACGATGGTCTGGCCGATGGAGACCTGGCCGTCGCCGCCGATCACGACGCTGCCGCCCTTGCGGACCGTGAGGATGGTGGTGCCGTGCCAGGCCGGGATATCGGTTGAGGACATTCAGAAACCCTTTGATGCCAGACATGTAAGGGGGCGGGGCGGGGGATGCAAACCGGGGCCGCTCCCTCCCCGGGCGCCCCGGAATGACAAGGGAGAAAGTGGCGAATCCCGGCAGCGCCTGATAAAAGGCGCGCGAATTGAGGGGGCCGCCCGAAGGACTTGCCATGCGCAAAGGCACGGTGAAGCGCAAGACCAAGGAGACCGACGTCGAGGTTGCAGTCGACCTCGACGGCGCCGGCCGCTCGGACGTGGCGAGCGGTATCGGCTTCCTCGACCACATGCTCGACCTGCTGGCGCGCCATTCGCGCATCGACATATCGGTCAAGGCCAAGGGCGATCTGCATATCGACCACCACCACACCACCGAGGATGTCGGCATCGCGCTCGGCCAGGCGGTGAAACAGGCGCTCGGCGACATGAAGGGCATCGCGCGCTATGCCGACGTGCATGTGCCGATGGACGAGGCGCTGACGCGGGTGGCGCTCGACATATCCGGGCGGCCGTTCCTGGTGTTCAAGGCCGAGTTCGTGCGCGACAAGGTCGGCACATTCGACACCGAGCTGGTGCAGGAATGGTTCCAGGCCTTTGCCATGAACGCCGGCATCACGCTGCATGTGGAAACGCTGTACGGCACCAACGATCACCATATCGCCGAGTCGTGCTTCAAGGCGCTGGCGCGGGCGTTGCGCGCCGCGGTGACGATCGATCCGCGCGCCAAGGACGAGGTGCCGTCCACCAAGGGCTCGCTGGGCGGGTGAAATACTCACGGCGTCATTCCGGGACGGCCCGAAGGGCCGGACCCGGAATCCATAATCCCGGCGCTGATGATTGTATCGAGACAGGGGTTATGGATTCCGGGCTCGCCGCCTTCGGCGGCGCCCCGGAATGACTAGATAGAGTAGAGAGTAACCAAATGCCCACCTACACCGTGCACGCGCCGTCGAAGGCCGGCGAACAGCAAAGCGACCCGCAGCGCTTTGTGTTCGTGCGCGACGGATTCCATTTCTGGGCGTTTCTGCTGGCGCCGTTGTGGATGCTGTATCGCCGGCTGTGGCTGGTGCTGCTCGGCTATGTCGTGATCGCCGCCGCGCTCGGCATCGTCTTCAGGGTGCTGCACGCGCCCTGGTATCTACAGTCGCTCGGCAGCCTGCTGCTTGCGCTGCTGGTCGGCTTCGAGGCGGCGAGTTTGCGGCGCTGGACGCTCGCGCGGCGCGGTTGGAAGACGCTCGGCTTCGTGGTGGGCGAAGACGAGGAAGACGCCGAGCGGCGCTTCTTTGCCGCCTGGGCCACGCGCGCCACACCTGCGCCACCGCCGCCGGCGCCACACTATGCGACGCCGGTGCGGCGCGGGCCGCCGTCGGGCTCCGATGTGATCGGCCTGTTCCCGGAGCCGGGGCAATGAGCGTTGCTATCGTGGACTATGGTTCCGGCAATCTGCATTCGGCCGCGAAGGCTTTCGAGCGCGCCGCGCGCGGGCTCGACAGAGCCGAAGCGATCAAGGTGACCAGCGATCCGGCGGAGGTTGCCGCCGCCTCGCGCGTAGTGCTGCCGGGCGTCGGCGCCTTCGCCGACTGCCGGCGCGGGCTCGATGAGATCGACGGCATGGTGGAGGCGCTCAACGAGAATGTGCTGCAGCGCGGAGCGCCCTTCTTCGGCATTTGCGTCGGCATGCAATTGATGGCCGAGCGCGGGCGCGAATATCAGGTGACGCCGGGGCTCGGTTGGATCGCCGGCGAGGTCGACAAGATCGCGCCGCGCGACACGAACCTGAAGATTCCGCACATGGGCTGGAACACATTGAACATGCTGCGCCCGCATCCGCTGCTCGACGACATCGCGCTCGGGCCGGACGGGCTGCACGGCTATTTCGTGCACTCATACGAGCTGAAGCCGACGCAAAGCGCCAACCTGATCGCGCAGGCCGACTATGGCGGTCCGCTCACGGCGATCGTCGGGCGCGACAACATGGTGGGCACGCAGTTTCACCCGGAGAAGAGCCAACGGCTCGGGCTGGCGCTGATCGCCAATTTTTTGAAGTGGACGCCGTGATCCTCTTCCCCGCCATCGATCTGAAGGAAGGCCTCGCGGTGCGCCTGCAGCAAGGCGACATGGCGCGCGCGACCGTATTCCACCGCGATCCGGCGGCGCAGGCGGCGGCGTTCGAGCAACAGGGCTTCGACTATCTGCACATCGTCGATCTCGACGGCGCCTTCGCCGGCAAGCCGGTGAACGCCGCCGCCGTCGACCGCATTCTGGAGAACGTCTCGATCCCGGTGCAGCTCGGCGGCGGCATTCGCAACACCGCGACGGTGGAAGCTTGGCTCGAAAAAGGCGTCACCCGCGTCATCATCGGCACCGCGGCGGTGCGCGACCCGCCATTCGTCAAGCAGGCCGCGCGCGATTATCCGGGGCAGGTGGCGGTAGGGCTCGACGCGCGCGACGGCAAGGTGGCGGTCGAGGGCTGGGCGGAGGCGTCGGAACTGTCGGCGCTGGAAATCGCCAAGCGCTTCGAGGACGCGGGCGTCGCTGCCATCGTCTATACCGACATCGCGCGCGACGGCATGTTGAAGGGCTTGAACCTGGACGCCACCATTGCCTTAGCGGATGCGATTTCCATTCCGGTGATCGCCTCGGGCGGCCTCGCTTCCATCGACGACATCAAGGCGATGCTTGCAGCCGCGCGCCGCCAAGCTCGCCGGCGCCATCGCCGGCCGCGCGCTCTATGACGGGCGGCTGGACGCAGGCGAAGCGCTTGCGCTCATCCGCGCGGCGAAAGCGGGCGCTTGATGTTCAAAGTCCGCGTCATTCCCTGCCTCGACGTCAAGGACGGCCGCGTGGTCAAGGGCGTCAATTTCGTCGATCTGCGCGACGCCGGCGATCCGGTGGAAGCAGCCATTGCCTATGACGCCGCCGGCGCCGACGAGCTCACCTTTCTCGACATCACCGCCAGTCACGAGAACCGCGACACCATCTACGACGTTGTCACCCGCACGGCGGAAGCCTGCTTCATGCCGCTCACCGTCGGCGGCGGCGTGCGCAGCATCGAGGATATCCGCAAGCTCTTGACCTGCGGCGCCGACAAGGTCTCGATCAATACCGCGGCGGTGGCGCGGCGGCAATTCGTCAAGGAAGCGGCGGAGAAATTCGGCGACCAGTGCATCGTGGTGGCGATCGACGCCAAGAAAGTGTCGAAGCCGGCCGAGGCGGACAAGTGGGAACTCTTCACCCACGGCGGTCGCAACCCGACCGGCTCGATGCGGTGCGAATACGCGCAGCGAAGTGGTCGCGCTCGGCGCCGGCGAAATCCTGCTCACCTCCATGGACCGCGACGGCACCAAGCAGGGTTACGACATCCCGCTCACCCGCGCGATCGCCGACGCCATTCCGGTACCGGTGATCGCCTCCGGCGGCGTCGGCACGCTCGAGCACATGGTGGCGGGCATCCGCGACGGCCACGCCACCGCGGTGCTGGCGGCCTCGATCTTCCACTTCGGCCAGCACTCGGTGCGCGAGGCCAAGGAGTTTATGGCCAAGGCCGGGCTGCCGATGCGGCTGGATCCCTGATCTCCCTCTCCCCCCAAGGGGGGAGAGGTGATAAGTGAGGCGACATGACCAAATTCACCCTCGCCGACCTGGAAAAGCGGGTGCACGAGCGCGCCAAGGCCAGCGCGGCGGAATCCTATACCCGCGCGCTCATCGACAAAGGCGTCGCGCATTGCGCCAAGAAGCTGGGCGAGGAGGCGATCGAGACCGCGCTCGCCGCCGTGCAAGATGACAAATCGCGGGTGATCGCAGAGGCCGGCGATCTTCTCTATCATCTCCTGGTGCTCTTGCAGGCGCGCGGGGTGACGCTCGCCGAAGTGGAAGCCGCGCTCGCTGAGCGCACCGCGCAGAGCGGCCACCAGGAAAAAGCCGGGCGCAAGCCTTGAACAAGCGCGTGGCCCCGAAAAGAGGAACCGGCTTTTCGGACAAGATCATGCACCAAAGAAAATAGTCCCGATGGAACAGCGTACCGAAGAAGTCCTGTCGCCTTTCCGAACCTTCACGCGCGAGGAGTGGGCGGCCTTGCGCGAGGACACGCCGATGACGCTTTCGGCGGACGAGGTTCTACGCCTGCGCTCGCTGCACGACCGGCTCGACATCGCGGAAGTGCAGGACATCTATCTGCCGCTGTCGCGCCTGCTGTCGATGTACGTGGCGGCGACGCAGCGCCTGTTCGTGGCGCAGCAGCGCTTCCTCGGCACCGGTGACGCCAAGCTGCCCTACGTGATCGGGGTCGCGGGCTCGGTCGCGGTCGGCAAGTCGACCACCGCGCGCGTGCTGCAGGCGCTGCTGGCGCGCTGGCCGAACGTGCCCAAGGTCGATCTTATCACCACCGATGGCTTCCTCTATCCCAATGCCGTGCTCGATCGCGAAGGCCTGATGGAGAAGAAGGGGTTTCCGGAAAGCTACGATCTGCCGTCGCTGCTGCGCTTCCTCACCGACGTGAAGGCCGGCAAGCGGCCTGCGCGCGCGCCGATCTATTCGCACTTGATTTACGACGTGATCCCCAACCAGTGGGTCGAAGTCGACCGGCCGGACATCCTGATCGTCGAGGGATTGAACGTCTTGCAGACCGGGCGGCTGCCGCGCGACGGCAAGGCCATTCCCTTCGTGTCGGACTTCTTCGACTTCTCGGTCTATATCGACGCCGAGGACGATGTGCTCAAGCACTGGTATGTCGACCGCTTCCTGACTCTGCGCGGCACGGCCTTCCGCGATCCGAAATCCTACTTCCACCGCTATTCGAACCTCTCGGACGCGCAGGCGGTCGAGACCGCGACCGGCATCTGGGATCGCATCAACCTGCTCAATCTTCACGAAAATATTTTGCCGACCCGCCAGCGCTCCGATTTGATTCTGAAAAAGGTGGAGAGCCACGCGGTCGAGGAAGTGTCGCTGCGGCGGCTCTAGCGCCGCAACACACTCCGTTCGTTCCCGCGCAAGCGGGAACCCAGAACAACGAGTGTAGCGTTCAGATTTGTCACACTGGGTCCCCGCTTGCGCGGGGACGAACGGGACGAATTACGCCGCGCGCTTGCTCAAGTCGAAATGCTGGAGATAGCGCTCCTTGATCTCGGCCACCGGCAGCACGATCAGCACGTCGGTGGTGCCGAATTCGTGGTCGACCACGGCGCCGTCGCCGGCCAGCCCGCCGAGCCGCAGATAGCCCTTGATAAGCGGCGGCAGCGCGCGCAGCGCCGCTTTCGGGTCGATCGCTTCCTTCGACAGCCGGTTCATCTCGATATAGCGGTTGGGCAGCGCGCGCGCCCGCCAGGTTTCCGGCGCCCGCGCGTAGTGGTGCAGGAACGACAGCGCCAGCGCGAGGCGCCGCGGCTCGGTGCCGTCGAGGCTGGCACAGCCGATCATGACGTCGGCGCGGTTCTGCAGCACGTAAGACCAGATGCCGTGCCACAAGAGCTCGACCGTGCGCTTGTTGCGGTAGGGCGCCAGCACGCAGGAGCGGCCGAGCTCGAGAAATTGCAAGGTCGCGTGGCGCGTGATCAGCGCGTCGATGTCGAATTCGCCGGCGGTGTAGAAGCCGCCGAATTCCTCGGCCAGCGGCTGGCGCAGCAGGCGATAGGTGCCGACTACCGCCGGGCGGCTGAGCGCGGCATGGGTGTCGCGCTTTCCGTGGTCGAGCACGAGCAGGTGATCGCAGATGGCGTCGTAGGCGTCGACGTCGCGGCGCGCTAACAGCCGCGCCGGATTGGGAACGGCCGAGCCCTCCTGATAGAAAACGCGGTAGCGCAGCTTCTGCGCCTGGCGTACTTCGGCGGCGGTCTGCGCCAGCCGCACTTCGAGCGAGCCCATCCGGCCGAGGCTTTGCGCCGGCCGATGCGCACGCGCGGCGAAGGCTTGCACCCCGCCATAGGCCTGCAACGCTGACAACAGGCCGGGAATGCCGGCGGGCGCCGGGCGAAAGCGCTCGAACAGATTGCGTTGCGGATTGATGAAATCGGCCATGGGGCTTTCCGTCCGTGTCAACGCTTCGGCTTAGCGAATCACCGGCGGCGCGGCGTCGCCCCGATACAGCATGGACCCAACACGAATTTATGACAATGTGCGGAAACGCGCTTTGGTCCGCAAGTGCTAGGCCGCAAGCGCGTTGCGATTGGCGGCATGCGCGATCGCTTCGCGCAACCGCTCGGCGTCAAGCGGCTTGACCAGCAACCCGTCCATGCCGGCGGCGAGCGCGGCCTCGCGGTCTTCCGGGAAGGCGTTGGCGGTAAGCGCGACGATGCGCGTGAGCTTGCCGCCGGCCGCCAGTTCGGCGGCGCGAATGCGGCGGGCGGCTTCGAGGCCGTCCATCACCGGCATCTGCACGTCCATGAACACCAGGTCGTAAGGCGTGTCGGCCGCGCGCGCGGCCTGCCAGGATTCGACGGCGGCTTCACCGGTCGCGGCGATAGTCGGCCGATGACCCAGGCGCGTGAGCAGCGCACGCATGAGCAGGGCATTGATCTCGTTGTCTTCGGCGACAAGGATCGACAGGCCTTTGTTTTCCGCAGGCGAGCCGCCGTCCCCGCTTTCGGCGGCGAGTTCGGCGGGCGCATGGTCGAAATCGTCGCCGTCGCGCAGGCGCGCGGCGAGCGAGGCCGCGCGCACCGGCTTGACCAGATAGCCGCTGAAGCCGGCCGTCTTCAGCGCGGACAATTCGTGGCGCTCGGTCGGTCGGATCAGCACGATCTTGCGCGCCGCCTTCAGCGCGCCGAAGGCGTCCTGCGCGGCCAAGCGCGACGCGAGCGGATAATCGACCAGCAGCGCATCCCAATGGCGTTCCGGCAGCAGCGCAATGGCGACCTGCTCGTCATGCACCGCGCAGGTGCGCGCGCCCCAGCGGCCGAGCCGGCGCGCAAGAAGCGAGGCCTCGATCTCGGCGCCGGCGACGATCATCACCGATTGGCCGTTGAGATCGGGCGCGGCGAAACCGGGCGCTTCGTCTTCCGTCATTGCCGCGCCGAGCGGCACGGTGACGCTGAACGTGCTGCCGGCGCCGGGCGCGCTTTCCACCGCGATATGGCCGTCCATGCGCTCGACGATGCGCTTGGAGATGGCAAGACCGAGACCGGTGCCGCCGAACTTGCGGGTGGAGGAGCCGTCGGCCTGCTCGAAGTCGCGGAAGATGCGCGCCTGATCTTCAGCCTTCAATCCGATGCCGGTGTCACGCACCAGGAACCGCACGTCGCCCGCCTCATCGCCCGGCTCGACGATCACCGCCACGCCGCCCTGTTCGGTGAACTTGACGGCGTTGCCGGCGAGATTGAGCAGCACCTGGCGCAAGCGTGCGGCGTCGCCCACCAGCGTCGCCGGCAGCCGCTCGTCGACGAAACTGGCGATCTCGATGCCTTTGGCTTGCGCGCGCGGCGCTATCAGCTCGATCGCCTCCTCGACCAGCGGCGCAAGCGCGAACGGGCGCTGCGCGAGGTCGAGCTTGCCGGCCTCGATCTTGGAGAAGTCGAGCACCTCCTCGATCAGCGACAGAAGCGTCTCGCCCGAGGTGCGCGCGGCCTTGGCATAGGTGCGCTGCTCCGGCGTGAGCGGCGTGTCGAGCAGCAGATCGGCCATGCCGAGCATGCCGTTGAGCGGCGTACGGATCTCGTGGCTGACCATGGCGAGGAAGCGCGACTTGGCGCGGCTCGCCGCCTCGGCCTGGTCGCGCGCGTGCTCGAGCGCGTGCTCGGCTTCCACGCGGTCGGTGACGTCGCGGCCGACGCCCTGCACCTCGCTGCCCTTTTCGCTGCGCACGGCAACCTCGCGCCACGCGATCCAGCGCCCGCTATTGCCGCCGGCGATCTTCTGGTCGTGCATGCGGGTGCCGTCGGGCAGCATGGTGACCGGCCCTTGTTCCAGCACATCGAGCGCGAACGGGTTTCCGGTCAGCGCGTCGCGCTTTTTTCCGGCGAGCGTGCAGAAGGCGTCGTTAGCGTAGGTGACATTCCCGCCGGCGTCGCGCCGCACGATGAGGTCGCCCTGCGCCTCCAGCAGGCTGCGCAAGCGCTCTTCCGATTCGCCCAGCTCCCAATTGCGGTCGGCGAGCTCCTCGGCGCGCGCTTCCAGCCGGCGCATTTTGGCGGCGAGCGCGCGGCGGCGCGCCAGCAGATAAGCGATCGCGGTGCAGGCGGCGGCGAGCAGCACGGCGACGCCGGCGCCATAGGTGGCGGGATCGTAGTTCGGCCGCTGCATCAGGATGCCGAACAGGAAGCCGAGCGCGGCGGAGACCACGGCAATGGTGGTCATGGCGGCGCGGCCGAACAGGATGAGCGCCTTCTTGTTGCGCGAGGAGGTGCGCGCGGCGCGCACCAGCGCCGCCGCCGACTGGGGCCGCGGCTTGCGCTGCACGGATTTCAACAGCTCGCGTGACATGACGTAGCAATGGCCGCCGATTGCGGTTTCGCTTCTCGCAAGACCATTTGGCCCCGCGAGTCTTGCATTTCATTCAATCGTGGGCGGCGCGCCGGGCGCGCGCGCGAACGTGGTGAATGGCAGGTTAATGCGGCGGTAGGTGGCTGACGCTTACGCCGCGCGCGCGGAACGATCGTCGGCGAGCGCGCGGTAGGACAGCGCTTCCGCCAGATGCACGCGGCCGACCTTTTCGGCGCCGTCGAGATCGGCCAGCGTGCGCGCGACCCTCAGCACGCGGTGATAGCCGCGCGCCGACAGGTGCATGGCGTCGGCGGCGTCGCGCAGCAGGCTCAAGCCCGCGCCGTCGGCGCGCGCCACCTGTTCCAGCAAGGGCCCGCTCGCCTGCGCGTTGGTCAGCACGCGCGGCTCGCCCAGCGCGGCGTAGCGCTCGGCCTGGAGGTCGCGGGCGCGCGCGACGCGCGCGGCCACTTCGGCGGAGCCTTCCGACGGCGGCGGCAGGATCAGATCGGCGGCGGTCACCGCCGGCACCTCGATGTGCAGGTCGATGCGATCGATGAGCGGGCCGGACAGGCGCGCCTGATACTCGGCGGTGCAACGTGCGTTCGGCCCGCGCTTGCAGGCAAAGCCTGGATCGGAGGCCTTGCCGCAGCGGCAGGGATTCATGGCGGCGACCAGCATGAAGCGCGCGGGATAAGTGATGCGGTGATTGGCGCGCGCGATGGCGACCTCGGCGGTTTCCAGCGGCTGGCGCAGCGAGTTCGAGCGCTTGTCCTGCGAACTCCGGCAGCTCGTCGAGAAACAGCACGCCGTGATGCGCCAGCGATATTTCGCCCGGCCGCGCGCGCAAGCCCCCGCCGACCAGCGCCGGCATGGAAGCGGAATGGTGCGGTGAACGGAACGGCCGCTTGCTGGTGAGCGCGCCGCCTTCGATCTCGCCGGCGACCGAGGCGATCATCGACACTTCCAACAGCTCGGTGGGCGTCAGCGGCGGCAGGATAGTGGGCAGCCGCGCCGCCAGCATCGACTTGCCGGCGCCGGGCGGGCCGACCATCAGCAGGTTATGCCCGCCGGCCGCCGCCACCTCGAGCGCGCGCTTGGCGCTCTCCTGGCCCTTGATGTCGGCAAGATCGACCGGCACGCCGTCGACCTCTCGGATCTTCGGGCTCGGGCGGCTGAGCACCTGTGTGCCCTTGAAGTGATTGGCGAGCTGGATGAGCGAGCGCGCCGCGACGATCTCGATTTCGGGCGAAGCCCAGGCGGCTTCGGCGCCGCATGCGGCCGGGCAGATCAGCCCTTGCCCGCGCGCATTGGCGCCGATCGCCGCCGGCAGCACGCCGGCGACGGGTGCGATGCCGCCGTCGAGGCCGAGCTCGCCCAGCACTGTGAAGCCGGCAATGGCGTCGGGCGGCAGCGCGCCGATCGCGGCCATCAGCCCGAGGGCGATAGGCAGGTCGTAATGGCTGCCTTCCTTGGGCAGGTCGGCGGGCGCGAGATTGACGGTGATGCGGCGCGCCGGCAGCGCCAGCCCCGAAGCGATGAGCGCCGCGCGCACGCGCTCCTTGGCTTCCGATACCGCCTTGTCGGGCAGCCCGACGATGTTGAAGGCCGGTAGGCCAGGCGCCACCTGCACCTGCACGTCGACCGCTCGGGCTTCGATGCCCTCGAACGCCACGGTGGTGACCCGCTGGACCATGCCGGTGCCCTCAACCCTACTCGCGCCAGAGTAGCGGAATTTGTTGATAACGCCAAGAACATTTGCAGAACAAAACGACTCGGATTAGGCTTTTGCCACAGGCCGGAAACACGCGGGAAACACAGGGGTTGGCGTCATGATCGACCGCAAAGCGATGGAAAACGAGCTCAATCAGGCCCGGCTGGCGCGCATGGAGGCGGAGGCGGCCAGCGACGAGGTCGAGGAGCTGATCTGGGAGGTGCAGCACGTGCGGCTCGGCCGCCAGCGCATGGTGTTCGCGGTGGCCGGCTTCGAGCAGGAGGCGGGGCGGGATTTCGCGCTGGCGAGCTAAGGCCTTGACCGTTCGTCCCCGCGAAAGCGGGGACCCAGCGCCACGTCTCTGGGATCAGCAATTGCGCTCTGGATTCCCGCTTGGGCGGGAATGAGCGGGGTGGGTCTATCCGCCGTTCACCAGTAGCGGCCGGTGCCGCCGATCACCAGCACGATCACGCCCAGGATCGTGTTGATGCCGACCAGCTTGCGGATCTGGGCGAGCGCCTGGCCGGCCTCCGGCCAGCTCTCGTCGTCAACCGCGCGGCGAAGGCGCTTATAGGGCGCGAAGCTCAAATGCAGGTAGATCAGCATCATCACGATGCCGATGCCGAGCATCAGGTTCACGTAGAGCGGCACGTCGGCCATGCCGCCGAACAGGATGAAGATCATCCAGAAGCCGGTTCCCAGCAGCACGACAATCGCCACGCCCACCCACGGCAGAAAGCTTGCGAACACGCGGCGCCACAGCGACAGCCGCGCCGGCGGCTCGAGCTTTCCCGCGGCCGGCCGCAGGATCATGTAGGCGAAAGCCATGCCGCCGACCCAGAACACGGCGGCCAGAACATGGGCGGCGAGCAGCAGTGTGAGGCCCAGCATCGCGAGCTCCTTGGTCAGGGAATTTCAAACCTCGATTTGACCGGCGCACCGTCACCGCGGCAGCCGCTTGCGCAACTCCTCGATCTTGTCCCAGATCAGCGCCGCGATATCGGGGCCGCCGACGTTCTTGATGGCGCGGATGCCGGTCGGCGAGGTGACATTGATCTCCGTAATGAAGTCGCCGATCACGTCGATGCCGACGAACAACAGCCCGCGCTTGCGCAGCTCCGGCCCGAGCGTCTCGCAAATCTCGCGCTCGCGCGCGGTAAGCTCGGTGGCCTTGGGTGAGCCGCCGCGCACCATGTTGGAGCGCAGGTCGTCGGCCGCGGGCACGCGGTTGACCGCGCCGGCGTAGTCTCCGTCCACCAGGATGATGCGCTTGTCGCCCTGCTTGAATGCCGGCAAAAATTTCTGCACCACCCACTGCTCGCGGAAAGTGTTGGAGAACATGTCGTAGAGCGAGCCGAAATTGATGTCGTCCTTGGCGACGCGAAACACCGCGCCGCCGCCGAAGCCGTAGAGCGGCTTCATCACGACGTCGCCATGTACGCTGCGGAACGCTTTGATCTCGGCGAGGTCGCGCGTGATCAGCGTCGGCGGCATCAGCTCGGTGAATTCGGTGACGAAAATCTTCTCCGGCGCGTTGCGCACTGAGGCGGGATCGTTAATCACCAGCGTGCGCGGGTGGATGCGTTCGAGCAGGTGCGTGGTGGTGATGTAGTGCAAATCGAAGGGCGGGTCCTGCCGCAGCAGGATTACGTCGAAAGCGGTGAGGTCCACCCGGCGGGGCTCGCTCAGGGTGAAGTGGTCGCCGGCCACGTCGCGCACCTGCAATGTCTCGACCGCGGCGAACAGGCGGTTGTCGGCGAGCGCCAGCCGGTCGGGGGTGTAATAAGACAGCGCGTGGCCGCGTTTCTGCGCCTCCAGCAGCAGGGCGAAGGTCGAGTCGCCCTTGATGTTGATCCGCTCGATCGGATCCATCTGCACCGCGATTTTCAGGCTCATGAGAGGACCTTTGACTGGCCTTGGCAGGCTTTTTGGCGACGCCCCCGTGCGGACCGGCACGCTTAAGGAAAACAGAACGTTAACATATTACCGTCATGCTATCTGTTAAGAGGAAACCTCGTTCTTCGCCAGGGGCGACCGTTGAGACCGCCGAAGCTTTCGATCGCCGCAAAGCTCTATGCGATCTTTGCGCTGATGGCCACCACGACGCTGGCGCTGGCCATGGTCGCCGTGTTCGGCGCCCGCCTGCATACCGCGCGCACCGACGCCTTCAAATCGGCCAATGCCGGCGGCTGGCACGTCGAGCGCCTCAACGGTCTGCTCTACGCCGAGACGGTGGAAGCTCACGCCATTACCATGGCGAGCGACTGGGTGGGCGCCGTCGCGCACGCCAAGGCCATGGTCAAGGTCGATGACAAAATCGGCTCAACCATGTCGAACTGGCAGCTCAGCGTGGACGAGAGCGACGCCGGCGATTTCAGCCGCCTGTCGGTGCGGCTGTCGGATTTCCGCGATTTCGTGCCCCAGCTCGCGCAAATCGCCAACACGCAAGGGCCGGCGGCCGCGCGCGCCTGGTCGGAAAAGCACAAGCTCGCGCAGAAACGCGATGCGCTCAGCAAGACGCTGGAGCAATTGAGCCAGCATTATTCCGATCGCGCGCAGCAGATCTACACGACGATCGACGAAGGCATCGACAGGACAGCGAAGCTGTTCACCGTGCTCGCCGGCTTCGCGGTGCTGCTGGCGGCGATCGGCATCGTGATCATCCGGCGCAGCGTGACCGCGCCGATCGCGGAGATCACGCGCGTGACCGAGGCGGTGGTCGGCGGCGACGCCTCCATGCAGGTGCCGTACACCGCGCGCAAAGACGAGGTCGGCGCGCTGGCGCGCGCGATCGAGATTTTCCAGCAGGCCATGCAGCACGTTAAAGAGCTCAGTCACAAAATCGCCGAGGACGCCGAAGCCGAGAAGCTAGGTCAGGCGCGCATGTCGGATGAGATCGCGCGCTTCTCGGCCGAGGTCGAGGCTACTCTTGCCGATCTCGGGCGCATCTCCGATCAGATGCTGGGCGCCTCCAGCCAGCTCGCCGCGCTCGCCGACGAGGCCTCGGTCAAGACCGCGCGCGCGGCCGAAGCCTCCGCCGAAGCCTCCGGCAATGTGCGTGACATCGCTTCCGCCGCCGACGAGCTGTCGGCCTCGGTCGGCGAGATCGACCGTCAGGTGGCGCAATCCAACGCGATCGCCGAAAAAGCCGTGAGCGAGGCCGGCCGCACCAATATCGCGGTGACGGAGCTGGACGAGGCGGCGGGCCGCATCGGCGACGTGATCAAGCTGATCACCGACATCGCCGAGCAGACCAATCTCTTGGCGCTCAACGCCACCATCGAGGCGGCGCGCGCGGGCGAAGCCGGCCGCGGTTTCGCGGTGGTGGCCGGCGAGGTCAAGGCGCTGGCCGGCCAGACCAGCCGCGCCACCGAGGAGATCGCCGCGCAGATCGCCGGTATGCAGCGCGCCACCACGCGCTCGATCGAGGCGATCTCGGCAATCGAGACCATCATCCGCGAGATCGGCGACATCAGCGGCGCCATCGCCGCCGCCGTCACCGAGCAGGGCGCGGCCACCGGCGAGATCGCGCGCAGTGTGGAGACCGCCGCGCGGCGCACCGCCGATACCGCCGGCGAAGTCGATCAGGTCGGCACCGCAACGGAAGACACCCGCACCAGCGCGGGCGCGGTCAAGGCGGTGGCCGACGATCTCGGCCAGGTGGCATCGCGTATCCGTTCGCAGGTGGACCAGTTTTTCGAGCGGCTGAGCGCGTAAGTGCCCCCCGTGTCCCGGGCGCAGCGCGGCATGAAATGACGCGCCGCAGACCCGGGACCTTTTCAAATTCGGCATTCGGGACGGCCCCGGATCGGCGGTGCACCACTTCGCTAGAGTGTGATGGAATTTAGTTGAATCGCCCCACACTCCGTTCATTCCCGCGCAAGCGGGAATCCAGCGCTGGGTCCCCGCTTTCGCGGGGACGAGCGGAGAAAATTAGACTCCCCAAAGGTCCCGGCCTGAACGCATCTCGCTCTATCGCTCGTGCTGCACCGCGTCCGGGGCACGAGGCTATGCCTCAAACGCCCCCTGGATATGCCGCGGCATCTTACCCGGCGCGACCAAAATGGCATCGAAGCGGATGTCGCGGAAACCGTCGCTGCCATTTGCGGCGAGCCAGGCTTCCGCCGCCGCGGCGATGCGCTGCTGCTGGCGCGGCGTCACTGACCAGGCTGCTTCCTCGAGGTTATTGCGGGCCTTCACTTCGACGAACACCAGCAATGATCGCCGGCGTGCCACGATGTCGATTTCGCCGAGCGGCGATTTCCAGCGCCGCGCCAGGATGCGGAAGCCCTTGGCGATCAAGAAGGCGGCGGCGCGGGTTTCGGCCGAGATGCCGAGTTGGAACGCCACCTGTCGTTCGGGCCGCGGCGCGCGCGCGACCGGCGCCGCTTTCGGCGGCCCGCGGTCAGGGCGCCGCGCCATCGCCGCCATCCTTGGTCAGTTCGAGCGCGCGCTTGTAGACTTCGCGGCGCGGCCGGCCGCTCATGAGCGCCACCTCGCCGACCGCGTCCTTTAACGAAACGCGGGCCAGCGCTTGGCGCAGCGCCGCGTCGACGTCGACCGCCTCTTGCTGCTCGGCCGGCGGCGCCACAACGATGACGATCTCGCCGCGCGTTTCGGCGCCTTGCGCGTAGTCCTGCGCCAATGTCGCAAGATCGGCGCGGCGGACCTCTTCGTGCAGCTTGGTCAATTCGCGGCACACCGCGGCAGTGCGCGCGCCCAATCCTTCGGCCAGATCGGCAAGCGTCGCGCTCGTACGCTGGCCGCTTTCGAACAGCACCAGCGTTGCCGGAATCGTATTGAGCGCCGCGATGCGCTTTTGCCGCGCGGCTTGGCGAGGCGGCAGAAAGCCCTCGAAGAAGAAACGGTCGGTCGGCAGGCCGGCGACGCTCAACGCCGCGAGCACCGAGGAGGCGCCGGGGATCGCCGTCACCTGATGGCCGGCTTCGCTCGCTTCGCGTGCGAGCTTGAAGCCGGGATCGGAAATGAGTGGCGTGCCGGCGTCCGACACGAGTGCGACCGCCTCGCCGGCGGCGAGCCGGGCCAGAAGCCTGGGCCGCGCCTCGGCGGCATTGTGCTCATGATAGGGCGTGAGCGGCGTGCCGATGGCGTAGCGCTCGGTCAGGCGGCGGGTGACGCGCGTGTCCTCGCAGGCGATCAGGTCGGCGCCGGCCAGCACCTCGAGCGCGCGCAGCGTAATGTCCGCCAGGTTGCCGATCGGGGTCGCGACCAGATAAAGGCCCGGCGCGGGCCTGGCCGCTTCGACCGCTGTTTCCTGCAACGCATAGCGGCGTGAGCGGCTGGGGGGTGCAGGGTTGACCATGCCGGCTACTCTAGACTTCCCCCCGGACGGCGTCATGCCGTGACGAAATCCCCTTCTCTTTCATTGCCTTAACTTTTATGGGATAAAAACTGTGACGAATGCCTGACAGCACGAAGTTGCTTGCGTAGGGAGCCATGACGGGGACGCTGCCGGACCGGAAAATGCCGACGTTGCGCACGCGGCGCAGCCTGACCCTCGGCCTGTGCCTGGCCGCGGGGCTGGGGCTTGCCGCCTGCACCGGCGGCCAGATGGGCGGCAATTTCGGTAATTTCGGTAATTTCGGCAGCCAGTCGCCGCAGCCGCCGCCTCCGCCGCAGAACAATATCGGCACCGGCCAAGTGCGGGTCGGGCTCATCCTGCCGCTGTCGGCGCAGGGCAATGCCGGCGCCGCCGCGCAGTCGATGAAGAACGCCGCCGAGCTCGCCCTCAACGAGTTCAAGAACCCGAACATCCAATTGCTGGTGAAGGACGACGGCGGCACGCCGCAAGGCGCGCAGGCCGGCGCGCAGGCAGCGCTCGACGAAGGCGCGCAGATCATCCTGGGGCCGCTGTTTGCGCAGTCGGTGCGCGCGGTCGCGCAGGTCGTGCGCCCGCGCAACGTCCCGGTCATCGCCTTCTCGACCAATTCCAGCGTCGCCTCGCGCGGGGTCTATCTGCTGAGCTTCCTGCCGGAGACCGACGTCAAGCGCATCGTTTCCTACGCGGCCTCGCGCCGCAAGCGCTCCTTCGCGGCGCTCATTCCCGACAGCGCCTATGGCGCGGTGGTGCAGGGCGCCTTCCAGCAGGACGTGCCGCGCGACCGCGGCCGCATCGTGGTGCTGGAGAAATATCCGCCCGATCCGAGCAAGCTGGCCGAACCGGTGCACGCGGTGGCGCTGGCCGCGACCCGCATCGATAGCGTGTTCATCCCCGACAGCGCCGACGCGGTGCCGCAGGTGGTGAGCGCGCTTGCCGCCAACCGCGTCAACCTGAAACGGCTGCAGCTACTCGGCACCGGCCTGTGGGACGATCCGCGCATCTTCTCCGACCGGGAGCTGCAGGGCGCCTGGTATGCCGCGCCGGAATCGAGCGGCTTCCGCAATTTCTCGGCGCGCTACCGCGCGCGCTACGGGCAGGACCCGGTGCGCACCGCGACGCTCGCCTATGACGCGGTGGCGCTGGTGGCGGCGCTGGTGAAGACGCAAGGGCCGCAGCCCTTCACCGAGCAGATCCTCACCAATTCGTCGGGCTTTGCCGGCATCGACGGCATCTTCCGCTTCCGCCCCGACGGCACCAACGATCGCGGGCTGGCGGTGATGCGCGTCGGCCCGACCGGCGGGCAGGTGATCAGCCCGGCGCCGCGCGGTTTTGGGTCGGGGACGTAAGCCCAGTTCAGCGAAAGCCTCTCGCCGTCACCCTGAGGTGCTTGCGCGTAGCGCAAGCCTCGAAGGGTGTCGGCCGCCATCCTTCGAGGCTCGCGCGCAACAGCGCGCTCGCACCTCAGGATGACGGAGAGAAGGTGATGGATCGCGTCACGCCGCCAAATCCGCCACCACCGCATCGAGCAATGGAAAGCCCGACTGCGTCACGCGCAAGTGTCCGGCGGCGGTGAGCTCGACCGTGCCCTGCTCGCGCAGGAAGGAGAGCCGGTCGGGGTCGATCGGCCGGCCGGCCATCGCCGAGAAGCGCAAGGGATCGATGCCCTCGGCCAACCGAAGGCCCATCAGCAGGTATTCATCGGCGGTCTCGCCGGACGTGAGCGTGTCATCGACGGTCATGCCGGTGCCGCGTCCTTCCACGCGCATCAGCCAGCTCTCCGGGCGTTTGTCGGTTTCGGTGGCGTGGCGCCTGTCGCCGATATTGAGCCGGCCATGCGCGCCGGGCCCGACGCCGGCATATTCGTGGCCGCGCCAGTAGACCAGATTGTGCCGGCACTCGGCGCCGGGCCGCGCGTGATTGGAAATCTCGTAAGCCGGCAGGCCGGCGTCGGCGCAGATCGCCTGCGTCAGATCGTAGAGGTCGCGCGCGCGGTCGTCGTCCGGCACGATCAGCTTGCCGGCGGCGTGCAGACCGAAGAACGGCGTGCCGGGCTCGATGGTCAGTTGATAGAGCGAGAGATGCTCGGCCGCTTCGGCGATGGCGCGGCGTAATTCCGCCGCCCAGGTCTCCAGCGTCTGGCCGGGGCGCGCATAGATGAGATCGAAAGAATAGCGCTCGAAGATCGAGCGCGCGACCGCCACCGCGTCGAGCGCTTCCTGCGCGGTGTGCAGGCGGCCGAGCTCTTTCAGTGCGGCGTCGTTGAGCGACTGCACGCCGAGCGAGACGCGGTTGACGCCGGCGGCGCGGTAGCCGCGGAAGCGCGTCGCTTCTACGCTGGTCGGATTGGCTTCGAGCGTGACTTCGACGTCGGGTGCGACGGTCCAGTGCTTGGCGATCGAATCGAGGATCGTCTGCACGGTCGCCGGTTGCATGAGCGAGGGCGTGCCGCCGCCGAAGAAGATGCTTGAGACGGTGCGCGCGCCGATGCGTTCGGCGGTCGCCGCGATTTCCGTTTCATAGGCGCGCAGGTAGCGCGTCTCGTCGACGCCGCCGTGGCGCACATGACTGTTGAAGTCGCAATAGGGGCACTTCGACAGGCAGAACGGCCAGTGCACGTAGACGGCAAACGGGCGCGCGGTCGGTTTCATGTTAACCATACTAATCCGCTTCGCATGGGCACTTCCAGCGAAGATCGCAGGGTGACAGCGGATAAGTGCTTAAAATTGTAATCATTTTTCGCTTTGCAAGGGTCTGTCATTTCGCTTCGGGAGTCGTGTCCCGGGCGTAGCGCGGCATGAAATGACGCGCTGCAGACCCGGGACCGTTACAAGCTCGGAATGTGGAACGGCCCCGGATCTGCGGTGCACCACTTCGCCATAGCACGTCGAAGACGCGCGTAAACGCGCTTATGGCTCGTGCTGCACCGCGTCCGGGGCACGAGGCAAGCATGCTTCCGCCAGCTTAATGAAGGCGCGCGCCCGGTGCGAGAGCGCCTTGCCGCGCGGCGGCAGCCCGTGTTTTTCCTCCGCGTCCATTTGGCCGAAAGTGCGGTCGAAGCCGTCGGGCAGAAACAGCGGATCGTAGCCGAAGCCTTTATCCCCGCGCGGCGGCCAAACCGCGACGCCGTCGGCGCGGCCCTCGAATTCCTCCACATGGCCGTCGGGCCAGGCCAGGCACAGCGCGGCGACGAAGTGCGCGCGGCGCTGTTCGGGCGTTCTTGCGTCGCGTTCGACTAAAAGTGTCTGGATGCGGTTCATGGCGGCGCGGAAGTCCTTGTCGGGTCCGGCCCAGCGCGCGGAGTAGATGCCGGGTTCGCCGTTCAGCGCGTCGACCACGAGACCGGAGTCGTCGGCGAAGGCGGCGCGGCCGGTCGCGCGTGCCGCGGCAAGCGCCTTGAGCGCCGCATTGGCCGCGAAGGTCTTGCCGGATTCTGGCGGCTCGGCGAGCCCAAGCTCGCCGGCCGATTGCGCCTCGATGCCGTAGGGCGCCAGCAACTCGCGCATCTCTCGCAGCTTGCCCGGGTTATGCGTGGCAATGACGATGGGGGAGGTGAGTTGGCGAGGCATCGTCGGTCAAGCGTGCGAGAAAGATGCGGACGTTCCACGAATGCAGCGGTACCCCCTCTCCCCGTCGGGGAGAGGGTTGGGGTGAGGGGGATCGTGACTCTCGTAGGGCAACAACCCCTCACCCGACCCGCCTTCGCTCACGCTTCGGCGGGTCGACCTCTTCCTATGGGAGAGGTAAAGCGCGCCTGCGGCATGCTCAGGACTCACGCCACCGCCAGCTTCTGCAGATCGACCAGCTTGCCGATGCCCTTGCGCGCAAGGCCGAGCAGCGCCAGGAACTGATCCTCGCTGAAGGCGATCTTTTCGGCGGTCGCCTGGATCTCGACGATATGGCCGGCGCCGGTCATGACGAAATTGGCGTCTGTCTCGGCTTCCGAATCCTCGGCGTAGTCGAGATCGAGCACCGCGGTGTTGCGGTAGACGCCGCACGATATCGCCGCGATGTTGTCGCGCAGAACCTGCGCTTTGATCATGTCGCGCGCCTTCATCCAGGAAAGGCAGTCGGCGAGCGCCACCCAGGCGCCGGTGATGGAGGCGGTGCGGGTGCCGCCGTCGGCCTGAATCACGTCGCAGTCGACGGTGATCTGCCGCTCGCCGAGCGCCGGCAGGTCGACCACGGCGCGCAAGGAGCGCCCGATCAGCCGCTGGATCTCGACGGTGCGGCCGCCCTGCTTGCCGGCGGAAGCCTCGCGCCGGGTCCGCTCGGACGTGGCGCGCGGCAGCATGCCGTATTCGGCGGTGACCCAGCCGCGCCCCTGGCCCTTGAGCCAGGGCGGCAGGCGCTCCTCCAGGCTGGCGGTGACCAGAACATGGGTATCGCCGAATTTCACAAAGCAGGAGCCCTCGGCGTATTTGACCACGCCGCGCTCGAGCGAAACGCTGCGCAATTCGTCCACTTGTCGCCCGCTCGGCCGCATTGCCCCTCCCTCGGTGGCCCGCGCGGGGCCTTTTGCGTTCGGCTCACCATAGCTGGATGCATGACTTGAACAAGACCGGGCAAATGGTCAATTGTTGTCCGGCATTAAGGAGTTAACGCGTGGCCTCGCACGACGTCCCGATCGGCACGACGGAAGTGAGCCTGGCGGCGCTCAACGAGCGCTCGCGCGAGATTTTCCGCTCGATCGTCGAGAGCTACCTGACCACCGGCGAGCCGGTCGGCTCGCGCAATCTCGCGCGCATCCTGCCGATCCCGCTGTCGCCGGCCTCGGTGCGCAACGTGATGTCGGACCTGGAGCAGCTCGGGCTGATCTACGCGCCGCATACCTCGGCCGGCCGGCTGCCGACCGAGCTCGGTCTGCGCTTCTTCGTCGATGCGTTGATGGAGATCGGCGACCTGACCGAAAGCGACCGCAAGGCGATCGAAGCGCAGGTGGCGGGCTCCGGCCAGGCGAAATCGCTGGAAGCGATCCTCACCGAGGCCTCGCAGGCGCTGTCGGGGCTGACCCGCTCGGCCGGCATCGTGCTCACGGCCAAGAGCAATGTGCGGCTCAAGCATATCGAATTCGTGCGGCTGGAGCCGGAGCGCGCGCTCGCGGTGATGGTGGCCGAAGACGGCCAGGTGGAGAACCGCGTGCTTCCGGTGCCGACGGGCCTGCCGACCTCGGCGCTCACCGAGGCGGGCAATTTCCTCAACGCGCGCATCCGCGGCAAGACGCTGGCCGAATTGCGCAACGAGATCGAGACCACCGTCAAGGAAGGCCAGGCTGCGCTCGACGCCCTGACCCAAAAGATCATCTCGGCCGGGCTCGCCAGTTGGTCGGGCGGCGGCACCGACGAGCGCCAGCTCATCGTGCGCGGGCAGGCTCATCTGCTGGAAGATCTGCACGCGCTGGAGGACCTGGAGCGGGTGCGCTCGCTGTTCGACGCGCTGGAGACCAAGCGCGGGGTGATCGACCTGCTCGGGCGCGCCGAGCGCGCCGAAGGCGTGCGCATCTTCATCGGCTCGGAGAACAAGCTGTTCTCGCTGTCGGGCTCCTCCACCATCGTCGCCCCCTACCGCGACACCAAGGGCAGCATCGTGGGCGTGATCGGGGTGATCGGGCCCACCCGGCTCAATTACGCCCGTGTCATCCCGATGGTCGACTATACGGCGCGGGTGGTCAGCAAACTGTTGGGCGGCTAGGGTTTTAAGCCGCCGAACGCTTGATTTTTGCGGCCGGAGCCCTGATATGCCCGGCATACGATAAATTTCCGGGGTAGTTTTACGATGACGGATCCGACCGCTCGCCCAGGCGACGACGCAGTGGCCGAGACCGAAAACGGTCAGCAAAACGGCAACGGAAGCGGTGCGCCGGCCGGGGACCCACCGGCCGAAGCCGATCCGGCCGTAAAAGCTCAGCGCGAGGCCGCCGAGTTCAAGGACAAGCTGCTGCGCACGCTCGCCGAGATGGAGAACCTGCGCAAGCGCACCGAGCGCGAGGTGATCGACGCGCGGCTCTACGGCATTGCCAGCTTCGCGCGCGACGTGCTGCAGGTCGCCGACAATATGCATCGCGCGCTGGAGGCGATCGGCCCCGAGCTGCGCGAGCACGCCGACGGCAAGGTGAAGGCGCTGATCGAAGGTGTCGAGCTCACCGAGCGCGAGCTGATGAAGGCGCTGGACAAGAGCGGCGTGAAGAAGTTCTCGCCGCAGGGTGAGAAGTTCGATCCGAATTTCCATCAGGCCATGTTCGAGATGGAGACCGCCGACGTGCCGCCCGGTCACGTCGCGCAGGTGGTGCAGGCCGGCTACATGATCGGCGAGCGCGTTTTACGCCCCGCCATGGTCGCGGTCGCCAAGGCGGCGAAGCCGCACAACGCCGCCAACGACAATCCCGGCAACGGCTGAGTCCCAGAGCCGATTCCGACCAGCTCGAACTGGCCCCGCTCATTCCCGCGCAAGCGGGAATCCGGATTGAATTTGCGAGCGCAGAAAGTGTCGCTCCTGGGTCCCCGCTTTCGCGGGGACGAACGGGTTGATGTTTCCGCAGAAGAAAAACCCGCGCGAAGCGGCTGCGCGCAATTGTCGCGAGCGCGGCCGCGCCCGGCTTTCGGATTTGTCCGAGCATAATTCCAATCGGCGGCCGTGAGTGGCGATGCGCGTTCGCAAAAGCGGACAGCGGGTTAGCCGCCTTCCCTTCATTGGAATAATTTGAAAGCGCTCGCCAAGCGCAATCCGGTCCGCCGCACTCACATTGGACTAATTATAAACTATTGATTTTGCAGTGTTTTTTGTTGACGCGCGGCTGCGGTCGCGATGAATTCTGCGCCGACAAGAATTTCGATGCAGAGAGGGCGACGATGATCATCAAACCTATGTTGCGGACAAACGGCATCGGCGCGTTTGCCGGCGCGCTGCTGGCGCTTGCGTTGGCGGCAGGCGGCGCGCAGGCGCAGACGCTGGAAAAGGGCGCGGCCGATTACAAGCCGTTCGCGGTCGAGCATATCGGCAAGGCGCTCGCCGGCGCCAAGGAATTGCAGGCGGCGGTCAAGGCCGGCAACGCGAAGACCGCGCAGGCCGCCTGGATCAAGTCGCGCAAAGGCTGGGAAGCCGCCGAGCCGATCACCGGCGAGTTTTTCGAGGAGCTCGACAAGGTCATCGATGCCTGGCCCGACGCCAAGCACGGCTATCACGCCATCGAAGCGGCGCTATTCGCCGGCAAGCTGAAGGAGATCGCCGCGCCGGTCGACGAACTGGTCGCCAATCTGACCAAGTTCGAAACGCAGGTGAAGGCGCCGAGCTTCAAGTTCGCGCCGCAAGGCCTGCTCAACGGCATGACCGGTCTCGCCTACGAGGTCGGCGAGAACAAGTCGAAGGGCGGCGAGTCGCCCTATGCCGGCACCTCGCTCATCGACATGCAGGAAAACGTCGAGGGCATCGAGGCGGTCTACAAGCTGACGTTCGAGCCGGTGCTGGCAAAGCGCGACGGCAAGCTCGCCAAGGCCATCGACGAGAAGATCGAGAAGGTCGAGGACCTGGTGAAGGTCAAGGACTTGAAGGCGCTCGACCAGCCGGCGCTCGGCAAGGCGGGCGAGGAGCTGGCGGTGCTGTTGCAGAGCGCGGCGCCCAAGCTGGGCCTCGAGAAGCCCAAGCTCGGGGATTGATATGTCACGCGCGCTCGCAGCAACGGTCCTGGCGGCGGGGGCGGCGGCCTGGCTGGCGATCGGTCTGGTGCAAGCCCGGCCGATCGTCACCAAGGAAGGCGTGCTGCCGCCCGGCAGCGACCTGAACGAGGAACTGCTCGACCAGCCGACCGAGCTGTTCGGCTTCGAACAGGCCGGCGGCAAGCGCTCCTTTCAGTTCAATCTCGGCGACATGCTGTTTTCCTCGCCGGCGATCTTCGGCGGCGTCGCGCGCGCCGCCGGCATCAGCTGCAACACTTGCCACCAGCAGGGCGCCGGCAACGCCAGGCTGTTCGTGCCCGGCCTGTCGGGCCGGCCGGGCACCTTCGACGTCAGCGGCGCGCTGTTCAATCCGAAGACCGACAACGGCGTGTTCGATCCGGTGACGCCGCCGAGCCTGCGCGGCGTGCGGCATTTGGCGCCCTACGGTCACGACGGCCGCTTCGCCTCGCTGCGCGACTTCGTGCGCAACGTGATCGTCAACGAGTTCGCCGGCGCCGAGCCGTCGCCGCAGGTGCTCGACGCGCTGGTGACCTACGTGAAGGAGATCGCCTTCCTGCCCAATCCGAAGCTCGAAGCGGGCGGGCGGCTGAGCGCGCAGGCTTCGGAAGCGGCGCGGCGCGGGCAGATGCTGTTCGTCAGGCCGTTCCGCCGCGACGCGTCGATGTCCTGCGCGAGTTGCCATCGGCCGGACGGCGCTTTCGTCGACCACGCGGTGCATGACGTCGGCAGCGGCGGCTTCTACAAGACGCCGACGCTCATCAACGCCAATTTCAACGCGCCCTATTTCCACGACGGGCGTTACGACGGCTACGCCGAGGTGGTCGGCTATTTCGACCGGCATTTCGATCTCGGCCTGAGCGAAAACGAGAAGGCCGACCTGGTCGCCTATCTCGACGCCGTCGGCGACGGCAAAGACCCGGTCACGCGCAACACCGTGCAGGCCGAGCTCGACGAGATCGCGGCTTTCGCCAGCGTGCTCGATACCGCCATCGCCGAGCGCAACAAGGAAGCGATCGCGCTGACGGTCGACTCGGTCGGCCGGGAATGGCGCGAGCTGGGCGAAGCCGTGCCGGCGGCCACCGATCCGAGCGTCGGCGGCGGCTTTGCCGAGCGGCGCAAGGCGCGCGGCGCGGTGAGCGGTCTCGTGCTGACGCTGCGGCGCATCGCCATGGCGGCCGAAAGCGACGATTTCGCCGGCGCCGCCGAGGCTTATGCCGATTACGGAAATCAGGCGGTGGCAACCGGCGCCGATCTGAAAGTGGCGGCGGCCTGGTCGCTGTTCAACCCGGCGGTGCGACAGGCGCATTTTGCCGCGCTCAAGCGGCTCGCCGAACTAGCCAAGTGAACGACTGAGTGGAATCAATTACGAAAGGGGCGTGAGAATGCGGGGCAAGGCGGGGCACGGAGCGATTTGGCGGGGACTGCCGGCGATGGCGATCGCGGCGGCGGTCGGCGTAGGCGCGGCGCAGGCGAAGGACAAGGAGCCGCCGAAATCGATCTGGGAGCGGGACACTTTCAGCGGCGACTGGAACGGCGCGCGCACGGCGCTCGCCGACTCGGGGCTCGAGTTCACGCTGCAATATGTCGGGGAAGGCTTCGACGTCGCTTCCGGCGGCGTCTACCGGCGCTCGAGCTACGAAGGGCGGCTCGAATTCTCTGGCGACCTCAACCTGGAAAAGTTCATGGGCTGGCGCGGCGCCAGCATGCACGCGACCTGGTTCTGGATCCATAACAGCGGCCACAATGTCGTCGAGCACGTCGGCAGCATCTCCGATCCGAGCAATATCGATGCGACGCCGACCACGCGGCTGTTCACCGCCTGGTTCCAGCAGGACTTCAACTCGATTGCGTCGCTGCGGATCGGCCAGCTCGCCGCCGATGACGAATTCTTCACCAGCGACACCGCCGGCGGCCTGCTCAACGGTACGTTCGGCTGGGGCGACATTCTCGCCGCCAACATCACCAATGGCGCGCCGGCCTACCCGCTGGCGGCGCCCGGCGCGCGCCTGCAGATCAATCCGACCGCGCAAACGTCCGTGCTGGTCGGCGTGTTCTCGGGCGATCCGGTCGGCAAACTCTGCGATCTCGACGATCCGCAACTTTGCAACCCGCACGGCACCAACTTCAGCATTTTTGGCGGCGCGCTGTGGATGGGCGAACTGCAATACAAGCTCAATCAGGGCGAACACGCCGTGGGCCTGCCCGGCGTGTACAAGATCGGCGGCTGGTATGCGACGGCGGACTACCCCGATCAGCATTACGGCATCGACGCGACCGGCGCTGTCGTCTCGCTCGGCGTCGATCCGACCGCCGACCCGATTCAGCACAAGGGCGATTGGGGCATCTATGCCATCGCCGATCAGATGGTATGGCGCGCGGGCGATCGCAGCATGAACCTGTTCGTGCGCACCGGCTTTTCGCCGACCGATCGCAACCTGCTGTCTTGGTATATCGACGGCGGCGCCGGCTTTAAGGGACTGATTCCCGGCCGGCCGGCCGACGCACTGACCTTCGGCGTGGCCTATGCCAAGATCAGCGGCGGCGCGGCGGCCGCCGACCAGGACGCGCTCGCCTTCAACGGCCCGCCCGGCTTCATCCGCGATTACGAGATGGTGTTCGAGCTGAACTACGCCTACCACGTCGCGCCGTGGTGGATCGTCAAGCCGGACTTCCAATACATTATCCATCCCGGCGGCAACGTCTCCGATCCGGATGATTCGAATGCGGCGGTCAAGGACGCGGCGATCTTCGGCGTGCGCAGTACCTTTACGTTCTAAAACGGCTATCTGAACCCCAGCCTTAATCCCGGGTGTCGCCGCGGCGCGAACCCGGGATTTTTTTAAGGGCACGGATGGCCGCCTTCAACGGCGATCGCTCAGCGTATCTCGACACTGTCGCGCACGACGCGGAAACGCGGGAACAGCTTGTCCCAGTCCTGCTTGTGCACGACACCGATGATGCGCACGAAGCCGCTGCCGGCGAAGCGCAGCCATTGCACGAGATCGAGCGCGGTGCCGTCCGGTCCCTTGGCGTCCGCCCGGATCTCGAACACTTGCGCGTTGTCGAGGCGGATCGATTCCGCGGAAGTGATCTTGCCAACCTGTACGGGCGCCGACGACAACAGGTCGCGCGCGAAGCGGGCGCGGTCGGCCTGATCGCGCGGCGCGCCGCGACCGACCCCGATCACCATGAAGGGACGCTTGATGGGGTCGTCGGCCGGCCCGTCGATCAACACCGTCAAGGCAGCCGGCGTCACTCGCATGACGCGGAAGCCGGCCAGGTCGCCGATCTTGTAGGGCAGGCGACCGACGAGCTCGTCCGGCGGCGGCATCCGGAAGGTGACGCTGCGCAGCGCGGCCATGATCGCCGCGTCCGGATAGGCCGCGCGCGCGGCATCCGGCACGTGCACGCGCACGAAGGTGGCGATCCGGCCTGCCGTTTGGCTGAACGTGTTGGCGAGCAGATACCAGGTGTGGACCTTGCGGCCGTCGACGGTGGCGTGGCCGGTGACGAGATAGCCGAGGCCGCCGGCGAAGGAGAACAGTTCGCGCTTGTCTATCATCAGCCCCTTCGTGTCGTTGCCGAAGGCGCCCTTTTCGACCGCCGCATAGGCGCGGCCGGGCAGGTCGAGCAGGGCGATGGTGACGTGGTGGGCGGGGTCTTCGTAGCCGGGGAATTGCTTGCTCGGCGTGAGATTGCCCGGCGGCAGCACCAGACCGATGCGCGAGCCCTCGGGAAAAGAGGCGGCGGCGGCGTGGACGGGAGACACGGCCGCGAGGCCGGCGGCAGCGGCCACGATGAGCACCAGGAGGGAACGGAGCATGGGCGATGCCGACTGCTTCGAAGGGTTGGTTGCGCGTTGCGCCCCGCGCCTGCCTAACCGGGGAGGCCGGGCTGCCGCAATGGAAAGATTAACGCTCGGTACGGTCTCTCCGGCGCAAACGGGGCGATTTCACGGCCCCCTGGCTTGCGGGCCCCAAGGGCCCTCCTATATGAGCCATAAGCCGCGGAACGAGCGGTGAATCGCGTATCCAGGGGGCTGGATCAGGGGGTCTGCGGATGAGCCGCCGACATTCCATTCGGGCGCCAAGCGGCCTCAAGGGCAAGAGTTGCTCTTCGAGGCACATGTGGCCCGGCCGGCCTGCCGCAATTTGAGAGGAAGAACCATGGGCAAGGTCATCGGCATCGACCTCGGCACCACGAATTCGTGCGTTGCCGTCATGGAAGGCAAGAACGCAAAAGTCATCGAAAACGCGGAAGGCATGCGCACCACGCCTTCGATCGTTGCCTTCACAGACGACGGCGAACGCCTCACCGGCCAGCCGGCCAAGCGCCAGGCGGTCACCAATCCGGAAAAGACCATTTTCGCGGTCAAGCGCCTGATCGGCCGGCGCTATGATGACCCGACGGTCGAGAAGGACAAGAAGCTCGTCCCCTATAAGATCTCCAAGGCGGGCAACGGCGACGCCTGGGTCGAGATCGAGGGCAAGCAGTATTCGCCTTCGCAGATCTCCGCCTTCATCCTGCAGAAGATGAAGGAGACGGCGGAAGCCTATCTCGGCTCCAAGGTCGATCAGGCCGTCATCACCGTTCCTGCCTATTTCAACGACGCCCAGCGCCAGGCCACCAAGGACGCCGGCAAGATCGCCGGCCTCGAGGTGATGCGCATCATCAACGAGCCGACCGCGGCCGCGCTCGCTTACGGGCTCGACAAGAGCAAGACCGGCACCATCGCGGTCTACGACCTGGGCGGCGGCACGTTCGACATCTCGATCCTCGAGATCGGCGACGGCGTGTTCGAGGTGAAGTCGACCAACGGCGACACCTTCCTGGGCGGCGAAGACTTCGACATGCGCCTGGTGAGCTATCTCGCCGACGAGTTCCAGAAGGAGCAGGGCATCGACCTGCGCAACGACAAGCTGGCGCTGCAGCGGCTGAAGGAAGCCGCCGAGAAGGCCAAGATCGAGCTGTCGTCCACCACGCAGACCGAGATCAACCTGCCGTTCATCACCGCGGACCAGACCGGTCCGAAACATCTGACCATGAAGCTCACCCGCGCCAAGTTCGAAGCGCTGGTCGACGACCTCATCCAGAAGACGGTCGAGCCCTGCCGCAAGGCTTTGAAAGACGCCGGCATCTCGGCGGGCGAGATCAACGAAGTGGTCCTGGTCGGCGGCATGACGCGCATGCCGAAGGTGCAGGAAGTCGTGAAGCAGTTCTTCGGCAAGGAGCCGCACAAGGGCGTCAACCCGGACGAGGTGGTCGCCATCGGCGCCGCCATCCAGGCCGGCGTGCTGCAAGGCGACGTGAAGGACGTGCTGCTGCTCGACGTGACCCCGCTCTCGCTCGGCATCGAGACGCTGGGCGGCGTGTTCACGCGCATCATCGACCGCAACACCACGATCCCGACCAAGAAAGCCCAAGTATTCTCCACCGCCGAGGACAATCAGAACGCGGTCACCATCCGCGTGTTCCAGGGCGAGCGCGAGATGGCGGCCGACAACAAGATCCTCGGCCAGTTCGACCTGGTCGGCATTCCGCCGGCGCCGCGCGGCGTGCCGCAGATCGAGGTCGCCTTCGACATCGACGCCAACGGCATCGTCAACGTGTCGGCCAAGGACAAGGCCACCGGCAAGGAGCAGCAGATCCGCATCCAGGCCTCGGGCGGACTGTCGGAAGCCGACATCGAGAAGATGGTCAAGGACGCCGAAGCCCACGCCGACGAGGACAAGAAGCGCAAGGCGGCGGTGGAAGCCAAGAACCACGCCGAAGCGCTGGTGCACTCGACCGAGAAGGCGCTTTCCGAGCACGGCGACAAGGTCGGCGAGAGCGAGCGCAACGCGATCGAGAACGCCATGGCGGACTTGAAGGAAGCGCTGAAAGGCGACGACGCCGACGCCATCCAGGCCAAGGCCAACACGCTGGCGCAGGCTTCCATGAAGCTCGGCGAAGCGATGTACAAGGCGCAGCAGGAAGGCCAAGCCACCCCCGGTGGCGAGCAGGCGCCCGGCGAAGAGGCCAAGAAGGAAGACGTGGTCGATGCCGAGTTCACGGAAGTCGACGACGACAAGAACAACAAGAAGTCGGCGTGACGCCGGCCTTGTAAACGGTGCAATGCGCGGGCCGCACGCACGCTTCACCTCCCCCCTTGCGGGGGAGGTCGACCGCCGAAGGCGGTCGGGAGGGGGGTGCGTTGTGGTCCTTGCTTTAATTTGCGACTTACCCCCCTCCCTAGCCCTCCCCCGACGAAAGGGCGTTTACGCCCGTCTTCGACGGGCTATGGGGGGAGGGAACAGGCAGTGCAGAGCCGCGTCGTCTGTGCCTCACATGATCGCTCGGTGACGAGAGCCGCATGTCCAAACGCGACTACTACGAAGTCCTGGGCGTCTCGCGCACCTGCACCGAGGTCGAGCTAAAGACCGCGTTCCGCAAGCTCGCGATGCAGCATCACCCGGACCGCAATCCGGGCGACAAAGACTGCGAGCACAAGTTCAAGGAGCTCAACGAGGCCTATGACGTGTTGAAGGACGGCGACAAGCGCGCCGCCTACGACCGTTTCGGCCACGCCGCCTTCGAGCAAGGCGGCATGGGACCCGGTGGCGCCGGCTTCGGCGCCGATTTCGGCTCGACCTTCGCCGACATTTTCGAAGGCATTTTCGGCATGGGCGCCGCGCGCGGCGGACGCGCCTCGGGCCGCGAGCGCGGCAGCGACCTGCGCTACAACATGGAGATCAGCCTTGACGAGGCGTTCTCCGGCAAGGCCGCGCAAATCCGTATTCCGACATCGGTAACCTGCGAAGTCTGCTCGGGCTCGGGCGCCAAGGCGGGCACCAAGCCGAAGGTGTGCTCGACCTGCGGCGGTGCCGGCAAGATCCGCCACGCGCAGGGCTTCTTCACGCTCGAGCGCACCTGTCCGGCCTGTCAGGGCCGCGGCCAGGTGATCGACGATCCGTGTCCGTCCTGCTCGGGCGCCGGCCGCGTCATGCGCGAGCGCACGCTGTCGGTGAACATTCCGCCCGGCGTCGAGGACGGCACCCGTATTCGTTTGTCTGGCGAGGGCGAGGCGGGCCTGCGCGGCGGGCCGGCCGGCGACCTCTATATTTTTCTGTCGATCGAGCCGCACGAATTCTTCCAGCGCGACGGGGCCGACATGCATTGCCGGGTGCCGATCTCGATGGCGACGGCGGCGCTCGGCGGCGAATTCGAGGTGCCGGCGATCGACGGCTCCAAGGCGCGGGTCAAAGTTCCCGCCGGCACCCAGACCGGCCGCCGTTTCCGGCTGTCGGGCAAGGGTATGCCGGTGCTGCGGTCGAAACAAAGCGGCGACATGTACGTTCAGGTCATGGTGGAAACGCCGCAAAACTTGACCAAGCGGCAGCGCGAACTGCTGGCCGAGTTCGAAAACCTGTCGTCCGACACAACCCAGCCCGAGTCGGCCGGATTCTTCAGCCGGGTCAAGGAGTTTCTAGACGGCCTGGGAAATCGCAGCAGCCATACCGAGCGACCATCTTGACCCTGTGCCCGCCGCGCTATACCGAATGTGACAGGCGGGCGACGGCCCGCCGTTTGCACGCGTGACCCGCATCCACATGCCTCCACAATCCCTCGTCCGCGTCGCCAAGAAGCCCCTGCGTCTCGAAGACGAGGTGCAATTCATACGTTCCTGGATCGAAAAGCCGCTCTCGACCGGCGCCGTCATGCCGTCGAGCAAGGCGCTGGCGCGCACCATGGCGCGTTATGTCGACACGGCATCGAACGCCCCGGTGATCGAGCTCGGCCCCGGCACCGGCGCGGTGACTGCGGCGCTGGTCGAGCGCGGTGTCGATCCGGCGCGGCTGGTGCTGGTCGAGTTCAATCCCGATTTCTGCCGGCTGCTGCGCACGCGCTATCCGTCGGCGACCGTGGTGCAGGGCGACGCCTATCGGCTGCGCCGCCTGCTCGAAACCTATGTGAAGGAGCCGGCCGCGGCGATCGTGTCCGGCTTGCCGCTCGTCACCAAGCCGGTGCGCGCGCGGCTGCGGCTGATCTCTGACGCCATGGCGCTGCTCGCGCCGGGCGCGCCCTTCGTGCAGTTCACCTACGCGATGGTGACGCCGATCCCGAAGGCGCTGAGCGGCATCACCGCGCAGGCCTCCGAGCTGATCTGGATGAACGTGCCGCCGGCGCGCGTCTGGGTCTATCGCGGGGCGTAAGGCAATTCCTCTCCGCTGTCATTCCGGGGCGGCCGCCGAAGCCCGAAGGGCGAAGGCGGACGTACCCTGAATCCATAACCCCGGTCTGTGATTATGGATTCCGGGTTCGCTCGCTGCGCTCGCGCCCCGGAATGACTGCGGTGAGGCGTGTGCATGACGCTCGCAGCCTTGCGTGTTATGCAAGGTGCGCTCGCGCACGGAGCCGCCGATGTCCATTCCGAAAATCCTGGTCCTGCCCGGCTCGACCCGCACCGGCTCCCACAACGTCAGGCTGGCGGCGCTGGCGGCCAAGGAATTGACGCTGATCGACGCCGACGTGACGCGCATCTCGCTGGCGGACTACGAGCTGCCGATCTACGACGCCGATCTCGACTCGCGTCACGGCCAGCCGGCCAACGCACTGGCGCTCAAGCAGATGATCATGGCGCATCACGGCGTGTTCATCGCAAGCCCGGAATATTCCGCCTCCGTCACGCCGCTGTTGAAGAACGCGCTCGACTGGGTGTCGCGCGTGCGCGAGCGCGGCGATCCGACCTACGCCGCCTTCAAGAACCGCGTGTTCGCCATCGCCGCCGCCGCGCCCGGCCGCTCCGGCGGCATCCGTTCGCTGATGGCGCTGCGCCAGATTCTCGAGCTCGGCTGCGGCGCGCTGGTGATCCCCGAGCAGGTGGCGATCCCGAACGCCGTGCAGGCTTTCGACGACGACGACACTATTGTCGATCTCGGCATCGCCAATGCCTTGCGCGCCGAATTGCAGCGGTTGGTCGACATGGCGCGGCTGATGATGTGAGGGACGGGACTTGCGATTGGCAGCGCGCGAAAGACTGATCGTCGCCCTCGATTTGCCCTCGGTCGAAGCCGCCGGGGCCATGGTGGCGCGGCTGGGCGAGACGGTGACGTTCTACAAGATCGGCTATCAGCTTGCCTTCGCCGGCGGGTTGCCGCTCGCCGCCAAGCTGATCGAAGCCGGCAAGCAGGTGTTCCTCGATCTGAAGCTGCACGACATCGGCAACACCGTGCAGAAGGGCGTCGAGAGCGTGGCGCAGATGGGCGCGACCTTCCTCACCGTGCACGGCTATCCGCAGACCATGCAGGCCGCGGTCGCCGGCAAGCGCGGCTCGAGCCTGCGCCTGCTCGCCGTCACCGTGCTCACTTCCTACGACGACGCCGATCTGGCGGCGGCCGGCTATGCCAAGGGCGTGGCCGAGCTGGCCGCTCTGCGCGCGCGCCAGGCACGCGAGGCCGGCATCGACGGCCTGGTCTGCTCGCCCGAGGAGGCGACCGCCCTGCGCAAGATCGCCGGGCCCGACATGGCGCTGGTGACGCCCGGCATCCGGCCGATGGGCAGCGCGGCCGGCGACCAGAAACGCATCATGAGTCCGTCGCGCGCGATCCGCTCCGGCGCCGACTATCTGGTGGTCGGCCGGCCGATCACTGAGGCGAGCGATCCGCAACAGGCGGCGGAAGCGATCGTCAAGGAAATCGCGCAGGCCTCGGGCAGTCAGCTTTAGGGAGGAACGACCATGGCGAAGGGTTACTGGATCGGCCGCGTCGACGTGAGCAACGATGAGGGCTACAAGCCCTATGCCGCGGCCAACGGACCGATCTTCAAGAAATACGGCGCCAGATACGTGGTGCGCGGCGGCCCGTTCGAATCCCCGGAGGGCACGGCGCGCTCGCGCAACGTGGTGATCGAGTTTCCCGACTACGCCGCCGCGCTCGCCTGCTACCGCTCGCCGGAATATCAGGAAAACATCAAGCGCCGGCAGCCGCATTCGGTGGCCGACATCGTCATCATCGAGGGCTATGACGGTCCCCAGCCCTGATCCGGCGCTTTACGCCTATGGCCGCTTCGGCCGACTGAGCGCCGCGTACGACGCGGCGCGCCGGGCTTTTCCGCGCGACACCGTAGCTTTCATCGCGCAGCACCTCGGCGGCAGGCGCGTGCTCGATCTCGCCTGCGGCACCGGCATTTCCAGCCGGCAATTGGCGGAGCAAGGCTTCGAGGTGACCGGCTGCGACATCGATCCGCTCATGCTGCGCTACGCGGTGGCGCGCGGCGGCGGCCGCTTCGCGATCGGGCGTGCCGAGGCGATCCCGTTCAAGGACGCAAGCTTCGACGCGGTGACGAGTTTCTGCGGCTATCACTGGTTTACGCCGGCGCGCGCCGTGCCGGAGATGATGCGCGTGCTGCATCGCGACGGCCGCATCGCCATCGCCAATATGAGCGGGCGCGACGGCTTCTACGACGACTACCGGGCACTGGTGGCGCGGTTCGTGCCCGGCGAATTGCCCGACCACCGCGAGACCTATAATCCCCGGCGCGACTTCGAAGCGCATGGCTTGCGCATTCTGGCCGAGCACGGCGAGAGCGTGTCGACCGCCGCCACGGCGGGTGAACTACTGCAGGCGCTGCAGTCGGTCAGCGTCTGGAACCTGATCCCGGAAGAACGTCTGGCCGAAGCGCTCGGAGCGCTGACGGCTTTCTGCGTCGAACGTGCCGGCGGTGCGACGGTGACGCGTCAAATCGCCTACGACACGATGATCGCCGGCCGCTGACGGCTTTCTTTGCAGCTTCAAGCCCGCTATACCCAGCCATATTTTACGAGGAGCACGGGCGATGGCCGAGATGCGCGTGATCGTGGCGGGGGCCGGCGGACGCATGGGGCGCACGCTGGTCAAAGCGATCGCCGCCCACAAGGAGCTGGTACTTGCCGGCGCGCTGGAAGGCGCGGGCTCGGCGCTCATCGGCCAGGACGCCGGCGCGCTCGCCGGCATCGGCGACAACGGCATCAAGCTGACGAGCGATGCCGCGCAGCTCATCGACAAGGCCGACGCCCTCATCGATTTCACCGCGCCGGCGGCGACGCTTGCCTTCGCCGCGCTGGCGGCCAAGAGCAGTAACAAGAGCGGCAAGGTGCACGTGATCGGCACGACGGGCTTGAGTGCGGCCGACGAGGGCAAGATCGAGGACGCCGCCAAGCAGGCGGTCATCGTCAAGTCCGGCAATATGAGCCTCGGCGTCAATCTCCTGGCGGCGCTGACCAAGCGCGTCGCCAAGACGCTCGATCAGAGCTTCGACATCGAAATCCTGGAAATGCATCACAATCAGAAGGTCGATGCGCCGTCCGGCACCGCGCTGCTGCTCGGGCGCGCGGCGGCGGAAGGCCGCGGCATCTCGCTCGACGGCCACAAGGTCATGAGCCGCGAAGGCCATACCGGCGCGCGCAAAGCCGGCGACATCGGGTTCGCGGCCTTGCGCGGCGGCAGCGTGGTGGGCGAGCACAGCGTGATCTTCGCCGGTCCCGCCGAGCGGATCGAGCTCACGCACAAGGCCGAGGACCGCATGATCTTCGCGCGCGGCGCGCTGCATGCGGCGCTCTGGGCGCGCGGGCAGAAGCCGGGACTTTATTCGATGATGGATGTGCTGGGGTTGGGGGATTTTTGAGCCGGCGCCGTCATTCCGGGGCGCGCACGAAGTGCGCGAACCCGGAATCCATACGCCGCAGCGGTTCGGATACGGCAAGACAGGGGTTATGGATTCCGGGTTGCCTCGCTTCGCTCGGCCCCCGGAATGACAACGTGACTACTCCTGCCGCGGCACATACTCATCCGACCACTTCAGCATCGCGTTGAAGCTGATCGAGATGCGCGGGGTCTCGCTCAGGTTCGGGTGGACGAAATGCATCAGGAACGCCGGCCACAACAGGATCTCGCCCGGCTTCGGCATCACCGTGTGCTCGGGGTTCACGTAAGGGTCGCCGCGGATGGCGTTCATGTTCACCGCCGGCCCGCGCGGGTCGTAGAAGGTGATGGCGCCGGGCCGCACGTCCTTGCGCGTGCGTAAGGCGGCGCGGTCGGTCGGCACCTGCACGTAATAAGTGCCCGACAAATACGAATGCGGGTGGTTGTGCGGGTCGTGGTAGTCGCCCAGCCGGTTGACGTTGGGCCAGCCGTGCAGCGACCAGTCGACCTTGAAGCGCATGCCGAGCTCGGCGAAATAGGCGGTGACGCTGCGGTTGATGCAGTCGCGCAGCCAGGCCACCGCCGGATGCTCGTCGAGCAGGAAATTGCCGCCGCGGTAATCGGTGGTCATGTCCTGCGTGCGCTCGTCGAGTTCGAGGATGTAGGCGGCCAGCACCTCGTTGGCGGCCTCGGCGCCGGGCAGCGCGCGCCGCATGAAAACGGTCGGCCATAGTCGCTCGAAGCCCTCGCCTGCCATGAAATCCTCCCCTAAGGCGGTCATCATGCCACGAACGCGGCCTGGCTGGAATCGGGGCGGCGGCGGGGCTATATGCCTGTCACGAATTCAGCAGTGAGGACCCTTGCGATGAGCGACCGTCTGCTTGTGCTCGTGCGTCACGGCGAGAGCGACTGGAACAAGAAGAACCTGTTCACCGGCTGGCGCGACGTCGACCTCTCCGAGAAGGGCGTGCAGGAAGCGCGCGACGCCGGGCGCAAGCTGAAGGCGCAGGGGCTCAAATTCGACGTCGCCTATACCTCGGCGCTGATCCGCGCCCAGCGCACGCTCGACCTGATGCTGGAAGAGCTCGGCCAGACCGGCCTCAAGACCTTCAAGGACCAGGCGCTCAACGAGCGCGACTATGGCGACCTGTCGGGCTTGAACAAGGACGACGCCCGCAAGAAATGGGGGCCGGAGCAGGTGCATACCTGGCGGCGCAGCTACAACGTGGCGCCGCCCAACGGCGAATCTCTGCGCGACACCGCCGCGCGCGTGCTGCCCTATTACGTCAACGAGATATTGCCGGCGGTCTTGCGCGAAGAGCGCGTGCTGGTGTCGGCGCACGGCAATTCGCTGCGCGCGCTGGTCATGGTGCTGGAAAAGCTGTCGCCGGACGGCATCGTCAAGCGCGAGATTCCCACGGGCGTGCCGATCATCTACCGGCTCAACGCCAATTCGACGGTGGCCTCGAAGCTCGACCTGGCGGCGTAGCCTGTGTGCCCCGGATGCTGCGCTGCGCCCGGGAAAAGGCCCTGAGTCAGTCCTGCTTGACGATCTTGACCACGACACGCGTTTCGGGATCGACCAGCACGCGCGTGTCATTGACCACCGCATAAGAATACTGCTCGTGCGGGCGCGGATGGATGGCGATGCGAAGCGGCAGCTTCTGGCCGACTTTGATGCCATTGGCGGCCGCCACGGCTTTGCCCGTGTGCTTCGGCTCGGGTGGCGGCGGCAGGTGAAATTCGCTCGCCATACCGACGGTCGCGCCGATGGCGGCGCCGACGGCTGCGCCCGCCGGCCCGCCGATCGCGCCGCCGGCCAATGCGCCACCCACCGCGCCGCCGACTGCAAATTGCGCCAGCGCGGCGGTCGGCGCGATCGTCAGCGCCGCCAATAACGCGATAAGGAAGCGAATGCGCATGACCGCCCTCGTGCGATGCGATTCATTTGCTCGCGATTATATGCTCGAACGAGATAACGCGCGGGGCTGGCGCTGCGTTCCGGGTCGCGGTTCCGGCTTGGTTGCGATGCGGAAAGCTTAAGCCGCCGCCATGCCGGCTTCCCAGCCGAGCATGGCGCGCTTGCGGGTCAGGCCCCAGTGATAGCCGGTGATGTCGCCGTTCTTGCCGACGACGCGATGGCACGGCACTACGAAGCAGATGGGGTTCTTGCCGACCGCGGCGCCGACCGCGCGCGCGCCTTTCGGCGAGCCCGCTTTGGCCGCGAGATCGGAATAGGTGGTGAGCTGACCCATCGGCACTTCGAGCAGTCTTTCCCACACGCGCACTTCGAAATCCGTGCCGATCAGCACGACGCGCAAGGGCCGGTCCTTGCGCCAGAGCGCGGCGTCGAAGATGCGGCGCGCGGTCGGCGCGGTGGCCGCGAAGTCTTCCACGTATTTCGCCTTCGGCCAGCGCGATTTCATGTCGCGCAATGCGGCGCGCTCCTTGCCGCTGTCGGCGAGCGCCAGGCCGGCGAGCCCGCGCGGCGTCGTCATCACCAGCGCCATGCCGAACGGGCTGGGGTGGAAACCGTAAGTGAGGGTCAAGCCTTCGCCGCCGGCCTTCCATTCGCCGGGCGACATCGCTTCGTGCGTGACGAACAGATCGTGCAGCCGGCCGGGGCCGGACAGGCCGACCTCGTAAGCGGTGTCGAGCACGCTGGCCGACGAGCGCAGCAGTTCGCGCGCGTGGTGCAGCGTCAGCGCCTGCAGGAACGCCTTCGGCGTCAGCCCGCACCAGCGGCGGAACAGGTGATGCAGGTCGGTCGGGTTGACGCCGGCGGCGCGCGCGACCGTTTCGATCTCGGGCTGCGCCCGCCAGTGGCCGCGGATATGGGCGATGGCGCGCCGCACCACGTCGTAGTCGGCGGCCGCGGTGGCGAGCGGGCTCATGCTGCCGAAGGGGCTGGGCACTGCCGGTTGGGCTTGGGTCATGGTGTCATGGGTCATGGTCATCATGAGCGCCATTTAAGACGAGGCGCCAGGAGGGGCCACCCGATTTCTGGCACCGCTTCATCCCTCCCCTGCAAGGGGAGGGTCGATCGCGCAAAGCGCGATCGGGGTGGGGTTTTCTTTCGAAGGCGCGCTACCCCCACCCGTCTCGCATCTCGCTTCGCTCGATGCTCGCCGCCCTCCCCCTTTCAGGGGGAGGGATTAAGAAATCACCGTCCTGGTCACCCCGCGCTTGGCCTCGGCGAGGGCCGACCCGAGCGCCTTGGCGAAAGTCGCCTTCTCGTCGGGACCGAGGAAGCTGGCGATCGCCAACTCCTTGCCGCGCGAGACTAAAGACAGCCGCTCGATGCCGAATTCCTCGTGTACCACCCTGTCGAGCCTGACCCAGAGCGGGTTGAGCGTCCATTCGCGCGCGATACCGCGATGGGACACCTTGCGCACGGTGAGCACCGCCGGCGTCACCTTCACTTCCTCATAAGCCGCGGCGTGGCGGTAATTGAGCTTGAGCGCCCAATACAAGAGCAGCACGTCGAGGCCGAAAAAGCCGAATACCGGCCAAGCGCCCATCAGCAGGAAGGCGAGCCCGGCGACGAAGCTGACCAGGCCGTAGCCGCCGATCAGCAGCCAGAAGCCCAGGCGCGGCAGCGAGCGGTGCGGGGTGATTACCGCGGAAAAGATCGTCGGTTCGAGGGTGTCGACGCTGTTGGAGTTGTCGGCGGTCATGGCGCTCAGTATACCCGAAACATGGCGAAAAAGGCGAAACGCAAGGCTGTCGCGCGCAAGGCTGTCGCAAGCAAGGCTGTCGCAAGCAAGGCCCCGGCCGGCGAAAAGCGCGCGAAGCACAAGGCCAAGGTAAAAGCCCCGCGCCAGCGCGCCCAAGCGGACGTGAAGGCCGCCCAGGGCGCGCTGCCGCAGTGGACCAATGCGCAGATCGAGGAGGCGTTCCGCCGCTTCCAGGCCGCCAATCCGCACCCCAAGACCGAATTGGAGCACTTCAATCCGTTCACGCTTTTGGTGGCCGTGGTGCTGTCGGCGCAGGCGACCGACGCCGGTGTCAACAAGGCGACGCCCGCTTTGTTCGCGCTTGCCGACACGCCGGAAAAGATGGCGGCGCTGGGCGAGGACAGAGTGCGCGACCTGATCAAGACCATCGGTCTGTTCCGCACCAAGGCCAAGAACGTGGCGGCGCTGTCGCGCGCGCTGGTCGCGCAGCACGGTGGCCAGGTGCCGCGCGCGCGCGAGGCACTGGAAGCGCTGCCGGGCGTAGGCCGCAAGACCGCCAATGTGGTGCTCAATGTTGCGTTCGGTGAGCCGACCATCGCGGTCGACACCCATATTTTCCGGGTCGGCAACCGGACCGGGATCGCCACCGGCAGGACGCCGCTCGAGGTCGAGCAGAAGCTGGAGGCGGTTGTGCCGGCGAAATATAAATCTCACGCGCATCATTGGCTCATTCTGCACGGGCGCTATACTTGCCTCGCGCGCAAGCCGCGCTGCGAGGTGTGCCTCATCGCGGACTTGTGCCAATGGCCGGGCAAATCGGTCGTGCAAAAATAAAAGCGTTCAAGGAGTATGCGTCATGGAAGGCTCGCGCAGCGCCAAGCGCGTCGATCGGTCCGACCCCAAGGTGATTTTCGGCGATGCCGGCCTGCCCCAGAAGCCGGGCGCGGCCTGGATGAACACCCGGCTCAGGTTCGGGCGCAATTTCAAGAGCGATGCCGCGGCCGCCGGCAAATTCTGGCGCGCGGGCGCCGGTTTTCTCGCCAAGCTGCCGAAGAAGCCCAAGCGCAACGTCGCCCAGCAACTGGCGGCGGATATCGTTCTCGACCGCTGCCGGCGCTCGCGCGAACAATTCCTCGCGCAGCACGCCGACGCGATCTATCGCAAGCTCACCAAAAATCTTTCCGACTTCAAGCGCGTCGAAGAAATCGTCTATGACGCCGCCAGGTTGGTGCCGGGCCTGACGCCGACGCAGAAGCAGGTCGACGCCGAGAGCCCGCACATGCAAAGCGAGAAGGACGGCGTCGAGGTCGACCAGGGCATTTTCCTGGCGCAGGTTTTGGCGCTGCCCGAGATCGGCGCGCATTTGTGCCAGGCCATGCTGCTGCCGAAAACGGAAGCGATCGAGCGCGCGCCCGAGTTCATCGAAAAAGGCGTGGTCGATTTCGGTCCGGCGCGCGTGGAGCGGCGCGGCAAATCGGCGGTGGTGACGGTCAAGAACCCGCGCTTCCTCAACGCCGAGGACGACGACACGCTCGACGACACCGAGACCGCCGCCGACATCGCGCTGCTCGATCCATTAAGCGAAATCTGCGTGCTGCGCGGCGACGTGGTGCAGCACCCGAAATATGCCGGCCGCACGATTTTTTCAGCCGGCATCAACCTCACCCATCTTTACTTGGGGAAGATCCCCTATCTCTGGTACATCCGCCGCGACATGGGCATCGTCAACAAGATGCAGCGCGGGCTCGCCATGCACGGCGTGAGCCCCGACGAGGTCTATGGCGGCACGCACGAGAAGCCCTGGGTCGCCGGGCTCGACGTGTTCGCCATCGGCGGCGGCTGCCAGTACCTGCTGGCGATGGACTACGTGGTCGCCGGGTCCGACGCCTACATGACGCTGCCGGCGCGCAAGGAGGGCATCATCCCGGGCGCCGCCAATCTGCGGCTGCCACGTTTCGTCGGCCCACGCATCGCCCGCCAGGCCATCATGATGGGCCGCCGGCTCGACTGCGACACGCCGGAAGGCCGCATGATCTGCGACAAGATCGTGCCGCCCGGCGAGATGGAGCAGGCAATCGACATGGTGGTGGAGGACTTTACAGGATCGGGAGTTGTCAGTGCCGCCAGCAACCGGCGCGCGCTGCGCGTCGGCGAGGAGCCGCTCGACGACTTCCGCCGCTACATGGCGGTCTACTGCCGCGAGCAGGCCTATTGCCATTTCTCGCCGGCGCTGATCGCCAATCTGGAAAAGCACTGGAACGCGGCGCAGAGGAAGATCTGATGCCCGGCTTACAGCTCAAAGGTGTCAACCTCGCGCCGCGCGCCGAGGGCCTCGACAAGATCGAGACCGCCTCGCGCGACGAGATCGCGGCGCTGCAGCTCGAGCGGCTGCAGTGGACGGTGCAGCACGCCTACGACCGCGTGCCGCATTACAAGAAATCCTTCGACCGGGCCGGCGTGCACCCGGACGATCTGAAATCGCTCGAGGACTTGCAGCTTTTTCCGTTCACCGCCAAGGAAGACCTGCGCGCGCACTACCCGTTCGGCATGTTCGCCATGCCGCGCGACCAACTCGTGCGTATCCATGCTTCGTCCGGCACCACCGGCAAGCCGACCGTGGTCGGCTACAGCCGGCGCGATCTCGAAATGTGGGCCGAAGTGGTGGCGCGCTGCCTGCGCGCCGCCGGCTGCCGGCCCGGCATGCTGGCGCAGAATTCCTACGGCTACGGCTTGTTCACCGGCGGTCTCGGCTTCCACGACGGCGCCCAGCATCTCGGCATGACGGTGGTACCGGTGTCGGGCGGCATGACCGAGCGGCAGGTGCGGCTGATCGGCGATTTCAAGCCGGACGTGATTTTCGTGACGCCGAGCTATCTGCTAGCGATCCTCGACGAATTCCACGCGCAAGGCGTAGACCCGCGCGCCTCCTCGCTCAAGATCGCGATGTGCGGTGCCGAGCCCTGGACCAACGCCATGCGCCGCGAGATCGAAGAGGCCTACGATATGCACGCCATCGACGTCTACGGGCTGTCGGAGGTGGTCGGGCCCGGCGTGTCCTGTGAATGCATCGAGAGCAAGGACGGCCCGCATATCTGGGAAGATCATTTCTATCCGGAAACCATCGATCCGGCGACCGGCAAGGTGCTGCCGGACGGCGAAGCGGGCGAGCTCGTCTTCACGACTTTGACCCGTGAGGCCATGCCGGTGATCCGTTATCGCACCCGCGACCTGTCGCGGCTGTTGCCCGGCACCGCGCGCACGATGCGCCGCATGGAGAAGGTGACCGGGCGCTCCGACGACATGATGATCGTGCGCGGCGTCAACGTGTTCCCCAGCCAGATCGAGGAAGTGCTGCTCAAGGACGAGCGGCTGGCGCCGCATTTTGTCATTGAGCTGCGCCGGGTCGAGCGGCTCGACGTCATCACCATCGTGGTGGAGGGGCGGCCCGATCTGGACGACGGCGCCTTTGCGGCCTGCGACCGCGATCTCGTCCATCAAATCCGCGCGCAGATCGGCGTCAACGCGGCCGTGCGCACGGTCAAGCCCGGCACGGTCGAGCGTTCGCTCGGCAAGGCCCGGCGGGTGATCGATATGCGACAGAAGAGTTAGGCGCGCCGCCCGGGCTCGATCAGCTCCACGCGCTTGCCGGCGATGCGCTTGTGCACGTGCACCATGAAGGCCATGGCGAAGATCGGCGTTGCCAGATTGACCACCGGGATCGACACGAACACGGCGATCACCATGCCGCCGAGAAAGACGTAGGTGCTGTTGGCGCGGCGCATCGCCTTGGCCTCCAAGGGCGGGCGAAAGCGCATGGCGGCGAGCTCGAAATATTCGCGGCCGAGCAGGTAGGCGTTCGCCAGGAACAGCACGATCACACCGAGGCCGGCGAAAAATATGAAGGGCAGCGCGCAGAAATAGACGGCGAGCGTCAAGAGTGCGATCTTGAGGCCTTCGATCAACGCGCGAAAGAACGGCAGCGCGCGGCCGGTCGGCTCGGCCGGGTAATATTCGCGCTCGACGGCGTCGCCCACCTCGTCGACGAAGAAGCTGCCGACGAAGGCGGCGATAGTCGGCATCAGGAACAGCGCGCCGGTGACGATGCCGAGGCTCGCCATGATCGACAGCACCCAGGCGAGCAGGTTCCACAGCGCGTGCGGCGCGAAGCCGGAGGCGTGCTCGGCCCAGTCGGCGCCCTGGGTGGCCAGCGCCGACAACAGGCGCTGCAACACGACGCCGACGATGACGATCAGCAGCAGCGTCAGCCCGACGGCCTTCAGAAGCACGGCGCGCAAGGCGGGCGTGAACATCTGCGATATCGCTTTGGCGGCGGCGTCGATCATGGCGGGGAAGAGGTAAGCAGACGCGAGACTTTGGGCAAGACCGGGCAGCAGGCTCACCCTCTCCCCTTGTGGGAGAGGGTGCCCGAGCGGAGGCGAAGCCGAGCGAGGGCGGGCGAGGGGTGAGAGTCAAACCGAGGGCACTACCCCTCACCCGGCTCGTGCTTCGCTACGCTCCGCGCTCGCCACCCTCTCCCACAAGGGGAGAGGGTAACAGTGTGGCGCGGTTTGCCCTACCGCATCGCCGCCAGCGTCTCGGCCTCCAGCGCGGCGTCGGTGTCGTCGTCCGGCACCAGCGAGGCCGCCAAATCCTGCGCCTGCTGGTCGGCCCAGGCCACGGCCTTGTAGTCGAAGCCCTTCAGCAGCGTCGGCTTGACCACCTCGAAATAGGGCGAGATGTCGAAATCGCGCGGGGCGTAGAGCGAGGAATGGCGGATCTCGAGTATCTCCTCGCGCGCGCTCTCGCTTTCGATGCAGGTCACTTTCGGCAGGATCGGGTAGCGCACCTGCTCGAACGCTTGTGCGATCAAGGCCGAGCAGATGATGCGGGTGGGATGGCCTGAGCCGAGCGCGATCATGCGCCGGCGCCAGCGCTGCGGCACCGGCAGCGGCAGCAGGTAGCGCATCAGGTCTATGATGTTTTTCAGGTCGTAGTCGAAGCCGATGCGCTCGGCCGCGTAAGCGCACACGCGCGCGCAATCGTCGTCGCTCAGACCCGTCGGCCGGCAGATACGCGTGTGGAAACGCGTATATTTCGACAAAGGCGCGGCCATCACGCCCTGGCCGATATTGGCCTCTACCAGCACCAGCGGCTCGCCGTCGGCGGTGACGCGGTCGCCTATCGCGCCGACATAGAGCGCGGCATGCGACCAGGTCGATTGCGTGAGATATTTGATGACGCCGGAAATATGATTGCTGCCTTCCACCAACAGCACGTCGCCGGGCTTGAGCGCCGCGCGCAAGGCATACGGATCACTCGGCGTATAGGGCTCGTAGCCTTGCGCCGGCTTTTCCAGATAGCGGGCGATTACGCGCCCGACGCCGTCCACCATGAAGCCCATGCGGCTTGATCCCCGGCGTCAGTCCTTGACGCCCAGCATGCGGCGCTTCGTTCCCCGGAACTTTGCGCGCCGTCTTCTCGTTGCCGACGAATTTAATCCAGACTCATTGCAATTTCGTTCATAGCGCGCTTGCATTGCTTACCGATTGTTACCCATGAAATTTGCGGGCGCGCATATGTTCGGGCAATGTGGCGGCGGGCGCGTCAACCGTTCGGATACCATGTCGAAGCTTAGTCGCCGTTCGTTCCTTGCCGGTTCCGCCGCGCTGATCGCCGCTCCTGCCGTGCAGGCACGAGCCGATAATTTCGATGTTGACCTCGTCGTCGTCGGCGCCGGCGCCGCCGGCGTCGCCGCCGCGCGCCGCGCGCGCGCCGGCAAGGCGCATGTGGCGCTGTTCGAGGCGGGCGCGCGTAGCGGCGGCCGCTGCATCACCGATACGAGCCTGTTCGGCGTGCCGTTCGATCTGGGCGCGCATTGGCTGCATTATCCGGGCGGGAATCCGCTCGCCGCGCTGGCGCCGGGCGCCGGGTTCGACCTTTATCCGGCGCCGCGCGGGCAGGGCATGCGCGTGGGCCCGCGCGCCGCGCGCGAATCGGAGCTGGAGAGTTTCCTCACCGCGCTGGTGCGCTCGCACCGCGCGATCGAAGAGGCGGGCCGCAAGAGCGACGTGGCGGCGGCGGGCGTCTTGCCGGCCGATCTCGAGCCCTGGCGCACGACCGTCGACTTCATCCTCGGCCCCTTCACCTGCGGCAAAGCGCTCGCCGACGTTTCGGCTGCGGATGTCGCGCGCGCCGGTGAGCGCGACGTCGCGCAGTTCTGCCGGCAGGGCTACGGCGCGCTGCTGGCGAGGCTTGCCGCCGGCACGCAAGCGCAGCTCAATACGCCGGTGACGCTCGTCGACCGCGACCGCCATGGCGTCGACGTGCGCGCCGGCAAGCAGCGCCTGCGCGCACGCACGGCAATCGTGACGGCTTCGACCGATGTGCTGGCCGCCGGCAAGATCGAATTCAAGCCGGAGCTGCCGCGCGAGGTCACGGGCGCGTTGCGCAATCTCGCGCTCGGCAGCTACGACCACGTGGCGCTGATGATGCCGGGCAATCCGCTCGACCTGCAGCCGGACGATCTCGTGTTCGAGCAAGCCTCGGACGAGCGCACCGCGGCGCTGCTCGGCCGTGTCTCCGGCACCGGCCTGCACCTGGTCGAGGTGGCCGGCCCCTTCGGCCGTGGGCTTGCCGCGCAAGGCGCGACCGCCATGGTCGAGTTTTCCCGCGAGTGGCTCGCCAAGCTGTACGGCTCCAGGGTCAAGGACGCGATCAGGGCGAGCCATGTGACGCGGTGGAACGACGAGCCCTGGGCGCTCGGCGCCTTGTCGGCGGCGGCGCCCGGCCACGCCGACGCGCGCCGCGCGCTGATGGAGCCGATGGGCGGCCGTGTCTGGTTCGCCGGTGAAGCGGCGCACGCGACCAAATGGGGCACGGTGGCTGGCGCCTGGGAATCGGGCGAGCGCGCGGCGCTGGCCGCGCTCGATCAGATGGGCATGTTGGAAAAGCCGAAGAAGCGCGAGCGGCAGGAGCGCGAGGAACGTCCGCGCCATCGCCGCCGGCGCCGGCGCTGAGGCCGCTCCCATGACGCGACCAAAGGCCTTGATCGCGTGGTCGAGCGGCAAGGATTCGGCCTGGGCGCTGCACGAGGTGCGCCGCGCCGGTGATTACGAGGTGGTCGGCGCCCTTACCACGGTGACGGACTCGTTTGCGCGGGTGAGCATGCATGGCGTGCGCGAAGAGCTGCTGAATGCCCAGCTCGCCGCGGCCGAGTTGGAGCCGACCGTGGTGCGCATTCCCTATCCCTGCCCGAACGAGATTTACGAGCGCGAGATGGCGCTGGCCGTGAAGGCGGCGAAAGCAAGCGGCATAACGCACATCATCTTCGGCGACCTGTTCCTGCAAGACATCCGCGCCTATCGCGAGAACCAATTGGCCGGCAGCGGCATCACGCCGGTGTTTCCCTTGTGGGAGCGGCCGACCGCGCCGCTGGCGCGCGACATGATCGCCTCCGGCATGCAGGCCCATCTCGCCGTCGTCGATTTGAAAAAGTTGCCGGCGCGCTTCGCCGGCCGCGTCTTCGATGAAAGCCTGCTCGCCGAGCTGCCGGCCGGCACGGATCCGTGCGGCGAGAACGGCGAATTCCATTCCTTCGTGTCGGCCGGGCCGATGCTCAAAGGCAAGATCGCGGTGAAGGTCGGCGAAACGGTCGAGCGCGACGGCTTTGCGTTTGCGGATTTGCTGGCGGGGTAAGTTGGTTCGCTGATGGCGCGCGGCGATCTCGCTTCCCCTCTCCCACAAGGGGAGAGGGGGAAGAGTGAGTGCCGCACCGCACTCTGAATCAGCTACCCCCGCAGCACCCCGCCCGTTCTTTTCGTCACCTCGGCCACGATCTTGGCCGCCAGCGCGTCGATCTCCTCATCGGTCATGGTCTTGTCGCGCGGCTGCACGCTGACGGCGATGGCGACCGACTTCTTGCCGGGCTCGATGCCCTTGCCCTCGTAGACGTCGAACACGGTGACGTCCGTTATCAGCTTCTTGTCGACGCCAAGCGCTGCGCGCACGATGTCGCCGGCCTTGACGCCCGCGTCCACCATGAAGGCGAAATCGCGCGTCACCGGCTGGAACGGCGACAATTCCAAAAGCGGCTTGGCGCGCGTGGCCTTGGCTTTCGGCTCCGGGATTTTCTCGAGCATGACTTCGAAGCCGACCAGCGGCCCTTCGGCGTCGAGCGCGGCGAGTGCGCGCGGATGCAATTCGCCGAAATGCCCGATGACGTTCTTCGGCCCCATCTGGATGGTGCCGCTGCGGCCCGGATGCAGCCAGGAAGGCCCGCCCGACACCACCTGCAGCGCCTGCATCGGCGCGCCGGCTGCCGCCAGCACCGCGAGCGCGTCGGCCTTGGCGTCGAACACGTCGGCCGCGCCGTTCTTATCCTGCCAGTGGCGGCCGATGCCCTCCGGCTTTGCCAGCGCGCGGCGCAAGGCCGTCGCGGCGGTGAACTGGTCCTCCGGCCTGTCGCCCTTGAACACCTGGCCGACTTCGAACAGCGCCACGTCGGCAAAGCCGCGGTCGGCGTTTTTCTGCGCCGCCATGATCAGGCCTGGCATCAGGCTCGGCCGCATGTCGGACAATTCGGCCGCGATCGGATTGGCGAGCGCCAATTCCGCCTGGCCGCCGCCGAACAGTTCGGCGTCGCGCTTCGATACGAACGACCAGGTGACCGCCTCGGTCATCCCGCGCGCGGCGAGCGCGCGCTTGGCTTTGCGCGTGCGGTTCTGGATCGGCGTCAGCACCGGCTTGCGCGCGAAGGCGCCGCGCGGGAACGGCGTCGACGGCACGCGGTCGACACCGACGATGCGCACCAGCTCCTCGACGATGTCGGCGCGCCCGTGCACGTCCGGCCGCCACGACGGCACCGCCACCTTCACTTTCTTCGCCTGGCCGGCGGCGAAGAAGCCGAGCTTCTCCAGCACGCGGCGCACGTCGGCGATCGGCAGCTGGATGCCGGCGAGCCGTGTCAGCTCGCTCATCGGGAAATCGATAACCGTCTCGGGCGGGGCCGGGTCGCCGGCCACCGCGATCTCGCTCGGCTCGCCGCCGCAGAGGTCGAGCACCATCTGCGTCGCGAGCTCCAGCCCGGGCAGCATGAAGGCCGGATCGACGCCGCGCTCGAACCGGTAGCGGGCGTCGGAATTGATGGAAAGCTTGCGGCCGGTCTGCGCGATATTGAGCGGGTCCCACAGCGCCGATTCGATCAGCACGTCGGTGGTCGCTTCGTCGCAGCCGGTGGCCTCGCCGCCCATGATGCCGGACAGCGACTCGACTTCCTTCTCGTCGGCGATCACGCACATGGCGGCGTCGAGCGTGTAGGTGCGGCCGTCGAGCGCCAGCAGCGTCTCGCCGTTCTGCGCGCGGCGCACCGTGAGATTGCCGTGCACTTTCTTGGCGTCGAACACGTGCAGCGGGCGGCCGCGGTCGAAGGTGATGAAATTGGTGATGTCGACCAGCGCGTTGATGGGGCGCAGGCCGATCGAGCCGAGCCGCTTCTGCAGCCAGTCGGGCGAGGGGCCGTTTTTCACCCCGCGCACCAGCCGCAGGCCGAAAGCGGGGCAGAGCTCCGGCGCCTGAATCGTCACCGTGACCGGGCAGGGGAATTTGCCGGCGACCGGCTTGGGCGCGTTTTCCTTGTAGTCGCCGATCAAGGTGGCGCCGAGGTCGCGCGCGATGCCGTTGACGCCGGTGCAATCCGGGCGGTTGGGGGTGAGGTTGATCTCGATCACCGGCTCGGCGGCGCCGGCCCATTCGACGTAAGGCGTGCCGACCGGCGCGTCGGCCGGCAGGTCGACGATGCCGTCATGGTCGTCGGAGATCATCATCTCGGCTTCCGACAGCAGCATGCCGCGGCTTTCCACGCCGCGGATCTTGCCGACCTCGAGCGTCATGTTCTTGCCGGGGATGAAGGTGCCGGGCGCCGAGAACACGCCCTTCATGCCGGCGCGCGCATTGGGCGCGCCGCACACGACCTGAATTGGGTTGCCGTCGCCGATGTCCACCATGCAGACCCTGAGACGATCGGCGTTGGGATGCTTCTCGGCCGAGATCACGCTGGCGATGACGAAGGGCTTGAGTGACGCCGCCTTGTCCTCGACGTGCTCGACCTCGAGCCCGATCATGGTGAGCTTGTCCACGATCTCGGCGAGCGAAGCCGTAGTGTCGAGATGCTCTTTCAGCCAGGGCAAAGTGAACTTCACGCGCTCAACCCCCCCGCCAGCGTGGGAAAATCGAGCGGCCGGAAACCGTAATGATTGAGCCAGCGCACGTCGGCCTCGAAGAAGGCGCGCAGATCGTGCATGCCGTATTTCAGCATGGCGATGCGGTCGATTCCGAGCCCCCAGGCGAAGCCCTGGTATTCGTCCGGATCGAGCCCGCAATTGCGCAGCACGTTGGGATGCACCATGCCGCAGCCGAGGATCTCCATCCAATCCTCGCCCTCGCCGAACCTGATCTCATCCTTGCCGCGCCGGCACTGGATGTCGACTTCCAGCGACGGCTCGGTGAACGGGAAGAACGACGGGCGGAAGCGCATGTTGATGTGGTCGACCTCGAAGAAGGCCTTGCAGAACTCTTCGAGAATCCATTTCAAGTGGCCGAGATGCGAGCCCTTGTCGATGACCAGGCCCTCGACCTGGTGGAACATCGGCGTGTGCGTCTGGTCGCTGTCGGAGCGGTAGGTGCGGCCGGGGCAGATAACGCGGATCGGCGGCTGTTGTGAAAGCATGGTGCGCACCTGCACCGGCGATGTGTGCGTGCGTAAGCAACAGCCGCGAGCCGTCCGGCTTGGGCGGGAAATAGAAGGTGTCGTGCATGTCCCGCGCCGGATGGCCTTCCGGGAAATTCAGCTTGGTGAAGTTGTAGTCGTCGGTCTCGATGTCGGGCCCTTCCGCCACCGCGAAGCCCATGTCGGCGAAGATGGCGGTGAGCTCGTCGATCACCTGGCTGATCGGATGCACGCGGCCGGTTTCGGCCGGCGGCTCGCGCGTGGGCAGGGTGACGTCGACCGCTTCGGTGTTGAGGCGCGCGTCGAGCGCGGCGTCGGTGAGCGCGGCTTTGCGTGTCGCGATTGCCGCGGTGACGCGGTCCTTCAATCCGTTGATCGCCGGGCCTTGCACCTTGCGCTCGTCCGGCGTCATGGCGCCGAGCGTCTTCAACAGCGCCGAGACCGAACCGCTCTTGCCGAGCGCGCCGACGCGCACCGCCTCCAGCGCCGCTTCGTCTTGTGCCGAGGCGACGGCGGAGAGGATTTCCTGTTCGAGACTTGCGATGTCGGACATAGCGCGGGCCATCTTATGGCTCGTCATGGCCGGGCTTGTCCCGGCCATCCACGTCTTGCTTAAGCGAAGTAAGGCGTGGATGCCCGGCACAAGGCCGGGCATGACGCAGAGAGTATTACGCCGGCAGCGCGGCCTTGGCCTTCTCGACGATGGCCTGGAAGGCCGCCGGCTCATGGATGGCGAGGTCGGACAAGACTTTCCGGTCCACCTCGACGCCTGCCTTGGCCAGCCCGTCGATGAACTTCGAATAGTTGAGCCCGAACGGGCGCACCGCCGCGTTCAGGCGCTGGATCCACAGCGCGCGGAAGGTGCGCTTGCGCCGCTTGCGGTCGCGGAAGGCGTATTGATTGGCCTTCTCCACCGCCTGCTTGGCGACGCGGATGGTGTTCTTGCGGCGGCCGTAATAGCCCTTGGCGGCTTTCAGGACTTTCTTGTGCTTGGCGTGCGCGGTGACGCCACGCTTGACGCGGGCCATGGCAAATCTCCTCGGTCTGGCAAAGGTGTGAAACTGACAGCCGCGCGCGGGCGCGCGGATGCGAAGCCCGGTCAGCCGTTCGGCATCCAGTATTTCTTGATGTTGTCGCCGTCGGTCTTGAACAGCACCGCGGTGCCGCGATGCTCGCGGATCGTCTTGGTGGTCCGCTTGATCATGCCGTGGCGCTTGCCGGACTGTTGGTATTTGACCTTGCCGGTTCCGGTAATCTTGAAGCGCTTTTTAGCGCCCGATTTGGTCTTCATCTTGGGCATTTTGCTCTCCTAATGCGGCATGCGTGCCTAAGGCACACAGCCGGCAGGCGCTGAAGGCACAAAGGCCTCGCGCGGGGGTGCTCGGAATTGAGCTTTAAATCGCTGCCACGGCAGCCCTTGATCAGCCGGGCGGCGAGCGGGCGGCGTTATGGCAGACGCGTCGCCTGTTGACAACTCATGACCGCGGACGCGGCAGGGCGCGCCGCTTCGCGCCAGTTTCTACAGCCGCGTGCGCCGCTTTGCCGAAAAAGGCCGCTAAGGCGTTAGTTGGGCGGCGGCGCTTGGGTTTCACGTCGATTCAGGGAGGTATTCGGAAGTCTAGGCGGTTGCGACGGCAGCACATCTCGTTTATATTGTTTTTACATCACACAATTCCGAAGGTGGGGTTGCCGACTTATGCGCGGAGAAGGAGTAATTTTTATGGATAAGCCTGCAAGCTATACCAAGCTCAATCAGTCAAAGATGGATTTCTCCGATCTATATACGTCAAAAGACCCAAGAAATTATTTTAAATACTTAGGTCAACTCGATTATATTATCCCTCATCTTGCGCAACCGATCTTCGCCCAGTTGATCCGCGCGCGCCAGGAGCTGCAAAGCGAGCCGGTGACCGTGCTCGATCTCGGCTGCTCCTACGCCATCAACGGCGCCCTGATGAAATACGCCGTCGACTACGAGGCGCTGCGCCAGCGCTACACCGCGCCGTCGCTGCAGATGCTGAGCAGCGAGGAAATGCTCGAGCTCGACCGCCACTTCTATCGCGCCTGGCCGCGCAACGAGGGCGTGCGGGTGATCGGGCTCGACATTTCCGAGAACGCCATCCGCTACGGGGAAAAATGCGGGCTGCTCGACCGCGGCCTCGCCATCGACCTGGAAAACCGCGACTTGACCGCGGACGAGGCGGCCGATCTCGCCGACGTCGACATCATCGTCTCTACCGGCTGCGTCGGCTACGTCACCAGCAAGACCTTCGAGCGCGTGCTGAAGGCGAGCCGGCGCGGGCGCACGCCATGGGTCGCTTCTTTCGTGCTGCGCATGTTCCCGTTCGACGAGATCGAGAAGACGCTCAACGGCTACGGCCTGGTGACCGAGCTCTACGAGGGCGCCACCTTCGTGCAGCGCCGTTTCGCCAACCGCGAAGAAATGGAAGCCACCATCCGCAAGGTGGAGGCGCGCGGGCTCGATTCGGAAGGCCGCGAGACCGAAGGCCTCTATCACGCCGATCTGTTCATCTCGCGTCCCGCCGAGGAGATCGAGCGCTGCCCGATCCAGAAGCTGGTGAGCGTGATCTCCGGCGCCAACAAGCTGTGGCCGGTGGGCGCCAATGTGCTCGGCAGCTACGGCCCGTCGGCGCTGCGGCGCGCCCGCGCCGGCCAGCATCTTTCCGAGGTCAAGGCGGCGTCGTCCTGAGCGCGCCTTACCGCAAAAGAAAACGCGCCGACCGCTTTGCGCAGGCGGCGCGTTTTTAATTGGGCGGTCTCAGCGCGGCGCCAGCACCATGGTCATCTGGCGGCCTTCGAAGCGCGGCTCCGATTCGACCTTGGCCATAGGCCCGATATCGGTCTTGACGCGGTTGAGCAACTGGAAGCCGAGTTCCTGGTGGGCCAGTTCGCGGCCGCGGAAGCGCAAGGTGATCTTGACCTTGTCGCCTTCCTCGAAGAAGCGCCTCATCGAGCGCATTTTCACGTCGTAATCGTGGTCGTCGATCATCGGCCGGAGCTTGATCTCCTTGACCTCGACGACCTTCTGCTTTTTGCGGGCTTCGGCCGCCTTCTTCTGCGCCTGGTACTTGTACTTGCCGTAATCCAGGAGCTTGCAGACGGGCGGACTGGAATTCGGGGCGATCTCGACGAGATCAAGCCCGGCACCCTGGGCCATCTCTAGCGCGGCCTGGATCGGCGTGGGGCCGTGATTGTGGCCGCTTGCATCGATCAGTTGAACCTCGCGGGAGCGGATATCCTCGTTGATGCGCGGGCCGTCCTTCTGAACGGGCAGCGCGGACTTCATCGGACGACGAATGGCTGCTGTCTCCTCATGCTGTTGCGACGATGCCGCGGGATTGAAACGCCCCCGGCTTTGGAAAGATCGGTAGAAACGGCCAATAAGTCAACGCGGTTCCGGGCCATTTATCGAGAGAGGCCGGGAATCGGCGTCAAATGGTTCAAATCTTTCAAATTTTGTCCGGCTGCGGCACCAGCGCCGGGGCCTTGTCCGGTGCGCAGGCGACCTCGCTGTAGAACTTGAGCGTCTGCTCGGCCACCAGGCGGGCGTTGAAATGGCCACGCACCCATTCCTGCCCGCGCAGGCCGATGGCGCGGCGTGCCGCGTCCGGCATGGCGAACAGCTTGAGCAGCGCGGCGGTGAGCGCGGCGTCGTCGCCGGCGGCAAAGCGCAGGCCGGTAATGTGGTGGTCGGGGGTGGTGGGGGCGGTGAGCACCACGTCCGGCCCGGCGCCGAGGTCGGACACGATGACCGGCCTCGCCATCGCCTGCGCCTCCAGGATGCTCCGCTGCAGGCCCTCCGGCTGCACCGCCGCCGACACGGCCACCGAGGCGACGGCGTAAGCCGCCGGCATGTCGTAGACCGGCGCGGCCATGCGGACGACGTCGACGGTCTCGCTCGCCAGCACCAGGTCCCACAATTCCCCGGTGTAGCGGGTATGGCCGCCATCCTCGCCGACGAAGACGAAGAGGAAATCCGCCACGCCCATGTCTTTCAGCCGGCGGGCCGCGCGCACTGCCACGTCATGGCCCTTGCGGCGCAGAATACGGCCGGTGATCAGGATCACCTTCGTTTCGGGCTTGACGCCCCAGACAGTGCGCATGGCCTCGATGCGCTCGGGCGTGACCGTGGCAGGATCGAAGCGGGCCAGATCGATGCTCGAAGGCAGAACGTCGATACGCTCCCATGGCGTGCCGTAGCGGTCGTGCACCAGCTGGGCGATCTGCTCGCTCAGCGCCACCACGCGGTCGCCGCGCGCCATCACGCCGTTATAGAAGTGCTTGAAAAAGTTCTGCTCGCGGAAGCCCTTGTACCAACTGGTAATGAAAGGAATGCCGCGCATGCGGGCCGCGGCCCAGGCGCTCCAGGCGGGGCCGCGCCCGAGCGCGTGAATGGCATCGCAATTGTGCGCGCGCGCGATGCGGGTCAGCGCTTCCGCATTGCGCAGCATGCGGATCGGGTTGTTGCCGGAAAGATCGAGCGCGACGAATGCGGCGCCCGCCGCGGCGAGGTCGGCGACGAGCCGGCCGGGTCGCGCGACGACGACGGCGCGGTGGCCGGCGCTCGTGAGCACGCGCGCCAGTTCGAGCGCGCCGGCGCCCGCCGCGCCGGCGTCGAGGCTCGGCGCCGCGATCAGCACCGCGATGGGCGCTGCGGCCTGCGCGTCCGCCGCGCTCGCTGTGGCGGCGGGGCGTCGCGCGCTGATCGGCCGTTCGGGCGCCTGCAAACTCGACATGAGCGTGACTGTCTCGATACTTCCCAGCTATCGCCTTCGTGCGCGCAGTGTCGCGCGTGTCACGGGCATTTCTGATCCGAAGCCGCTCGACCGGGCGGAATATGCGGTCAGCGATCGCGTGCAAGCAGCGAGGTATAGACCCCGCGGATCGCCTCGGCAACGCTCTGCGGCGAAAACATGAATTCGGCGAATTGTCGCGCGCGTGCGCCGAGCGCCTCGGAAGCGGTGACGTCGAGCGCGAGCGCGGCGGTGATGGCACGCGCGATTTCGGCGACATTGCCCGGCCGCACCACCCAGCCGGTGCGCAATTCCTCCTTCATCCGCGGCGGCGCGAGCACGTTTTCCGGCAGCACGCCGACCGCCGAGGTGATCAGCGGCCGTCCCATGGCTTGGGCTTCCGCGGCGGCACGGCCGGCGAGCGGCGGCGCCAACGGTGTCACCACCGCCACGTCGGCCGCGCCGTAAGCGGCCGGCATATCGGCGCAATGGCCGACGAAGCGGCACAGCGTGTCGATACCGTGCGCTTGCGCCTGCCTTCTGAGCGCGCGTGCAAAGCGCGCGTTCTTGCGGTCCTCGCCGGCGAACACGAATACGATGTTGCGCGCGGTTTCGCCGCCGACGATGAGGCGCGCGGCGTCGAGCACGCTCATCTGCCCGTTCCAGGGCGCGACGCGTCCGGCGACCAGCACCACGCGCATTTGCGGTAAGACGCCCCAGACGCGGCGGATCGCCGCGATGCGCTCGCCGCTCACCGCCGCCGGGTTGAACTTGACGGTGTCGACGGCGCGCGGGATCACCGTGATGCGGTCGGGTTTGAGCTTGTAGCGCTCGATCATGGCGCGCGAGACGTAGGACGACGGCGCGATCACGCGGTCGCCGCGCGCAAGCGAGGAGCGGTACAGCGTGCCGAGCCGGGAATGCGCCGGCAGCCGGTCGGTGAATGAAGTCACCAGGTACACCGGCTGCTGCCGGCCGGTGGCGGCGAGCGCGCTCCAGGCCGCGCTTGCGCTTTGGGCATGCACGATATCGACGCGCTCGGCGGCGATCAGCTTGCCGATCTCGCCAGCGTTCGAGCGGATGCGCAGCGGATTGACCGTGTCGGTGATCATCGGCAGCCATTCGCCGCCGAAGGCGCGCAATTCGCCGACCAGCGGCCCGCCGTCGGCTGCGACCATGGCGCGCGCGCCGGCCTGCAGCAGCGTGAGCGCGATGTCGACCGCGGCATGGCCGGCGGGATCGTCGCGCAAGGCCGGCACCAGCTGCAGAATGGTGGCGCCGGCGAGCGAAGGCGGATGCGCTCTTGGCATCATGTCCCCCTTGCTTTCCGGGGCCGCTTGCGGCGAGAAACGCTTTGCCGAAATGTGAGCCGGTCGCGCATGAGCGAAGTTCGCCTGACCTCCATCGCCGTCGAATCGCCGCCGCCGGCCCGGACCATCGCCGTGCGCGCGCGCGAGGGCAAGAGCCGGGAGCCGGGCGTGTTCTGGCTGGGCGGCTTCAAGTCCGACATGAAGGGAACCAAGGCCGCGGCGCTCGACCGCTGGGCGGCGGCGGAGGGCCGCGCCTGCGTGCGCTTCGACTATTCCGGGCACGGCGAATCGGGCGGCGCCTTCACCGACGGCACCATTGGGCGCTGGCTGGCAGAAAGCCTCGCGGTCAACCGGCAATTCATGACCGGGCCTCAGGTGTTGGTCGGCTCCTCCATGGGCGGCTGGCTGGCATTGCTCCTGGCGCGCGCGCTGCGTGGGCTCGAGGGCGCTGCGCCCCAAAATACCGCACTTGCCGGCATGGTGCTGATCGCGCCGGCGGTCGACTTCACCGAGGAGCTGATGTGGAAGCGGTTCCCGGACGCGATCAGGCAGGAGATCGAAACCACGGGCCGATGGCTGCGGCCATCGGAGTATTCCGAAGAGCCTTATCCGATCACCAGGCGGCTGATCGAGGAGGGGCGCGAGCATCTCCTGCTCGGCGGCATGATCGAGACCGGCTGCCCGGTGCACATCTTGCAGGGCGTGCAGGACCCGGACGTGCCGTGGCGACACGCGCAGGAATTGGTGTCGCGTCTTGCGCAAGACGACGTGGTGCTGACGCTGGTCAAGGACGGCGACCACCGCCTGTCCCGCCCGGAGGACATCGAGCGGCTGATCGCGGCGGTGAAGGAGTTTTAGCTAAGCGGTAATTGGGCGTGCGCAAGGTTCAACCGTTCGTCCCGCGAAAGCGGGGACCCAGCCTTTGCGGCGCTTCACTTAAGCACTGGGTTCCCGCTTTCGCGGGAACGAACGGAGAGGGTGACGACGCTGTTGAATTTACGACAGCGCAAACGCCCACTCTTCCTGCACGGACTCATCGCTCTCCGGTTTCCGTAGTCCCGCCAACTTCTCCCGCGTCGCCAGCCGAGACAGCGCCCACACCGCCGCGCCGCGCACCAAAGGCGAAGCGTCGTGCAACAGCCGCTCGGCTTCGGCGGCGAGCGATGCTTCGCCCGAATTGCCGATGGCGATCAGCACATTGCGCACGAAGCGGTCGCGGCCGCTGCGCTTGACCGGGCTCTTTGAGAACAGCGCACGGAACTGCGCGTCGTCGAGCCGCGCCAACTCGGCGAGCGAAGGCGCGCGCAAGTTATCGCGCGCGGCCAGCTTCGCCTCGCGTCCTTGCACGGCGAATTTGTTCCAGGGGCAAACGGCGAGACAATCGTCGCAGCCATAGATGCGGTTGCCGATTGCTTCACGCAATTCGCGCGGGATCGGGCCCTTGTGCTCGATGGTCAGATACGAAATGCAGCGCCGTGCATCGAGCCGGTAGGGTTCGGGGAAGGCGGCGGTCGGGCACGCATCGAGACAGGCGCGACAACTGCCGCACGCGTCCTGCTCCGGCGCATCCGCCGGCAGATCGAGCGTGCTGAAGATCGCACCGAGAAAGAGCCACGAACCGAATTGCCGCGACACCAAATTGGTGTGCTTGCCCTGCCAGCCGAGACCGGCACTCGCGGCCAATGGCTTCTCCATCACCGCCGCCGTGTCGACGAACACTTTCACGTCGCCGCCGACATGATCGGTCAGCCAGCGCGCCAGCGCTTTGAGCCGCGCCTTGATCAATTCGTGATAGTCGTCGCCCTGCGCGTAGACCGAGATCGCACCGCGCGTGCGCTCGCGCAAGACCGCAAGCGGATCGCGGTCGGGCCCGTAATTCATGCCGAGCATGATTGCGCTGCGCACCTCCGGCCACAGCGCTTGCGGCGAGCCGCGGCGCGCGGCCGTGGTCTCCATCCACGCCATGTCGCCGTGCATGCCGTCGGCGAGAAAGCGCGCCAGCCGTTCCTGCGCCTGCGGTATCGCGTCGGCCTTCGTCACGCCGCAGGCGTCGAAACCGAGCGTGTGCGCCTGTTCGGCTAGCGCGGTCTTGATCTCTTGCGGATCGCTCAAAAATCCAGATCGGCGTAATGCGCCGGCGGTGGCAGGCCGGCCAGCGTGTCGGTCAGAATCGGCCGGAAGGCGGGCCGCGACTTCACCCGCGCGTACCAGTGTTTGGCGGCTTCGTCTTCGTTCCACGGCACTTCGCCCAGATAATCGGCGGCCGACAGATGCGCGGCGGCGGCAAGATCGGCGAGCGTGAGCCGCTCGCCCGCCAGCCAATCGCGCGTGCGCACCAGCCAGCCGACATAGGCCAGATGATAGCGGATATTGTGGCGCGCGGCGCGCAAGGCCTCGGTGTCCGGCGAGCCGCCGCCCTGCTCTGGCGTCATGTGGCGCTTGAACACGCGTTCGTTAACCAGTGGGCCGCTCACTTCGGTGTGGAACTTGTCGTTGAACCAATTGGCCAGCCGACGCACCTCCACGCGGTCGGCGGCACGTGGCGGCAGCAGGCGGTCCTCGCCTTCCGACGGGGGACGCGTCTCCTCGATGAATTCGGCAATGATCGTGGCGCCCGGCACCGGCGGTTGGCCGTCCGCCACCAGCACGGGGATTTCGCCCGCCGGATTGAGCAAGAGAAATTCCTCGCGCCGCTCCCAGAAGCGCTCCTCCACCAGTCGCGCCGCGGCGCCGTATTCGCCGAGGATCAGGCGCACATAGCGCGAGCGCGGACAAAGCGGATGTTGCAGCAGGGTCAGCATGAGGCCCCGAATGTGAGAGATGCGGTCGGGCGGGAATCGACCGGTGCACTATAGAAATCCACCGCCGCGGCGCAAATGAACGGCGTTCGCGGCTTTTTTGTTGCCCGCACCCGGAACTTGCGCCAAAAGCGCTGACGCCCGCCCGATTCCTGCCGCGGTTGGCGCGCAAAGCCAGTCGCCCCGGAGTTCCCGCCCCATGACCATCGACGCCTTGCCGGCGGCCCTGTCCGGCCTTGCGGTGCCTGTCCACCTCGTCCAGGCCGCGGTGCTCGGTTTCGTGGAAGGCCTGACAGAGTTCTTGCCGGTCTCTTCCACCGGGCACCTGTTATTGATGGAAAGGGTTTTGGGCTGGAGCGGCGACAATTTCGGCAAATCCTTCGCCATCCTGATCCAGCTCGGCGCCATCCTGGCCCTGCTCACCATCTATTTCGGCCGGCTGTGGGCGCTTGCCAAGAACATGTTCACCGACTGGGCAGCGGCGCGCTTCGTCATCGGCGTACTGCTCGCATTTTTGCCGGCGGCGGTGATCGGCGCGCTCACCTATCATTACATCAAGACCTATCTGTTCGACGTGCGCGTGGTGTGCATCACGCTCATTCTCGGCGGCTTCATCCTGTTGTGGGTCGACCGGCTCGATCTGAAGCCGCGCTATCACGAGGCGACCGGCTTTCCGCTGCCGATGTATTTCGTCATCGGCATTTTCCAGTGCTTTTCGATGGTGCCGGGCGTGTCGCGCGCCGGCGCGACCATCGTGGGCGCCATGCTGTGGGGCGCGGACCGGCGCTCGGCGGCGGAATTTTCGTTCTGGCTCGCCATGCCGACCATGGTCGGCGCTTTCGCCTTCGAAGCCTTCAAGAACCGCCAGGAGCTCGCGCACACCGGCGACATCAAGGCTATCGCGGTCGGCTTCGTCTTCTCCTTCATCTTCGGCTGGATCGTGGTGAAAACGTTCCTGCGCTACGTGCAGCGCCACACCTTCGCGCTGTTCGCCTGGTGGCGCATCCTGGTCGGCACCATCGGTATCTACGCGCTTTATTTTTGGTGAGTTGCTTTTGTCATTCCGGGACGCGCCGAAGGCGCGGACCCGGAATCCATAACCCCTGTCTAAGTTATTTCGAAGCACCGAGAGTATGGATTCCGGGTTCGCACGCTGACGCGTGCGCCCCGGAATGACAAAAAATATTACGCCTCCGGCAGCGTGTGGTACTGCCCGGTCTTGCGGAAGCGCCAAAGATAGCTCGGCACGATCACTTCGATCGGCTCCGGCTCGAGCCCCAAGCCCCGCAGCGTGCGCTGCTCGTCGATTGCTTTTTGCGAAACGACATTGTCGACGGTGAGCTGCGCGACCTGGTCGGGCGTGATGATCGGCGTCGGCGCAAATTGCAGGAAGGCGGCCTTCATGCGCGCGACGAAGAACGGCAGCGGCACCAGCAGGCGCCGGCGCCCGATCGTCTGCAATATATACTGCATCAGCTCTTTGAACGTGCGCACGTCCGGTCCGCCCAATTCGTAGATCGCGCCGGGTTGCGTATTGCCGGCGACCGCCTCGCAGATCGCCGCCGCCACGTCGCCGACGAACACCGGCTGGAAGCGGGTCTTGCCGCCGCCGATCAGCGGCAGCACCGGCGACATGCGCGCCATCGCCGCGAAGCGGTTGAAGAACTCGTCCTCCGGGCCGAACATGATCGACGGCCGCACGATCGTCGCGGTCGGCTGTGCCGCCAGCACTTGGGCTTCGGCCGCCGCCTTCGTGCGCGCGTAATGCGAGGGCCCGTTGGCGTCGGCGCCGATGGCCGAGACGTGCACCAGGCGCGCGCCCTGCGCCAGCGCCGCGCGCGCCACGTTTGCCGCGCCTGCCGCATGCACCGCGTCGAACCGCTGCCGTCCGCGCTCGTAAAGGATGCCGACCAGGTTGATCAGCACGTCGGCGCCGCGCGCGGCCGCCTCCACCGAGGCGGCGTCGCGGATATTGGCCTGCACCGCATTGATCTGGCCGACCAGGCCGAGCGGCTGCAAGTGGCCGGCGAGCTCGGGCCGGCGCACGGCGGCACGGATGCGGTAGCCGCGCTTGGCCAGCGCGCGCACCAGATGGCGGCCGAGGAAGCCGGAACCGCCGTAGACGGTGATCAGGGTTTCGTTGACGCTGCGGGCGGTCATTTAGGCTCGCCGGAGGAGGGGTTTGCGCGCCAGATAGCGGATCGCCCCGCCCCTGTACAGCGCCGTTTCGGCCCTGAATTGACAAGCCCCAGATCGCTCAATACCTAGTCCCGCACGTGCCCAGGTGGCGGAATTGGTAGACGCACTAGTTTCAGGTACTAGCGGGTAACACCGTGGAGGTTCGAGTCCTCTCCTGGGCACCAGCCTGCCAACCTGGATATTGAATGACCATCCGCCTGCACCGCGGCGACCTCCCCGACCTCTCCGCCTACAAAGGCGCGGTGGCGATCGACACCGAGGCCATGGGCCTCGATCCGCATCGCGACCGGCTGTGCGTGGTGCAGCTCTCGCCCGGCGACGGCTCCGCCGACGTGGTGCAGATCGCCGCCGGACAGAAGAAGGCGCCCAATATCGAACGCCTCCTGGCCGACAAGGCTGTGCTCAAGATTTTTCACTTCGCCCGCTTCGACATCGGCCTGCTGGCGCAGACCTTCGGCGTCATGGCGCAGCCGGTCTATTGCACCAAGATCGCCTCGCGGCTGGCGCGCACCTATACCGACAAGCACGGGCTCAAGGACCTGGTGCGCGAGGTGCTCGGCGTCGATCTCTCCAAGCAGCAGCAGCTCACCGACTGGGGCGCCGACGAACTGACCGACGCCCAGGTCGCCTATGCCGCCACCGACGTGCTGCACCTGCATGCGCTGAAGGAAAAGCTGGACGCCATGCTGGCGCGCGAAGGGCGCGCCGCTCTGGCCGAGGCCTGCTTCGGCTTCCTGCCAGCCCGGTCGCGCCTCGACCTTGCCGGCTGGGCCGGCGAGGACATCTTTTCGCACAGCGCGTAAGTACCTGTAATCCGGGCGTGATTGGTTAATGTCCCAGTTCGGCCGGGGGCGGCCGCTGCCGCCGCGGGGCCATATTCGCCCGGCAAGTTGCGTCGCGGGGAATAACGTGATTTCCGACGGCAATCTTCACGGAGCAGCGCCGAGCGCGGCATGAATCGTCCGATCACGGCCAGAACCGATGCGCAGACCGCGCGCGCCTATTGGACCATGGGGCGCGGCGCCACCGAACGCGCCTTCCGCGCCGCGCGGCGGCATAGCCGCCTCGTGCGGGTGTTGCGCCTCGCGCTGCCGGCCTTGGTCGGGCTGGCGGCGCTGGCGATATTCCTGACGACCTATTTCAATCCACTGCGCATGCTCGCCAAGCTGCCGGTCGATGTCGGCGACCTGGTCGTTTCCGGCACCAAGATCACCATGCAGTCGCCGCATCTATCGGGCTTCACGCGCGACGCGCGCGCCTACGAAGTATCGGCCGACGACGCGGCGCAGGACCTGACCAAGCCCGACATCGTCGACCTGCACAATATCCGCGCCAAGGTGCAGATGCAGGACAAGAGCATGCTTGTGCTCACCGCCGCGCGCGGCATCTACAACAGCAAAGGCGAATTGCTCAAGCTCGACCACAATATCGAGATCACCTCCAGCACCGGCTATGCCGGGCACCTGAGCGAGGCGACCGTCGACATCCGCAAGGGCCACGTCGTCTCCAACAAGCCGGTCTCGGTGAAGCTCCTGCAGGGCACGCTCAACGCCAACGGACTGGAGATCATCGATTCGGGCGACCGGGTGCTGTTCGATAACGGCGTCAGCATGACCTTGAAGCTGCAGCAGCCCGACAAAGGCGGCCATATCGACGGGCAGGGCGGCCAAGGCGCGCCGCCGCCGGCCAAGGCCGGAGCGCAATGACCATGGACTGGACGATCGCCCGGACGATGGCCCGCTGGCGCCGGCTCATGCCGATCCTCGCCTTTGTGCTGGTGTCCGCCGCCGCGCTCGCCGCGCCGGCCAAGAGTCAGCCGAAAGGCCCGCCCAACGCGCTGCAAGGTTTCTCGCAGAACCGCGACGAACCGGTGCATATCGAGGCGGCGACGTTGGAAGTGCGCGATAAGGACAAGGTCGCCACCTTTTCGGGCGACGTGCGCGTGACGCAAGGCGACACCCAGCTGCGCTGCAAGTCGCTGGTCGTGTTCTACGAGCAGGAGGGCAAGAAAGGCTCCACCTTGCCGGCCGCCGATCCGGGACCGGGCGGCCAGCAGCGCATCAAGCGGCTGGAGGCGCGCGGCGGCGTGGTGGTGACGCAGAAGCAGGAGACCGCCACCGGCAGCATCGGCATTTTCGACATGCGGACCAACACGGTCACGCTCTCCGGCAATGTGGTGATGACGCAGGGCAAGAACGTTCTGCGCGGCGACCGGCTGGTGGTGAATCTGACCAGCGGCGTTTCGCGGGTGGAATCGGCCAAGAACGGCACCGGCCGGGTGCAGGGCCTGTTCATGCCCGGTGCGGCGGGGCCCGAGGCGCTGCCGGGCGGCCTCGGCCAGAAGCCGACGAACGCGGCGCCGCCGCGCCGGCTGCATTGATCGCCGTGCCCCGCAACGCGACCGATCCCGCCCGGGGCGCCTGGGAATCAGCTAAGGTCGCGCCCGTTCCGCGCCGCGAGGGAAACCGGTGAACATCCTCACGCTGTTTCGCCGCCGATCGCCGCCGCGCCGGCCTGCGCCGCCCGGCCAGGCGCGCCATCCGCAGGCGCCCCCGCGCGCGCCCGGTCAGGTGGCACGCCATCCCAATGCTGTGGCGCAGCCGCAGGTCGTGCAGCGCCGGCGCGAGGGCGACGGGAGGCAGGCGACGCAGCGCGCCTATCTCGCCGCGCATGGCGTGGAGAAGAGCTTTGCCGGCCGTATGGTGGTCAAGGGCGTCACGCTCTACGTGCGGCGCGGCGAAGCGGTCGGCCTGCTTGGGCCCAACGGCGCGGGCAAGACCACCGTGTTCTACATGATTACCGGGCTGATCGCGGCCGACCGCGGACGCATCGAACTCGACGGCTACGACGTCACCGGCCTGCCCATGTACCAGCGTGCCCGCCTCGGCGTCGGCTATCTGCCGCAGGAGGCGTCGATCTTCCGCGGCCTCAATGTCGAGGACAATGTGCGCGCGGTGCTGGAAGTGGTGGAGCCCGACAAGCGCCGGCGCGAGGCCGACCTCAACGCGCTGCTGGAGGAATTCAACATCGCGCGCCTGCGCAAGACGCCGACCATCGCGCTGTCGGGCGGCGAGCGGCGGCGCGTGGAGATCGCGCGCGCGCTGGCGACACGGCCGAGCTACATGCTGCTCGACGAGCCCTTCGCCGGCATCGACCCGATCGCGGTGGGCGACATCCAGGCGCTGGTTCGCCACCTGACCAATCGTGGCATCGGCGTCTTGATCACCGACCACAATGTGCGCGAGACGCTGGGGCTGACCGACCGCGCCTACATCATCTATTCCGGCGAGGTGTTGATGGAGGGCCGGGCCGACGACATCGTCAACAATCCCGACGTGCGGCGGCTCTATCTGGGCGAGGAATTCCGGCTCTAACCACAAATTCTTCGTGGCCGGGTTGGTCCCGGCCATCCACGCATTGCCCGGCAAAAGCCCTCAGTGGGCGTGGATGCCCGGCCCGGGGCGGGCACGGCGGAGTGAGCGGTGCTTTATCCACCGGTTATCCCCGCCTAATTTTTGTGCATTGCCGCACCGCGGAATCGCATATCACCGCGCCGAAGAAGCTGGTATAAAAACAAGCAAGAATCGGACCAGTTTCCGCCGGGAAACCACGCATGGCTTTGTCGCAAAGACTGGAGTTTCGCCAGACCCAAGCGCTGGTGATGACGCCGCAGCTGATGCAGGCCATCAAGCTGCTGCAGCTCTCCAGTCTCGATCTGGCGGCTTACGTCGAGGGCGAGCTCGAGCGCAACCCGCTGCTCGAGCGCGCCGACGACGAGGACGGACCGCCCGCCGTCGCGGAAGCCGACAGCGGGCGCGATGAGCAGGGCGAAGGCGAAAGTTCCGGCGAAAGCTTCAGCGAGAGCTTCGGCGAAACCGGCGCCGACGAGGGCCCCGCCGCCGACTGGAGCGGCGAAGAGTTCGAGACCAGCCGCAGCTCGATGGAAGAAGGTCTCGGTACGGAGCTCGAGAATGTCTTTCCCGACGACGGCAGCGAAAAGCGTGCCGCGCCGGAGGCTCCGGAACCGGCTTATGCGGAATGGAGCGGCGCCGGCTCCGGCGACGACTACAATCTGGAAGCTTTCGTCTCGGCCGAAATCACGCTCGCCGACCATCTGGCCGAGCAGATGGCGCTCGCCGTCACCGGTCCGGCGCAGCGCATGATCGGCCGCTATCTCATCGACATGGTGGATGAGGCCGGTTACCTCACCGGCGATCTTGCAACCGTCGCCGAGAAGCTGGGCGCGCCCGTTGCCGAAGTCGAGACGGTGCTCGCCGTACTGCAGACGCTCGATCCCGCCGGCGTGTGCGCGCGCAATCTGACCGAATGCCTCGCCATTCAGTTGAAAGAGCGCGACCGTTTCGACCCCGCTATGCAGGCGCTGGTCGGCCATCTCGAACTGTTGGCCAAGCGCGATCTCGCCGCTCTGCGCCGCGTCTGCGGCGTCAACGACGAAGATCTCGCCGACATGATTGCCGAGATCCGCAATCTCAATCCCAAGCCGGGCCTCGCCTTCGGCTCCACCACGGTGCAGCCGATCGTGCCGGACGTGTTCGTGCGGCAAGCGCCGGATGGCGCCTGGCAGATCGAATTGAATTCCGACACGCTGCCGAAAGTGCTTATCAACCAGCGCTATTACGCTCAGGTATCGAAAGGCAAGCGCAGCGAAAAGGACAAGGCCTATCTCGCCGACTGCCTGCAGACCGCCACCTGGCTGGTGCGCGCGCTCGATCAGCGTGCCAAGACCATTCTGAAGGTCTCGAGCGAGATCGTGCGCCAGCAGGACGCCTTCTTTGAGAAAGGCGTGCAGCACCTGCGCCCGCTCAATCTGAAGACGGTCGCCGAGGCGATCGGCATGCACGAATCGACGGTGTCGCGCGTCACCGCCAACAAATACATGGCGACGCCGCGCGGCATTTTCGAATTGAAATACTTCTTCACCTCGGCAATCGCCGCCGCCGACGGCGGCCAGGCGCATTCGGCGGAAGCCGTGCGCCACCGCATCCGCCAGCTGATCGGCGGCGAATTGACCGCAACCGACGTTTTGTCCGACGACACCATCGTGGAACGCTTGCACGAGGCCGGCGTCGACATTGCCCGCCGTACCGTCGCCAAATACCGCGAAGCCATGCGCATTCCCTCTTCCGTACAGCGCCGGCGCGAGAAGCAGGCGGCGGGGTAAGGGGCTTTTTCTAGCGCTAGCGCCACACGCCGCTCAGTCCCCGCGCAAGCGGGAATCCAGCACCATTATTACTTACTCAGCGGCAGATTGCTCGCTGGGTCCCCGCTTGCGCGGGGACGAGCGGTTGTGGGGCGATTCGAAGCCGCCGCCCCCGCATTGACCTTTGCCGTCACAATCATAAGCTTGTCACACGAGCCGGGGCGGTCGGTGGGGGACCTTGAAGTTCAATGCCGGAGAGGAGGCGAATCATGCCTTTACGCGTTTCGGGCAAGAACATCAGCGTCGGCGCCGCATTACGCGAACGCATCGCTGGCCGAGTCGAGGAAGCAACGTCGAAATATTTCCGCGGCGGCTATTCAGGCCACGCCACAGTCGGCAAGGACGGTTTCGGGTTTCGTACAGACTGCGTGGTGCACCTTGATTCGGGCGCGCTATTGGAAGCGGAAGGTACGGCGGCCGACGCCTACGAAAGCGCCGATCGAGCCGCGATCCACATCGAAAAACGGCTACGCCGCTACAAACGCCGCCGCAAAGATCATCAGGCCCAACGCGGACGCTGAAATCGTTCCAAAATGCATGAAAAAACGGCATGTCCCGCAGCGCTCCCGCCATTGACGGCGGCGGCCACCGCTCTTATGGTCCGCGGCCTTCAACCCCCCAAGCAACTCGGCGCTGCCAAACCTGATCATCGGTCATGTCCATGACGCTCACCGATCTCGTCGCGCCGAACGCCGTCGTTCCGGCCCTGAAAGCCAACAACAAGAAAAAGGTGATTCAGGAACTGGCGGCGCGCGCGGCGGTCCTCACCGGCCAGAACGAGCGCGCAATTCTGGAAATCCTGCTGCAACGCGAGAAGCTCGGTTCCACCGCGGTCGGCAACGGCGTGGCGATCCCGCACGGCAAGTTGCCCAAGCTCGGGCGCCTGTTCGGCTTGTTCGCGCGGCTGGAAAAGCCGGTGGACTTCGAGGCGCTCGATTCGCAAGCCGTCGATCTGGTGTTCCTGCTGCTGGCGCCGGAGGCTGCCGGCGCCGATCACCTGAAGGCGCTGGCGCGGGTGGCGCGGCTGTTGCGCGATCCCGAGATCGCGCGCCGCTTGCGCGAATCGAACGACGCCGACGCGATCTACGCGGTGCTCGCCATGCCGCCGGCGAGCAGCGCGGCGTAGCCGGCATTTTTTCGGAAAGCCTATCGGTGGTCATCGCCGGGCTTGTCCCGGCGATCCCGATGAGTGGGCACCGTGCGTCCCTAAGCGAGATGGCCGGCACAAGGCCGGCCATGACGGACGAGATGATCTCGCGAGAGGCGCCCCGCTCAATGCAGGCTCACCGGCTCCAGCTCCTGGCTCCAGGCATTGGCGACCGCGGCTTCGCGCGAGTCGGTCAGCATGATCGGCGTGCCGTCGGCGGCATGCAGCGCAAACAGCGTGATGCCGGGCGCGAGCTCGGGCGCCTGCGGAAACTGCGCGGCCACGTCCTCGGAGCGGATCTCTCTGACATAGGCAAGCTGGCCGTCGCCGAGCTCCGCCAGCGCCTCCTGCGTGATCGCGGGATGGGCGGCGTCGAATTCGGTCATTCTGTCTTTCGTCATCTTGTTCATTGGCCCTCAACTCCTTTCCTTAAGTGTTCAGGTCGAGTTCTGTTCGTTGCGAGCTAGTGCCCGCTTCCGAAGTTCGTGATACATCGCGGCACCCTCTGACACGAACTTCGGAAACAAAGGGGCACTAGCAGGTATCTGATTCTAGAGCCGCTTATCGATTTGAAGTTCCTGAACGAGGTTGCGGCAGTTGCGCAGGAACTTCAAATCGGCGGCACTAGTCTTCGTGCTCGCTAATCGCGATGCTCTTGACGATTCGCTCCGGCTGCGGCCGCACCAGATCGATCGACAGCAGGCCGTTCTTCAGGTCGGCGCCCTGCACCTCCATGCCGTCCGCCAACACGAAAGTGCGCTGAAATTGGCGCGCGGCAATGCCGCGGTGGAGATAGTGCCGGTCCTTGTCGTCCTGCTGGCGCCCGCGGATCACCATTTGGTTCTCCTCTAAAGAAACGTCGAGCTCGTCGCGGGCGAAACCGGCGACCGCGAGCGTGATGCGCAGGCGTTCCGGGTTGTTCCCGTCACGCGCAAGCCGCTCGATATTGTAGGGCGGATAGCCGTCGGAGCCCTTGGCGACGCGGTCGAGCAGCCGCTCGATTTCGTCGAAGCCCAACAGGAACGGGCTGGATAAAGACGGTACGCGTGACATGGGCTCCTCAAAGTCCTCGAAAGGAAGCGACTTTGACGCGGGGTCCTGATCTGGCACCCCTGTACCTCGACGGCACCTGCCGCCCGGCACCCGGCTAATATGGGCCGTGCCCGTTAAAGGTTCAAGAACACGGCGCTTTCCACTCTCCGCCGCTATAGTGCCCGCCGCGCAAGCACTTCGAGGGTTAACGCCATGACCGACCGATCCGCCTTTCCTGCCCTCACGGTACGCGCCATCCGCGCCCGTGCGGTCGAATTGCCGCTCCGGTTCGTGCTCGGCACCAGCCAGGGGGCGTTGCGGCAGGTGCCGTTGCTGCTGGTCGACCTGGAGACCGAGGAGGGCGTCACCGGCCGCACCTGGCTGTTCTGCTATCTCAAGCCGGCGGCGGCCGCGATCGCCAGCCTGCTCGGTGAGGTCGAGAGCGTGACCAAAGGGGAGCGGCTCGACCCGGCCGCGCTGTGGGCGAAGCTGATGCGGCGGTTCACGCTGATCGGCGTGCAGGGCATCGTGCGCATGGCGATTGCCGGCTTCGACACGGCGGCGTGGGACGCATTGGCGCGCGCCGCCGGCGAGCCGCTCTGCCGCCTGCTCGGCGCCGAGCCGCGGCCGATCCCGGCCTACAACAGTTGCGGCCTGGGCCTCATGGACGACATGGGCAAGCTCGCCGACGAAGCCGCGACGCTGCTCGCCATGGGCGGCTTCGGCGCGGTCAAGCTTCGACTCGGCTATGCGACGCTGCGCGAGGACATGGCCGCGGTGCAGGCCGTGCGCAAGCGCATCGGCGCCGATGCGAAATTGATGGTCGACTACAATCAGGCGCTGTCGCTGGAGGAGGCGCTCGAGCGCGGGCGCGCGCTCGATGGCGAAGACATCTTCTGGCTGGAGGAGCCGATCCGCCACGACGACTATGCCGGCTGTGCGCAGCTTGCGCGCGAACTGAAGACGCCGATCCAGATCGGCGAGAACTTCTCGCTGCCGGCGGCCATGGCGGCGGCGATCGGCGCGCAGGCCGCCGACTACGTCATGCCCGATCTGGAGCGCATCGGCGGCGTCACCGGATGGCGCGAGGCGGCCGAACTCGCCGCCGTTAACCGTCTCCCGATGTCGTCGCATCTGTTCCCGGAAGCGAGCGCGCATCTGCTCGCCGCCACGCCGACCTGCCAGTTCCTCGAATACGTCGACTGGGCCAATCCGGTGCTGGAAGAGCCGTTGCGCATCGAAGGCGGCCGCGCCGTCATCGCGGCGCGCGCGGGCAACGGAATTGACTGGAACGAAGCGGCGGTGAAGCGCTATCGCGTCGATTGATCGCCGCCGCCGACCGAATGCACGACGGCAGACGATTTAACCATGCGCAAAACGCAAAGCCCGCTTGGTTAAATTAATCATCTACATTTTCCTTGTTTGGTCAAAAATATCTTAAGCCCGGTCACGGGGACGGAACACGCCGCTAAGATCGCCCGCGTCGGAAACAAAACATTCGGCGATTTCGGGGGAGCGGACAGTGTTGACGCGCAGCAACGAACGCGACGATCCATTCGACCTGTCGATCGAGGAAAAGGTCTTTCACAACGCCAAGCGCGTCTGCATCGCTTTTGCAGTCGTCGCGGTGACGATCAGCGGGCTCGACCTGATGAACGTGCGTCCGCTCGAAAGCGCGGCCGCATTCATGCATCAGCATCGCCACACGCGCCTGGCCGATTGGCCCGCCGTGCTGCGCGGCGCCGTCGATCAGTTCTCGATCAGCGCGGAAGCTTCGGTCGTCGTCGACATTCCCGCCGACCAGCTCGCCATGGAAGCGCTGCCCGCGCTCAGCCCGCCCAAGGTCATGACCGCCAAGTCCGATTCTTTGCCGGATCGCTCGGCGGTGGCCAAGCTCGCCGCCTTGCACACGGAAGACGCCGTGCAAGTCGCGATGGCTTCGCCGCCGGCGCTCGAGCAGGCGACCGTCGCCGATCTCGCCCAGCGCGCGCAGGACATGATGCGCGCCGCGCGCGTCAAGCCGAAACCGCAAACCGGAAGCGTCAAACCGGCGACCGCAACGGCGACCGAAACGAGGGCCAAGACGGCGGCCAAATCCGAGGTCGCGTCGGCGTCGCAAGCCTTCGCCAAGGCCGTCGGTCCGATGCCGGACGAAGCCCCCTTTGCGCCCGCCAGCATGCAGCTTGCCAGCCTCGATCCCGGCATCGTGCCGACGACCGCGGTGCCGCTGCCGCCGGCGATCCACGTCAAGCTGCCGGACCGAATCGCGGTGCTGCCGCGCCCGGCGCCGCCGCCCTCGCCGGCGCAGCGCCTGCACCTCATCGGCAAGTCGCGTGAGAAGGCCGAGCATTGCCTCGCGCAGGCCGTCTATTTCGAGGCGCGCGATCAGCCTTATCGCGGGCAGGTGGCGGTGGCGCAGGTGGTGATGAACCGCGTGTTCTCCGGCATCTATCCGCGCAGCGTCTGCGGCGTGATCTTCCAGAACGCCAGCCACCATCTCGCCTGTCAGTTCACTTTCGCCTGCGACGGCAAGCCGGAAGTGGTCGACGAATACGGCGCCTGGGCGCGCGCCAAGCGCATCGCCCGCGATACGCTCGACGGCAAGCTCTATGTCGCGGCGGTCGGCACCGCCACGCATTATCACGCGACCTATGTGCATCCGCGCTGGGTGCACGAGATGCATCGGCTCGCGCGCGAGGGCATCCATTTGTTCTACCGCCCGCGCGCCTGGGGCAGCGGCGCCAACGAGCCGATCTGGTCGCGTGCCGAGTTGGTGGCGCTGAAGCAGCGGCACTGATCGCTTTGTCATTCCGGGACGCGAGCGAAGCTCGCGGACCCGGAATCCATAATCCCTGTCTGTAAGCATGGATTCCGGGTTCGCCCGCCTGCAGCGGGCGCCCCGGAATGACTCTTCATGGTGCCCGCGCCGCCCGCTTCAAAACCGCCGCGGTGGCGGCGGCCCGAAGCCGTCGCGCGGGGGCGGCGGCCGGCGCATGAAGCCGCGCGGGCCGCGCGCATGCGGCACGGCCACCGGCGTGCCGCGGAAGCAGCCCACGGTGTAAGGATATTCGCGCGTCAGCACGTAGTGATAGATCGCGACGCGGCGGCCGTTCCACAGCACGGAGCTGGTGCGGCCGTGGCAGGCGTCGAGATCGGCATCGGTCAGCTCGCGGCCGTGCGCGTCGTACATGCTGTAGATGCCGAAGCCGTCGATCGCGTAGCCGATCAGCGTTTCGTTGGCGGTCTCGTTGGGCAGGCAGCGGCTCGGCCCGTGATAGTGATATTCGCCCTGCATCTGCGGATGGCCGTCGCACAGGTCCTGCACCTCGTGCGCGACGGCGTCGCGGCCCGCGTCGTCGAGCGCGTTGAAGATCGCCACGCCGTTGAGCGCGACGCCGATCATGCCCATGGGCACGCAGGAGGGCTCGCGCGCGCGCTGCGGGTCGGCCGGCAGCGTGAGCGCGACGTTGTGCTGCGCGACCCGGTTCGGATTGGGATCGATGCGGTAGGCCGGGTCGCCGGGCGACACCGGAAAGCGCCCGGTCGGCGTCTTCACCGGCAGGCCGTTGCCCGCGATGCGGCGCACCACGCGGCCCTCGCCGAGCTCGTCGATGGTGAAGCGCGCCTGCGGCCACACGACGCGGCCGCGCACCTCGGTCTTTTCGGTGAGGTCCCAGGTCGCCCCGTGGATCCAGCGTCCGGCATGGCGCGCGCCGCGTCCGCGGCGCGGTCCCATGCGGCACGCCATCACGTAGCCGCGGCGCGGCGCGCTGCCGATGTGGCCGTCGCCGAGCGGCAGATGGTGAATGTCGAGGACGTCGTGCTTAGGGGCGGCTTCGCCGGTGGCGGCGAACACGGTCAACGCGGCAGCGAGGCCAATGAGCGTTGCGGCGCGTTTCATCGCGGCCGTGCGCCTGACGTTCATGTTTTTGCGAGATCGTCCGCCTTCGCTCCTTCGGAGCTTCGGCGGACAAGTTTCGCCCCGCGGGCGAAACTTGGTGGAGCCAGGCGGAGTCGAACCGCCGACCTCTTGAATGCCATTCAAGCGCTCTCCCAACTGAGCTATGGCCCCTCCAGGGATCAGCGATCAGATATCAGCCATCGGGAAGCGAGCAAAGCCCAATCCCGACTTCCGATTACCGACCGCTGAATACCGACTATTGTTCCTCTTCCTTCTCGATGCCTTCGCCGATGATGTCGCTCACGTCGGCGTCGCCTTCCTCTTCTTCTTCGATGAAGGCGGCGTCGTCCAGGCTCTCGTCGATCTCGACGTCTTCTTCCTCCGTCGCCTCAGCGCCGTCGGCGCCCTCGGCGGCGGCCGGCTTCTTGGCCTGCTGCTCGGCGTCGGCGTCTTCCAGCGACACGATCTCCACGTTCGCGGTCTCCGGCGCGGCTTCTTCGGCCGGCTCGGGGACCGGCGCGCGCACGGGCGCCGCCGGCTCGGGGCGCGGCGCGCGCGTCGGCATCGGTGCGATCGGCACCACCTTGCCGGTATAGGGCGAGACCACCGGGGTCTTGTTGAGGTCGTAGAACTTGCGCCCGGTGTCGGGGCACACGCGCTTGGTGCCGAGATCAGCTTTCGCCACGATCTGGTTCCTTGGGAAATTTTGCTAAATCGGTGCTTCACTTGGCGAGCCGGGCGCGCCCTGTCAATAGCGGGGAATGCCGCTGCGGCGGCCCCTCGGCCGCGGGATGACGCCCCCGCCGAGCGCGTGGTAGGAGGGCGCCTATAGCCGAGGATTGCCCAAGGATCGCCCAAGGATCGCTCGAGGATCGCCTAAGGATCGCCTTTGGACACCGCCGTTTCCACGCCCGTTTCGACGCCCTTGACCGCCCGCCGCGGCGGCCCCCTGGCCGGCCGGGCCCGCGTGCCAGGCGACAAGTCGATCTCGCACCGTGCCCTGATTCTCGCCGCCATGACCGTGGGCGAGAGCACGGTGGCGGGCCTTCTTGAAGGCGAGGACGTGCTGCGCACGGCGCAAGCCATGCGCGCGCTCGGGGCGCGGCTGGCGCGCGGCGAGGACGGTATTTGGCGCATTCACGGCGTCGGCGTCGCGGGCTTTGCGACGCCTGCCGCCCCGCTCGATTTCGGCAATTCCGGCACCGGCTGCCGGCTGACGCTGGGCGCGGTGGCGGGCTCGCCGGTCACCGCGACCTTCGACGGCGACGCCTCCTTGCGCAAGCGGCCGATGCGCCGCGTGCTCGACCCCCTGGAGCGCATGGGCGCGCGCACGACCGACTGCGCCGAAGGCGGCCGCCTGCCGCTCACGCTGCAAGGCGCGCGCGATCCGCTCCCCATCGTTTACGAGTCGCCGGTGCCGTCGGCGCAATTGAAGTCGGCGGTGCTGCTGGCGGGGCTGGCCGCGCCGGGCGAGACCACGGTGATCGAAACGGAAGCGAGCCGCGATCACACCGAGCGCATGCTCAAGCACTTCGGCGCCAAGATCGTCAGTCGGCCGCATGGCGAGCACGGCCGCCGTATCGTGCTGCAAGGCCAGCCCGAGCTCGAGCCGGCGAACGTCGTGGTGCCGGCCGATCCGTCTTCGGCGGCGTTTCCGCTGGTGGCGGCGCTGATCGTGCCGGGCTCCGATATCGTGCTCGAAGCGGTGATGACCAATCCGCTGCGCACCGGCCTCTTTGCGACGCTTCATGAAATGGGCGCCAAGATCGAGACGCTCGCCAAGCGCGACGACGGCGGCGAGGAGGTGGCCGATCTGCGCATCGTCGCTTCCGCGCTCAAAGGCGTCGACGTGCCGGCGGCGCGCGCGCCGGCGATGATCGACGAATACCCCATCCTCGCGGTGGCGGCGTCGTTTGCGGAAGGCGTGACGCGCATGCGCGGCTTGCAGGAATTGCGCGTGAAGGAAAGCGACCGGCTGGAAGCCACCGCCGCCATGCTGCGGGCGAATGGCGTGACGGTCGAGATCGAGGGTGACGACCTGATCGTGCACGGCCGGAAAAATATCGCCGGCGGCGGCGAAGTGGCGACCCATATGGATCATCGCATTGCCATGGCGGCGGTGGTCTTGGGCGCCGCCGCCGACAATCCGGTACGCATCGACGATTCAGCCTTCATCGCCACCAGCTTCCCGGGGTTTGTGGAATTGATGCGGGGGCTGGGGGCGGAGCTGTCATGACGGCCTCGTGCCTCTCCATTGTCATTCCGGGACGCGCCAAAGGCGCGGACCCGGAATCCATACTCCGCAGCAGGGGTTATGGATTCCGGGTTCGCGGCCTGACGGCCGCGCCCCGGAATGACAGCCGTGAGATTGGGGAGACCCCCCCATGATCATCGCCATCGACGGACCCGCCGCCTCCGGCAAGGGCACGCTGGGCAGAGAGCTCGCCGCCCATTACGGCCTGCGCCATCTCGACACCGGGCTGCTCTACCGCGCGGTGGCGCAGTCGCTGATCGATGCCGGCTGTCCGCCCGACGACACGGCCGTCGCGGTCGCCGCCGCCAAGGCGCTCGACCCGGCCGCCTTCGACGCGAGGGCGCTCAAGAGCCACGCCGTGGGCGAGGCGGCCTCGGTGGTCTCGGCCATTCCGCAGGTGCGGGAGGCGCTGCTCGCTTTCCAGCGCGATTTCGCCGCCAGCCCGCCCGGCGCCGTGCTCGACGGCCGCGATATCGGCACCGTCATTTGTCCGGGGGCGGACGTGAAAATCTTCGTCACCGCCTCGCCGGAAGTGCGCGCCCGCCGCCGCGCGCTCGAATATAGGGCTGCCGGGGCCGCCGTCGACGAGGCCGCCGTGCTCGCAGACATCAAAAAGCGCGACGAACGGGACATTAGCCGCACCGCGGCCCCCCTGAAACAAGCCCCGGATGCGCACTTGCTCGATACCACCGATATGGATATATCCACCGCCATCCGGGCCGCCATCGACATCGTCGAGGCCACCCGAACGGGCCGAGGGCCGGCTTAACCGCCCCTCGCTGTTGGAGGACAAAGCCCCGTTCGCGCCTTTGCGTTAGGCAGCCCAAGAGAACCCATCGTCCTTAAGCGCGGTCATCAGCGCCGGCCAACCGGGATTCCCGGGGGGTGCCAAAGCTCTGCGGGAGCTTTGGCCCGCGTTTTTTCGGACGCCATCTTCAACCCGCCGGCGCACCGCTAACAGGAGAACACATGGCCACCGCCACAGCCCAAGCCCCCTCGCGTGAAGACTTCGCCGCGATGCTCGAAGAATCCTTTGCCCACGGCGGCACGCCGTCGGAAGGCACCGTTGTCAAAGGCAAGATCGTCGGTATCGAAAAGGATATGGCCGTCATCGACGTCGGCGCCAAGACCGAAGGCCGGGTCGCGATGCGCGAATTCGCCGGGCCCGGACGGCAGGCCGACCTGAAAGTCGGCGACGAGGTCGAAGTCTATCTCGAGCGCGTGGAGAATGCGCTGGGCGAGGCGGTGCTGTCGCGCGACAAGGCGCGCCGCGAGGAAAGCTGGGGCAAGCTGGAGAAGGCCTTCAACGCCAACGAAAAGGTGCAGGGCGTCATCTTCAACCAGGTCAAGGGCGGCTTCACCGTCGATCTCGACGGCGCCGTGGCCTTCCTGCCGCGTTCGCAGGTGGACATCCGCCCGATCCGTGACGTGACCCCGCTGATGAACAATTCGCAGCAGTTCCAGATCCTGAAGATGGACCGCCGCCGCGGCAACATCGTCGTCTCCCGCCGCACGGTGCTGGAAGAGACGCGCGCCGAGCAGCGCCAGGAGCTGGTGCAGAACCTCGAAGAAGGTCAGGTCATCGACGGCGTGGTCAAGAACATCACCGACTACGGCGCCTTCGTCGATCTCGGTGGCATCGACGGCTTGCTGCACGTCACCGACATCGCCTGGCGCCGGGTCAATCACCCGACCGAAGTGCTCAACATCGGTCAGTCGGTGAAGGTCAAGATCATCAAGATCAACCACGAGACCCACCGCATCTCGCTCGGCATGAAGCAGCTGCTCGAGGATCCGTGGCAGGGCATCGAGGCGAAATACCCGGTGGGCGCCCGCTTCAAGGGCCGCGTCACCAACATCACCGACTACGGCGCCTTCGTCGAGCTCGAGCCCGGCATCGAAGGCCTCATCCACGTCTCCGAAATGTCGTGGACCAAGAAGAACGTGCATCCCGGCAAGATCGTCTCCACCTCGCAGGAAGTCGAAGTGCAGATCCTCGAGGTCGATCCGGTCAAGCGCCGCATTTCGCTCGGCCTCAAGCAGACCATGCGCAATCCGTGGGAGGTCTTCGTCGAAGCCCACCCGCCCGGCTCGGTGGTCGAAGGCGAGGTCAAGAACAAGACCGAGTTCGGCCTGTTCCTCGGCCTCGACGGCGATGTCGACGGCATGGTTCACCTGTCGGACCTCGACTGGAAGCGTCCGGGCGAGCAGGTGATCGAGGAGTACAAAAAGGGCGACGCGGTCAAGGCGCAGGTGCTCGACGTCGATGTCGAGAAGGAGCGCATCTCGCTCGGCATCAAGCAGCTCGCGGGCGATCCCATGGCGACCGCCGGCGAGCTCAAGAAGGGCTCGGTGGTCACCTGCGAGGTGACCGAGGTCAAGGACAGCGGCATCGACGTGACGATCGTCGGCACCGAGCTCACCGCCTTCATCAAGCGCTCGGATCTGGCGCGCGACCGCGGCGAGCAGCGGCCGGAGCGCTTCGCGGTCGGCCAGAAGGTGGACGCCCGCGTGACGCAATTCGACCGCAAGACCCGCAAGGTGGCCGTCTCCATCAAGGCGCTGGAAGTCGCCGAAGAGAAGGAGGCGATTGCGCAGTACGGTACCGCCGATTCCGGCGCTTCGCTCGGCGACATCCTGGGCGCCGCGCTCAAGCAGCGCGCCGGCGGCGAGGGCGAAGGCGAGAAAGCCGAAGAGGAAAAGGCGGACGAGTAGGGTTCTCCCTCACCGCCGTCGAAACGACCCCCGGGCCGCCCGCCCGGGGGTTTTTCTTTCCGACATGAACGTGCCAAAAAGCCTCCGGATAAGCCTCACCCGCCCTGGCGGGTAATGGAGGACCGCTTCCCATGTCGCTCGATGCCGATGCCATCGTCGATCGCCGCCGGCTGCGGCGTAAATTGACCTTCTGGCGCGTCGCCGCCGCGGTGATCGTTCTGCTCGCCGTCGGCGGCTTGGCCTTGCTGCTGGTGCCGGGCAGGGGCCTGCTCGCCGGCGGCGGCTATATCGCCCGCATCAAGGTCACCGGCCTGATCCGCGACAACCGCGACCGGGTCGAAGCGCTGGGGCGGCTGGCCAAATCGCACGCCCAGGCGGTTGTCCTCCATATTGACAGCCCCGGCGGCACCACCGCCGGCTCGCAGCAGCTCTACGATGCCCTGCATGCATTACAGGCCAAAAAGCCGATGGTGGTGGTGGTGGACGGTCTGGCCGCCTCCGGCGCCTACATCGCAGCGCTTAGCTGCGACCACATCATCGCCCACGACACCTCCATCGTCGGGTCGATCGGCGTGCTGTTCCAGTACCCGAACTTTACCGATGCGCTGAAAACGCTCGGCATCAAAGTGGAGTCGATCAAATCGAGCCCGCTCAAGGCCGCCCCCAACGGCTTCGAGCCCACCAGTCCCGAGGCCCGCGCCGCCATCCAGGCGGTGGTGCTCGAACTCCTATGCCTGGTTCAAAAACCTGGTGCAGACGCGCCGCAAGATGGACGCCGCCCAGCTGGCAGCGGTCGACGACGGCCGCGTCTTCACCGGCCGACAGGGCCTCGGCCTCAAGCTGGTCGACGCGCTCGGCAACGAGCAGACCGCGCTCGCCTGGCTGCGGCAGGTCAAGCACGTCCCGGCCAATCTGCCGGTGCGCGACGTTCCGCTGGAGCCGCGCTTCGGCGAGCTTTCCTTCCTGCATGCGGCGGCCTGGACCTTTCATGCGATGGGCCTGTCGGCTATTGCGCACCGCATCGAAGACTGGGCGGCGGTGCAGGCGGTCGAAAAACTCAATCTTGACGGGCTGTTAGCGCTTTGGCACCCTCCGGGTTCCCGTTGACCAGTCAGGGCGGCGTCATGATCAAGTCCGAACTCGTGCAACATATTGCCGCCCAGAACCCGCATCTTTACCAGCGCGACGTCGAGAACATCGTCAACGCGATCCTCGGCGAGATCACTTCCGCCATGTCGCGCGGCGACCGGGTCGAGCTGCGCGGCTTCGGCGCCTTCTCGGTCAAGCACCGCCCCGCCCGCACCGGGCGCAATCCGCGCACCGGCGCGCACGTGGCGGTCGATCAGAAGTCGGTGCCCTTCTTCAAGACCGGCAAGGAAATGCGCGAGCGCCTGAACAAGGAAGACGCGGTGTAGCGGAACCTGCCGGCGCGTTTGAGTTAGTTCATGCCCGGCCTTGTGCCGGGCATCCACGTCTTGGAGACTAGGCACGTGAAGGCGTGCATGGCCGGGTCAAGTTTACAGCCGGGCCGGCGAAGGCCGAACCCGGTTGCCCGGCCATGACGCAGAAGGCAAGGCCATGGCCCGCAAGATCGTCACCGCCGTCATCGTCGTTCCGCTGGCGATCGTCATCGTCGTGTTCGCCGTCGCCAACCGGCAGATGGTGACGGTATCGTTCGACCCGTTCTCCTCGACCGCGCCGGCCTATGCGGCGAGCCTGCCGCTGTTCGTGCTGATCTTCATCGTGCTGATCTTCGGCGTGATCATCGGCGGAGCCGCGGCGTGGCTGGGCCAGGGCTCCTGGCGGCGCGCCGCGCGTAAACTGGACGCAGACGTACGCGCGCTGCACACGGAGATGGAAGCCATCCGCCGCCAGTTCGGCACGCAAGGTCCCGCCCAGCCCGCGCCGCCGCCCTCGTTCCCGCACCTGCCGCCGAGCGATTCCTGAGACATCCGGTTCCGCTTTGCGGCCGCCGGGATAAGGCGGTAGAACCCCGCCCGTTATGGCTCTCACGGTCAAAATCTGCGGCCTCACGACCCCGGAAGCGCTCGATGCGGCGCTGGAATCCGGGGCCGACCTGGTCGGCTTCGTGTTCTTTCCGCCCAGCCCGCGCAATCTAGGCCTGGAGGCCGCGCGCATATTGGGCGCGCAGGTGAAGGGTCGCGCCGGCAAGGTCGCGCTTACGGTCGACGCCAATGACGAGACGCTGCTCGGCATCGTCGAAGCGCTGCGGCCCGACATGCTACAACTGCACGGCAAGGAGACGACCGAGCGCGTCGTGCAGGTGCGCACGCGCTTCGGTCTGCCGGTGATCAAGGCGCTACCGATCGCCGAGCGCGCCGACCTTTCACCCATTCGCGAATACGCGCAGGTGTCCGACCGGCTGCTGTTCGACGCGCGCCCGCCCAAACAGGCGACACGGCCCGGCGGCCTCGGCCGTCGCTTCGACTGGACACTGCTCGCCGGCATTAATCCGGGCGTTTCCTATATGCTGTCGGGGGGGCTCGACGCCGGCAACGTCGCGGAAGCGCTGCGTATCACGCGCGCGCCCGGCGTCGATGTGTCCTCCGGGGTCGAAAGCGCGCCCGGTATCAAGGACCCGGAGCGCATCCGCGAATTCATTCGGGCGGCAAGAGCGGGCGAAGAGCCGCTCGAACTGTCGAAGGCGAGTATCGTATGAGCGGGTCTTTCAACCGTCATTCCGGGGCACTCGCGCACGCGAGCGAGCCCGGAATCCCGGGCGGCGCGCGCATGCTTGGCCCCTGGATTCCGGGCCCGGGCCTTCGGCGCGTCCCGGAATGACTGGTAGAGTAATCGTATGACCGTGCAGCAGCCCAATTCCTTCCGTACCGGCCCCGACGAGCGCGGGCATTTCGGCATCTATGGCGGCCGCTTCGTCGCCGAGACGCTGATGCCGCTGATCCTCGATCTCGAGCGCGCCTATAACGAAGCGAAAGCCGACCCGGCGTTTCAGCAGGAGATGAACGGCCATCTCGCCACTTACGTCGGCCGGCCGTCGCCGCTCTATTTCGCCGAGCGGCTGACCGAGCATTTAAGAAAGACGGCCTCCGGCCGTTCGGCGGGCGGCGCCAAGATCTACTTCAAGCGCGAGGAGCTCAATCACACCGGCGCGCACAAGGTGAACAACGTGCTCGGCCAGATCATGCTGGCCAAGCGCATGGGCAAGACGCGCATCATCGCGGAGACCGGCGCCGGCATGCACGGTGTCGCGACCGCCACGCTGTGCGCCAAGTTCGGCCTGCCCTGCATCGTCTACATGGGCGCGGTCGACGTCGAGCGGCAGAAGCCGAACGTGCTGCGCATGAAGATGCTGGGCGCCGAGGTGCGCGGCGTCACTTCCGGCTCGAAGACGCTGAAGGACGCGATGAACGAAGCGCTGCGCGACTGGGTGACCAACGTCGCCGACACCTTCTACTGCATCGGCACCGTCGCCGGCCCGCATCCCTACCCGGCCCTGGTGCGGGATTTCCAGTCGATCATCGGGCGCGAGACGCGCGAGCAGATGATGGCGGCGGAAGGCCGGCTGCCGGATTCGCTGATCGCCTGCATCGGCGGCGGCTCCAACGCCATGGGCCTGTTCCACCCCTTCCTCGATGAGCGCAATATCGAAATCTACGGCGTGGAAGCAGCCGGCCACGGGCTGCCCAGCGGGCAGCACGCGGCCTCGATCGCCGGCGGCAAGCCGGGCGTGCTGCATGGCAACCGCACGTATCTCCTGATGAACGACGACGGCCAGATCGAGGAGGCGCATTCGATCTCGGCCGGCCTCGACTACCCCGGCATCGGACCCGAGCACGCCTGGCTCAATGACATGGGCCGCGTGCAATTCCTCTCCGCGACCGACGACGAGGCGGTGGCCGCGTTCCAACTGTGCAGCAAGCTCGAAGGCATCATCCCGGCGCTCGAGCCGGCGCATGCGCTGGCGCGCGTCGTCGACCTCGCGCCGACGAAAGCGAACGATCACCTGATGGTGGTCAACCTCTCCGGCCGCGGCGACAAGGACCTGGCGAGCGTCGAAGCGTTCCTGGAAAGCAAGAGTCGATGAACGCGCATACCTTTCTTCACCTCTCCCCATTGGGGAGAGGTCGCGAGCAAAGCGAGCGGGTGAGGGGGCTACTGCCTCAAGTGGGGCGTAGCGTCAGGTCGATCATATCGAGTACGCCGCCGAGATTTTCATATACGTCGACGTTGGAGACGCGGACGACCTGGTACCCGAAAGCTTCGAGCAATTCGGTTCGCGCCGCATCGTGCGCGATTTCACTTGCTGCGTCATGCGTGACGCCGTCGACTTCGACGATCAGCTTGCCTTCAATCGTGACGAAGTCGACGATATATTTGTCTATCGGATGCTGGCGACGGAATTTCCAGCGTGCGAGCCGGCGCCCACGCAGCGCCTGCCACAGCCGCGCTTCGGCGTTGGTTTGCGCCGCGCGCAGCTTGCGCGCGCGCTTCCTGAATCGCTCCATCCCCCTCACCCGGCCGCTTTGCGGCCGACCTCTCCCCTCCGGGGAGAGGTGTAGCAGAGTTCGCGGCACGCCATGAGCACAAGAATTGAAAAACGCTTCGCCGCGTTGAAAGACCAAGGCCGCGCCGCGCTGGTCACCTTCATCATGGCCGGCGATCCCGACACCGAAACGTCGCTTGCCATCGCCAAAGCGTTGCCGAAAGCCGGCGCCGACCTGATCGAGCTCGGCATGCCGTTCACCGATCCGATGGCCGACGGCCCCGCCATCCAGGCCGCCGGCCAGCGCGCGCTCAAAGCCGGCCAGCGCATGACCAAGACGCTGGCCATGGTGCGCGATTTTCGCCGGGGCGACGACGCCACGCCGATCATCCTGATGGGCTATTACAATCCGATCTACATCTACGGCGTCGACAAGTTCCTTACCGATGCGAAGAGCGCCGGCGTCGACGGCCTCATCATCGTCGACCTGCCGCCGGAGGAAGACGAGGAACTGTGCCTGCCGGCGCTGAAGGCCGGCCTCAACTTCATCCGCCTCGCCACGCCGACCACCGACGACAAGCGCCTGCCCAAGGTGCTCACCAACACCTCCGGCTTCGTCTATTACGTCTCCATCACCGGCATCACCGGCTCGGCCACGCCCGACGCCGCCAAAGTCACCGCCGCGGTCGCCCGCATCAAGCGCCACACAGCGTTGCCCGTTGCGGTCGGCTTCGGCGTCAAAAACGCGGCCAGCGCCCGGGCCATTGCCGGGGGTGCCGACGGTGTCGTGGTGGGTTCCGCGCTGGTCGACGCGCTGCGCAAAAGCCTCGATCAAAGCGGAAAGGCCACCGCCGGCACGGTCAAGGCGGTCACCGACGTGGCGGCCGATATCGCGCAAGGCGTGCGGGCGGCGCGCCGGGTAGCGGCGGAGTAACCAAGCCGCGTTGCGGCGGTTATAATGCGGTCAAACTTGCCCTATACTGACAAGCCATGAACTGGATCTCCAACGTCGTCCGCCCGAAAATCCGCAGCTTCCTGCGCCGCGAGACGCCGGAAAACCTCTGGATCAAATGTCCGGAGACCGGCCAGCTCGTCTTCTATAAGGACGTCGAGGCCAATCAGTTCGTCATTCCCTCGTCGAACTACCATATGCGCATCTCGGCGCCCATGCGCCTGAAGAGCCTGTTCGACAACGAGGAATACGAAGAGATCGCGGTCGCGGAAGTGCCGGTCGATCCGCTCAAGTTCCGCGACGAGCGCCGCTATGCCGACCGCTTGCGCGACGCGCGCGCCAAGACCGGCTTGCAGGACGCGATCAAGCTCGGCATCGGCCGGCTCGACGGCCTGATGGTCACCGTCGCCGTGCAGGATTTCGATTTCATGGGCGGCTCGCTCGGCATGGCGGCGGGTGAGGCCGTCATCACGGGTCTCGAAACCGCCGTGCAGCGGGGCACGCCCTTCATCATGTTCGCGGCGTCGGGCGGCGCGCGCATGCAGGAGGGCATCCTCGCGCTCATGCAACTGCCACGCACCACGGTTGCCGTGCAGATGCTGCGCGAGGCCAAGAAGCCCTATATCGTCGTACTCACCAATCCGACTACCGGCGGCGTCACAGCCTCCTACGCCATGCTGGGCGACGTGCAGATCGCGGAACCCGGCGCGCTCATCGGCTTCGCCGGCCCGCGTGTGATCGAGCAGACCATCCGCGAGAAATTGCCGGAAGGCTTCCAGCGCGCCGAATATCTGGAAAAGCACGGCATGGTCGACATGGTGGTGCACCGGCACAGACTGCGCGCGACGCTTTCGCAGCTTTGCCGGGTGCTGACCAAGCAGCCGCCGGCACCGAATGAGCCGCCGCCGCCCGCTGAGCCGGGCGCGCCTGCCGAAGTGGAACAGGCGTCTGCAGACGGTTGAAGTTGCGCCGTGCCGGGCGTTGTGCCTTAAACCTTCAGCCTGAGACGTCTCAACCCGTTCATTCCCGCGCAAGCGGGAATCTAGAAGCTGAATTGCGAGGCTCTCGTAATGCGGCCCTGGTCCCCGCTTGCGCGGGGACGAACGGAGAATGATTGCACGGCCTTAGCTGATTGCGTCCTAGCAAAATGATGACCCCCATCGATTCCATCGTCGCGCGGCTCACCCGCCTGCACCCCAAGCGCATCGACCTGTCGCTTGAGCGCATCGAGCGGCTCTTGGCGTCGCTCGGGCATCCGGAGAAGAACCTGCCGCCGGTCATCCATGTCGCCGGCACCAACGGCAAGGGCTCGGTCATCGCCTTCATGCGCGCCATGCTGGAAGAGGCGGGCTACCGCGCGCACGTCTACACCTCGCCGCATCTGGTGCGCTTCAACGAGCGCTATCGTCTTGGAGCGCCGAAGTCGGATGTTTCCGACTTCGGTCACTTAATAGTGCCGAACTCGGGTAAACCCGAGTTCGGGGGCGACGGCAAGCTGGTGTCGGATGAAGAGCTCGCCGAGGTGCTGGAGGAATGCGAGCGCGCCAATGCGGGCGCGCCCATCACCGTGTTCGAGATTACCACGGCCGTCGGCCTGCTGCTGTTCGCGCGCCATGCAGCCGACGTGCTGCTGTTGGAAGTGGGCCTCGGCGGCCGTCTCGACGCCACCAATGTGATCGATGCGCCGCTCGCCAGCGTGATTACGCCCATCGCGATCGATCACACGGATTTCTTAGGCGCCACTCTCGATAAGATCGCCGCCGAGAAGGCCGGCATCCTGAAGCGCGGCGCGCCGGCGATCGTCGCCGCGCAGCCGCGCGAGGCGCTTGCCGTCATCGAGCGCCAGGCCGCGCGCGCCGGCGCTCCCTTGCGCGTCGCCGGCGAGGACTGGACCGCGACCGAAGAGCGCGGCCGGCTGGTCTATCAGGACGAGAACGGTCTGCTCGACCTGCCGCCGCCGCGGCTCTACGGCCGCCACCAGTTCGAGAACGCCGGGCTCGCCATCGCCGCGCTGCGCGCGATTCCGCAGTTCAGGCTCACGCCCGCGGCGTATGAAGCCGGCATCGCCAAGGCCGACTGGCCGGCACGCATGCAACGGCTGCCGCAAGGCGCGCTGGTCGCGCGCGCGCCGGAGGGCAGCGAAGTGTGGCTGGACGGCGCACATAATCCGGAAGGCGGCCGCGCGCTCGCCGCCGCGCTCGCCGACCTGGAAGAGCGCGTGTCGCGTCCGCTCATCCTGATCGTCGGTATGATGGCGACCAAGGACTGTACCGGCTTCCTGAGCAATTTCACCGGGCTCGCGCGCCGCATGATCGCGGTGCCGGTGCCCAACCTGGAAAAGAGCCTGAGCGCGGAAGCCGTCGCCGACGCCGCGCGCGCCATCGGCCTGCCGGCCACCAGCCGCGACGACCTCGAGGAGGCGCTGGAAGCCGTGCGCAAGCTCGACCTCGAGCCGCCGCCGCGTATCCTGATCACCGGCTCTTTGTACCTCGCCGGCGAAGTGCTGCGGCAGAACGGGACCTTGCCGCAGTAATCCCGGCATCCCGAGATGCGAGCGTAGCGGGCCTCGAAGGATGACGGGCCGAGATCCTTCAAGGCTCGGCGCCGCGCGCCGAGCGTCTCAGGATGACGGAGCTGGCGCTATTTCAACAGCCTTACCAAATCCGCCCTCTTCTGCTTCACTTGATCCATCGTGCACTGCTGCGGCGCCTTGTCGGGCCGCCAGCGCATCAGCTTGGTGCCGTGGCGGAAGCGGCCGCCTGAAAAATGATCGAAGCAGACCTCGACGACGAGCTTGGGCTTGAGCGGCTGCCATTCGCTCGAGCGCTTGGTCGACCAGCGACTCGGGCCGCCCGGCTTGTCGCCGGTAAAGCCGGGCAGCGCGATCAGCTTTTCGAGCTTTGCGGTCAACGCCTTCTTTTCGTCTGTCTTGATCGACGAAGTGAAGCCAACGTGATCGAGCAGACCTTCCTCGTCATACAGCCCGAGCAGCAGCGAGCCGACCGTCTTCTTGCCTTCGTTGTAGCGGAAGCCGCCGACCACGCAGTCGGCCGAACGGTAATTCTTTATCTTTTGCATGCCGCGCCGGTTGCCGCTCTGGTAGGGCAAGTCGCAGCGCTTGGCGACGATGCCGTCGAGCGTGGCGCCGACTTGCTTCAGCCATTTCATTGCTTCGCTTACTCTGGTGGTGGCGGGCGACAGCCGCACCGTCTTCTGGCCGCGCAAAAACTTGCGGGCGAAAGCTTCCAGCCTTTTGCGTCGCTCCGGCAGCATCTGTTTCGTCAGCAGCGTACCGTCGCCCGCTACCAGCATATCGAACGCAATCAGCAGTGCGGGCGTCTCGGTCGCCAGTTTCTTGATGCGGCTGGCAGCGGGATGCACGCGCTGTAAAAGATCGTCGAAAGAGAAGGCTTTGCCGCGCGGCACCACGAGCTCGCCGTCGAGCACGAAAGTCTGCGGCTTGAGCGACGCCAGTGCCGCCGCGACTTCGGGGAAATAGCGCGTCAGCGACTGGCCCGACTTGGACTGCAGCTCGACGCGCGCGCCGTCGCGAAACGCCAGGCAGCGGAAGCCGTCCCATTTTGGCTCGTATTGCCAGTTCGGCCCCTCCGGGATCGTGGCCACGGACAGGGCTTCCATCGGGCGATAAGGGCGACGCAGGGAGAGGCTCATGCCGCGTCAACGCGCGAGGGCGAAAAACCGTGCAATTCCGGTGCACAAAAATGCGCTCCATTCCCTTCGGGAAAGGCAGTAGGGAGACAGGCCTACCCCGGGCCTTCGAAGAACAGGGGCCGCGGAGCCTTGGCTACGCGTTCAATCGCTCAATCAAGCCATGAATATCGCCGAGCACGTAGAGGTCGCGTACCTTGGCGCCCTCGAAGGTGAAGATCGGCATGCCGGTCCACCACACGTGCTTGCCGCTCGGCTCAACGCCGAACAGCTCTTTGCGGTGGACGCCGTGAAAGCGCATCTTGCCGGAGACGCGGTTGCCTTCCTCGATCATCGCCAGGATGTCGGTGGTGTAGTTGCCGAGCGCGCCCGTGACGTAATCGACATAGCCGGCGAATTCATCGTAGCCGGTGAGCACCGGGCCGAGCGAGCCGCGGAAGGTAAAGCCGTCGTGGAATATCTGCGGGATCAGGCTCTTGTCGGCACGGTCCCACATCTCCTTGTAGAACACGCGCACGACTTCCTTCTGCGGCGTGAGCGTGAGGCTGGCGAGTTCGAGTGCCGGTTCGTCCATGGCCCGGAACGGTATCCGATTCCGGCGCGCCGGGCGACCGCGCTTACATATCGAGGGTCACCTTGCGATTTTCGCCCAGGCTTGGCTTTCGGCCCGTGGCGCGCGCCTTGGCGAATTCGTGGCGGGCGACGGCGGCACTCGCCGGGCCGTCCCACAGCTCGGCCAGGTGCGGTGTGAGCCGCAGCACGCGCAGGTTTTCATCGTGCGGTCCGGACCACCAGACGTCGTCGGCCTTCTTCCAATATTTCTCGGCCAAGCGGGTGTCGTTCAGCACCTCGGCGTGGCCGCTGATCGAGAGATAGGCCTTGGCCTTGGCATTCGTCACGGTGAAGCAGACGTCCGGCCGGGCTTCGATCTCGTCATCTTTGAGGCCGCGTGCGTCGGTGATGAAATAGATCGCGCCGCCCTGGCGGTCGGGCCGGGCGTCGAGCGGCCGCGAGCGTAAGCCGCCGGCAAAACGCGTGGTCAGCATGCCGACGCTGGTCTTTTCCAGAATGTCCCAGACGCGCGCTTCGTGGTCCATGCCGCGTCAACGGGCGGCCGGGGCGGCGGGTTCCCGCAGTTGTCATTCCGGGGCGCGAGCGTTAGCGAGCGAGCCCGGAATCCAGGGGCCAGGAACGCAACGCTTATTGTGTGGCTCTGGATTCCGGGCTCGCAGCCTTCGGCCGCGCCCCGGAATGACAAATCGAGAAGCAATCGGCCTAAAGCTGCCGGTCCACCATCGCCTTCTTCAACTGGGCGATTTCCTTGGCCGGATTGAGCCCTTTCGGACAGGCCTTCGAGCAGTTCAGGATGGTGTGGCAGCGATAGAGCCGGAACGGGTCTTCCAGATTGTCGAGCCGGTCGCCGGTCGCCTCGTCGCGTGAGTCCTGCACCCAGCGGTTGGCTTGCAACAGCGCCGCCGGCCCGAGATAGCGTTCGGAATTCCACCAATAGCTCGGGCAGGAGGTCGAGCAGCAGGCGCACAGGATGCACTCGTACATGCCGTCGAGCTTCAACCGGTCCTGATGGCTCTGCTTCCATTCGTGCTCGGGCGCCGGCGTCGTGGTCTTCAGCCACGGCTCGATGGAAGCGTATTGCGCGTAGAAATTATTCAGGTCCGGCACCAGGTCCTTCACCACCGGCTGGTGCGGCAGCGGATAGATGCGCACCGGCGCCTTGGTCTCGTCGATCGCGCGCGTGCAGGCGAGCGTGTTGGTGCCGTCGATGTTCATGGCGCAGGAGCCGCACACGCCTTCGCGGCACGAGCGGCGGAAGGTCAGCGTCGGATCGACCTTGTTCTTGATCCAGATCAGCGCGTCGAGGATCATCGGTCCGCAGTCGTCGCGGTCGACCATGTAGGTGTCGACGCGCGGGTTTTGACCGTCGTCCGGGTTCCAGCGGTAGATGCGGAATTCGGTGACGTGCGTGGCGTGCGACGTACGCGGCCAGGTCTTGCCTTGCGTGACCTTCGAGTTCTTCGGCAGCGTGAATTCGACCATGGTGTTTCAGCTTTCTCTGCCTCGTCATTGCCGGGCTTGACCCGGCAATCCATCGCTTTTGCAAGATGGATGCGCGGGTCAAGCCCGCGCATGACAGATTCAGTAAACCCTCGCCTTCGGCTCGATATACGCCACGTCGTTGGTAAGCGTGTAGGCGTGCACCGGCCGGTAGTCGAGCGTGACGTTGCCCTTCTCGTCCAGCCAGGCCAGCGTGTGCTTCATCCAGTTCTTGTCGTCGCGATCGGGATAATCTTCGCGCGCGTGGGCGCCGCGGCTTTCGGTGCGGTTCTTGGCCGAATCCATGGTCACCACCGCCTGCGCCACCAGATTGTCGAGCTCGAGCGTCTCGACGAGGTCGGAATTCCAGATCAGCGAGCGGTCGGTGACGCGCACGTCGGCCATGCCGGCAAACACCTCGTGGATGCGCTTGGAGCCCTGCGACAGCACCTCGCCGGTGCGGAACACCGCGCAATCCTCCTGCATGACCTTCTGCATCTTCAGCCGCAGCTCCGCGGTCGGCGTGCCGCCGGAGGCAAAGCGCAGCCGGTCGAGGCGCGCCAGCGCCTTGTCGGCGGAATCCTTCGGCAGCGGCGGCTGCTTGTCGCCGGGGGTCAGCACCTCGGCGCAACGGTGCGCGGCGGCGCGGCCAAACACCACGAGGTCGATCAGCGAATTGGAGCCGAGCCGGTTGGCGCCATGCACGGAGACGCAGGCCGCTTCTCCGAGCGCCATCAGGCCGGGGATGACGCTGTCGGCCTCGCCGTTCTTCTTGGTCAGCGCTTCGCCGTGATAATTGGTGGCGATACCGCCCATGTTGTAATGCACCGTCGGCAGCACCGGGATCGGCTCGCGCGTCACGTCGACGCCGGCGAAGATGCGCGCGGTCTCGCTGATGCCGGGCAGCCGCTCATGCAGCACGGCCGGGTCGAGATGGTCGAGATGCAGGAACAGGTGGTCCTTGTCCTTGCCGACGCCGCGGCCCTCGCGGATCTCGATGGTCATGGAGCGTGAGACCACGTCGCGCGAGGCCAAGTCCTTGGCCGACGGCGCATAGCGCTCCATAAAGCGCTCGCCTTCCGAATTGACCAGATAGCCGCCTTCGCCGCGCGAGCCTTCGGTGATCAGACAGCCGGCCGGATAAATGCCGGTCGGGTGAAACTGCACGAACTCCATGTCCTGCAGCGGAAGGCCCGCGCGCAGCACCATGGCATTGCCGTCGCCGGTGCAGATATGCGCCGAGGTGCAGGAGAAATAGGTGCGTCCGTAGCCGCCGGTCGCCATCACCACCATGTTGGCGGAGAAGCGGTGAATCGAGCCGTCGTCGAGATTGATCGCCACCACGCCGCGGCAGCGTCCCTCGTCGTCCATGATCAGGTCGATGGCGAAATATTCGACGTAGAACTCGGCCGCATGCTTGAGCGCCTGCCCATACATCGTGTGCAGCATGGCGTGGCCGGTGCGGTCGGCGGCGGCGCAGGTGCGCTGCGCGGTGCCCTTGCCGAAATGCGTGGTCATGCCGCCGAACGGGCGCTGATAGATCTTGCCGTCCTCCTCACGCCGCGAGAATGGCAGGCCCCAGTGCTCGAGCTCGTAGACCGCTTCCGGCGCATTGCGGCAGAGATATTCGATGGCGTCCTGGTCGCCGAGCCAATCGGCGCCCTTGACGGTGTCGTACATGTGCCAGCGCCAGTCGTCCTCGCCCATATTGCCGAGCGCGGCGGCGATGCCGCCCTGCGCCGCCACGGTGTGCGAGCGGGTGGGAAAGACCTTGGTGATGCAGGCGGTGCGCAGGCCCGCTTCCGAGCACCCCACCACGGCGCGCAGGCCGGAGCCGCCGGCGCCGACCACCACCACGTCGTAGGCATGGTCTTCGATCGGGTAGGCGCGGCCGTTTACCTTGGGCGCGCCGTTTCCGTTGCCCTGTCCGTTGGTTGCCATGGCGTCAAACCCCGAACGAAAGTTTCAGGATGGCGTAGCAGGCCGTGAAACCGACCGCGACGACGTAGAAGATATTGGCCATCAAGCTGATCAGCTTCCATTTGTCATCGTGCACATAATCGAGAACGATCTCCTGCATGCCGATCCACATGTGGTAGACGGTGTTGATGATGAACAGCAACATCACCACGGCGATAAGCGGGGAGCCGAGAATCTGCACGACCGCGGCATGGCTGCGCCCGATCAGCGCGATGACGATCAGCACCAGTGCGATGGTGAGCGGAATGCCGGCCACGGACGTGACGCGCTGATGCCAGAAATGGCCGGTGCCTGAGCGCGCCGCGCCCAGGCCCCGCACGCGCGCCATCGGCGTGCGCATATGCGCGGGCGTCGTCATCGCAGGCCTCCCATCGCGAAAAAGCCGATCACCCACAACAGCACGGTCAGCGCGATCGAGCCGATGATGGTCGAGAGCGCGAGCATTTCACGGTCGGCCGGCTCGAAGCCGTGCAGCGTGTCCCAGATCAGGTGGCGCACGCCTCCCAGCATGTGGTGCATCAGCGCCCAGGTGAAGCCGATGAGGACGATGCGGCCGATGACGGAGCCGGCGAACGTTTCGAAATCGGCATAGGCGTTGGGGCCTGAGGCCGCCGCGATCAGCCACCAGGCGATGAGCGCCATGCCGAAATAGAGCCCGGCGCCGGTGATGCGATGCGCGATCGACATCATCATCGTCAGCATCGGCCGGTAAATCTGTAGATGTGGCGACAGCGGTCGTGGCCGTCGCGCCGTTCCCGCTTCAAGCTCGGCCATCGTCATGCTCCACAACGCTTGTTGCCGTTTGTGCCGCCGCCCGCGCGGTTCGTATCGAATGCGCGCCGGTATCGCAATGCACCCGCGCCGCGAGCCCGCCCCGGTTGCCCCATGGTGTCCCAATGGCGACGGCCTCAACGCGTGGATACGCGATAAGGTTTGGTCGGGCCATTCGACCTTGGCCTGCCCGCCGGAGGTGAACCGGCCCGGGCCGCAGCCCATCCTTCAACAAAAACGAAGCTTGCATGCCAAAATAATGCAGTGCAATATGCGATTTATATAGCCTGCCTTCGCGAAATAAGAAGGTGGCCTTCGGCATGCGCTTCGACTTCATCGACCTCAACCTGTTCCGCCACATCGTCGAGGCGGGCAGCATCACCCATGGCGCCGAGCGCGCGAACCTGGCGCTGGCGGCTGCCTCCACCCGCATCCGCAAGATGGAATTGACGTTCGGCGCCGAGCTGCTGGTGCGCGGCCGCCAGGGCGTGACGCCGACCCAGGCGGGCCGCACCCTGCTGCAGCACGCGCGCGCCATCCTGGCGCAGACCGAGCGGCTGCACGAGGACCTCTCGCCTTACGCGCGCGGGCTCGCCGGCCAGGTGCGCGTGCTGTCGAACACCAACGCGCTCACCGAGTTCCTGCCCGAGACCCTGAGCTCCTTCCTCACCGCCTATCCCGACATCAGCGTCGATCTCGAGGAGCGCCTGTCGGATGAGATCGTCGGCCTGATCGCGGAGGGCTCGGCCGATGTCGGCATCGTCGCCGGCACCGTCGATTACGGCGGCTTGCACACTTTCCCCTTCAGGAGCGATCGGTTCGTGCTGGTGGTGGGACGCACTCACCTGCTCGCTGGCCGGCAGCGTATCGGTTTCGCCGAGGTGCTCGACTACGACATGGTGGGGCTCGACCGCGCCAGCGCCATCCAGCGCTTCCTCGCCGACAAGGCTGCCCGCATCGGCCGTCCCATCCGCTTGCGCGTGCAACTGCGCTCGTTCGACGCCATCTGCCGGCTGGTGGAATGCAATGTGGGCGTCGGCATCGTGCCGGAGACAACCGTGCAGCGCACCGAGCGCAACATGGCGATCACGTCGGTGCGGCTGTCCGATCCCTGGGCCTTACGCGAATTGACCATCTGCGTGCGCGATGAGACCGCGCTGCCGCCTTATGCAAGGCAGCTGGTGGATCATCTGCGGGCGAGTGCGTAGCGCCCTATTTCCCTTTCGTCCTCATCTTCGCCTCGAGCGCTTCCAGCCGCTTCCTGGCGGCAGCTATGCCGAAATCTGCGGCCTTGCGATACCACGCGGCCGCCTGCGCGAGATCCTGCTGCACGCCCTGGCCCTCTTCGTAAGCGATGCCGAGCGCAAGCTGCGCGGTCGGCGCGCCTTGCGCGGCCGCCTTGCGATACCAGGCAAGCGACAGCGCGGCGTCCCGCTTCAAGCCGACGCCTGTCGCATAAAGATAGCCGAGCGTGTTTTCCGCGATCACATTGCCCTTGCCCGCAGCGTCCTGGAACAGCGACACCGCCTTGGCCATATCTTTCGGCACGCCCATGCCGTCCATCAGCATGAGGCCATAGGCGGCCTCGCCGAAGCCGGAGCCGTGCGCCATCGCGGTCTTGTACCAGAGCGCGGCGGTGGCGAAATTGTCCGACTTATGATGCGCGCGGCCGAGCTGGTACATGAAGCGCGCGGTGCCGGGATATTTCTGCACGGCGGCTTCGCAGGCCGGCAAGGCGCGCGCGGCATCGAGCGCGATCAGCGATACGCCGGGCGCCTTGCGGTCCGGATCGAGCGAATTGGCGGCGTATTTGTCGCAATCGGTGACCGGCGCATCGTCCGCTTTGCGCTGCGCTTGCGCAAAGCCGGCGGCGAGGCAGAGCGCAACCAAGGCAATCGCGAGCGCGCTTCGAAACATCGCCTCCCTCACTTCGGCATCACCACCCAGTAATCCAGATCGAGGATCACCGCGGGATCGTACTCTTCCCCTTCCTTGTACGGGAAGTCCGGGCATGGCCGGTCCTTGGTGGCGACGGTGCGCAGGCGCAAGGCGCCGACGTCGCTGCGGCCGGGAATGTCGGCGGTGGCCAGCACCTCCGACCAGGCGAACACGGTGAGGCCGGCGAACAGCGGCGCCACGTGCCGGCCGCCATTGATCGCCGTCACGTGGAAAGCATTGCCTAAGCCATTGAATGAGAGCGCGCGCGCGAGCGAAATCGCGTGACCGCCATAGACCAGCCGGCGGCCGAAACGGCCCTGGGTGGCGGCGAACTGGTCGAAATGCACGCGCGCGGTGTTCTGATAAAGCCGCGTCGCCATCATGTGCTCGGCTTCCTCGACCGTGATGCCGTCGGCATGATCGATCTTGTCGCCCGCCTTGTAATCGCCGAAGCGGTGCGGACTGCCGGCGAGCTCGGTGTCATAGGCGACGGCGTCGATCGGCGGGCAGGCGGTGCCGAGCTGCGCGGGTTCAACAGCCTTGGGCAGCTTCGGCACCGTCTCCGGCGGCGCCGCTGCCGCCTCGTCGCGCTTGCGCACCATCACCCAGCGCACGTAGTCGAGCACGCAGTCGCCCGCCTGGTCGAAGCCACGCGAGCGTACGTAAACGATGCCGGTCTTGCGGTTGGCGTTCTCGCGCAGGCCGATCACCTCGGACACCGCCGAGAGCGTGTCGCCGGGATAGACGGCTTTGAGGATCCGGCAATCGGCATAGCCGAGATTGGCGACGGCATTGAGCGAGATGTCGGGCACCGTCTTGCCGAACACGACGTGGAACACCAGCAGGTCGTCGAGCGGCGCGCGCGGGTAGCCGAGCGCCCGCGCGAAGGTATCGGACGATTGCAGCGCAAAACGCGGGCCGAACAAGGCTTGATAGACCGCCGCGTCGCCGGCGGTCACCGTGCGCGGGGTGGCGTGACGGATTTGCTGGCCGAGGCGGAAATCTTCGAAAAAATTGCCCGGATTGGTCTTCGAGGCCGACGAACTGCTCACAAATAAGCTCCCTGCTGCGGTCTTACCCGGCGCCGCCATTCTCACAAAACCGTGAGCCGAACGCCAGCTTCGCACAACGCGAACTGATGAGGGCGTGTGCCGGGCCTCATGTTAGCCGGTGGGATGCAGGTGCAACTGTAAAAACCTCTGGAGGACGTGAACATGAAAAAGAGCATTCTTCTTTCCGCCATCCTGTCCACCGCGATTGCCGCTGGCGTCGCGCTTGCGCCGGCCGCCTATGCTGCCGACACCATGAAGAAGGACAGCATGCACAAGGACAGCATGAAGAAGGACTCCATGAAGAAGGACGACATGTCCAAGGACAGCATGAAAAAGGATTCGATGAAGAAGGATTCCATGAAAAAGGACAAGATGAAGCACTAAGTCCTTCGGCCCCGCGGCCGGGCCCGTGCATCCGCGGGCCCGGCCGTGCCGTATATGCAGCAGCACGGCCAAGGTTTAGACTTGAAGCTCTAGGAGCGGCGGCGGAAGCAGGGTGCCATGACCGCGGAAACCATCGGCGTCGGATCGACCGAGCAAGCCATCCACCCGGCCTGGGTGCGCATCTGCCACTGGACCAATGCGCTCGCCATACTGGTCATGATCGGCTCGGGCTGGCAGATCTACGACGCCTCTCCTTTGTTCGATTTCGAATTCCCGCGCCAGATCGCGCTCGGCAATTGGCTGGGCGGCGCGCTGCTCTGGCATTTCGCCGCCATGTGGCTGTTGGTGATCAACGGCCTGATCTATGTGACGCTCGGGCTCGCCACCGGCCGCTTCCGCCGCAAGCTGCTGCCGATCTATCCGTCCCAGGTCATTGCCGACGTGAAGGCGGCGCTCGCCTTCAAGCTCTCGCATGAGGACCTGTCGCACTATAACGCGGTGCAGAAGGTCCTCTATGCCGGCATTCTCCTGACCGGCGTCGTGATCGTGACCTCCGGCCTGTCGATCTGGAAGCCGGTGCAGTTCCAGGAGATCACGACGTTCTATGGCGGTTACGACACCGCGCGCTACGTGCATTTCGCCGCCATGGCGGCCATCGTTGCCTTTCTCGTCGTGCATGTGTCGCTGGCGCTGATCGTGCCGAAGAGCCTGCGGGCCATGATTGTAGGGCGGTGAGAGATGCAAAGCGTGCGCGGCACACTCTGCTTCACCTCTCCCCTGTGGGGAGAGGTCGGCGCGCGAAGCGCGCCGGGTGAGGGGGAATTGCCCAGTCGATTGTCCGTAACCCCCTCACCCCAACCCTCTCCCCGACGGGGAGAGGGAGCCCCGCCGCATTCGCCGAACTGCTGAGAAATCCAACGATGTCCCGCAAGCGCAAAATCCCCGGCGTCGACCCCAAGCTCGCCATCAAGGACGCGGCCAAGCTGATGCCCGATCCCATGCGCCGGCGTTTCTTAAGCGGCGCCGCCAGCCTGGGCGCGCTCGCCTTCCTCACCGGCTGCGACATCATTGACAGCGACAGCACCGAAAACGCGCTCAAGGTGGTTTCGCGCTTCAACGACCGGGTCCAGGCCTTCCTTTTCAATCCGAACAAGCTGGCGCCGACCTACACGGAAGCCGACATCACGCGACCGTTCCCGTTCAACGCCTATTACGATCTGGACGAGGCGCCCACGGTCGACCCGGCCAGCTGGAAGCTGGAGTTATCCGGCCTGGTCGACAACAAGACGTCGTGGACGCTCGACGCACTGCACAAGCTACCCGAGGTCTCGCAAATCACCCGCCACGTATGCGTCGAGGGATGGAGCGCCATCGGCTCCTGGCAGGGCGCGCGGCTGTCGGATTTCCTCAAGCGCATCGGCGCCGACACCCGCGCCAAATACATCTTCTTCAAATGCGCCGAGGGCTACACCAATACGATCGACATGCCGACGGCGCTGCATCCGCAGACGCAGATGAGCTTCAAGTTCGATCACGCGCTCCTGCCGCGCGCCTACGGCTTCCCGATGAAAATACGCATGCCGACCAAGCTCGGCTTCAAGCAGCCGAAATACGTGGTGGCCATGGAGGTCACCAACACCGACCACGGCGGCTACTGGGAGAACCAGGGCTATAACTGGTTCTCGGGGCTTTAGCGCGCCGAGTCTTGCCAAGCCCGCCTTGGGCCTTTAGCAAATCCCCTCCGCCGTCATTCCGGGGCGCGAGCGAGCTCGCGAACCCGGAATCCATAATCCCAGCCTGTCCGTAGTCCCGAACGCCGGGATTATGGATTCCGGACAGCCTCGCTCCGCTCGGCTTCCGGAATGACGGGGCCGAGTAACCCGCGAACGAGGCGTACCCCATGGCCACCCACAATCTCCTGCTGCTCCCCGGCGACGGTATCGGCCCCGAAGTGATGGGCGAGGTGAAACGCATCGTCGACTTCTTCAACAAGAAGGGCCCGGACAAATTCAGGACAGAAGAGGCGCTGGTCGGCGGCTGCTGCTACGACGCGCACGGGGTCGCCATCACCGACGCAACCATGGAAAAGGCCAAGGCCGCCGACGCCATCATCTTCGGCGCGGTGGGCGGGCCGAAATGGGACAAGGTCGTCTACGACCAGCGCCCGGAAGCGGGCCTGCTGCGCCTGCGCAAGGATCTCGACCTCTATGCAAACTTGCGTCCCGCGGTGACCTATCCGGCGCTGGCCGACGCATCTTCGCTCAAGCGCGAACTGGTCGAAGGCCTCGACATCATGATCCTGCGCGAGCTCACCGGCGGCGTCTATTTCGGCGAGCCCAAGACCATCACCGATCTCGGCAATGGCCAGAAGCGCGCCATCGATACGCAGGTCTACGACACCTATGAGATCGAGCGCATTTCGCGCGTCGCCTTCGAGCTCGCGCGCAAGCGGCGCAACAAGGTCACCTCCATGGAGAAGCACAACGTCATGAAGAGCGGCGTGCTGTGGAAGGAAGTGATCGAGCAGGTGCATGCGCGCGAGTTCAAGGACGTCGAGCTGCAGAACATGCTGGCCGACGCCGGCGGCATGCAACTCGTGCGCAATCCCAAACAGTTCGACGTGATCGTGTGTGACAACCTGTTCGGCGACATGCTCTCCGACGTCGCCGCCATGCTGACCGGCTCGCTCGGCATGCTGGCGTCCGCGTCGCTCGGCGAGGTCGATCCGAAGACGAAAAAGCGCAAGGCGCTGTATGAGCCGGTGCATGGCTCGGCGCCCGACATCGCCGGCAAGGGCGTCGCCAATCCGATCGCCATGATCGCTTCGTTCGGCATGGCGCTGCGCTATTCGTTCGATATGGGCCGCCAAGCCGACATGATCGAGCAGGCGATCGCCGCCACGCTCGACGCCGGCCTGCGCACCGCCGACATCGCGCCGCCCGGCGGCAAGACCGTTTCGACGGAGGAGATGGGCTCGGCGATCTTGGAGGAGATGGAGAAGCTCTCGGCTTGAGGTCGCGAGCCTCGAAGGGTGAAGGCCGATCATTTTTCGAGGCGCGCTTCGCGCGCACCTCACAGGATGACGGAGTAAGGCAAACAAAAAACGCGGGCCCCACCGGCCCGCGTTCGCATTTCTCGCGCCAGGCGCCGCCTAGAAATGGATCCAGGGATTGTGGCTGCTCGGCAGGTCAAACGGGCCCGGCAGCGCGGATTGACTGCTGCCGAAGGCCGTATGGTCGAGAACGTCGTCGGCGCGCTGGCCGGGCATCTCGATATAGTCGAGCGTGTTGCGCTCGCTCGGCAGCGGCTCGGTGCCGGGATCGAGATAGGAGCGCTTCTGCACGATGATCTTGGTGCGGGTGCGGCCGTTTTCGTCGCGGCTGACTACCACGGTATGGTCGCGGTTGGTGTAGACGCGCTTTTTCGGGGCTGCCTGCGCCGGTGCGCTCAGCATGCCGGCGGCCGCGACGAGCGCCCCGGTCACCGCAAACGCGACGGCAAATTGTTTCAACCGCATGGTGTCCTCGCCTTCAGGCCCCGCTGTGCAATGCAGTGTAGCCCGGTTTGGTTCGCCAAAATAGGGCCCAGTCACAGGCAATTGAGCCATGACATGGGTCAAAAGGCCGAATTTCCGCAAGTGTTGCTCAGCCGGCGCAGGGCGGGAAGCCATATTCGGCCTGCCGCAGCCGCCGATCGATGCCGTTATGGTCGGCGTTGAGGCGGATCGTTGCCCACGCCGCTGTCGCCTCTCCCGGAGGGGCGGAAATATTCGGGCGAGCGCCGGCAACTTGCAACTGGAATGGCGGCTTAACGCCCGATGCGGCGCGGCGCGGGGCGAGTGGCGAGCGCCTTCCAGAGCAGCTTGTATTTCGGCGTGGCGGCGATGAGCGGATCGTGCTCGCCGCAGAAGCCTCGGCTGAGCTCGGCCTTGGCGAACAGCGCGCCGATCTTGGGCTCGCTGCCGGCCGACAGAAGCGTGAGCCGGTCGAGCGCGCAAGACAAGGTCGAGCGCGCGACCGGGGCGCCGCCCCGGCAGAACCAGCCGGACAGTTGCAGCCGCGGATCGTCGAAGCTGCGCAGGAAACCGACGCAATGCGTGTCTTTGGCGGTGTCGAAGGTGACGACCGACAGCGGCCCGAACTTGCTGTCGAGCGGCTCGCCGCGCTCGAGATGATCGGGTTCGAGGCTTTTCGCGTCGGCGACGATCGTCGCCATCGGCTCGGCAAAGCGGGCGATTTCATTTCCCGGCCGGTAGATCTCGACGCGCAGATAGGGTGCCGGTCCGTCCGGCTCGCCCAGGCTGAGAATGTCTTTGCGGCCGGCGCCGTAGCGGTTGTAGCGCACGGCGTAGTGCGCCGGCGCGTCTGCGGCTTCCGGGATCGACAACGCGAAGGCCGGGAACGGCCGCGCCACCTCGCTCCATGGCGCCGGATCAGCCGGCTTGATGGCATCGATCGGCGCGGGCGATTGAAAGACTTGCGCGGCGGCTATGGACAGCAGCGCCAACCCACCCACATAGGCGAGCAGGCGCACGATCGTCGCCGGCAGTTGCTCGCGCCAGGAATAAAGCGCCGGATGCATGGCCCGCATCTCCGCCAGGCATGAGTTGTCTTGTGCTATCTTCTCGCCTAGAAGCGCTGCCATCCGATTGAGCGCGGTCAATCCGGCCGAGGTTAAGTTTTCGGAGCGTTAACAATGGGTTACAAAGTCGCCGTGGTGGGTGCCACCGGCAATGTCGGGCGCGAAATGCTCGATATTCTGGCCGAGCGGGAATTTCCCGCCGACGAGGTGGTGGCGCTGGCCTCGCGCAAGAGCCAAGGCGTGGAGTGCTCGTTCGGCGACAAGACGCTGAAGGTGAAGGCGCTCGACCATTACGATTTCTCCGACGTCGACATCTGTCTGATGTCGGCCGGCGGCGCGGTGTCGAAGGAATGGTCGCCCAAGATCGCTGCCGCGGGCGCGGTGGTGATCGATAATTCGAGCGCCTGGCGCATGGACCCGGACGTCCCGCTGATCGTGCCGGAAGTGAACGCCGGCGCGGTCGAAGGCTTCCGCAAGAAGAACATCATCGCCAATCCGAATTGCTCGACCGCCCAGCTCGTGGTCGCGCTCAAGCCGCTGCACGACGCCGCCAAGATCAAGCGTGTGGTGGTGGCGACCTATCAGTCGGTGTCGGGCGCCGGCAAGGACGCGATGGACGAGCTGTTTTCGCAGACCAAGGCGGTGTTCACCGTCGACGAGGTGGAAAGCAAGAAGTTTCCCAAGCGCATCGCCTTCAATCTCATTCCGCAAATCGACGCGTTCATGGAGGACGGCTACACCAAGGAAGAGTGGAAGATGATGATGGAGACCAAGAAAATTCTTGATCCCAAAATCAAGCTGACCGCCACTTGCGTGCGCGTGCCGGTGTTTGTCGGCCATTCGGAAGCCGTCAATATCGAGTTCGAGAATCCGATCTCGGCGGACGAGGCGCGTGAGATCCTGCGCAAGGCGCCCGGCTGCCTGGTAATCGACAAGCGCGAGCCCGGCGGCTACGCGACGCCCTACGAATGCGTCGGCGAAGACGCGACCTATATCAGCCGCATCCGCGAGGACGGCACGGTCGAGAACGGGCTGGAGATGTGGGTGGTCTCGGACAACTTGCGCAAAGGCGCCGCGCTCAACGCGGTGCAGATCGCCGAAGTGCTGATCAACCGCAAGCTGATAGAGGCCAAGCGCAAGGCGGCGTAAGCGCCTATTTCCCCATGCTGTGCGCGAGATTCTGGAAGTCGTCGGCCGCCGACTGGCGCTCATTGTAGAAGTTGATCACGCGCCGCGCCGTGTCGGCCTGCAGCTTTTCGAAATTGCGGCGGGCGGCGTCGATCGCCAATTGTGGGATACCGTGCGGTCCCCGTCGCAGGATGCACACCTGCAAGGCGGTCGGCCAGGTGAGGCCGGCGGCCTTGGCCAGCAGCAAGGTGAAATCGTTTTCGGCGCGTCGGTCGCTCAGCACGCTTTCGACCAGCGCCCGCGGCGTGCGCGACAGCGCCGATAGCGCGACCGCCGTCTCGGCGAATTTGCCGGCGGAGGCGAGCTCGTAGACCGCCGCGTCGGGCGACTTGCCCGAGCGCCGCAGCGCTTCGACAGCGGCGGTCGCTTCGTCCTGCTTGGCCGCCGGCGCTGCGACCGTCCGCGCGGTGATGCCGCTCAGCACCTGCCGCACCTCGGCGACCTTGTCCGGATTGCTCGCCGATAGCCTTTCGAGTACGCGCGCGGAAGCGCGCGCGATCAGCGCGCTGAAATGCTCGCGCGGAATGTCCTTGCGCATGGCGACGCAGATCGCCAGCACCTCGTCGTCGATCGAGCGGTCGACCAGCTTGCCGTAACCGGCATCGGAAAAGCGCGCGCCTTCGTTGCGCGTGACGGAGAGCACGACTGTGCGGTTGCCGCGGTCGACCAGCACGTCGCTCACCCGCTCGCTCAGCACGGCGCGTTTCGAAATGGCGAGCAGCCGCTCCTGGCTGTCGCCGGCCGCGAGCGCCAGCAGATCGTCGTCGCTGAGACGCGGCGACAAGGAGATGATCGGGCCGGCGACCGCGATCGAGGTGTCGTGCGCGAGCGTGCGCACGGTGCCCGGCGGCGCATTGCCGACCGGCGCCAGCCGGCGGGCGAGCTCGATGCGCGCCTTGATCTCGATCGTGTCGGCCAGCCGCGCGATCACGTCGTCGAACAATTCGACATGCGCGTCGGAAAAACGGCCGGCGCCGGCCAGGAACAGGTCGGTCACCCGGCGCAGCATTTCGGCCTGCTTGCCGGGCGCGCCGGCCGTCAGCGTGCCTTCGATCTCGGCGAGAAGTGATCGTTCTGCCATGAGGCGTTAAGTCGCTCGGGTCCTATCCTGAGCAAGGATTAACCGTGGGAAATTACCATCGCGTTAGACCGAAAGGCGGCATTGTCGGCAAGCGCACGCGAGAGGCGCAAAGGCCTCGCGGCGAGCTTGCATCACGGTTAACAAGCCGTAAGCGGGCAGGGGCCCGGCGGCTCAGAAACGGGGCTGGGCGAAGGCCTGCGCGTGCTCGGCGGCCGCCACGCGGCGGAACGCGCCGTCGGCCTGGTCGAGCACATGCAGTTCCCCGGTTGCCACGCCGAACCAGGCGCCGTGCAGGGCGAGCCGCCCGCGCTCGACCAGCACGCTGATGCAGGGAAAGCTCATCAGATTGTCGAGCGTTTGGACGACCGAGGCCTGTTCCAGGCGCGTGAGATAATCCGCCAAGGGCCGGTCGCCACGCGCCCCGAGCCGCTTGGCCGCGGGCGCCATCAGCGCCATCCAGTGGCCGATGAAATCGCCGGGCGACAGCGGGGCGGCCTGCTCCGCGAAGGCGCGCACGCCGCCGCATTGCGCGTGGCCGAGCACGACGATGTGCTTGACCTTCAGCGCCTGCACGGCGAATTCCAGCGCGGCCGACATCGCGCGCGTCGCGCCGTCCGGCGTGTAGGGCGGCACCAGGTTGGCGACGTTGCGCGCCACGAACAGTTCGCCCGGGCTGGCGTCGAAGATAACCTCGGGCGACACGCGTGAGTCGCAGCAGCCGATCAGCATGATTTCCGGACTCTGGCCTTTTTCCGCCAGCTCGCGGAACCGGCTTTGCTCGTGCGGCAGCCGCTCGGAAAGGAAGGCGCTGTAGCCGTCGATCAGGCGTTGCGGGAAGGTCATCGGTGTCACCACGGGGTTGTCATGGCCGGGCTCGTCCCGGCCATCTCGCTTAGCATTGCGCTCTGCCTGCCCAAGCGGGATTGCCGGGTCAAGCCCGGCAATGACGGTTTTGGCAAGCCTCACGCCCAGATTGCCATTGGCAAGCCGCGAGCATCGCGCGGCGTCGATCAGTTCCGCCGGAAGTCCGGCTTTGCGCAGCAGGTCGCGGCGCAGCGCGAGGCCCGGCGGATAGGGCCGGCTCTTCACCTTTTTCGGTTCGGCAAGCGCGCGCTCGCCGTTGAGCCGCCAGAACGCCAATTCCGGATGCACCTCGAACACGCGGCCGGCGAGCGAAGGCGTGGCGGCGCGCAGCACGCCATCCACCTCGCGGATCTTGGGCGCGATGTTGAACAACTGCTTCGACACTTTGCGCGGCGGCTCGGACGTCGCCAGCGCCGCGCGGCAGGCCGCCGCATAGTCTGTGGCTTCAATCGCCGCGCGCGCCGGCACCGAGAATACCGAGGACTGCCGCGCGCCCAGCAGCGGCCGCACCGCGTTCTCGGCTGCGCGCCCTCCGCGGCCCGAGCGCTCGGGCAGGCCGATCGGCATGTCCACCGCCACGATGACGGGCGCCTGCGGCGCCGCCAGCACATCGGCGAAGCGCTTGCATACCGCTACGGCGCCTTCGCCGCCCGCACGAAGGCTGCGATCCAACCGGCCGGACAGCCGTCTACGCCGGCCAGCCATACATCGTCTGCAACACCGCCCATCGCGCCGACAGTGGCATGGGCAAGGTTCGGACGGTAGATTAGACACTACGGCATCGAGCCAAGCTCCGCTCATTCCCGCGTAAGCGGGAATCCAAGGAAAGAGGCAAGTGAGCGGATTGTCGCCCTGGGTCCCCGCTTTCGCGGGGACGAGCGGGGAAGCAGCAGCCACTGAAGCCCAGAGCAGGATTTCCAGCCATGACCATCCGCCCGCGCCGCAGCGTGCTCTACATGCCCGGCTCTAACGCCCGCGCGCTGGAGAAGGCGAAGACCCTGGCCGCCGACGGCATCATTCTCGATCTGGAAGATTCGGTCGCGCCCGATGCCAAGGAGGCCGCGCGCGATCAGGTCTGCGCCGCGGTGAAAGCCGGCGGCTTCGGCACACGCGAAGTGTTCATTCGCGTCAACGGCATCGACACGCCCTGGCACACCGACGACCTCACGGCCGCCGCCCACGCCGCGCCCGACGCGATCCTGGTGCCGAAGGTGCAGAGCCCGGAGGCGCTCGAATTGGTCGGCCAGCGCCTGCTCGACATGGGCACCGACCACAAGACACGCATCTGGGCGATGATCGAAACGCCGCTCGCCATCTTCAACATCCTGTCGATCGCGGCCAAGGCGAAGGATTCGGAATCGCGCCTGACCGGCCTGATCATGGGCACCAACGACCTCGCCAAGGACACGCGCGCGCGGCTGGTGCCCGGGCGCGCGCCCATGCTGGCCTGGCTTTCGATGTGCGTCGCCGCCGCGCGTATTTACGGCGTCGACATCCTCGACGGCGTCTATAACGACCTCGCCAATTCGGACGGCTTCGCCATGGAATGCGCGCACGGCGCCGAGCTCGGCTTCGACGGCAAGACGCTGATCCACCCGAGCCAGATCGAGCCCTGCAACCACGCCTTTTCTCCGTCGCCGGAGGAAGTCGAGCAGGCGCGCAGCATCATCGCCGTGTTCGACCGGCCGGAGAACAAGGGCAAGGGCGTGGTGGCGGTCGAGGGCCGCATGGTCGAGCGCCTGCATGCCGAAATGGCGCGGCGGACGGTTACGATTGCAGAGGTAATCGCTGCGTCGCGTTAACTTCGTCGCGCATTTGAACCGAATTGCATCGAACGGCGAGACGGCATGTTGCGTTCTTCGTGCTGTGTTGGGGCGAAGGAGCACGCCATGCCAGAAATCCGTCTTGGCAGGAAACTGGTAACCCATATCACCGCGGTCGAAGTCGATCCGGCAAACCAGGCCGAGCTCATCGCGCTGATGACCGTGCGCGCGCGGTTCATGGCGAAGCAGCCCGGCTTCGTTTCGCTCAGCCTGCATTCCAGCAAGGACAAGCGGCACGTGGTGAACTACGTGCAGTGGGCCAACGGCACGCAGTTCGAAATTTCGCGGCGTGCGCCCGGCTTTGCCGCACATGCGGCGCGCTTCAGCGAGCTGATTCAGAACGTCGATTCGGATTTCTACGAGGTCGTGCTGGTCGAGGGCGAAATGGCGGCGCAGCCGGCGCGCGCCTAAAGCGGGACCGGTTAGGGCCGAATAGGACCGCTTGGGGCCCTCCACAGAAGGACCCTGTCGCCCGCCGAACGTGCTATGGTTCCGGCATGATCGGGGCTTGGGGCAAAGCCTGTTCGGGGGCCTTCGTGGCGGCGGCGCTGGCCGCCGCTTTGGCGTTGCTCGCGCCCGGCGCGGCGCGCGCCGCTTCCGACATCCCGCTGCCCAAGCCGGCGCCGAAATGCGACCGCGGGCATTTTCGCGTGGTGCTCGATGTCGGCCACAGCGCCGACGCGCCCGGCGCCATCAGCGCGCGCGGCAAGAGCGAATACGGCTTCAATCTGCGGCTCGCCAAAGAGATCGACCGCGCGTTGATCGATGCCGGCTTCGATGAGACCGTGCTGATGGTTACCGGCGGCAACGCCAAGCGCACGCTCTATTTGCGCATGGCGCGTGCCAACCGGCTGTCGGCGGACCTTTTGTTGTCGATCCATCACGATTCGGTGCCGGACAAATTCTATAAGCATTGGGAATTCGACGGCGCGCCGCACGTCTACAACGATGAGTTCAAGGGCTATTCGATCTTCGTGTCCGACGACAATGGCGAGCCGAAAGCCAGCCTGGCGTTCGGCAGCATGCTCGGCGACCGGCTGCGCGCGCGCGGGCTCGGTTATACGCCGCACTATACCGAAGCCTTCATGGGGCATAACCGGCACAAGCTCCTGGACGACAAGGGCGGCGTCTATCGCTACGACACTTTGTTTGTGCTGAAGAAGAGCCGCATGCCGGCGGCGCTGTTGGAGGCGGGCTCGATCGTCAACCGCGACGAGGAATTGGTTATGGCGACGCCCGCGCGCCAGCAGCTGATCGGCGCGGCGGTGGTCGATGCGGTCGATGCGTTCTGCATGGCGCAGGCGCGCTCGCCGGTGCAAGTTGCGCACCATAAGACGCAACCGGTAACGCAATCGGCCAAGCGTGCGCGGCATGCCCGCGGCGGCGGGCCGCGCCGGCGCGAGGCTGCCGCCGTGCTCACGCCGTCGGGCTATCGGCCGGGCATCGGAAACTGATGAATCCTTTCGGTCATTCCTGGGGTGCGGCCGAAAGGCCGCGAACCCGGAATCCATAGTGCCGTTGCGAAATGTGGATTCCCGGTCCGGCGCACAGTGCGTCAATGATGCACGTAAACGCGCTTATGCGCACCGTCCCGGCATGACGATTCGAGAGAAGGCGCTCACGCCCAGGGGCGCTGCTCGGCGACCTTCTTCTCATAGGTCGCGATCTGGTCGGCCTTCTGCTTGGTCAGTCCGATATCGTCGAGCCCGTTGAGCAGGCAATGCTTGCGAAACGCGTCGACCTGGAACTTGACCACGCCGCCGTCGGGGCCGCGGATTTCCTGTTTCTCGAGATCGATCGACAGCGTGGCATTGGCGCCGCGTTCGGCGTCCTCGAACAGTTTCTCCAGGTCTTCCGGCGAGACACGGATCGGCAGAATGCCGTTCTTGAAGCAGTTGTTGTAGAAGATGTCGCCGAACGAAGTGGAGATCACGCAGCGAATGCCGAAATCCATCAGCGCCCAGGGCGCGTGCTCGCGCGAGGAGCCGCAGCCGAAATTGTCGTCGGCCACGAGAATCTTGGCGTTGCGATAGGCCGGCTTGTTGAGCACGAAATCCGGGTTCTCGGAGCCGTCGTCCTTGTAGCGCATCTCGGAGAACAGGCCCTTGCCGAGGCCGGTGCGCTTGATGGTCTTCAGGTACTGCTTGGGGATGACCATGTCGGTGTCGACATTGATCATGCGCAGAGGGGCGGCGACGCCTTCGAGGGTGGTGAATTTCTGCATGGTTCCCGATACTCCCGGCCGGACGCCCTTTTCATAAGCGTTGCGCCGGTCGGGTCAATAGGCGGCCCGCCCGGCGATAAGCGTTATTCCGCCGCCGCGCGGTCCGCCTTGCGCTCGAATTTGGATTCCCGCTTCAGCTCGCAAATCTGCAGGCTGTAGCTTTCATAATACGTCTCGCGGCCGTCGCGCTGGGCTTCGCGGTGCTCGGGATGCATGCGCCAGGCGCGCTGGGCTTCCTCCGACTCGAACTCCACGATGGTGCAGCGCTCGCCGTCCTCGGCGAAAAAGCCTTTGTGGGATTTGTAGCCGGGCATGCCGGCCGCGATCTCGACCATCCGCTCGACCAGCGCCACGTAGTCGTCTTGCAGGCCCGGCATCAGGCGCGAACGAAAAACGGTGACGATCATCGGCGGCCCCTTTCTCTAACGGCTGCGGACGCAACTATCGGCCGCGCGCCGGTGGCGGTCAAACGCACGCTGCTGATCGCTTCCATTCTGTGTGCTGATCCAACGGAGCTAGTCCGCAGCTGCCTCGATCGCCTCCATGTCGGCGTCGGAAAAACCGAAATGGTGGCCGATCTCGTGCACCAGCACATGGCTGACGATCGCGCCGAGACTGTCTTCCGGGTGGTCGGCCCAATAGGCCAGGATCGGCCGGCGGTAGAGCCAGATCATGTTGGGCATCAGTCCGGTCACGTCCGGCCGGAACGGCACCCCGATGCCCTGGAACAGCCCGAGCAGGTTGTAGCGGCTGCCGACGCCCATGTGGGCGACCACCTCCGGCGTGGGGAAATCGTCCACCCGGATCACCAGGTCTTCGCAAAGCTTGCGGAAATCCTCCGGCAGCCCAGCGTAGGACTTGGCTGCCAGGGCCTCAAATTCGGCGGGGGAGGGGTCCCGGCCGGCGCCCAGATGGTCAAAAGGGCCTTTCATGTCGGTTATTTATGGCCTGTTCCGGCTCCCGCCAGGGAGGGCGCCCGAAACGACTGGTAAGATCGCGTTAACCATGTTAACCATTGGCATGTAAGGGAAATACGTAAAGAGGCCCCTATGCGTATCGATAAGGGCTTGGTCGTTCTGGCCGGCGCGCTGGCACTCTCTCTGGCCGTCGCGGCGCCGGCATCGGCCGAAATGTTCACCTGCCACGATAAGCCGGGGCAGGTGCTCTACAGCTACAGCGGCAGCCCGGACAGCTACCGCAGCCATAGCCCCAACCGAGGCACCTACAGCTACGGGCGCGCCAGCGGTTCGCAAGCCTACGGCAGCGCCACCCAGACGCGCTACTACCGGGCCGGCGCATCGCGCGCGAGCTATTTCGACCAGCAGCGCTCTTGGAACGACCGCTGACGGTGCTAGGTTTGTCCCCGTGGTGGGCCGAGAGCGGACGGAGCGGGGCATGTCGAGGATCGTGTTAGCCGTGGGCGCGGCAATGCTGGCCGGCATTTTGCTGGCCGGTCTTTCGGCGCAGGCAGCTACCGAGCGTCCAACCACCCGCGAATACACCGCGCAATCGCGCCCGCGCATCGTCGTGCATCCGCGCCAGACCTACCCCGGCCCCAACGCCAAGCGGCATTGCAAGTTCTGGCTGGCGAAACAAATCTGGCCGAACGGCCAGGCCGTGATCACGCCGCAGACACGCTGCTGGTGGCAGTAACGGACCGGAATATTTTTCGGCTACAATTTTTTGCGACTGGGGCGGCATCGGAAGGAGCAGCGATGTCGAAGCACTTGAACGTGTTGGCGGCGCTGGCGCTGGCCGCGAGTTTTGTCGCGGCGCCTGTTGCCGCACTTGCGCAGCATCACCACGGCGGCAGCCACCACGGCAACTATCACGGCAGCTACCATGGTCATTACCGCGGCGGCTGGCGCGGGCCCGGAATCACTTTCGGCGTCGGCCCCGGCTATTACGGCGATCCTTACCCTTACGCGCCGCCCTATTACGCCGACCCCTATGACGACGATCCCTACTACTACGGCGCGCCGCCGCCACCGCCCGATTGCGAGTGGGTGCAGGTGCGCGTGTGGAGCGGCGGGCGCTGGGTCTGGCGCAACGTGCGGCAATGCTACTGAAAGCATGTGCTCAAACGAAAGGCCCGCCAATGCGGCGGGCCTTTTGATTCAGGCGTTGAAGCGAGCGGTCACTTCCACTCCCGCACGTCCACGAAGTGGCCGGCGATCGCCGCCGCCGCCGCCATGGCCGGCGACACAAGGTGCGTGCGGCCCTTGTGGCCCTGGCGGCCTTCGAAGTTGCGGTTCGAGGTCGAGGCGCAGCGCTCGCCGGGCGAGAGCTTGTCCGGGTTCATGGCGAGGCACATCGAGCAGCCCGGCTCGCGCCAATCGAAGCCGGCGGCCTTGAAGATCTTGTCGAGGCCTTCGGCTTCCGCCTGCTCCTTCACCAGGCCGGAGCCGGGCACGATCATGGCGTTGACGTTGCCGTTGACGGTGTTGCCGCCGACAACGCGCGCGACCTCGCGCAGGTCCTCGATGCGCGCATTGGTGCAGGAGCCGATGAACACACGGTCGATTTTGATGTCGGTGATCTTCTCGCCGCCCTTGAGGCCCATATAGGCGAGCGAGCGTTCGGCGGCATGGCGCTTGTGTTCGTCCATGATATCCGAGGCCACCGGCACGCGGCCGCCGATCGAGGCAACCTGCTCCGGGCTGGTGCCCCAGGTCACCAGCGGCGGCAGCTCGGCGGCGTGCAGCCTGATCTCGTGGTCGAAATGTGCGCCGTCATCTGAGGCCAGCGTCTCCCAGTAACGCATGGCCGCGTCCCAGGCCTTGCCCTTGGGCGCCTTCGGCTTGTCCTTGAGATAGTCGTAGGTCTTCTGGTCGGGGGCGATGAAGCCGGCTTTGGCGCCGCCTTCCACCGACATGTTGCAGACCGTCATGCGGCCTTCCATCGACAGCCCTTGAATCGCCTCGCCGGCATATTCCAGCGCGTAGCCGGTGCCGCCGGCGGTGCCGATTTCCCCGATGATGGCGAGGATGATGTCCTTGGCGGTGACGCCGTTCGGCAATTTACCCTCGACCACCGCGCGCATGTTCTTCGACTTCGACTGGATCAGCGTCTGCGTCGCCAAGACGTGCTCGACTTCCGAGGTGCCGATGCCGTAGGCGAGCGCGCCGAAGGCGCCGTGCGTGGCGGTGTGGCTGTCGCCGCACACGATCGTGGTGCCGGGCAGCGTGAAGCCCTGCTCGGGTCCGATGATGTGGACGATGCCCTGACGCTTGTCGAACTCGTCGTAATACTCGATGCCGAATTCCTTGGCGTTCTTGTCGAGCGCTTCGATCTGCGCGACGCTTTCCGGATCGGGATTGGGCGTGTGCTTGCGGTCGTGCGTCGGCACATTGTGGTCGACGACGGCCAGCGTCTTCTCGGGCGCGTGCACCTTGCGCCCGGCCTGACGCAGGCCCTCGAAGGCCTGCGGGCTGGTGACCTCGTGCACCAGATGGCGGTCGATATAGATGAGGCAGGTGCCGTCCGGCTGTTCGTCAACCAGATGGTCGTCCCAGATTTTGTCGTAGAGCGTACGCGGTTTCATGACACGGATGGCCTTGTTCGGGTGATTGAGTGAAGGGCTCGCACGGGCCGGCGTTGCCGGCGGGCGGCCGCTCAAAGGCGCGCTTGCACACACGCCATCAGCCGCCCGAAGAAGCGCCAGGGCAGGCGGGCGTGGTCGGCGAGAACGATGCGTCGGGCCTTGGAAATCATGGCCGTTATATAGCCTGTCGTGCCGGCAGCGACAACGCGGACGCCATTGGTTGATTGAGTGACTCGTCATGGCCGGGCTTGGCCCGGCCATCCACGCCTTGCTGCGCCGCCCAAGACGTAGATGCCCGGGACAAGCCCGGGCATGACGCAGAGAGGATCGCGCAAATCGGAGAAGACGGGGCGGCTTACTCCGCCTTGGCCCCGGCCGCGGCTTCCTCGCCCACCGGCCCGCTCGCCTCGGCGATGCGCGCCTTCTTGCCGCGCAAGCCGCGCAGGTAATACAGCTTCGCGCGGCGCACCTTGCCGCGACGCACCACCTTGATCGAGTCGATCATCGGCGAATAGAGCGGGAACACGCGCTCTACGCCCTCGCCGTAGGAGATCTTGCGCACGGTGAAGTTCTCATGCAGCCCGCGGCCGGAACGGCCGATGCACACACCCTCATAGGCCTGCACGCGGCTGCGCTCGCCTTCCACCACTTTCACGTTGACCGACACGGTGTCGCCCGGGCCGAAATCGGGGATTTCCTTACCGGCCGAGAGCTTCTCGACCTGCTCTTTTTCGAGCTGTTGGATGAGGTTCATGGGCGTAGCTCCGTCGGCAGCGCCAGCATCCGGCGCGCGGGTCCTGACAAGTCCGGTCTGAATGGGTCGGCGGGCTTGTAATACAAAGCCTGAGCCTTGTCACGCCCCGGTTTTGGGGCCTTTTTTGGGCGTTTTCCTTGGCCGATAGGCCTCCCAAAGGTCGGGCCGGCGTTCCCTGGTCAGCCGTTCGGCCTCCGCCCGGCGCCAGGCGGCGACCTTGGCGTGGTCGCCGGAGATCAGCACCTCCGGGATGGGCAAGCCCTCGAACACCGGCGGCCGCGTGTATTGCGGATATTCGAGCAGCCCGTCGGCGAAGCTTTCCTCGGCGGCGGAGGCCTCCTTGCCCATGACGCCGGGGATCAGCCGCACGCAGGCGTCGATCAGCGCCAGCGCCGCGATCTCGCCGCCGGACAGGACGAAGTCGCCGAGCGAGACCTCCTCCAAATTGCGTGTCTGAATGAGCCGCTCGTCGACGCCTTCGAAGCGCGCGCAGACGATCACCGCCCCCTGTCCGCGCGCCAACTCGGCCACGCGGCTTTGCGTGAGCGGCGCGCCGCGCGGGCTCATCAGCAGGCGCGGGCGCGCGTCGTGCGGCACGGCATCGAGCGCGCGCGCGAGCACGTCGGCCTTCATCACCATGCCAGGCCCGCCGCCCGCCGGCGTATCGTCGACGGTGCGGTGCTTGTCGGTGGCAGCATGGCGGATGTCATGGGTGTCGAGCGACCAAATGCCGGCGTGAAGCGCCTTGCCGGCCAAGCTTACGGCCAGCGGGCCGGGGAACATGTCCGGGAAGATGGTGAGCACGCTCGCGCGCCACATGACGTCACTCTTTCGCTTCGGTGGCCGCCGGCACCACCACCACGATGCGCTTGGTGTCGAGATCGATCTCCGGCACGGTCGCCTCGGTGAACGGCAGCATCAGCGTAGGACCGCCGCCTTCCGGCGCGATCTCGATAATGTCGCCGGCGCCGAAATTATGCAGCGCGCTCACCGTGCCGATACTCCCGCCATCCGGCGTCACCGCCGCGCAGCCGACCAGGTCGGCGTGGTAGAAGGTGTCTTCCTCCTCGATCGCCGGCAGCCGCTCGCGCGGCACGAACAGATCGGTGTTGGTCAGCATCTGCGCCGCCTCGCGGGTGTCGACGCCGACAAGCCGGGCGACCAGGTGATCCTTGGCCGGGCGCAGGCTTTCGATCTCGAAGCTGCGCGCGCCGTCTTCCGTTGTCAGCGGTCCGTAATTGGCGACCGCCAGCGGCTCCTGCGTGAACGGCCACAGCTTGACTTCGCCGCGCACGCCGTGCGCGGCCCCAATGCGCGCGACGCGGACTTTTCTTTCCCTCTCCCCTTGGGGGAGAGGGTGCCGAGCCGCCGCAGGCGGCGAGGCGGGTGAGGGGGATAGGGCGTCGCTCTTCTTGCGCGGCACGATCCCCCTCACCCGGTCTCGGTCGCTACGCTCCCTCGACCACCCTCTCCCCCGAGGGGAGAGGGTAAGCCGTGCTCGCAGCGAGTTCGGTGCAACATATCAAGCCAAGGCGATCAACTCGCCGCCGGTGCTTCGGCGGCGGGCGCCGCTGCGGCAGCCGGCGGCGCGGAAGCGGCCTTGGCGGCCTCCTCGGCCTGCGCCTTGCGTTCCTTGCGCGGAACCGCCTTTTGCGGATTGTTGCGGGGGCTGCGCTTGGCGACGCCGGCGGCGTCGAGGAAGCGCATCACGCGGTCGGAGGGCTGCGCGCCCTTCTTCATCCAGTCCTTGGCCTTGTCGAGATCGAGCTTGAGCCGCTCTTCCTTGTCCTTCGGTAGCAGCGGATTGAAATAGCCGATGCGCTCGATGAAGCGGCCGTCGCGCGGAAAGCGCGAGTCGGCGATGACGATGTGATAGAACGGCCGCTTCTTGGTTCCGGCGCGGGCCATGCGGATGACGAGAGACATCTCAGTTCTTCCTTTCTGACGATCCTGTGAGTTTCAAAAACGTTCGGATACGAGGACGCGGCCTTTGGCGCCGACCGCGGTTTCGCCGCGTTCGTTGCGCAACCGGCCGCGCAGATCGACGATTTCGCCGTCGCGCCGCGTTGTCGGCTTGACCGAAATGACCAGCCATTCGAGATCGATCGTCTCGTCGGCGTAGACCGGCTTGTTGAAGCGAAACCAGAATTCGAGACCCACCATCGCGCCGCGCTTGGCGAAATGCGCGGCGGTCAATGCCATCAGATGCCCGGTGGTTTGCGCGCCGCTGGCGAAGAGACGCTTGAAACGCGAGCGGGCGGCCAAATCGGCATCGTGATGCAGCGGGTTCTCGTCGCCGACGGCGTGGGCGAAGGCGCTCACCGCCTCCGGCGTCAGCGACAGCCGCGTGGCAAAGCGTTCGTGCGGAAGGGCGTAATTCATTTTTTCTTCCCCTGGCCGGGCAGGCCCGGCAGTCCGGGAAACTTTCCCAGTCCCGGCAGGCCCGGCATGGTGGGCGGCAGGCCCGGCATATTCGGCGGCAGGCCGCCGCCGCCAAGCCCGCCCGGCATCTTTTCGGCGAGCTTCTGCATCTCTTCCGGCGACGGCATGGCGCCGCCGCCTAGCCCAAGCATCTGACCGAGGCCGCCGAGCGCGCCGCGCTTGCCCAATCCCGCACCTTTGCCCATGGCCTTCATCATGTCGGCCATGGTGCGGTGCATCTTCAAAAGCTTGTTGATGTCTTCCGCCTTGGTGCCGGAGCCGGCGGCGATGCGCTTCTTGCGGCTGTGCTTGAGGATGTCCGGGTTGCGGCGCTCGCGCGGCGTCATCGAGTCGATGATCGCCATTTGCCGCTTGATCACGGTCTCGTCGATATTGGCGTTGGCGATCTGGTTCTTCATCTTGGCGATGCCGGGCAACAGGCCCATCAGCCCGCTCATGCCGCCCATCTTCTGCATCTGCTGGAGCTGTTCGCGCAGGTCGCCGAGATCGAAAGCGCCCTTGCGCATCTTCTCGGCGGCGCGCAGCGCCTTTTCCTGGTCGATGTGCTCGGCGGCCTTCTCCACCAGCGCGACCACGTCGCCCATGCCGAGGATGCGCCCTGCGATGCGCGAGGGCTCGAACTCCTCCAGCGCGTCGAGCCGCTCGCCGGTGCCGATCAGCTTGATCGGCTTAGCCGTAACCGCGCGCATGGAAAGCGCCGCGCCGCCGCGGCCGTCGCCGTCGACGCGCGTGAGCACGATGCCGGTTAAGCCCACGCGCTCGTCGAAGGCGCGCGCCAGATTGACCGCGTCCTGGCCGGTAAGCGCGTCCGCCACCAGCAGCACTTCGTGCGGATTGGCGGCCTGCTTCACTTGCGCCGCCTCGCTCATCATCTCGTCGTCGAGCGTGGTGCGGCCGGCGGTGTCGAGCAGCACCACGTCGTAGCCGCCGAGCCGCGCGGCCTCGAGCGCGCGCTTGGCGATCTGCGGCGGCGTCTGGCCTTCGACGATCGGCAGCGTGTCGATACCCGCGTCGCGGCCGAGCACCGCGAGCTGCTCCATGGCGGCCGGGCGGCGCGTGTCGAGCGAGGCCATCAGCACCTTCTGGCGGCGGCGATCGGCGAGCCGCTTGGCGACCTTGGCGGTGGTGGTGGTTTTGCCGGAGCCCTGCAGGCCGACCATCATGATGGCGACCGGCGGCGCCGCGTTGAGATCGATCGATTGGCCCTCGGTGCCGAGCGTCTGCACCAGCTGGTCGTGCACGATCTTGACGACCATCTGGCCCGGCGTGACCGACTTCATCACCTCGACGCCGACCGCGTGCTTCTTCACCTCGGCGGTGAAGGCGCGCGCCACGTCGAGCGACACGTCGGCTTCCAGGAGCGCGCGCCGCACCTCGCGCAGGGCGGCGTCGACGTCTTCTTCCGTCAGCGCGCCGCGCCGCGTGAGGCGGTCGAGAATGCCGCCCAGCTTTTCCGACAGTGAGTCGAACATTTCCTTGCTTCCTTCACCTCTCCCAGTCGAAGTCGGATGTTTCCGACTTCGACCACCGTTTAATGCCGAACTCGGGCAAGCCCGAGTTCGGTGGGAGAGGTCGGATCGCGAAAGCGATCCGGGTGAGGGGTTAAGCCCTCTCTACGGTCCGACCCCCTCACCCGATCCTCAGGCTTCGCCTTCGGATCGACCTCTCCCCGCAGGGGAGAGGTGAAGAAAGGGCCGCAAACGGCTTAACGCCCGAGGGCGCATCGCGCTGTCGGGCGGGGGCCTCCGGCCTCTCAAAGGACCGGGCGGCGGAACCTGGAATTTCACGTCTTAAGCGAAGACGGCCGGAAACTAGGGATGGGGTGGGGGGAAGTCAACCTACGGCGTCATTCCGGGACGCCGCGAAGCGGCGGGCCCGGAATCCAGGGCGAAACGGCAATGAATGGCCTTTGGGCCCCTGGATTCCGGGCCCGGCCCCATCGGGCCGCGCTTCGCGCGGACCCGTTGGGGCCGTCCCGGAATGACCGATAGCTACTGCCCCAACTCGAAGCTCACCGTCACCCGCGCCCTGAGCGTCTGTTCGCCGGGAGCGACCGGGACCGCGCCGGCACCGGCGCGCATGGCGGTGAAGGGGTGCGGCGGCGTCGGCGCGCCCTCCTCGGCGATCGACACCACGCGGCCGAGCTTGGCGCCTGCCGCCTTGGCGTAGAGCGCGGCCTTGCGGCGCGCGTCGGCGATGGCGTCGTCGCGCGCCCGGTCGAGCAGCTTGGAGCGCCCCGACACCACGAACTCGATGCCGGACATTTCGTTGGCGCCCGCCGCGATGGCGCGGTCGAGCAGCGCCGGCAGCCGGCAGATGTCGCGAATCCTGACCGTGAGCTGGTTGGTCACCTGGAAGCCGAGCAGGCGGTTGGCGCCGCCCTTGGAATCGTATTGCGGCTGCAGCGAAAGCTGCGAGGTCTGGATGTCGTGCTCGGCGACGCCGCTCGCCTCGATCGCCTTGATCACCGCGGTCATCTTCCTGGCGTTGACGTCGCTCGCCTCGCGCGCGGTCTTGCCTTGGCTGGAAACGCCGATGCGGATCGCCGCGCTGTCCGGCGCCACGTGGATCGAGGCCTGGCCGGTGACGGTGACCAGCCGGTCGAGCGCGCGCGCGGCGAGCGGCAGGGCGGCTGCCAGCGCGATTGCGAGGATTGCGGTCCATAAACGGTGGGTGACTTTTCGATGCATGGCTGTTTCCTGGCGCATCCTTACCCGGCTGCGATCTATTTCATCCGACCGGACGTTCGACAAGGCCTCTGGCCAATCCGCGCATTTTCACCATATAAATCGGGCGAAACCCCGGCAGGACGGTATCGGCGGATCGAATGGGCGCGCTCGCCAACCATAGCTTCGTGAAAATGAACGGCGTCGGCAACGAGATCGTCGTGGTCGACCTGCGCGATCGGCCCGCCAAGATTACGCCCGAGGAGGCGCGCGCGGCGGCGGCGCCCGGCGCGGTGCCCTACGATCAGCTGATGGCGATCTATCCGCCGCGCACTCCCGGCACCGACGGCTTCATCCGCATCTACAACAGCGACGGATCGGAAGCCGGCGCCTGCGGCAACGGCATGCGCTGCGTCGCCGACCAGGTGGCGAAGCAAAGCGGCAAGGACGCGCTCACGTTCGAGACCACCGCGGGCATCATCAATTGCTGGAAGAACGGCGGCCTGTTCACCGTCGACATGGGCGCGCCGCGTTTCAAATGGAACGAGATACCGCTCGCCGAGGAAATCCGCGACACGCGCGGCATTGAATTGCAGGTCGGACCGATCGACAAGCCGGTGCTGCACACGCCCTCGGCGGTGAACATGGGCAATCCGCACGCCATCTTCTGGGTGGACGACGTGAACGCCTACGACCTCGCGCGCTTCGGCCCGCTGTTGGAGAACCATCCGATCTTTCCCGAGCGCGCCAACATCACGCTGGCGCATATCGTTGCGCGCGACCACATCGTGATCAGGACCTGGGAGCGCGGCGCCGGCCTGACCAAGGCCTGCGGCTCGGCCGCTTGCGCTGCGCTTGTCGCGGCGGCGCGGCTCAAGCGTGCGGACCGCAAGGCGCGCGTGACGCTGCCGGGCGGCGAGCTCACGATCGAATGGCGCGAGGACGATCACGTGCTGATGACCGGCCCGGTGGAATTCGAATTTGCGGGAACGTTCGATGCGGCGTTGTTTGCTAAGGCGAGCGTGCCATAATGACCTTGTCATTCCGGGGCGCGGCCGAAGGCCGCGAACCCGGAATGACAGCAGTAGAGTAGCTCGGAAATATGACCGTCGACGTCGTCACCTTCGGCTGCCGGCTCAACACCTACGAGTTGGAAATCATCAAGCGCGAGGCGGCGCGCGCCGGCGCGCGCGATGCCGTGGTGGTCAATACCTGCGCGGTGACGGCGGAGGCGGTGCGGCAGGCCAAGCAGAGCATTCGCCGCATGAGGCGCGAGCGCCCCGGCGCACGCATCGTGGTGACCGGCTGCGCGGCGCAGGCCCAGCCGGAGTTGTTCGCCGCCATGCCGGAAGTGACGCGCGTCGCCGGCAACGAGGAAAAGCTCGACGCAAGGCTTTGGCAGGCAAATGAGAAAGTCGCGGTCGCCGACATCATGGCGGTGACGCGGATGCGCCCGCACGCGGTGGACTCGCTCGAAGGCCGCACGCGCGCCTTCGTGCAGGTGCAGAACGGCTGCGACCACCGCTGCACCTTCTGCATCATCCCGTTCGGCCGCGGCAATTCGCGCTCGTTGGCCGTGGGCGACGTGGTCGCACAGGTGCGCCGCCTCGCCGACAACGGCTACCGCGAGGTCGTGCTCACCGGCGTCGACATCACCAGCTACCGCGACGGCGAGGCGCGCCTCGGCGCGCTGGTGAAGCGGATTCTGCGCGAGGTGCCGGAGCTGGCGCGGTTGCGGCTGTCGTCGATCGACTCGGTGGAAGCCGACCGCGACCTGCTCGACGCGCTGGCGAACGAGCCGCGCCTGATGCCGCATCTGCATCTGTCGCTGCAGGCCGGCGACGATCTGATCCTCAAGCGCATGAAGCGGCGGCACAGCCGCGCCGACGCGATTGCTTTCTGTAGTCAGGTGCGCAGCTTGCGCCCCGACGTCGCCTTCGGCGCCGACATCATCGCCGGCTTTCCGACCGAGACCGACGACATGTTCGAACGCTCGCTCGACCTGGTCGACGCCTGCGGACTGACGCAACTGCACGTCTTCCCGTTCTCGCCGCGCCCTGGCACGCCGGCCGCGCGCATGCCTTTAGTCCCGCGCGACATCGTCAAGGAGCGCGCCCGCATCTTGCGTGAAAAAGGCGAGGCTGCACTGCGCGCGCATCTGGCGCGCGAAGTCGGCGCCCGCCGCCTTGTGCTGGCGGAAAGCGCCGCGCTCGGCCGCACCGAGCAATTCGTGGCCGTGCGCCTCAATGCGCCGGTCGCGCCCGGCGCGCTGCTCGAACTCACCGTCGCGGATCACGACGGGCGGCAACTGCTGGCGGCCTAGGAAGGCTTTCGTATGAGCGATCATCTGTTGACCACGGTCGAGCAGCTCGAGGCCCATTACGGCCATGCGCAAGGGCCGGCGGTCGCCAAGGAAATCGACCATATCGATGCGAATTATCGCAAGCTGGTCGCGGCCGCGCCCTTCGTCGCCATCGCGACCTGCGGGCCGGACGGGCTCGACTGCTCGCCGAAGGGCGACCCCGCCGGCTTCGTGCATGTGCTCGACGACAAGACCATCGCCATCCCCGACCGGCCGGGCAACAACCGCATCGACGGCTTCCGCAACATCGTGCGCGATCCGCGCATCGCGCTGCTGTTCCTCATCCCCGGCGTCGGCGAAACGCTGCGGGTGAACGGCCGAGCATGCCATCTCGGTCGATCCCGACCTGCTGCAAGGCTTCGCCATCAATGGCAAGCTGCCGCGCAGCGTCCTGCTGGTGCATGTCGAGACCGCCTTCTACCACTGCGCCAAGGCGATCGTGCGCTCCAAGCTGTGGGACGAGGCGAGCAAGGTCGACCGCAAGAGCCTGCCGTCGAGCGGCGCCATCCTGGCCGAAATCAGCCACGGCAAGCTCGGCGGCGAAACTTACGACCGCGAACTGCCGGCGCGCATCAAGGCGCAGCTTTACTGATCTTTCCACCCGCACTGCGCTAGCAATTCCCGCATGTGTTCCGGCACCGGCGCGGTGACCGTGATCGGCGGCTTGTTCTTGGAAATCGGCACCGTCACCTCGCGTGCATGCAGGTGCAGCGGCGGACCGCCCCCGCGCGGCGCGTTATTCGTGCGCAGACCGCGTAGACTTGTCTGCGTGCCATAGATGCTATCGCCGACGATCGGCCAGCCCATCTCGGCGCAATGCACGCGCAGCTGATGCGTGCGGCCGGTGAGCGGCTGCAAAGCGAGCCAGGTGATCTTTCTTTCACCCTCCCCTGGAGGGGGAGGGTCGCCCGCCGAAGGCGGGCGGGGTGGGGTGCGCGGCGATACTGGCTGGTTCACCCCCTCCCGATCGCGCTGCGCGCGATCGACCTCCCCCCTCCAGGGGGAGGTGAAGAGAGCGTGTGGCGCGCTCGCGCTTCCCATCACCTTCCACAGCGTCGCCGACGGCAGCCCGTGCGGATCCGGCTTCATCCACCAGCCGCGCGTTGCGTCGAGCTTCGACAGCGCGATGTCGATGCGGCCTTCGTCGGCGTCCGGGCCGCCTTCCACCACCGCCCAGTAGAGCTTGCCGACCTTGCCGTCCTTGAACAGCTTGCCGAGAGCGGCAAGCGCCTTGCGGTGGCGGCCGAGCACCAGGCAGCCGGAGGTATCCTTGTCGAGCCGGTGCGCCAGCGCCGGATCGCGCGGCAGGCCGAAGCGCAGCGCGTCGAAATAGGCGTCGACCGCCTCGCCGCCCTTCGGCCCCCGATGCACGGGCAGCCCGGCCGGCTTGTCGATCACCAGCATCAGCCCGTCGCGGTAAAGCAGCCGGGCGGTCATCTCTTCCGGAGTCATATTCAGTTACCAAATAGGGCAGGAACGGGTATCACGAGCGCGCCAAGGACGCATTATGGACGACAGCACCGAGACCGAAAGCGAGGCCGCGCAAAGCGGCGGCTGGTGGAAGCGCCTGAGCGGCGGGCTCGGGCGCACCTCGTCCTCGCTCGGTTCCTCGATCACCGCGCTGGTGTCCAATCGCCGGCTCGATCCCGAGACGCTGGATGCGCTGGAGGACGAGCTGGTGCGCGCCGATTTCGGCCAGGAACTCGCCATCCGCATCGTCGACGACTTCGGCGAGGGCCGCTATCCGCCCAACCTCTCGCCCGACGAGGTGAAAGGCGTGCTGGCGGCCGAGATCGAAAAGACGCTGGAGCCGGTCGCCAGGCCGCTGGAGATCACCGCGCGGCCCTTCATTGTGCTGGTTGCCGGCGTCAACGGTTCCGGCAAGACCACCACCATCGGAAAGCTCGCCGCGCGTTTCCGCAAAGAAGGCAAGTCGGTGATGCTGGTGGCGGGCGACACCTTCCGCGCCGCCGCCATCGACCAGCTCAAGATCTGGGCCGAGCGCACCGGCGCGTCGATCATGGCGCGCGAGCAGGGCGCCGACGCGGCGAGCCTCGCCTTCGATGCGATCGCCGAGGCCAAGCGTCAAAGCACCGAGATCGTGCTGGTCGACACCGCCGGCCGCCTGCAGAACCGCGCCGAGCTGATGGGCGAATTGGAAAAGATGGTGCGCGTGATGCGTAAAGTTGAGCCGGAGGCGCCGCACGCGGTGCTCTTGGTGCTCGACGCCACCGTCGGGCAGAACGCGCTGCAGCAGGTGGAGATTTTCGGCAAGATCGCCGGTGTGACCGGCCTGGTCATGACCAAGCTCGACGGCACCGCGCGCGGCGGCATCCTCGTTGCCATCGCCTCGAAGTTCGGCCTGCCGGTGCATTTCATCGGCGTCGGCGAGGGCGTCGATGATTTGGCGCCGTTCACCGCGCGCGACTTCGCCCGCGCGGTGGTGGGGTTGGAGGAGTAGTGGGAGCCCGTCATTCCGGGGCGCGTGCGTAGCACGCGAACCTGGAATCCAGAGCAATACGGCAGGGCTTTTCGTATCGCCCTGGATTCCGGGTTCCCTCGCTTCGCTCGGGCCCCGGAATGACAAGTTCAGAGGATCGCGCTAGAAGCCGCCCATGCCCGAAAAACAAAAACTCAACCCCATCCTCAAGCTCACGCTCGACATCGGGCCGCTGGTGCTGTTCTTCGCCGTCAACGCGCGCGCCGGCATATTTGTCGCCACCGCCGCGTTCATGGCGGCGGTGCTGATCGCGCTTGCGGTCGCCTATGTCATGACGCGGCGCATCGAGACCATGCCGCTGGTCACCGCGATCATCGTGCTGATCTTCGGCGGGCTCACGCTGTTCCTGCACAACGCCGAATTCATCAAGCTCAAGCCGACCATCATCTACGTCTTGTTCGGCGGCACGCTGCTCGGCGGCCTGCTGTTCGGCAAGTCTTTCCTCGGCTTGCTGTTCGACACGCTGTTCGACTTGACCGATGAAGGCTGGCGCAAGCTCACCTGGCGCTGGGCGCTTTTCTTCTTCGTGCTGGCGATCCTCAACGAGATCGTCTGGCGCAACTTCTCGACCGACGTCTGGGTGAGCTTCAAGCTGTTCGGCGTGGTGCCGCTCACCTTCCTGTTCGGCGCGGCGCAATATCCGCTGATCACCCGCTACGCGCGCGGCGACCAGCCGCCGGGCTAAACCGGCTGCTGCGCGGCGGCATAGAGCTCATTGGCGGGCGCCCGCGCACGGCCTTCTAAACCGATGATATAACGCGCCAGATAGTAGCCGTAGAACGCCATGGCGCCGCCGGCCAGCAGGTCGGTGAAGTAATGCGCGCCTTCGGTCAGCGTGGCGCCGAGCATCAGCACGTCGAGCACGAGGACCGCCACGAAAATGCGCCGATAGTTGCGCAGCGCGAGCGGCGTCAGCACTGCGATGGTCGCGTGGAACGAGGGGAACGTCGCGATGCCGCCCGGCCCGTCGCGCAGGATCAGCGGGCCCGCCTCGCGCAGGCGCATGAGCTGGTCGATCGGCGTCGCGCCGGTGAACTTCAACAGGTGAAACGCCGCGCGGTCGGCGAAGACGATCGGGCCGCCCGCCGGCATCATGGCGGAAATGAAAATCGTGGTGCTGAACGCGATGGCGAAGGCGAGGATATAGACGCGCACTTCGCGGTGTTTATGGTCGAAGGCGAGCACGCCGAGCGTCAAGGCGATCTGCGCCGAGATGGTGTAGTAGACGGTATGGAAGACCGCTTGCACGAGCGCGTGCCGGTCGACCCAGTGCGCGAAGGCGTTCCAGTGGAAGCCGAGCGCCAGGTCGGCGCTTCTCGAGATGTGGTCCTCGAGCGGGAACGCGAAGCGCTGCATGCCGTAGGCGGCGAGCACGCCGGCCAGGCTGATCACCGTCAGAAACATCACGCCGTAGATGAAGACCTGCACCGCTTCGACCAGCTTGGTCTTCGGCGCGAACTGGCTGGTGGCGTCGACCGCCACGATGCCGAGCAAATAGGGCACGATGTTGGGCAGCGAGGCAAAGCCGAAATCGTTGACTTGTCCGGCGACCACGCCGGTGGCCGCCAGCCCCAGCATCACTACGAGCGCCGGCCGCGACACCGGGCTGACGCGCGATTGCAGGAAGGTCGCACGGCCCTTGCGCACGAGCTGACTGACATTCATGGCCCGGATGCCTCGCCGAGAGTCTTGCGGAAGGTTAAGCCGCGACCCTGCGTCACAGGCCTTAAAATACCCTTACTGGAATGCCGCCAACCCGCGCGGCGCGGTAAAGGAAGGGTGTGCGCGCGATGCGCGCCTTACTGCTTCAGCGCCTTCTCGATCGCAGGCGCGAGCTTGCTTTGCAGATTGGCCGCGTCGATCGGGCCCACGAGCTTGTAGGCGATGCGGCCGTCGCGGTCGATCACATAGGTCTCGGGCACGCCATAAACGCCCCAATTGATCGACTCGCGCCCGCTGCGGTCGGCGCCGCAGGCGGCGTAAGGATTGCCGAAGCGGCCGAGGAAACGGCGCGCGTCGCCCGGCGCATCCTTGTAATTGATGCCGACCAGCTGAAAGCGGTCGTCTTTCGACAGCGCCTCCAGAAACGGTACCTCGTCGCGGCAGGGAATGCACCACGACGCCCACACGTTCACCAGCGTCACCTTGCCTTTGAAGGTTGCCGCGTCGAGGCCTGCCACCGGCTTGCCGTCGCGCACCAGGCCCTCGACCGGCGGCAGGTCGGTCTTCGGCATCGGCTTGCCGATCAGCGCCGACGGCAACAGCGACGGGTCGCCCTCGTGCAGGCCGACATAGAACAGGATCGCCAGCGCCGCGAACACGACGAGCGGCAGCAGAACGAAAATGCTGCGCCGGGTCTTGCTCGGCGTTTCGCTTGTTGCGGCGCTCATGAAGAGCCCTGTCGCGCGCGGCGGGAAAGGCCGCGCTCCTCGAGATTGCCGAGAACGCGGCGCTGCGCCGAATAGTCGAGCACCACCCAGGCGATCAGCGCCGCGACCACGAAAGCGGTCACCGCGTAAGCCGCGACGATGAAGCCGGCTTCCTGTGCGAACGTCATCGTCATGCGGTCACCTCTTGCGCCTGCATCAGCCGCATGGTGCGCACGCGCCGGCGCAAGATCTCGTTGCGCATGGCGGCGAGATGCAGCGTGAAGAACAGAAACGTGAAGGCGAGCGCCATGACGATCAGCGGCGTGAGGATCGACGGCGCGATGGTCGAGCCGCCGATGCGGAAGATCGACGAGCCCTGGTGCAACGTGTTCCACCAGTCGACCGAGAACTTGATGATCGGCAGGTTGACCGCGCCGACCAGCGCCATCACCGCCGCCGCGCGCGAGCCGCGGCCGGGGTCGTCGGCGGTCCAGTACAGCGCCATCACGCCAAGATAGAGCAAGAGCAGCACCAGCATCGAGGTGAGCCGCGCGTCCCACACCCAATAGGTGCCCCAGGTCGGACGGCCCCAGAGCGAGCCGGTGACCAGGCAGATGAAGGTGAAGGCCGCGCCGATCGGCGCCGCCGCCTTGCCGGCGACGTCGGCGAGCGGATGGCGCCACACCAGCGTGCCGAGCGCGGCCACGCTCATCAGGCCCCAGCCCATCATGCCGAGCCAGGCGGCCGGCACGTGCAGATACATGATCTTGACGGTGGCGCCCTGCTGATAGTCGTCCGGCGCGTTGACCGCGCGATAAAGTCCGACCGCGAACAGGATCACCGTCGCCGCGATCAGCCAGGGCAGGATGCGGTCGACGAGTTTCAGAAAGCGCGTCGGGTTGGCGAGGTCGATGACGGCCATGGCGGTTATCTAGTCTTGCGATGGGCTAGGGGCAAATTCTTCACCGTTCGTCCCCGCGAAAGCGGGGACCCAGGGCTAAAAGCACCGCATCGACCGAGCCTTCTGGGTTCCCGCTTGCGCGGGAACGAACGGAATGTGTGGCGGCGCAATTGCGGCATCGCGCTCACTCCAGCCCGTAGCGCAGCGCGGCGGCGGCGGCGATCGGCCCCAGCACGAAACTCATCAAGCTGAGCGCGCAAAGAATGGTGAAAGCGGGGCCGAAAGGCCGCGTGCCCGAGATCGCGGCCTCCGCCGCCGCCACCCCGAAGATCAGCACCGGAATGGTCAGCGGCAGCACCAGCACCGCCAGCAATATGCCGCCGCGCCGCAGCGCCACCGAAAGCGCGGCGCCGATCACCCCGATGAAGGTGAGCGCCGGCGTGCCGGCGAGAAGCGTCAGCATGAGCGCGCCCATGCTGCTCATCTCGACATTGAGCAGAAGCCCGAGCAGCGGCGCGATGACGACCAGCGGCAGTTCGGAGGTCAGCCAATGCGCGATGCCCTTGGCGAAAACCGCCAGTTCAAGCGGCATGGAGCCGGTCATCAGCAGGTCGAGGGAGCCGTCCTCGTAGTCCGTCGTGAACAGCCGGTCGAGCGCCAGCAGGCTTGCGAGCAGCGCGCCCAGCCACAGGATGGCCGGACCGATGCGCGCCAAGAGCTTCAGGTCGGGCCCTACCGCGAAGGGCACCATTGCCACAACGGTTAGGAAGAACAGCGCGCCCATCAGCGCGCCGCCGCCGACGCGCACGGCGAGCCGCATGTCGCGCGTCATGAGGGAGAGGAAAGCGCTCATGCCGCCCCCATCTTCAGTTCCCGCGCGCCTTCCAGCCCGATCGCGCCGTGGGTGGCGGCGACGATGAGCCCGCCGCCGGCAAGATGCGCGCGCATGAGGTCGGCCAGCCGCCCTTGCGAGGCGGCATCGAGCGCCGAGGTCGGCTCGTCCAACAGCCAGAGCGGCCGTTTCACCGCCGCAAGCCGCGCGATCGACAGCCGCCGCCGCTGGCCGGCGGAGAGATAGGCCGCCGGCAGATCGGCGAGCGGCACAAGATCGACGGCGTCCAGCGCCGGCTCGACGTTGCCGGCGGTCCCGCTCAGGAACTCGGCCCAGAATGCCAAATTCTCCCGGACGGTCAGCGCCGGCTTGAGCGCATCGAGATGGCCGAGATAATGCGCCTGCTCGCCGATGGTCGCTTCGGCGTCGCCGCCTTCCAGCGCCAGCCGCCCGGCCGCTATCCGCACCAGGCCGGCGATCATGCGCAGCAGGGAAGATTTGCCGGCGCCATTGCGCCCGGTCACCAGCAAGGCCTCGCCGGCCGCCACGCGGAAGCTCAAACCGCGGAACACCAGCCGGCCGCCGCGCTCGCAGGCGAGATGGTCGCCGGAAAGCTGCATCAGCGCGGCCGCCCGCCGCGCCAAAGCGGCCGAACGGCTCGGTTTTGCGCCGAAAATGCCGAACTTTCGCGCTTCTTTTGCATCGTTCCCGGTAAAAGTGGCGTCCGCCCCGAAAAGCTTTTATAAGCCCGCACCGACGGCATGCCGTAAAGATTTCAGGCGTAAGTCCCGCCGCCAAAAGACGTTCGTCTTTTCAACAGCTTACGCCGAAGCTGCGCCGATTGTGCCACGTGCCGGGAATGGAAACAGCCCCCATGACTTCGCTCGACAGTTTTCGTTGCTGCAAGACTCTGAAAGCCGCCGGCAAGACCTACGCCTATTACAGCCTGCCCATCGCCGAACGGAACGGCCTCAAGGGCATTTCCCGCCTGCCGTTCTCGATGAAGGTGCTGCTCGAGAACCTGCTGCGCAACGAAGACGGCCGCACCGTCACCAAGGACGACATCAAGGCCTGCGCGGAATGGCTGAAGACCCGCTCGTCCGATCACGAGATCGCCTTCCGCCCGGCGCGCGTGCTGATGCAGGACTTCACCGGCGTGCCGGCGGTGGTCGATCTCGCCGCCATGCGCGACGCCATGGAGCAACTCGGCGGCGATCCCAAGAAGATCAATCCGCAGATTCCGGTCGATTTGGTGGTGGACCATTCGGTGGCGGTCACCTTCTTCGGCAACAACCAGGCTTTCAAGAAGAACGTCGAGGAGGAATACCGGCAGAACCAGGAGCGCTACAAATTCCTGAAATGGGCGCAGCGCTCGTTCGATAATTTCTCCGTCGTGCCGCCCGGCACCGGCATCTGCCATCAGGTCAATCTCGAATATCTCTCGCGCGTCGTCTGGTCGAAGAAGGAAAAGGTCAAACCCGACCCCAAGGACGGCAAGGAGCAGGCCATGGACCTGGCCTATCCCGACACGCTGGTCGGCACCGACTCCCACACCACCATGGTCAACGGCCTGTCCGTGCTCGGCTGGGGCGTCGGCGGCATCGAGGCCGAAGCCGCCATGCTCGGCCAGCCGCTGTCGATGGTGCTGCCCGAGGTGATCGGCTTCAAGCTCACCGGCCGCATGAAGGAAGGCGTCACCGCCACCGATCTCGTGCTGACCGTCACCGAAATGCTGCGCAAGCGCGGCGTGGTCGGCAAGTTCGTGGAATTCTTCGGGCCGGGCTTGACGCATCTGACCATCGCCGACCGCGCCACGCTCGGCAACATGTCGCCGGAATACGGCGCCACCTGCGGCTTCTCGCCGGTCGACGACGATACGCTGCTCTATCTGAAGACCACCGGCCGCCCGGCCGAGGTCGTCAAGCTGGTGGAAGCCTATGCCAAGGCGCAAGGCATGTTCCGCACCGCGAAGACGCCGGATCCGCATTTTACCGACGTGCTCAAGCTCGATCTCTCCACCGTCGAGCCCTCGCTCGCCGGTCCCAAGCGCCCGCAGGACCGCATCGCGCTCAAGGACGTGAAGTCGGGCTTTGCCGCTTCGATGGAAAAGGAATTCAACAAGGCGTCCGAAATGGCCAAGCGCGTGCCGGTGCCGGGCAAGAATTTCGATCTCGGCCACGGCGACGTGGTGATCGCGGCCATTACCTCCTGCACCAACACGTCCAATCCGAACGTCATGATCGGCGCCGGCCTGCTGGCGCGCAAAGCGGCGGCCAAGGGGCTCTCCACCAAACCGTGGGTGAAGACCTCGCTGGCGCCCGGCTCGCAGGTGGTCGGCGAATATCTCGACAAGTCCGGTCTGCAGAAGGACCTCGACAAGCTCGGCTTCAATCTCGTCGGCTTCGGCTGCACCACCTGCATCGGCAATTCCGGCCCGCTGCCGGAGGAAATTTCGCAAGCCATCAACGACAACGACCTGGTGGCGGCCGCCGTGCTCTCCGGCAACCGCAACTTCGAAGGCCGCGTCAACGCCGACGTGCGCGCCAATTATCTCGCCTCGCCGCCGCTGGTGGTGGCCTATGCGATCGCCGGCTCCATGCAGGTCGACATCGCCAAGGAGCCGCTCGGCACCGATGCCAAGGGCAAGAAGGTCATGCTCAAGGACATCTGGCCCTCCAACAAGGAGATCGGCAATTTCGTCGCCAAGAACGTCACCAAGCAGATCTTCGCCAAGAAATACGCCGACGTGTTCAAGGGCGACGCGCATTGGCGCAAGATTTCGGTCAAGGGCGGCCTGACCTACGACTGGGACGACCGTTCGACCTATGTGCAGAACCCGCCGTATTTCGAGGGCATGGAAGCGCGCCAGAAGCCGCTCGAGGACATCGTCGAGGCGCGCGTGCTGGCGCTCTTGCTCAATTCGATCACCACCGACCACATCTCGCCGGCCGGTTCGATCAAGCAGGAGAGCCCGGCGGGCGAATATCTGCGCGATCACCAGGTGCGGCCGAAGGACTTCAACCAGTACGGCACGCGCCGCGGCAATCATCAGGTCATGATGCGCGGCACCTTCGCCAATATCCGGCTGAAGAACCAGATGGTGCCGGGCGTCGAGGGCGGCTTCACGGTACATTATCCGTCGAAAAAGCGCATGACGATGTACGACGCGGCGATGAAGTACAAGGACGAGGGCGTGCCGCTCGTCATCTTCGCCGGCAAGGAATACGGCACCGGCTCCTCGCGCGACTGGGCGGCCAAGGGCACGGTGCTGCTCGGCGTGCGCGCTGTGGTCTGCCAGTCGTTCGAGCGCATCCACCGCAGCAACCTGATCGGGATGGGCGTGATGCCGCTGGTGTTCGAGGAAGGCACCGGCTGGCAGACGCTCGGCATGAAGGGCGACGAGCAGGTCACCATCCGCGGCCTGCACGGCGAGTTGAAGCCGCGCCAGCGGCTGATCGCCGAGATCGTCATGGGCGACGGCACGCTCAAGCGGGTGCCGCTGATCTGCCGCATCGATACGCTGGACGAGCTGGATTACTTCAAGAACGGCGGCATTTTGCAGTACGTGCTGCGCCATCTCGCGAAGTGAGCCCTATCCGTTCGTCCCCGCGAAAGCGATTCCAGCTTGCGCGGGAACGAGCGGAGTGTATGCGGCCCGCTCACGAAACAGTGCGGTTTCGCTCACCGCGAAGTGAGTGGCGGGTGATCGACGGGGCGCGTTAGAAGCGCCCCGTGGGACACTTCACGCGAATCGCGGGAACACGCCGATGAACCGCCGCTCGATTTTCCTCGCCGCCGCGCTCGCCTGCGCCGCCGCCATGCCTGCCGCGGCGCAAGAGCCGCGCGCCGTCGTGCAACTGTTCACCAGCCAGGGCTGCTCGTCTTGCCCACCGGCCGACCGGCTGATGGGCCAGCTTGCGCAGGATCCCACGCTCATCACCATGAGCCTGCCGGTCGATTATTGGGATTATCTCGGCTGGAAGGACACGCTGGCGCTGCACGGCAATTCGACTCTGCAGCGCGACTACGCCGTCACGCGCGGCGACCGCGAAGTCTATACGCCGCAGGCCGTGATCAACGGCGTGGTGCATGCGCTCGGCTCCGACAAGGGCGCCATCGAGAACGCGATCGCGTCGACGCGCGGCCAGCACCCCTGCGCCTTGCCGGTCAAGCTGTCGGTGGCCGGCGGCAATGTGACCGTGCACGTGCCGGCCGCGACCGGCCCGCACAAAAGCGGCGAGGTCTGGCTGTTCCCGATCACCGACGAAGCGCGGGTCAAGATCGGGCGCGGCGAGAACCGCGGCCGCACCATCGTCTACCGCAATGTTGTGCGCCGCTGGGTCAAGCTCGGCGAATGGAACGGGCAGGCGCAGGACTTCGCCGTGCCGGTTTCGAAGCTCGCCGGGTCCGGATATTCGCTTGCCGACATCGATCATTTGGCGGTGGTGGTGCAGGCCGGCTCGCCCAGCCAACCCGGCCTCATGCTGGGCGCGGCGACCGCGAGCCTGCGCGCGCCGGCGGTGCGCTGACGCGCTACCTTCAATCCGGACACGTACCGCAAATAAAAATCGGGCCGGCAGATACGCAGCCGGCCCGAAGGACTATGGGGATTGAACCGTACGCGGAACTCAATTGGCCCGGCCGGCCGAGCCCCGGGGGGCTGGGGGGCTGAGGAATCCGGGTCCCGAACCGGACCGGGCCTTGAGGCAACGATCGCTTTTTCCCACCCCAGCATGTCGGGCGATTGACCGAATCTGGGCGTTATTATGGTGTTTCTAACGAGTTCGTGATCGCGCGCTTTGCGTTTCCGGCCCGTTTATGCGGCGTTTTTGCCGCGCGGAAGGGCCTTGCCGCCGGCCTTCGGCGGCGCGATCATGACAGTCCAGCAAAAGGAGGCGCCGCATGTCGTTCGGTCCCGGCGAAATCGATCCCAGCCAGTCCCCCGGGGGCGGATCCCCGGCGCACCGCACCGCCCCCGCTGCCCAAGTCACTTTCAGCCGCCGCGAACTCAACCGCATCCTCGATCTCTACGGCCGCAAGGTCGCCGCCGGCGAATGGCGCGACTACGCCATCGATTTCCTCAGAGACCGCGCGGTGTTCTCGGTGTTCCGGCGCTCGAGCGAAGTGCCGCTCTACCGCATCGAAAAAAATCCGAAGCTGTCGCGCCGCCAGGGCGCCTACAGCGTCATCTCCGCCACCGGCCTGATCGTGCGCCGCGGCCACGAGCTCGACCGCGTCCTGCGCGCGATCGACAAGTCGCAGCTGTCGTTGGTGGTCAATTAGCCTTTCATCCGCTCATCCCCGCGTAAGCGGGGACCCAGGGGCGGCAAATTCCAATGCAGCGGACGTGACTCTGGATTCCCGCTTGCGCGGGAATGAGCGGTGGGTGCCGCACTTCAAAGCGTTGTCGCGCTGCCGCCGCCCAGTGCGCGCTGCATCAGCAGCGTGTCGCACCAGTGGCCGTGCTTGAAGCCGACGTCGGGCAGGCGGCCCACCGTCTCGAAGCCGAGCGCCGCGTGCAGGGCGACCGAGCCCGGCTGCTGTGGCGAATCCCCGATTACCGCGATCATCTGCCGGTAGCCGAGCGCAGTGCAGGTCTCGATCAGCTTTTCCAGCAGCGCCTTGCCGAGGCCGCGGGCTTGCGCCTCGGGCGCGATATAGACCGAGTCCTCCACGGTGAAGCGATAGGCCGGCCGCGCGCGATAAAGCGACGCGTAGGCATAGCCGGCCACGGCCCCGTCCACCTCGGCGACGAAATAAGGAAATTGCCGTCGACGAGCGCCTGCATGCGCTTCGCCATTTCCGCCTCGCCCGGCGGCTCGAGCTCGAACGAGGCCGTGCCGTGGATCACGGCGTGGGCATAGATGCGCGTGATGGCCGGGATGTCGGCGGGCGTCGCGGGGCGGATGTTCACGGCGTATCATGGCCGGGCTTGTCCCGGCCATCCCGCTTAGGAGGACTCTGCCTTGCGTACCCAAGCGGGGTCACCGGGACAAGCCCGGTGACGACAGACACAAAAACGCCCGGGCGCGAGGCCCGGGCGTTCCCGCATTCGTGTCTGTTCGTGGCGGCTTAGTGCCGGTCGCCCAACGGCGCGTCAGCGCCGGTCGCCCATGAAGCGCAGCAGGAACAGGAACAGGTTGATGAAGTCGAGATAGAGCGTCAGCGCGCCCATCACCGCCTTTCGGCCGGCGACGGTGCCGTCGTCGTTGACGTCGTACATCTCCTTGATCTTCTGGGTGTCCCAGGCGGTCAGCCCGGCGAAGATCAACACGCCGCCGGCACTGATCACGAAATCGAGGCCGGTGCTCTTGAGGAAGATGTTGACCACCATCGCCAGGATCAGGCCGAACAGGCCCATGACCAGGAACGAGCCGATCGGCGAGAGATCGCGCTGCGTGGTGTAGCCGTAGAGGCTGAGCGCGCCGAACGAGGCCGCCGAAATGAAGAAGGTGCGGGTGATCGACGCGCCGGTATAGGCGAGGAACACCGACGACAGCATCAGCCCGAGCAAGCCGGCATAGAGCATGAACAGGCCGAGCGCGGTCGACGGCTGCAGATGCCCGATGCGGAAGCTCAGGAAGAACACCAAGCCGAGCGTGCCGATGAACAGCACGATGGTCAGCGGGCCTGAGAAGACCGCCTGGCCGAACGAGGTCAGCACGAGCTGGCCGGCCGCGTTGGTCTGCACCGCGGCGCTGAAGGTCAAATAGGCCACGACGCCGGTGAGAGCGACGCCCGCAGCCATGTAGTTGTAGACGCGAAGCATGTAGGCGCGCAGGCCTGCATCGATCGCGGCCGCGTGGGCGCCGTAGCCCGTCCGAGCGGCATAGTTACGGTCGAAGTCCGACATCGAAGTTTCCTCTCTGGGGCCCTTGGCGGGGCCGGTTGCGGCGGCGCCTGCCGCCGGTATTCGACGCTTAATCTAGTGTGGCCATAGCCTTGGTTCCAGATATGGCGCGATGATGGCCGAGCATCATTGCCAATCCTTAATGACTCTGTGACGCCATTATAGCCGAAAAGCCGCCGTCTTTGCAGGTCGCGCGCGCGGCGGAATGTCGCGAAAACTATAGATTTCTCAACACGGAAGCCGGTTTCTGCCCGAGTGCGCTGAAGGTGCCGATAAGCCCGAGCGCAACCGTCACTGCAACGGCCCCAATCGCCGCCCAGGCCGCGGGCCAAGGCAACCACGTAAAAGTGAGGTGCATCAGCTCACTCACGATCAGCCAGGCGGTGAGTGAGCCGGCGAGCGCGCCGAACAGCGCGGTGGCGGCGCCCAGCAGCAGGTATTCGATCGAGTAGGCGCCGATCAGCCGCGCGCGCGTGGCGCCCAGCGTTTTCAGGATCACCGCGTCATAGACCTTGTGCCGGTGCCCGGCGGCGAGCGCGCCGCCCAAGACCAGCGCGGCCGCGATCAGCGTGATGGCGCTGGCGCCGTCGACCGCCAGTACCAGGTTGGCAACGATCGAGCCGATCGCCTCCAGCGCCTCCTTCACGCGCACAGTCGTGACCATGGGAAAGGCCTGCGCCACCGCGCCGAGCAGGGCGGCCTCTTGCGTGGGCGTCGAGCCGTCCGGGAAGGCGAGCGTGGCGAGCCGCGTATGCGGCGCGCCCTTGAAGCTGTTGGGCGAGAACACCATGACGAAATTGATGCTCAGGCTCTGCCAATCGACCAATCGCAAGTTGGCGATGCGCGCCGTGATGTTGCGGCCGAGCACGTTGACGGTGACGGTGTCGCCGAGCTTCAGACCCAAACCGTCGGCGATGCGCTTTTCGAACGAGACCAATGGCGGCCCGTCATAGCCGGGCTGCCACCATTTGCCTTCCACCACGCGCGAGCCCTTCGGCACCGCGTCGGCATAGGTGATGCCGCGGTCGCTTTGCAGCACCCAGGCGGCATTGTCGGAGGGCTTGAGCTTGTCGGCCGGCGTGCCGTGCGCCGATATAATGCGCCCGCGCAGCATCGGCACTTCCTGGCGCTTGGCATGCGGCGCCTGCGCGTGCAGGAAATCGTCGAAGCGCTGCGCCTCTCCCGAGGGGATATCGAGGAAATAGAACGAGGGCGCTTTCGCCGGCAGCTCGGCGGAGAACTGATGGCGCAGGTTGCCGTCGATCTCGATCACCGTGACCAAGAGCGCGATGCCGAGGCCGAGCGACAAGACGATAGTCGGCGTCAGCGCTCCGGGGCGGTGGATATTGGCGATTGCCATGCGCAACGATGTCGAACGCGCGCGCGGCGCGTGGCGCGCTGCCGACATAATCAGCGCCGCCACCAGCCGCAGCAGCGCGAACACCGCCGCCGCGGCGGCGACATAGATGACCGCCACCCGCCGGTCGTAGGCAAGCAGCACGGCGAGCGCGGCGAGCGTCAGCACGGAAATAACCGTCAGCGCGATGTAGCCCTTGCGCGGCCAGGCCGGCTGCGGCGCCACCGCGTCGCGGAACAAGGCACCGACCGGAACGTCGTGCGCGCGCCCGAGCGGCCATAGCGCAAAAGTCAACGCGGTAAGCAGACTGTAGACCAGCGCCAGCGCGAGGTCGCCCGGATGCAGCGACGGCGCAATCGGCAGCGGAATGAGCTTGCCGAAAATCCAACTTACGAGGAACGGCAGCCAGGCGCCGAGCGCCATGCCAATCGCGCCGCCGATGGCCGCGAGCAGCAGCACTTGCGTGAGGTAGACCGCGAACACCCGGGCCCCCGTCGCGCCCAGCGCCTTCATGGTGGCGATCGTATCGCGCCTGCGGTCGAGATGGCTCTTGACCGCGTTGCCGACGCCGACGCCGCCGACCAGCAGCGCGGTCAGGCCGACGATGGTGAGGAACTGCGTGAAGCGCTCGACGCTGCGCTCGAGCCGGGGCGAGGCATTGCTGCGGCTGCGGATTTCCCAGCCGGCCTGCGGAAACTGCCGGCGCGCCTGAGCTTCCACCTGTTTGGCCGCGGCATCGCCGGTGCCGTTCTGCGGCAGCCGCAGGCGGTAGTGCCAGTGCACCAGGCTGCCCGGCTGCAACAGGCCGGTGGCGCGCAACGCTTGCTCGCTCACCATCAGGCGCGGGCCGAAGCCGATGCCGCCGGCGAGCTTGTCCGGCTCGTTGTCGAGCGCGGCGGCGATTTCGAACGTGGCCTTGCCGACGGTGATGCGCGCGCCGCGCTTCAAGTGCAGCCGCGCCATCAGGGTCGGATCGGCCACCGCGCCGAAGACGCCGTTGCGTTCGGCAAGCGCCGCGTCGAGCGCGCCGGGCGGGTCGAGCTTCACTTCGCCGAACAGCGGATAGGCGCCGTCGACCGCCTTCATCTCGACCAGCGTGGCTTGCTCGGCGCCGGCGCGCGCCATGGCGCGCAGGGTAGCCGCGCTCGACAGTTTTCCTTGCGAACGCAGGAAGGCGAGCTCAGGTCTCGTCGCTTCGCTGGTCACCAGCGTGAACGACAGATCGCCGCCGAGGATCACCTGGCCCTGCTTGGCGAGGCCCGACGCCAGGCTCGCCGCCACCGAGCCGACGCCCGCGATCGCCATGGCGCCGAGCGCGATGCAGGTGACGAACACGTAGAAGCCGCGCAAGCCGCCGCGCAATTCGCGTAGCGCGAAGCGGAGGGGCAGGGCGATGATATTTGCTTCGTGCTTCATGGCGCCAAATCTTCTCTGTCATTCCGGGACGCGCTGAAGGCGCGGGTCCGGAATCCAGGGGCGACAAAGAAAGCGGTTCGTCGTGTAGCCCTGGATTCCGGGCTCGCCGCTTCGCGGCGCCCCGGAATGACAAGTCTGAAATTCATGTCGCAGCACCCCCGTCCACATACCCCGACCTTAGCCGCACCACGCGCGCGCAGCGCGCGGCGAGCGCGGCGTCATGCGTCACCAGCACCAGCGTGGTGCCGCGCCGTTCGTGCCCGGCGAACAGCAGCTCGATGATCTGCTTGCCGGTGTCCTCGTCGAGATTGCCGGTCGGCTCGTCGGCCACGACAATGTCCGGATGCGGCGCCAGCGCGCGCGCTACCGCCACGCGCTGCTGCTCGCCGCCGGAAAGCTGCGCCGGATAATGGTCGAGCCGGTCGCCGAGCCCGACCGCGGCCAGCTCCTCGCGCGCGCGTTTCTGCGCGTCGGTCACGCCGGCCAGTTCGAGCGGCACCGCCACGTTCTCCAGCGCCGTCATGGTGGGGATGAGGTGGAAAGACTGGAACACGATGCCCACATGTCGGCCGCGGAAACGGGCGAGCGCGTCCTCATCAAGCCGGCCCAGATCTTCGCCCGCGACCGTCACGCTGCCGCTGTCCGCCCGCTCCAGGCCGGCCATGACCATCAGCAGCGTGGACTTGCCGGAGCCGGACGGCCCGACCAGACCGACCGCCTCGCCGCCGGCTATAGTGAGGTCGATATCCTTGAGGATATGGACGCGGGCGGCGCCCTGCCCGAGCGAGAGATTGACGCCGGCAAGCGCGATCGCCGGCCCCGCCTGGGAGTGTTCGGTCATGTGGCCTTTCCGTTCGCAGCCCCGCTCATATGGGAACCGGCGGGTCGCGGTAAAGCATCTCGCCGCGCTGGCGTTGCTTGTTTTGCTCGGCGTGCCCGCTGTCGGCCAGAACGCCGGGCAGGCCGCCAAGCCGGCCGTTAACCCGGCCGGCGCGGCAACCAAGCCGGCGCCCGCGCCGATGCCGCCCGAAAAACCGGTCACGATTGTGGCGCTGGGGGATTCGCTCACCGCCGGCTATGGCGTCGCCGCCGACGATGCCTTCCCCGCCAAGCTGGCCGCCGCGCTCAAGGCCAAGGGCATCGGGGTGACCGTCGTCAATGCCGGCCTGTCCGGGGATACCGCCAGCGGCGGGCTCGACCGTCTCGCCTGGTCGGTGCGCGACGGCACCGACGCGGTAATCGTCGAGCTCGGCGCCAACGACATGCTGCGCGGCATCGATCCCAAGATCACCAAGGCCGCGCTTAAGCAAATCCTCGACCGGTTGGCGGCGCGTCACATTCCCGTCTTGCTCGTCGGCATGAAGGCGGCGCCCAACATGGGACCGGATTTCATCAAAGAATTCGACGCCATCTATCCGGCGCTTGCCTCGACTCATCGGGTCGTCTTTTATCCTTTCTTCCTCGACGGCGTGGCGGGCAACGACAAGCTCAACCAGGGCGACGGGATGCACCCGAACGCCGACGGGGTGGACGAGATCGTCAAGCGTATCCTGCCGAAGGTCGAGACGCTGATCGCCCGCGCGCGTGCCGCGCGCAAGAGGTAAGCTTCGAAAGCCGTCGCCATGCCGCGTCTCTTCATCGGTGTCGAGATCCCGCCCGCGGTCGGGCAGGCTTTGGCGAGTTTGCGCGGCGGGTTGCCGGGCGCGCGCTGGATCGATCCGGAAAACTATCACCTGACGCTGCGCTTCATCGGCGACGTAGACGACGTGACCGCGCATGAAGTCGCCGACATGCTCGGCCGCGTCAAGCGCGGCGGCTTCGATCTGCACATGCAGGGGCTGACCTCGTTCGGCGGCCGCAAGCCGCGCGCGGTGGTGGCGCAGGTTTCGCCGGCGCAGCCGCTGATCGAGGTGCAGGCCGAACAGGAGCGGCTGATGCAGCGTATCGGCCTGGAGCCGGAAGGGCGCAAATTCATGCCGCATGTCACGCTGGCGCGCTTGCGCGATTCCTCGAGCCGCCAGGTGGCGGACTATCTCGCCTCGCGCGGCTTTTTCCGCACCTCGCCGTTCCACGTCGACCGCTTCGTCTTGTTCTCCTCGCGCTCCTCGGTCGGCGGCGGGCCCTACATCGTCGAGGCGAGTTATCCGTTGAGTGCGTGACTGTCATTCCGGGACGGCGCGTGGCGCCGGGCCCGGAATCCATTAACCCCAGTTTGTCAGTTGATCGAAAGACAGGGGTTATGGATTCCGGGTTCGCGCACTTCGTGCGCGTCCCGGAATGACGAAGGGAATCACGCCACCCGCATCATCCGCGCCTGCGCTTCCAGCACGGCCGCCGCCACGCCGTGCGCGTCGTTGACCGCCTCGCGCATCAGCGACAGCGCGGTTACGCGCGGCGGGTCGACTTCGCCCATCACGCTGCCGAAATCGAAATGCAGATCGGCCTCGAACTTGCGGGCGAGCTGCTGCATGCGCCGGTTGTCGGCCAGGCACTGCATGTGCAGCGTCTTGAAGCCGCGGTTGCGCGCCGACAGCAGCGTGCGCTCGAGCAGCACGCTGCCGACGCCCTGGCTCTGCCAGGGTTGCTCGACCGAGAAGGCGGCCTCGCCCTCGCGCGCAAACAGCGCGCCGAGCGGGCGCAGCTCGGCCGCGCCGCGCAACGCTCCCTCGACGAAAAAGCCGTGCAGCACCGCTCCCGGCTCGAAGGCGCCCGCCGCGTGGCGCGCGATGAAGTCGGCCGATACCGCGCCGGAAAAACGCCGCTGCCGGCTCTCGTCGTCCAACCTCAGCAGATGGTCGCGATAGGCGTCGCGCTCGCCGATCCACAATTTGCGGATGGCGCCCCCGTCGGGCAAAGGCAGTGGCTCGTTCATGGCCGGTCTCCTCATGGGTGTTCCGGCCCGCCTTGCGTGCGCGTTTTCATTCCCTAGCGGCGACGAATCGCCAGCCACGATCTATATGGTGCATTGCAACAAAATCGTGACCCCGAGCGTACCTAAGCGGGGCTCCTAAGCGGAATTTGCATGGCTGACCAATGATTTACCGCATAATTTTTGCGCAACATGCGTTAACCAAAGGCGGCATCCATTTTACAGGGCGCCCCGACCGCCCTAGGGGTCTGCCGCGTCTCCTGCCGCCTCAACCTTCGTCTTCGGTCCTTTCGCCCCCAGTCTTATCTTCATGTCCGAAACCTTTTCTGCCCGTTACGCGGCGCTGATCGCCGCCGGAGAGATCGAGGCCGATCCCGGCCAGGCCCGGCTCGCCGGTCACCTTGTTGCGCTTGCCGACCGGCTCGAGCGCCGGAGGCTGGCGAGCAAATCCTCCTCGCTCGGCTGGCTGTTCGGCCGCCGCGGCAATGGCGACGCTCCGCTCAAGGGCCTTTACGTTTACGGCGACGTCGGCCGCGGCAAGACCATGCTGATGGATCTGTTCTTCGTCACCAGCCCGGTGGAGAAGAAACGCCGTGCGCATTTTCACGAATTCATGGCCGACGTGCACGAGCGGGTGCGCGATTTCCGCTACAAGATCAAGCAGGGCGAGATCACCGACATCGACCCGATCCTGCTGACCGCCGACCAGATCGCCGACGAGACCGCGCTTCTCTGTTTCGACGAATTCCACGTCACCGACATCGCCGACGCCATGATCCTCGGCCGGCTGTTCACCCGCCTGTTCGAGCGCGGTGTCGTGCTGGTGGCGACCTCCAACGTGGCGCCGCAGGAGCTTTACAAGGACGGCCTCAACCGTGCGCTGTTCGTGCCTTTCATCCGCTTGCTCGAGCGCTACGCCGACGTGGTGCAACTGGAAGCGCGCACCGACTACCGGCTGGAGAAGCTGGAAGGCGTCGCGGTCTGGTACGTGCCGGCCGACGAGGACGCCGAGGTCGCGCTCGACATGGCCTGGCAGCGGCTTACCGGTCAGCTCACGGCCGAGCCGCGCGACCTCCATCTGCAAGGCCGCGTGTTGCGCGTGCCGGCGGCGGCGCGCGGGGTGGCGCGCTTCACCTTCGCGCAACTGTGCGACCGGCCGCTCGGCGCCAACGACTACCTGCGGCTGGCGCGCGACTTCCACACGCTGATCGTGGACAATATCCCGGTGATGGATTACCCGCAGCGCAATGCCGCCAAGCGCTTCATTATCCTGATCGACACGCTCTACGACCACGCCGTGAAGCTGATCGCCTCGGCCGAGACCGAGCCCGGCGAGCTTTACCGCGCCGAGCAAGGCTACGAGGCGCATGAATTCAAGCGCACCGCCTCGCGGCTGATCGAGATGCGCTCGCAAGAATACCTGGCGCTGCCGCACGGATCGCGCGCACAAGCCGACCGCGGCGACAGCGGCGGTATTGTCGAAACGTGAGAGGCGGCGCAAAACCAGCTAGGATCGCCTGATCCGGGAGTTGCCCCATGTCCGACCAGACGCCCGACCGAAACCCCACGCCCGATCGATCCGCTGCGCCGCCCGCGCCGAAGAAACGCGTGCGCCCGCGCTGCGCGGTCTGCGGCAAGGAGGCGCGCGGCGCCATGCGCTTCGAGGCGGTACGCCCCGAGATCGCCGGTCTCATGCTGGCCGACCATCCCGAGCTCAAGCCGGGCGATATCGTCTGCGAGCGCCACGTCAACGACTACCGCTCGCGCTACGTGGCCCAGCTGCTGGCGAGCGAGCGCGGCGAGCTGTCCGATTTGGAAAAGCAGGTGGTGGAAAGCCTGGCGCGCGAGGAGACCGTCAGCCGCGACGTCGAGTCCGCCTGGGAGCATCACCGCACGCCCGGCGAGCGGGTGGCCGACGCGGTCGCCGATTTCGGCGGCTCCTGGACCTTCATCGGCATCTTCTTCGCCGTGCTGGTGGTGTGGATGGCCTTCAACGTTTGGGCCGCCACCCGCCAGGTGTTCGATCCCTATCCTTTCATCCTGCTCAATCTGGTGCTGTCGTGCCTCGCCGCCATCCAGGCGCCGATCATCATGATGAGCCAGAACCGGCAGGAGGCGAAGGACCGCTTGCGCTCGGAGAACGACTTCCGCGTCAACCTGAAGGCCGAATTGGAAATCCGCCATCTGCACGAAAAGATCGACCACCTGCTCAACCGGCAATGGGAGCGGCTGGCGGAGATCCAGCAGATCCAGCTCGAGATCATGCAGGATATGGGAAGTAGGAAGCGGTGAGGGGCCTGCACGAAGCGACCTAAGCAACTGTCATTCCGGGCCCGCCGCTTCGCAGCGTCCCGGAATGACGAAAGTGGTTTCGATCACCGACAACATGTGAATCCCAAAGGCCTGCAGCGAGAGAGGAAAGACCTCTGGACTCCCGCCCACTCCGATGCTGGTATTATAATGTATACAAGACCGCGAACGGACTACGGCCGGAACCGCCTCCCGCCCGTCTCTCTCTTGCCGCAACGCACCTAAGCGTTTAACCCACACCTTGGCCGCGCCCCGCGGCAGCCCCCAATGCGAAGAGCTCCCCACCATGGCGCGTAAGAAAATTGCGTTGATCGGCGCCGGTCAGATCGGCGGCACCCTCGCCCACCTCATCGGCCTCAAGCAGCTCGGCGACATCGTGATGTTCGACGTCATGGAAGGCGTACCGCAAGGCAAGGCGCTCGACCTCGCCGAGTCCTCGCCGGTCAATCGTTTCGACGCGCGGTTCATCGGCACCAACTCCTACGACGCGATCGAAGGCGCCGACGTGTGCATCGTCACCGCCGGCGTGCCGCGCAAGCCCGGCATGAGCCGCGACGATCTGCTCGACATCAATCTGAAGGTGATGGAGCAGGTCGGCTCCGGCATCAAGAAATACGCGCCCAATGCCTTCGTCATCTGCATCACCAACCCGCTCGACGCCATGGTGTGGGCGCTGCAGAAATATTGCGATCTGCCGCAGCAGAAAGTCGTCGGCATGGCCGGCGTGCTCAACTCGGCGCGCTTCCGCTATTTCCTCGCCGACGAGTTCGACGTTTCGGTCGAGGACGTCACGGCTTTCGTGCTCGGCGGCCACGGCGACTCCATGGTGCCGCTCATCCGCTATTCGACCGTCGCCGGCATTCCGGTGCCCGATCTCGTGAAGATGGGCTGGTCGACGCAGGCGCGCATCGACGAGATCGTCAAGCGCACCGCCAACGGCGGCGCCGAGATCGTCAACCTGTTGAAGACCGGCTCGGCCTTCTACGCCCCGGCGGCTTCCGCGATCTCGATGGCCGAGAGCTATCTGCTCGACAAGAAACGCGTGCTGCCGTGCGCCGCCTGGCTCAGCGGCGAATACGGCATCAACGATCTCTATGTCGGCGTGCCGGTGGTGATCGGCGCCAAGGGCGTCGAGCGCGTGGTCGAGATCGATCTGACCGGCGCCGAGCGCACCGCCTTCGAGGATTCCGCCAAGTCGGTGCAGGGCCTGGTCGAGGCCTGTCAGAAGATCGCGCCGAATCTGGCGGCTTAAAGATAGCGTGTCCCGGGCGCGGCGCACCGCGTAAGTGGTGCACCGCATCCGGGACAAGAGGGGCTAGGGACAGGTTCATGAATATCCACGAATACCAAGCCAAAGCGGTCTTACGCGAATTTGGCGTGCCGGTGCCGCGCGGCGTGCCGGCGATGAGCGTCGACGAAGCCATCAAAGGCGCCAATGAGCTGGGCGGCCCGGTCTGGGTGGTGAAGGCGCAGATCCACGCCGGCGGCCGCGGCAAGGCCGGCGGCGTCAAGGTGGTGAAGTCCGTCGACGACGTGAAGAAGGAGTCGACCCGCATCCTCGGTTCGACCCTGGTCACGCATCAGACCGGCCCGCACGGCAGACAAGTCAACCGGCTCTATATCGAGGAAGGCTCCGCCATCGACCGCGAGTTCTATCTCTCCGCGCTGGTCGACCGCGAGACTTCGCGCGTCGCTTTCGTCGTTTCCACCGAAGGCGGCATGGACATCGAGGAGGTGGCGCACAAGACGCCGGAGAAGATTCTTACTTTCTCCGTCGATCCGGCCACCGGCATCATGCCGCATCACGCCCGCCGCGTGGCGCAGGCGCTCAAGCTCTCCGGCGATCTCGGCAAGCAGGTCGGCGATCTGCTGCCCAAGCTCTATGCCGCCTTCACGCAGAAGGACATGAGCCTGTTGGAGATCAATCCGCTGGTGGTCACCAAGGACGGCAAGCTCATCTGCCTCGACGCCAAAGTCGGCTTCGACGACAACGCGCTCTACCGGCATCCCGACGTGGTCGCGCTGCGCGATCTCACCGAAGAGGACGAGAAGGAAGTCGAGGCCTCGAAATACGACCTCAACTACATCGCGCTCGACGGCGAAATCGGCTGCATGGTCAACGGCGCCGGTCTGGCGATGGCGAGCATGGACATCATCAAGCTTTACGGGTCGGAGCCGGCCAATTTCCTCGACGTCGGCGGCTCGGCCACCAAGGAGAAAGTTGCGGCGGCGTTCAAGATCATCACCTCCGATCCGAACGTGAAGGGCATCCTGGTCAACATCTTCGGCGGCATCATGAAATGCGACGTGATCGCCGAAGGCGTGGTGGCGGCGGTGAAGGACGTGGGCCTCAAGGTGCCGCTGGTCGTTCGCCTGGAAGGCACCAATGTCGATCTCGGCAAGAAGATCATCAAAGAGTCCGGCCTCAACGTCACCTCCGCCGACGACCTCGACGACGCCGCGCAGAAGATCGTCAAGGCCGTGAAGGAAGCGGCGTGATGATGGCGCGCGTGACGACGGACAGTGAGGCGGGCGAACCTCCCCTTGAAAAGGGGAGGTCGGCTCGCGAAGCGAGCCGGGTGGGGATCAAGGGCTCGCGTTTCGATCTCACCAGAATGAAGACGGCGCTCGCCCGTCGGTTACGGCGCCAGTCGACAGACGTCGAGATGAAGTTGTGGCAACGGCTCCGCAACAGGCAACTCGGTGTAGACTTCCGTCGACAACATTCGGCGGGGCCGTGCGTGCTCGACTTCTATTGTCCTGCTTTGCACTTGGTCATTGAACTGGATGGTGGCCAACATGCGCAGGCTGATTTGGCGACGCGCGATACCGAGCGGACGCGCTGGCTGGCCGAGCACGGTGTCACCGTATTGCGGTTTTGGAATTCTGACGTTGTACAGAATCTGCCCGGCGTGCTTGAGGCCGTCGCTATAAAGATTTCCGAGCTGAAATCGGAAAATTCGATCCCCACCCGGCCGCCTTCGCTTCGCTGGCGCTCCGCTTCGGCGGCCGACCTCCCCTTTTCAAGGGGAGGTAAAGCCTCGCGAGGCCGTGCCTAATGTCCATCCTCATCGACAAGAACACCAAGGTCATCTGCCAGGGCTTCACCGGCAAGAACGGCACCTTCCATTCGCAGGCCGCCCTCGACTACGGCACCAAGATGGTCGGCGGCACCTCGCCCGGCAAAGGCGGCTCGAGCCATCTCAACCTGCCGGTGTTCGACACCGTCGCCGAAGCCAAGGAGAAAACCGGCTGCGAGGCGAGCGTGATCTACGTGCCGCCGCCGGGCGCCGCCGACGCGATCTGCGAGTCCATCCAGGCCGAAATCCCGCTCATCGTCTGCATCACCGAAGGCATCCCGGTGATGGACATGGTCAAGGTCAAGCGCGCGCTGTCGGGTTCCAAGTCGCGCCTGATCGGCCCGAACTGTCCGGGCGTGATGACCGCCGGCGAATGCAAGATCGGCATCATGCCCGGCAACATCTTCAAGAAAGGCTCGGTCGGCATCGTCTCGCGTTCCGGCACGCTCACCTACGAGGCGGTGTTCCAGACCAGCGCCGAGGGCCTCGGCCAGACCACCGCGGCTGGCATCGGCGGCGATCCGGTCAAGGGAACCGAATTCATCGACGTGCTGGAGATGTTCCTGGCCGACCCCAAGACCGAATCCATCGTCATGATCGGCGAGATCGGCGGCTCGGCCGAGGAAGACGCCGCTCAGTTCCTCAAGGACGAGGCCAAGCGCGGCCGCAAGAAGCCCATGGTCGGCTTCATCGCCGGGCGCACCGCGCCGCCCGGCCGTCGCATGGGCCATGCCGGCGCCATCATTTCGGGCGGCAAAGGCGACGCCGAATCCAAGATCGCCGCCATGGAGGAGGCCGGCATCAAGGTCTCGCCATCGCCGGCCCGCATCGGCAAGACCTTGGTGGAAGTGCTGAAATCCTGATTCAGCCGTTAGGCCTTTCGTAGGCTTACTGACGTCATAAATAGCGGATAAGGCATGCCGCCGCCGGAGCCGGGGCGTTTTCGGCGGTTGGCATCGTTCATGCACCGTATAAACTGCGTCTATTGCCGCGCTCAGGAAACCCGCCATGTCCCGCCAGGACGCCAACACCGCTTTCGCCCGCACTTCGTTCCTCTACGGCAGCAATGCCCCGTATATCGAGGAACTTTACGCCCGCTATGAGAAGAACCCCGGCTCGGTCGATGCCGAGTGGCAGGCCTTCTTCCAAGGGTTGAAGGACGAGGCCACTGCCGTCACCCGAGCCGCCCGTGGCGCCTCCTGGCAAAAGCCGAACTGGCCGATCCGGCCGAACGGCGACCTGGTCGCCGCGCTCGACGGCCAATGGGCCGAGACCGAGAAGACGCTCGGCGACAAGATCGCCGCCAAAGCCCAAGCAAAAGGCGTCGACCTGTCCTCGGCCGACGTCATGCAGGCGACGCGCGACTCCATCCACGCGCTGATGCTGATCCGCGCTTACCGCATCCGCGGCCATTTCCACGCCAAGCTCGATCCGCTCGGGCTGGAGCCCGAAAAAGACGAGGCCGAGCTCGATCCGGCGTCTTACGGCTTCACCGCCGCCGACATGGACCGCCGCATCTTCCTCGACTGGGTGCTCGGCCTCGAATTCTCGACCATGCGCGAGATCGTCGCCATCCTGCGCCGCACCTACTGCCAAACGCTCGGCGTCGAGTTCATGCACATCTCCAATCCGGCGCAGAAGGCCTGGATCCAGGAGCGCATCGAGGGCAAGGACAAGGAGATTCAGTTCACGCGCGAGGGCAAGCGCGCCATTCTCAACAAGCTGGTGGAAGCGGAAGGCTTCGAGAAATTTCTCGACGTTAAATACACCGGCACCAAGCGCTTCGGCCTCGACGGCGCCGAGTCGCTGATCCCGGCGCTCGAGCAGATCATCAAGCGCGGCGGCAATCTCGGCGTGCAGGAAATCTGCCTCGGCATGCCGCATCGCGGCCGCCTCAATGTCTTGACGCAGGTGATGGGCAAGCCGCACCGCGCGCTGTTCCACGAATTCAAGGGCGGCTCGGTCACGCCGGAAGAGATCGAAGGCTCCGGCGACGTGAAATACCATCTCGGCGCCTCGGCCGACCGCGAGTTCGACAACAACAAGGTCCATCTCTCGCTCACCGCCAATCCCTCGCATCTGGAAATCGTCGATCCCGTCACCCTCGGCAAAGTGCGCGCCAAGCAGGACCAGCATGGTGCCACGCCGGAGGAACGCACCATGGTGCTGCCGCTGCTCATTCACGGCGACGCGGCGTTCGCGGGCCAGGGCGTGGTGGCGGAATGCTTCGGCCTTTCCGACCTGAAGGGCTACCGCACCGGCGGCTCGATCCACTTCATCGTCAACAACCAGATCGGCTTCACCACCTATCCGCGCTATTCGCGCTCCTCGCCCTACCCTTCCGACACCGCCAAGATGATCGAGGCGCTGATCTTCCACGTGAACGGCGACGATCCGGAAGCGGTGGTGTTCGCGACGAAAGTCGCGACCGAATACCGCCAGCAGTTCCAGCGGCCGGTGGTCATCGACATGTTCTGCTACCGCCGCTTCGGCCACAACGAGGGCGACGAGCCCTCGTTCACCCAGCCGATCATGTACCGCACGATCCACGCCCACCCGACCACGCTGGAAATCTACGGCAAGAAGCTCGCCGCCGAAGGCGTCGTCACCGAGGGTGAAGTCGACAAGATGAAGGCCGACTGGCGCGCCCGGCTCGACGTCGAGTTCGAGGCCGCGCAGGGCTACAAGCCCAACAAGGCCGACTGGCTCGACGGCCGCTGGTCCGGCCTGAAGGCCGCGCACGAGGCCGACGATCCGCGCCGCGGCAATACCGGCGTCGAGGCGTCGGTGCTGCGCGACATCGGCAAAACGCTCACCACCGTGCCGGAGGGCTTCAACGTCCACCGCACCATCCGCCGCTTTCTCGACAACCGCGCCAAGGCGATCGAATCGGGCGAGGGCATCGACTGGGCGACCGCGGAATCGCTCGCCTTCGGTTCGCTGCTCAAAGAAGGTCATCCCGTGCGCCTGTCCGGCCAGGACAGCGAGCGCGGCACCTTCTCGCAGCGCCATTCGGTGCTGTTCGATCAGGAGAACGAGGACCGCTACACGCCGCTCAACGAGCTGGCGCCCGACCAGGGCCGCTACGAAGTGCTCAATTCCATGCTGTCGGAAGAGGCCGTGCTCGGCTTCGAATACGGCTATTCCACCGTCGAGCCGCGGGCGCTTACCATGTGGGAGGCGCAGTTCGGCGATTTCGCCAACGGCGCCCAGGTCGTGTTCGACCAGTTCATCTCGTCTGGCGAGCGCAAATGGCTGCGCATGTCGGGCCTGGTCTGCCTGCTGCCGCACGGCTACGAGGGCCAGGGGCCGGAGCATTCCTCGGCGCGGCTCGAGCGCTTCCTGCAGATGTGCGCGGAAGACAACATGCAGGTGGCGAACTGTTCGACCCCCGCCAACTATTTCCACATCCTGCGCCGGCAGTTGAAGCGCGAGATCCGCAAGCCGCTGATCCTGATGACGCCGAAATCGCTGCTGCGCCACAAGCGCGCGGTTTCCCCGCTCGACGAGATGACCGCCGGCACCACCTTCCACCGGCTGCTGTGGGACACCGCGCAGCGCGTGCCGGAAGAGTCCGCGATCAAGCTCCAGCCCGACGATAAGATCCGCCGCGTCGTCATGTGCTCGGGCAAGGTCTATTACGATCTCTACGAGGAGCGCGAGAAGCGCGGCATCGACGACATCTATCTCCTGCGCATCGAGCAGCTCTATCCGTTCCCCTCCAAGGCGCTGGTGGCCGAGCTCGCGCGCTTCAAGCAGGCCGAGATGGTCTGGTGCCAGGAAGAGCCCCGCAACATGGGCGCCTGGTTCTTCGTCGAGGTGTTCCTGGCCTGGGTGCTCAATCAGATCGGCGCCGCGCAGCCGCGCGCGCGCTATGCCGGGCGGCCGGCGGCCGCCGCCACCGCCACCGGCCTGATGTCGAAGCACTTGGCGCAGTTGAAGCAGTTGCTGGACGAGGCGTTGGGGTAAATATTTATCTGTCGTGGCCGGGCTTGTCCCGGCCACCCCGCTTCAGCGGGCACTGTGCCCACCTAAGCGAGATGCCCGGCACAAGGCCGGGCATGACAAGCCAGAGGCAGATCATGACTGACATCCGCGTGCCCACCCTCGGCGAATCGGTCACCGAAGCCACCGTCGGCAAATGGTTCAAGCAGCCGGGCGATGCGGTGGCGGTCGACGAGCCGCTGGTCGAGCTCGAAACCGACAAGGTCACGCTGGAAGTGCCGGCGCCGGCCGCCGGCGTGCTGTCCGAGATCGCGGTCAAGGACGGCGAGACCGTCGAGGTCGGCGCGCTGCTCGGCCAGATCAAGGACGGCGCCGCCGCTGCCGCCAAGCCGCCCTCCGCCACCGCCACCAAGCCCGCCGCCCCGACCGGCGCGCCCGACCAGAAGACCGAGACGGTCAAGCCCATCAATGCCGGTCCCGAGCAGCCACGCCCGCGCGAAATGCCGCCGGCGGCGGCTTCCGCCACCGCCGCCATGCCGCCCTCCGTGCGCAAAATGGCGGCCGAAAGCGGCACGGACGTTTCGCAAGTGGCGGGCACCGGCAAGCACGGCCAGGTCACCAAGGGCGACATGATGGCGGCGATCGAGCGCGCCGCGGCCCAGCCGACGCCGGTGCCGAGTGCGCAGATGCGCGCGCCCGCGCCGCCGGACGACGCCTCACGCGAAGAGCGCGTGCCGATGACGCGGCTGCGTCAGACCATCGCGCGCCGCCTGAAGGAGGCGCAGAACACCGCCGCCATGCTCACGACCTTCAACGAGGTCGACATGAGCGCGGTGATGGCCATGCGCAGCGAGTACAAGGACCTGTTCGAGAAGAAGCACGGCGTCAAGCTCGGCTTCATGGGCTTCTTCGTGCGCGCCTGCATCCAGGGCTTGAAGGAAATCCCCGCCGTCAACGCCGAGATCGACGGCACCGACATCGTCTACAAGAACTATTATCACATCGGCGTCGCTGTCGGCACCGAGAAGGGCTCTGGTGGTGCCGGTGGTGCGCGACGCCGATCATATGTCGCTCGCCGAGATCGAAAAGACCATCTCCGGCTTCGGCAAGCGCGCGCGCGACGGCCAGCTCAAGATCGACGAGATGCAGGGCGGCACTTTCACGATCAGTAACGGCGGCGTCTACGGCTCGCTGATGTCGACGCCGATCCTGAACGCGCCGCAGTCCGGCATCCTCGGCATGCACAAGATCCAGGAGCGGCCGATGGTGGTCGGCGGCAAGATCGAGCCGCGCCCGATGATGTATCTCGCGCTCTCCTACGACCACCGCATCGTCGACGGCCGCGAGGCGGTCACCTTCCTGGTGCGCGTGAAGGAATGCCTGGAGGACCCGGCAAGATTGATTCTTGACCTCTAATTTTACCCGTCATGCCCGGCCTTGTGCCGGGCATCCACGTCTTGATACTTGGCAAAGGCGTGGATGGCCGGGACAAGCCCGGCCATGACGATTGCGAGTTCGGAGCTGTTTTATGCCTTCCTACGACCTCATCGTCATCGGCACCGGGCCCGGCGGCTATGTCTGCGCCATCCGCGCGGCGCAGCTCGGCCTGAAAACCGCGGTGGTGGAAAAGCGCGCCACCTTCGGCGGCACCTGCCTGAACGTCGGCTGCATCCCGTCGAAGGCGCTGCTGCACGCCTCCGAGCTGTTCGAGGAGGCCGGCCACAAATTCTCCCAGATGGGCATCGGCATCACCACGCCCAAGCTCGTCTTGCCCTCGCTGATGGCGTTCAAGGACCAGGGCGTCGACGGCAACGTCAAGGGCGTCGAGTTCCTGCTCAAGAAGAACAAGGTCGACGCCTATCACGGTGCCGCGCGCATCGCCGGTGCCGGCAAGGTCGAGGTCAAGGGCGAGGGCGGCGCCGAGATGCTCGACGCCAAGTCGATCGTCATCGCCACCGGCTCCGACGTCGCGCGCCTCAAAGGCATCGCGATCGACGAGCAGCGCATCGTCTCTTCCACCGGCGCGCTGTCGCTGCCGGAGGTGCCCAAGCATCTGCTGGTGATCGGCGCCGGCGTGATCGGCCTCGAGCTCGGCTCGGTCTGGCGCCGGCTCGGCGCGCAGGTCACCGTGGTCGAATTCATGGACGGCGTGCTGCCGGGCATGGACGGCGAGGTGCGCAAACAAGCGCAGCGCCTGTTCGAGCGCCAGGGCATGACGTTCAAGCTGTCTTCCAAAGTGACGGCGGTCGACACCTCCGGCGCGCGCCTGAAAGCCACGGTCGAGCCGGCGAAAGGCGGCGCAGCCTGAAACCATCGAAGCCGACGTCGTGCTCGTCTCGGTCGGCCGCGTGCCCTACACCGAAGGGCTCGGCCTCGACGAGATCGGCGTCAAACGCGACGAGCGCGGCCGCATCGTCACCGACGAATACTTCGCGACCAACGTGCCCGGCATCTGGGCGATCGGCGACGTCATCGCCGGGCCCATGCTGGCGCATAAGGCCGAGGACGAGGGCGTGGCGGTAGCCGAGATTCTGGTCGGGCAGGCCGGCCACGTGAACTACGGCGCCATCCCCAACGTGGTCTACACCTATCCCGAGATCGCCGTGGTCGGTAAAAGCGAAGAGGAACTGAAGGCAGCCGGCGTCGCCTACACCGTCGGCAAGTTTCCCATGACCGCCAACGGCCGCGCCAAGGTCAACCTGACCAGCGAGGGCTTCATCAAAATTCTCGCCGACGCCAAGACCGACCGCGTGCTCGGCGTGCACATGGTCTGCGCCGACGCCGGCAACATGATCGCGGAAGCCGTGCTCGCCATGGAGTTCGGCGCTTCGGCGGAAGACATCGCCCGCACCTGCCACGCGCACCCGACGCTCTCAGAGGCGGTGAAAGAGGCGGCGATGGCGGTGGATAAGCGCGCGATACATATGTAGCCTTCACTCGGCCTCATGCTGAGGAGCGTCGCGAAGCGACGCGTCTCGAAGCATGGGCCGCCCCATCCTTCGAGACGCGCACCTAGCGGTGCGCTCCTCAGGATGAGGCGGATGAAGGGGAGAAAACCAATGGCCAAAGGCCACCAGGGCAAAGTCGCCGTTATCACCGGCGCGGCCGGCGGCATCGGACAGGCTTTCGCAAAAAGGCTGGCGGAAGACGGCGTCGATATCGCCATCGTCGATCTGGGCGACACGGCCGAGACCGTGAAGATGGTGCAGGCGGCGGGGCGCAAGGCGCATGCGGTGAAATGCGACGTGACCTCGGAGAACGCCGTCGCCGCCATGGCGAAGGAGGTCGACGCCGCGTTCGGTCACGTCGACATCGTCATCAACTGCGCCGGTATTTTCCCGCAGAAGAATTTCGAGGACATGACGTTTGCCGACTGGCGCCAGGTCATGGCGATCAATCTCGACGGCACCTTCCTGGTCACCGCCGCATTCGTGCCCCGAATGCGCGCTCGCAAATGGGGCCGCGTGGTCAACATGGCTTCGTCCACGCTCGGCAGCGTGGTCACCGGCTTTTCCCATTACACGGCCAGCAAGGGCGGCATCGTCGGCTTCACGCGCGGGCTCGCCACCGATCTCGCCCCTTACAACATCACGGTGAACGCCATCGCGCCGGGGCTGACGCGCTCGCCCGGCACGGTCTCGCGCGCGCCGCGCCCGATCTACAAGAGCATGGACGAGGAGTTCGCCGCGGTCGCGGCGATGCAGGCGATCAAGCGCGTCGAGGTGCCGGACGACCTGGTCGGCGCGGTGTCGTTTCTCACTAGCGATGACGCCGCCTTCATGACCGGCCAGACGCTCAACGTCGACGGCGGCCGCGTGCGGTCGTAGCGCGGCCGGATGATAAAAGCCGCGGCGTCGCGAAGGGTGCGGCTTCGAGTTGTCCGCTTTCGCCGCCCCTTCGGCGGGCTCCTCGGCACGAGGTCGCGACAAACCGCTCCGCCTTGTCGAAAAGCCCTGAAAATTCAACGCCAAAAAAACTTATCCCCGCTCGCCAAACCGGCCTGATAATGCCCGCGTCCTGCCGGCGTAAGGCGCCATCTAGAGGCGTCTTGACGAAGCGGCAGGGCGCGGTGCGCCGACAATGCGCACCGCGGTCAAGCTTGCGCGGACCGCGCATGCTTGACGAATGGAGCGCCAGGGGGGCGCAGCCGGCTTCGCAAGCCGGCGCGCGCCCTCGCAAGGCGCGCGGGCGGCCCGATCGCAAGGGCTGCCCAAAGGGGCCTCGCAAGCCCCTGGCGCCCTCCCGGCGCTCCATTCCCCCAATTGGGGAAACGGAAAAAGGGAAGCAGGCTCACCCCGGGCCTTCAAAGAACAGGGGCGGCGGAGCGTTGGCTCGCCGCGACGCGAATCTGCCGCTCAGAACAAATGCACCGCGTGCGGCGCCCACAGGCCGATGGCGGTGAAGCCGAGCCCGGCGATGCCGAGCGCGCCGGCGAAATAGGCGAGCGCGATCATGCCGGTGATCACCGCCGCCGAGGACAGCACGATACCGATCTGGTAGGCGGCCGAAGCCACCTCGTAGTGATGGTAGCGCGCCAGCGCCAAATCGCGCTTGTGCTCGGCGACCTTGGCCTTCGCCGCGAGCTCCTTGCGGCCTTCTCCGCTCGACGGTTCGCTGTTGTAGCGCGCCGCGGACTTCTTCCAGCCGGCGATAGTCTTGTCGAGCTTCGCCTTGATCGCCGGGTCGGCGGCGCGGTCGGCTTCGAGCTGCAACTGCTCCGACGCCGTGCTCAGGATCGTCTGGCGGATGTGCTTGGCCTGGTAGAACGCCCACAGGTCGTTGGCAGCCACGTTCTGCGTGATCGTTTCGGTCTGCGCGCTCTTGCCCAGCGTTTCCGAAAAAGCCAGCAGCAGCGCCAGCACCGAGATCAGCAGCGCGATCCGCTTGTCGGTCTGGCCGGCGTGCTGGGCATGCTCGGCATGTTCCATGTGCTCGTGCGCGCTCATCGCGTCCTCCGCTTCGGCCGGCGCGACGATGATACGAAAATTCCGGTGGGCGCAAGAATTATTCCCGGTCATTCCGGGGCGCGGCCGAAGGCCGCGAACCCGGAATCCATAATCCCGGTGCTGCGGAGTATGGATTCCGGGTTCGCTCGCTTCGCTCGCGCCCCGGAATGACAAGTGTCACGCCCGCGGATGCGTAGCCGCATAAACGTCGAGTAAACGTTCCGCATCGACCGCGGTGTAGACCTGCGTGGTGGACAGGGAAGCGTGCCCGAGCAGCTCCTGAATCGCGCGCAGGTCGCCGCCGCGCGCCAGCAAATGCGTGGCGAAGGAATGGCGCAGCGCGTGCGGCGTCGCGCTGTCCGGCAAGCCGAGCGCGCCGCGCAATCGCGCCATGGCAAGCTGCACGACGCGTGCCGACAGCGGCCCGCCGCGCGCGCCGACGAACAGCGGGCCGTCGGCCGGCAGGTTCGGGCAGAGCGCGACATAATCGGCGATCAGCTTGGCGACCTGCGGCAGCAGCGGCACCATGCGCGCCTTGTTGCCCTTGCCGGTAACGGTGAGCGCGTCGGCGTTGGCAGCGAAATCTTCGGCGCGCAGCCCGAGCGCTTCCGAGATGCGCAAGCCGGCGCCGTAAAGCAGGCCGAGCACGGCGGCATCGCGCGCGATGATCCACGCTTCGCGCGCTTCGCCGGCGCGCAAGTCGACCTCGGTCATGCGCTTGGCGGCGCTCGCGGGCAGCGGCTTGGGCAAGCCGCGCGCGATCCGCGGCGCGCGCACCGCGCTGAGCGCGGCCACCTTGCCCTTGCCGTTGCGCTCGAGAAAGCGCGCAAACGAGCGCGCGCCCGCCAGGCCGCGCATCAGCGAGCGGCTGCCGGCGCCTTGCGCGCGCCGCGCCGCCATGAAGGCGCGCACGTCGGACGGTGTCAGCTTGGCGAGTTGCTTGAGGCTAGGCGCGCCGCCCAGATGCTCGGCGAGGAAAGAAAGGAATTGCGTCGCGTCGCGGGTGTAGGCGTCCAGCGTCTTGGGCGACATGCGCCGCTCGGCGCCAAGATGCGCGAGCCAGCGCGCAAGTTCCGCGCTCACATCGGGGGCGATACTTGCCTGCGCCATCGGGGCCGTCATCCTTCAAGGCTCGCTGCGCTCGTGCCTCAGGATGACGGAGCAAAATCAGCCGTCATCCCGAGGTGCGAGGGCGCGCCGCCGCCGAGCCTCGAAGGATGGCGGCTGCCGAAACGCGTATTACATGGGCTTTCTTCACCCTTCCTTAAAGCTGCGGAATTGGCCAGACCTTATTCATGCGTGTCGTCGATGTCCTGGTGCCGGTCGCGCTCGATCAGGCCTATTCCTACCGCGTGCCGGCGGGCGAGGAGATCGCGCCCGGCGACGTGGTGGTCGTGCCGCTCGGCCCGCGCGAAAGCTTGGGCGTCGTCTGGGCGGAAAACCCGAATCCCAATCCGCGCCTGCACAACCGCCTCAAAGACATCGCCGGCAAGCTCGACGTGCCGCCGCTCAAGCCGGAATTGCGCAGCTTCGTCGACTGGGTCTCGGGCTACACGCTCGCCTCGCGCGGCATGGTATTGCGCATGGCGCTGCGCATGGGCGAGCACCTCGGGCCCGGGCGCGAGCGCGTCGGCGTGCGGCTGAAAGGTCCGCCGCCGCAGCGCATGACCATGGCGCGCTCCCGCGTTCTGGCGTTGCTGCGCGACGGGCTCACGCGCTCAAAGGGCGACGCCGCGCGCGAGGCCGGTGTCTCGGCCGGCGTGATCGACGGGCTGATCGACGAGGGCACGCTGGAAACGATTGCGCTGGCGCCCGATCCGGTGGCGCAGGCGCCCGATCCGGACTTCGCCAAGCCGGAATTCTCGCTCGGCCAGCTCGCCGCCGCCGACAGCTTGCGCACCACCGTCGCGCAGGGCGGCTATACGGTGACGCTGCTCGACGGCGTCACCGGCTCCGGCAAGACGGAAGTCTATTTCGAAGCGGTGGCGGAAAATATCAGGCGCGGACACCAGACGCTGATCCTGATGCCGGAGATCGCGCTCACCGCCCAGTTCCTCGACCGCTTCTCGGCGCGCTTCGGCGAGCGGCCGGCGGAATGGCATTCGCAGCTTTCCCCGCGCACGCGCCAGCGCACCTGGCGCGCGGTGGCGGAGAACGAAGTCTCGGTCGTGGTGGGCGCGCGCTCGGCGCTGTTTCTGCCTTACGCCGATCTCGGCCTTGTTGTGATCGATGAAGAACACGACCCCGCCTACAAGCAGGAAGACGGCGCGCATTACCACGCGCGCGACATGGCGGTGGTGCGCGGCTCGATCGCAAAAATCCCGGTGGTGCTCGCCTCGGCGACGCCCTCGGTGGAATCGGAGGTCAATGCACGGCGCGGGCGCTACCGCCATTTGCACTTGCCGGAGCGCTTCGGCGGCGCGCATCTGCCTTCGATCGAGGCGATCGACATGCGGCGCGAGGGCCCGCCGCGCGGGCGTTTTGTCTCGCCGCGGCTGGCCGAAGCGGTGCAGCACACCTTGGAGCGAAAAGAGCAGGCGCTGCTGTTCCTCAACCGGCGCGGCTATGCACCGCTCACTTTGTGCCGCGCCTGCGGCTTCCGCCTGCAATGCCCGAACTGCGATGCCTGGCTGGTCGATCATCGCTTCCGCAAGCGGCTGGTCTGCCACCATTGCGGCTTCTCCATGCCGCCGCCGGTCGAGTGCCCGAATTGCCACGCGACCGAAAGCTTCGCGCCCATCGGTCCGGGCGTCGAGCGGCTGGAGCACGAGGCGGCCGAGCTGTTTCCGGGCGCGCGCATTCTGGTGCTGTCGAGCGATCTGGTCGAATCGATCGAACAGTTACGACAGGAACTCGACGACGTGGCGCAGGGGCGCTTCGATCTGGTCATCGGCACCCAATTGGTGGCGAAAGGCCATCATTTCCCCAAGCTCAATCTGGTCGGCATCGTCGACGCCGATCTCGGCCTCGGCAATGGCGACCCGCGCGCCGGCGAGCGCACCTTTCAATTGCTGCATCAGGTGGTCGGGCGCGCCGGCCGCGAGGAAGGCCGCGGCATAGGCTTCCTGCAGACGCACCAGCCCGAGCACCCGGTGATGCGCGCGCTCATCTCCGGCGACCGCGAGGCGTTCTATTCGAGCGAAATCGCGTTGCGCGAGGCGACCTCCTACCCGCCGTTCGGAAGGCTCGCCAGCCTGGTGATCAGCGCCAACGAGCGGCACGGCGCCGAAAGCTTCGCCCGCTCGCTGGTCGCGCACGCGCCGAAAGACGACAGCGTGCGCGTGCTCGGCCCGGCGGAAGCGCCGATCGCCGTGGTGCGCGGGCGGCATCGCTTCCGCGTGCTGGTGAAAGCGCCGCGCGCCTTCGATCTGTCCGCCTACTTGCGCGACTGGCTCGGCAAGGCGCCCAAGCCGAAAGGCAACGTGCGGCTCGAAGTCGACGTCGATCCGACGAGTTTTCTATAGCCGCTACTCCGGCAATTCCGCGTGCTTCACGTTCGGCTGCAAGAGCACGCTGGCCGCCGCCGCGAAGATGCAGGCAAAGCCGATGATGTCGGTCAGGCTCGGCCGCTCGCCCACCAGCCAGGCCGAGCCGATAACGCCGACCACGGGCACCAAGAGAGAGCCGAGCGAGGCGGTGGTGGCGGGCAAGCGGTCCACCACGACGAACCACAGGAAATAGGCTAGCCCCATGCCGATCAGGCCGTTGTAGCCGATCCAGGCGTAAATAGGTGTCGACAGCCCGGTCAGATGCGGCACGCCTTCGAAGGCGAGCGTGCCGGCCGCCAGCACCAGCCAGCCGGACAGCAATTGCCACGCCGCGATGGTGAGGGTCGGCGCGCGGATCTTCGCCCACTTCAGATAAACGGTGCCGGCGGCCCAGGTCCAGGCGCAGATCAGCGCAAACAGCGCGCCGAACGGAATGCCGGCTTCCGCCAGCGGCAGGATCAGGATCGCCAGGCCGGCGGCGCACAAAGCGAGCGCGAAAAGCTTCACGGGGGTGAGCTTCTCGCGCAGCACGAAATGCGCGAGCAGCGCCGACCAGATCGGCATCGAATAGGCGATCACGATGGCGCGCGACGTGGTGCCGTAAATCTGCGCGTAGGCCGAGCAGACATTGAAGATCGCCACGTTGAACATGCCGGCGATGACGATCTTCGTGCGTTCGCTGCGCGGCACGGCGAGGCTCACGCCGGTGATGGCCGCGGCGGCGAACAGCGTGAGATCGCCGAGGCCGATGCCGAGCGCGCGCATGGTCCAGGGCGGCAGCACGGCGAGAATGATGCGCGCGGCCACCCAATTGAAGCCCCAGGCGACGCCCATGACGACGACCAGCAGCCTGGCGCTGGCCGCGGCATCGCTCGGACCGCGCGGGTTCACTCCGGCATCTCCGTGTGCTTGACGTTGGGCTGCAAGAGCACGCAGGCCGCCGCCACGAAGATCATGGTGAAGCCGGCGATGTCGGTCGGCGTCAGGTGCTCGTCAAGCAGCACGGCGGACGCGGTGACGCCGATCACCGGCACCAGCAGCGCGCCGATCGAGGCGGTGATCGCCGGCAACCGCCCGACGATCGACCACCACAGGAAATGCGCCAGGCCCACGCCCAGAATGCCGACGAAAAGGATCGCCACGATCACGTCGGCGTCGATCGGCCATAGATGCGGATAGCCTTCGACCAGCAAAGTGCCGGCGGCGATGAAGACAAAGCCGAACACCAGTTGCCAGGCCGCGTTGACCAGCGGCTCGACCGTGACTTTGGCCCATTTGATGTAGACGGTAGCGAAGGCCCAGCTCAGCGCGCAGCCGAGCGAATAGAACACCGAGGGCGGCAAGCCGTGAGCAAACAGCGGCCACACCAGCACGCTCACGCCGGCGACGCACAGCGCGAAGGCGATGAGACGGATCGGCGTCAGCTTCTCGCCCAGCACCAGCCGGCTCAGGATCGTGGTCCAGATCGGCATCGAATAGGTGATGATGATGGCGCGCGTGGTGGCGCCGCTCAGCTGCGCGAAGCCGGAGAGGACCTGAAAGGCCGCCACGTTGAAGAAGCCGGCCACCATGATGTGGACGTGCTCGCCGCGCGGCACCTTCAGGCTGTGGCCGGTGACGGCGGCGGAGGCGAGCAGGATCAGCGCGCCGATGCCGGCGCCGGCAAAGCGCAGGCTCCAGGGCGAAACTTCGCGTAAGGCCACCGCCGCCGCGATCCAGTTGAAGCCCCAGGCGAAGGCGAGCAGCACGACCAGCAGCCTGGCGGTGCCGGCGGCGCCGTCGGCTTTAGCGTGTGAGACTGACATCCGGCCCCGGCATTCCAAAGTTCCGGCCGCCGCAACGCCCCCGCGCGTCGGCCGCGCCCGCACGCTATAGCGCGAAGCCCGCGCTGGCGAGGGATTGCGGCCATGCAAATTCGGCCTGCGGGCGCTGCCGGGAACCGGCCTGCGCCAAGCCGTCTTGTTGCACCGCCGTTGCCCCTGTGTTAGGGAGCCGCTCGATTTCATGGGGGTTTCCGCGGGCATCCGCGACGGTTCCCATGATCGGAATTCCCTCTTGGATTCCAACATGTTGCGCCGCCGACTTCCGCGACGGCGCGCTGCTCTTGGATGAAGCAAGGCGACGAGCGTTTCCGTGGCAGGTGAAGACCATATCGTATCCGGCATGGCGGGCCGTTACGCCACCGCCCTGTTCGAGCTGGCGCTCGAAGACAAGGCGCTCGACGCCGTCAAGCAGGACCTCGACCGTTTCGACGCGCTAGTCGCGGAAAGCCCCGATCTCGAGCGCCTGGTGCGCAGCCCGGTGTTCGGCGCCGACGAGCAGTTAAGAGCGCTCTCCGCCATTCTCGACAAGGCCGGCATCAAGGGCATCGCCGCCAATTTCCTGCGGGTGATCACCACCAACCGCCGCCTGTTCGCGGTGCGCGACATGATCCGCGGCTACCGCATGCTGCTCGCCCGCCACCGCGGCGAAGTCACCGCGCAGGTGACGGTCGCCGAGAAGCTCAACGACAAGAATCTCGACGCGCTCAAGGGCGCGCTCAAGTCGGTCACCGGCGGCAAGGACATCGACCTCGACGTGCATGTCGATCCCGCCATCATCGGCGGCCTGATCGTCAAGGTAGGCAGCCGCATGATCGACTCATCCCTTCGCACCAAGCTGAATGCGATCAAGATCGCGATGAAAGAGGCCCGCTGATGGACATCCGCGCCGCAGAAATTTCCGCCATCCTGAAAGAGCAGATCAAGAACTTCGGCCAGGAAGCCGAGGTCTCCGAGGTCGGCCAGGTGCTTTCGGTCGGCGACGGCATCGCCCGCGTCTACGGCCTCGACAACGCGCAGGCCGGCGAAATGGTCGAGTTCGAGAACGGCACGCGCGGCATGGCGCTCAATCTCGAAATCGACAATGTCGGCATCGTCATCTTCGGCTCGGACCGCGAGATCAGCGAGGGCCAGACCGTCAAGCGCACCGGCTCGATCGTCGACGTGCCGGTCGGCAAGGGCCTGCTCGGCCGCGTGGTCGACGCGCTTGGCAACCCGATCGACGGCAAGGGCCCGATCAAGGCGGACGCGCGCGCCCGCGTCGACGTCAAGGCGCCCGGCATCATTCCGCGCAAGTCGGTGCACGAGCCGATGGCCACCGGCCTGAAAGCCATCGACTCGCTGATCCCGATCGGCCGCGGCCAGCGCGAACTGGTGATCGGCGACCGCCAGACCGGCAAGACCGCCATCATCCTCGACACCATCCTCAACCAGAAGCCGCTCAATGCGCAGCCCGACGAGAAGATCAAGCTCTACTGCGTCTATGTCGCGGTCGGGCAGAAGCGCTCGTCGGTCGCGCAGTTCGTCAAGGTGCTGGAGGAGAACGGCGCGCTCGACTATTCGATCGTGGTCGCCGCCACCGCATCGGAGCCCGCGCCGTTGCAGTTCCTGGCGCCGTTCGCCGGCTGCACCATGGGCGAGTATTTCCGCGACAACGGCATGCATGCGGTGATTTTCTACGACGATCTGTCGAAGCAGGCCGTCGCTTACCGCCAGATGTCGCTGCTGCTGCGCCGCCCGCCGGGCCGCGAGGCCTATCCGGGCGACGTGTTCTATCTGCACTCGCGCCTCTTGGAGCGCGCCGCCAAGATGAACGACGAGAACAAGGCGGGCTCGCTCACGGCGCTGCCGGTGATCGAGACGCAGGCCAACGACGTGTCGGCCTACATCCCCACCAACGTCATCTCCATCACCGACGGCCAGATCTTCCTGGAAACCGACCTGTTCTATCAGGGCATTCGCCCGGCGGTGAACGTCGGCCTGTCGGTGTCGCGCGTCGGCTCCGCCGCGCAGACCAAGGCGATGAAGAAGGTCGCCGGCCGCATCAAGGGCGAGCTCGCGCAGTACCGCGAGATGGCGGCCTTCGCGCAGTTCGGCTCCGACCTCGACGCCACCACCCAGCGCCTGCTGGCGCGCGGCGCCCGCCTGACCGAGCTTCTGAAACAGCCGCAATTCTCGCCGCTCAAGATGGAAGAGCAGGTCTGCGTGATCTATGCCGGCGTCAACGGCTATCTCGACAAGTTCGAGGTGTCGCGCGTGCGCGCCTTCGAGCACGGCTTGCTCGGCGTGCTGCGCAATCAGCATGCCGGCCTGCTCGACTCGATCGGCAAGAGCGGCGACCTCTCCGACGCCGACGCCGCCAAGTTGAAAGGCGTGGTCGAGAGCTACGCCAAGACGTTCGCGTAAGGGACGACTGAGAAAAAGACATGGCCTCCCTCAAGGACATGCGCGTGCGCATCGCCGCCACCAAGGCGACGCAGAAGATCACCAAGGCCATGCAGATGGTCGCGGCCAGTAAGCTGCGCCGCGCGCAGGCCGCGGCCGAGGCCGCGCGTCCCTTCGCCGAGCGCATGGACCGCGTGCTCGGCAACATAGCCGCCGGCATGGCCGGCCGCGAAGGCGCGCCCAAGCTCTTGGCCGGCACCGGCTCCGACCAGGTTCATCTGCTGATCGTCGCCACCGGCGAGCGCGGCCTGGCCGGCGCCTTTAATTCCTCGATCGTGCGGCTGGCCCGCGAGTACGCCAACCGGCTGCTGTCCGAAGGCAAGGACGTCAAGATCATGACGGTCGGCCGCAAGGGCTACGATCAATTGCGCCGGCAGTTCGAGAGCCGCATCGTCGAGCGCACCGACCTGCGCAGCGTACGCGTAATCGGCTTCGAGCACGCCGAGAACATCGCCCGCAAGGTGTTGGAGCTGTTCGCGGACGGCCAGTTCGACGTCGCCACGCTGTTCTATTCGCGCTTCAAGTCGGTGGTCTCGCAGATCCCGACCGCGCAGCAGGTCATTCCGGCCAAGCCCCCGGAGAACGCCGCCGCCGGCGCATCCTACGAATACGAGCCGGAGGAAGAGGCGATCCTGCACGAACTCCTGCCGCGCTACGTCGCGGTGCAGGTGTTCCGCGCGCTTCTGGAAAACGCGGCGTCGTTCTACGGCGCGCAGATGAGCGCCATGGACAACGCCACCCGCAACGCCGGCGAAATGATCCGCAAGCAGACGCTCACCTACAACCGCACCCGCCAGGCGATGATCACCAAGGAACTGATCGAGATCATCTCCGGCGCGGAAGCGCTTTAAGTGCCTTAAACGAGGACGATAATGGCCACACCCAACGTAGTCGGAAAGATCACCCAGGTCATCGGCGCCGTCGTCGACGTGCAGTTCGAGGGGCATTTGCCGGAAATCCTCAACGCGCTCGAGACCGACAACCATGGCAACCATCTGGTGCTCGAGGTCGCGCAGCATCTCGGCGAGTCGACGGTGCGCACCATCGCCATGGACGGCACCGACGGCCTGGTGCGCGGCCAGAACGTCACCGACACCGGCGCGCCGATCTCGGTGCCGGTCGGCGAGGAGACGCTCGGCCGCATCATGAACGTCATCGGCCAATCGGTGGATGAAGCGGGTCCGGTCAAGACGAAAAATACCCGCGCCATTCATCAGCCGGCGCCCGAATACATCGAGCAGTCGACGGAAGCCGAAATCCTGGTCACCGGCATCAAGGTCGTCGACCTGCTGGCACCTTACGCCAAGGGCGGCAAGATCGGCCTGTTCGGCGGCGCCGGCGTCGGCAAGACCGTGCTGATCATGGAGCTGATCAATAACGTCGCCCGCGCCCACGGCGGCTATTCGGTGTTCGCAGGTGTCGGCGAGCGCACGCGCGAGGGTAACGACCTCTATCACGAGATGATCGAGTCGGGCGTCAACAAGGACCCGAAGAAGGGCTCGGTCGAAGGCTCCAAATGCGCGCTGGTCTACGGACAGATGAACGAGCCGCCGGGCGCGCGCGCCCGCGTCGGCCTCACCGGCCTGACCGTCGCCGAATATTTCCGCGACCAAGGCCAAGACGTCTTGTTCTTCGTCGACAACATCTTCCGCTTCACGCAAGCGGGCTCCGAAGTGTCGGCGCTGCTCGGGCGTATCCCCTCGGCCGTCGGCTATCAGCCGACGCTCGCGACCGACATGGGCGCGCTGCAGGAGCGCATCACCACCACCACCAAGGGCTCGGTCACCTCGGTGCAGGCCATTTACGTGCCGGCCGACGACCTGACCGATCCGGCGCCGGCGACCTCCTTCGCCCACTTGGACGCCACCACCGTGCTGTCGCGCGACATCGCCGCCAAGGGCATCTATCCGGCGGTCGACCCGCTCAATTCGACCTCGCGCATGCTCGACCCGCGCGTCATCGGCGAGGAGCACTACGAGGTGGCGCGCACGGTGCAGTCGACGCTGCAGCGCTACAAATCGCTGCAGGACATCATCGCCATTCTCGGCATGGACGAATTGTCGGAGGAGGACAAGCTGACGGTGGCGCGCGCGCGCAAGATCGAGCGCTTCCTGTCGCAGCCCTTCTTCGTCGCCGAAGTGTTCACCGGCTCGCCCGGCAAGCTGGTCGACTTGGCCGACACCATCAAGGGCTTCAAGGGCCTGGTGGCCGGCGAATACGACTACCTGCCGGAGGCCGCCTTCTACATGGTCGGGACCATCGAAGAGGCGGTCGAGAAGGGCAAGAAGCTGGCGGCGGAAGCGTAGGGAAGAGCGGATAGCAAATGGCTGCTCCTTTTCATTTCGAGCTGGTCTCGCCGGAAAAGCTGGTGTTCTCCGGCGAGGTCGAGCAGGTCGACGTGCCGGGCGCCGAGGGCGATTTCGGCGTGCTGGCAGGACATGCGCCCTTCGTCACCACCTTGCGCCCCGGCATGCTCACCGTGCACGGGCCGGGCGGCGCGCAGCAGATGGTGGTGCTGGGCGGCTTCGCCGAGGTCTCGGCCGAGGGCCTCACCGTGCTGGCCGACCTGGCCGAGGCCGCCGAGAATATGAACCGCGACGTGCTCGCGCAGCGCATCACGGAAATGCAACAGCACATCGAGAAGCTCGAGCCCGGCAGCGAGCTCGACAAGGCGATCGAGCGGCTCGATCATTACAAGCAGGTCGATCACGTCCTGCAGACGGCTGCGCTCTAAGATATTTGCCGGCCCTCGAACGTTCGGAGGGTGAGCCATGAGCACCCATCACCAATTGCCGGCGCGCGTGGGCACCGTGCAATGGGGCTTTTATGACGCCGCGGCGCCGCCGGTGCTGACCATCGCCTCCGGCGACACCGTCACGGTCGACACGGTCAACGGTACGCCCGACTGTCTGCCGCCTGACAATTCCGGCTTCTCGGTGTTGCCGGACCATCGCGCCGTGCTCGACGGCACGACGCGCGGGCCGGGCCCGCATTTCCTGACCGGGCCCATCGCGGTTGAAGGAGCGGCGCCCGGCGACGAGCTGAAAATCGACATTCTCGACATCAAGCTCCGGCAGAACTGGGGCTATAACCTCATCCTGCCGCTGCTCGGCACGCTGCCGGAGGATTTTCCCGACCGGCGCTGCATCTACATCGCGATCGACCGCGAGCGCGGCCGCCTCCGCATGCCGTGGGGCCTGGAATTTCCCGCCGCGCCGTTCTTCGGCTGCATGGGCGTTGCGCCGCCGGCCGGCTGGGGCCGCCAGACCTCGATCGTGCCGCGCGCCTTCGGCGGCAACATGGACAACCGCGATCTGGTCGCCGGCACCACGCTGCATCTGCCGGTGTTTCATCCCGGCGGGCTGTTTTCGGCCGGCGACGGCCACGCCGCGCAAGGCCATGGCGAGGTCAACGTCACCGCGGTCGAGACCGCGCTCACCGGCACTTTCCGCATCACGCTGGAGAAAGGCGCCAGCACCGGCTTGCCTTGGGCCGAGACGCCCGGTCATCTCATGAGCATGGGCTTCGACGAGGATCTCGACGACGCCGCCAAGCAGGCCCTGCGCGCGATGATCGCGCTGGTGCGCGCGCGCACGAATTTAAGCGCGGAAGACGCCTACACGCTGTGCAGCGTGGCCGGCGACCTGATCGTCACGCAGACGGTCGACGGCAACAAGGGTATCCACGTCATGATGCCGCTGTGGGCGCTGGCGACGAAGGGCTAGCTCAAAGCCGACCCATTCTCCGGCCATTCCCGCGCAAGCGGGAATCCAGATCTTTTTTTGTCCGGTATTATTCCGCCCTGGGTCCCCGCTTGCGCGGGGACGAACGGATTCCGCGCCCGGCGCTTCGCGCCGTCCCAGAATGACAATCGTCACTTCGCGAACTTCTTAAACTCCCGCACCACCCGCTCATAGGTCCCGCGCTTGAACGGCACCACCAGGTCGGGCAGTTCGTGCATGGCGACCCAGCGCCAGTCGATGAATTCCGGCTCGTGCGCGCCGCCGCCCGGCGTTGCGATGTCGATCTCGCTGTCGTCGCCGGTGAAGCTTAGCGCATACCATTTCTGTTTCTGCCCGCGGTACTTGCCGCCCCAGGCTTCGCCGACGATCTCGCGCGGAATATCGTAGGCGAGCCAATCGGCGATCTCGCCGAGCCTCTCGACCGAGCGGATATTGGTCTCCTCGTACAATTCGCGCAGCGCCGCCTGATAGGCGTCCTCGTCCTCGTCGATGCCGCCCTGCGGCATCTGCCAGACATGAGTCAGGTCGACATGCTCTGGCCCGCTCGATCGGCGGCCGATGAACACGAGGCCTTGCGCGTTGAGCACCATCATGCCGGCGCAAGGGCGATAGGGCAGGGATTCGTAGGGAGGCATTCACGCTCCGTCATTGCACTGCGCGCGAGATTGCCGCGCGGCAACGACGTTACGACGACTTCGCTTTCACCGCCACCATCGTGATCGGTACCAGCACGAAGCCGTCGCCTTCCACTTTCTTCGCCCAGGCGGCGATGCGCTTGATCGTCGCCGGCAGCGCGGTGGCGAGGCCGACCGCCGTGCCGCGCTCGCGCGCCATCAGTTCGAGCCGCGCCAGCGCGTGATCGATCTCGGTCGGCGTCGGCACCGCGTCGATGACGATCTCGGTCTTGGCGTAGGGCAGGTTCTGGCCGCCGGCGATCTGGCCGGCGACGCTGCGCGGCGCGCCGCCGCCGTCCACATAGATCAGCCCGCGCTTGGCCGTGTCGGTCAGAACCGGCTTGAGCGCCTGCTCCGAGGCGGTGAACTTGCCGCCCATATAGCTGATCAACCCGACATAGCCCTGGAAGCGGCTCATCTGCCAGTGCAGCCGGTCGACGTTGCGCTCGGCGTCGAGCGAGGTCATCAGCGTCTGCGGGCCGGGATCGTTGTCGGGAAAATTGAACGGCTCCATCGCCACCTGCAGCAGCACTTCGTGCTTCTTGGCGCGCGCTTTCTGCGCCAGGTCCTGCAGGCCGCCGCCGTAGGGCGCGAGCGCGAAGCTGACCGGCGCCGGCAATTCAGCCAGCGCTTCAGCCGTGCCCGATGCGCTGATGCCGAGGTCGCCGACGATCACGGCGATGCGCGGCCAGTCCTTCTTGTCGGGCGGGATCGCGCGCTTTTCGGCATAGCGTACATAGGAGCGCGCGCCGTCCGGACCGATCTTCGGGATCGGTCCGTGCCGGGTGACCTCCAACATTTTCGGATCGATCGGCGCATTCAGCGATGCGCCATGGTCCTTACCCGGTTTTCCGGGGATGATGACGTCGTGGCTCTTGCCGCTGGAACCGTCGATGATGGTGACGGTGGTGCTGCCGGGCGGCACTTTTCTTTCGATCTTGATGTCGGCGCTGGCCGTGCCGGCCGCGCCGTCGTGGTGCGCCTGAGCGCCGACGTGAGCGCCGGCTTGCGCCACGGCCGGATTGGTCTTTGGCAGCGCGGTCGGCACCACCGCGACCGGCTCGCCGCCCAGCGGATCGCTGACGAAGGCGCTCCAGCCCACCACCGCCAGCCCGAATAGCGCGAGCGCGGCCGCCAGCAGCTGCGGCGCCAGCGCGGGCAGCCTGCCCAGGGACTTCTTCTTTCCCTGGCCGAGCGGGGCGTTCAGGTCGTCCGATGACAAGGGCCAAAACCTCGCGAATCAGCGCGGAGTTTACCACGCGGCGATTCCCGCCGGGCCGCGGAACCCGGGCATGGCCGAAAAGCAACGGGGCGGCCCGAAAGCCGCCCCGCGGGGTCAGGTCGACCGCAAAGTTCCGATCAGTTCGGGATCGGCGCCTTGGAATTGGGCGGGAACGCCGAATTGACCTGGATGCCGCGCAGGAGATCGTCCGCCATGTGCAGCGCCTTGTCGTTCTTCGGGTCGGGCGGCACGTAGGACTGCGAGCCCTTCTTCTCCTTGCCGGCGGCCGCCTTGAGATGGCCGCGCAGCGAAGCCTCGCCCATCGTGTCGGTCTTGCCTTTGATATCGGCCGGCACGTCCTGCTCGACCTCGATGTCCGGCGTGATGCCCTTGGCCTGGATCGAGCGGCCGGACGGCGTGTAGTAGCGTGCCGTGGTCAGCCGCAGCGCGCCGTTGCCGGAGCCGAGCGGAATGATGGTCTGCACCGAGCCCTTGCCGAACGACTGCGTGCCGAGGACCGTCGCCCGCTTGTGGTCCTGCAGCGCGCCGGCCACGATTTCGGAGGCCGAGGCCGAGCCGCCGTTGACCAGCACGATCAGCGGCTTGTCGCCGGTGAGATCGCCGGCCCGCGCGTTGAAGCGCTGCGTCTCTTCCGGGTTGCGCCCGCGGGTGGAGACGATCTCGCCTTTTTGCAGGAACGTATCCGACACCGAGATCGCCTGATCGAGCAGGCCACCCGGATTGTTGCGCAGGTCGAGGATGTAGCCCTTGAGCTTGTCGTCGGCGACCTTCGCCTTGATGTCGGCAATCGCCTTCTTCAGCCCGTCGGTGGTCTGCTCGTTGAACTGGGTGATCCGGATATAGCCCACGTCGTTATCTTCGACATGCGAGCGCACCGAGTGCACGCGGATGACGGCGCGCGTGAGCGTCACGATCAACGGCTTGTCCATGCCCTTGCGCATGATGGTGAGCTTGATCTTGGTGTTCACCGGTCCGCGCATCTTCTCGACCGCCTGGTTCAGGGTGAGGCCCTGCACCTGCTCGTCGTCGAGCTTGGTGATGAGATCGTTGGCCAGGATGCCGGCCTTGGCGGCGGGCGTCTCGTCGATCGGCGCCACTACCTTGATCAGCCCGTCTTCCATGGTGACCTCGATGCCGAGCCCGCCGAATTCGCCGCGCGTCTGCACCTGCATGTCGCGGAAGCTCTTGGCATCCATGTAGCTGGAATGCGGATCGAGGCCGGCCAGCATGCCGTTGATCGCGCTTTCGACCAGCTTGCCGTCGTTCGGTTTCTCGACGTAGTCGGCGCGCACGCGCTCGAACACGTCACCGAACAGGTTGAGCTGCCGGTAGGTGTCGGACGCTGCCGCTTTCGCGCTGGCGCCGGTGAAGATCATGCGCGGCTGGGTCGCGAACAGCGCGATCGCCGCTCCGAATGCCGCACCGAGAAGAATGAGAGAGGTCTTGCGCATCATCCACGAGCCTTTTCGCCTTCGCCAGCCGCCCACCATGGGCCTGGATCGACGGGATTCCCGTCCTTTCGAAACTCGATATAGAGCACCGGTTGGCTGGAACCAGTCGCGAGGATGGCGGCGATCCGGGAGCCGCTCCCCATCACCGCAACGGGTTCTCCGGTCAGCACGAACTGTCCGAGATCGACTGATATCCGATCCATCCCAGCGAGCAATATATGATACCCGCCGCCGGCATTGAGGATCAAGAGTTGGCCGTAGGACCGGAACGGTCCGGCATAGACCACCCAGCCGTCGGCCGGCGAGGTAACTTGGGCGCCGGCACGGGTGGCGATGGAAATGCCTTTTTCCTGGCCGCCGACCCCGTCCGGCGCCCCGAAATCCCTCAGTTTGACGCCGTTAACCGGGATCGGAATTCTCCCGCGCAATGACGTGAAGGCGACCGCCGGCGCCAGCCGGCCCGGATCGTGCAAGGCGGCAAGCGCCTGACGCCCCGCTTTGCGAATCGCCTCCTCGCGCGCTTCGCGCGTCGCGGCCGGCAGGCTTTTTTCCAGCTCGGCAATCAGGTCGCTCAGACTGCCAGCCTTTTTGGCGAGCTCGGTCGCGCGCTTTCGCTCCGCGTCGAGCGCCTTCTCGCGCTCGGCTTGCTGCTTCTGGCGCTGGTCGATCAGCGCCTGCATGCGCGTGCGCTCGGCGCCCAGCGAGGCCATCTCGTGCTTCAACAGGTCGCGCTCGGCGGCGATCTTCTTGCGCACCTTGAGCAGGTCGCTCAAGTCGTTGGCGAGCGCCTCGACCTGGCTGCGCATCTCGGGCAGCACCGCGTCGAGCACCATCGCGGTGCGCACCGCCTTGAGCGCGTCCTCCGGGCTGGAGATCAGCGCGGGCGGCGCGTGATGGCCGATACGCTGCAGCGCCGCCAGCACTTCGCCGATCACCGCGCGGCGCCCCTCCAGCGATTTGCGGATGTCGCGCTGCTTGGCGTCGAGCGGGGCGAGCCGCGCCTGCGTCGCTTCGACCTTGGCTTCGACGCCGCGCAGCTTGGCGGCGGTGCCGATCAGCGCCTGGTTGAGCTTGCGACGGTCGTCGCCGATCTTCTCGATGTCGCGCTTGAGCGCGGCTTCGGTGTCGGCCGACTTGCGCATCTGCTCGCGCACGGCCTTGAGTTCCTGGTCGTGCTGTTTGAGCGATTGCAGCTTTTCGGTCTTGTCGTTCTGTGCCGGCCGGTCCGCGGTCTGCGCGGGCGCCGGGCCGGCGAGCGCCAGCGGCAAGGCAAGCCCAAGCCCGGCGACCAGCGCCGGGCGCGCATTGAGGCTCAGCCCCTTCAGGCAAATCATTTCAGGCAAGTTACGCCCGCAGCTTACGACGGCAAAGACATTGTGGGGAAAGCTTTTGCGCTGCGATTGAGGCCAGATCGGGACCGCGCCTTCTTTGCGCCGCTGCCTCAGGCCCGGTGATAGGGGTGCCCGCTGAGGATCGTGGTGGCGCGGTAGAGCTGCTCCAGCAGCATGACCCGCACGAGCTGATGCGGCCAGGTGGCGGCCCCGAACGACAGCCGCAACGTCGCCTTGTCGCGCAAGGAGGCCGCCAGCCCGTCGGCGCCGCCGATCAGGAACACCGCCGCCGGCCGGCCGTCGGCGCGCCATTGCTTGATGAGGCCCGCCAGCCCCGCGCTGTCCACGTTGTCGCCGCCGGCGTCGAGCAGCACCACGCCCGCGCCTTCCGGGATGATATTGGCGAGCGCAATCAACTCTTCGAGCATGCGTTTGCCCGGTTCGTCGGCGCGGCTTTCCCTGATTTCGACGATTTCGACCTCGCGCAGGCCGAGCTGGCGGCCCACTTGCGCCGCGCGCTTGCGATAGCGCTCGGAAAGCTCGGTTTCCGGGCCCCGTTTCAGGCGTCCGACGGCGGCGACGATGATACGCACACCGCAAAGTATATCAGTTCGCCCGCCGTGCGTCCTTGCTGCCGCCGGCCCACATCTTTTCGAGATTGTAGTGGGCGCGCACTTCCGCGCGGAACAGGTGGACGATGACGTCGCCTGCGTCGATCAGCACCCAGTCGCCTTGCCGTAAGCCCTCGACGCGGACCCGCGGCACGCCGGCTTTCTCGATGTCCTTGACCACCTGCTCGGCAATCGACGTGACATGGCGGTTGGAGCGGCCGGTGGCCACCACCATGAAATCGGCGATCGAGGATTTTCCGGTGAGATCGATGGTGACGCCGTCCTCGGCCTTCATGTCGTCGAGACGCGCGAGGACGATGCGGAGCGTCTCCTCGGCGCTCGGATGCCGGGAGACGGATTCGGGTCCACGACGGGTGGCCCGAGAGAGTGCAGAGATGCGCAGGGGTCCTGATCCTTTCGGTTCGTCGCACTCGCCCCAATTCTTATCCGGGGCCGGTTAAAAGATAACTATTTGCCGCGCTTCCTGCCAGTCTTGCGGGCCGACTTCCGGGTGGACTTCTTGCCGGCCATCTTCTTGCTCACGGTTTTCTTTTTGGCGGTTTTCTTGACGGCCTTCTTGGTGACTTTCTTGGCGGTCTTCTTAACGGTCTTGGCCTTCGATTTGGCCTTGGCTTTCGCTTTGGACTTGCCCATGTCGGACTTGCCCATGTCGGACTTGCTCTTGTCGGACTTGCCCTTCTTGGACGTGTCCTTGGATTTGGCGGCCGGCTTGTCCGCCGCGGCCGTGGAACTTTTCCGGCGCCGGAGCGCGCGCAGCGCTGTCGACGACAGCGGCGATTTCAAACCGTGCAGGAAGGTCCAGGCCGGCGGCTTGCGGTCGGGCAGGGAACTGGCGGCGTATTCCGGAATGCGCGCGTCGCGCAGGGCCTGACCGGCGGCGCTGGCGCCGGCATAGAGGCTGGGGCCGAGGCGATCGACCACCACGAACGGCACCAGCTTGGCGATTCCGCGCCATTTCTGCCAGCGGTGAAAGCTCCGCAAATTGTCCGCGCCCATGATCCAGACGAAGCGCACCCGCGGAAAGCGCGACTTCAGCCACAGGATGGTGTCATAGGTGTATCTCGTCTTGATGACAGCCTCGAGGCCTGTGATGTCGATGCGCGGGTGCCGCGTCAGTCGCCGCGCGGCCTCGATGCGGGCGGCGACCGGGCCCAATCCGCTGGTGTTTTTGAGCGGGTTGCCCGGCGTTACCAGCCACCACACCCGGTCCAGCTTGAGCCGCTTCAGCGCCAGCAGCGAGGCGCCCAGATGCGCCCGGTGGGGTGGATCGAAGGTGCCCCCGAACAGGCCGATGCGCATTCCGGGCGCGTGCGGCGGGAGCATGCGTCCGGCGCTTAAGGGCACGGGCGGGCTCACGGGCGGATCTGGCCGCTGCCGCGGATGCGGTAGTTGAAGGTCGTGAGTTGTTCGACGCCGACCGGCCCGCGCGCGTGCAGCCGGCCGGTGGCGATGCCGATCTCGGCGCCGAAGCCGAACTCGCCGCCGTCGGCGAACTGGGTCGAGGCGTTGTGCAGTACGATCGCCGAGTCCACTTCGCGCAGAAACTTCTCGGCGGCGGCGGGGTCGGCGGTGACGATGGCGTCGGTGTGGTGTGAGCCGTAGCGGTCGATATGGGCAATGGCCTCCTCCACACCGTCCACCAAGCCGACCGCCAAAATGGCGTCGAGATATTCGGCCGCCCAGTCCTCCTCCATGATCGGCTTGACGCGCTTGTCGATGGCTTGTGTGGGCCGGTCGCCGCGGATTTCGCAGCCGGCGTCGATGAGCATGTCGACCAGCGGCTTGAGATGACTGGCGGCCACCGCGCGATCGACGAGCAGCGTCTCGGCCGCCCCGCACACGCCGGTGCGCCGCATCTTGGCGTTGAGCACGATCTCCTTGGCCATGGCCAGATCGGCGGCCTTGTCGACATAGACGTGGCAGACGCCTTCCAGGTGGGCAAACACCGGCAGCCGCGCTTCCGCCTGCACCCGCGCCACCAGGCCCTTGCCGCCGCGCGGCACGATCACGTCGATATTGCCGTCCAGCCCGGCCAGCATCAGTCCGACCGCGGCCCGGTCGCGCGTCTGCACCACGTGGATGGCGGCCTCCGGCAGGCCGGCCGCGCGCAGGCCCTGCTGCATGGCGAGGTGAATGGCGCGGCTGGAACGCAGGCTGTCGGAGCCGCCGCGCAGGATGGCGGCATTGCCCGATTTCAGGCAGAGCGCGCCGGCATCGGCGGTCACGTTGGGGCGGCTTTCGTAGATGATGCCGACCACGCCGAGCGGCACGCGCACCCGCTCGATGGTCATGCCGTTCGGCCGCGTCCAGGAAGCCATGACGGTGCCGACCGGGTCCTTCAGGTCGCGGATTGTCTCCATCCCCGCCGCCATGGCCTCCACGCGGGCGGCATTGAGGCTCAGTCGGTCGAGAAAGGCCTGATTAGCCCCGCCTTTGCGCGCCTCGGCCACATCCTCGGCATTGGCCGCCAGGATGGCCGGCGCCTGGCTGCGGATAGCGGCGGCCATCGCCGCGAGCGCGCGGTCCTTCTGCGCGGCCGGGGCGAGCGCCAGCACGCGGGCGGCCGCGCGCGCATTGCGGCCGACTTCCGCCATCGCGGCGGCGATATCGCCGGTGCCCTCGATGCTTTTGAGCGGCGCGGTCATGGTCGCGAACGGCCCCGTCTGCCCCGTTAAACGGGGCTTTTCCTAACACGGACGCGCGGCCGGGGCGAGATGGCCGGCCTGCACGGCTGCTGTGCGGTTAATTGGGGATTGCGTGGATAAAGGGCCAAGGAGCGACGGCGATCAATTGACCTTCACATTGGGCTGGCACGGTAGCGGCATCGCAGGAGGGTTCCATGGCGTACGGCAGAAAGCTTCCCAGCCGCTTCCCGGTTGGCACCAAATTCGTGATCGAGGGCCGGCAGGGTGGGGAAGGTCAGCAGGTCTACAGCCGCCACTTGGAATTTCCCGACGGCACGCTGTTTCCGCTGCCGGCCCGGCCGGTGCCGGCGCAGCTCAAGCCGAAGCCGCCGATCTCGCGCCGGCCGCCCAGCCGCCCGCGCCGGCGCAAAGGCTGATTTTTTCGATTATCCAATAGCTTACCGCGCAACATGGCATGCAGCAAAACTTCGTTTTGCTGCGCAGCATAGCCGCGGAAAAAAAGGGGCCCTGCGAAGGGCCCCCTGGGGGATAGTCGTCGTGTCTGGCGTTTTGGCGCCTTGGACTGTGCCGCAACGACCGGGGTGGGGTGCAGAGAAAGGCTGCCCCCGGCCGCGGCGGCTTGCCCCTAGGGGAACCCGCTTCCCGCGCCCGGACAACCTGCCAAATCGTCGCGCGGCGGCTCGCCGCGCAGCCCAAAGCGCGAAAAGCCGTGAAAAGACGCGAAAACCCCGGCTCCGGGGCCGGGGTTTAAGGGCGATCGGTCAATCGCCTCCAGAAGTGTCGCGTCGCGTCGTTATCGAGATAACGCGGTGGATTCCGCCGGGTTCCGCCGCCCCTCACTCCCCGCCCAGCACCAGATCGTCGCGGTGGATCATCTCGGTGCGGCCGGCAAAGCCGAGGATCGACAGGATATCGGCCGAGGAGCGGCCCTTGATCTTGTCGGCGTCGGCGGCGTCATAGGCGGAAAGCCCGCGGCCGATCTCGTGGCCGTCCGGCCCGCGCACCACGACGGCATCGCCGCGCTCGAAGCCGCCCTCGACCTTGATCACGCCGGCCGGCAGCAGGCTCTTGCCCGAGCGCAAGGCGCGCACCGCGCCGGCATCGACCGTGAGCGCTCCGCGCGGCTCGAGCGAGCCCGCGATCCATTTTTTCCGCGCCGTTACCGGATTGGCCGGCGTCAGGAACCAGGTGCAGGGCGCGCCTTTGGCGATTGCTTGCGAGCGGATGATCGACGCGGCCGGAAGCGATCACCATGTGGGTGCCGGCGGTGGTGGCGATCTTGCCGGCCTCGATCTTGGTGCGCATGCCGCCGCGCGCGGTCTCCGAGGCGCTGGCGCCCGCCATGGCCTCGATCTGCGGCGTGATGCGCTCGACGAGCGGCAGACGCTTGGCGCCCGCCTCGCTCTTTCCGTCAAGGATTGGCGGCTTGTCGTAGAGCCCGTCGACGTCGGACAGGAGCACGAGCAGATCGGCGCTCATCATGGTGGCGACGCGCGCGGCGAGACGATCGTTGTCGCCGTAGCGGATTTCGCTTGTCGCGGTCGTGTCGTTTTCGTTGATCACCGGCACCGAGCGCCATTCGAGCAGCTTGGCGATGGTCGAGCGCGCGTTGAGATAGCGGCGGCGCTCCTCGGTATCGCCCAATGTGACCAGCACCTGGCCGGCGGCGATGCCGTGGGCGCCGAGCGCCTCCGCCCAGGCGCGCGCCAGCGCAATCTGCCCGACCGCGGCGGCGCCTTGCGCCTCCTCGAGCTTGAGCGCGCCCGCCGGCAATTTCAGCACGGCGCGGCCGAGCGCGATGGCGCCGGAGGAGACCACCAGCACGTCTTTCTTGCTCTTGTGCAGGCTCGCGATGTCGGCGGCGAGCTTGTCGAGCCATTGGCGCTTCAAGCCGCCGGCCGCGGCGTCGACCAGCAGCGCGGAGCCGACCTTGACCACGATGCGGCGGAAGGCAGGCGAGAGTGGGGGTTTTCGACATGGTCCCGGCGAAGCGCGTTAAATGCCGCCGGGGTTTAGCAGGGGTTTCAGCCTAAGTCAGGTGCACGCCTATTCGGCCGGATGCCGGCGTTGCTCGCGGCGGTCCATCCAGCCCGTGAGCCACACCATACCCACCGCGACGCCAAAAATCAGGAATGGCGAAACGAGTACGTAAATCTTGAGCAACTCGACGTCGTGCGGGCTCATCCGTGCAGTCTCCCGAGAACGCCTCTGGCAATTACATGTATGGCCGCGCCCAAAGCGACGCAACCAAGGGCAAGCGCCAGCATGTACGGGAAACCGGTCGCGAATTGGGCAAGGCCGTATAACAAAGCCGCGCCAGGAGCGAAGAAGCCGGCGGCTATGAGCGCCGTCGACAGCGCATTCAGCCAATTGGCCGTCAGTCTCGTGCGCTCATTTTTAACTAAAGACACCATGTCCCCGCCGAGAACATATCATGAACACGATTTTGCCCGTTGTCAACGCCTTGCCCGGCTTGCGACAACCGACACACGAATCGAAGGACCCGACCCATGGCGGACGAACCGGCAAAAACAAAACGCATCCTCACCATCAAGCTGCGCACGCCCTCGCCGGATGCGGGCGCGCTGCTTGCCTCGATGATGAAGAACGCGCTGCCGCTCTATCAGAGCTTCGGCGACGCCAAGGTGCGCCTGCTGCGCAACGTCGACGATCAAACGCAATTCCTGCAAGTGATCGAATACCGGGCCGAGCAGGCCTTCGAGCTCAACCGCCACAAGCTCGCCAGCGATCCCATGGTGCAGCAATATCTGCAGGGCTGGCGCGCGATGTTTCCAGGCGCGGTCGAGATGGACGTCTACGAGGATCTGACGGACGCGTAAAACTTTTTAACGCGCGGCTTGTCGGCGAAGAAAGGCATCGGAATCGTCGCGGGTGCCGGGCTCCCCGCATTGCCAGCGGCGCGCAATGTACCGTAAGCTCAACCTGTTGCGATTCAAGAATTGAAGAAAGTTTGCGGCGAACGTCCGCTTATTCGGCGGCCGATCTACCCTATAGACGGTGATCCGGCGTGGCGCTCCAGGTACCTGCGATCGTTGACGTGCGCGCGGCCGAGACTGGCACCGCGCCGCCGCTCTCCGCCCGGCTCTCCGGCATCGGTGTGCGGCAAGTGCGGCTCGCCTGCGGCCTGGTGATGTTCGCCTACATCTTCTCGCATTTCTTCAACCACGCGCTCGGCAACATCTCCTTCGCGGCCATGGACTGGTGGTGGCACGTCCACGTGGGGTGGTGGCGCATTCGTGTTGTCAACGACACGCTCTATGCCGCCGCGTTCATCCATATGTCGCTCGGTTTCTGGGCGCTCTATCAGCGCCGGCACTTCCGCTACACGGCGGCCGAGATCACCCAGCTCGTGCTGGGCCTCAGCATTCCGCTTTTGATCGCCAGCCATCTCGGCGCCGCACGCGTCGGCGGCTGGCTGCTGGGCGCGGGCCCGCCGCAGTATCCCGGTCCGCTGTTTTCATATTGGGTGTTGCGGCCGCACATGATCGCCGTGCAGCTTGCGCTCATGACGGTGGCGTGGACGCACGCCTGCATCGGGCTTTACTTCTGGCTGCGGCTGAAGCCGTTCTTCAAATGGGCGGCGCCCATTTTGCTCGCGATTGCGGTGCTGCTGCCACCGCTCGCGTTTCTCGGCGCCCATCAGGGCGCGCGCGAGGTCATTCGGCTCGCCAAGGATCCGCAGTGGCGCAAGCAGCACTTAAAGCCGCCGCCGCCGGCGGTGCGGAACCGCATCGACACCATCACGCTGCTCTATTTCCCGGTCGGCTACCTCGTGGCGCTCGGGTTGGTGTTTGCGGCGCGCGGCGTGCGCACGCTGCGTGAGCGGCGGCGCGGCCTAGTGACGATCTCCTACCCGGACCGGCAAATTCGCGTGCCCAAGGGCCTGAGCATTCTCGAAGGCAGCCTGCGCTTCAAGGTGCCGCACGCCTGCATCTGCGGCGGGCGCGCGCGCTGCTCGACCTGCCGCGTGCGCGTGGTGAGCGACCGTTTCGCGCTGCCGCCGCCGTCGCGGCGCGAGGCGTTCGTGCTGGCGCGCGTCGGCGCCGCCGACAATCCGGCGATTCGTCTCGCCTGCCAGGTGCGGCCACAGTCGGACGTGGCCGTCATCCCGGTCATCCCGCCGCATATCGGCGTCGATTTCGTGCGCAACCGCGGCCGCGTCAACAGCGGGCGCGAGCGTTACATCGTCAGCATGTTCGTCGACATGCGCGGCTCCACCAAGCTTGCGGAGGAGCGGCTGCCGTTCGATGTGGTGTTCCTGGTTAATCGCTTCCTCGGCGCTGCCTCGCAGGCCGTGCTCGACGCCGGCGGCCAGCCCAACCAGTTCGTCGGCGACGGGCTGCTCGCGCTCTTCGGCCTCGCCAGCGATCCGCCGACCGCCTGCCGACAGGCGCTGCACGCAGCCGCGAAAGTGGCGGCCAATGTGGAGCAAATGAACCGCCAGTTCGCGGCCGATCTGCGCGCGCCGATCGAGTTCGGCATCGGCATCCACGGCGGCGAGGTCATCATAGGCGACATCGGCTTCAAGGAGCACACCGTGTTCACCGCACTCGGCGACGCCGTCAACGTTGCGGCGCGCCTGCAGGACATGACCAAGACGCTCAATTGCAAGGTCGTGGTGTCGGAGGAGGTGTGCATCACGGTGGGCATCGCACCTGATGCTCTCGCGCGCACGCAAGTCTCCGTCCGCGGGCGCGATGAGGCGATAATGGTGTACGCCGCGGCGGACCCGACGGCACTGGCGAGTCTGCTCGAGCGGCTGTCCGCGCCCGCGCCTGCGGACGGCTAAGCGCCGGCCTGCGCCTCAGCCCAGCTTGCCGTTCGGCGTCACCAGCACTTTGCCGGCGCGGCGGTAGCCGTTGGCGAGCGCCAGCGCCTGCTTGATCTCTTCGATCGGAAACGTCTTCTGCACCGGCACGTGCAGGCTTCCGTCGGCGATGCGCGCGGCGAGCGTGCCGTAAAGCGCGGCGACCTCGGCGCGCGCCATGTCGCGCAGCCATGGCATCAGCCAGAAGCCGGTGAGCGTGATGCGCTTGAACACGCACTGGTGGCCGGAGAGCTGCGGGTTCTCGCCCGACAGCAGCCCGTAATTGACCACCGTCGCCTGGTCGGCGAGCGCGTCGCCGAAGCGCACGATCTGCGTGCCGGCCACGGCGTCGATGGCGAGCCGGATCGGCGCGCCGCCGGTCGCTTGCGTGATGCGGGCGGAAAGATCGGGCCCGTCCACCAGCACGACGTCGCCGCCGAGCGCTTTCAGCTCATCGACGAGTTCTTCGCGGCGCACGATATTGACCGTCTTGAGGCCTTCCGCCTTGGCGAGCTGGATCAGGCAGTGTCCGACGCCGGAATTGGCGGCGTCCTGCAGAATCCAGTCGCCCGGCGCGAGCTTCACGTATTTCGTCATCATCAGATAGGCGGTCGGCGGATTGACCTTGAGCATGGCAAGCTGCAACGGGTCGATATTGGCCGGCGCCTTGATGACGGCGGCCGCCTTGGCGTTCTTGCGCTGCACCCAGTTGTCGCGGTCGAGCGGGATCACCAGGTCGCCAGGCGCAAGATCGCTGACGCCCTGGCCGACAGCGGTCACGCGCGCCAGGCATTCGGCGCCGAGCCGTGCCGGCAAAGGCGGGCGCACCGCGTAGCGGCCCTCGATCGTCAGCGTGTCGGCCGGATTGATCGGAAAAGCGACGACATCGAGCGCGACCTCGCCGGCGCCGGGCGGCGGCGGATCGGCGGCCTCGATGCACTCGGCCACTTCCTGCGGCGCGCCGAAACGCGAGAATTGCACGACTTTCATGACGAACCTGCCGGTGCCGTTGGAAACCGGCGGCGAAACTAGCCCCTCACGGCGCACAGGATCAACCTGGCGCCAAACGGCTTGAATTGTTCGGCTAGCGAACGATCGGGGGCGACTGGCTCGGGTTGGCAATCCGGGCGAGCGCGTTATGCGGAGCCGCGGACGGCGGCTCGTGAAACGGCGGCGCGAACACCATGCCGCCGACCAGCAGGCCCACCATAAATACCGCCACGCTCACGCCCACCAGCTTGCCGCTCTGCGGCGCCTCAAGGGCGCGCATCTGCTTGGCTAACAGTTCATCGTCCCGCCGGTCCATGGCCGCGCTCCTCCGGTCGCAGGCCTCCCCGTTTTGAATCAAATTCCGTTTTTGCTTGCCCGATAGAACTCGCGAAGGGCGAGGGCGTTCCGCCGGCGGCCGGTAAAATGAAACCGCCCGGCGCGAGGCCGGGCGGGCAGAGCTTGCGCGCGTCGGGAATGCGATCAGCGGCGATGCCTGTAATGCCGGCGGTGCACGACCGATTGCAGGCTCAAGCCGGTCACGGTGGCGACCGCATTGAGCCCGGTCATGCCCTCGACGCTCACCGGCTGCAGCGCGAACGAATTGGGATAGCCGCCGAACAGCGCGTTGGCGCGCGCGCCGATCGCGACCGCGGCGCCGGCGGAGGCCCCGCCATAGGCGCCGGCGAGCGTGCCCTGGCCCACTTTCGAGCTCGCGGCGAATACCGCCCAGGCCAAGGTGACGTTGCTGCTGAAGCCGAGCTGCGCGCCGAAACGCCAGATGGTAGCGCGGTAATACTGGTGGTGCCCGCTGCTGGACGTAAAGGTGCAGTCATAGGCCCGCGACGATACCACGATAAAGCCCAAAGGCTGCGGGCTGCGGCATACCAACATCCCCACCTCTCCCGCACGGGCAGGCGTGGCGGCGCTGAATGCGAGGCCGAAGAGAGCGGCGGCAAAGACGGAGCGAACCAGAACTCTAAGCGACATGACGATCCCTTTCCGTGAGCGCGCAAATTTCTTCAACTTGCTTGCGGCGGGCAAGGTTGGCGCTTTCTTGCTCGGGCGTCAACTTAACCTTCGCAGTTGTACAAGTGTGAAGCCGGCCGGTGGATGACGGTTTTTTGCGCGCCGGTGTGAACTGTTTCACAGGTGGGGCGTTCGCAATTTCATACAAAACCGCTATGGATCGTGCGCGCGCCCAGCATCCGCTCTGCCCCAATTGCGGGGAGCCTATGAAGCTCCTGCGGGTGGTCCCGGGCGGGAGCGGGCTGGCACCGCTGAACGTGTTCTCCTGCGGGCGGTGCGGCGTCTATTACAGCGAGGCCGAAGGCGAGCCGTCCGCCGCGGCGGGAAACGGCGCACACTGCTGAAAATCTCGCATCAATCGATGCGCTCGATGGTGATGGTCGGGTGCGTGTGGTTCGGCGTTTCGAGCTGTCCATCCATGCAGCCGTCCGCGCGCAGTATTTGAGGAAGCGAGCCGCCGCAGGGTCTCTTCTTCGTCTTCGGCGACGAGCCTGCTGTAACCGGCGATATCGGTGGCCATGATGGCCGCGATCTTGCGCTTCATCGCGATTCTCGGACGAGGCGGGCGGAGGCCCTTGGCGGACGACCCTGCGGACGACGCAAAGGGTACGCGAGGCGGGAACCCGGTTCAATAGGCCCCATCCGGCGCTCCAAACGACGGCAAGCCGCGCATGGTTACTCAATCGTAGCCAATGCCGCCGCACGTTGCGGCCGCCGCTTAAGCCTTCGTTAACGTAAAATGTAACGGTACCTGGCGCCGTCAATCCAAGACTAATTTCTATCGGCAAATGTGCATTGTCTGCAGCGGAGAGGGTGAACTGCTGGGGCAATGCGCGCGTGACGGCCGCTGGACGCGGTCGGACATCGCGCGAGGGCGACCGCGGTCCGAATATGAAAGTATTGCGAAATCTACGGACAGCTTTCCAACGGCGCGATATCGCGCCGGAAATCTACATTCCGCTGGTCGACTCCCTTTATCAGGAGGGACGGACGCTGCTGGTCGGCTATCTCGTTTCGGCCAGCTCGATCCTCCTCACTTATTGGAAGACCGGCGATATCTGGCTGCTGACGTGCGTGTTGGCATTTTCCGTTGTCGCCGCAGGGCGCGCCCTGGAAATGCGCGCCTATGCGCGGGCGCGTCCCGCCATCAAGTCGAACGAAAGCGCACGGCACTGGGAAACGCGATACGGCGTGGGCGCGGCCTCGTCCCTGGCGATCCTTGGAACGTGGTGCTATTTCAGCCTCACGAGCACAAACGACGCCTTCGTGCCCGTCGTCAGCTTCACCACCACCATCGCCTACGTCATCGGCATTACCGGCCGAAATTTCGGCAGCAGTCGGTTCGTCATTGCGCAGATCCTGAGCGTCGCGGCCCCGATGATCGCCGGGCTGCTGCAGCGCGGCCACGTCTATTACACGGTCTTTGCGCTGCTTCTCGGCATATTCTTCGTGTCCGTTGCATTCGTCTGCGATCGCTTGCGCCGCAATCTGCTCGATGCCGTCATTTCGGGGGGCGAAGTATCGCTGCTGGCCGAGCGGTTCAACACGGCGCTCAGCAACATGCCGCACGGCCTATGCATGTTCGACCGCGACAACCGCATCGTGGTCGCCAACGGCAGGCTCAGCGAGCTGTTCGGCGTGCCGGCGTCCGTGGACCTCAAGCATTGGACTCTGCCCGACCTGATCGAGCACTGCGTGCGCGAGGGGAAACTGTCGGAGCGCGTTGCCGAGCAGATCGGCCGGAATTTCGATGACCGGGTGTTGGGATGCAGGCTCGATAAGTTTGCCATCGAATTGCAGGACAGACGCGCCCTCGAATTTACGATCGAGCCGATGGAAAACGGCGGCATGGTCGTGCTGGTCGAGGACATTACCGAGCGCAAGCTGGCCGAGGCCAAGATCAACCAGATGGCGCGCTTCGACACGCTGACCGCCTTGCCGAATCGCGCCATTCTGCAGCTTCGTCTGGAAGAAGCGCTCGCCCATGCCAGGCGCGGGGTCGCTTGCGCCGTGCATTTCATCGACCTCGATCAATTCAAGCAGGTCAACGATACGCTCGGCCACTCGCGCGGCGATCTGCTGTTACAGGCGGTTGCCGCCCGCCTGCGCACCACGGTGCGCGAGACCGACATGGTCGCCCGTTTCGGCGGCGACGAATTCATCGTGCTGCAGTCGCCCATCGCCGACGAATCGGAGGCGGCGGCGCTGGCCGAGCGCATCCTGCACGCGGTCGGCGACACCTACGACATCGATCAGAACGAGGTGGTGGTCAGCGCCAGCATCGGCGTTGCGCTCGTGCCGTACGACGGAAACGACGCCGACCAGGTCTTGCGCAACGCCGATATGGCGCTCTACCGCGCCAAGGCCGAAAGCCGCGACACCTGGCGTTTCTTCAAGCCCGAGATGGAAGCGAGCGCGCGCGCGCGGCGCAGCCTCGAGCTCGACCTGCGCAACGCGATGGCCGAGGAAGCTTTCGAAATCTACTACCAGCCGATCATCGACCTGAAGAGCGGCCGCATCGCGGGCTGCGAGGCGCTGCTGCGCTGGCCGCATCATTTGCGCGGCATGATCTCGCCCGCCGAGTTCATCCCGGTCGCCGAGGAGATGGGCATCATCACCGAGATCGATCAGTGGGTGCTGCGCAATGCCTGCATCGAATGCCGGCGCTGGCCCGGCGACGTCCAGGTGGCGGTGAACCTGTCGTCGATCGAGTTCACCCGCAGCGACGTGCCCCAACTCGTGCGCGACGCGCTGGCGGAGTCCGGCCTTCCGGCCCACCGCCTGAATATCGAGATCACCGAGACCACGCTGCTGCAGGACACCGCCAAGAGCCGCCGCGCGCTGCGCGAGCTCAAGCGTCTGGGCGTGCGCGTGTCGCTCGACGACTTCGGCACCAAATACTCCAGCCTCAGCTACCTGCACAGCTTCCCGCTGCACAAGGTCAAGATCGACCAGTCGTTCGTGCGCAACCTCGCGGACGACGACCGCATGAAGACGCTGCTGCGCGGCATCGTGCGGCTGTCCGCCGAACTCGGGCTGCGGGTGACAGTCGAGGGGGTCGAGACCGAAGAGCAGCTCGCGCTGGTCGCGGCGGAAACCGGCGTCGACGAGGTGCAGGGCTACCTGTTCGGCGTTCCCATGCCGGCCTCGGCCTTGCGCACGCTGCTCGCCGCGGCGGTGCCGCTGCCGCTGCGCACCCGGGTCGCCTGACGGCACCGCCCCCTCGGCTCGGATCCCCTACAATTCTACCTAGAAGGCGGCGGAAATTCGCCCAATCTCCTGTTTCGCGGCGATTCCGTTAACGTTAACCGCCGGTTAACCCTTCCTTTCAATCTTAATTAAGTGTTAAATATACGGGTGCCGGCGCGTCAGCCGACGGGGAATAACCAATGAGTGCCGTTGCGTTAGCCTATCCGCACCAACCGGCGCGCGAACAAAAAGCCGCTACCTCCGTCCAGCCTGCCGAGACCCCAGAAGCACCCGCGGGACCCGCTGCCCGCGTCTGGCAGTTGCTCGACCGCGTCGATTACCGGCTTGCCGACAGCGACGAGGAGCGCGCCGCGGTCGGGCGCCTGCGCTACCAGGCCTATTTGCGCGAAGGCGCGATCAATCCCAATCCGACGCAGTCGTTCATGGACGCGCACGACGACGACAGCAACGCATGGACGTTCGCGGTCTATCTCGACGACGAGCTCGCGGCCTCGATCCGCCTGCACATCGCGACAAAGGACTGCCCCCTTCTTCCGAGCCGCGAAGTGTTCCCCGATCTGATCGAGCCGAAGCTCGAGGCCGGCAAGACCATCGTCGACGCGACCCGGCTGGTGACCGATCACCGTCTGGCGCGCCTTCATCCGAGCCTTCACTATGTCGCGGTGCGCCTGTGCTGGATGGCGAGCGTCCATTTCAAAGCAAACGACACGCTTTCCGCCGTGCGCCCGGAGCATCAGGCTTTCTACCGGCGCACGTTCAATCAGCGGCCGATCTGCGGACCGCGCCCCTACCCGCTGCTCAACAAGCCGATCAGCCTGATGACGGCGGACTACCGCGAAGTGTCCGATTACGTCTACAGGCGCTATCCGTTCTTCCACTCCACGCAGTTCGAGCGCCGCGCCTTGTTCGAGCGCGCTACGCGGGTGGCGCCGGCCGTGGTGCCGTTGATCCCGATCTGCGCCGAGCAACCGCCGCTGCCGATGATCGGCGGGCGGATCCTGGCGTTGCCGGAAAATTTGCTCGCGATCGGCGGCCGCGCCGCCTGACTATCGTTCGCTAACGTCCGCTTACGGAAATCGCAGGCGCTCGCCAGGCGGCGCGATCTCGGTGACGAGGTCGCGCACCAGCTTCTTGTTGGACAGCGGCGCGATCTTCGTTTCGCCCGGCCGCAATCGTTCGGTGCAGGCATAGACGGTCTTGCCGCCGATCTCGACCATGCATTCCTTGCAGGCATTGGCGTTGATGCAGGAAAAGCGGATGGCGAGCGTGGGGTCGCGGTTGACCCTGATCCAGCGCAAGCCGTCGAGCACCGACTGGCCAGGCTCGAACGGCACTTCGTAGCTTTCCCAGCGGCCGTTCTCGGGGTCGCTGCCGCGCCAGACGGTCAAGGTCGCGCGCGCGCTCATGAGGCGGCGACCTCCGCCGGCGCCGGCGCGCGCGAAACGTCAAGCTTTCCGTTGCGCCACGTGACGAACTGGCTGACCGCCCATTGCGGCGACATCTGCGGGAAATCCTCGCGCGCCTGCGCGCCGCGCGTTTCCTTGCGCTCGCGCGCGGCTTGGACGACGGCGCGCGCGACCAGCAGCATGTTGCGCAGGTCGAGCCATTCCAGCCGCCGCATGTCGAAGCCGCCGCCACCGCGCGGCGGCAATGCGCCGAGCGCTTGCGTCATGTCGTCGATACGGGCGCGCGCGCGCGCGAGTTTCGTCTCGTCGCGCAGCGGGCCGGCCTCGTCCTGCATGGTCGCCTGCAGCTCTTGCAGCATTTCGGCGGTGTTGAGATCGCGTTCGGCTCCGTCGGCGGTAACGAGCGCAAGCGCGTCTTCGGGTATCGCCGCGCGCGATCGTCTTGACGCGGCCGGCATAGGCGGCGGCGCTCGCGCCCGCCTGCCTTCCGAACACCAGCGCCTCGGTGACGGCATTGCCCGACAGGCGGTTGGCGCCGTTGGCGCCGCCCACCGCCTCGCCGGCGGCAAAGAGGCCGGGCACGCCGGTCGCCATCGAAGCGTCCGCGACAATGCCGCCCATGTGGTAATGCGCGATCGGCGCCACCTCGACCGGCATTTTGGTGAGGTCGATGCCGTTGTTGGCCAGCCGGTCGATCACCGGGCCGAAGGCCGCGCGCAATTGCGCTTCCGGTACGTGCTGGAAACTCAGGAATACGCCGCCATGCGGCGAGCCGCGCCCGGCCTCGACTTCCTTCAGGATGGCATAGCTGCCGGCGTCGCGGGTGATGACGTATTTGCCGTCTTCGACCACGCCGTAACTTTGCGTGAACTCCTCGCCGCGGTTGTTGATGAGCCGGCCGCCGAGCTTGTAGCGGAACGGGTCCCACATGATCGGATCCATGCCGATCAGCCGCGGCGCCAGATGCCCGATCGGGAAGAACTGCACGAATTCCATGTCGGTGAGGGCCGCGCCCGCGCGCAAGGCGAGCGCGTAGCCGTCGCCGCCCATATTGGCCGAGGCGCTGTTGCGCCGGTAAAGCCGCGTCAGCCCGCCGGTGGCGATGACGGTCGCCTTGGCCTCGACGATGACCGGCGCGCCCGAGGGCAGATGCAGCGCGACGGCGCCGGTGACTTCATCGCCGTGCTTGACGAGGTCGACCACGCAGAGATCGCCCGCTCGGCGGATGTCGCCGATCTTGTTGGCCACGGTGCGCAGCGTCTTCGACACCGCCGGGCCGGTGTTGAGGAAATCGACATAGACGCAGCGCGGGCGGTCATGACCGGGCGCCATGGCTTGCGTGATATGGCCGTCCTTGCGCGCCCACCCCACGCCCCATTCGTCCATCTGCCGGATGCAGTCCGGGCCCTGCTCGCACAACAGGCGCGCGAGGCTTTCGTTGCATAAGCCGCGGCCGGCTTTCAGCGTGTCGTCGTAGTGGTGCGACCAGTGGTCGGGCGTTTCGGCGCCGAGCGCCACGGCGACCGTCATCTGCGCCATGACGGTGGCGCCGCCGCGGCCGATCAGGCTGCGGTCGGCGAGCAGCACGCGGCTGCCGGCGCGCGCCGCCTCGATCGCCGCATACATACCGGCGGCGCCCGAGCCGATCACCAGCACGTCGGCTTGTGCACGCATCGGTTCTTTGGGTTGCCCATTTCGCATGACGCGCGGTTTAGCACGAGTTCTGCCGGCCGTCAGCGGCAGGGAATTTAGCCGTGTCGGCGTGCGTTTTTTCGCCGACCGAGCGCGTTAGCCGCGCCGCCATTCCTCCAGCCTGAAAATCCGGATGATCGCCGTCGCCACGCTTCTGTCCGTTTTGCTGCTGTCGCTGGTGGTGGTGCGCATTGCGACCGTGGCGCTGACGCTGACCGGCCTGTCGCGCGCGGTGGCCGGTTTCCAGGCGCGCTCGGCCTGGACCGGCACCGGTTTCACTACCGCCGAAAGCGAGAAGCTGATGAGTCATCCGGTGCGCCGGCGGATCATCAACGTCCTCATGCTGCTGCGCGGGGCGGGACTGGTCACCGCGGCCTCGACGCTCATGCTCTCCTTCGTGACCGTGTCCGATCGCGAGCAGGGCTTCATGCGGCTTCTCATCCTGTTCGGCGGCGGTGCGGCGATCTGGCTGTTGGCGCGCAGCCATTGGGTCGACGTGTGGATGTCGCGCGTGATCGCCGGCGCGCTCAAGCACTACACCGATATCGATACGCGCGACTATGCCGGGCTTTTGCATCTCGCCGGCGAATACGCGCTGATGGAACTGGAAGTGCGCGCGGGCGGCTGGCTTGCCGGCAAGCGGCTCGACCGCACGCGGCTGAGCGACGAGGGCATCCTGGTGCTCGGCATTTCAAAGCCCGGGGGCGACTATGTCGGGGCGCCACGCGGCGACACCAAGCTGGGGCCCCGCGACGTGCTGATCCTCTATGGGCGCTCGCCGGCGCTGGTCGCGCTCGGGCGCCGGCCGCGGCGGCGACAAGGCGCATCACGGTGCGGTGGCGGAAGAAAGCCGCGTCGAGCGGGAGCAACGCAAGGCGGGCTGAACCTTTGCTATTTGCCGCTACTGCGGCGCACCGCGCGCCCGTGCCCGTTCTGACGCGTCTGCGGCCGCGGCTTCTTCAGGAAGGCAGCGCAGAGCGTCGGATCGAAATCGGTATAGTCGTTGGTGATCTCTTCGCCCTTGCGGATGGCGCGGCGCGCGCGGATGTAGCCGTCGCGCCAATAGGTGTTGGGATCGTCGGAATGGTTCATGTGATGGTCGTGATCAACCGTCAGCAGGATTTCGCCGTCCACCCGGTAGCCGTGATGCTGGATGTAGTCGCGCGCCGCCTTCGGCAGGCGGGCATAGGCCTTGGGCGAGTAGCAGCGGTCGAAGCCATCCACGAAGCGCCACACTTTGGCGCCCTTCGGAATGTGTTCGGCGGCGAAGACGCCGAGGCCGTGGATCGCGCTGGGGGCGAGGTAGGTTTTGACGAGCAGCATGGAATCAAATCGCGTTAACCGATAGTTTTGCATAAGACGGCGCCGCGCGCGAGGCGAGGGGGCGGCCGGCCGGTCCACATCAATTTCCTATAAAATCCCATCGCCGCGCGCGGGAACCCCGCCCTGGAACCGGGGCCCGCGAGGAACCGGCGCTTCCGCTCCGGCGTTGCCTTCCGACGTATCCGCAGACAAGGGAAGGCGCGATGGCTTTTATCTTCTACTTCATCGTCATTTTGGTCAGTGCGGCGAGCGTGATGTTCGGCATCGACCTGGCGACCTCGCCGCTGCCGTCGACGCCGAACGTGCCGATCGGCCGGGTCGCGCAGGCGCCGCCGCCCGCGCGGGCCAAGCCGGCGGCGGAACACGCCAAACGCGCCGCCGACAGCCGCGCGCTCAGCCCGGTCTATCCGGCGGCGCCGGGGGTCCGGAAGGACAAGGCCGCACAAGCGCAAACGACCGGCGCCGCGCCGCAGGAACCGCAACAGGCGGCAAACGACACGGCGGCCAATACGGCAAAAGAGACTTGGTTGCCGCCGCCGACGCAGAATTCGGCGTCGGCGCAGCCCATTGCGCCGCAGAAGCAGCAGGCGACAAAGGCCGCACAGCCGGATAATGCGGACGCCGCCGCGGACACTGGCAACCGGCAGGACGGCAGTGCGCAGGCGGTGGCCGCCGCGAGCAGCCCGCATTGCGACATCTCGGCTTGCGACGCGGCCTATCGCTCGTTCCGCGCCTCCGACTGCACCTATCAGCCTTATGACGGGCCGCGCCAGCTGTGCACCAAGAGCGGCGGCACGGCGGTGGCGTCATCGTCGCCGCCGCCGCGGCGAGAGCCGCAACGGCAAGCGATCGGCTACCGCTACTCCCACTATCGGGGTGCATTGCCGGGAGCCGGCGCGGCCAGTGCACGCGAGCGGCACGAGCACGCCACCATCCGGCGCATCGTGCAGCAGATGACCGGCGGCGAAGGCCGCGACATCGCGGTGCAGGATTCGCGCGGGCAAATCATCATCGTGCATTCCGGCGACGCGCGCGCCGACAACTCTTACGATAATTACTGACGCAGCCGCCGGCGCGTGTGCTAGCCCGCGACGTTCACCTCGACCGGCGCCAGTCCGGACATGCCGATGGCGTGCGCGGCAGCCGGCGTGAGGTCGATGATGCGGCCGCGCACGAACGGCCCGCGGTCGTTGATGCGCACCACGACACTGCGCCCGTTGCGCTCGTTGGTGACGCGCACGCGTGTGCCGAAAGGCAGGCTGCGGTGTGCTGCCGTCAAGGCGCCGGGCGAGGCGCGCTCGCCGCTGGCGGTACGGCTGCCGTGATAGGCGTAGACCGAGGCGATGCCGGATTGGGCATTGGCGACCGGCGTGAGGGCGAGCAAGAGCGTTGCGCCGCACAGCGCGGCGCCGAGGCGTGACATCATTGACAGGAACTCCCCGAATTGACTTCCGAACGGGCGCGCTCTTAAAGGCGCGATGTGCGCTTCCGGGGCGCGGATGTGCGCTTGAAGGGCGGGAATGAGGTCATTTCACGCAGAAGGAACAAGCGCTTGCGCGGCGCCACCGTCTTGACGCACTCTTCACGCAACGGAACCCGCTAAGCGGTCCACTATTCTTCGAGGCTATCGGTCAAGAGTCATGGCGTCGCGTCCCGGCCAGGCAGCCACGGTGCTGTTCTACTTCTCGGTCGTGCTGGTCGCCGCCAGCAGCGTGGCCTTCGGGCTCGACTGGATGAAGGCGCCGCTGCCGCCGATGCCGGAAACGGAAGCCTCGGTGCAGGCGGCCAAGCTCGCCGCGCATGTGCCGCCGCCGCGCCAGGTCGTGATCGCAAAAAAGCTGCCGCGCTCGGTCTATCCGACGCGCACGGAGCCGGCGCAGGCGGGCCGCGCGGTGGCGGCGGTCGATGCCACCCGGCAGCCGGCGGCAGCCGCCGGCACGCCCAACATCGTGTCGCCGGAACAGACGGCCCAGCCCACGCAGCAACCGCAATGCGACATCGCGGCCTGCAGCGCCGCCTATCGCTCGTTCCGCGCTTCCGACTGCACCTGGCAGCCGTTCGACGGTCCGCGCCGCTTCTGCGACAAAGGCAATCCGCCACAGCAGCAGGCCGCGCTCGAGCAAGCCGACAATTCGCAATATTCCAACAAGTGCGACATCGAAGCCTGCAAGCGCGCCTACCTCACCTTCAATCCGACGGACTGCACCTACAAGCCGACGCTTTACGGCCCGCGCGAGCTGTGCACCAAGGGTACGCCGCCGCAGCAGGACGCAACGGCCGAACCCGCAACTCCGCCGGCCGCCGACGAGCAGGCGAAGCAAGCGGCGGCGGCGCCGGTTTCGACCAAGTGCGACATCCAAGCCTGCACGCAGGCTTACCGCACGTTCAATCCCGCAGACTGCACCTACAAGCCGAGCCTCTACGGCCCGCGCGAGCTCTGCACCAGGGGCACGCCGCCGCCGCCGGTGGCGAACACCGCGCCGGCAACGCCGCCGGCCGCCGACGAGCAGGCAAAGCAGGAGCCGCCCGCGCCGGCCGATCAGCAGGCCAAGCCCGAAGCGGCGGCGCCGGTTTCCGACAAGTGCGACGTGACTGCCTGCAAGCAGGCCTATTTCACCTTCAATCCGGCCGACTGCACCTATCAGCCGAGCGAAGGCCCGCGCCAGCTCTGCACCAAGGGCGCGCCGTCCAAGCCGGAGGCGAAGGCCGCACCCGCCACGCCCGCTACGCTTGCGCCGGCCGCTGCGCCGCCGCCAACGGCCGAACAAGCGAAACAAGAACCCGTCGCGCCCGCCGCCGAGCCGGCGAAACAAGCGCCGAGCGCGCCGAGTGTCGATGCGGCGAAGCAGGAAGCGCCTGCGCCTGCCGAGCAGCAAGTCAAAGCGGCGCCGGCCGCGCCAGTTGACGCGCAGGTCAAGCAGGAAGCGTCAACGCCTGCCGGCCAACAGACCAAGCCGGAAACGCTCGCCGCGCCGGTCGCGCCGCAGCCGGCCGAGCAGCAGCCGGCCGCGCCGCAGCCGGCGCCAGTTGACGCGCAGACAAAGCAGGAAACGCCGTCACCCGCCGACCGGCAGGCCACGCCGGAAATGCCCGCCGCGCCGGCTGAACAACAAGCCAAGCCGGAAACGGCGGCTGCGCCGACGGTTTCCGAAAAGTGCGATATCGAAGCCTGTAAGCGTGCTTACCACACCTTCAATCCGGCGGACTGCACCTACAAGCCGACGCTGTATGGCCCGCGCGAGCTCTGCACCAAGGGCACACCGCCTAAGCCGGAAGCGAAAGCCGAGCCGGTGCCGCCGCCGCCCGCCGATGAGCAGGCGAAGCAGGAGCCGGCCGCGCCGGTCGATGCGCAGGCGAAGCCGGAAACACCGGCGCCGGTTTCGGATAAGTGCGACGTGACTGCCTGCAAGCAGGCCTATTTCAGTTTCAATCCCGCCGACTGCACCTACCAACCAAGCGAGGGTCCGCGCCGGCTCTGCACCAAGGGAACGCTGCCGAAGCCCGAGGCGAGGGCCGCGCCTGCTACGCCTGCGCCGGCGCGCTCGCCACGCGCGGGCCCGAGCCATCCCGTACCGCCCGCGCCGGTGCCGGCAGGGCGCTAGCCTTTTACGTTGCGCATGATCTTTTCCGAATACCGGTTCCCATCCCGGATCAAGTCCGGGACAGGCTTTTTCGGGATCATGCGCTAGTAGACGACCACGCTCCTGATCGACTTGCCTTCGTGCATCAGGTCGAAGGCGTCGTTGATCTTCTCCAGCGGCATGGTGTGGGTGATCAGGTCGTCGATGTTGATCTTGCCGTCCATGTACCAGTCGACGATCTTCGGCACGTCGGTGCGCCCGCGCGCGCCGCCGAAGGCGGTGCCGCGCCAGACGCGGCCCGTGACGAGCTGGAACGGGCGGGTGGCGATCTCCTGGCCGGAGCCGGCGACGCCGATGATGATGCTCTCGCCCCAGCCGCGGTGGCAGCATTCCAGCGCCTGCCGCATCACCTCGACATTGCCGATGCATTCGAAGGAGAAGTCGGCGCCGCCGCCGGTCAGGTCGACGATCGCCTGCACCACCTTGTCGCGCCCGACCTCATTCGGATTGACGAAGTGGGTCATGCCGAACTTCTCGGCGATGGCGCGGCGCGCCGGATTGAGATCGACGCCGACGATCTTGTCGGCACCGACCATGCGCGCGCCTTGAATGACGTTGAGGCCGATGCCGCCGAGGCCGAAGACGGCGACATTGGCGCCCGGCCAGACTTTCGCGGTGTTGATGACGGCGCCGACGCCGGTGGTGACGCCGCAGCCGATGTAGCAGATCTTGTCGAAGGGCGCGTCCTCGCGCACTTTCGCCACGGCGATCTCCGGCAGCACGGTGAAGTTGGAGAAAGTCGAGCAGCCCATGTAGTGGAACACCGGATCGCCGTCGCAGCGGAAGCGGCTGGTGCCGTCCGGCATCAGGCCCTTGCCCTGCGTGGCGCGGATGGCGGTACAGAGGTTTGATCTACGGGAGAGGCATGTTTTGCATTGCCGGCATTCCGGCGTGTAGAGCGGGATGACGTGGTCGCCGACTTTCACGCCGGTCACGCCCGCGCCCACCTCGCGCACCACGCCGGCGCCCTCGTGGCCGAGGATGGCGGGGAAGATGCCTTCTGGATCGGCGCCCGACAGCGTGTAGGCGTCGGTATGGCAGATGCCGGTCGCCATGACCTCGACCAGCACCTCGCCGGCCCTGGGGCCTTCGATATTCACGGTCTCGACGGTGAGCGGCTCGCCCGCTTTCCAGGCGACGGCTGCGCGGGTTTGCATGGGCTTCCTCCCGAATTGCTTTGGATTTTTTTAGCAGCGCATTCCCGCGCTGTCATTGCGGACGGAATGATGGAGGAGATAAGAGATTACGGCTGCCACGCCGTTTCCTTGGCGTGGGATTCGTCCCCACGCGCGCGCCTCTCGTCGATCACATGCAGGAGCGCGCGCAGCACCTCCGGCACGCCTTGCCCGGATGCCGACGACAGCATCAGTGGCGTCTTTCTGGCGGCCTTCTTCAGCTTCGCCGCCTGCGTCTTGATCTCGTCGGGCGTCAGCGCATCGCATTTCGACAGCGCGACGATCTCCGGCTTGTCGGTGAGGCCGTGGCCATATGCCTCGAGTTCATCGCGCACGGTCTTGTAGGCCTCGCCCGGATCCTCAGCCGTGCCGTCCACCAGATGCAGCAGCACATTGCAGCGCTCGGTATGGCCGAGAAAGCGATCGCCCAATCCCGTGCCTTCATGCGCGCCTTCGATCAAACCGGGCAGATCGGCAAGTACGAATTCGCGCTCGTCCATGCGCACCACGCCGAGCTGTGGATGCAGCGTGGTGAAGGGGTAGTCGGCGATCTTCGGCTTGGCCGCGCTCGCCGCGGCGAGAAAGGTGGACTTGCCGGCATTAGGCAGCCCGATCAACCCGGCATCGGCGATCAGCTTCAGCCGCAGGCGGATAGTGAGTTCCTGTCCGGGCTGGCCGGGGTTGGCGTGGCGCGGCGCGCGGTTGGTCGAGGTCTTGAAATGCGCATTGCCGAAGCCGCCATTGCCGCCTTTGGCGATCGTCATCCGCTGGCCAACGTCGGTGAGGTCGGCGATCAACGTCTCTCCGTCTTCATCGTAGACTTGCGTTCCCACTGGCACTTTCAGCACGGCGTTCTTGCCGCCCGCGCCGTGGCGGTCCTTGCCCATGCCATTGCCGCCGCGCTCAGCCTTGAAGTGCTGCTGGTAGCGGTAGTCGATCAGCGTGTTCAGTCCGGTGACGGCTTGCACCACGACGTCGCCGCCCTTGCCGCCGTCGCCGCCGTTCGGGCCGCCGAATTCGATGAACTTCTCGCGCCGGAAGGACACGCAGCCATTGCCGCCCGCGCCCGACTGGATATAGACCTTGGCTTCGTCGAGGAATTTCATGTCACCCTTCGGACTGCGCCATGCCCTTCTCGACCATGAGACGGATGTAACGTTGATATGATACGCCTGCGCGCGCCGCGCGGGCCTTGACCGTCTTAAGAAGGTCCTTTGAAAAACGCATGTTGACGCGCTCGGTCTTCGGCTTGAATTCAAACCGAACGGGCACCATCCCGGACAAGTCGTACTGACTCAGATCGGCGGTGGCGACGAAACGCTCCGCCGCTTCATCGCTTTCCAGGGCGGGAAGCTTTTTCAGCTTCGGCTTTCTGCGCTTCATAGTGAAGAATTTCCTTATCGTGCATGTAGCGCGCACTGATCGGGCGGATCAAGGTTTCGCCAATGCGGGAGCGAAGCGTGAACACGGCGAAGATGTACCGGCCGTAGGCGTCGGTCCCTATCGCTCTGAGCCGGACTTCTCTGTGCGAGTGCGCCGGATCCGGGATCACCCAAATCAGCCGTCGGAACATCGCCTCGATATCGGCGATTTCGACGCCATGCGCGCGGCATTTCCCGAGATTGCCGCGATCCCAGTCGAAACCGGCTGCCGGCAGGTCGATCACCGCCTAGACATACGCTTGTACATACAAATGTCAAGCAGAGCCGTTAGGGAAATCGGTTCCGCCGATCTCATCGCGCATGCAGGAAATGCGTGGTGCCGTCCTTCTTGATGCGCTCCAGGAGGTCCACTTCCCACGACAAATAGGCGTTCATCGCCGCCTCGTTGTCGTTCGGCCGCTCGTAGGGCTTCAGCCATACGTCGAGCGGCTCGTCCGCCATGCGCTCGGCGGTGGAAAGCGGGAAGCCGGCCGCGGCCCAGGCCTTGTTGCCTCCGTTGAGCCAATGCACCGGGCGGTCGGTCAGCGCCTGCGCGTCGGCGACCGCGAGGCTCGCCAGCACGCCGTCCTCCGAGGTCAGGATCACGTCGCCGGTCGGCGCGATCTTTTCAAGCGCGCGCTCGAGGCGGGAGCGCATGGCGAACCACGCGCCGGGAATATGTCCGCGCCGATAATGCGGGCTGATGGAAAGATCGATCACCGTCACGTCGTCGATTGCGATGACCGCGGACGGCTCGACCGCTTGCGCCGACGGCTGCCCGAGCAGCACGGGCGGCAACGCGCCCTTCTCGCTGCCGGCTTCGGCGAGCACATAGACATCCTGCCAGCCCATCTGTTTGAGCCAGGATGCGGTCATCAGCGCCCGCACCTCCTGGTCGTCGCTCACGACAATGCGCGCGCCCAACACGCCGGCATAAATGTCGGTCGCCTGCACCAGCTGCCCGCCGGGCGCGGAGATCGCGCCGGGATAATGGCCGGCCAGATATTCATCGGGGTCGCGCACGTCGAACACGTAAGTCGTGCGCCCGCTATCCTGGCGCCATTGTTCGACCTGCGCGCGATCGGTGCGCCCGGCGCCGTACTTTTTGGCGACGCCTTCGGCGGCTTCTCTGGCCCATCCGAGTCCTTCCTTGGAAAATTGCGGAAAGCGGTCGGTCTTGCCCGTCGCGCAGGTGAGGCCGGCAAGATGCCAGCCCATGGTGCCATTGCGCAGGGCCACCACCTTGTTGGGAATGCCGGCGTTGATCAACGACTGCGCGCCGATGATGCTGCGGGTGCGGCCCGCGCAATTGACGCAAATGACGGTGTCGGGCGAGGACGCGATGTCGCGCGCACGCAGCACCAACTCCGCGCCCGGCACGTTGATGCCGGACGGAATCGAGATGCGCGTGTATTCGTCGAACGGGCGACTGTCGAGCACGACCATTTTCGTGCCGTCGCGCATCATGGCGTCGAGCTCTTGCGCCGAGACGCTCGGCGTGCCGCTGTCGTGCTCGACGAATTCGCCGAAAGCCTTGCTCGGCACGTGCACACCGGAGAAGGTGATGAAGCCGGCCTTTTCCCAGGCCGGCGTGCCGCCGTCGAGGTAAGAGATGTCGCTGTAGCCGGCGCGCGCCAGCACGCCCGCGGCGCGCTGCGTGAGGCCGTCATCGTCGTCGACCAGCACGATGCGGGTCGCTTTACGCGGCACCAGCCGCGCGAACCGCAATTCGAGCCGGCTGAGCGGAACGTTGCGCGCCCACAGCAGATGATTTTGCGAGAAGGTCAGCTCCTCGCGCACGTCGATGAGCGCGAGCTCGCCGCCATCCTCCAGCATGGCTTTGACGGCGGCCGCGCCGACGGGCTTGGCCGCCGCAACACCGGTGTGCAGGTTCATGACGCCGTCATGCGCATGATGGCGACTTCGCCGGTCTTCGCGTCGATCTTGATGCGGTCGATCTTGTCGAGGTCGGTGCCGGTGACGCGGACGAAGCGGGCGTTGTCGGGATAGTCGATCGAATGGATGTCGCCGTCCTGGTAGATGCCGGCCTGCCCGGGATTGAGCCGGTACTTCTTGACTGCTTTGACCTTGGCGTGCGTCGGATCGCTGCCGTCGTCCTCGCGCTCCCATTCGGTCATGTCGGTGTATTTCGTCGCCTGGCCGTAGATCGCCCACGACTTGCCATGGTCATGCGGCGGCGACACCCGCGCCTTGCCCATAACATGGCTGAGTATCTGGAAGCCGAGCTTGGGATCCTCGTAAAGAGTCTTGATGCCGGTCGGTTGATCGTCGCCGCAATATTTGTCGACGAAGTCCTGGTTCTTGAGCAACTGCTCAAGATTCGTCATCACCTCGTTGCGGCCTTTGGGGCCGGGGTCGCGCTCGAGCGTGCTGCGCGTGTCGGCGATGAACTGGTCGAGGTCGTAAGCCATGGGCACTCTCCCGGAAACGTCATTTGGAGACGATTTTTGCTCAACTCGGGGCCCAATGCCAGTGGGCTGTCTAACAAGCGCGGATTCTACGCGATAGGCTTGCCGCGCTCCGCCACTTGCGCGGCCATGACTTCTGCTTCGTGGCCGCCGCCGCGCAGGCCTGCGATGACGCCGGCCTGATCGGCCGCGGGCCGGTTCTGGCTGACCTTCCACTTGCCTTCGATGCGGTCGATCGGGACTTCGAGCCCGATAATGCCTTTAATCTGCGCGACCACGAATGGTTCGGGCGCGTCGGAGACGTGCCAGCGGTCGGTTCGTGAAGCTTCCTTATGATTCGTCAGGTCGTCGATCTGGCGGCGCAGCCAGCCGGCATCGTCGACCACCCGCGCCCGGCCCCAGGCGTGCACGGTAATGTAGTTCCAGGTCGGCACGACCTTGCCGGTTTCGCGTTTGGTCGCATAGAGCGACGGGCTGATGTAGAGCTGCGGCCCCTGGAACACGACGAGACATTCCTCGACGGCGGCGAGTTCCTGAACCTGCGGATTGGCGCGCGCGAGGTGCGCGCGCAGCGTGCCGCGTTCCGAACCCTCGGCATCGACGAGGAAGGGGATGAAGTTCGCCTGCAAACCGCCCGGTCCGGCCGTGATCAAGAGCCCAAGCGAGTGGCTGCGGATCAGCGCGTGCTGAACCGCAAGCCGCTCCTCGCGGAAGTGCGGAGGCTGGTACATGGCGAAGCCCTCTCATGCCGTGGCTACGACACCTTCCTCATTCTCCCCCAGCCTTTGATCGCCGACCAGATGCCGCGCTCGAGCCGGAAGCGGTCGACGGGGGCCGATGAATTGATGGCGCGGATGCGGCAGAGACCGACGCCGGTCCACTGGAAGCCGCACTTCTCCAGCACGCGGCGCGAGGCCGGGTTAGTGACGCGGCAGCTTGCCTGTAGCGCATCGTGGCCGAGATCGGCGAAGGCATAGTCGATCACCGCGTGCAGCGCCTCGGTGGCGTGGCCTTGGCCCCAGTGGCGCACGCCCAGCCAATAGCCCAGCTCCGGCGCCTCGTCCTGATACATCAGGCCGACCGCGCCGATCACCGTTTTGTCGCGCAGCGCGATCAAGAACACCGCTTCGCCGCCCTGGTTGGCGCCGTTTATGAACTGCTCGGCGTCGGCCTTGCGGTAGGGATGCGGAATGCGCGCGGTATTCTCGGCGATGCGGCGGTCGTTAGCGAGCGCCACCATCGTTTTAGCGTCCTCGAGCCGCGGCGCGCGCAAAGTGAGCCGCTTCGTTTCGAGGACGGGCATACTCCTTTCGCGTTGTTGGGATCCTCTCGGCAGCGCTTCGCAGAGTGTCATGGCACTGGCTCCTTGGGTGCAAAAAGCGAAGAGGGGGAGCCGGTCACCCGTCTCCCCCTCTCAGAGCCCTCAAGAGCCCCGCCGGTTTGACTGAATGACCGGCGGACCTCGATTTATGTCCACCGTCTTATTCGGCCGCAGCTTCCGTCATCGGAAGTACCGATACGTATTTGCGGCCTTTGGTTTTGGTAGCGAACTGAACCTTTCCATCGACGAGCGCGAACAGCGTGTGATCCTTGCCAAGACCGACATTGCGGCCGGCATGCCACTTGGTGCCGCGCTGGCGGGCGATGATGTTGCCGGCAAGCACGCTCTCGCCGCCGGCCGACTTCAGGCCGAGCCGTCGGCCCGCCGAGTCGCGCCCGTTGCGCGAAGATCCGCCTGCTTTTTTATGCGCCATAGCTGGTCTCTCGAATTCTGCTCTACCGTTTACACCGATTCCGTGAAGGAATCATCTCACTTCTTCTTGCCTTTTGTGGCCTTGCCTTTGGCGGGCCCCTTGCCGGCCGGCTTCTTGGCGGCCGGTTTCTTGGCCGCGGCCGCCTTTTTGGCCGGTTTCTTCGTTTCCGTTTCGCCTTCGGCAGCTTCCGCCGCCGGCGCGGCTTCCGGCTTCTTGGCCTCGCGTTGCGGGCGTGGCGGCGGCGTTTGCGAGGGCTTGGCGCCTTCGGTCAGGATCTCGGTGATACGGATCACCGAGAACTCGTGCCGATAGCCGCGCTTGCGGCGCGAATTCTTACGCCGGCGCTTCTTGAAAGCTATCACCTTGTCGCCGCGCTCGTGCTGGAGCACTTCGCCGGCGACGGTCGCACCCGCGACCGTCGGCAAGCCGAGTTGCGGGCGTGTCGCCGCCCGAGCATCAGCACTTCGCCGAACGCGACCACCGCGCCCGGCTCCTGTGCGACCCGGTCGATGCGGATCACGTCCTCCGGGGCAACGCGGTACTGCTTGCCGCCGGCTTTGATGACTGCGAACATCTTTCTCGTCCCGTGTTCGGTTCCGATCTCGGTTGCCCGGACCGGCTTCTTTCAGTCGGATTTTGTTTGTGTTTTGAGGGGCTTAGGGCCCCGGCAAAAACACGCGGGCTCCGAGGCCCGCGTTTGGCCCTCATATGCGGGCAAAGCGGCCGCCTGTCAAGGAAACCGGCCCGCTGGCGGCGGCTTCCGAGCTTCGGATAATCAAGCACAAAATCGATAAGGGCTGGGGCGCGGCCTCACGGCTTGGCCGGGGCCTGGGCCGGCTGCGCCTGGGCGGCGGCGAAAGCGCCGTTGTCGTTTTCCGGCTGCGCCAGGCGGTAGCCGACCCCCAGCTCGGTCATCAAGATGCGCGGGCTGTCGGGATGCGGCTCGATCTTCTGGCGCAGCTTGCGCACGAAGATGCGCAGGTAATGGGTGTCGTGCAGGTGAGTCGTGCCCCAGACCTCACGCAATAGGTGCTGGTGGGTGACCACGTTGCCGGCGTGCTGCGCCAGCACCTGCAGCAGCCGGTATTCCTTCGGCGTCAAGGCGAGCCGGGTGCCGTTGAGCAGCACGGCGCGGCCGGCGAGATCGATGGCGAGCGGGCCAGCCTTGACGATCGGCTCGCCGCCGGCCGTGCGCATCTGGCGCCGGAGCGCCACGCGCACGCGCGCCATCAATTCGGCCATGCCAAACGGTTTGACCACGTAGTCGTCGGCGCCGGCTTCGAGCAGGCGCACCTTCTCGGCCTCGGTGGAGCGCACCGACAGCACGATGATCGGCACGCTCGACCAGGAGCGGATGCGCTCAACCACTTCGAGCCCGTCCATGTCGGGCAGGCCGAGATCGACGATGACGAGATCGAGCGGCCTGAGCGTCGCGGTGCGGATCGCTTCGGCGCCGGTCGCGGCCTCGTGCACGGTGAAGCCGTTCAGCTCGAACCCCGTGCGCAGGAAGCGGCGGATCTGGGTTTCGTCGTCGATGATGAGGACGATGGAGGATGTTTCAGTCATCGGAGTCGTTTTCCAGTTGCGGGACGGTGGCTTGCGCCACCGGCAGTTCGATCGCCACCGTCGAGCCCTTGCCTGGGCCTGCGCTGGCGGCGTTGATCTTGCCGCCATTGGCGGCGATGAAGGCGTTGGCAATCCACAAGCCGAGGCCGGAACCGCTGATGGTGGCGGCGTGGCGTTCGCCGCGCGCGAAGCGCTCCCAGATGTGCGCCTGTTCCTCCGTGGTGATGCCGGCGCCCTCGTCGCCGATGCTCACCACGAGCCGGTCGTCGCTTGCGCGCGCCGAGACGGCGATCTTCGAGCCCGACGTCGAATATTTCACGGCATTGTCGAACACCTGCACCAGCGCCTGCTGCACCAGCACAGGATCGACCCGGATCAGCGGCAGATCGGCGGGCAGGTCGAGTACGACGTTGCGGTCGGTGATCCGGTAGCGGCAGCGTTCGATCGCCGAGTTGACGATGTCTTCCGGGTCCGCCCATTCGACGCGCGGCTTGATGCCGTCGCTCGAGATGCGGGTGGCGTCGAGCAGGTTTTGGATGTCGTTATTGAGGCGCTCGGCTTCGTTGCGCACGTCGAGCGCCAGCGCTTTAAGCTTCTTGTCCTCGGCGACCGCTGGCGCGCTGCTCAAGACCGTGGCGGCGCCGAGAATGGAGGCGAGCGGCGTGCGCAATTCGTGGCTGACCGAGCCGATCAGCGCCTCGCGCAGCCGGTCGGTCTGCGAGCGCATGCGCGCCTCGCCGATGGCGTGTGCGACGCCGAGCCGCTCGAGCGTGGCGGTCGCGTCGGCCAGCACGGTGTCGACGCGGCTGCGCAACTCGCCGATGCGCTCCTGCAACTCGCGGCCGAAATTGACGGCGATCACGCCCAGCTCCAGGTCGCGCGGCGAGACCGCGCGCACCAGCCACACCTCGCCGCTGTCGGCGGTCACGGTGACGCCGCTTGCCGGATCGCGGCGGCCGGAAGCCGCCTCGGTCACCGCGGCCAGTACCTGCGGCGGGATCGTGGTGCCGACATGCTGGCCGCTGCTCATGCCGGCTTCGCGCGCGCCGGCGAACAGCACGACCTTGCGCTGCATGATGGTCGCGAGATGATCCTCGATGGCGGCGTGGATGTCGGTGACGTCGAACGACACCGCCAGCCGGCGCGAGAAGGCGTAGAGGTCGCGCATGTCGATCTCGCGCTGGCGCGAGAGCTCGAGTTCGCGCTTGAGCCGCGTGGCGAGCTGGCTGACGACGACCGCGACGAGAGTGAACAGGATGATGTTGAGGACTTCGTGCGGATCTTTGATCCGCAGGCTGTAGAGCGGGGGATAGAAGAAGTAGGCCGATGCGACCACACCGCAGACGGCGGCCACCAGTGCCGAGACGACGCCCCACCGTGTGGCTGCGATTAGCACCGGAACGAGATAGGCGACCGAGCCGTGTTGCAGCCCGCTTATCTCGATGACCGGAATGAGCAGGGCGGTGACGATGGCGACCAGCGCGAGGGTTGCGGCAACGTAGCGCAACTCGCTGCGGAGGCGGTCGAAAGTCAATGCACGAGGCATCGAGAGCCGGCTTGGCGGCCGTCCTGTTGGGGCGGGGCAGTGTACAGCAAACCAGGGCACCCGCGCGGACCCTTGTCTGTTGGGGCCCGCTTGGCTACATAGCCACCGACAAATTGGGCTTTTTCAGGCCCAATTGGCCTCCGGAGAGGTGGCTGAGTGGTTGAAAGCACCGCACTCGAAATGCGGCATACGGGCAACCGTATCGGGGGTTCGAATCCCTCCCTCTCCGCCAATTAATCCTTTGGCGATTTAACGGTCCCAGGTCGCAGAACCTGCGGTTTTCGGCGCGCCACGCTTTTGCTCGGCCATGGGCCGCCCCCGCCGCCGGTTTCACCGCCATCGCTCCCCAATTTTCCTCGATTTCGCCCCGCTATGGCCGTCAAAGAATGGTGGCTCTCGGTCATGAATTCAGGGCCACAGTTCCACACCGCCATGAGCAGGGCGTCCGCAATCGTCACGGCACTTTTCGTCGTGTTGCTGGGCGCGACAGGCGCACAGGCGGCAGATGTGGCACGTGTGGCGCCGTCGCGCTTCGACTGGTCGGGATTCTATGCCGGCGCCAATGGCGGCTACGGCTGGGGCCGCACGCACTGGAGCGACCCGGTATTCGGTTTCAGCTCCGGCGACTTCGATATATCGGGCGGCTTGCTGGGCGGTCAGCTGGGTTACAATTGGCAGAGCGGGCGGCTGGTGCTCGGCCTGGAGAGCGATGCCGACTGGGCGAACCTGAGCGGCGCGACGGCAGGGCTCGGCGGTGCCTGTCTCGGCTATGCCGGCGGACAATGCCTCACCCGGCAGGATTGGCTCGGCACGACGCGCGGCCGCATCGGCTACGCCTTCGGCCGCTGGCTGCCTTACGTGACCGGCGGCCTCGCCTATGGCGGCGTCGGCATCGAGCAGCCGGGCGGCTCCTCCACGCAGACGCGGACAGGCTGGACCGTCGGCGGCGGCCTCGAATACGCGCTGAACCGCAATTGGAGCGCCAAGGTGGAATATCTCCATCTCGACCTCGGCACGGCGAGCTTCTTCAGTGCGGCCTCGCAGGCGCCCACGCTCAAGGCGCCGGTGACCGACGATATCGTCCGCGCGGGCATCAATTACCACTGGTAGCCGCTTTGCGCGGCGGTATCCGCTCGGCTTTCGGGATCCTGCCTCGGCGTTTGCTGTAAGGATCGATACGTGCTGCGCGAACTAAGCAGCTCCCGTGAACCGCGCGGCAACGTCGCCACGCGGTGTCAGTGAAGTAGGAGATGCTGACGGTGCAGGACTTCCCCAGCTATCGGCCCGCAGTGTGAGGCGGACGACCGGGATGTTCGAAAATCGGCGTGACGCTTAAGGCGCGAGTCCGCAGGCTTAGCGCCGCGCCCCGGCACCCGCCGGCTTGGCGACCGAGATCACCGTGCCGCAGCGCTCGCAGCGGTGGACGATGGCGCCGGATTCGGCGGTCATCTGCATGGCCACTTGGCAAATAGGACACGCTTTTGGCGGTGTTGGGTTGGGCAAGCGGCTCATGGTGGCCGCATACCAAACCGCAACGGCGCTGCCGTTCAACTACGGATGTTTACTTAGTGCGTCTTATATCGGACGCTTTCGGGCGCCTGCGATGCGCCAAGCAGCATTTTTAGGCATCGGACGTGGCGGAAGCGATTGTGCCGCGGCACTCGCCGAAGCCGATGGTTGCAAAGCCTCCGCGTTCGCAGCGCGCGCGGAAGATGACGGTGTCGCCATCCTCCAGGAAAGCGCGCGTGCCGTCGGCGCCGATGGAAACGGGATTGCGCCCGCCGGCGCTCAACTCGAGCAGGCTGCCGAAGCTGTCGGGCGTCTCGCCGGAGATCGTGCCGGAGCCGAACAGATCGCCCGGTGCGAGCCGGCAGCCGTTCGATGCATGGTGGGCGATGAGCTGGGCCGGGGTCCAATAGAGCGCCAGGCTGCTGGCGGACGAAAGCCGGTGTTCTCGGGCTCCGGCTGGCTGCAGGAACGCTTCCAGGCGGATGTCGAGCGCGCCTGCTTTCTGGTCGTCGGCATCGAACAGATAGGGCAGGGGTGCCGGGTCGCCGGGCGGGCGCGGGGCTTGCGCCTGGCGGAACGGCGCCAGCGCCTCCGCCGTCACCACCCAGGGCGAGATCGTGGTGGCGAAATTCTTGGCGAGGAAGGGCCCGAGCGGCTGGTACTCCCAGGCCTGGATATCGCGCGCCGACCAGTCGTTGAGCAGCGAGACGCCGGCGAGGTGCCCGCCGGCGCGCGCGATCGGAATTGGCTCGCCCTGCCTGTTGCCGGGGCCGATCCAGAAGCCGAGCTCGAGCTCGTAGTCGAGGTTGCGCGAGGGGCCGAAGGTCGGCACCGTTTCGTTGCGCGGCTTGCGCTGGCCGCTCGGGCGCACAACGGTTTCGCCCGACACGCCGACGGTGGAGGCGCGGCCGTGATAGCCGACCGGCACGTATTTGTAGTTCGGCAACAGCGGATTGTCGGGACGGAACATCTTGCCGGCATTGGTGGCGTGATGGATGCCGGCGAAAAAGTCGGTGTAGTCGCCGATTGCGGCGGGCAGATGCAGGGTGCACGAGGCGTCCGTATGCAGCAGGGGCTCGACGCGCGCGCGCTGGGCGGATTTTTCTTCGAGCAGGGCGAAAATTTCGTGCCGCAGCGCGCGCCGCCACGCCGCAGGCTGGGCGAAAATACCGTTGAGTGTCTGGCCGGCAGAATTGACGGTCTGCGCGATGGCGGCGCTGAACAGTCCCGCTTCGGCGACCGCGGTGAGATCGAGAATCCGGTCGCCGATCGCGGTGCCCAGGCGCTTGGCGGCGTCGCCGGCGGAGAACACGCCGAGCGGCAGGTTTTGCAGCGGGAAGTCGGCATGGCCGTTGGCCGAAGCGACCCAGCTGCGGCGCGCGGCGTCGTGCGTTTCGTCGAGCATGCCGCCGCTCACGGCCGCTTGGGATCGAACAGCTTGCGCAGCTTCTTGCCGTAGGCGCCGTAGTCGCGCTGCAGCGCGTCGCACCCGGCGGCATAGGCGGTGACGCGCTGCGGGCAACGCGATTCGAACATGAAGGCCATGGTGCCTTCCAATCTTTGCGGCTTGAGCTCGACATTGCTGCCGCGTTCGAAGGCGTCTTCGTCGGGCCCGTGCGGCAGCATCGAATTGTGCAGCGACATGCCGCCGGGCACGAAGCCGGTCGGCTTGGCGTCGTACTGTCCGTAGATCAGCCCCATGAACTCGCTCATCACGTTCATGTGGTACCAGGGCGGGCGGAAGGTGTTTTCGGCCACCAGCCAGCGGTCGGGGAAGATCACGAAATCGATATTGGCGGTGCCGGGCGCTTCCGACGGCGCCGTCAGCACCGAGAAGATCGACGGATCGGCGTGGTCGTACAGCACCGGGCCGACCGGCGAATAACGGCGCAGGTCGTATTTGTAGGGCGCGTAGTTGCCGTGCCAGGCGACGACGTCGAGCGGGGAATGGTCGATGTCGGCGGCCCACAGCACGCCGCCCCATTTGACGTAGAGGCGCGAGGGTGCGTCGCGGTCCTCGTAAGCCGCCATCGGCGTCAAAAAATCGCGCTGGTTGGCGAGACAGTTGGCGCCGATCGGGCCGCGCTCCGGCAGCGTGAAGGCGCCGCCGTAATTCTCGCAAAGATAGCCGCGCGCGGGCCCATCGACCAGCTCGACCCTGAGCTTGACGCCGCGCGGGATGACCGCGATCTCGCCCGGCTCGATGTCGATGATGCCGAACTCCGTCCACAGCCGCAGCCGGCCCTGCTGCGGCACGAACAGCAGTTCGCCGTCGGCATCGTAGAAATATTCGTCCGCCATCGAGCGCGTCGCCAGATAGACATGCGCGGCCATGCCGGTATGCGTGCCGGCGTCGCCCGCGGTGGTGATGGTGCGCACGCCCTGGATGAAGGTGAGCGCCTCGTCGGGGATCGGGATCGGCGACCAGCGCAAGGGTCCGATCGGCACGTCCACCTCGTGCGCGGGCGCCGTGCGCCACAGGCCGCTGTCGGCTTTCTCGAAGCGGCCCCAGTTCGCCACCGTCGGGCGGATGCGATAGAGCCAGGAGCGCTCATTGGTGGTGCGCGGCGCGGTGAAGGGCGAGCCCGAGAGCTGCTCGGCATAGAGCCCATAGGCGCAGCGCTGCGGCGAGTTGCGGCCGATCGGCAATGCGCCGGGCAGCGCCTCGGTCTCGAAGCCGTTGCCGAAGCCGGACATGTAGCCTTCGATCAGCGCGGACTGGCCGGCGCGCGCGCCGGAGAGCCGCTGCTTGTCCTGGATGTTCATGCGTGGCCTCCTGGGCGTCCTCCTGCGTTCGGGCGGCGTGAGCGCGCGTCTCCGACCGCTTTCTTTTGACGGCAGCCTATACCGCGTCGGCGGCAGCGCCTAGGGAGCGACGAGAGCCTCAAACGCCTGCCAAAGAAGGGGCTTTCGAAGCCGAGCCGGCCGAGGCCGGCGCGCACTTCCGGGCAGCGCATGAACAATCGCCAGAGCAGGCCGGAGCGGTGGTTCTCGATCATGACCACGATCGGCCCCTGGTCGATCGCCAGGTTGCTGTCGGCCACCCAGCCGCGCGAGAGGTTGAAGGCGTCGACGAAGCCGTAGCGGCCCCAGAGCTTGTCGCCCAGGTCTTGGTAGAAGTGGCGCAGCGCGGCCATCGACTCCGCCGGCGTGTAGGGCATTGCCGAAATCGCGGCGGTCGGCGCGATCACGCCGCGGTCGTGCCGCGGGCTGAAGGCGCCGTAGCCGGCGTCGCCGTCGCTCGCCGTCAGCCCCCAGCAATCCGCGCCGTAGCCGGCGAAGCCGCCGGGGTTCTCGATGCAATGCGCGCGATTGATCAGCGTGTGCGCGCGGTTCTGCTGCCAGTAGTCGGCGTAAGCGTCGCGCAGGCCGCGCGGGTCGAGGCCGAGAAACGAAAAGTGCGAAAAGAACAGCGGCCCGCCGAAGGCAGGACCGAGCGGCAGCACGATCCCGTAATAGCTCTCGCCGTTGCGGAAGGTGGTGCTGCGGGTCCAGCCTTGGTGATAGACCGCGGGCGCGATGGGGTGGGTCGGCGACGACGCGGCCAGCACATAGGCGATCAGGCACTCGTTCCAGCCGGTGATGGCATGATCCATGTCCCAGCCGTGGCGCGGGCTCCAGTGCCAGTAGAGCACGTCGCGCCCGTTGGTGTGCCAGTTCCACTCGACCGCGCGCCAGAGCCGGTCGATTGCCGCGCGCAGCTCGGCTTCGCGCCCGGCGTCGGCAAAGTAGCGCCGTGCGCACAACAGGCCCATCATCAGGAACGCGGTCTCGACCAGATCGCCGCCGTCGTCCTTGGCGGAAAAGGCGATCGCCTCGCCGGTCGTGCCGTGCATGAAATGCGGAAAGACGCCGTGAAAGCGCTCGGCACGTTCGAGAAAACCGACGATCTTGCGCAGGCGCTCGAGTACCTGCGCGCGCGGCAGAAAGCCGCGTTCGGCGCCCGCCAGCATGGCCATGATGCCGAAGCCGGTGCCGCCGGTGGTCACGGTCTCCAGGTAGTCGTAGCCGGAAACCGGATTACTGCGCTCGCGCGCCATGCCGCTCGCCGGATGACCGAAGTCCCAGAAGTAGGAAAGCGTCTGCCGCTGCACCAGATCGAGCAGGGCATCGTCGGAGAGGCGGGAAGCGGGCTGGGCGGTGCGCGTGTCGGTCATTTATTACGCGCACCATTCGACGCGGGCCGCCGCGAGGTTCTGTGAGCTTGAACCGATCTGCACGATGAATGTTCCGGGCTCGAACACGGGCTCGGGCGCGGCAAGCCGCACGGCGCGGAAGAAGCGCAGTTCGGCGGCGGCGAGCGTGAAGCTCACCCGCCGCTCCTCGCCGGGCGCGAGCGCGATCTTGCGGAACGCTTTCAGTTCGCGCAACGGCCGCGAGCGGCTGGCGACCGGGTCGCTCACGTAGAGCTGTACGATTTCCTCGCCCGCGCGCGTGCCGCTGTTGCGCACGGTGACCGCGGCGGTCAGCGTGCCGCTCGTCCCGCGCAAGCTTGTCTTGTCGAGCTCGAGCGTGCCGTATTCGAATGCGCTGTAGGAGCACCCGTGGCCGAATGGGTAGAGCGGCGTATGCGGACCTTCCAGCCGGTTGGCGGTGGTGAATTTGCGAAACACGTTCGCGCCGGCAGTATCGCGCTCCTCGTCGCCGGCGACGTCGATGCCGATCTTGTCGAGCGGCCGGCCGGTCGGCGGCTCGGCGTAGGAGATCGGGCATTGCCCGGCGCTGCGCGGGAAGCTCATGGCGAGCTTGCCGCTGGGGTTGACGTCACCGAACAGCAGATCGGCCACTGCATGGCCGGTCTCGGTGCCGCCGAACCAGGCGTGCAGGATGGCGCCGGCGTGGCTGTCTTCCCATTCGAGCGCCAGCGGCCGGCCGCTGAGCGTCACCAGCACCAGCGGCTTGCCGGTCTCATGCAAGGCGCGCATCAGGCGCGGCTGGCTGCCGGGCAGGCCGATCTCGCTGCGCATAGAGGATTCGCCGCTGTGCTCTTTGGCTTCGCCGACGCAGGCGATAACCACGTCCGCTTCGCGTGCCGCCGCAACCGCCTCCGCGATCATCTCGTCCGGCGGCCGCGCATCGATTGTCGCGGTTTCTCCGAACACGTTGAGCCGCGCCGCGATATTCGGATCGTCGACGATGTTGGCGCCCTTGGCATAGCGCACCGTCCCGCCTGCGGCGGCCTTGATGCCTTCCAGCAGCGTCACGCTGTCGTTCGGGTCGGCGGCGACCGCCCAGGTGCCCTGCATATTGGCGCGGCTGTCGGCGAGCGGCCCGACCACGGCGATTGTGGCGCCGCGCTTGAGCGGCAGTACGCCGTTATTCTTGAGCAGCACGCTCGCTTTCGTTGCCGCCTCGCGCGCCAGGCGGCGGCTTGCCGGCGTGAGCGTAACTTGCTGCCGGCGCGCTTCGTCGAGACGGGCATAAGGATCGTCGAACAGGCCGAGCCGCTGCTTGGCCGCGAGCACGCGCCGGCAGGCAATATCAATCTCGGGCTCGGTCACTTGGCCGTCCGCAATCAGCTCCGGCAAGTGCCGGGCATAACACTCGCTCACCAGGTCGATATCGACCCCGGCCTTGAACGCCAGCAGCGCCGCTTCCTTGCCGTCGGACGCCACGCCGTGGTTCACCAGTTCCGGGATGGCGGTGTAGTCCGACACGATCAGCCCGTCGAAGCCCCATTGGCCGCGCAGCAGATCGCGCAGCAATTCGTGGTGCGCGGTGCAGGGAATGCCGGCGAGATCGTGGAAGCCGACCATGACGGCGCCGACGCCGGCCTCGACCGCGGCCTTGAACGGCGGCAGCACCACATTGTGCATCCGGTAGGCGCTCATATCGACGGCGTTGTAGTCGCGCCCGCCTTCGGCAAAGCCGTAGCCGGCGAAATGCTTGGCGCAGGCCATCACCGTGTCGGGGCGCGTCAGGTCGGCCTGCTGATAGCCCTCGACCATGGCGGCGGCAAAGGCCGCGCCCAGCACCGGATCCTCGCCCGGACTTTCCGCGCAGCGGCCCCAGCGCGCGTCGCGCGACACGTCGAGCATCGGCGCCCAGGCGAGCGTGATGCCGGCCGCCGCCGCCTCGGTCGCGGCGGCGCGCGCCGTGCGCCGGACCAGGTCCATATCGAAAGACGAGGCGAGCGCGAGCGGCAGCGGAAAGACGGTGCGGTGGCCGTGGATGACGTCGAGCGTGAAGATGAGCGGAATGCGCTGCGGCGATTCTTCGGCCGCGATCTTCTGCCAGCGCGTCAATTGCGCGATGCCCGCGCCGGCCGGCAGGAAGCCGACGTGGCCGCGGCGGATGCGGGTTTCGATGTCCTCGGTGGCGGCGCCGGCGCCGGTGCTGTCGCCGCCGCCGGGGTTGAGCAGGCTGAGCTGCCCGACCTTTTCGGCGAGCGTCATGCGGCGAAGCAGAGCGTCGATGAAGTCGGACATTGCGTGCCAGAATGGCGCCGGTAGAGCCGGCCGAGGCGCTCAAGCCGTCTGGAGCGTCCGGCCGGTGGGGATGTCCCCCGTCGCACGTTTATCCGGATCGTGCTCGGCGGCAAGTGCATCCGCCCGGGCGACCACCGCAATGCCGTTCGTTTCGCTCGGGACCAGAAAGATGCCGGCGCGGCGGGCGGCGGCACCCCAGCTCGGCAGGCTGGTGAGCCAGCCGAACAGGATCGCGGTGGCCATGCCGGCCAACAGCGGCAGGTACCACCAGAAATCGGCCGGCGTCCAGGTCCAGGCCAGATAACCGGCGCCGATCGCGATCACGGTATGGGGCGCGAAAGCCTTGACGGCATTGGCGAGCGCGGTATTGCCGCGGCGCATTTGGCCGCCCCAGCGCGTGCTGCCGCCGGCCAGAATGGTCAGTACGAACCAGCTATGCGACAGCATGAATACCGGCGCGACCAGCGTCGACAGCACGCTCTCGATGAAGACGCTGAGCACGACCTTGCCGGCCCCGCCCTGCGCGCGCGTAGCCTCGCGGTCGTGCAGCAGCACGGAAAGCGCGACGATCTTCGGCACGTAGAGCAGCATCATGGCGGCGATGGCGATGCTGACGAAGGCGACGGTGTGCGAGATCGGCCAGGACAAGACCGGGTAGCGGCCGACATAAGTGACCGGCGAGCGATCGATGTTCACGGCGTGCGCCGAAAACAGCACGATCAGCATCAGCCAAAGCGGCGACGACAGATAGCTCAGCGCGCCGAACGCCATGTGCAGGCGGCTCGGCATGCGCAGGCCTTGCGCGAACAGCAGCTTGACGTGCTGGAGATTGCCCTGGCACCAGCGCCGGTCGCGCTTGAGGTGGTCGATCAGGGTCGGCGGCGAGGTCTCGTAGCTGCCTTCGAAGATGGGCGCCATCCACACTTCCCAGCCGGCGCGGCGCAGCAGCGCCGCCTCGACGAAGTCGTGGCTCAGGATCGGGCCGCCGAGCGGCGGGCGGCCGGGCAGCACCGGCAGGCCGCAGTGATCCATGAAAGGACGCACGCGGATGATGGCGTTGTGGCCCCAATAGTTGCCGTCCGGTCCTTGCAGCTTGGCGAGGCCAGCCGCGAACATGCGGCCGTAGGCCCAGGAGGCGAATTGCTGACTGCGCGCGAACAAGGATTCGCCGCCGACCAGCAGGGGCGCGGCCTGGATCAGCGCGCTGCGCGGATTGGCGTCCATCAGTCCGACGAGCCGCGCGAGAATGCGCGCGGTCATCAGGCTGTCGGCGTCGAGCACCACCATGTAGTCGTAGTGCGCGCCCCAGTTGCGGCAGAAGTCGGCGATGTTGCCGGCCTTGTGCCCGACGTTGTCGGCGCGGTGGCGGTAGAAGATGCGCGTGCTCTTGTCTTCGCGTGCGCGCCGCCATGCGGCGATCTCGGCGGCGCGGATGTCATGGTTGGTGGTATCGCTGAGCACGAAAAAGTCAAAGCTCGCGCCCGCGCCGGCATCGCGCAGGGATTCGCGCATCGCCTGGATGCGGGCGAAGACCTCGGTGACGTTCTCGTTGTAGATGGGAACCAGCAGCACGGTGCGCACACGGCCGTCGCCCACGGACGTTGCTTCCTGCGCCGGCTCGCGCAGCGGCAGATCGAGCTTGCCGCGCCAAAGCGCGTGAGCGCCGACTAGGGCCACCCAGAACGAAATCGCGATCAGGGCAAACAGCAGGGCGAAAACGCCGACCAGCGCCACCTCCAGCAGCGACACGCCGTCGACGCGAAATATCGCCAACAGCCGGGTGGCGGCAACCGCGGTGATCGACAGCGCCAGGCCGAGGATCAGCCAGCGCTGGACCGCAACATCATCTCGGGTCATCGGTGTTCGGCACTGACGCTATGACACGCTGCACGGCGTGCTCCGGGCGCCGTAGGTCCGTGACGGCGCGCATGGCCGATGCCAGCACCAAACGCGGCTTCCAGAACACCAAGGTCTGGGGCGGCATGGGAGCCGGCGAAAGAGGGGGGGTGGCTTCGTCGAGCATGGTCGTGTACTCGGCGATAGCTGTGGCCGCATTCGCGACTTTTTTGTGTTCAGTCATTTGATTATTACGTCTCGTTTACGGAGGAACAATGCGTGCCCGGCGGACGTTCGGCCACCGACCAGTGCCTAGGTTTCTCCGTAAACGCGGTGCATGCTAAGTGGTTTCAGCCCGGGTGAGCGCAAGGTTGCTCGAATGCGTTTCGGGTAGTGGGGATATGCGAATCCGACATAGGAAAGAGGACCGTGAACCGCCGCAGCCGCGTACCGGCCGTTGCCGGACTTAATCGTCGTCAATTGTTGCTTGCCGGGGCGTCATTGGCGCTGCCGGCCGTCGGTACCCTGACGCCGCGCGCGCATGCCGCGCCGCCGGTCGGGCCGCAATTGGGGCCGCCACAGCCGTTCGACTTCGATCGCCTCAAGCAAACCGCCAAGGCTTTGGCGGGAAAAGCCTATGTGGCGCCGAAGCCGGCGCCGGAGATCGTCGGCAAGATCGACTTCGATGAAGTGCAGAAGATCAGGTACCGGGCCAGCAAAGCGCTGTTTGCCGACGGGGCCGCGCCTTTCCCGGTACGGCTTTTTCATGTCGACAAATTCAACCAGCTGCCGGTCAAAATCTTCGCGCTGTCAGGCGGCGCGGCCCGCGAAGTCGTCTTCTCGGCGCAGGATTTCGAATACGGTGACCCGGCCTTGGCGGCCAAGCTGCCGTCCGATCTAGGCTTTTCCGGTTTCCGCGTGATGGACGGGCCGGACAGCCAGACCGACTGGCTGGCTTTCCAGGGCGCCAGCTATTTCCGCAGCTCCGGCCAGGACAACCAGTATGGCGCCTCGGCGCGCGGCATTGCCGTCAACACCACCGCTTCGACCAAGGAAGAGTTCCCTCGCTTTACCGAGTTCTGGCTGGCCGAGCCCGACCCGCACGAGCGCTCGGTCACCATCTACGCCTTGCTCGACGGGCCTAGTCTGAGCGGCGCCTATAAATTCATCGCGGCCAAGCAGACCGGCGCCGTCATGCAGATCGAGGCCGATCTGTTCATCCGCAACAATATCGCCCAGCTTGGCATCGCGCCGCTGACCAGCATGTACTGGTACGGGGAGAACGACCGCCACAAGGCGACCGATTGGCGCCCGGAAATCCACGACAGCGATGGGCTGGCGCTCTGGACCGGCAAGGGCGAGCGTATCTGGCGGCCGCTGATCAATCCGCCGTCGGTGCTGACCAATTCGTTCCTGGACGAGCACCCCAAGGGCTTCGGCCTGATGCAGCGCGACCGCAGCTTCTCGGATTACCAGGATGACGGCGCCTTCTACGACCGGCGGCCAAGCATCTGGGTCGAGCCACTCAACGGTTGGGGGCCGGGAGCGGTACAGCTCATCGAAATTCCGACGGACGACGAAATCCACGACAACATCGTGTCGTTCTGGAAGACCAAGCGCGAGGTCAAGGCCGGCGACACCTTCAAGTTCGCCTACAAGCTCTATTGGCAGAACGACAATCCGCACCCGCCTACCGACGTCGCCCGGGTGGTCGCGACGCGCATCGGCCGCGGCGGCGTGCCGGGCAGCGCCAAGCCGACCGACAAGGACAGCTGGAAATTCGTGATCGACTTCATGGGCGGGCCGATGGCCGGCATGAAAGCGCGCTACGACCTCAAGCCGATCGTCAACGTCTCGCGCGGCAAGGTCAGCAACGCTTATGTCGTCAAGGTGGTCGGCACCGAGCGCTGGCGGGCGGCTTTCGACGTCTATGCGCCGGGCAAGCAGCAGATCGACCTGCGCTGCTTCCTGCAGCTTGGCGACAAGACGCTGACCGAGACCTGGCTCTACCAGTTTTTCCCGACGGACGGGGCGGCCTGAGCGCGGCCGGTCAGGGCATGCCTGCCCGTCGCACGGGCCGCTCGTCCCGGCGCGCGACCGGGGCATAGGCGGCGGGCGCCGCCGGCGGCGGGCCGTGCAAGACGATCGCCGGCTTCGCCGGCGGGGTGTGATCGAGCATGGCGCCCTTGGGCGTGCGCACCAGCGTCAACACCCGGGTATGGAAGTGCTCGAGCCCAGGACGGTGGCCAATGCTCACAATCGTCGCGGTTTTGAGCTCATGGTCGAAGATCGACATAACGCGGCGCTGGCTCACCTCGTCGAGCGCGGAGGTCGCCTCGTCGAGAAAAACCCAGGCCGGCCGGTGCAGCAGCAGGCGCGCGAACGCGAGCATTTGTTGCTGGCCGAGCGAGAAGTTCTTGTCGAGACGGGCCTCGAAATCGAGCGTGGGCAAGAATTCGGCGAGGCCGACGCGCCTGATCACGGCGGCTATCGCCTTGGTGTCGAAGGTGTCCGGCGGATCGGGATAGGTGATCGCCGCGCGCATGGTGCCGAGCGGCAGGTACGGCCGCTGCGGCATGAACATCATGGTGTCCGGATCGGGCAGGCGGATCGTGCCGCTGCCCCACGGCCACAGGCCGGCGAGCGCGCGGAACAGCGTGCTCTTGCCGGCGCCCGACTCGCCGACGATCAGCACGCGGTCGCCCGGCTCGATCTCGACGGTGGCGTCGGAGATGACCACGCGGCCGTCGGACAACAGCACGCTGACGCCGTCGAAGGCGAGCTTGCCCTCCGGATGCGGGGTGAGCTCGATGGTGTCGGAGGCCTCGTCGATCACGTCGACGGTATCGATGGCGGCCTTGAAGGCGCTGACACGGTGCAGCGTGGCGCGCCAGTCGGCGATCGCCGGGAACTGGTCGACGAACCAGCGCAGCGATGACTGTACCTGGTTGAAAGCGCCGACCACCATCATCAGTCCGCCGATGGTCAGGCCGCCGCTGAAATAGCCGGGCGAGGCGACCACGATCGGCACCACGATGGCGATCCAGCCGTAGCCGGAGGTGATCCAGGTCAGCCGCGACAACGCCCCGGTCAACTTGCCCATGGTGGAAATGACGTGATCGAGCGTGCTGTCGAGTTGGCGGCGCTCGTCGTGCTCGCCGCCGCACAGCGCGATGCTCTCCGCGCTCTCGTTGACGCGCACCAGCGCGAAGCGCAGATCGGCTTCGCGCGCGTAGAGCTCGGCGTTCAAGCCGATCAGCGGCGTGCCGACGCGCCAGGTCAACAGCGAGCCGATGGCGGCGTATATGATGGCGCACCACACCATGTAGCCGGGGATGGTGAAGCTCGAGCCGAACAGGTTGAAGATGAGACGGTCGGAAAGCGCCCACAGGATGCTGATGAAGCTGATCAACAACAACGCGGCCTGGAACAGGCCGACGCCGAGCCCGGCCGACAGTTCGGTGAGCTTGCGCGTGTCTTCCTCGATGCGCTGGTCCGGGTTGACGCCGATCTGGCCGGCAAGTCCGAGCCGGTAAGCGCGGCCGGCCACCAGCCATTCGTCGAGCAGGTGATGGGTGAGCCATTCGCGCAGGCGCACCTTCAGCATCTGCTGCATCCAGGTCTGGCCGACCACCAGCGCCAACAGCGCGCCGACGATGATGAAGAACGTCCCGAGTTCGTGCAGCAGGTCCGACAGATTGCGCTGCGACAGCGTGTCGAAGAACGAGCCGTTCCAAGTGTTGAGCTGGATCTGGCCGATCATGTTGCCGATCAGCACGACGGCGATGCCGAGGGCGAGCAGCGCAACGCGCAGCCGGTGGCCCGAGCGCCAGAGCGCGCGCAACAGCGTGCGGCTTTCGGAGGCCGCGCTCCTGCCTTTATAGGTGGCGGCCGGCGGCTGGAACTCTTGTGCTATGCCGGCCGCGTCGGGCCGGCCGCCGGTCTCCCCGAGGAGATCGTCGCCTTGTATTTTTGAATCGGCGTGCGCGCCGGGCGTTCGTTCGTTATGTCGTTGTTGCACGGTGTCGAACGTTGCTGGCCCCCCGAGGCCAGCGTCACTGCTGCCATTGGCTTGCAGGTGCGACCATGATTCATCTCAAAGGACGCACGATTGCAAGCAGTAATCGCAAATCCTCGCCAAAGGGTTTATGCCTGCAAATCGGAACTTTATTTCGCAGCAAATCGCGCGCGATTGAAGTTCCCGGATGAATTTCGATGACGAAAAACGCCGATTTCGAGTCGTGGATCGCGCGTCAGTGCGAGCGCAGCGCAGCAAAAATGGAACAGGCAATTTCCGCGACGCGCCTGATTCGCGGGCGCGCGCCGTTCGGACAAAGCATCGTGCCGGCGAAAGGCTCGGTGCTCGCTTCGCCTGCAATCGCAGATTGGGACCCGGAGCCCGACTACTTCTTTCACTGGCTGCGCGATTCCGCGATCGTCATGCGCGCCGTCGCCGGGCTGATGCAGGACGCGCCATCGCATGGCGAGCGTGCGCGCTGGCGCGGGCATTTCGAGGATTTCGTCGCGTTCAGCCTGGCGCTGAGCGCGCTTGACGGCGCCGATTTCATCGCGCGCAGCGATTATCGGGAAAGCACGCGGCGCGGGTTCCGCAAGTTCCTGCGCCCCCGGTCGGAGATCGCCAAGCTCACGGGCGATAGAGCGCTCGGCGAGCCGCGCTTCAATCCGGACGGAACCATCGACATCTTCCGCTGGTCGCGTCCGCAATATGACGGGCCGGCGCTGCGCGCGCTCGCCTGCCTTTCCTTTCTCGCCGCCGGCGGCACGCGCAACGATGCGCTGATGCGGTTGCTGCGTCTCGATCTCGGCTTCACGCTGCGCCATGCCGGGCGGCGGTGCATCGGGCCCTGGGAAGAGCCTGGGCAGAACGTGCATCATTACTATGTCGCGCTGGTGCAACTCGGCGCGCTGGTGCACGGCCGCGCTTTCGTGGACGACGCCGGCGCATGCGAGCGGGCCGAGAGGAAATTGCGCGCTGGCCTTGAGCGGCATTGGTCCGAGCGGCACCGGGTCTATGCCGCGATGCTGCCCGCAAAGGGCAAGCGCGCGGACGAGCTGATCGATGCGTCGCAGCTCCTGGGCGTGCTCGATGCCGATCTGCCGGATGGGCCGCACAGCGTGCAGGATGCGCGTGTGCACATGACGCAAGACGCCATCGAGCGCTTCTTCACGCGCGAATTTCCCGTCAACCGCGGACGCGAGGCGCCGGCGCTCGGTCGCTACAAGGGCGACCGCTATTTCGGCGGCGGCGCCTGGTATCCGACCACGCTTGCCGCGGCTTCGCTTTATTACCGGCGCGCGCGGTACGGCGGCCCGGCGCGCGACGCGCTGCTGGCGCGCGGCGACGCCTTTCTCGCGACGGTGCACGACTTGACGCCGGCGGATGGCGCGCTGTCCGAGCAGGTCGACCGCAAAAGCGGGGCGCAGGTGTCGGCGCGCGATCTGGCCTGGAGCCATGCCGCTTTGCTAGGCGCGGCGCGCGAGCGCGCCTTGGCGCTGCGCAAGCCGCCGGGTTGATTCCCGTCAAATTTACGCCCGCAAGCGTGTCATAATCTGCAAACCGGGCTGATAGGAGCCTTACCCATGTTCACGCGACGCCAAGCCAATGCCGGTCTTCTCTCGGCGGCGGTGCTTGCCGGCACCGGCGGCCTTGCCGCCGCCGCGCCGAAGACCAAGACGCTGCCGCCGCCGGAAACGACCGGCGGCATGCCGCTGAGGAATGCGCTCAAGCTCAGGCGTTCGACGCGCGCCTATGCCCGCCGCACGCTGCCGCCGCAAGTGCTGTCCGATCTGTTGTGGGCGGCCTTCGGCATCAACCGTCCCTCGGGCGATCGCACCGCGCCCTATTGGCGGCACATCATGGTGATCGATGTCTACGCCGCCATGGCGGACGGCGTCTGGTTCTACGACCCCAAGGCGCACGCGCTTATCCAGCATTCGCCGGACGACTTGCGCGCCCTGACCGGCACGCAGGACTTCGTGCCGGGCGCGCCGCTCAATCTCATTTACGTCGCGCATGGCGAGCGCATGCCAGACGTCCAACCCGCCGACCGCCGGTTGTTCGCCTCGGTCGACACCGGCTTCATCGGGCAGAACGTCTATCTGTTTTGCGCCGCCGAGGGGCTGGCCAGCGTGTTCCGCGGCGCCGTGCCGTATCAGAAGCTGGAAACCGCGCTCAAGCTCGGCGAGGGGCAGTTCGTCACCTTCTGCCAGACCGTCGGCTATCCGAAGGCCTGACGCGTTGCGCGCCGCGCGCGATTGCGGCTTAATGGGCGTGTCATGAGCGACCGCCGCCCCGCCTTCAAAAGCTCGCCGACCAATCCTGCGCTCGGCGAAATCCAGACCGTCCCCGCGCGCAAGCCGGACATGCCCTATGCGCCGGCCATCCGCGTGGAAGCGCCGGGCGATCTCTTGTTCATCTCGGGCGCGACGCCCTCGCCGCTTTATCACAAGCACCCGCACGACTTTTCCGAGCACAATCACCCGGTCCGCATCGAGGACCAGACCCGGCTCGCCATGGAGACCGTGAAGGGCATCCTCGATCACGAGGGCCTGACCTGGACCGACGTGGTGAAGGTGACGAAATATCTGACCGACATGCGCGACATGGACGGCATGGTGGCGGTGCTGGCGGAATATTTCGGCGACTGGACGCCGGCTTCGACCACGGTGTGCGTCAACCAGCTCTCTACGCCCGGCGCGCGGGTCGAGCTCGACATGATCGCGGCCTATCCGAAGAAGTAGCTCAGACGCTGCGCAACACTGCCAGCGGCAAGTCCCTGAACAGCTCCGCCAGCGACAATGTGCGGGCGCGCCGGCCGCGCTCGCCGCCGACCAGGAATTCGTGCGCCCCCATGCTTTGCGGCGCGAGTGCGCCGTCCCATCCCGACGGCCATCGCCGGCCGCCGTCGGCGAGCGGGCCGAAATGCCGGCCGATGGCGACGACGATCCGCCGGCGCTTGAGCGCGCGCGCAAAGGCGACGACGTGGTCGGCATGCGGGCCGGTCACGGCGAGCGGCTCGTAGGTCCCGTGTTGAAAGAGATCGGCATAGTCGCGCCGTACGCGCAATAATTCGCGCGTCAAGACGAGCTTGATGCGGCCATCCGGCCAAGCTTCGGCGAGCCGCCGCCAATCCGGCGCCGCTTCTGCGAGCGCGCCCCGCCGCATATCGAAATCGACCGGACGCCGGTTGTCGGGATCGACCAAAGACAAATCCCAAAACTCCGTGCCCTGGTAGAAATCCGCCACGCCCGGTGTCAGCGCCTTCAGAGCAAGCTGCGACAGGCCGTTGAGCGCGCCTAACAACGCCGTGCGTGCCGCGAAGGCGGCAAACAACTCCAGAAACGGCGCCGAAACCTCGCCGTCGAGCAGCTTGCCGACGAAGGCTTGCAAGGTTTCTTCGTAGGCCGGGTCGGGATTGTTCCAGCTCGTTTCCTGCTTGGCCTCGCGCGCGGCCTTCAGCGCGTAGCCTTGCATGCGCGCGGTGAAATCGGCATCGGCCGCACCCGGCCAGGCGCCGAGCAGCGCCTGATAGAGCATGTATTCGTGGCCGATCGAGGGGCTGCGCTTGTCGCCCGCCTGGCTCACCAGGGGCGCGTTGAGTGCGCGCCAGCCCTGCACGGCGCCGTCCCATTCCTCCGCCAGTTCCGCCAGCGCCAGGATGCGCATGCGCGCGTCCTCGCCGCGCTTGGTGTCGTGCGTGGTGGTGGCGGTGAGACCAGCGGGCGCGCTTTCGGCGCGCTGGCGCTGCATCGAATGGAATTCGTCGAGCGCCAGGGCGCCCGCCGCCGGCTCGCCGCCGACCTCGTTGAGCGCCAGCAGGCGGTGATAGCGGTAGAAGGCGGTGTCCTCCATCGACTTGGCCATCAGCGGGCCGGTGAACTGCTGCAGCTTGAGCGCGAAATTGCGCACGCGCGGCGCGCTGTAGCTCGGATTGGCGGCGAGATCGATGGTGATGGCATCGCGCAGAAAATCGAAAATCTCCGGATCGGGACCTTGCCAGCGCGCGCGCGCGCGGGCGACGGCATTGTCGATCAGCTCGCGGTCGCGCATCGAGAGCGCCGGCGTCGGTCACGTAGCTGCGGTAGATCGGAAATTCGATCACGTAAAGCTGCAGGGCCGCCCGCAACCGGTCGACGGTGAAATCGCGCGTCGAAAAGTGTCCCGCGGCGATGCGCGCCAGCGCCCCGCACAGCACGGTGAACTCGCTCGCCAGCATGGAATCGATCACGCGCAGCTTGGCGCCGTCGAGGATGTCGGTGAAGCTGCGTTGCTCGCCGGTGAAGCCGCGCCAGGTTCGCTCGAGACGGTCGAGCCCGCGGCCGTCGAGCAGCACCCGCGCGATGACGTTGAGCCATTCGTAGCCGGTGGTGCCGGCGACACCCGGAAGAACCGGCATGGGCTCGCCGGCGCCGAGGATCTTCTCGACAACCACGTAGAAGGGTCCGCGCCGGCGCGCCCGCCCGCGCATCATGGCGGTGAGCCGGCGCAGGCGGTAGGCGTACTGCGCCGGATCGCGCAGGCCGTCGATGTGGTCGAGCCGCAGGCCCTGCAAGTCGCCGGCCGCGATCAGGCGCGCCACCAACGCATGGATGGCACGGAAGGTGGCCGGATTTTCCACCCGTAATCCCGCGAGATCGTTGATGTCGAAGAAGCGCCGGTAATTCACCGCCGACACCGCCACGCGCCAATAGGCGACGCGATAGTGCTGGCGCTCGAGCAGGCGGTGCAGTGCGGCGGCGCCGGCTTCGTTGCTGCCGTCATAGGCGATCAGCCCGCGCTCGATGAGCTTTGCCGCGCCCTCGATCGCCGCCAGCTTCCGCTTGAGTTCCGGCGCCTCGCGGTAAGAAGGCGCGCGCGGGTCGCGATAGTCGTCGGCGAGCGCGAGAAGGGCGCGGCCCGGGCCGGTATCGGCGGCGTCGGCAGCTGCCACGATGGTGCGCAGCATCTCGCCGTAGCGCTGCGGGTTGATCGGCAGCTTGTGGTCGAAATACCAGCCGGCGAAGCTGCCGGTCTCGGCGTCGTATCGAATGGCCAACTCGCCGCTTTGCAGTACCTCGCCATAGGAGCGCCCGAGCACCGGCGCCAGCACGCCGGGATGGCGCCGGTGCGGGATGGCGTCCCAGTCGATGTCGAAGTAGGTGGCGTACGGCGAGCGCTGGCCCCATTCCAGCACGTCGAGCCACCAGGCGTTGTCGGAATGGCCGACACCCATATGGTTGGGTACGAAATCGAGGATCAGGCCGATATCGTTTTCTTTGAGGGCGGCGGACAGCCGCGCGAAAGCCTCCTCGCCGCCGAGCTCGGGGTTGAGCCGGTCATGGTCGACGACGTCGTAGCCATGTGTGCTGCCAGGACGCGCTTTGAGGAAAGGCGAGGCGTAGAGATGGCTGATGCCGAGGTCTTTGAGATAGGGAACGAGCGCGGCGGCGTCGTCGAAGCCGAAGGCCTTGGTGAGCTGCAGCCGATAGGTGGCGAGCGGCACCGCGTGCGGCATCAGCGGCGCCCCCGTATCTCAAAGCCGTTCGGCACATTCGGTGCGCTCCCTCTCCCCATCGGGGAGAGGGTTGGGGTGAGGGGGATCGTGACTCTCGATGGGCCGTAACCCCTCACCCGGCGCGCTATCGCGCGCCGACCTCTCCCTACGGGAGAGGTGAAGCGAGGCTGCGGCGTGAGGCGACGCTGGCAGAACATGCTACGCGTCTCCAATCGCCGCATAAACCGACCAGGGCGGCAGTTCGGGCGGCGGTGTATCGCCCCAGATCGGCTTGCCCCATGCCAGCGCGGGCTTTGGCTTGCCGGCGTCGCTGAGATTGGAAAGCAGCAGAAGCGTCTTGTTGCCGGCGGCCCAGCGCGCCGTGAGCACACCGGACTCGAAGGTCACTTCGCCGGCTGTCGTCATTGCCGGGATCAGCGGCGCGACGAAATGGTGCCGCGCGGCGAGCAGTGCCTTGGTCAGCGCGAGCCGCTCGGCGTGCGCCGGCTCCTCGCGCGCCTGCCAGTCGAGCGTGGCGGCGTCGCGCGTTTCTTGCGCCAGCGGGTCGGGGATTTCATCGCCGTGCAACGCGTAGGCTTCGGCGAATTCGCGCCGGCGGCCCTGGCGTACCGCGTCGGCCAAATCGCCGTGAAAATCGCAGAAGAAGGGGAAAGGCTCGCGCGCGCCCCATTCGTCGCCCATGAACATCAGCGGCGGGCCGGGCTGCAGGAACAGCACGGCCAGCGCCGCTGCCAGCGCCTGCGGCTTGGCCAAAACGCTCAGCCGCTCGCCCATCGGCCGGTTGCCGATCTGGTCGTGGTTCTGCACGAAGTTGACGAAATCGGCGCGCGGCAACTGCGCGCTCGTCTCGCCGCGCTTGCGGCCATCGCGGTAGGGCGACGGCTCGCCCTGATAGGCGAAGCCTTCGGCCAGCGCGCGCGCGATATGTTTTTCGACGTTCTGATAGTCGCGGTAATAGCCCTGACGTTCGCCCGTCAGCAGCACGTGCCAGGCGTGGTGATAATCGTCGTTCCACTGCGCGCGGTAAAAACCACTCCCGGCCGCTGGCGTCGGTTGCATGAATTGGACGGCGTTATCGTCGTTCTCCAACACCAGATGGATATGGCGACCGCTCGTTTCGGCCAATTCGTGCACCGCCGCGGCCAGCTCGGTGAGGACGTTCGGCGCGCCCGGCTCGACGATGGCGTGCACGGCATCGAGCCGCAGCCCGTCGAAGCGGTAATCGCGCAGCCAGTAAAGCGCGTTCTCGATCGCGAAGGCGCGCACTTCCGGCACGCGGTAATCGATGGCGACGCCCCAGGGTGTGTGATGCTCGTCGGAGAAGAACTTGGGCGCGATGCGGTCCAGGTAATTCCCCTCCGGCCCGAAGTGATTATAGACCACGTCGAGGAACACCATCGTGCCGCGCAGATGCGCGGCGTCGATCAGCGCCTTCAATTCGTCGGGCCGGCCATAGGCTGAGTCGGGCGCGTACCACAGCACGCCGTCATAGCCCCAGTTCCAGCGGCCGGGAAAATCGGCGACCGGCATCAACTCGAGCGCGGTAATGCCGGTTGAGGCGAGATGATCGAGCCAGGCCATCATGGCGGCGAACGTGCCGTCGCGCGTGAAAGTGCCGACATGGCTTTCGACGAACACCGCGTGTTCCCACGGCAGGCCTTTCCAATGCGCGGCCTGCCATTGATAGGCGCTGTGATCGATCACCTCGCTCGGGCCCGCCACGTCGTCCGGCTGGAAATGCGAGGCGGGATCGGGAATGTCGATCTCGCCGTCGATAGCGAAGCGATAGCGCGCGCCGGGGCCGGCGTCGCCCGCATGCGCCTCGAACCATTCGCCGCGCCGGCGCATGGGCAGCCGGTCTTGCTCGCCGAGCAGCAGCGTCACCTCGCGCGCGGCCGGCGCCCACAGCCGGAAAGTAACACCGGCAGCGGAAAGTAGCGGTCCGAAGCGCGGGGGCGAACTCACGGCGTTCCTTCGAAAGCCAGCACGCAGCGCACATGCGTGCCCCAATTGGCGCCCGGCGGCAGGCTCAGGGTGCGCTCGTGGCCGTCCGATGTGTCGAGCACGCAGTCCCAGCAGCGTACGCCCGGCCATTCCGGAAAGGTGATTTCGACCGGCTGGTCGGCGCCGTTGAGCACGATATAGAGCGGCTTGCCGCCTTCGCGCGGCGAGGCCAGCACGTAGGCGAGGAAGCGCGCGTGCGCCACGTTCCAGTCTTCCTCCGACATTTCCGTCGCCTCGGGCGTCAGCCATTTCACGTCGTAGCTGCCGTCGGCCTTCTGGCCTTGCAGCCAATGGAGCGGCCGCAACTGCGGAAACTCGCGGCGCAGGTTCGTCAGGTTGCCGATGAAGTCGGTGAGATCGTCCTCGCCGCCGCGCTTCGACCAGTCGACCCAGCCGATCTCGTTGTCCTGGCAATAGGTGTTGTTGTTGCCGCCCTGGCTGTTGGCGACCTCGTCGCCGGCCAAGAGCAGCGGCACGCCCTGCGCGAGGAACAGGCAGGCGAGTTGGTTGCGGCGCAGGCGCCGGCGCAGCGCGATCACCGCGGAATTGTCGGTCTCACCTTCGGTGCCGCAATTGGTGCTCAGATTGTCGTCGGAGCCGTCGCGGTTATCCTCGCCGTTCGCGCGGTTGTGCTTGCGCTCGTAGGAGACGAGATCGGCGAGCGTGAAGCCGTCGTGCACCGTGACGTGGTTAATGCTGGCGCGCGGGCTGCGGTTGTCGTGGTGGAACTGGGCCGACGAGCCGGTCATGCAGTGCGCGAGATCGCCGATCAGGTTGTCCTCGCCGCGCCAGAAGCGGCGCGCGGTGTGGCGGTAAAAATCGTTCCATTCCGACCAGCCGGTCGGGAAACCTCCGACCTGGTAACCGCCGATGCCGAGGTCCCAGGGCTCGGCGATCATCTTGACGTGGGAGAGCGCCGGGTCCTGCCGGATGGCGGCGAAGAACGGCGCGTTGCGGTCGAAGCCGGGGGAACGTCCGAGCGTGGTGGCGAGATCGAAGCGGAAGCCGTCGACGTGAAACGCCTCTACCCACAGGCGCAGCGAGTCCATCACCATCTGCAGCACGCGCGGATGCGCGAGCTTGAGTGCGTTGCCGGTGCCGGTGAAGTTCTCGTAATAGCGCGGCTGGTCGTGCAGCAGCCAATAGTACGAAGCGTTGTCGATGCCGCGGTAGCACAGCGTCGGGCCCATATGGTTGCCCTCGGCGGTGTGGTTGTAGACCACGTCGAGGATGACCTCGATGCCGGCATCGTGCAGTGCCGCCACGGTGGCGCGGAAGCCATCGATGGGGTTCGTGCTGGCATAGCGCGCCTCAGGCGCGAAGAAGCTCAGCGTGTTGTAGCCCCAGTAGTTGCGCAGGCTGCGGTCGACCAGCGTGCGGTCGTCGAGGAAGCTGTGCACGGGCAACAGCTCGATCGCGGTGACGCCGAGCTTGCGCAGGTGCGCGATCACGCCGGGCTCGGCCAGCCCGCGGAACGTGCCGCGTGTCGCGGGCGGGACGTCGTCGCGCTGCTGCGTCAGGCCTTTGACGTGCGCCTCATAGATGACGGTCTCTTCCCACGGCGTTTGCGGCCGCGGCTCGTGCCGCCAGGTATGGGCGGGATCGACCACCACCGATTTATACATGGCGCGGGCGTTGTCGCGCCGGTCGAACGACAGGTCTTCCTGCTTGGCGCCTGTGCGGTAGCCGAAATGCGCATCGACCCACGTGAAGTGACCGCCCAACTGCTTGCTGTAAGGATCGATCAAGAGCTTGTGCGGGTTGAAGCGATGGCCCGCCTCCGGCGCGTAAGGCCCGTGCACGCGGTAGCCGTACAGCTGGCCCGGCGTGACGTGGGCGAGATAGACGTGCCAGATGTCCTCGCTGCGCTCGGGCAGCGCGATGCGCTCGATCTCGCGCCGGCCTTCGCGGTCGAACAGGCAGAGCTCGACCTTGGTGGCGTTGGCGGAGAACAGCGCGAAGTTGGTGCCGCGGCCGTCCCAATTCGCCCCAAGCGGATAGGGCGAGCCTGCAGAAACGTGCCCGTTAGACCTCAGGAACGAGGTAGATGGCAGCAAGCGGTGGGACAACAAGACGAAGCTCCGGGCTGTCGTGAGTTGGGTGGGTGAAAACCGCGCCAGCGTTCCCGACATTGCTGCCGCCATAGATTGCCGCATCCGAGTTGAACACTTCGCGCCAGCCCCCGGCGAAGGGCACGCGGACGCGGTAGTCGCGCAGGATTTCAGGCGTGAAGTTTACCACGACCACGCAGCGCTCGGCCGGTTCGCGGCCCTTGCGCAGCCACGCATAGGTCGAATGCGCGGCGTCGTCGGCGACCAGCCATTCGAAGCCGCCCGGGTCGCAGTCGAGCGCGTGCAGCGCGGGGGTATCGCGGTAAAGCCGGTTCAGGTCGCGCACCAGCCGCTGGATGCCGGCATGGCTTTCCTGCTCGGTCAGGTGCCAGGGCAGGCTGACGTCGTGATTCCATTCGCTGTCCTGGCCGAATTCGGCGCCCATGAACATCAGCTTTTTGCCGGGATGGCCGTACATGAAGGCGTAATAGGCGCGCAAGTTGGCGAAGCGCTGCCAGGCGTCGCCCGGCATGCGGCCAAGGATCGAGCGTTTGCCGTGCACCACTTCGTCGTGCGACAGCGGCAGGATGAAATTTTCCGAGAAGGCGTAGTGCAGCCCGAACAGGATGTTGCCGTGGTGGTAGCGGCGGTAGACCGGGTCCTTGGAAATGTAGTCCAGGGTGTCGTGCATCCAGCCCATGTTCCACTTGTAGCCGAAGCCGAGGCCGCCCCAGTCCACCGGCCGCGAAACCATCGGCCAGGCGGTCGATTCTTCCGCCGCGGTGGTGGCTTTGGGATATTGTCCGAACAGCTCGGTATTGGTGCGGCGCAGGAAGGAAATGGCCTCGATGTTTTCGCGCCCGCCATACTTGTTCGGAATCCAGGCGCCGGCCGGGCGGCTGTAGTCGAGATAGAGCATGGAGGCGACCGCGTCGACGCGCAGGCCGTCGACGCCGTAAAGGTCGAGCCAGAACAGCGCGTTCGACAGCAGGAAGTTCGTCACCTCGACGCGGCCGTAGTTGTAGATCATCGTGCCCCAGTCGAGATGGCGGCCCTGCATTGGGTTGGCGTGCTCGTAGAGTGCGGTGCCGTCGAACTGCGCGAGACCGTGCGGATCGTCGGGGAAATGTCCCGGCACCCAGTCGAGCAGCACACCCAATCCCGCCTTATGAAAGGCGTCGATCAGCTCGGCGAATTCAGCCGGCGAGCCGAAGCGGCTGGTCGGCGCGAACAGGCCGGTCGGCTGATAGCCCCAACTGCCGTCGAAGGGATGTTCGGCGATGGGGAGCAATTCGACATGCGTGAAGCCCATGTCGGCGGCATAGGCCGGCAGCTGCTCGGCGAGCTCGCGGTAGCTCAGCCAATATTGCCCGTGCTCGCCCTTCTTGCGCCATGAGCCGAGATGCACCTCGTAGATCGACATCGGCTGATCGATCGCGTTGACGTTGGCGCGCGCCGGCACCGGGCGCGGCAGCCTGGCGGTGTCGACCACCACCGAAGCCGTGGAGGGACGCATTTCGGCGCCGAAGCCGAGCGGGTCTGATTTCAGCGGCAGCGTGTGGCCGTCGTGCGTGACGATCTCGTATTTGTACTTGTGGTCGGCGCGCGCGCCCGGCACGAAGATTTCCCAGTAGCCGTTGCCGCGCACGCGCATGGCGTGGCGGCGGCCGTCCCAGAAATTGAAATCGCCGACCACGCTGACGCGCCGCGCATTGGGCGCCCACACCGCGAAGGCGACGCCGGCCACGCCCTCCATCTCGATCGGATGGGCGCCGAGCTTCTCGTACATCCTCAGATGGTTGCCTTCGCCGAGCAGATAAAGGTCGTATTCGGTGAGCACCGGCGGGAAGCGATAGGGGTCTTCCAGCTCCACTTCGTTGTCGCCGAACTGCGCGCGCAGGCGATAGCGTTGCGGCCCGTCGATGGCGCCGGCGAACAAGCCGGCCGGGTCGATGCGTTCCAATTCACGCTCACCATGCTCGCCGACGGCAACCACGCGGCGCGCATCGGGCAGGAACACGCGCACCACGGTCGCATCGTTCTCGGTGTGCAGGCCGAGATAGTCGAAGGGATCGGCGTGGCGGCCGGCGATGATCTCGCGGGCGGCGGGCGTCAGCTCGGTCATGTGGTGGTCTCCCCGCGCTGCTCGGGGCCGATCACTCCGCGTTGTTCCAGGATTCGCAAGGTGGCCTCGATCGGGATGTGCGACCAGGTGGGCCGGTTGCTCAATTCGTATTCGATCTCGTAGAGCGCCTTTTCCAGCAGGAATAGGTTAAGTAGATCGCGCGCCTTGGGTTCCTCAGTCGGCCAAAGCCGCGTCTCGCCGAGGGTTTCCCGGTAGCTTTCCCAATAGGCGTCGCTCAGCCGCTCGCCCCAGAGCCGGATGCGTTGGGCCAGCGTGGCGTGCTCCTCCGGGCTCAGATTGGGCGCGCGGGCGAGCGCCGCGCTGGTGGCGTAGTCGATCGAGCGCAGGAAGCCGGCGACGTCGCGCGCGGGCGGCTCCTTGGCGCGGCGCTCGTCCAGCGAGCGGCTCGGTTCGCCCTCGAAATCGAGGATATAAGCATCGTCTTTGGCGATCAGCACCTGGCCGAGGTGGAAGTCGCCATGGTGGCGAATCTTCATGCCGTCGAAACTCTCGCTGCGTCCCCGTTCGATATGACGGACGATGTCGTCGCAATGCTCGAGCAGGCGCTCGGCGAGGCTTGAGGCGGGCTCGCTCAACCCCTTCAGGCCGCGCTCGAGCAAGGTGAAGACGTTGCGCGCGCGGGCCAGCAGCGCGTCGGTCCAGCGCGCGGCGTCGGCCGGCGTGATCGGCTCGGGCGCGAAATCGGGAATGTCCGGGCTTCCGGCAAACGCGAGATGCAGCTCGGCGGTGCGCTTGCCGATCTGGCCCATGCGCTGCACCATCGAGGCGGTTTCAGAAGTCTCGGTGACCTCGTCGCCCGGCAAGAGGCGCTGCTCCTCGACCAGGCGGTCGAGCGAGGCGCCGGTAATGCTCCAGGCATCGCCCTGGTTCTCGACGAAAGCGTGCACCACCGCCAGCGCGCTGCGCTTGTCGCCCTCCAGCAATTCGATCGAGCCGATGAGCGCGGGCGCGTTCTGGTAGTGCGCGACATCGACCAGGAACCGGCCGATCTCGATCTCGGGGTGAACGCCGGGCGTGATACGGCGCAGGATCTTCACGACATATTTGCCGTCGACGATAACGCTGGAATTGGACTGCTCGCGCTCGACCGCCTTGACGGTCTCGATTTCCGGCAGCGGCGCGTCGGCGAAGGCCTGGGTGGCGCGGAATTCGAGCTTTTCCGCCTCATTGCCGGTCGTCTCGCCGGCATGGATCTTGGCCATCAGCGCCTTGATGAAGTCGGGCTCGGCAGTGGCGTCGAGCAGCGTGCCCTCGCGCGGCCCGCGCCGCACGGCGGCGAGCACGGTCGCCGGGCCCTTGTCGACCGCGGTATAGCGGGTCCAGCGGATGGTAAGGGGCAGGAAATAGCGGCTGGTGCCGTGACCGCTTGTCACGTCGGCAATGGCGGCGACGAAATGGTCCTGACCGTGCTCGATCGGGACCGCGGCCGAGACCGCGATGGAGAACGGCCGGTACGCCTTGTCCGCGAACCAGCGCCGCTCCGGGATAAAGCCCGGTAGCACATCCATTTCGAGCGTGCGCCGCGTCCAGCCCGAGCGCAGCGATTCCCAGCCCGGTCCGAGCACCAGCGTGGTTATCTCGCGCGGTAGGGCCGTCTCCGGCTCGTTTTCGGTTTCCTGTTCGAGCGAGAACCAGAAGAAGCCGTAGGGCGGCAGCGTCACCAGATAGGGCAGTTCGCCGATACGCGGAAACTTGGTGCGGCCGAGCATTTCGCGCGGCACGCGGCCCTTCCACTGGCTCATGTCGAGTTCGACCGCCTGCGCCGAGCGCGAGATATTGGCGACGCAAAGAATGGCTTCCTCGCCGAGCTGGCGCACGTAGGCGAGCACCGCGCGGTTGGCGGGGCGAATGAAGGTGAGCGTGCCGCGCCCGAACACGCGCGTCGACCGGCGTACGCCGATCAGGCGCTTGGTCCAGTTCAACAGCGACGACAGCGAGCGCGCCTGCGCCTCCACGTTGACGGCGGAGAAGCCGTAGACTGGGTCCATGATGCAGGGCAAGAAAAGCTGCGCCGGATCGGCGCGCGAAAAGCCGCCGTTGCGGTCGGGCGTCCATTGCATGGGCGTGCGCACGCCGTTGCGGTCGCCGAGATAGATATTGTCGCCCATGCCGATCTCGTCGCCGTAGTAGATGATGGGCGTTCCGGGCATCGACATCAGGATCGCATTCATCAATTCGATCTTGCGCCGATCGTTGTCCATCAACGGCGCGAGCCGGCGGCGGATGCCGAGATTGATGCGCGCACGCGGATCGGAGGCATAGGTCGACCACAGATAGTCGCGCTCGGAATCGGTCACCATTTCCAGCGTCAGCTCGTCGTGATTACGCAGGAACATCGCCCACTGGCAGTTTTCGGGAATTTCCGGCGTCTGCCGCATGATGTCGGTGATCGGGAAGCGGTCTTCCTGTGCGATCGCCATGTAGATGCGCGGCATCAGCGGGAAGTGATAGGCCATGTGGCATTCGTCGCCGTCGCCGAAATAGGCCTGCACGTCCTCCGGCCACTGGTTGGCTTCCGCCAGCAGCACCTTGCCGGGCGCGTAGGCGTCGAGCTCGGCGCGCAGCTCTTTGATGACCTTGTGCGTCTCGGGCAGGTTTTCATTGTTGGTGCCTTCGCGCTCGCACAGGTACGGCACGGCGTCGAGCCGGAACCCGTCCACGCCGCTGTCGAGCCAGCGCTTCATCACCTGCAACACGGCCTTCACCACGCGCGGGTTGTCGAAATTGAGGTCCGGCTGGTGCGAAAAGAAGCGGTGCCAGTAATAGGCACCGGCCTCGTCGTCCCAGGCCCAGTTCGACTTCTCGGTATCGGTGAAGATGATGCGTGTGCCGGCGTATTTGTGGTCGTTGTCGCTCCACACATACCAGTTGCGCGCGCTGGTGCCATGGCCGCTGCGCTTGGCGCGCTTGAACCAGGGGTGCTGATCGGAGGTGTGGTTGACGACCAGCTCGGTGATAACCCGCAAGCCGCGCTTCTTGGCCTCCTGCATGAAGCGTCGGAAATCCTTCATATTGCCGAATTGCGGATTGATGTCGCCGTAGTCGGCGATGTCGTAGCCGTCGTCGCGGCCCGGGCTCGGATAAAACGGCAGCAGCCACACCGCGGTGACGCCGAGGTCGCGCAGATAGTCGAGGCGCTGGGTCAGGCCCGCGAAATCGCCGATACCGTCGTTGTTGGAATCCTGGAACGCCTTGACGTGCAGCTGGTAGACGATCGCGTCCTTGAACCACAGCCCGTCGTCCGCGGCTTCGTCCGCGGCGGGGGATTCGATATGGGGGGCGATGTTCATTGCGCCTCTAGAGTTCGATCCAATTAGAATGAATTACTATGCCTCGTAACATTTCATTTGCGCTAGGCGTGACAACGGAACAGCAGGGCGGGGTCATGAGCGGGATCGATGGTGAACCGGCGCCCGCCCCATTCGAGCAGATGGCGCTCGCCGGTGACCAGGTTCTCGATCTCGCGCACCTGGCGTTTTTCGTTTTCGGGGCCGATCAGCGCGTCGCCGAAATGCAGCCAGAATTCGTGCGGCGTTTCGGTAAGCGCGATCGCTACCGCCACCGCGTTCGTTCCATCGTCCGTTTCCTTGATGAAGCCGATGACATTATCGTCGTCGGCCTGCAGGAAGCGCAGATTCCTGGTCTGCAATAGAGCGGGATTGGCTTGGCGCATCTCGTTGAGCAGGCGCAGATAGCCCTTGATGTTGCCCGGCTTGTCCCAGTCGCGCGTCCGAATCTCGTACTTTTCCGAGTTGATGTATTCCTCGCGGCCGGGGATCGGCTCGTATTCGATCAGCTCGAAGCCGTTATAGATGCCGTAGTTCGACGAGAGCGTGGCTGCCAGCATGGCGCGGCACTTGAACAGCCAGGTTTCGCCGGTCTGCAACTGAATCGGCAGGATGTCCGGCGTCGTCACGAAGAAGTTCGGGCGGAAGAAATCGCGTTCGGGATGCCCGGTGATCTCGCTTAAGTATTCCTGCAGCTCCCACTTCTCGGTGCGCCAGGTAAAATAAGTATAGGACTGCGAGAAGCCGAGCTTGGCCAGCGCCTTCATCAGCTTGGGGCGCGTGAAGGCTTCCGCCAGAAACAGCACGTCGGGATCGCGCGCTTGCACCTCGTGGATCACCCATTCCCAGAACGGCAACGGCTTGGTGTGCGGATTGTCGACGCGAAAGATCTTCACGCCCTGCCCGACCCAGAACAGGAAGACGTCGCGCAAAGCCTCCCACAGCGCGATGCGCTCGGCGCAGGCGAAATCCGGATTGACGATGTCTTCGTATTTCTTCGGCGGGTTTTCGGCGAACTTGATGGTGCCGTCCGGGCGGTGGCGGAACCACTCCGGGTGTTCTTTCAACCACGGATGATCGGGCGAGCATTGCACCGCGATGTCGAGCGCGATCTCCATTTTGTGCTTGTGGCAGGCCTCCACCAGTCGGCGGAAATCGGCGAGCGTGCCGAGTTCGGGGTTCACCGCGTCGTGGCCGCCGTGCTCGTTGCCGATGGCGTAGAAGCTGCCCGGATCGTCCGGCCCGGCATTGAGCGTGTTGTTCTTGCCCTTGCGGTTGGTGCGGCCGATCGGATGGATCGGCGTCAGATAAAGCACGTCGAATCCGAGCCCCGCGATCTCCGGTAGGCGCGCGATGCAGTCGTCGAAGGTGCCGTGCCGGCCCGGCTCCGGGCTCTGGCTGCGCGGCACCATCTCGTACCAGGCGCCGGAGCGCGCGCGCTCGCGGTCGGCGGCGAGCGGCACGACGTGGCTGCGGGTGAGGTCGGGGCGCACGTCGGTCTCGGCCATGACCGCAGCGAGCTTTTCGTCGAGCAGCACATCGCCGCCGCCCCCCGCTTCGTACTTCTTGATCGCCGCCTCCACTGCGCGCCGGGCGGCGGGCGTGCGCGGCATCAGCTCGTTCATCAGATGCACGCCCTCTTGCGCTTCCAGCGACACGTCTTGTCCGGCCTGCCGCTTGAGGTGGAATTCCTTGCGCCAGGTGGCGAACTGGTCGGTCCAGGCTTCGATCGCGAACAGGTACCAGCCGGGCTGCGGCGGCGAGAAGCGGGCGTGCCAGCGGTCGTTCGAATGCGGCGTCATCGGCTCGCGGCGCCACTCGTCCTCCTTTTCGGCGCGCCACAGCAGCGCGGCCGCGATCACGTCGTGACCCTCGCGAAAAATATCGGCCCATACCTCAACCGCTTCGCCCGCGATGCGTTTAACGGCGTAACGGCCGCAGTCGACGCAGGGGTAGATTTGCTCTATGCGAAAACGCGGCCCCGTAGGGTCGGCCGGAGACACATCCCAGGCATCGGCGCGGGTTTCAGGGCGCATAGGTCGATCAATCCGCTCCGCTGCGGGTTGTTTCATTCCGGCGCTCTCTGCTGTTGACCGGCCCAAGAGACCACATATGGATCGTTAGAAAAACCACAAAAAAAGCCCAAAGTTCCTGAGGGCTTAACGGGAATGCGCCGGCGCCATGCCGGCCCTACGGCATAAAGAGCGCTTCATGGACGATCTGGCGGCAAAGGCTCGAGCTTGGGGCGTGGAGCCGGAGTATCACGACGTTTTCGGCAAAAGCCACGCCGCCGGCTCCGAGACCTTGGCGCGGCTGATCGCCACGGTTTCCGCCGGCCGCCCGCAGCCGAACGATTTCGAAGCGGCCGGCAAGATGGAGCGCGCCTTTCAAGGCGACGGCCGGCGGTTGTGGGCGATCGCCGTGCAGCTCTACGCGGTGCGGTCGCACCGCAATTGGGGCCACGGCGATTTTGCCGATTTGGCCCAGTTGATCGCGATCGCCGCCGCGCGCGGCGCCTCAGCGATCGGACTCAATCCGCTGCACGCCTTGTTCGTCGACCGCGCCGACGACGCCAGCCCCTACGCGCCCAACAGCCGGCTCTATCTCAATCCGCTCTATATCGACGTCGAGGCGATCGAGGAATTTCCCGGCATGGCGGCGGCCGGGCTCGAAGCGGAGCTCGCCGCATTGCGCGCGGGCGACATGATCGACTACGCCGGCGTCGCGCGCGCCAAGCTCGCGGGCCTGCAAGCGGCGTATGAGCGATTTCGCGCCGGAGCAAGCGACAAGCGGCGCGCCGACTTCCTCGCCTTCCGCGAACAGGAAGGCGACACGCTTCTGCGCTTTGCCTGCTTTCAGTGTCTGCGCCGGCACTACGCGCCGCAGCCCTGGTGGGAGTGGCCTGCCCCCTGGCGCCATCCGGCACGCGGCGATCTGCAAGCGTTTCGCGAAACGCACGACCAATCTTGCGAATTCCACGAATTCGTACAGTGGATCGCCGACCGTCAGCTGCGCGCCTGCCAGGACGCGGCGCACGCGCTCGGGCTTCCGATCGGCCTCTACATGGACCTCGCGGTCGGGGTCGATGCTTCCGGCGCCGACGCCTGGATCCAGCAGCAGGCCATGCTGGCCGACGTGTCGGTCGGGGCGCCGCCCGACGAGTTCAATCCGCATGGGCAGGATTGGGGATTGGCGCCGTTCAATCCGCAGGCGTTGCCGGCCGACGATTTCGCCGTCATGCGCCGTCTGATGGCCGCCGTCATGCGTCACTGCGGCGCGATCAGGCTCGACCACGTGCTCGGTCTCAAGCGCCTGTTCATGATCCCGCGCGGGCTCAACGACGGCGGCACGTATGTGCGCATGCCGTTCGACGGCCTGCTGCGCGTGATCGGCGAGGAAAGCCGCAATTTCCGCACTATCGTGATCGGCGAGGACCTCGGCACGGTGCCGGAGCATTTCCGCGATACGCTCGCGCAATGGGGCCTGTGGGGCTTGCGCGTCATGTTGTTCGAGCGCGGCGACGGCGGCGGCTTCAAGCCGCCCGGGAGCTATCCGGCCGAGGCGCTGGCGACCTTCAACACCCACGACATGCCGAGCTTCCGCGGCTGGCTGGAAGGCTACGACATCCAGGTCAGGCGTGCGATCGGCTTCGATCCCGGCGAGAGCGACGATGAACGCGCGCGCTCGCGCGAGGCGTTGCGCGCCGCGCTCGCCCAATGGGCGCCGGACTACGCGCCGGACGATATCGCGGCGGTCGCCGCGTTTCTCGGCGCGACGCCTTCGCGCCTGGCCGTGATCGCGCTCGACGATATTCTGGGCGAGCGCGAGCAGATCAATATTCCCGGCACCACCGACCAGCATCCGAACTGGCGGCGCAAGCTGCCGGTCGCACTGGAGGACCTTGAAACACAGGATGGCCTGCGGCGCGTGGCCGAAGCGTTCGCGAAGGCGGGGCGCAGCTTCGCGAAATAATCAGCCCACCGGCACCCGCCAGATGTCGCGCGCGTATTCGCGAATGACGCGGTCGGACGAGAACCAGCCCATGCGGGCGGTGTTGACGACGCTGGCGCGCCACCACGCGTCCGGCGATTGCCAGAGCCGATCGACGGCACGTTGCGCCTTCCAATAGGCCTCGAAGTCCGCCGCCACCATGAAGCGGTCGAAATCGGCGAGCGACGCCACGATCGGCGCGTAGCGCGCCGGATCGTCGGGCGAAAAGTCGCCGCGCGACAGCGCCTCCACCACCGCGGCGAGCCGCGGCGAGGCGTCGATGGCGCTCGCGCCGGTGAAGCGCCCCGCGCGCCGCTCCGCCACTTCCGGTGCGGTCAGGCCGAAGATGAACATGTTGCCTTCGCCGACGTGCTCGCGGATTTCGATATTGGCGCCGTCCAGCGTGCCGATGGTGAGCGCGCCGTTGAGCGCGAGCTTCATGTTGCCGGTGCCGGAGGCTTCCATGCCGGCGGTGGAAATCTGCTCCGACAGGTCGGCCGCCGGAACGATCGCCTCGGCGAGACTGACATTGTAGTTCGGCGCGAACACGATCTTGAGCCGGTCGCCGACCGCCGGGTCGGCGTTGACTACCTTGGCCACGTCGTTGACCAGCTTGATGATCAGCTTGGCGCGGTCGTAGCTCGCCGCCGCCTTGCCGGCGAAAATCTTTACGCGTGGCGCAAAACTTTCCTGCGGGGCGGCGCGGATCGCCTGATAGAGCGCGATCGCTTCCAGGATATTGAGCAACTGCCGCTTGTATTCGTGCACGCGCTTGATGTGCACGTCGAACAGCGCCTGCGGCGGCACGCGCACGCCGGTGCGCGCGTGCAGCAGATCGGCCAGCCGCCATTTGTTCTCCGCGCGCGTTTTGCGGTAGCGCGCCACGAAATCGGCGTCCCCAGCCAGCGGTTCCAGTTCCGAAAGGCAGCGCGGGTCGTCGAGCACGCGCTCGCCCAGCGTCTTCACCAGCAGCGCGGTGAGCGGCTCGTTGGCGTCGTACAGCCAACGGCGGAACGTGATGCCGTTGGTCTTGTTGATGATCTGCGTCGGCACCGTCGCGGCGATGTCGTGGAACACCGTCTCGCGCAGCAGCCGCGTGTGCAGCTCGGATACGCCGTTGACGCAATGCGAGCCGAGGAAGGCGAGGTGGCCCATGCGCACGCGCTTGTCGCCGTTTTCCACCACCAGCGACACGCTGGCGAGAAAACCCTCGTCTTCGCAGCCCGCGCGCTCGACCGACTTCAGGTGAAACCAGTTGATCAGATAGATGATTTGCAGATGGCGCGGCAGCAGCCGTCCAATGAGGGCGACCGGCCAGGTTTCCAGCGCCTCCGGCAGCAGCGTGTGGTTGGTATAAGAAAGCGTGGCGCGCGTGATCTTCCAGGCCTGGGTCCAGCCGATGTCGTGCTCGTCCACCAGGATGCGCATCAATTCTGCGACCGCGATCGCCGGGTGGGTGTCGTTGAGCTGGATCGCCGCGTGCTCGGGCAGCGAGGCGAGCGTGCCGAATTCGTCGAGGTGGCGGCGGGTGATGTCCTGCAAGGAGGCGGCGGTGAAGAAATATTCCTGCCGCAGGCGCAGCTCCTGGCCTTCGCGCGTGGCGTCGTTGGGATAGAGCACGCGCGAGATCGCTTCGGCGTGTGCGCGCGCGGCGGTCGAGCCGACCACGTCGCCGCGGTCGAGCGCGCTTAGCTGGATGGGCGAGGGCGCGCGCGCCGACCACAGCCGCAGCGGATTGACGTGGCGCCCGCGCCAGCCGGTGATCGGCGTATCGTGCGGCACGGCGAGCACGGTCTCGGCCGGATACCAGAGCGCGCGCGCGGTCGCCTCGTCGCCGCCGATGTATTCGACTATGCCGCCGAAACCGATCGTGTATTGCTGTCCATGACGCGCGAACTCCCAGGGGTTGCCGTCGGCCAGCCACTCCTCCGGGTACTCTTTCTGCCAGCCATCCTTGATGCGCTGCTCGAACAACCCGTTCTCGTAGCGGATGCCGTAGCCATAGGCCGGGATGCCGAGCGCCGACAGCGAATCCATGAAGCAGGCGGCGAGCCGGCCGAGCCCGCCATTGCCGAGCGCCGCGTCCGGCTCGCAGCGGCGCAATTGTTCGAGGTCGACGCCCATGGCGGCCAGTGCGCGACGTGCAGGCTCCACCAACCGCAGATTGCTCAGCGTGTCGAGCAGCAGGCGGCCGATCAGGAATTCGATCGACAGATAATAGACGCGCTTCTTGTGGGCGCGCTCGGCTTCCTCGCGCGCGCGCATCCAGATGTCGACAATGCGGTCGCGCACGGCCAACACCGTTGCGCGGTACCAGTCGTGGTCGTCGGCGTTTTGCGGCCGCTTACCGAGATCGTAGGTGAGCTTCGCCTCGATCGCGCGCCGCAGTTCGGCCTCGTCGGAGTGCAACTCGGGCGGCGCCGGAGATCTGTGCTTGGCTTTTAATTGCGCCATTTCGAAAGTCTGCTACAGAAGACGTGCGGGCGTCCAAGCCACGACGACGCGGCGTCGCTCTCAGGCGTCGCTCTCATATGGCCGGACCGGCCGAGGCGTGAAGCCCGTGACGACGATGCTTCGTGCCACGACGCTTTATGCACGAAAGTTTTATGCACAAAACGAGCCAATAGAACAGCCCGGCCGGGCTACGGTCCCCGCTCTTTGCACAACGTTGCGCGTGCGCCGCCGGCAGCGCGTGGTTAATCTGTGAGCATTGGCGAAGACGGTTCGGATAAGCAGCCCGTGCCGGATTGGTTCCGACAACGGCCGCACCCGGGTGCCGCCTTATACTTGAGTCGGAGTTAACCGGCGCGGCGCCGGCCGCCTCCGACTTCCCGCGCTACCGTCTCCCCGAACGCGTCCGTGCCGAGCGGGCCGCCGAGATCGGGCGTGCGGCTCTCCGGCTGCGCGATGACGCGGTCGAGCGCGGCTTCGATGGCGGCGCCAGCGCGCGCAAGCGCGTCGTCCTTTCGGCGCTCGCCCAGCCAGGACAGCAGCATGGCGGCCGAGCCGATCAACGCCGCCGGGTTGGCGATGTTCTTGCCGGCGATGTCGGGCGCCGAGCCGTGCTGGGCCTGCGCCACGGCGTGATCGCTGCCGGCATTGAGCGATTCCGCCAATCCCAGGCTGCCGGAGATTTCCGAGGCTTCGTCGGAGAGAATGTCGCCGAACATATTGGTGGTGACGATGACGTCATAAGGGCTCGGATCGCGCACCAGCAGCGCCGCCATGGCGTCGACGATACGCTCCTCATAGGCGACTTGCGGGTAGCGTTGCGCTACCGCGCGCACGCATTCGAGAAAAAATCCGTCGGTGACGTGCAGCACATTGGCCTTATGCACGGCGGTTACCTTTTTGCGCCGCTGCATGGCGAGCGCGAAGGCGGCTTCGGCGATACGCGTCGAGCCTGCGCGCGTGATCTTGCGCAGGCTCATGGCGAGATCGGGCGTCGGCATGAATTCACCGGAGCCGAGATGCAAGGAGCGGTCGGCGTAGAAGCCTTCCGTGTTCTCGCGCACGATGACGAGATCGATCGGCTTGCCGCAGCGCGGCGGCAGACCGGGACGCGAGCGCGCCGGACGGATATTGGCGTAGAGGTCGAGGCGTTTGCGCAATCCGCCGGAGGGGTTGTGGCCGCCTTGTGCTGCCGGCGGATAGTCATGGGTGGTCATGGGCCCAAGCAGCACGCCGTCCGCGGCTCGCGCCTTTTCGTACACGCCGTCCGGCATGGTGCTGCCGGTTAAGCGATGCGCCGCCAGCCCGATCGTTTCGTGCTCGAAGGCGAGGCCGAGATCGAAGGCGCGGTCGGCCGCCTGCATGACGCGCAAGGTCGCGGCCATGATCTCCGGTCCGATGCCGTCGCCTTCCAACACCAGCAGGCGAAGCGCGTCATTTCTTAGAGTCATTGCGTGTCTGCTCCTCACTCGATTGCGAGTGGTTGCTCAAACTCCGTTTATTCCCGCGCGGGAATCCAGGAGCACATTAATCGATTTAGAGATTACCGACCCGGGGGCCGCCTCCCTGCTTCGCTGCGCTTCGGAGGGCAGAAGCATGAGCCCGTCGAAGTCGGGTCGCGGAGACGAACTTGTATTTCATTGCTGGCGCAAACCGCTTTATCAGATCCGGAAAAGCTTGGCCGCCAGGCCGCCCGTGATCTGCTCGCACTGCCGCGCGGTTAAACCGGCTTCGTTGACGATGCGCAGGGGCTCGGCATCGCCGATCGGAAACGGCATGTCGGAACCCATCACGATGCGCTCGGCGCCCATCATCTCGATCACGAACTTCAGCACGCGCGCGTCGTGCAGGATAGTGTCGGTATAGATGTGCGCGAGCGCCTCGACCGGATCGCCGACACCTTGCGTGATTGCGGCGTTGCGCCTGAGCCGGCCGAGCACGAAGGGAAGTCCGGCGGCGCCCATCGGCACGAAAAACTTCGCATTTTTGTATTTGCTCACATGGCCTGCCGAGATCAGCCGCGCCACCGCAATGACGGCGTCGGTGATGCGGCCGAGCCCGTTGGCGAGGCCGAAATCGTTCACCCGCTTGTCGCCGGCATCGAAGCTTGGATGAATATGAACGAGCGCGCCGATCTCGTCCGCCGCCCGCCAGAACGGATCGAGATCATTGGCATCGAGCGTCGAGCCGACGCCGCGCGGCAGCGTGCCGATCATGCATCCGGCAAAGCCAGAGTCCATCGCCGCCTTCAGCACGGCGCCGGCGCGCTTGCCGTCGCCCAGCGGCACGGTAGCGAGCGGCACGAAGCGCGGCTCGGTTTTGGCCGCGTCCATCAGCCGATCGTTGGCCAAGCGCGCCCAGGCCTCGCCTTCGGCGCCGGGCAATTCATAGCCGAACATGTCGACCCAGCCGCCGACCACCTGCTTGTCGATGTGCTGCTGCTCCATCCAAGCGACGCGCGATGGGATATCCGACAGCGGCTTCGACACCGGCCGCGTCGGCTTAGCCCCGGCGAAGGAGAAGGCGAGGCTGCCACCGTCCTCGATCAGCCGCACATTGGGAAAGCGCGCGGCGTCCTTGCGGATCGCCTCCAGCAAAGCCGGCGGCACCAGGTGGGCGTGGCAATCGACGATCATTGCCCGCGCGCTCCGGCGATCAGGTCGCCGAGCTTCGACGGCGTCAGCGGCAGCGTGTTGATCGAAACGCCGAGCGGACGCAGCGCGTCGTTGACCGCGTTGGCGATCGCCGCCGGCGCGCCGAGATAGCCCGACTCGCCCGAGCCCTTCTGGCCGAGCACGGTGTGCGGCGACGGCGTCTCGTGCGCGATGATCTTCACGTCCGGCACCTCGTGCGAAGACGGCATGAGATAATCCATGAAGCTCTGCGCGATCATCTGGCCGTCGTCGTTGTAGGCGAACTCCTCCAGCAGCGCGGCGCCGATGCCGTGCGCGATACCGCCCATGGTCATGCCGCGCACGATCTTCGGATTGATCTGCGTGCCGCAATCGTGCCCGACGCGGTAGCGCAAAATTTTCGGCGTGCCGAGGTCGGGGTCGAGGGTGAGGAGAAGCAGGTGGAACTCGAAGGAGAAGCAGGGATACATCTGCACGCGGCCGTCGGGGGTCGGCAGCGTACCGCCAGTCGGCACCTGGTAGATGGCGCTGGCGGCCAAGCCCGGCTCCAAGTCCTTGGGCAGACGATGGAAATTGCGATGGGCGATGGTGACGAGGTCGACCCAGGTGCGCCGGTTGGCGGGCTTGTCATGCTCGTAGACGTCCCCCCGATCATAGACCGAGCTTTCCAGCGCAATGCCGAGATCGTGCGCGCCGATCGCTCTGAGCTTGTCCTTGAGCTTGGTGGCGGCATGGAAGGCGGCGCCGCCCAGCATGATGGCCATGCGGCTACCGACCGGTGTGCCGCTCGGCAATGAATTGAGCGAATCCGGCCGCGTGACGCGAATGGTCTCCGGATCGACGCCCAGCACCTCGCCGACGACGGTGCCGACCAGCGTCTCGTGGCCCTGGCCGGAGGAGGTGGTGTGCATGGTGGCGGTGACGGCGCCGGTGCCGTCGATGGTGACGCGGCAGGAATCCAGGAAGCTGGAGGTGGTGATCTTTGGATTGAGCAGCGCCTCGAAGGTGGCATTGCCGCCGGAGGGCTCCAGACACGCCGCGATGCCGATGCCGGCCAGCTTGCCCTCGGCGCGCAAGGCGTCGCGCTCCTTCTTCAGCGCCTCGTAAGGCGTGTCGGCCAGCACCTTGGCGATGACGGCCTCGTAGTCGCCGCTGTCGTAGTCGGTGCCGCTCGGGATGCGGAAAGGGAATTCGTCGCGCTTGATGAGATTGCGCCGGCGCACCTCCAGCGGGTCGAGCTTGAGATGGGCGGCGATCTCGTCCATGGCGCGCTCGAGCGCCAGATTGGTCGGCCCCTGGCCGAAGCCGCGCACCGCTTCCTGCACCGCCTTGTTGGAGACCACGGCGATGGCGCGGTATTCGACGCTTCTTATCTTATAGGGCCCGACGATGGAGCCGATCGGCTTGCCGAGCTGGAACGGCGAGCGTCCGGCATAGGCGCCGACGTTTTCCAGCGCGCGCAGCTTCATCGAATGCACGACGCCGTCACCGTCATAGGCGTATTCGATGTCGAACAGCCGCTCCGGCCCGTGCGCGTCGCCGGCGCGCATGTTCTCCAGACGGTCCTCGATCAGCCGCACCGGGAAGCCGAGCCGGCGCGCGAGATAACCCGCGACCACCGTGTGCTTGATGCCGCGCTTGACGCCATAGGAGCCGCCGACGTCGACATCGTGATGCACGCGCACTTTGGTCGCCGGCAGTTTCAGCGCGGCGGCGATCTGGTCGGGATAGCGCGGCAGCTGGATCGAGGCCCAGACATCGAGAATCTCGCGCCAGGGGTCCCAGCGCGATACCACGCCGAAGGTCTCGATCGGCACCGTCGACGAGCGCGCCCATTTCACGCGCAATTTCAGTTTGTGCGGGGCGGCGGCGAAGTCCTTGTCGACCTCGCCCCACACGAAGGTCTTGTCGAGCAGCACGTTGGAGCCGTGCTCCTCGTGCACCAGCGGCGCGTCTTTTTCGAGCGCGCGTTCGGCGTCGATCACGAAGGGCAGGGGCTCGTAGTCGACCTGCACTTCTTCCGCCGCGTCCTCGGCCTGCGCGCGCGTGTCGGCGACCACGGCCGCCACCCATTCGCCGGAATAGCGCGCGATTTCGTGCGCCAGCACGCGGCGCGGCACGTGCGGCGTATCGAGACCGGCGAGCAGCGGGTCGGTCGCCTGCGCGAGCTCGGCACCGTCCAGCACGTAATGCACGCCCGGCATTTTAAGCGCCGCGCTCTTGTCGATGCTCTTGATGCGCGCGGCCGGGTAGGGGCAGGCGACCAGCGCGACGTGTTTGGTGTCGGGCAGATCGATATCGGCGACGAAATTGCCCTTGCCGGCGACGAAGCGGCGGTCCTCGCGCACGCGGCGGTCGGCGGCGACGAAGCGAAATTTTTCGAGCGCGGTCATTTGGAAAGCCCCGCCGGGCGGTTGACGCCGCGCATGCGCTCGGCGGCGAGCGCGATCGCCTCGATGATCTGCGCGTAGCCGGTGCAGCGGCAGATATTGCCGGAGATTGCGTCTACGATGTCCTCGCGCGTCGGCTCCGGATTGTCGGCGATGAGCGCGTGCGCCACCAGGATCATCGCCGGCGTGCAGTAGCCGCACTGCATGCCGTGCGTCTCGCAGAAGGCATCCTGGATGGGCGACAATTCGCCGGGAGCGGGCGTTACGCCTTCGATGGTGGTGACGGCGGAGCCTTCCGCCTGCGGGGCGAACATCAGGCACGAGCGCACCGCCACGCCGTCGAACAGCACGGTGCAGGCGCCGCACACGCCGTGCTCGCAGCCGGCATGCGCGCCTTTCAGTCCGAGATGATCGCGCAAGCAGTCGAGCAAAGTGGTGCGCTCCTCGACATCGAGCGTGTGCGTTTCGCCGTTGACGGTGAGCTCAATGCGCATGGGCTTTCCCCAGAGCTTGCGCCTTGGCATCGGCGAGTGCGCGCGACGCGAGCGCCACTGCGGCGCGGCGGCGATAGTCGGCCGACGCATGCAGGTCATTCAGCATCTCGACATCGCTAAGCGCCGCGCGCAGTGCATCGGTGACTTTCTTTTCGTCGAGCGCGCCGCCGGTCAATTCCTTCTCGACCGCATCGAGCCGCAGCGGCGTGTCGGTGGCGGCGCCGATGCCGAGCGCGATGCGTTTGGCCTTGCCGTCGCCGTCGAGCGCGACCTGCGCCGCCGCCGAAACGTAGGCAAAATCGCTGCGCCGCGCATTCACCTCATGAAAACCGACGCCGACTTTGTTTTCGCCCTGCCAAACGGGAAAACGCACGGCGGTGAGGCACGCGCCCTCGGGTAATGCGGTCATCATCAGCCCGCTGAAAAAATCGCGCGCCGGCAGTTCGCCGTCGGCGTTGTTCCGGCGGTAGAGTATCACCGCGTCGAGCGTGCGCGCGATAAGCGGCAGTTCGGCCGCCGGATCGGCGTGGGCGAGCGAGCCGCCGATGGTGCCGCGCGCGCGGGTGGCGGCATGGCCGATGAATGGTACCGTTTTCGCCAATAAAGGCAGGCTTTTCTTGACCAGCGCGTCGCGCTCCACCACGCACTGCCGGGTGATGGCGCCGATCGTCACGCTGCCTTTGTCCTCGCGGACATGGGACAGCGCGGCGATGCGGTTGATGTCGATGAGGCGCGTCGGCCGCGCCAGGCGCATCGCCATCATCGGCACCAGCGTCTGCCCGCCGGCGATGACGCGCGCGCTCTCGTCCTCGGCCAGCAGCGCGCAGGCTTCGTCGACATGCATGGCGCGCGAATAGGAAAACGGTGCGGCTTTCATAACGCGCAAACTCTACGCCACGCGGCGATATTGTCGATAGGCATTGTAATCGTTAGAGTCCCCAACGCTTTTTCGCAACGGCAAAAGCGCGTTCCGGGGCCGCCGGCGCCTCGCTCTGTCCTCGCTACCATCACAGGTGACATTCCATGCCGCGGACCAAGGGTGCCGATCTCATCACCGAATACCTGGTCGCCAGCAAAATCCCTTACGTGTTCGGCATCTGCGGGCACGGCAATGTCGGCATGCTCGACTCGCTGCATGCCGCGCGCGACCGCATCAAGATGATCTCGCCGCGCCACGAGCAGGTCGCCGCCCACATGGCGGACGCCTACTTTCGCGTGCGCCACGAGCCGGTGGCGACGCTCACCTCGTGCGGACCGGGCTCCTGCAACATCGTGATGCCGCTTGCCTGCGCCATCTCGGACTCGTCGGCCGTGCTGGCGATCACCGCCAACGTGCCGACTTCGCAGTTCAACCGCTCGCCGTTCCAGGAAATCAACAAGCACTACCAGGCCGACTTCCCCAACATCATCCGCCCCGTGGTCAAGCGCTCGTTCCAGCCGACGCGCGTCGACATGCTGCCGCTGGCGCTGCGCCAGGCGATGACCACGATGCTGTCGGGCCGGCCCGGCCCCGTGAACGTCGACGTGCCGTTCAACGTGTTCCAGGAAGAAGACGACGTGGAAGTGCCGGCGGTGTCGCCGCCGCTCAACGCGCAGCGCAGCGGCGCCTCGCCCGACGAGATCAAGGCGTGTGCCGACATGATCCTGAACGCCAAACGGCCGGTGCTGTTCATCGGCCACGGCGTCACGCTGTCGGAAGCTTCGAAGGAGCTCACCGAGTTCGTGCATAAGCTCGGCGTGCCGGTGATCTCCTCGCCCAACGGCATGGGTGCGCTGGACATGCGCGATCCGCTGTCGCTCGGCTTCATCGGACGCAACGGCGCCTATCCCGCCAATCAGGCCGGGCGTCACGCCGATGTGGTGATCGCCATCGGCGCGCGCTTCGACGACCGCTCGGCCTCGTCCTGGCTGCCGGGCTATTCGTGGAATTTTCCGGCCACCAAGCTCATCCATGCCGACGTCGATCCGGCCGAGCTCGGGCGCAACTATCCGCCCGACATCGGCGTGCTGGCCGATGCGCGCACCTTTCTCCAACAGTTGCTCGCGGAGATCGACCGCCGCGGGACAAAGCGCGACGCGCTCAAAGCCTGGCAGGCCGAGATCGCGACCTGGCAGGAGGAATGGCGGAAGTTCACGGCGCCCAATTTCGATATCCACGCCTCGCCGATCCGGCCCGAGCGCATCGTCGCCGATTGCCGCGACGTTCTGCCCGACGACGCTATCCTGTGCTGCGACGTCGGGGTCAGCCACAACTGGTACATGCAGTTCTGGCAGGCGCGCCGTCCGCAGACGATGCTCAACTCGTGGGGCTTTTCCGGCATGGGCTTCGGCGCCGCCGGCGCGCTCGGCGCCAAGCTCGCGCATCCCGACCGACCGGTGGTGGCGGTGACCGGCGACGGCTGCTTCTCCATGGTGCCGCACGTGCTGTGCACCGCGGTCGAATACGATATTCCGGTAGTCTGGGTGATCTGGAACAATTTCGGCTGGGTCTCGATCCGCGACATCCAGCTCGGCATGTTCGGTGGGCGCGAACTTGGCACCATGTTCCACGAGGGGCCGAACCAGAAGCCGTACAATCCCGATTTCGCCGGCTGGGCCAAGGCGAGCGGCGTCGAGGCGCTGACCATCACCAAGTCGCAGGACTTCAAGGGCGCGCTCGAACATGCGGTCAAGGCCAACAAGCCGTTCCTGATCGACGTGCATGTCGACGCCGAGGTGCGCCCGCCCGCGACCGGCGCCTGGCAACTGCCGCCGACACCCTGGAAAGAGCCGGTGTTCGGCGAGCGCTATCTGCCGGACGCGGTGTCGGCGAAGTAAGGAGCGCGCGATGGACGCAAAACGCGAAGCCTTCATCCGCAACATCGCCGAGGTGAAGTGGCTGGAATTTCCCGACCATTTCGGCGGCGCGCTGTCGAAGCCGCTGGTAATGCCGGACACCGCGGGCGCACAGCACATCGACTACCGCATCTCGATGTACCAGCCCAAAGCTTATGTGAAGAAGCACGCCCACAAGGTGCAGGAGCAGGTCTATCACGTCATCGAGGGCGAGGGGCTGATGCACATCGCCGGTAAAGACCACATCGTGCGAAAGCACGATTTCATCTTCCTGCCGCCGGGGGTGGAGCACGCGATCGAGAACACCGGCCTGGTCGATCTGGTGTTCCTGGTGGTAACCTCGCCGGTGACGGACGAAGAAGTGAAGTGAGACGCTAAGAGCGTGAGGCATTCTTACTTCCCTCTCCCCTTGTGGCAGAGGGTGCCTGAGTGGCGGCGAAGCCGAGCGAGGGCGAGTGAGGGGTCAGCATCTCGCGGGGCACTGACCCCTCATCCGGATCGCGCTCGCATTCGCTCCGCGCGATCCACCTTCTCCCGCAAGGGGAAAAGGAAGAGAGATCGCCGCATCGGCGATGCAATACCGAGGAGCTGCTTATGGCGAGGCACGCATCTTACACCCCCCACGGCGTGATCCCGGCGGTGCTGCTGCCGTTCGAGAACGATCTGTCGATCGACGAGGCCAATTTCCGCCGGCACCTGCGCGATGTGGCGTCGGTCGAAGGCCTGTCCGCCATCACCATCAACGCGCATTCGACGGAAGTTGCTTCCTGTACGTTCGAGGAGCAGCGGCGCGTGCTGGAGATCGCGCAGGACGAAGTCGGGGGCAAGCTGCCGATCGTCAACGGCATCTGGGCCGATGGCTCGATCGAAGCTGCGCGCATCGCCAGGATGGCGACGCAAGGCGGCGCCTCGGCGCTGCTGGTGTTCCCGCCGGCGCCGTTCACGCTCGGGCAGAACGCGGCGATGGCGCTCGCCCATTTCAAGCGCATCGCGGATGCCACCGAGCTGCCGCTGATCGCGTTCCAGTATCCGCTGGCGACCGGGCAGGGCTATCCGAAGGACACGCTCTTGAAGCTGTGCGAGGAAGTGCCGACCATCCGCGCCATCAAGGACTGGATCGGCAACGTGCCGCATCACGAATGGCACGTGCGCACGCTGCAAAGCTTGCCGCGGCCGGTGAACGTACTGAGCACGCACTCGGCCTGGCTGTTCTCCTCGCTGGTGCTCGGCTGCAACGGCTTGCTGTCGGGCTCCGGCAGCGTGATCGCCGATTTGCAGGCGCGGCTATTCCGCGCCGTGCAGGACAACGATCTGGCCGAAGCCAGGCGCCTCAACGATCGCGTCGAGCCCTTGATGCGGGTGTTCTATGCCGACCCCTTCGTCGACATGCACAACCGCATGAAGGAGGCGCTGGTGCTGCTCGGCAAGCTGCCACGCGCGGTGGTGCGCCCGCCATTGGTCAAAATCGAGCGCGTGGAGATCGAGCGCATCCGCGCCGCGCTGATCGAGGCCGGGTTGCTCGACAAGAACGCGCGCGACGCGGCCTAGCGCGCCAATGAGCATTGCGACAGACGCATTGTCGCATCGTCTGTAGTGTGGGGTAGGATTTCCGGTCCCTTGAAGTCGCCACAATCCGACATTTTGGTCCGCTGCGCGCGCCGTATACGGCCTCGCAGCGTGGATTGCGCTCCGAATTAACTCCGACGATTTCGTTTCGCTTAAGCCGCATTAACAGGTACAGTGCGCTTCGGCCCGACCGGGCTAAATCCTCCCATCTTGGCGGTGGCCAATTTGGCCCCTCTTATTCGAAAGCGCGCATTATGCCGACGCGCACGTGCAACGTTTTGCTGGTTTACCCGCGTTTTGCGGCCGATACGTTTTGGAATTTTGCGGCCACTTGCGAGCTATTCGGCGCGCGCTACCCCGCGGCTCCGCTCGGCCTGATTACCGTGGCGGCCATGCTGCCGTCGTCATGGACCGTCCGTCTGGTCGATCGCAACGCCGAGGAACTCACCGGCGCCGATCTTGAATGGGCCGACCTGGTGATGACGGGCGGCATGCTGCCTCAGCAGCCCGACACGCTCGAAGTCATCGACCTTAGCCATGCAAAGGGAAAGCCGGTCGTCGTCGGCGGGCCTGCCGTCACGTCGACGCCGCATATCTACGAGAGGGCCGATTTCCGCGTTCTCGGCGAAGCCGAGGGTATCATCGATGCTTTCATCGCGGCTTGGGAAGCAGGCGCGCGCGAAGGTCTGTTCGAGGCCGAGAAATTTACGGTCGATGTGACCAAGAGCCCGATCCCGCGCTTCTCCCTGCTCAATTTCGACTACTACCTGCATATCGGCGTGCAGTTTTCGCGCGGCTGTCCGTTCACCTGCGAGTTCTGCGATATTATCGAGCTCTACGGCCGCGTCCCGCGCGCCAAGACCAATTCCCAAATGCTGGCGGAACTCGACGAGCTATATCGGCTCGGCTATCGCGGCCATGTCGATTTTGTCGACGACAATCTTATCGGCAACAAGAAGGCCGTCAGAACCTTCGTTCGGGAGCTGAAGTCGTGGCTCGAAAAGCACGACTACCCGTTCGAATTCACGACCGAAGCTTCGGTCAATCTGGCGGATGACGACGATTTCCTGCAGGCGATGAGCGAGGCCAATTTCGTCGGCGTGTTCGTCGGGATCGAAAGCCCCGATGCCGATACCCTGGTCGGCATGCGGAAGAAGCAAAACGTCAAGCGCAGCCTGGTCGATTCGATTCACAAGATCTATGCGGCGGGCATGTTCGTGACCGCGGGATTCATCGTCGGCTTCGACAGCGAAAAGGGCTCGATCGCCGACGGCATGATCGAATTGATCGAAGACGCCGCGATTCCGGTTTGCATGGTCGGGCTGCTCTATGCGCTGCCCAATACGCAGTTGACGCGCCGGCTCGAGAAGGAGGGTCGCCTGCACCCCACGCCGGACACCTATTCGGCCGGCTCGGCGGATCAGTGCACGAACGGCTTGAATTTCGACACCTTGCGCCCGCGGCAGGAAATACTGCTCGACTACAAGCGCGTGCTTGAAAAAGTCTACGATCCGGCGGCCTATGCCGGACGTCTGGAACGCCTGGCAGGCCTGCTCGACAATTCGCATCGAAACCGCCGGACCCAGGCCACCAATTCCCGGCAGAGGTTCGGCGCCTCGGAAATCGTCACCCGGATCATTAGCAAGTTGCCGGAGCCGCGCGAGATTTTCTGGCCGACATTTTCAAAATGTGTGTCGGGAAATCCGCAGTCGGCTCGCTGGCTCGTCGCGCTGATTGCGCTTTATCTGCATCTGGGCCCGTTCTCGCGATACGTGATCGGCAAAATCGACGAAAAGATCGAAGTGCTCGACACGGATGATCTCGACGCGGGCGGCCTGGTCGGGCGCCTGGAAGTCGGTTCCGCTCTGGTCCAAACGACGGAATTCCAGTGAGTCCGGTTTGCGCCCGACTTTAAATCGGCTCGGAGGCCGATGGCGCCGCGCCCGCTTCACATAATCGCGAACTCGGTGTTTTTCCGGTCCGTCACCAGCATGCTGCCGGGATAATGCGTGATGCAGAATTCCGGCTTCACGGTCGCGATCACCGACTGCGGCGTCACCCCGCAGGCCCAGAACACCGGCAGCTCGTCGTCGTGCACGGGCACCGCGTCGCCGTAGTCCGGCTTCATCACGTCTTTGATTCCGATCAGCTCCGGCTTGCCGATATGCACCGGCGCGCCGTGCACGGACGGAAAGCGGGTGGTGATCTGCACCGCGCGGATGGCGTCGGCGGGCTTCAACGGCCGCATCGACACCACCAGCGGCCCGTGGAACGGTCCCGCCGCGTGCGTTTCGACCGAGGTGCGGAACATCGGCACGTTGCGCTTGAGCGCGATGTGGCGCAGTTCGATGCCTTCCGCCATCAGCGCTTCTTCGAACGAGAACGAGCAGCCGATCACGAAGCTCACCAGATCGTCGCGCCATACTTCCGCGATGTCCTCAGGCTCGGCCACCAACTCGCCATCGCGCCACACGCGGTAGCGCGGCAGGTCGCCGCGGATGTCGATGTCGTCGCCCAATTCCGGCACGCGCCAGTCGCCCGGCGCCGACGTGCCGATCAGCGGGCACGGCTTGGGATTGAGTTGGCAGAAGCGCAGGAAGTCGGCGGCGAGCGCCTGCGGCAAAATGGCGAGATTGCCCTGCACGTAGCCGGGCGCCATTCCCGCCGTCGGTCCTTTGTGCAGGCCGGCCCGAATGGCAAGCCGCGCCGCGTGGCCGCTGTCCGGCGGCGGTGCATCGTCATGATCGTCATGGCGCAAGCGTGTGACCGCCATCGTGTTCGCGCTTTCTGTTGCCCGGCGCCACCATATCAAGGCGCCGAGTTTCACCTAATGCCCATTTATGTGGCAAGATACGACGATACGAAAAGGCCTACAATGATAAGAAAATAGCGGTTGAAACTTGTCGCCGGAGCGCGTTTGCTAACGATATAAACCACGCGTCAAGAGCCTGCTAAAGGCCAGTAGGGGGAGACCAGGCGATGCCGTGTGATGCCGGCTCAAGCTGGCGAGCGGTGGCGGATGTTGCGCTTGACGGGCAAAACCCGGACACGGCGCGGCGGACGGTCGCGCCTTCGATTCCGACCGACGCTTCCGGATGATGTATGCTGCGCCCCGCAAGGCGCGGGCGTTTCGTTGTGCGGTAAACTCTTCGAAATCCAGTGGGAGGACTTGCGATGACTGAAAAGTGGCTAAACGAATCCTGGGCGGAAGACTATTGGTATGACGGCAAGGTCACGCGCCGTCGCGTGCTCGGTTGGGGCGGCGGCGCGATCGGCGCCATGATGCTGGTGCCGGCGCCGTGGCGCGCCGCCTTCGGCGCCGCCAAGCCGTTCAAGATCGGCTCCGAGCAGCCGCTGTCCGGCCCCGGCGCCGCCGGCGGCAAGACCGCGGTGGTCGGCCTGAAGATGGCCGCCGACCGCATCAACAAGAACGGCGGCATCAGCGGCCGTCCTGTTCAGCTCGTGATCGCGGACGACGAAAGCTCGCCGGCGGTCGCGCGCCGCAAGACGCAGAAGATGGTGTCCGAGGACGACATCGACGTGCATGTCGGCGGCTTCCTCTCCAACATCTGCCTCGCCTGCATGCCGGTGTGGCAGCACGCCAAGATCGTCAACATGATCAGCGTGTGCCTCGACACCACGCTGACCACCAGCCACTGCAACCGCTACAGCTTCCGCCTGCACGACTACGCGCCGGCGCAAGCGGTCGCGATGGCGCCGACGCTGGTCGGCATGGGCAAGAAGTGGCACCTCGCCTACGCCGACTATTCGTGGGGCCAGTCGACGCGCGACGCCTACGCCGACCAGATCAAGAAGTCCGGCGGCGAGGTTGTCGGCACCACCGGCATTCCGCTCGGCACCGCCGACATGACGCCGTTCCTGTCGAAGATCACCGGCAATTTCGACGGCCTGTTCGGCATCTTCTTCGGCAAAGACGGCGTGACCATCTGCAACCAGGCCTACGACCTCGGCCTGACCAAGAAGTACAAGTGGGCCGGCGACGGCTCGATCTCCGAGTCGACCAACCTGAAGGCGATCGGCAGCAAGATCGACGGCTTCATCGGCATCAACCGCTACATCCCGATCTTCGCCGGTCCGCTCGACACGCCCTATCACAAGGCGTGGTTCGAGGAGGCCAAGGCGCGCTTGGCCAAGGTCGATCCCTCCGGTCCGCTGCCCGACAAATACGTGCAATCGAACTTCGAGGCCTTGAACGCGGTGAAGATCAACATCGAGAAGTCGAAGTTCGATGGCCGCAAGGACACCATGAAGCTGGTCGAGGCGCTCGAAGGCTTCGAGGCCAAGGCCGGTCCGGACTTCCCGCAGGGCGACAAGACCCTGCGCAAGGCCGACCACCAGGCGTTCCTGACCGAGTTCATCTTCGAGGTCAGCGGCGGCACCTACCACCTCAAGCAGGCGGTGCCGAAGGACAAGACCATCGTTCCGCCGGCCTGCCACTTCTCGGCTTAAACGCGGAGCGACAGCTAGGTGCGTGCGGAACCGTCGACCGACGAACGCTCCCCGGCCAGCGGCCGGGGAGCGGCGGCGGCGCCCATTCTCAAGACCGAACAGCTGAGCATCCGCTTCGGCGGTCTTGCCGCGCTCAATCAGGTCAGCATCGAGGTCGCGCGCGACGAAGTGCGCGCCATCATCGGACCGAACGGCGCCGGCAAAAGCACCTTCTTCAATTGCCTTACCGGCGTTCTGCGCCCCTCGGCCGGCCGCATCGTCTTCGACGGCAAGGACATCACGCGCCTTTCGTCCAACAAGATTTCCCAGCGGGGCATCGCGCGCTCCTACCAGATCACCAGCGTCATGCCGAACGCCTCGACGCTGGAGAACGTGCGCATCGCCGTGCAGTCGCGGCGGCACAGCTGGAGCATGCTGAGGCACCATAGCGCCTTTGCGGACATTAACGAGAAGGCGGAAGCGGCGCTCGATGCCGTCGGGCTGCTCGGCAAGGCCGACGAGCTCGCCGCCAACTTGTCGCACGGCGAGCAGCGCAATCTCGAGATCGGCATTGCGTTGGCGACCGAGCCGACGCTGCTGCTGCTCGACGAGCCGACGGCGGGAATGAGCGCGGCGGAAACGCACGACACCACGGAGCTGGTGCGCCGCATCGCCAAGGACCTGACCATCCTCATCGTCGAACACGACATGGAGGTGGTCATGGGTCTCGCCGACCGCATTACCGTGCTGCATTATGGCGAGGTGCTGGCCGAGGGAACGCCGGCGGAAATTCAGGAAAATCCCAAGGTGCTCGAGGTCTATCTCAAAACATGAGCGCAGCCCAAGCCCACGGGCAGCCGCTCGTGCTGCTCGACGACCTGCACACCTACTACGGCAAGAGCCACGTCTTGCACGGCATCTCCTTGCAGGTCGCGCCCGGCGAAGTGGTCGGCTTGCTCGGCCGCAACGGCGTCGGCAAGAGCACGACCTTGAAGACCATCATGGGCCTGGTGCGGCCGAGTCAGGGCAAGGTGGAGCTCAACGGCGCCGCCATTACCGGATTGCCCCCGCATAAGCTCGCGCGCCTCGGCATCGGCTACGTGCCGGAGGACCGCCGCATCTTCCGCCTGCTCACGGTGATGGAAAATCTGCGCACCGGCCTCGACCGCCATGGCGTCACCGAGGAGCGCAAGCGCAGCCTGCTCGACAAGGCCTTCAGCTATTTTCCGCGACTGGCCGAACGGCGTAACCAGGCCGGCGGCACGCTGTCGGGCGGCGAGCAGCAGATGCTGGCGATCGCCCGCGCCATGATGCTGGAACCCAAGATCATCCTGCTCGACGAGCCGACCGAGGGGCTGATGCCGAGGATGGTCTCGCAGATCCGCGAGATCATCGAGGTGCTGCACAAGGAAGGCGTCGCCATCCTGCTGGTCGAGCAGAACGTGCCGCTGACGTTGCAAGCGAGCCAGCGCGTCTACATCATGGAGAAGGGCATGGTGCGCCACCAATGCGCCGCCTCCGAGATCAGCGTCGATCATCCGGTCATCAAGCAGTATTTGGGGGTCTAGGCGATGGAATGCATGCGTCGCCGCACACTCCGCTCTTCCCGCGCAAGCGGGAATCCAAGCTCGGATATATTGAGCTTGCGGCCCCAGGGTCCTCGCTTCCGCGGGGACGAGCGGAAAAGCAATCGCGCCCGCGAAATCAAAACGGAGCCTGAGCCATGGGCGTGATCGGCCAATACATCCACACCGTGCCGCTCGACCTGGTGATTATCCAGACCGTGAACGGCATCGTCGCCGGGATGATCCTGGCGCTGGTGGCCTCGGGGCTCACGCTGATCTTCGGCATTCTCGACGTCGTCAATTTCGCGCATGGCGAATTGTTCATGCTCGGCGCCTATGTCGGCGTCGTGGTCATCTCGGCGACCGGCAGTTTCTGGATAGCGCTGGTGCTGGCCGGGCTGATCGTCGGGCTTATCGGCGCCGTCATGCAGATCGCGACGCTGCGGCCGATGGTCGGGCGCGATCCGCTCAACACCATCCTCGCGACCTTCGGCGTTTCGCTGATCTTGCAGAATTACGCGCTCTGGCAGTTCGGCCCCACCGCGCGCCGCATCGGCGAGCCGATCCACGGTTATTTCAATCTGTTCTATCTGCACTATCCCTACTACCGCATCCTGATCGCGGCGTTGTCGGCACTGATCATCGGCGGCTTCTGGCTGTTTTTGAAATACGGCAAGTTCGGCGTGTGGATCCGCGCCACCGCGCAGGACCGCGTGATGGCGCAGGCCATGGGCATCCCGGTGCCGTGGGTCTATACCGGCGTCTTCGCCATCGGCGCCGCCATGGCGGCGGCAAGCGGTGTGCTGTTTGCGCCGCTGGTCGGCGTCACCCACACCATGGGGCTCGACTGGGTGCTGAAGGCCTTTATCGTCGTGGTGGTCGGCGGCATGGGCAATCTCGGCGGCTCGATCGCCGCCGCCATCTTCATCAGCCTGCTTGAGGCCTATGCGTCGATGTGGGTCGATCCCTCGCAAGCGGTGATCGTGTCCTTCATCGTGCTGATCCTCACGTTGCTATTCCGTCCCACCGGCCTGTTCGTTCCGACACCCAAATGACAACAGCACCGCTCGACAAGCCGATGCCACTCAAACAGCCGAAATTGAGCCACACCGCTCAATTCTGGATCGGGTTCTGCGCGGTCATGGCGCTGCTGATCGTCGCGCCATACCTGTTGAGCGATTTCTGGCGCCGCTTCCTGACCGAGTGCCTGATCTGGGGCCTGCTCGCCATGTCGTCCGATTTGCTGATCGGCTACACGGGCATGATTTCGTTCGGCCATTCCGCCTTTTTCGGGCTCGGCATGTATGGCGCGGCGGCCGCGCTGTTGTTGGTCAGCCCGCCGAACTTATGGCTGGCGATCCTGTTCGGACTGGCCGGCGCCGCGGGCGCTGCGCTGTTCGTCGCCTATTTCTCCACCCGGCTGCGCGACATCTATTTCGCCATCACCACGCTGATCTTCAGCCAGATTTTCTACGTCATCATCTTCACCTGGACCAAGGTGACCGGCGGCGAGAACGGTCTCATTTTCACACGCCCGCACTTCACCATTCCCTTCCTCGCCGATGTGAGCTTCAACACTTATTCGATGCACTGGTTCGTGCTGGCGGTGGTGGCGGGCTCCTATCTGCTCCTACGCCGCATCACGCAGTCGCCGTTCGGCATGGTGCTGCAGTCGATCCGCGAGAACGAGCCACGCACGCGCGCCATCGGCTATCCCGTGGAGCGCTACAAGATCGTCTCGGTGATGCTGTCCGGCCTGTTCGCGGGGCTCGCCGGCGTGCTCTACGCCATCCAGAATGAGTTTGCCGCACCCGACTTCGTCTATTTCCTCACCTCGGGCGACACCGTCATTTTCAACGTGATCGGCGGCATCGGGACGCTTGTCGGGCCGATCGTCGGCGCCGGCTTTTTCCAGCTCGCGCGCGAACTGCTCTCGCGCATCTTCGGCGACCAGTTCCCCTATCTGATCCCGCTCGGCGTCGTCTTCATCGTCATGATCATCTTCCTGCCGCAGGGCCTGCTCGGCTTTGCCCGGCGCTGCTGGCTAAATCGTTGACTTGAAACAATCGCTCGGGAGCGCCTTCATTCGAATCCTCCCACCTAGCCAGGCGAGTAGCGGCTCAGGAGCCCTCCAAACCGAATTGGCCGAGCAAAGGGCGGAAATGCACCAATTGGTGGGGGGGCACTTACCGAATGCCGCAAAACAACCCCATGCAAAGTACCTGGTTTGGAGGAATCCCATTGCCTATGGCCTTTAGCAAAGGGACGGCTCAAACCCATTAGGGATGCCTCAGAGCATCAGCAATCAAAGTCCCTCGCGAGGGAAATCAGATTTTTGGTGCCGTGGCAGAGTCGATTAGACTTTGAAATTACTCGAATTTTTAGGTTCGTTCTGCCAAATACACGCTATAGTATGTATTGATAATAAATTCCCCTTACAGGAACGCTTGGTCGAACGCAAAAGTCGTGTGAGCTCAATGGATGCCACGCCACCGCCTCGGTCAGAAGGTCACGAGATCGAACGCATAAGGACTTGCAGATAAATCGGGTCACTATCAAGGTCAGCTCGTGGTTGCGAAATCCGAGACTTTGCAGCGCATTGCCCGTCTCACGCCGCTCGGCGACGTGCTGGGCCTGATCGACGCCGCGATGAAGCCGGTCACCCCACGCACGCTCGATTTAAGCGCCGCCACCGGCCGCACGCTCGCCACCGATGTGTCGGCGCCGGCCCGGCCGACGGCGGCCACCGCGCTCGCCGACGGCTGGGCGCTCGCCGCCGACTTGACGCTCGGGGTTGGCGGTTATGCACCGGCCCTGCTGCCGTATGCGCCGACGCGGGTGGAAGCGGGCCAGGTCATACCGCCCGGCACCGACAGTGTGGCCCCGCTCGATTCCTTGAAGGAGACCGCGCTCGGCGTCGAGGCGCTCGTCACCGTCAGCCCGGGCGACGGCGTGCTGGCGGCCGGCGGCGATTGCGAGCCCGGCCTGCCGCTGCGTCGTGCCGGCGGCCGCCTGCGCCCGCTCGATCTTGCCGCCTTCGCCGCCGCCGGCCTTGCGCGCGTCACCGTGCGCGAACCGCGCCTGCGTGTCTTGCCGCTGCGCGGCTCGACCATCGTCGCGGCGGGGGCGCGTCTGATCGCCGCCGACATCGAGCGGCGCGGCGGGGCCGTACGCATCGACGCGCCCGGCCGCACGCTCGACGTCGCCTTGGCGGCGGAGAACACCGACGCCATCATAGCGATCGGAGGTACCGGTTCGGGGCGCAACGACACCAGCGTGCATGCGCTCGCGCGTGCGGGCCGCGTCGCGGTGCATGGGCTGGCGCTGGCGCCGGGCGAGACCGCCGCGCTCGGTTTTGCCGACGGCCGCCCGGTGCTGCTGTTGCCGGGAAGACTCGACGCCGCGCTTGCCGTCTGGCTCACCGTCGGCCGGCGCATGTTGGCGCGTCTTGCCGGTGGCAAGGTGCAGGAACCGGGCACGACGCTTGCCTTGTCGCGTACCGTCGCGTCCACCGTCGGGCTTGCCGAATTGGTGCCGGTGCGGCGCAGCGGTGACGAGATCGAGCCCCTCGCCAGCCGTTATCTGCCGCTTTCGGCGCTCACCCGCGCCGACGGCTGGATTCTGGTGCCGGCCGACAGCGAAGGCTACGCCGCCGGAGCCAAAGTCGAGGTGCGGCCATGGCCGTGAGGGGGCGATGAGAGCCTCTCCAATACCTCCTCCGAGAAGGCAGGGGAATCGCATATGGCGGTTCGGTGGGCACGGCGCGCTCCCTCCCCTTAAAGGGGGAGGGTTGGGGTGGGGATCATCGGAGTTTGATCCCCACCCGCCGGGCCATAGCGCGTCGAAGACGCGCGCGAACGCGCTTAAGGCCCGGCGACCTCCCCTTTGCAAGGGGATGGCAACGCCTTCGCTAAATGCGATTGCCCTTCCCTAAAAGGGGGAGAGCCTGCCCTCGGGCTTGCCCCGAGGGTCGACCCGCCGAAGGCGGTGGGTGAGGGGTCACCTCTATGCCATGCTCGCCGTACAACCCGATGATTGGTGAAAGAAGCGCACCCTCTGACTTTCTCGCATCTTATGGCTTGACCCCCACCCGGTCGCCTTCGCTACGCTTCGGCGACCGACCTCCTCCTTGCAGGGGGAGGTGAGAAGAAAAAGCGTTATGTTTCTCCGTATCAAACGCCTCTCCCTCGCCCTCCTCATCCTGCCGCTCGCCTTGAGTTCTGCGCAGGCGCAATTGCGCGGCCATGGCGGACCCGTGCGCGCCGTCGCCGTTTCGCCCGATGGCAGCGAGGCCGTCTCCGGCAGCTTCGATACCGCCGCCATCCGCTGGTCGCTCAAGCGCAACGTCGCCGAACAGGTGATGCGCTTCCACGACGACGCGGTGAATGCGGTCATCTGGCTGAAGGACGGCCGCATCGCCACCGCCGGGGCCGATGCGCATATCGCCATCTGGACGCCGGGCAGACCGAAGCCCGACAAGGTGCTCGACGGCCATACCGCGCCGATCGTCGCTCTCGCGCTGTCGCCCGACGGCAAGACGCTGGCCTCGGCCTCATGGGATCGCACCGTGCGGCTGTGGCCGCTTGCCGGCGGCACGTCGCGCGTGCTGAGCGGCCATACGCAAAACGTCAACGGCGTCGCCTTCTCGCCGGACGGCAAGCGCTTGATCAGCGCCGGCTACGACAACACCTTGCGCATCTGGCCGTTGGACGGCGGCGACCCCACCGTGCGCACGCTTGCTTCGCCGCTCAACACCGTGGCGGTGGCGCCCGACGGCGAGATCGTCACCGCCGGCGCCACCGGCAGGGTCTATTTCCTCTCGCCCAAGGGCGAGATTCGCAACACCGTCGACGTCTCGCAGACGCCGATCATCGGCATCGATATCTCGCCGGACGGCAAGCTCATCGCCGCTGCCGGCATTCGCGGCTCGGTGGCGATCGTCGACCGCAAAGAGCGCACCACGCTGCGCACGCTGATCGGGCCCGGTCTGCCGGTGTGGTCGGTGGCGTTCTTTCCCGACAGCCGCACGCTTCTGACCGGCGGCACCGATCGGATGGTGCGGCGCTGGGACGCGGTGAAGGGCGAGCCCATCGGCACCGTGGTGATCGGCACGCCGCAGGACCCGCTCAAAGCTTATGCCGGCGATCCCGGCGCGCAGGTGTTCCGCCATTGCGTCGCGTGTCACACGCTCAAGCCGAACGAGGGGCCGCGCGCCGGTCCCTCGCTCTGGCACGTGTTCGGCCGCCGCATCGCGACGCTGCCGGGTTATCATTTCTCCCCCGCGCTGAAGAAGATGGACATCGTCTGGTCGAAGCGGACGGTGGCGAAGCTGTTCGAGATCGGCCCGGCGCATTACACGCCCGGCACCAAGATGCCGGAGCAGAAGATCGGCAAGGAAAAAGACCGCAAGGCGCTGGTGGATTTTCTGGGCCGCGTGACGACGGGGAAGCAGTAGCGGCTCCGATCCACGTGAGCGCTACGGGGCTGGCCAGCCGCGCTTCCTGGCTATAATGGTAGCTATTCAAGTGAAAAATTGAGGGCACCAAGGCGCCGGACGCATGAAACTGTTGCGCACCATCAGGCTCGACCCGTCCGACACGTTCATCTTCGATCCCGTGGCGGAGCCGGGCGAATGGGCGGTGTCAGGCGCCTTCGCGTTCTGGAGCGGCGATCCGGCTGGCCTCGAGGGCAAGGCCCGCACCGCCTTCCGCAGCGGCTTTCTCAGCGCGGAATCGCTCGGCTGGTCGACGCTGGTGCAGATCGTCGATGCGGGCGAAGCCGACCGCGCCAATCTGGTCGAGCTGCTGACGCAGCAGCTGCTCGACAATTTCGGCGCGCCCGATCTGCAGGCGGCCGCGGCGGCGGCGGAGGACGAGGTGGCGTTCGTGGAATCGCTGTGCACGCAGCCGCGCGACACGCTGATTGCCGTGCAACGCAGTTTTGAGGACGGCAATGTACGCGAAGCGTTCCGCACGCTGCGCCCGCGCGAGGGCGCCGGACCCGCGCGCGCCTTCTCCTTCATGGAGGTCGAGGGCGAGGACGAGGCGCCGGACGAGGAGGTGAACCTGATTTCGCTCGCCGACAAGGAGCGGAAATGACAGACTTCTGGATCTCCTGCGGGCACCATCTGCTCGACCGCGACGAGGGTGGCGGGCTGCTCGTCACCGACGCCTTCCTGAAGACCTATCTGGCGCGGCCCGAAATGATCCCGCCGCCGGAAGCCTGTCCGGTCGAGCGCACGCTGCACGCCGCGCTGCTTGCCGACCCGCGCATGCCTGTAATTACGGCCGACATTGCCGCCATTGCCGACCCCGACGCCCGCGACAACTGGCAAATCCTGATCGGCTTCCGTGACCGGCTGTTGCGCCACAAGACGCTGGAAGCGGCCTACGTCGATCTGGCGCGCCACGGCGTCGGCTCGACGCCGCCGCTGTTCCTCAATCAGCTCGTCCACGTCATTCTGCGCAACGCGCTCGAGGGCATCGCAGAGCCGCGCGTCGCGCGCGCCGGCGAATTGTTCTTCCGAACCCAGCGCGTCACCGTGTTCGACGGCTCGCTGCTGGCGGCCGACGAGGAGACCGTCGGCGGCGCCGCGCAGACGCCGATGACCCCGCTCGTCAGCATGCTAGGCCTGCAGCCGGAAGCGCAGGTCGACGTGCTCAACGAGGATAACGCCGAGAGCTACTGGGAGCGCAGCGACCGCTTCGACATGGCGCTCGATCTGACCGGCCGCCGCGCAGGGCTTGCCGCGCTCGCCGAGGCGATGCGGCGCTGGATAGCGCACCTGCTCGCCGTCGATGTCGAGATCGAGCCGCTGACCGAGCTGCGCGACGTGACGCTCAACTGGTACGTCGGGCTCGACGCCGATGCCACGCTGCTGGGCGATCAATTGTGGAACGGCGAGACGCTCGACGATGCCGCCATGGCGCGCGTGGTCGGACTGTTCCGCCTGACCTTCCGCGATTCCGCGCTAATGCTCGACACCGTCAAGGGCGAGCCGGTCTATCTCATTCTCGCCATGACGCCGGACAACGTCATCCGCATGAAGCCGCAGAATCTGGTCACCGGCCTGCCGATTGCCCGGCTGCAAGCGGTCAGCTAGCGCATGATCCCGAAAGTGGGAACCGGTTTTCTGATAAGATCATGCGCAAAGAGATGTTAGGTAGGCGCAGTGATCCGATCTGAACGGATCAGATTCTAGCGCAATCAGGGATCGCTTATCGGGGTCGGCGGCGACGCGCGTGCTATAGCTTCGGTTCCTTGTCGGGAGTGGCGTGTCTATATGGCTTCCATGCGCATAATCGGTCTCGCCGGCTGGAGCGGGTCGGGCAAAACCACGCTGATCACCAAGGCGATCCCGCGCCTGATCGCACGCGGCGTGAGCGTGTCCACGCTCAAGCATGCCCATCACGGCTTCGATATCGACCAGCCCGGCAAGGATTCGTTCTTCCATCGCACCGCGGGCGCCACCGAAGTCGTGATCTCCTCGGCCAAGCGCTTCGCCATCTTGCACGAGCTGCGCGGCGAGCCGGAGTGGGACTTACCCGAGCTGGTGGCCAAGATCTCGCCGGTCGATCTGGTGCTGGTCGAGGGCTACAAGCGCGATCCCTTTCCCAAAGTCGAGGTGCACCGCGTCGCTACGGGCAAGCCGCTTATCCACCCGGAAGACCCGCACGTGGTCGCGATCGCCGCCGATATCGCCTTGCCCGACGTGAAGCTGCCGGTGGTCGGCCTCGACGACATCGAGGCCATCGTCGACCTGCTGTTGAAACATGCCGTGCCGGTGAGTGAAATAAAGAAAATGGTCTGGAGCCGCGCATGATCCTGAAAAGCGGGAACCGGTTTTCGGATAAGATCATGCGCACACGAAAGATGCTTTAATGGTGCAACTGACCGACGACTGCTTCGCGTTTTCCGGCCCGCTGCTGCGGCTCGACGACATGGAGCGGCTGATCGGCGAGCGCATCGCGCCGGTGCGCGAAACCGAGCGCGTGCCGTTGCACGGCGGGCGCGCCCGCGTGGCGGCGAGCGACGTCTTGGCGCCGGTCGATCTGCCGCCGTTCGACAATTCGGCGGTCGACGGCTATGCGGTGCGCCATGCCGATCTCAACGCGGACGGCGAGACCACGCTCGCCGTTGCGGGTCGGCTGACCGCCGGCGCCCGCGCCGACCTCACGCTCAAGCCGGGCGAAGCGATCAGGATTTTCACCGGCGCGGCCATGCCCAAGGGTGCCGACACCGTTTTCATGCAGGAGGACGTGAAGGTCGAAGGCGAGCGCATCGTGGTGCCGAGCGGCTTGCAGCGCGGCGCCAACCGCAGGCTGGCCGGCGAGGACGTGTCCAAGGGCCGCGTGGTGATCCCGGCCGGCACCGTGCTGGAGGCGCAGCACATCGCGCTCGCCGCCGCGCTCGGCCTGACCGAACTCGCCGTGCGCCGGCGGCTGAAGGTCGCGATCTTCTCCACCGGCGACGAGGTGGTCGAGCCGGGCGCGGCGCGCGGCGCCGCCGCCATTTACGATTCCAACCGCTTTCTGCTGGTCGAACTGCTCGAGCGGCTGGGCGCCATTGTCACCGATCTCGGCATTCTCGCCGACGAGCAGGCCGCCCTCGCGCGCGCCATCGACAAGGCCGCGCTGCATCACGACCTGGTGCTCACCTCGGGCGGCGTTTCGGCCGGCGAAGCCGACCACGTGCGCAGCGCGGTCGAGCGCATCGGCAAGCTGGTGTTCTGGCGCGTCGCCATCAAGCCGGGCCGGCCGGTAGCGCTCGGCGTGCTGCCCGGCGCGGCCGGCCAGAGCGCCGCCTTCGTCGGCATGCCGGGCAATCCGGTCGCCGTGTTCGTCACCTTCGTGCGGGTGGTGAAGCCGCTGTTGCGCCGGCTGTCCGGCGCGCAGGCGCAGAAGCTGGTGGCGCTGCCGGTGCGCGCGGCCTTCGCCTACAAGAAAAAGAAGGATCGCCGCGAATACGTGCGCGTGGCGCTGCGCCGCGCCAGCGACGGCGAGATCGAAGCGATCAAGCACCCGAAGGACGGCGCCGGCATTTTGACGTCGCTGACCGAAACCGATGGCCTGCTTGAATTTCTCGAGGATGTCACCGCGATCGAGCCGGGCACGCGCGTCGGCTTCCTGTCGTACGCGGCGTTGATCGGATGATTGCCATTCCGGAGCCGCGCTTCGCGCGTCCTGAATTGACGAACTCGTTACCGAATGGCTCACGGCGCCGCATGTTGCCCTGCGATGTGACCGGCGCGCTCGGCGTCTTCCGGCGTGTTGACGTTGAAGAACGGGTCGACCGGCTCCACCGGCCAGTCGGCGATGGCGAGGTCGTAGCGGCCCGCGAACACTTCGACCTTGCGCAGGTCTTCATCGACCAGCGCCTTGCGCAGGTCCGCGCGCAACGCCAGCGGCCACAGCGCGACGGTCGGGTGCCGCCATTCGCCGGAGCGCGCGCAGGCGAGCGGCACGCCGATTCCTTGTTTGCGGCGCGCGCTGTGCAGCTTCTCCACCAGGTCGTCGGGCAGGAACGGGCAGTCGCCCGGCACGCTGACGATCCATTCGACGCCGTTGTCTTGCTCCGCCAGCCAGTCGAGCCCGGCCAGGATGCCGGCGAGTGGCCCGGGATGGCCGGGCACATTGTCCGGCACCACCGCGCAGCCGGTATCGGCGAAGCGCTCGGGATCGCCGTTGGCGTTGATGATGATGTCGGTGCATTGCGCCGACAGCGTTGCCAGCACGCGGTCGAGGATGGTGATGCCGCCGATCTCGATCAACGCCTTGTCGCCGCCGCCCATGCGGCGCGCCAGCCCGCCGGCGAGCACCAGGCCGAGGGTGGGGGGAGCGGGAATTGTCATGGCGCGGTATTTTTCCTGGGCGTCGGCCGGCTGTCTTTGCTCACTGTCGAATTATAGCAATCTTCGGCGGTGAAAACTGCCCACCCGGGTGGGCAAGTGCCACATATATCTCGCGAATCTCGCACGGCCCGGTTCCCAAGCGCGCCGCTGCCGTCTAAACATAACCGCCAAAGGGCCCACTTGAAGGCCTGCTTTCGTTCCCCCGGGAGGATGCCTGCCATGTACCGCGCCACCAAAGACATCGTGCTGCCGACCACCATCACCGGCTCGTTGCCGCGGCCGAGCTGGTACACGGAAAATCTGGGCGGGCGCTCGTTCCTCGACGCCATGGTCAACAACCAGTTCCGCGAGCAATACGTCGACACCGTCTCGGTCTATCTGCACGAGCAGGAAATGGCCGGCCTCGACATCGTCACCGACGGCGACGCGCATTTCGACTCCGATGTCGGCGGCCAGAGCTGGACCAATTATCCGCCGCGCCACATGGGCGGCTTCGACAAGATCCCGCAGCCGACGCCGGCCGGCAAGGGCGGTCTGGCGTTTCCGCCCGGTCATATCCTGCACGATTATCTGGAATCGCGCGTGATGCCGGGCATCGCCGGCCCGGTGACGCGCGGCGAACTGCAATACGCTGCCATGTGGAAGGTGGCGCAGCGCATGACGCGCAAGCCGGTTAAGTTCGGCACCATCGGGCCCGAGCTGGTCGCCTTCGCGGTGCAGGACAAGCACTACAAGAGCGTGAAGGACCGCATCCTGGCGATCGCCGACGCGCTCAACGAAGAGCTGCACGATCTCGCCGACGCCGGCTGCCCGGTGATCCAGTTCGAGGAGCCGCAAATTCACCTGCTGGCGATCCGCAACATCGTCGACGACGTGATCAACCCGGCGTTCAGCGTCGAGGTGTTCAACCGCACCGTCAAAGGCCTGCGCGCCAAGACGGAAGTGTGGTGCCACACCTGCTGGGGCAATCCTTCGCAGCAACGCATGTTCAAGGAAGTGCAGAGCTACAAGACCGCGCTCGACATGCTCAACAAGGTGGACGCCGACGTCATCACCTTCGAATCGGCGAGCGCGCACGGCATGGACCTGGAAGCCTTCGGCAAGGCGATCACCGACAAGAAGATATGCATCGGCGTGATCGATCACCACTCCTTGCAGGTCGAGCGGCCGGAGGAGATCGCCGAGCATATCAAGAAGGCGTTGCAATATATTCCGGCCGAGCGGTTGGTGCTCTCGTCCGACTGCGGCATGGGCCGCGAGGGCATGAGCCGCCGCCACGCCTATTATAAGACGGTCTCGCTGGTCCTCGGCACCAACATGGTCCGCAAGGAGATCGGCGCGCCCGAAGCTGACTGCCTGGCCGCCGACCCGCGCTATTCGCTGGTGGTGCAGGGGAAATAGCTCTCGTCATTACGGGGCGCGGGCCATAAGCGCGTTCACACGCGTCTTCGACGCGCTATGGCCCGCGAGCCCGCAATCCAGGGACCAAAAACGCGTGCTCTGCCGCCTGGACTCCGGTTCGAGGCAGGTTCCGCCACCCTGCCGAGAGACCGGAATCGGCCGCCGATGCGGGTTGTCCCGCGCCCGCCGCCCGCTATATTGCCGCCGCCCGCGAGCGCGCCCATCTAGGCTGAGTGAAGGCGCGAAGCGGCACGCCTCGCGCGCCTTCCAGTCGAGGCGCGCCGGGATCGCGTTGGAGGGGTGGCCGAGTGGCTGAAGGCGCACGCTTGGAAAGCGTGTATACGGGAAACCGTATCGAGGGTTCGAATCCCTCTCCCTCCGCCAGACCTTCATGAAAAGATTGATCTTTTCCTGCTCAGGTTTGGCGGCCCCCGGCTAAACCCTCGGCTCGGACAACAGGCACCGCCCGGCCTTCTCCGATGCTTACCGGCTCGTTTGCCCGGCGAGCACGCTTCGATAATGACCGCCGCCCAAAAATAGCTATGGTCGTTAGCTCGGGCCGACCGCCCGATTGTTGGAGAGGGCCGATGAAAAAAGCTGACATTTCGCCAGACGTATTGGTCGGAAAAATCCTAGCCGACAGAATGAAGGCCCAGCTTACAGGCAGTCCTCCAAAATATCGGACTTCAAGCGAGCAAGTGGCCGCTGGCGGCAAGCTGATGGACTTGTTGCTACCGACCGACAAGCCCTTGCGTAATTCAACTGGTGCGGAGTGCGCGGCGGTAGGGAAAGCGTGGGTGACAGTTGGCCAGATGTTAGAAAACTCTGAAAAGCGGTAGGCGCGATGACCAATCCAGAAGCGATCGCCGCGCGACGCGCCAAGATGATCGAGCATCTTGAAGTGGCGTTGGCGCTTGCTGATCCGGCGGCGGACGGGGTGGCGGGTACATGATCGAGCGGGCGCTAGACGCGCTGTGCGTGCTGGAACGACGGGATAGGCTCAAAAAAGAGACCGCTCAAGGGAAACTGCATCAGACGACAATATCATCGGGAAGGTCGCGCCCAAACGAATAGACGACCTCCCAAAGCTTGCGCGCCTGTTCTTCATCCGCGTCCACCACTTTCCGCACGGCATTGAGGTAGTCTTCGTTTCCAAAGTGGCCCGGAGGATGTCTCGCTATCATCCGGTCGCCTCTCAAGGCGGGCCTAGTCGGCATCGGCATTGAGGCCTGTAGGCGCGCGGCGATAACCAATGCCAGCGCGTTTGCATCGCTGGAAATCATTTGCTTCTCGTCGCGCAACACTTGGGCGATGATGCGCTGCGCCTTATCCTTTTCGATTTTTATCTCGTTCGGGAGTTTGTCTCCATAGCGCATAGTGAATATCTCCTTTAGGCACGCATCTGGCCAGCTTCTGGCGGGACGCTGAACGCCAGCCGCACCCTCCTTGAGCCGCACCGCGGGCACTTTAGGCGGCTCTCCAGCCTCGCCAACGGGAAATCCCGCCCGCGCGTCCACACAAGCGTCTGAAGGTCCAACTCGGCCCCGTAGACGCACTCACGGACCCGCTTCCTGCCCTCGCGCGGCCCCCAGGCGCACCGGACGCGGACGCGCCGCGCAAGCCTACCGAGCGTCGCGGCTTTTCCAGCAGAGGTGCGAGGCACAATTAATTCCCACGACCGAACTCCGAATGGCTAAGAGCCGTGTGTCTCCTATCTGAGAAGGACGCCTCTCAGAGCAACAGCGTTGTTGTGTACTTCATCGTGTGCGGAATACACCAACGTGACCGGTCCCTCCCGCGCCAGGGTACGCAGCCGCTTCATCTGTTCAGGCCTAGCCTTGAGTTCAGCCCTATATCGCGCACGAAATTCGCTCCACCGGCCAGGGTCATGCCCAAACCATTTTCTCAGATCGTTGCTTGGAGCGACATCTTCCATCCATTCGTCAATCGCCGCTTTCTCTTTGCTGAGCCCGCGCGGCCACAATCGATCAACGAGGATGCGCATACCGTCGCTCTTCTCACGCGGCTCATAGACGCGTTTGATCTTAATGTTGGCAACTTTGATGCTAGCCATGGATCATCCGCTCTCGCGATGCGGTTTGTCTCAACCGAGTTTACCCTTGGGTCGCAGTGCCAGAGTTTGATGCGGGTGCCGTCGATCGCCTCGGCGGTTGGATTTACGGACGTAGGTTATCGTTGCATCGGGGTATTCATACTCAGCCCTGGAGGAGGGCTCCAGCAGGGCGTTGTCGTCTTCAACGATCAACGGCCTACTGCGTTTATCGCAACTCAGCCCAACTATATATTTCGCCATGGCTACCTCGACCTGACAGACGAATTCAGTCCTGCTTCGTTTCGCCCAGCGCCGTCAACATCAAGGTCGAATGCTCATAAGCGCCGCCGGCCCGCATCTCCGAGGCGACCCAAATCGCTTCCATCAGCTCGTCCGCCGTCCAGCCAGCGCGTTGCGCGGCCTTTGTGTGGCCGGTAATACAGGTCCTGGACACTGAGTGACGTGGGCTACCGCAACCGCAATGATTTGCTTGATCTTCGCAGGCAACGCCCCATCAGCAAAAACAGCCCTGCCGAAGGCCTCAAATGCCGCCTGTTGTGCGGGAGCCAACTCGCGGCGACGGCGTGCAATTCCGGGCTGCCGTGGGGATAGATGGCGTCTGGCATGGCGACCTCCTCTCAGACTGGGGCTGACTTCCCATCTTATTCTTCTACTGGCAGAAAATGCAGCCCCTCGGCGGATTTCGACGCGCTGGGTCGTTGGCATAAATTGTTTCCTTGGGCGACATCACCGGTTGACTCTGGACCAACCGGCGGAACGGCGCGAAATGTAGTGGTCGCTTCTCAATTCGCCCGCTTGCGCCCGGTGACCATGGCCTTCACCAGATTTTCGCGGTGCTCGAAGCTGGCAACAAGCACGCCCAGCACGTGCAGCACGATCAGTGCGACCGTCGCATTGGCCAGGCGCCATGAACTTCCTCCATAGCCTCCGACCCCCAATAGGCGTCGGTGGTCATCAGGTAGCCGGTGACGCAGGTGCCGGCGAGCATGACGATGAGCGCAATGACCATCAGGCCGCCGGCCGGATTGTGGCCGATATAGCGGCGCGCCCGCAGCAGCAGCGCGTCGCGCATGTAGCTAAGCGCCTCGCGCGGCGAGCGCACGAAGTCGGTGAAGCGCGCATGGCGCGGACCGACAAAGCCCCACACGATGCGTAGCGCCAAGAGGCCGGCGATGGCGTAGCCGGCGGCGATGTGCACCTTTTCGATCTCGTCGCCGGTGACATAAGCGATCACGAACAGGCCACCAGCGACCAGTGGAACAGGCGGACGAACGGGTCCCAGACCTTGACCGTGGCCGGCGGCGTCGCGCCGCCGGCTCCGGTCATGACGGTGTCATGGCGGGGGTCATCGCCGACGCCCTACAGCTTGCCGACGAGGGCGCCGTTGGTCGGGTCGACGAACAGCTCGACCCGGCGCCGGCCTTGTCGGTGGCGTAGAACTCGCCGCAGGCGTTCTTCAGCTTGCCCTTGCGCACGGTATAGCCGAGCCCCTCGACCTTTTTCTGAAGCGCCTCGACGGTCAGCCACTTGTCCTGGCTGGCACTGGTGCAGGGCCGGCCGAGGCCGCCGGCGTGGGCGAGCGACGCGGTTGCGAGAATGGCCGCGGCGGCGGCAAATGCAGTGAGCTTGCGCATTTGTCAGTCTCCGTTGCTGGTGCCCGCCGCAGGCTGCGTCGGGCGCGGCAGGAAACTGCCCTAAGTCCGCTGACCGGGACCTGTTGATCTATGTCAGCGACCTGTCAGGCCGCTTGCGGCACGGTGCGCGGGTGAAAAACCGCCGAAATACCATCAGCTTTCGCACCAGCGCGAGCCTGTTCGCGGTGGCGGCCGCGCTCGCAGCGGCGGCGCCGCCATCATCGCGCGCGGACGAGCGTGACCGTGATGCGGTGCGTCAAGCGGTCCAGCGCGGCGAAATCCGCGCGTTGTCGGACATCCTCGCCGCGGTCCGCAACAAACTGCCCGGCGAGATCGCCGGCGTGGAGATCGAGCGCAAGGAGGCCGTTGGCTCTACGAGTTCCGCGTTGTCGACGACAAAGGCCGCCTGTTTGAAGTCTATGTGGACGCGAGGACGGCGACCATCGAGAGGACGAAGGAGAAGTGATGCGCGTCCTCCTGGTCGAAGACGATCGCCGCATCGCCTCGGATGTCGAGCGCGCGCTTAAGGCCGCCGGCTACGTTGTCGAGACCGTAAGCGATGGCGAGGATGCCTGGTTTCGCGGCGATACCGAGGACTACGGCGCCGTCATCCTCGATCTTGGCCTGCCGAAGATGGACGGCCTCTCCGTGCTCAAGCGCTGGCGCGCCAACGTGCGCCGTATGCCGGTGCTGATCCTGACCGCGCGCGGCAGTTGGGCCGAGCGCGTCGACGGCATCGATGCCGGCGCTGACGATTACCTGCCGAAGCCGTTCCGAATGGAAGAACTGCTCTCGCGCCTGCGCGCCATCGTGCGCCGTTCATCGGGCAGGCCTCGTCGGTGGTGACGGTCGGCGACGTAACACTGGAAGAGCGGCAGATGAAGGTGAGCGTGCGCGGCGTGCCGATTGCGCTGTCGCCGCTCGAATATCGCGTCGTCGCCTATCTGCTGATGCGGAGCGGGCGCGTGGTGCCGCAAGCCGAGCTCGATGAGAATGTTTACGGCCATGGCGAAGACCACGGCTCCAACGCGCTCGAAGTGCTGGTCGGGCGCGTGCGGCGCAAGCTCGGCGTCGACCTGATCGAGACCCGGCGCGGCTTTGGCTACATCGTGCCGGACGAGCCATCATGAAGGACGCGTTCGCTGCGGCTGCGGCTCATCGTCGGCGGCGTGGTCGCAATTTTGATCGCGCTGACCGTGGCAGGCGCCGGTCTGGTCTTCCTGTTCGAGCGCCATGTCACCCGCACCATCGGCGACGATCTCAACGATCTATCTCAACCAATTGATCACCGGCATCGATGTCGACGCACAAGGGCGTCTCGTGGTCACCCGCCCGCCGGCCGACCCGCGCTTTGTCGAGCCGCTTGTCTGGTCTCTATTGGCAGATCGCTGATGATCGAGGGCAGATGCTGCGTTCACGTTCGCTGTGGGATATTGCCTTGACGCTGAGGGCCGACAGGCCGGCCTCCGGCGAAGTTCATCTTCATGTAATGGCGGGCCCGTCGCAGTCGCGGATTCTGGTGGCTGAGCGCGTGGTCAGCCTGACCGAGGCGGGGCAGCGTGTGCCCGTGCGGGTAGCGGTTGCTGCCGATCTGGCGCGCGTGTCGAAGGCGGCGGCCGGCTTCTCCAGAGATCTCACGCTGGCACTCGGACTGCTCGCGCTGGTGCTGGCCCTTGCCACCGGAGTCCAGGTCAGCCTTGGCTTGCGGCCGCTCAACGCGCTGCGGCGGGGCATCATCGACGTGCGCGCCGGCCGCATCCGTCATCTGCCGCGCGCCGCACCGGCCGAGGTCCAGCCGCTGGTCGAGGAAGTCAACGCCTTGCTCGATGCGCAGGAGCGCGAGATCGAGCGCTCACGAGGTCGCGCCGCCGATCTCGCGCACGGCCTAAAGACGCCGTTGGCAGCGCTCACCGGCGATGCGGGGCGTTTGCGTGCGGCGGGACAAGATGAGATTGCCCGCGATATCGAGTCGGCGGCCGAGGCCATGAGCCGCCAGGTCGACCGCGAACTGGCGCGAGCGCGCAGCCGCGGCGCGATGCGGCGCAAGGCCGGGTTGTCAACCGAACTCGCCCCGCTCGTGCGCGCACTTGTCGTTACCCTCGCGCGCACGCCCGCAGGCGCACGAGTGATATTCGAGCAGCAGGTCCCTGATGGCTTGTGTGTCCCATTCGACCGTACCGATCTCGCGGAAGTGCTCGGCAACATACTCGATAACGCGTCGCGCCATGCGGCTGCACGCGTGCGCATCCGCGCCGAAGGCTCGGCGGTTGTTATCGAGGACGATGGCCCGGGCATCGCGCCGGAGGTGCAGGTGACCGCGGTCGAGCGCGGCGTCCGGCTTGATGAACGTGCGGAAGGCGCGGGCCTTGGCCTGGCCATCGTGCAGGACGTGTTGGAGGGCTACGGCTGGCGGCTCACGCTCGGCAAATCCGAGACGCTCGGTGGTTTGCGCGTGACGCTGCAGCCGACCTCAACATGACCAGCATGCCGCTTGTCGCAGCCCAGCTATTAGGGTCCGCTTTCGGGGCGAGGCAGAAATCCAAGGAAGTCGATCCTAGATCACCTCTGTAGCGAACGACCCAACTGCGACATTCGACGGGCAGGTGCTCGATCACCTGGTCGGCTGCGCGGCGGTCACATGGCCACATTACGCCGGGCGGCAAGGAGATATTCAGCGCTAAACTTCTCGACCCGCTATTGTACTTCGCGCCTGGCATACCCAAGTCATTGCTACGGCAGAAGCGGTGGCATGTCCGAGATTCCCCCGTGGCACCAAGTCGGGGCGGTATGCGTCCCCTGCAGGAGACACGGTGAAGATCGCGCAAATCGCGCCCCTGATCGAAAGCGTTCCTCCACGGCTTTACGGCGGCACCGAGCGGATCGTTTCCTACCTCACCGAGGAGTTGGTGGCGCTCGGCCATGACGTGACGCTGTTCGCGAGCGGCGATTTGATCACGGCGTCTAATCTGGTGCCGTGCGTGCCCAAGGCGCTGCGGCTCGACGCCAGCGTCCGCGACCCGATTCCCTATTACATGCTGATGCTCGATCGCGTGCGCCAGCGCGCTGACGATTTCGATATCATGCACTTCCATATCGACCAGTTTCAATTTCCTCTGTTCCGGCCGATCGCGGGCCGCACTGTCACTACATTGCATGGCCGCCAGGACCTGCCCGATCTTCTTCCGCTCTATCTGGGCTTTGACAACATGCCGCTGGTTTCGATCTCCAACGATCAGCGCCGTCCGGTGCCGAATGCAAACTTCGCGGCAACCGTCTACCACGGCCTCCCGACAGCTCTGCACCGCCCCATCGCGCATCCGCGCGGCGGCTATGTTGCCTTTCTCGGCCGCATCTCACCGGAAAAGCGTCCCGACCGCGCCATCTTGATCGCGCGAGCGCTTGGTATTCCACTCAAGATCGCAGCCAAGGTCGACCGCGCCGACGATGCCTATTTCCGGACGCAGATCGAGCCGCTGCTTGACGGCCCGGGCGTCGAGTTCATTGGCGAGATCAACGAACATCAAAAGACGCAATTCCTGGGCGAAGCGCAGGCATTGCTGTTTCCCGTCGACTGGCCAGAGCCATTTGGCCTCTCCATGATCGAGGCCATGGCCTGCGGCACGCCGGTCCTGGCGTTCCGTTGTGGCTCGGTCCCGGAGATCGTCGAGGACGGTGTCACCGGCGCCATTGTCGACACCATGGACGAGGCGATTGCGGCTTTACCGCACGTCATCGCGCTCGATCGGAAAAAGGTGCGCCAGCGTTTCGAGCAGCGCTTTTCCGCCACGCGCATGGCAAACGATTATGTCGGTGTCTATCGCTCGCTACTTGCGTCGTCGAGGTCCCTCGACGCCAAAGAGCGGATTGCCCAGCATCACTTACGGAACGGCAAGGATGCGATCATCCTGAGGCCTCAAATTGCCTAGCCAGGACTCGACCGCGACGCTGGTCGAGGAGGCTCCGGAGACCCCCTTCTATGTTCGGGGGACAGAAGCCTCCACGCGGCCCCGCCGCACCCTCAAGGATGGCGACTGCTTTGCCGTGCTCGACAGCCATGCCGACATCGGAGCGTCCCCTGGTGGGACGGACGGCATTTTCTTCAACGATACCCGCTATCTCTCGCACCTGGAGATGCTGCTCAACGGCAAGCATCCGCTGCTGTTGGGCTCAAACATCCGCGACGACAACTCCATCCTCACCGTCGACCTGACGAACCCTGACATCTATCTCGATCAGAAGCTCGTGCAGCGGAAGGACATTCTGCACATCGTGCGCACGATTTTTCTCTGGCACGGCGCCGCCTATCAGCGCCTGCGCATGCAGAATCACGGCGACGCACCGTTTGATGTCCGGCTTTCGCTCACTTTCGCGAGCGATTTCGCCGACCTGTTCGAGGTGCGCGGACTGCGCCGCGAACGCCGCGGCACCTCAACCACGGAGATCTGCAGCAAAACCGAGGTTGCACTGAATTACCTGGGTCTCGATGGCAATCGGCGGCGGACGATGATGCTGTTCGAGCCTGCGCCGGAGCAGCTCTCCAGCAACATGGCATCCTACGCGTTCGAGCTACAGCCCAACGAAAGCCGGTCGATCTACGTGACGGTGAAGTGCGACCACGACCTCGGCGAAATCAATCCGCTTCCATTCCGCAAGGGCCTGCGCGCGGCGTTCAACGAGCACAAGACTGCGAGCCGTGGCATCGCCACGATTGTCAGCTCGAACAATATCTTCAACGAGGTGGTATGCCGCTCAATGGCCGACCTCGCGATGCTGACGACCAGCACGCCGCAAGGCCCGTACCCCTATGCCGGAATTCCCTGGTACTCGACCACGTTCGGCCGCGACGGAATCATCACGGCGCTGCAGATGTTGTGGTGCAACTCCCGCATTGCCAAAGGCGTGCTGCGGCGTCTCGCAGCCTATCAGGCCAGCCAATTTGATCCGCTCGCCGACGCCGCGCCCGGAAAAATCCTGCATGAGATGCGGGGTGGCGAGATGGCGGCACTGCGCGAGGTTCCATTCGGCCTGTATTACGGCAGCGTGGACGCGACGCCGCTGTTCGTGCTGCTGGCCGGACTTTACACCGAGCATACCGGCGACATCGAGACGCTGCGGGAGCTGTGGCCCAACGTCGAAGCGGCGCTGGGCTGGATCGACGGGCCGGGCGATCCTGACAACGACGGTTTCGTCGAATACCACCGCGCCGACCACAAGGGACTGGTCAACCAGGGCTGGAAGGACTCCCAAGACGCGATCTTCCACACAGACGGCTCGCTCGCGCAGGGGCCGATCGCGCTCTGCGAGGTACAGGGCTATGTCTATGCGGCGAAGCGCCTGGCGGCTCGCGGCGCGCGCCGGCTTGGCAATCATGCGCTCGGCGACATGCTCGATGCGGCGGCGACCAAGCTCGCGGAACGATTTGAAGCGGCATTCTGGTGCGAGGAGATCGGCACCTATGCGGTCGCGCTCGACGGGCAAAAGCGGCCGTGTCGCGTGCGGACCTCGAACGCCGGGCAGGTGCTGTTCAGCGGCATCGCCGCACCGGAGCGCGCGGAAGCGGTAATGCGCGACCTGATGGGGCCATCGTTCTTTTCCGGATGGGGCATCCGTACGGTGGCGCGCGAGGAGCGGCACTACAATCCGATGTCGTATCACAATGGCTCGGTCTGGCCGCACGATAATGCGCTGATCGCAGCGGGCTTCGCGCGCTACGGGCACAAGGACGCGATCGATCGCGTGTTCCAGGGCCTGTTCGATGCCGCGAGCTATATGGACCTGAGGCGGTTGCCGGAACTGTATTGCGGCTTCCAGCGCGGACGCCAGCGCGGGCCGACTCTCTATCCAGTCGCCTGCTCGCCGCAGGCCTGGGCCGCAGGCACGCCACTTTTACTTCTACAGTCTTCTCTCGGTCTCGAATTCGATTCGGATCGCAACGAAATCTTGCTGCGCAACCCCCGACTGCCGACGTTTCTCGAGGAGGTGACGCTCCGCAACCTGCGTCTTGGCCAATCGGTCGTGGACTTGATGCTGCGCCGACACGGCAACGACGTGTCGCTCCAGGTGTTGCGCAACGAGGGACACATCAGGGTGGCGGCGGTCTATTCGTGACGATCACCGCAGGCGTGGGTGCGGCAAAGTAGTGGCGCTAGGCGCTTAGTCAAAACTGCATTGCGGGTCGGAGCGGCCGTTCCCTTAGTCTTGCCCGATGCACTGTTTGCGGAAGGATCGAAAATAGGTGCGGAGCTTTGGGCTTGATCTGCACTTTGGTAATGTCCACGGCAGCACATCCGAAGCCGAATACGATGAACTCTATAAATCGGGATGACTGCTCTTGGCCCATCTCGTCACTTCGCGGCAATGCAGTACTTCGGTCGCTTTCAGAGCGAAGTAGAAATGGACCGGGATGCAAACCCCTGCGGCCCCGGTCGAGAGTGACCCGAAGCGAACATATGGAACCTTACCAAAGAAAAGCCCGCGCGATCTCGCGGAGCTTTTGCATTACAGAGCAAAGAGGTGGCGAAATTCTATGCGTCGTACGCCGGCTGCCTCTTTGGCGAATGACGCGTCACGTGACCGCGCAGCTATGACCTCAGGCGAAAGCGCTGCGCGAGAGCGTGAGCTCGCTCTCGGGAGCGACCCGCTCGTGCTTTTCGGCCATACTCTTGATGCGGTAGCACGGGTCACCGGGGTTTCGCTCCGTGGCGGGAACAAGGTGACGAATTTCATAGGGACCCGGGGCAGACGACCGAAGCCCCCTCGGTTCGAGATCGACGATTTGACCGACATTGAACTTATGCGCCACAAGGCTCTCCTTTTGTCGTATTGGGTTTCGAAATGCCGCCGGCGGGGTTCTCTTCGTCCTTGTGGTCATGCAGGAAGCGCGCAATCTGTCCCCGCAACGCGGCCGTTTGCAGTACGTCACCCAGCGACCCTGCGGTATCGAATAGCTCACGTTGGAGCTTCGTCGGGATCGTGTTCCACTGCATGATAACGGCTGCACCGAGACAGCGAAGGATATGCTCCTCGATTTCCGCGACTGTTCTGCGGTCGACGTGTGTTTTCCCTGCAACTTCGTCCTGCGGGTGGATGTCTTGCGACTTGATGATTTTTTCGAAATTGGCCGCCAGCCAGTCTTCGTTTTGCGCCAGCGCACTGAAGCTTTGCTCCGATCGTTGAAGCTCGCGGATTTCGCTCGGCACGTCGGTATGTTTCAGGGATTCAGCGCTTTCCGCCGCTTTTGCGCGAAATTTCTCTGCCGTGAACATGGGAAGCTCCCTCCGTGACACGGGGCGAGCGGTCTCCCGCTCGACGGTGCCGTACTCTCTGCTTGTTGGATGTTGACCGCATATGGGGACGATCAAGTCGAATTGCGACGACTATTACGCGAATTCCGGCAATTGGTCGGACATCGGCCGCTTTGCCGGCTGAATTTGCTCGCCTTCGCTCGCCCCGGCGCGATGCGGCCGATCTTTATTTCAAGCCAGTGATCAGCTGCCTCTGTGGTTATCGAAATTCATCACCATGTGAAGTTATAGTTTGAATGATGCACATTCAAATGATGTTTCATCGATATTTAGGAGCTATTCCTCATGAACGCCCAAAACTCGACTACCGCGCCGGCGAGCACCGGCAATCCGGTCGAAAACAAGCAGATCCTTCTCAAGGACATCGGCGCCAAGTGGAGCAAGTTCTCCGAGCAGGAGCTCGGGGCGCTCAAGAACAAGGACGACCTCGTCACCCAGGTGGTGGCCAAATACAGCATGGACAAGGCGCAGGCGCAGCGCGACGTCGATGCCGTCATGAAGGGCCGCC
>CAVZAR010000006.1:0-81426 GCA_963773305.1 uncultured Pseudomonadota bacterium
GCGCTTATCCGGTCTGCGTCACCGCGCCGGCCGCCAGTATCTCGACAAACCCGCAGCGCGCGCTTTGCGCCTGGCAATACTCCAGCGCGTCGCACGCCATGTGCCCGGCGCGCTCGAGCCATTGTTCGTAAGCGTCGGGCTCGGCATCCCGCGCGCGCCGCGCGCCGTTTGCCCGCTTGCGGCGCCGGGCGCGATGGGCGGCGAGCGCGGCGCGCAAGCTGTCGGCGGTCTTCAGCCACACGCGGAAAGTCTCGTCCCAGCGCGTCCACGCGGCCTCGGCCAGCGCTTCGCGCCCCATCGTTTCGGCGGCGGCGCAATCGGTCGCCGCGCGCGCGGCGCTTAGCGCGTCGGTCGCCTTCAAGCCCGCCGCGACCGGCTTGCCCTTGTCCGCGCGCTTGACGAAGCGCGCACCGGCGCCCTTCACCGGCGCGAATGCCGCGTCCCCCGGCCGGCGCCGCCGCGCGCGGCCGCCCGCATCGTCCCGAGCATCGTTCCGGGCATCGATCCGAAAATCGACCCAAGCATAGCGCGGCTTCCAGCCGCCCTTGCGCGCGTATTTGTAGAGCGTGCGCTCGGTGACGCCGCAAAGCCGCGCGATCTCGGCGACCGGCACGGCGGTCTCTTCGTAGAGCCTGCGCGCGCGCCGGGTGAGCGCGGTCTGCTTTGTTTCCGGGCCCTCCCCCGGCACAGCGCGCTCCCCTCCCCCTTGTGGGGAGGGGTTGGGGGTGGGGGTCCTTGCTTGAACGGCTTTCCGAATAAATCTCGCGCGCCTGCGCGCGCAGCGACGTGCGGCGGGTCATGGGGCACCGATTTAGTTGTCGAGAATGCGGAAAGACTAGCGGAGGAGCGTCACGCTGTCAAGGCATTTTTTCCTGGGCGCCGCAACGCCGCGCCGGCAAGCCTATTCGGCCGCGTGGCGGGCCTTGCGACCTTCCGCCCTGTCCTCCAGCCAGCCGAGCAAGAATGCAAAGCCGATCACAATCGAGACGGCTGCCGGAATCCATGCCAGGGCGAGAATCTGGAAGGTGCTCATGCGCGCAGTCTCCTGAGGAAGACCCTACCGCCCATATGTAAGGCGATCCCGCCTGCAAAACAAAGGCCCGCCAAAGCAGCGAGAAACCAGCGGTCCGGGGTGGCACTCGAAAAGCCGTAAACCAGCGCTGCAAACGGCGCGAATGTTCCCGCGGCGACGAGTGCCGTCGCCAGCGCATTGAGCCAGTTCGCCGTCAGTTTCGTGCACTCGTTGTGAACGAAAAACATCCAACGCCCCTACACTCGATACCTCAGCGCCCTTTCGGATGCTCCCGCCGCACGCCTTTGAATTTGGTCCCGCCCTCCTTCACGTCCATGAAGCGGCCGCTATCGGTGTCGCGTTTCACCCACTGCTCGGTCTTCGAATTGAAGGTCTGCGAGCGTTGGCGAACCTCGCCGATGCGGTGATGCTCCGCGCCACTCGCGCCTGCGCTACCGCCGCTTCCCTATCCGCGTACTCCCAACCGGGTCTGGCAATGCCGTGTGGGTAGCGGCGCGGAGCAATGTCGGCTATTGGGGGTAAAGCGGAAAACATGTGCTCCATCTGAGGTTTACAGCTTTTGACCCATTTCGGACCTTGGGCCGCAGCGTCTAGATCGATTGTTTGCCCTTTCGCACTCGCCGCCCCGTCGCAAAGTGCTAGGCTTTAGCAATCGCAACTGACGGCATTTCCTCCGGGAGCTCGGACGGTGTCATCAACGGTACTTAGAGAGTTCTGCGAGGCTGACGCGCAAGAAATCAATCGCCTCGCGGTCACTGCGTTTGAGGAGTTCGGGTGTAACTATTCTGATTGGCCGGCGCTTGCGGCTTTTTATGGGAAAATGTCCGACCTCGCAAAGAGTGGGGAGATTGTGGTAGCCGAGATTGCTGCAAACATCGTAGGTGCAGTCGCTTACATACCACCGCACCGACGGAAGGCAGCCTATTTTGACCAGGCTTGGCCCGTCATTCGGTCCCTGGTCGTTGATCCCAAGAGTAGAGGCGTTGGTGTTGGTCGGGCGCTAACGCACGAATGCATCAAGCGAGCAAGACGGGATAGATCTCCAGTCATTGCTCTTCACACAAGTGCGATATTGAAGGTGGCCCTTGCGATGTATCTCCGGATGGGCTTCGAATGGCATCACGATGCGCCTGCTGTCTACGGAGTACCGTATGCTGTCTATCTCAAGAAGCTGCTGCCTTGAGGTTGCACGCACAGTCTAATTTTCTCGCGCTCGCCGATCGTAGTGAAATGAGACTTCCCATCGGAGCACGACGCGCTCCAAGTAAGGGTTACCGCGATAGCGGTTTAGTGCAGGAATTTATTTCCGGTCTTTTCGCCTTTTTTGTTGGCCCGGGGCCAATCAATTCTCCCGCTATCCGAGCCTACACTGCAATTGATGGCGTTAGAAATAGAATTAGAATGGTTCGCAATTCTGGCGAGGCTTGGTTTGAGCGGTATCTCGAATGCCCATTAGGCACTCGAAGCTCCCAGTGGGATGCTCGGATATTCATCAAATATCTGCCCCTTAAACTTTCGCCCAGCTTTTTTCTTCCGCTTCCCGCCCCACTGCTTGAAGAAAAACGCCACCTCCTGCCGCTCGCAGGCTTCATGCAATTGCTCCACCCACCACGCCTCCATCGGCCTTGCGCGCGGGCCGGATTCGCCGCCGACGATCGCCCAGTGGATGCCGCTTAGATCGGGATCGACAATCGGCCCCAACAGCGGTTCGAAGGAAACGAAGCGGACGCGCGCCGGCAGACCTATTCGGCGGCGTGGCGGGCCTTGCGCGCTTCCGCGCGGTCGTCGAGCCAGCCAAGGAAAAAGGCAAAGCCGATGATGATCGCGACGGCGGCCGGAATCCAGGCAATTGCGAGAATTGCAAAGGTGCTCATTCGCGCAGCCTCCATAGCAAGACCCTGCCTCCAATATGTAAGGCGATCCCACCGATAAAACAAATAGCCGTCAAGCCGCCTTCAGCCGCTCCAATTCCGCCTCGAATTCGAAGCGCAATTGCGCGCCTTCGTCCTCGGGCAGCGCAGTTGGTCATCTGCGGAAAGATGGTGCGGTAGAGCGCGGCGCGCCTGTCATCCCAGGGCATCGCCTTGGCCGCCCGCGCCTCGGCCAGAATCTTATGCAGCTCCGCGCGCACCTTGTCCGGGATCGGGATAGTACGTCGGCGTCTCGAAATCCTCGTCGGAGGGCTCCGGCCCTTCGTGTCCGAACAGATCGCCTTGGCGGGGAGAGGACATGGTTCACACGGAATCGAATTGCGAATCGTGCGGAATCTTGAGCGATCCTGCCGACCGATGCGAGCGGCGCGCGGCAAATGTCCCCGCAGCTATCCACCGCTGTCTCAGACTTTGCTTTTGCTCTTGCCTTTTTGCTTTGAGGGCTTCTCTTCCGAATACGTGAACGCCCCGGCGTCGCGCAGCTCGTCGGCGTTGCGAAGCCGGCCGGCGCAGATGCGGTCGAGCAGATCGGCCTGCTTCGGCTCCAGGGCGATCAGCCGGCCCAGCACATTGAGCAGATCGAGCAGGTCGCTGGTGTATTCCGGCAGCCAATGGTCCGGCTGGATGGAGTCGAGCGGCGACGGCGGGCGGCGGTCGCCGATGATGGGGCGGCTGCGGTCGCGGCGGCGATAGCTGAACCAGTGCCAGAGCACCTGCTTGCCGGAGACCTCATAGGCCCACATTTCCGGCGTGACGTTCTCGACATAGCCCTTGCCGATTTTCAAGCGCCGGGTGGCGGGATCGTAATCCATGCTGTCGGGCAACGGCTCGGGCGCGCCCGGAATTTCGCCGGCCTTCGGGATGGTGGGCGCGATCTCCTTCGGCAGCCGCGGCGCCTGCTTCGGCCGCCCTGCCGCCGCATCGGCGAAGCGCTCGCCATAGCAATGCAGCCAGATCACTTCCGAGCCGAGCGCCACGGCTTCGGCGAACAGCTTGGCATCGGCCGTCAAAGGAACATGCAGGCCCGGGCGAACGAGATCGGCCTTGAAGCGCGCCGTGAACGCCGGATGCGCCATCACGGCGGCGAGATAGGCCATCACGTCTTCGGCTTTGACCGGCTGCGCATAGACGTTCGCCAGATGCGCCAGCAGCGCAGGCTTGATGTTCGGTTGCGTGGCGGCGCTGTCGCGCCAGAGCGGATAAACGCGACCGCCAAACGACCATTGTAATGGTGCAGATCCGGGATCAAACTGGTGAGACGTGATAGCTGGCCCCGATGTCGGCGAGTGCGCTTCAAGCGCGGTCAAGTAAACTTGCTCGAGGCGAATATGCCTTTCCAAAGCGTCGGATTGGGTCGATTGATGAGCCGCGCGTCGGGAATGATCCATTGCCGGTCAAAGGAGCGAAAACCATACCGCGTCGGAGTGATTGCAGGCTTCTTGTCATCTTTGACCGCCTCGGAGCGGTACTCGTAGACCTGCAAGTCCATCCTTTACGCTTTTTTCGAGAAGTCTTGTCTCCGCCTTCGTGGGGGTGGAAAAGCAACTCTTTCTTAGTCAAGTCCTTTTCATTGATCAGCCGGGTCCATCTGCGCATTCAACGACTCGATATCAGGTGCGATGATCCAAGTTCGCCCGGGCATAACGCCCGGACCGTCATAGATGAAAAAGTCCTTGAGCGACGGAAATGTCGCCCACGCGCCCGTCGCGGCCGGCAGGAACGGATCGCGCCAGCCGACGGGACAATCGTTCCAATCTGGACCGTCGAGCGAGAGCTTGGCCAGCGCTGCGAATTTCTCCTCGCGCCGTGCCTTTCGGCAATGCATGGAAGCGCACCCGCGCCGGCTCCTCGTCGCTCTTGCTGAGCTTGCGGGCGGCGAACGTGATGCACACCGGTTGCTGCACGCCTTGGAAGATGCGCGTCGCCACTTCCGGCTGATGCCCTTCCGGCGAGCAATCGATCACCCAGATTTCGGAGCAGTTTCGGCGCAAATCGTCGCGCATCTTCTGAAACCGGGGCCATTGAGGAAGCCGGCCACGGTAATGAAGCAGACAATGCCTTCCTCGTCCTTGTCGGGCAGGCCCGTCGCCGCGTAATTGCCCGAGCCGAAGACTTTCCAGGTCGCCCAGCGCCAGAAATAGATGTAGAGATTCTTGAGGTGCTTGACGTGCGCGCCGACGCCCCATTCCGGCGGCGGCCGCCAGCGATCGAGCGGCGCCGACGAGCTTGCCGCCCGCTGCCTGCCTCGACCCAGCCGCCACGCCCTTCCGCCTTTTCCTTGTACGGCGGATTGCCGATGACGACGGTGATCCGCTCCTCCTTCTTGACCTTGTTGGCAGCGCGCCGCGAAATCGCAATCGGCTCGTAGGTCTGGCCGAGCCGCTCCTCCTCGATGAACGGATTGCCGAGCGTGTCGGTGATGAACAGGCGAAGATCGGGCAGCAGGCGGGACTTGTCCGCTCATCAGCGCCTGCAATTCGGCGATCAGCCGAAGCTGCGCCACCGCGAACGGGCCGAACTGCATCTCGAAGCCGATGATGCGCTTGGCGGCGGCCTCGATGGCGCCGCGCACGGCGCCGGCGCCCTGATCGTCCTCGACCGTCGCGGCGATGCGGCGCAGCACGCCGAGCAGGAACGTGCCGGTGCCGACCGCCGGGTCGGCCACGACCACGTCGGGCGCGGCGAAACCGGCAGGCCGCTCGAACAACGGCCCGCGCAAACATTCATCGACCAGGTTGACCATCGCCGACACCACTTCCGGCGGCGTGTAATAGGAGCCGGTGCGCTTGCGCAGCGTGTTGTCGTAGACCTCCAGGAAGTCCTCGTAGAAATAGAGCCAGGCTTCCGGCTTGTCCTTGCTGATGGTGTGCCAGTTCACCGCGTCGAGCACGCGCGTCAGCGTGCCGAGCGAGGTCTTGAGCGCCTCCTGGTTCGACGGGTCCTCGGTCAAGAGCCTGAGCGCGGTGCCGATCAGCGAATTGGACTTGCGCAATTCCTGCGCCGCCTCTTCCGTGCCATCGGCGAGCGAAATATCCGCGCCCGCGCGACCAGCAGGCCGAACGTCACGGCCTGCGCATAGCCGTCGGCGAATTGCGCATCGTCGGCTTGCGGGAACAGGAGCTTGCGCCAGTCTTGCGCAAGACCGGTCAGCCCGGGACTGCCGCGCGCCATCTGCTCGATGACTTCGTCGCGCAACAGGCGGCAGAGGCGCGCGCTGATTTGTGCGAGTTGCTTGGCAATCTTCGGCGGGATAGGCGCCCAGCGCAGGAAATCGCTGATGAGCGGCAGCAGCGCATCCGGCGCCGCGAGCTTCGCGCCCGACGCTTTCGACGTCGCCGTCAAGGCGGACGATCGATCCTTGCGAGCTTGCCGTCACGCCAGAGACTGAACGCGTTGCCGTCGGTGTAGATCAGGTTCGGCAGCGACTTGAGCTTGTCCCATTGGTCCTTGTCGTGCGGTTCGCTGAACTTGCGCGGGTCGGCGCCCTTGCCCGGCGCCTTGACCTCGATGAAGCCGACGAGGGCTTTGCTGACGGTCACAGCAAAATCGGGGCGGGTCTTGAGATCGGCTAGCGCTGGTTTCGCCGACGAGCGACACCGAGCCCGCTGGCAGGCCCGCGAATTCGGCAAGCTCGCGCATCAGCGCATCGAGCGGTCCGCGCAACTGATCTTCCGGCGCGCCACTGATCGCAGGGTTTGCCAGCTTCGATTTTACGCTCGCACCGAATTGCGAGATGGCCTCTGCGACCGTTTTGCCCGCCAACAGCCCTCTCCCCCGAGCGATCTCCGCCACCGGTACTTGAATCGAGTCACGGCAGCAACCGGCTTATCAGCGCTCGGATTCATGTCCCTTAAGGTGATTGCCCTCAACCCGCCTTTCGGAGCGCCCTCACTTCCCCTTCCCGCCCCGCCCCCTCGCCCTCATTTCCCTTTGCCGGCGCGCTTGCGCCGCGCCCCTTCGGCCACTTCCCCGGCCACGCCACCACATACTCCTCCAGCTTCGCGTCCGGCACGTCCTTCTCGCTCGCGCTCACGCGGCCCTTCACCGAGACGCCGGCCGCGTGCACCGTCTCAGGGCTAGCCCGACACCAGCGGGTGCCACCAGGCCAAGTCCCCGCCGTTCGCGACGATCCGGTACGCGCAGGTCGGCGGCAGCCAGGAAAGCCGCTTCACGTTGCGCGGGGTCAGCCGCACGCAGTCCCTCACGCGGCGCTGGCGGTGCGCATAGTCGGAGCAGCGGCAGGTCCCGGCATCGAGCAGCCGGCAGCCGACATCGGTGAACACCGTTTCGCCGGTGTCCTCGTCGATCAGCTTGTTGAGACAGCAGCGCCCGCAGCCGTCGCACAGGCTCTCCCACTCCGCGCGCGTCATCTCGGACATCTTCTTGCGCCGCCAGAACGGGGCTTGCTCGTCGGGCATTTAAGGGCTCCTTGGCGCGCCCTTGTAACGGCTGGGCGGCCGGGCGTCATGGGCGGCAGGACCGTGCGGCCCTTCACCTCTCCCCGTTGGGGAGAGGTCGGACCGCGAAGCGGTCCGGGTGAGGGGGGACCGCCCTTTCTCCCCTCCGGAACCCCCTCACCCCAACCCTCTCCCCAAAGGGGAGAGGGAGCGCGCCCCGCCCGCAGCACGGTCGCGGCAAATCTCCCCCAACCGCCGCCATTTCCCCGCATTTCCCGTTCACCTTGCGCCCGATTAACCGCCCCGGCCGTCCCCAGCCGTCCTTGGCCGCGAGGGCGCCGATCGGCTAAAACAGTCGCCCGGCGGCCGCCGGCAACCAAGCGAGCGACCAAGCCTTGCGCGACCTTTTCCCATCGGACTGGAAGCCGAAACTCAAGCGCGCCCTGCTCGGCGCCGACTCGTGGATCGACTTCTCGCTGTTCCGCTCGGCGGCGGGTTTACGCGAACACTGGGAGCGCTTCTCCACCTTCATGGACCGCTTCCACGTCGCCGGCTGGCGGCGCTGGGCCAACGAACTGGTCTCCGAAGGCCTCACGCTCGGCACCGCCGGCTTCATCCTGCTGCTGGCGCTGGCGCTGCCGGCCTTCCGCGAAACGAGCGATTCGAACTGGCTGAAGAAGTCGGAGCTGGCGGTGACCTTCCTCGACCGCTACGGCAACGAGATCGGCACGCGCGGCATCCGCCACAACGATTCCATCCCGCTCGACCAGTTCCCCGATCACCTGATCAAGGCGGCGATCGCCACCGAGGACCGGCGGTTCTACGACCATTTCGGCATCGACATTCCGGGCATTCTGCGCGCCATGGTGACCAACGCGCAGGCCGGCGGCGTCGTGCAGGGCGGCTCCTCCATCACCCAGCAGCTCGCCAAGAACCTGTTCTTGTCGAACGAGCGCACGCTCGACCGCAAGATCAAGGAAGCGTTTCTGGCGCTGTGGCTGGAGGCGCGGCTGACCAAGAACGAAATTCTCAAGCTCTATCTCGACCGCGCCTATATGGGCGGCGGCGCCTTCGGCGTGGACGCGGCCGCGCGCTACTACTTCAACAAGTCGGCGCGCGACGTCGACCTGCCGGAGGCGGCGATGCTCGCCGGCCTGTTCAAGGCGCCGACCAAGTATTCGCCCAACGTCAACCTGCCGGCCGCGCGCGCGCGCGCCAACGTCGTGCTCGACCGCCTGGTCGAGTCCGGCTTCATGACCGAGGGACAGGTGTTCGGCGCCCGCCGCCACCCCGCCACCCCCGTCGACCGCAGCGACGAGCGCGCACCGAACTATTATCTCGACTGGGCCTTCGATCAGATGAAGAAGCTGGTCGACACCTTCCCCAAGTCGATGGCCGAGCGCGTATTCGTCGTGCGCACCTCGCTCGACCCTAACCTGCAAAGAGCTGCCGACCTGGCAGTGGAGAATTCGCTGCGCCAATACGGCCAGGAATATCACGCCAGCCAGGCCGCGACCGTTCTGATGGACACCGACGGCGCCGTGCGCGCCATGGTCGGCGGTCGCGATTACGGCGCCAGCCAGTTCAACCGCGCCACCGACGCGCTGCGCCAGCCCGGTTCCTCGTTCAAGCCCTATGTCTACTCGGCCGCCCTGCTGCACGGGCTCAAGCCGGACTCGATCGTGGTCGACGCGCCGATCTGCATCGGCAACTGGTGTCCGCATAACTACAGCCACGGCTACCGCGGCCGCATGACGCTTATCACGGCGCTTACGCACTCGATCAACACCGTCGCGGTGCGGCTGTCGGTCATCGTCGGCGACGGCAATGCCAAACGCGGCCGCGCCAAGATCATCAAACTCGCGCACGAGATGGGCATTCACACGCCGCTGCCCGACACGCCCTCGCTGCCGATCGGCGCCGACGGCGTCGAACTGCTCGACCATGTCGGCGCCTATGCCACCTTCCCCAATCTCGGCATGAAGGTTACGCCGCACGCCATCCTCGAAGTGCGCACCGGCACCGGCAAGCTGATCTGGCGGTGGGACCGCGACGGCCCCAAGCCGCACCGGGTGCTGCCGGTGCACGTGGCGCAGGACATGATCAAGATGATGAACAGCGTGGTCGAAAACGGCACCGGCCGGCGCGCCCGCCTCGACGGCATCGCGGCCTCCGGCAAGACCGGAACGACCAACGCTTACCGCGACGCCTGGTTCATGGGCTACACCGGCAACTTCGTCTGCGGCGTATGGATGGGCAACGACAACTACGACCCGACCAACCGCATGACGGGCGGCTCGCTGCCGGCGATGACCTGGCACACCATCATGACCTATGCCCATCAGGGCATCGAGATCAAACCGCTTCCCGGCATTCCGGCGCCGCCCGAGCGCCAGCAGCCCTATGTGGCGCAAAAATCCAAGACCGGCGAACCCCCGCCGCCGCCGCGTCCGGTCATGCTGACCAAGCGCGGCGCCGACATCCTCTCCAACGTCGAGCGCATGATGGACGAGGCCAATCGTGCACTCGGCCCGGCGCCGCCGACCGCCGCCTCCGAGCGTGAGCGGCAAGCCGCCAAGAAGGGCGACGCGCTGGCCTCCGCGCTGGAGGGGCGCGCATTCGAGCGGAACTGAGTGGCCGCGCGGGCGCAGCCGTCGTAATCTTCCTGCCCCGATTCCGTATTCTCCCATCGCCACCGGACAGAACGTGCGGCTGCTACTTGGAACGTTGTTTGCGCTTGTCGTGGCCGCAGTCGTCGGCCTCGGCCTCACCTATTTGGCGCTTACCCGCGGCGCCGCCTTCGGCGCGCTGCGTATCGGCAGCTGGACCGCCTGGCCGAAGTCCGGCACGCAAGACGCCGACCCCTACGCGCGCGCCTCCATCGCGCGCAGCGGCCGCCTGCCGATCGCGCTCGGCGACGGCTTGACCTTCATCGCCAAGACCGACGATTCCGGCCGCACGCTCGACGGACGCTGTGAGGTGGCTCTATCCGGCGTCACGCCGGCCGCCCGCTTCTGGACCATGACGCTCTACGGTCTCAACGGCGAGCTGGTCGCCAATTCGCTGCACCGGTACGACTTCACCAGCCAGGAGATCGTGCGCCATGGCGACGGCAGCTTCGTGATCGTCATCGCCCCGCGCGCCAATCCCGGCAACTGGCTGCCGACCGGCGGCACCGAGCGCTATCAGCTCGCGTTGCGCTTCTATGACACGGCCGTCGGTGTCGCGACCAAGGAAGGCCGCGAGATTCCCATGCCTGCCATCATGACCAGGAGGTGCCCGTGATCCGGTTGCTGCTCCTGCTGTTTGGCGGGGTCCTGCTCGGCGGCATCGTGCACTTGGCGACCATCATCGCCGTGCCGCGCACGGCGACCCAGGACGCCTATTCGCGTCTGACGCCGGTCGCGCCGGTCAATACGGTCGCTCCCCTACCCGCGCCGACGCCGGAGAAAGCGATCATGCCATTGATGGACCCGGCCTTCGCCGTTTCGGTGTGCCGCTACGATCTCTCGCAAGGACCGATGAAGCTCAGCGCGCCGCTCGGTCCCGCCTATACGTCGGTGTCGTTCTATAGCGACCACGATATCGCCTATTACGCGATCAATGACCGCTCGGCCGGGCGCCAGGCAATCGAGCTCGATCTCATGACCCCCGAACAGCACGCCGAGATGCCGGAAAACGAGAACATCACCGCCGCCGACCTGCTGATCGTGGAATCTCCGACGCTCACCGGCCTAATCGTGGTCCGCGCGCTGGCGCCGGAGCCGGGTCTGATGCCGGCGGCGCGCCGCGCCGTCGACGCCGCGAATTGCCGGCGCACCGAGATTCCGCAAGAATCCAATTGATCAATCGGCCGCCGCCAAGCTGCGCTCGCGACCCCAACTGGGCGCCGGGAAGCGATAGCGCGCGATCTCGGCCTGCAGGCTGTTGAGCGCGAGTTCGACCTGGGCCGCCTGCGGCGACGGCGTCATCAGCACCAGCCGCTCAAGCGCAAAATGATAGCTCGCCACGCGCTGGTGGAGCCGCGTGCGCACCAGCGAGACGATCGCGGCGTTGGCATTGATGCGGCGCAAGGCCTGGTCGCGCTCGCGCGGCGACAGGTCGGAGATCAGCGAGAGGCTGCGGCGCCGCTTGCTGTCAATGTCAAGCACCCGCGTGGCGGTCTCGAAGAACTGCGGCAGCCGCGTGGCGTCGTCCCTGACGTCGTCGATGAGCCGGGCGTAGCGCGCCGTGGCCGAGCGATAGCGGTCACCGAACAGGCGGGTGGTGTAGTCGGTACGGTCGAAGCGCTCGCGCTGGGCGCGCTCGATCAGGCCGTATTCGCCGGCGATCGAGTACCATTGGTGGCGATCGTAGGAGGGCTGGATGAGCTGGAAGGCGAGATCGCGCAACTGGCGCTCGTCGTCGGTCAAATGGAATTCGGATACCTCGGCGTTGGTGCCGATAAGGGCATCACGCGCGACCCAGTCGTGGATGTCGTCGCGCACCAGGTAGCGCTTCACCTCCTTGAAGTCGCCGTTGGCGCAGCCGGCCAGCAGCGTCAGGGCCGCCAACGCGATCATGCTCCGGCGCCATGGATACGCCGGCGTGACCATTGGCATCGAATTTTGCATCGGCGTGATTTGGTCGCTGACCTTCAGCGCCCCAGACGACGGCGGCGGCGGCGGCCGCTGGTATTGCCGCTCTTCGGCTCCTGGCCGTCGGACCCGCCGGGCCCGCGCTCGATGCGGACCACCGGCAGAATGATCACGGTCGCAGGCTCGGAGTTGGCGTCGACATATCTGCCGCGCCCACTGGTCTCGTCGGGAAACTGAATCACTTCGCCCATTGCAGGTCCCCCTTCCGCCCGGCGGATAAGCCTGCCGGATCGGCGCCTTTGACCTAATTAAAGGCGGCGCAAGGTTAACGCTCTGCTAACGAGCCCCGACTAATGTGAGGCGCTGTTCCGGTTGTAACGCGTCAGGCCGCATGTCCAAGTCGCCCGCACTTCCCGCCCTCGACGGCCTCTTCGACCTGGCATGCCGGGACGGCGTCGACATCCGTCCGACGCTGCTGCGCGTGTTGACCGACCTCTACGCACAAAAGCCGGTCCATAGCGCCGAAGAGCAAGCCCAATATGTCGAATTGGCGGGGAGGCTGATCGAGGCCGTCGACGAAGCGACCCGCCAGGCGGTGGCGACGACGCTTGCCGGCTATCCGGCTGCGCCCGAGCCGATCCTGCGCGCGCTGGCGGATGCCGGCGCTGCCCCGCCCGCGCCAGCGCCACACCCGCCGCAGCCGCGCGAACCCGATCTCGCGGAGTTGTTCTTCGCGGCCAGTGCCGAAGAACGCCGGCTGATCCTGCTCAATCTCGAGCCGGTGGCGGATGCGCCCGCTGCGCGGACGAGCCCCGCCGCGGACGACGTCATACACCGGCTGGAGGCCGCGGCCCTGCAGCACAACACCGCCGACTTCACCCGTATGCTCGAACGCGCGCTCGGCGTTTCGCCACGTCTTGCCGAGCGCATCGCCCGCGATGCCTCCGGTGAGCCGATCGTGGTCGCCGCCAAAGCGCTCGCCATGCCGGCCGCGGTGTTCCAGCGCATTCTGCTGTTCCTCGACCCTGCGGTAGGCCAGTCGGTCGCGCGCGTCTACGACCTCGCGCGCCTCTATGACGAGATGAGCCCGCGCGCCGCCCAGCACATGCTGGCAATCTGGCGGCAGGCCGGCGCGCCCCGAATGCCCGCGCATCAGCCGCTGCATTACGACGACGAGCAACGCGGCGCCCGTGCCGCCGCAACGCCCTCGCAGCAACGCGCCACGCGCGCGCGCCCGCCGGCCGCCTCGCGCATCCGATCGAACGGGCGCTGAGCCTTTACACCAGCGCGCTGTCGAGGAAATGCCGGCCGGCGCGGTCCTCGATCTCCACGATCCAGATGTCGGGGTCGAAGCGCGTCTCGCGCAGCAGCCGCGCCTCGATGTCGGCCTCCGCCACCGGCGTCTCGGCGCCCAGCACGGCGCTGAACATGCGCTCGGCCGGCTGCGCCTCGTCGAACGCGCTCTGCGGCGCCGGCCCGTACAGGCTGGCGCTGCCGTCGAGCCGGTTGACGATGATGAACACGGCACCCGCCTCCTCGGCCCCGCGCCGGCGCACCACCCCATAGGCGCCTTCGATTTGGGCGCGCCGCAGATAGGCCGCCACCCAGATGCCGGACTTCAACCGCATGTCATCTGACTAGCACGAGCGGGCAAAGCGCGGCTATTGCCCCAGCGTGCGCCCGGTCATGGCGGCGAGCGACTTGACGAGGCGCGCGCTGACCTCGCCGTCGACCGGCAGCTCGTGGTCGCGCTCGAAGCGATCGATCGCCATGCGGGTGTCGGCATCGACCAGGCCGGTCGGCTTGATCTGGCCGTAGCCAAAATCGGCAAGCGCGTGCTGGATGGCGAGCACACGCGGCGACGGATCGATCAGCTTGGCAATAGCGTCGGTATGCGCCGGAACGGCTGCGCTCGGCGCAACCGGCGCAACGCGGCTCTCAGGCTTGCCCGCCTTGATGTGCGAATTGGCGACCGCCTGCACGAAGGCTTCGGTCGGGGCCGGCACGATCTTCACCTGCGCCGCGCGCGCAAACGCTTGCGTGGCGGCCTCGGTCTGCGCCCCCCAGATGCCGTCGACCGCCCCCTGATAGAAGCCGCGCGAAGCGAGCTCGCGCTGGATATCGGCGATGATCTGCGCCTCGCTGCGGGCGCCACGCGCGTCGGCGCGCTGAGCGAGCACCGGCGCCGGCTGCGGGCGCGGCAATACCACCGCGGCATGATGCGGCTTGACGAAGAGCCGCGTGGCGAAGATCGGCGCCGGATGCGGGCCGCTCTGCAGGAACAGCGCATTGACGCAGATCGCTACGGTCGCCGCCGCCGCCAGCATGAGCCCGACGGATTCGCGCGGGTGGCGCGCGAGCGTGGCGACGATCAGCCCGCGCTCCAGTTCGGTCTGCGCATCGTGGCGACGCCTAGGCACTTTTCTTCATCTCCCTGCGCGCGGTGGCGGCGAGTTCATCCGCCCGCTCGCTCACCAGTTTGATCGGATCGCTCTTGCCTTCGCCGGCAAGCGGCAGCCGCACGGTCACGCGCGTGCCCTGCCCAAGCCGGCTTTCGATGTCCATGTCGCCGCCGTGCAGCCGTATCAGCCCCTTGACGATCGAGAGGCCAAGCCCGGTGCCGTCGTGCTTGCGGTCGTAGGAGGCCCGCGTCTGGAAGAAGGCTTCGCCCAGCCGCGGCAGGTCCTCCGCCCCAATGCCGACCCCCGTGTCCTCGACCGAGAGGGCGAGACTGTCGCCGTCGCGGCGGGCGGCGACGGTCACGCGGCCGCCGCGCGGGGTGAATTTGACCGCGTTGGAGACCAGATTGAGCAGGATCTGATTGAAGGCGCGGCGGTCGGCATTGAGCTCGGGCAGACCGGCGGCGGTCCGGACATTGAGCGCCACGCCTGATTCCTGTGCCTTGAGCGCGAGCATGTCGCAGCAACCCGAGACCGCTTCGGCGGGCGCGAACGGCTCCGGCACGATCTCGAAATTGCCGGTCTCCATCTTGGACATGTCGAGAATACCGTTGACCACCGACAGGAGATGCCGCCCGGATTCGTTGATCAGCCGCGCATATTCCAACTTGCGCGCCGGGTCGAGCGACAACTGCTCGTTCGCCAGCATATCGGAAAAGCCGATGACGGCGTTGAGCGGCGTGCGCAGTTCGTGGCTCATCACCGCAAGGAAGCGGCTTTTGGCGGCGCTGGCGCGCTGCATCTCGGCCTGCGCGATCTCGAGCGCGCGGTCATGCGTCTTGCGCTCGCTTACGTCGCGTAAGACCGCCATCACCTCGCGCGCGCCGCCGGCCATTTCAAGCGGGCGGCAGCGCATCTCCACCCAGACAAATTGCAGCGCGGACGCGCCGCAGCGCACGCGCATTTCGAGCGTGCGCTCTTGCCCGAGCGCAGCGGCGTCGCCGAGCGCGGTAAGATAGGCCGGCCGGTCGGCAACATGCACGCGCTCGAACAAGCCGTCGCCGGCAAGTTCGGAGGCGGCCAGCGCGAACAGCTTCTCGGCCGCCGGCGAGGCGAACTTGACCGCGCCGTTGACCCCGTGGCGCGTGACGACGTCGGTCATGCTGCCGGCGAGCAGGCGGTAGCGCTCTTCTTCCGTTTGGCGCAAAAACTCGCCGGTACGCGCCAGTTGCTCGGCGGAGAGCGCCAGCGTCGCGGCATAGAGCGCGGCGGCCACAATTCCCAAGGCGGCAAGCGCGCCGTGCTGGGCGGCGATGCTGCCGGCCGGCGGCAAAACACCGAGCGCGCCGCCTAGGACCAGCGTGCCGGCGCCGGCGAGCGCAAACAGCACCGCCAAGCCGACCGCGCGGCGCGAGGCCGAGAGCGCGGCCTCGAGCGGCACCACCGCCAGCCAGACCGCCGCGTAAGAGGTAATCCCGCCGGTCGACCAGCCGACCGCCGTCACCAGGCCGGCAAGCGCGAGAGACGACAAGATATGCGCGGTTTCGTAACGGCCGGTTTGCGACAGAAAAGCCGCGATCAGCATGGGCGCCACCAGCCAGGCGAACACGCCGACTTCGATAGCGCCCGGCGCCCCGCGCAGCGCGAGATAGACCGGGAAGCTCGCCAGCGCCACCAGGCTGCCGATCAGCCGCGGCGCGATGAAGGCGCGATGGCGCGCCGCGGCGAGCGCGTCGGCACGCGCCACCGGATGCACCAACGCATCGACATAGTTCCACACTGGCGTGAGGAAGCTCACGATTCCTGTCCACGTCTCGTACGACTAAAGACGCGCCCCTTTTAATGGCGCGATGCTAGCAAGGCGGGATTTAAGCGAACGCTAAGGCGGCGCGCGCTCGCGCCATATGGCGCCGCCGCGCGCGCGCAAGGGAGCGCCGTTTCGCCGGGCATGGTGAAATTTTTCTTGCCAATTGCCGCGAGCGCGGCGCGCCGCGCCGAAATCTTACCAGCCGCTAACCATGACGCCTGCACGGCGCGCCCCCGGCACAAGCCGCGGCAAGCGGTATCGGTAAAATTTGAGGCAAATGCAGACCTCTCGCATTTGACAAAAATTCGCGGCGCATTCGCGTCGATATTGCCCAAAAACGTCGGTTCAATTCCAACGACAGGTTCAAGGCCCTCTGTTATGTTTAGTTCAAAGGCGGCGCAAAGGCCGCCGGGGATGACATGGGATCGGGCGATGTTCTTCCTGTTGCGCATAACGTTTTGGCTCGGGCTCGTCTGCCTGCTGCTGCCGAGCGGCGGCAAGAGCGACCCTGACGCGCATATCAGCGCCACGCAGGCGGCGACGCTGGCGAGCGCCGCCGTCTCCGACATGCGCGGCTTCTGCGAGCGCCAGCCGACCGCCTGCAAGGTGGGCGGCAAGGTCGCGGTCGCGCTCGGCCACAAGGCGGAGGCCGGCGCGCGCACGCTGATCGGCTTCGTCACGACCAAGATGGGCGACCAGGGCGGCGCGCAGGAAAGCGGAAGCGCGGTGCGTAGCGCCGCCAATTCGATCGCCAACACGGCCGCCAAGCCGCTGACGACCGCAGCCATCGACCATGGCACGCTGAAGGCCGCCGACCTGCGGCCGGCCTTCCACACCAAGGTTCCGCTGCCGCCGCGCCGGGCGGTGCCGCGCCGCCTCGCGCGCGCGGACTGAGCCTAACCGCCTGACGCAAGGGTATATTGGCGCGGGGCCAAAGCGCGGCCGCGCGGCCTTCTCGTTTTGGCGATTGCCGCCGGCCGGCTTATATAGGGCGGCATGACGCCCATCGACGAAATCACCGAGAATTTCGAGCTGCTCGACCAGTGGGACGACCGCTACCGCTACGTGATCGAGCTCGGCCGCGAATTGCCGCCGCTGGCGGACGAAGCCCACACCGAGGCCAACAAGGTGCGCGGCTGCGCGAGTCAGGTGTGGCTCGTCACCCATGTGCAGCCCGACGGCGCGGCCGGCCCCAGCCTCAGCTTCGAGGGCGACAGCGACGCCCATATCGTGCGCGGGCTGATCGCCATCGTGTTCGCGCTCTATTCCGGCAAGCCCGCGAAGGAAATCCTCGGCACCGACGCGGAGGCGCTGTTTGCCAAGCTCGGCCTGCGCGAGAACCTGACCCCGCAGCGCTCGAACGGCCTGCGCGCCATGGTCGAGCGCATCCAGGCGGAGGCCAAGGCGGCGCTGGCGCCGGCGTGAACGCGCCGACCCGCCATCATGGCCGACGCCTGTGCCGTTTAGCGGCCCGGTTTTTCGACGACGAAAACCAGAAACGGCCATAGCGGAACCCCGATTTGCTTCAGAAAAATGACGCGCGCGCCGGCGGTCTGCAAGGCGGGAAGGACGGTCACCGCACGGCATCCCATTGAAAGCCAGGGAAAGCGCCAGGCGACGTCCTCGACCTTGTCGGCAAGCCATTTAACGATCGGGTTTCGCGGGGTCGTCGAATGGGCAACGGCGATGCGGCCGCCGGGCTTGGTCACCCGATAGAGTTCCAAGGCTCCTTCTTTCGGATCGTACAACGGACACAGGCTGTACGTGGAAAGCACGACGTCGAAGCTTTCATTGGCGAATGGCAAGTGAACCATGTCGCCGGTCTGAAATGTCAAGCGGTCCGCTAATCCCTGCCCGGCAGCCTTCTCCTTCGCCACCGCCAGCATGCCTTCGCTGAGATCGAACAGGGCGACCTTGCCCTTCGGCCCAACCTTCCGGGCCGCCATCAGGGCGGTGGTGCCCGTGCCGCAGCCGCAATCCAGCACCGCGTCGCCTTGTCTGACCGCCCTATCGACCAGCAGCCTACGGCCTCTTTGGTCGGCCCGCGCCGTGATCAAAGTGTGCTCGAGGTCATAATGTGCGGCGATGCCGTCATAGACCCCGCGTAGCTTGTCGAGGCCGAGTGCGGCGCGCACGAAGGAAGGCTGCGCCGGCGATTGAGATTGTGCGTAACGGCTGGGCATAGCGATCCTCACCGCGCGGGTTCGAGCTGCGATGCCGGCTTGCAGTCAAGCAGATACCAAGTCGCCACGGCTCCCAAACCTTTCACCTCGATCTCGCCCCTCGGCACAAAATCGTAGCGGTCAGCGAGGTGCCGGAAGGTCTGTTCGGACACTTGGATCCGGCCAGGGACGCCAAGAGATTCCATGCGGCTCGCCGTGTTCACCGTGTCGCCCCACAGATCGTAGCCGAAGCGCTTGTCGCCGATGACGCCCGCCACCACCGGGCCGCTGCTGATGCCGATGCGCAACTGCACTTGACCGTCGAGGGGCGGCACGGACCGTACGGCCGCGAGCATATCGAGAGCGAGGTCGGCCATTGCGGCGGCATGATCGGCGCGCGGCGCCGGCACACCGCTCGCCACCATGTAGGCATCGCCGATCGTCTTGATTTTCTCGACCCCGTGCTTTTCGACAAGGACGTCGAACGCGGCAAACATCCGATCGAGGAACGCCACCACGTGCTCGGGCTCGTGATGCGAGGATGTCGAGGTAAAACCGACAAGATCGGCAAACAGCACCGTGGCCTCGTCGAACCGGTCGGCGAGGCGCGATTCACCTCGCTGCAACCGGTCGGCAATCGACTGCGGCAGAATGCGCACCAGCAGATTACGGTAGCGTCCGCGTTGCGCATCGATTTCGCGCAAATTGGCGAAGTCGAGACGACGCAGACGCTCGATATGGTAGAGCGACGCCGCGCCGATGGCGTTGCCGATCACCATGAAGAATGACAGCGTCAGGAACGGCAGGCTGCGCATCGGATGGGCGAAACCGATGATCGCCAGATAGAGCGCGCTGCAGCCGAGGCCAGCAGCGACACCACTCACGAAATCGAAGGGGAGCAAGACATAGATCGCGACGATCACCAGCACGCCGCCGGCGACGTAGATGTCGGGGGCGACGAATTCGACGTTCCAGGCGGCATAGATCGCCGCGAAAAACACGGCCAGCACCGCCATGACCGCCATGTGCCGGTCGCGGAAGTAGGGCACGAAGCTGATACCGAACAGCGTGCCGATCACCGCGATTTCGACGCCATGGCCGAGGAACATGAGCGGCCGCTCGTTGCTTGGAAAGAGGCGCAGATCCAGCGGAATAGCCACGAGCGTGATCACGAAAACCAGAACAAGAACCACGCGCATGTAGCGGATTTCCGCGGGGCGGCGAGCCTCGCGATAGGCCGCCTCCTGCGGCCCGCCGGCAAAGCGCAGGGTGTAAGGATCGAGCTTGCGCCATCCGATTTCGTCGCGCCCGCCGACGGGATTGGCACTTTCAGTCGTTGCCGTTGCGAGGGAATTCATTTCGCGGCTCCGAACGAATCCATTGCCGCCCCCGGTTGGATTTGTTGGCCGAATCTGTGCCGGCGACAAGCCGCACACCATCGCCCCTGTTGATTTATCGAGGCCCGGGGAAGCCTGTCTTTTCCTTTGTCCTCCAACAAGGAGGGGGACGGCGCGCCGATCGGCGCAACCTGTCTCTTCAGTACACACCTCCTTTCGGAGGTGTGGCGCCTTTCGGCGCGCCATCGCGGCGTTTTCCTTCCGGCGCCGGGCCGCGCTTTGCCCATGAACCGCTCAACCGGGAGCAGTTCATCGTCAGCCAGCTCCTGGCAGGTCCCCCTAGTGGGACCGGGCGGAGCCCCGGCGCCGCCCGAGTGCGGGAGGAGCGTTCATCTCCCGCCCGCGGGCGCCGCGTCCTGCTCCATCATCAAGACGCCTCTAGATGACGCCCTCTGCCGAGCAGGACATCGAGACTATATTCTCATGTAGGATTAATGTCAAGCGCAAAGATCGCGCGGGGGCCAGCCGTTTCTTGCCGCCGGGTCCGGCAGCGACGGGAGAATCCGGGGGCTAAGACAGGCCCGTGTGCACCGCTGTTTGTAGACAAGAATTAAAATTCGGGGCAGCCTCGCCCGCATGGCCGATGACCTGAAAAGAGCCGTTGAGGACCTGCAATCGCCGCTGTGTGGCGACTGCCACACGCTCATGAAGTGGTACCGCTCGATCCGGGTAGCGGAAATGCCGACGGAGATCGCCCATTTCTTTCAGTGCCCGAATTGCGGCCGGATAACCGAGACGCGGTCGACGCTGCGAACGAGCGAAAACGGCGGCGGGCCGCAAAAGCTTTCGCGGCCAGCAGAAAATTTCGTCTGCGCGGCGTAAGATAGAAAAATCATTCCACCCTGAATTCCTCGCCCTCCGCCAGCCAGGTACGCACCTCCGCGCGCAACCGCCCGCGCGCTTCGCCGGCAAACCCGTAATGGCGCGCCAGCCGCTCCAGCGCCAGTTGCAGCACCACCTTGGCCGAGCGTGCCGGCCACACGCGCTCGTGCTCGATATCCTCCAGCCGCTTGAGGAAGCAGCAGACGTCGAGCAGCAGGCCGGAGAACTCCGGCCCGACCGCGTCGAGCGCCGCCCGCACTTGGCGGCGTCCCTCAAGCATAACGTCGGTGAAGTGCTGCAGCCCGGCGTCGCGCGCGCGCCGGCCGTAAGCGATTGGATTGGTGAGGTTGGAGGTCACGCTCGGCATCAGATGGGCGATCGTGAAATCGGCGCGCAGGCGCTCGCCCGCCTGCAACTGATGCGGCTCGATCAACGCGCGGCCGGCGCGCCCGCGCCGGCGCGCGAGCCAGGCGAGCGGGCTTTCCAACTCGTCGACGGTGAGATGCGCCGGGCCGAACTCGGTGACGACCCGCCGGCGCGCGAGCTTGAGGTGCCGCGCGCGGAAGGCGCCGATCTCGGGCGTTGCCGGCTCGGGCGGACGCGCGGCGCGCTTGGTGTCCGGTCCGGCGCTCATGACAGCACCCCGGCGAGGGCGCCGTTACAAAAGGTGTCGATGCACAGGATTTCCATGAGGTCGAGGCGGATGTCGGTCTCGGGATCGTCGCGCCGGTCCTCGACGGTCTGACAAGCATGCGCGGCGGTGGTGCGGTCGCGGCCGAACAGCTTGCCGACCGCGCTGTAGCTCAGGCCGAGCGCGACATGGGCGAGATACATAGCGCTCTGCCGCGCGAAGGCGACCTGCGCCCCGCCGCGCGAGCCGGCGCGCAGTTTTTCGAGCGGCACGTCGAACACGACCGCCGCCGCCATCTCCAAGAGGCAGCGCAGATCTTGTGGGTCGACGGGCGCCGGCGACGGCCGGCGCCAGGGATTGTGCAAACCTTCCAGCAGTGTCATTGGGCGATCATTCCTATAATTTTATCAGTAAATCCCGAGGCGCGTATGTCTCCATATGATGTTTGATCCACCAGATACACAGAAGATTCGATAAGTGTGGATTGGGCGTATCGCTCGAGGGCATGGGGGAGGGGATCCCAGGGGGATGGCTACTATTAGCTAGGCCGAGGGTGGGTGAGAATGTGAAGTGTGGACGCAGACTAAACGGACTTACGCAGAAGATCGACGGCCCGTGCGCGATTTAGTGTTGTGTGTCGCGACTAGCGAGAGTGGGTGTTTTGATTCTAGACTATGTCCTCGTGGCGCGAGGCTCGCTCCATATGTTCATAATAGGGTTGGGGATAAGATTTGATGTGCGGGTGCGGGACGACCGAGGCCGAGAGCCGGTTCAGAGCGCGAAAGACGATTTCTGGTTCGAGAGGACTTGCTGCCTACATGATCGCGCAACTTTGGGGGGCGGGGATAAGTTTTTTATCGGGTCTTAAGTTATTGAAATGACTGGAAGAGGTTCCGAATTGTGGCTTTTATTAGGAAAGTTGTCCACAGGAATCAGGAAATTTTCCTACGGAGATTTTGGGGGATGGGCCGGCGCATCCGCACCCAGGCTCAGTCATTCCGGGACGCGGGCGCCAGCCCGCGGACCCGGAAGCCAGACGCCGCAGCGCCGGGGTTATGGATTCCGGGTTCGCCCGGCTTCGCCGGCGCCCCGGAATGACCGGAGAAGCGATCCTGAGTGCGAGGCTATTTCGAGCGCCGGCGGCGCTGCTGGCCGAGCCCCATCTGCTTGGCCAATTGCGAGCGGGCGGCCGCGTAATTAGGCGCCACCATCGGATAGTCGGCCGGCAGGTTCCATTTGTCGCGGTACTGCTCGGGCGTCATGTTGTACTGCGTGCGCAGATGGCGCTTGAGCGACTTGAATTTCTTGCCGTCCTCGAGACAGACGATGTATTCCGGCGTGATCGACTTCTTCAGCGATACCGCCGGTTTCAGCGCCTCGCCGGTGCCCTCCGCCGGCTTGCCGGAGACGCGGCTGAGCGCGGCATGCACCTGGTTGATCAGGCTGGGGATGTCGGCGGCGGCCACGCTGTTGTTGCTGACATAGGCGGAGACGATTTCCGCCGTCAGTTCGATGTAATCGGAGGCGCTGTCGGGCATGGTCATCGCACCTTGCGCTGGCGCGGCCGTCCCCCGGGGCGGCTTTGGAAATCGCGCCAAACTATAACGCGGTTCGAATATTTCAAACATTACTGGCAGGCGGCAAGCTTCGCAAGAAAATCTTGGCGTTAATGCAGATTAGACTTGCCGCGACTTGGGAGCGATTCGGCTTTGCTGTGCGGCCCGCGCCAAAGCTTGAAGGTCAGCCGCCCTTTTCCAGATGCGCGCGCAGATCGTCGATCGAGGCAAAGCGCAGCGTGCCCTGCGGCAGCTCGGCCTCGATCGAGCCGTCGACATAGAGCGTGTAACCCATGCCGTCGACCACGCCGGATTTGAGGATGGCGACCGCGCGCGGCGGCGGCTCGGCGGCGGGCTCGGGCTCCGCCAGCTCGGGCTCGGGCTCGGCCGCCGCAGGCGGCTTGGCCGGCTCCGGCCACATGGCGTCGAAATTGGCGGCCGGTGGCGGCATGGGTGGCGGCATGGACGCCGGCATGGGTGGCGGCATGGACGCCGGTAGCGGCGGCGGGGCCTCTTCCGCCGCTTCCGGATTGGGCAGCGAGGGCGCCGGCGCCTCTTCCGCGTGCGGCTCGAACGGCGGCGGGAAGCCGGGCGGCTCCACCGGCTCCGGGATCGCCGGCTCGGACGGCGGCTCCACCGGCCGCGTCCGTGGCGGGAACGGCATGGCGGCCGCGCGCGCCTCCGGCACCGCCTCGTGCGGCAGCGCCCGCTCGCCAAGCGCCTCGGCGATGCGATTGAGGCGCGCAACCGCCACGGCAATGGCGATGATGATCAGCCCGCCGGTGCCGACCACGCTGCCGGAGACGATCAGCGTATTGCCGAAGCTGAATTCGTTGATCGGAACGCCGAAGGCGACGGTGACGGCGCCGACCATGACGGCAATGGCGCCGATGATGTACAACAGCATCGCCATAGCGCGCTTCCTCCCCCACCCGCGAGCCTTGTAAAGGCGGGTAACCCGTTATGAAACAACCGGATTCTGGCCCGATCCGGAGCCGGCGGCAACACCTTGGGCGCCAGCTTGCCGCAAAACTGTTCACACTTGCTTAACGTTAACAAGGCCTTACGGGCCCGGCGGCGGACCGGCGAGACCGCGCGCGCGACATCGAGCAATACGGTTCAAGGACGAGGCGTTGCCCCCGGCCTCGCCAGCCTCTAATTAGTCGCTCCATCGTTGGAACTCGCCCCGGGACCTGCCGGTTGCCCATAGAGGGGACCGGTTTATTCCGCATTCAAATTTTGTGGTTCGAGGAGGACGCACAATGTCGTTCAAGCTGCCCGACCTGCCCTACCCCCACGACGCGCTGGCGCCCTACATGTCGCGGGAAACGCTGGAATATCACCACGACAAGCACCACAACGCCTATGTCACCACCGGCAACAAGCTGTTGGAAGGCTCCGGGCTGGAAGGCAAGTCGCTGGAGGAGATCGTCAAAGGCTCCTTCGGCAAGAATGCCGGCCTCTTCAACAACGCCGGCCAACACTACAACCACACCCATTTCTGGAAATGGATGAAGCCCGGCGGCGGCGGCGACAAGATCCCCGGCAAGCTGAAGGCCGCGATCGACAAGGATCTCGGCGGCGTCGCCAAGATGAAGGAAGATTTTGTGGCGGCCGGCACCGGACAGTTCGGCTCCGGCTGGTGCTGGATCGCCGTGCAAAACGGCAAGCTCGCGATCACCAAGACGCCGAACGGCGAGAACCCGCTGGTGCATGGCGGCACGCCGGTGCTCGGCTGCGACGTGTGGGAGCACTCCTACTACATCGACTATCGCAACCGCCGCCCCGACTATCTCAAGGCGTTCCTCGACAATCTGGTGAACTGGGAATACGCGGAGGAACTGTTCGCGGCGGCGACCAAGTAGCGCCAGCCAAGCCACGCGCAGGATTTCGAAAGCGGCGGTGAGCGTTTCACCGCCGCTTTTTTGCTATCGAGAGTTTTCGGGACGGGTAAACCCAAACTCCCCCTCATTCCCGCGCAAGCGGGAATCCAGGCCGTTGCCACCGGCCCGATATTGTCGCGCTGGGCCCGCTTTCGCCGGGACGAACGGTCGATTACACGCTCAGGCCGCGTTGTCGGGGCCTGCCGACTCCAGCACCACCACGACCTCGCGCACTTCGGGCTCGTGCGGCGACAACGAGGTGCGGTCGCCGTCGCTCCAGCCGGCAAGCTTGACCACCTGCGCGGTCCGCTGGCCATTGTCGCCGTCGCCGGTCGGCTCCACGATGTTGAGACCCTGGGCGTCGAGGAAGAAGGTGTGGTCGCCGAACAGCGAATTGAGCTGGCCGACCACCGGGTGATTTTCGGGGATGGCCTGGGCGTCGAATTGCGTCTGGGTGCGCTCGGCCGTTGCGGTATTCAGCTTCATCGCATCATCCTTTTTGCGTTTGATGCGCCCGCGGGCATTTCAAGGCGCGCGGAGCAAGCGCCGAACGGCGGCGAAACATCGAACGCGACGCGCCGTCGGCATCGGCGGCCCGTTCCTCGCCAAAAAGCGTCGCGTAGCGAACGGGCAGCCGCGTGATGGACTCTATGCTAGTGCGGCAGGTCGCGAGGTCAACGCGAGGCCTCTCACGCGGCCCCGCTCCAATTTGTCGCACCCACGCCGGCAAAGGTTCCGCGCGACGGCGGCCTACGGCTTTTCCGATTGCTGCTTCGCGTGCGCGGGCGCGGGCGCAGGCGGATGCTTGCCGAGGACGGCGAATTCGTCGGCGCGGATGTCCATGGTGCCGATGATGGTCGGCATCAGCGCGCGCACCGGCGCCATGACGGCGACGCCCGCGATCGGGGCAAACCACATTTCGAGATCGTCCTTGCCGGCGAGATAGCGCACCAGCAGGCTGTCGACCTTGTAGCCGGCGATCGGGCGCAGCACGACGTTGCACACCAGCGCCTTGCCGGCATAGCCGCGCTTCATCTTGACCTTGTCGACGCGCTTGTAGGACAGCGCGAGGTTGTAGCGGCGGCGGCCGTCGAAGATGCGCAGCGTGCGGTCGCAATTGGCCGGCGCGAAGGCGTTGTCGGAAAACGGGATGAGCACGGCGCTGAGCGGATCGGCGACGCCGTGCAGCAGGTTCTTGGTGACGCGCACGCGGCTTTCCGGCGGCGGCGCGCCCTTGTCGATCACCTTGACGAGATCGCCCTGTGCATCGAAGTCGAGCGTGACGTGGTAGCTGCCGTCCTCGTCGGACACCTCCGAGCGCGAAGACTGCGGCAGCAGGCGTCCCTCCGCCATGCTGCCGTGCGTGGTCACCGCGCCCTCGCCCTTGACCAGCACGCTGAATACACCACTCGCCTTGCCGCTCGCCGAGGCAAGATAGGCGCCGTCGGCGAAATAAATCGCCCAGGTCAGTTCGCCGACGCGCACATGCGTCATGATGATGTCGAAATGGGCCTCGAGATTGACCGGCTCGCCGGCGCGCGCCGCCGCGGCCGACAGCAGCACGCCCGCCGCGGCGAGCAGGGCGCTGCGGATCGGACGGCGCGGCATCAAGCGGGCGATCATCCTCTTAAGCCTTATGAGGAGTGCGCGAACTCCCAGTACAATTCGCGCGCCTTGCGGAACAGCGGGCCCGGCTGCAGCGAGCGGCCGTCGATGCGGGTGACCGGCATCACCTTGGAGGCGTTGCCGGTTGCGAAAATCTCGTCGGCCTTCTCGAAGTCCTCGTAGCGCAGCACGGTTTCGATCACCTCGATGCCGGCCTCGCGCATGAGGCCGATCACGCGCTTGCGGGTGATGCCGGCGAGGAAAGTGCCGTTCGGGATCGGCGTGAACACGACGCCGTCCTTGGCCATGAAGACGTTGGAATTGGCGAACTCAGCGACGTTGCCGACCATGTCGCGCACCAGGCAATTGTCGAAGCCGCGCGACTTGGCCTCGAACATGGCGCGCGCATTGTTGGGATAGAGGCAGCCGGCCTTGGCGTCGACCGGCGCGGTCTCGTAGGTCGGGCGGCGGAACGGCGACAGCGTGACGGAAAATCCGTCCGGCTTGCGCATAGGCGTATCGTAGAGCGCGAGCGCAAAGCGCGTCGAACTCAGGATCGGGCGGCAGCGCCATCGGGCCCGCGCGCTCGGCCCAGTACATGGGGCGGACGTAGAGCGGCGTATCGTGCGCGAATTTCGCCATGCCCTCGCGCACCAGGCCGAGCCACTCGTCGACCGACACGATCGGCTTCAAATACATGGTCTTGGCCGAGGCGTTGACCCGCGCGCAATGCTGCTCGATGTCGGGGGCCACCCCCTCGAACACCCGCGCGCCGTCGAACACCGAGGAGCCGAGCCAGATCGCGTGCGTGCGCACGCCCCAGAGCGGCAGGTTGCCCTCGTGCCATTTGCCGTCATAAAAGGTCCAGGTCTGCGACCAGGCTTGACCCGCCATTGCTTACCGCTCCCGAGACGCGCTTGTGACCGACCCGGGGCTTTCTTTGCCCGGGGCCCCGCACCATAACCGCCCGACCCGGAGGATACCATGCCGTCGATTTTCGTCTTCGATGCCTACGGCACATTGTTCGACGTGCACGCCGCCATGGCGCGCTTCCGCGGCCAGGCGGGGCCGGACGGCGACCGCATGTCGGAAATCTGGCGGCTGAAGCAACTCGAATACACCTGGACGCTGACGCTGGCCGGCCATTACGCGGATTTCTGGACGCTGACCCAGCGGGCGCTCGATTTCGCACTGGCGCGGGTGCCCTCGGTGCCGCAGACGCTCAAGCCGCAGTTGCTGGACGCCTATTTCAAGCTCGACGCCTTCCCAGACGCGCGGGCGGCGCTCAAGGCGCTGAAAGCCAAGGGCCACCGCACCGGCATCCTGTCGAACGGATCGCCCGACATGCTCAAAGGTGCGGTCGACGGCGCGCAAATCGGCGGCGACCTCGACGCGGTGCTGTCGGTCGACGTGCTGAAAATGTTCAAACCGCGGCCGGAGGTCTACAAGCTGGTCACCGACCATTACAAATGCGCGCCCGGCGACGTCACTTTCGTGTCGTCCAACCGCTGGGACGTGATGGCCGGCACCTCGGTCGGCTTCAACGGCATCTGGGTCAACCGCAGCAAGCAGCCGGACGAATACGCCGACTTCCCGCCCAAGCAGGTGCTCGCCGATCTCAACGCGCTGGTGGCGCAGGCCTGAGCCTCACTTCAGCGCGCGGTTGAGCAGCATCGCCAGCCGCATGCCGGCCTTGGCCAACTGTTCCTGCACCACCGGCAGCGCCTTGGCGTCATAGGCCGCGTCGATCACGATGCAGTCGACGCCGTGCTTGTCGCGCCTATGCGTGTCCGGCAGCTTGTAGACGACGTCGCGCGCCAGCGCGAAGGATTGCAACGCCCATTGCTTCGGCGTGCCTTTCATCCATGCCGACTGCTTGTCATCGTATTTATCGATCAGCATGGCGGCGATCTTTTCGTAATCCTTGTCGATCTTGTCGATCAGCACGCTGTCCCAATAGGAATGCAGATTGTCGGCCGCCGTGTGCTTGCCAAACAAAATCTGCACGCTGTTGCCGCCCTTGTCATGGTTGTCGGCGGCGTGCAGCGGCTGATGGATGTCGCCGACGAAGTGCAGCAGGAACTTGAAAGCCAAGAGCCGCTCGGCCTTCGACGTGTGCTTGTTTTCAAGCTCCGTCTCGAACTCGTCGATCTTGTCGACGACGCAATCCTTCGCCGGACCTTTGCTGGCGGCCACGCCTTTCGGCAGCGGTGGAAAATGGAAGCAGGCGGCGTCCAGATCGGGCTTGCTCAGCTCGATGTCGACGAAGTGCCACTGCCGGGTGGCGTTGTAGCGCTGCTTGGTCGTGTTGCGGTCGCTGTCGCGGAAGCGGTCGGCCCAGGTGGCGCGGCTCGCGATATCGCGCTTGGTGAGCTTGTCGTGGTCGGATTTGAGCAGCGCTGCGACGCGCTTCTTCGCCGCCGGGTCAAGATAGTGCTGGGCGATGAGCGCGACGATCATGTGGCCGTCATTGCCCCAAGCCAGCGCACGGCCGCCGCCGGCCACCGGCAGGGCAAACGCTGCGGCCACCAGCATGGCGCAGGCGCGCCGCGCCCGTGTCTGCAAGTCCTTTGCGTGGAAAAGCATATTACTCTCCTAGGTTGTCTATGGTTGTAATACTATTATAGGTTGTAGATCGGCCGACGCCTATCCCGGCGCGCGTAGGCGCACCCGATGCAGGGAAGGCATTGAAAAAGCGGGACCGCTCACGCGGCCGGCAGCGGCTCCGGCTGGCGCGGCCGGCGCCGCTCGCCTATATGGCGGCGGCCATCGCGGCGTTTGCGCGCCGCCCTCCCGCGCCTAAAGCCCTACGGCCCTCAATGCAGCCGATCATCTCGATAGCCGAGCTGTCCAAAACCTATGCCGGCGGCTTCCAGGCACTCAAGAGCATCAACCTCGACATCAGGCGCGGGGAGATTTTCGCGCTGCTCGGGCCCAACGGCGCCGGCAAGACCACGCTGATCGGCATCGTCTGCGGCACCGTCAATCCCACGCAAGGCAAGGTGACGGTCGACGGCCACGACATCATCAAGCAGTACCGCGCGGCGCGTTCGCTGATCGGGCTGGTGCCGCAGGAGATCATGACTGCGCCGTTCGAAACTGTCTGGGCATCCGTGAGCATGTCGCGCGGACTGTTCAACAAGCCGAGGAATCCGGCCTACCTCGAAAAGGTGCTCAAGGATCTGTCGTTGTGGGACAAGCGCCACTCCAAAATCGTGACCCTGTCCGGCGGCATGAAGCGCCGCGTGCTGATCGCCAAGGCCCTGTCGCACGAGCCGCAGATTCTGTTCCTCGACGAGCCGACAGCCGGCGTCGACGTCGAGTTGCGCCAGGACATGTGGCAGGTAGTGCGCGACCTGCGCGCCTCCGGTGTGACCATCATCCTGACCACGCACTACATCGAGGAAGCCGAGGAGATGGCCGACCGCATCGGCGTCATCAACAAGGGTGAGATGATCCTTGTCGAGCATACGGCCGAATTGATGCGCAAGCTCGGCAAAAAACGGCTGACATTGCAGGTGGCGGAAAAGATCGCCGCCGTCCCCGCCAGCGTCGCCGCTTTCAACCTGACCATTGGCGCCGATGGGCACGAACTGATCTACGATTACGACACGCAAGCCGAACGCACCGGCGTCGCCACGCTGCTCGGCGAACTGAGCAAGGCCGGCGTGCGCATTCGCGATCTGCACACCAGCCAATCGTCGCTCGAGGATATTTTCGTCGACCTGGTACGCGAACCGCGGGGCGAGCCATGAACTTGCGCGCCGTCGTCGCGATCTATAAGGCCGAGATGACGCGTACCGGCCGCACGCTCGCGCAGAGCATCGTGTCGCCCGTCATATCGACCGCGCTTTATTTCGTCGTGTTCGGGGCGGCGATCGGCTCGCGCATCAGCCAAATCGAGGGGATCGACTACGGCTCCTTTATCGTGCCGGGACTGATCATGCTGACGCTATTGACGCAAAGCACGATGAACGCCTCGTTCGGCATCTATTTTCCGCGTTTCATCGGCTCGATCTACGAGATATTGTCGGCGCCGATGTCCTCCTTCGAAGTCGTGCTGGGCTTCGTCGGCGCCGCGGCGACAAAGTCGGCCATTCTTGGATTGATCATTCTGGCGACGTCCTGGCTATTCGTGCCGGTTCACATCGCGCATCCGTTTTGGATGCTGGCGTTTCTGGTTCTGACGGCGGTGACCTTCAGCCTGTTCGGCTTCATCATCGGCGTCTGGGCCGACGGGTTCGAGCAATTGCAGATCATCCCGCTGCTGATTATCACGCCGTTGACCTTCCTGGGCGGCACGTTCTACTCGACGCATGTGCTGCCGCCGTTCTGGCAGAAAGTGACGCTGTTCGATCCGATCGTCTATCTCGTCAGCGGTTTCCGCTGGAGCTTCTTCGAGATCGCCGACGTGAGCCCGGCCGTCAGCCTCGCCATGACGCTCGCTTTCCTGGGCATCTGCCTCGGGGTCGTCTGGTGGATCTTCAAGACCGGGTATCGGCTGAAGACCTGAGCTTTCTCTCCCGCCCCGGAGCGGCGACGCCGGTCACTGCGCCGCCAGCGCGTCGATGATGCGCGCCCAGCTTCGAATACCCTTGTGGAAGCATTTGAGGTCGAACTTCTCGTTCGGCGAATGCACCCGGTCGTCGTCGAGCGCGAAGCCCACCAGCAGCGAATCCATGCCGAGTACCGATTTGAAATCGGCAACGATCGGGATCGAGCCGCCCGCCCCCACGGCCACGGCCTTGTGGCCCCATTCCTCGGCCAGCACCTTGCGCGCCTTGGTCAGCGCCGGATTGTCGAAGGAAAGCTGCAAGGCCGGCGCCAGGCCGTAATTGGTGAACGCCACCTTGCAGTCGGCGGGCACCCTTTCGCGCACGAAGGCGCGGAAATTGTCGCGGATTTTCTCCGGGTCCTGTTCGCCCACCAGACGGAAGGAGACTTTCGCTATCGCCTCACCCGGAATGACGGTCTTGGCGCCCTCGCCGGTATAGCCGCCGACAATGCCGTTGATCTCGGCGGTCGGGCGCGTGGTGGTCTGCTCCAGCACCAGGCGGCCCTTCTCGCCGGCGGGGATTTTGAGGCCGACCTGCCCTAGAAACTCTTCCGCGGTCAGGTTGAGCGCCTTCAGGTCCGCCTTGATGTCGGCGGGAAGCTCTTGGACACCGTCGTAGAATCCCGGAATCGTTACCCGGCCGTTGTCGTCCCACATGGCGCCCAGCGCCTTGGCCAGAACGCGCAGCGGGTTCTGCGCGGCGCCGCCGAACAGGCCGGAATGCAGGTCGCGGTCGGCACAAGTGACCTTGACCTCCTCATAGACCAGCCCGCGCAGCGAGGTGGTGACCGCCGGGGTATCCTGGTTCCACATGGCGGTATCGCAGACCAGCGCCATGTCGAGGCTGAACTCGGCGGCGTTGTCGCGCACGAATTTGAACAGGTGCTTGGAGCCGCATTCTTCCTCGCCCTCGATCATGGTGGTGATGTTGAGGGGGAGCTTGCCGGTGACGGCGTGATAGGCGCGGCAGGCCTCGATGAAGGTCATTGCCTGGCCCTTGTCGTCGCAAGCCCCGCGCGCGACGATGATTTTGCGTCCGTCCGGCAAGGTCTCGATGCGCGGCTCGAACGGCGGCGTCTTCCACAAATCGAGCGGATCGACCGGCTGCACGTCGTAGTGACCGTAGAACAGCACCTTGGGGCCGGCGGCGCCGTTACTTTTACCGACTACCACCGGGTGCCCCTCGGTCGCGCGCACGCTGGTGTCGAAGCCGATCGAGCGCAGATCGGCGGCGACGTGCTCGGCCGCACTGCGGCATTGCTCGGTAAAGGCCGGATCGGTCGAAACGGACGCGATGCGCAGCAGCGTGAACAGCCGCGCGACGCTTTGGTCGATATCCTGGTCGATGCGGGCGAGAACCGCGTCGAGTGTGCTCATGGGGCTCGGCTCCTTCGAGAAGGCCGGCAACCTAGCAACGCGCTGCCCGCCTGAAAAGCGCGCAAGACCGGCGGCGAAAGCCGCAACTGCGCTTGGCGAAGCCTGCGGCGGCGCGTAAAGCCGGCCGGTATTTGCGGAAGCATCGCGCGCGCGGCCGTTGCGCGCGCGTCATGTCGCTGCGGATGTTCGGCGGCAACACCCGAGCACGGATGCGCACGCGCGAGCTACATTTCACTTGACAGCGGACGCTGAGGTGGCGTGGACCCGGCAATAGCCTTCAGGCATGACCGCGTTATCCGCTTGTCATCGCGCGTTTCGGCGTTCAATATGAAAGCAACCCGCCGACAGTGCGGTCTCGCGTGAGGGGATCATGGACGAGCTGATCGCGCGTCTCGTCGCCAACGTCGGCGTCGAACGCGAAGCCGCGGAAAAGGCAGTCGGCATCATATTCGAATTTCTGCGCAGCGAAGGCCCGCCCGACAAGGTGCAGGCGCTGATCGACAAGATACCCGGCGCCGCGCAACTGCTGGCCGCTCAGCAAGGCGCCGAGGGCGGCGGCATGTCCATGGGCGGTATCATGGGCGCCGGCACCAAGATGATGGCCGCCGGCCTGTCCATGGGCCAGGTGCAGGGCGTCACCCGCGAAACCATCGCCTATGCGCGCGAGAAAGCCGGCGACGAAGCGATCGGCGAGATCGTCGGCGCAATTCCGGGCTTGAGTCAGTTCATCTAGAGCGTCCGCGGCGGTAACCGCAGGCGGCGAGGAGGCGTTTCAATGTCCTATCCCATTACCGACATCGAGGCGATCGACGGCGACACCGCCGCGATCCTCAAGTCGGCAGGGATCAGGACCACGACGCGGCTGCTGGAGACCGCACGCACGGTGAAGGGCCGCAAGCTGCTCGCCGCCAAGACCGGCTTGAGCGAGAAGACGCTGTTGTGCTGGGCCAACATGGCCGACCGCATGCGCGTCAAGGGCGTCAGCAAGGAATATGCCGAGCTGCTGCAGGTCGCCGGCGTCGATACGGTGAAGGAACTGAAATACCGCAACCCCTGCAATCTCGCCAAGGCCATGGCGGAGGCCAACAAGCGGCACAAGCGCGTGCGCTTCCTGCCGTCGGAGAAGGTGGTGGCGCGCTGGATCGACCACGCCAAGAAATTGCCGATCAAGATCTCGTATTGAGTTGTCATCACCGGCCGGCGCGGAACGCGCCGAGTCCCGGTGACCTCGCTTAGGCGGCCACGGTGCATTCCTAAGCGAGATGGCCGGGACAAGCCCGGCCATGACGCCAGTGTAGCTGCCCATTGACAGCCCCCCGCCGCCATGCGCAAAGCGAGCCGCCATGGCCGTGACCCTCGACCCGCCTAAAACCGCCCAAAAACCGGGCGCCGACGCGCTTTCCGTCCTGCTCCGCCAGGGGCGGCCGCTGGTCATGGGTATCCTCAACGTAACCCCGGACTCGTTTTCCGACGGAGGCAAGTTCCTCGACGCCCGCGCGGCAATCGCCCATGCCGAAGAAATGGCGGCGCAAGGCGCCGACATCCTCGACGTCGGCGCGGAATCGACGCGGCCCTACGGCGGCGCCACACCAGTTGCGGCGGCCGACGAGAAGACGCGGCTCGCCCCCGTGCTGCAGGCGGTTACGAAACTCGGTCTGCCGGTGTCGATCGACACCATCAAGGCCGAGGTCGCCGCCTGGGCGCTCGACCAGGGCGCTCAAATCGTCAACGACGTCTGGGGCCTGCAGCGCGACCCGGAGATGGCGCCGCTGGTGGCGCAACGCGGCGTGCCGGTGATCGTCATGCACAATCGCGACAAAGCCGATCCCGCGCTCGATATCGTCGCCGAGGTCAATGGCTTCTTCGCGCGCTCGCTTGAGATCGCGGCACGGGCCGGCATTGCGCGCGAGAAAATCGTGCTCGATCCCGGCATCGGTTTCGGCAAAACGGCGGAGCAAAGCATTACCTGTATCGCGCGGCTGGCCGCATTCAGGCGCTTCGGCCTACCCTTGCTGGTCGGCGCCTCGCGCAAGCGTTTCATCGACAAGGTGACACCGGCGCCGCCGAGCGAGCGCATCGGCGGATCGCTCGCCGCACATCTCCTCGCGGTCGAAAACGGCGCGCAGATCGTGCGCGTGCACGATGTCGCCGAGACCGTGCAGGCGCTGCGCATCGCCAAGGCCATTGAGGCGGCACGATGAGCGACAGCATCTTCATCCAGGGGCTGGCGCTGCACGCCTATCACGGCGTCATGGCGCACGAGGCCAAGGTCGGACAGACTTTCTCCCTCGATCTGGAACTGACCATCGACTTGAAAGCGGCCGCCAGCAGCGACAAGGTGATCGACACCGTTTCCTACGACAAGGTGGTCGATTGCGCCGCGCAAGCCTTCACCGCGCAGCGCTTCCGGCTGATCGAGGCCGCCGCCGGTCGCGTCGCCGATGCGGTGCTCGGCGCCTTCCCGCGCGTCGCAAGCATCAAAGTGACCATCCACAAGCCGCATGCGCCGATCGCCGCCACCTTCAGCGACGTCGGCGTGACGCTGGTGCGCAGCCGGACATGACTGAGGCGCTGCTCGCGCTCGGCGGCAATGTCGGCGATAGCCGCGCCATTCTCGACCGCGCGGTGGCGATGCTGTGCGACGGCAGCCAAGTGCGGCTGACCGCGCGCTCCTCCGATTACCGCACGCCGCCTTGGGGCTTCAAATACCAGCCGCCCTTCGTAAACCTGTGCATCGCGGTCGACACCACACTCACGCCGCAGGCCCTGCTCGAGCGCGCGCAGAGAATCGAGCGCCAGCTCGGCCGCGACCGCGCCCACGAAAAGCGCAACGGCCCGCGCACGGCCGATATCGACATCGTCGCCTATGGCGAGGAGACGCTCGACACAGCCCAGTTGAAACTGCCGCATCCGCGTCTGTTCGAGCGGGCCTTCGTCTTGGTGCCGCTCGCCGAGATCGCGCCCGGCCGCCGCATAGCCGGCGTTCGCATTGCCGACGCGGTGGAAAAGGTCGACCGCGCGGGCATCGAAAAACTGCCGCCGCGCTGAGAGGCGAACTTTGCCGAAAGTTTGAAATCGGAACACGCGCAGTCCGCGCGCGGCGCCGGCGCGTTATTTCCGACGCCTGCGTGTCTTCACAAGACGTTCATCCGGCAAAATCAGAACCATTCTCCGCGCTGCGACGTTGGCTACACAGGGGCAAGCGATTTGCCCGATATGTCAAAAGACACGTCAAACAAGTGGAGGACAACACGATGAAACGTATTCTGCTCGCAACCGCGGCCGCTGTCGCGCTGACGCTACCGGCGATGGCGCAGAACAATATGCAGCCGCAGAACGAGCCCCATCAGCAGACCCAGATGCAGCAGAACGATATGCAGCATTCGGGGGACACGATGGGTTCCAAGAACTATGAGCAGCAGGCGCAGACGCAGAGCGTCGACCCGTCGCAGCTGAGTACGGATCAGATCCGCCAGATCCAGATCTCGCTCAACAAGAAAGGCTTCAACTCCAAGGACGTCGACGGCGTCTGGGGTCCGGACACCAAGTCCGCGCTGGAAAACTTCCAGAAGGAGCAGAACATCGAAGCCAACGGCGAACTGTCGCAGCAGACGTTGTCGGCGCTCGGCGTGAACGTCCAGAACCGGGAGAACGCGCAATTCCAGAATGAGAACAAGATGAACCGGAACGCGCAGAACGAGAAGCCGAACGAGACCGGCACGGTCGGCAAGGCGCCGTCCGAGACCACCGGCCAAGGCTCCAGCATGAATACGACCCAGGGCTCAAGCAACAGCCAGGTCGACGTGCCGACGCAGTACGCGCATCCGACGAAATCGAATTCGACGAATTCGAGCCCGTCGGATACTTCCAGCGATACGAGCAAGTCCAACCAATAACCGGGCTTGCCTGAAGGCGGCATGACCGCCGACCTGTTGCGGCGCCTGCGCCAACCCCCGGCGCGGGCGCCGTCTTTTTCGGAACCCCGACGCGCAAAAGCGAAACCGCAGGCGATTGTGCAGCGCGGCGGAACCGTGGCATCTAGGGGCCATGTCCGAAGAACCCCTTTCCCTGGCCGCCGAATTCCCGCCCGTAAGCCATGCCCAGTGGCGCGAATTGGTCGAGGCCGCGCTCAAAGGCGCCTCTTTCGACAAGCGGCTGGTGAGCACGACCTATGACGGGTTGCGGGTCGAGCCGCTCTATGAGCGGGTGGCGGGTGCCGCCGCCGTAGCCGGGCGGGCGGCGGTGCCCTGGCAGGTGATGCAACGCGTCGATCACCCCGACCCGAAAGCGGCCAATGCGGAAGCCCTGCATGAGCTGGAAAACGGCGCCACGGGCTTGACGCTGGTGCTGGCAGACGCGCCGGCGGCGCGCGGGTTCGGCGTCAAAGCCGACAGCGCCGAAGCGCTCGATGCCGCGCTCGCGGGCGTAATGCTCGATATCGTCTCGCTGCGGCTGGAGACCGCGCCCTTTGCCGGCAAGCCGGTCGCCGCGCTGATGAGCGCGCTCATCGACAAGCGCAAGCTCGATCCGGCGCAATTGGCGATCGATTTCGGGCTCGATCCGCTCGGCGACATGGCACGCAAGGGACGCGCGCTGCTGCCGTGGCCGGAGCTTTCGGCGCGCGCCGGCGGAACGGCAAAGGAGCTGCGCGACAAGGGATTTGCCAAGGCGCATCTGTTGCGCGCCGACGGCCGTGCGGTGCACGAGGCAGGCGGCTCGGAAGCGCAGGAGCTTGCCTTCGTGCTGGCGGCGGGCGTCGCTTATTTGCGCCTGCTGGAGACTGCGGGCTTTGCGCTCGACGAGGCGCGGCGGCGCATCTCGTTCCTGCTCGCCGCCGACGACGACGAATTTCTCACCATCGCCAAGTTCCGTGCCTTGCGCAAACTCTGGGCGCGCGTCGAACAGGCGAGCGGGCTTGACCCGCGGCCGGCCTTACGTCGCGGCCGAAACCGCCTGGCGCATGATGACCGACGCGCGACGCTTACGTGAACATGCTGCGCACCACCATCGCTGTGACCGCGGCGGGCGTCGGCGGCGCCGATGCCATCACCGCCCTGCCCTTCACGTTGGCTCTTGGATTGCCCGACCGCTTCGCGCGCCGCGTCGCGCGCAATATGCAATTGATCCTGTTGGAAGAGTCAAACCTTTATCGCGTAGTCGACCCGGCCGCCGGCTCCGGCGGCATCGAACATTTGACGAGCGAGATCGCGCAAACGGCGTGGAAGCTGTTCCAGGAAATCGAAGCGGCCGGCGGCGCCGGCGCAGCCATCCCGCAAGGCTTGCTGCAAAGACAAGTGGCCGAGACGCGCGCCGCGCGCGAAAAGAACGTCGCACGCCGTAAGGATGCGCTCACCGGCGTGAGCGACTATCCCAATCTTGCCGAAGTGCCGGTGAAGGTGCTGGACGTTGCGCGCGCCGCGGCGCCGGCGGAAAAGCCGAGCTTCGAGCCGCTGCCGGCGATGCGGCTTTCCGAGCCGTTCGAGGCCTTGCGCGACAAGTCGGATGCAATGCTCGCCAAAACCGGCGCGCGGCCGAAGGTGTTCCTCGCCAATCTCGGACGCCCGGCCGATTTCACCGTGCGCGCGACCTTCGCCAGGAATTTCTATGAGGCCGGCGGCATCGAGGCGATGACCAACGATGGCTACCCACTTTCTTCACCTCACCCTATGGGAGAGGTGAAGACCGACCTCGCCGCACTGGTCGCCGCTTTCAAGGCGTCCGGAACCAGGCTCGCCTGCTTGTGTTCGTCCGACAAGGTCTACGAAGCGCAGGCCGCCGACGCCGCCAAGTCGCTCACTGCTGCCGGCGCCGTGGTACAGCTTGCCGGAAGGCCAGGCGAAAATGAGGACAATTGGCGCAAGGCCGGCGTGAAAGCCTTTATATTCGCGGGCTGCGATGCGCTTTCGACCTTGCGCGCCGCGCATGATAGTCTGGGTATCAAATGAGCCGGATTCCAAACTTCGCAACCGTCGCCTTCGAGGACGCCGCCGCTGCGGCCGCCGCGTCGCGCGAGCCGGCGCCCTGGCAAACGCCCGAAGGCATCGCGGTCAAGCCCGCCTATGGCGAAAAAGACATAGCCGGCCTCGATTTTCTCGACACCTATCCCGGTAAGCCGCCTTACTTGCGCGGTCCCTATCCCGCGATGTACGCGGCGCAGCCCTGGACCATCCGGCAATATGCCGGCTTCTCGACTGCGGAAGATTCCAACGCCTTCTACCGGCGCAATCTGGCCGCCGGGCAGAAGGGCCTGTCGATCGCTTTCGACCTCGCCACCCACCGCGGCTACGACAGCGATCATCCGCGCGTCGGCGGCGATGTCGGCATGGCCGGCGTGGCGATCGATTCGATCTACGACATGCGCACGCTGTTCTCCGGCATCCCGCTCGACCAGATGAGCGTGTCGATGACCATGAACGGCGCGGTGCTGCCGGTGCTTGCGCTCTACATCGTGGCGGCGGAAGAGCAAGGCGTGCCGCAGGAAAAGCTTTCCGGCACCATCCAGAACGACATTCTCAAAGAATTCATGGTGCGCAACACCTATATCTACCCGCCCAAGCCGTCCTTGCGCATCATCTCCGACATCTTCTCGTACACCGCCGAGCACATGCCGAAGTTCAATTCGATTTCGGTTTCCGGCTATCACATGCAGGAGGCGGGCGCGACGCAGGACTTGGAGCTTGCCTATACGCTCGCCGACGGCGTCGAGTACGTGCGCGCCGGGCTGAAAGCGGGGCTCGACGTCGACCGCTTCGCGCCGCGCATCTCTTTCTTCTGGGCGATCGGCATGAACTATTTCATGGAGATCGCCAAGTTGCGCGCGGGGCGCATGCTGTGGGCGAAGCTGATGAAAGAGTTCAAGCCGCAGGACGCGCGCTCGCTCTCGCTGCGCACGCATTGCCAGACCTCGGGCTGGTCATTGGCGGCACAAGACGTCTACAACAACGTGGCGCGCACCATGATCGAGGCCATGGCGGCGACGCAAGGCCAGACCCAATCGCTGCACACCAATGCGCTCGACGAGGCGCTGGCGCTGCCGACCGACTTCTCCGCCCGCATCGCCCGCAACACCCAGATCCTGCTGCAGCAGGAGGCGGGCGCGACGCGCATGGTCGATCCCTGGGGCGGCTCTTATTACGTCGAGCGGCTCACTTACGAACTGGCGAAAAAGGCCTGGGGCCATATCGAGGAAGTCGAAGGCCTCGGCGGCATGGCGAAAGCGATCGAGGCCGGCATCCCCAAGCTGCGCATCGAGGAAGCCGCCGCCAAGACGCAGGCGCGCATCGATAGCGGCCGGCAGTCGGTGATCGGCGTCAACAAATACCCACCGATGCAAGACGAGCACATCGACGTGCTCAAGATCGACAATTCGGCGGTGCGCAAGCACCAAATCGACAAGCTCAATCGGCTGAAGGCGGAGCGCGATTCCGGCGCGCTGAAAGAAGCGCTCGAAGCGTTGACCCGCGCCGCCAAAGGCGAGAACTTGCGCGGCAACGGCAATCTTCTGGAACTGGCGGTCGACGCCGCCCGCGCCAAGGCGACCGTCGGGGAGATTTCATCGGCGCTCGAGCAGGTGTACGGCCGCCATCGCGCGGAAATCAAAGCGATCACCGGCGTCTACAAGCGAGAGGTCGGCAAGGAGGGTAAGATGACCGGCGCGGTCGAACGGGTGCGCGAGCAGGTCGAAGCCTTCGAGCAGGCGGAAGGGCGTCGTCCGCGCCTGCTGGTCGCCAAGATCGGCCAGGATGGCCACGACCGCGGGCAGAAGGTGATTGCGTCGGCGTTCGCCGATCTCGGATTCGACGTCGATATCGGGCCGCTGTTTGCGACGCCGGAAGAAGCCGCGCGCCAGGCGGTGGAGAACGACGTGCATATCCTCGGCGTGTCGTCGCTTGCCGCCGCGCATCTGACGCTGGTGCCGGAATTAAAGGCCGAGCTCGCCAAGCAAGGCCGCGAGGACATCATGATCGTGGTCGGCGGCGTGGTGCCGCCGCAGGATTACGACGCCCTGATGAAGGCCGGCTGCGAGGCGATCTTCCCGCCCGGCACGGTGATCGCCGACGCCGCCGAGAAGCTGCTCAAGACGCTGAACAAGCGGCTGGGGCACGACAAAGCAGCGGCCGAATAGTTAGATAATTTGTTTGTTTGCATGCGTTTTACGTGTCGCGCGCAGCGCATGCTGCATGCGCGAAGGTTCTTGGAATTTTTCGCATCGCCGTATGCAAACAAAGAAAACCCATTTCATTGATTTACCGACTTTGCTGCGCAAGATAGCATCCCAACCGCACTGCCGATCAATGGCAGTACGGGGGAGGATATCATGACAGCAACATACGACGCCGTTCTCAAGGCGAACGGCCAATACGCTTCCAGCTTCGGCGACAAGGGCAAGCTCGCCATGCCGCCGGCGCGGCGCTTCGCCATTCTCACCTGCATGGATGCGCGGCTCGATCCCGCCAAATATGCCGGCCTCGCCGAAGGCGACGCCCACGTCATCCGCAATGCCGGCGGGCGCGCCAGCGACGACGCCATCCGCTCGCTGGTGATCTCGCACAAGCTGCTCGCCACCAACGAGTGGTTCGTCATTCACCACACCGACTGCGGCATGCTCACCTTCACCAACGAGGTGATGAGCGACCTGCTCGACGACAATCTCGAGACTGCCGCCTTCGACGGCAAGAAATGGGCGAACCCGAAGCACGGCGGCGGCAATGTCTGCGGCCATTTCATCAACTGGCACACGATCGGCGACCTGCCCAAGAGTGTGGTCGAGGACGTCAAGCGCATCCGCACCCATCCGCTGGTGCCGGGCTCGATCCCGATCTACGGCTTCATCTACGACTGCGGCACCGGCCGCATCAACGAGGTGAAGGAAGCGAGCGCCGCCGGCAAGCCGACGGCGTGAAGCGCCGGTTTCGGGATTTTTGGCCACGGCAGCAGCCCGTTCCGGCGGAAGCCGGGACGGGCGCCGGCCGAAAGCGAAGCATAATCTAGCTAGACTAGTCTAGCTAGATTAGCTAAATTTCGCGCATGAAACATGTCGGCATATTCGAAGCCAAGACCAACCTGTCGGCCCTGATCGAGGAAGTCGAAAAGGGTGGATCGGTGGTCATTACCCGCCACGGCAAGCCGGTGGCGAAGCTGGTGCGCGCAGAGCCCGAACTGACCGCAGAAGAGATCGCGCGGCGGCGCGTGGCGATCCAAAAGCTGCGAGAAATCGCGCGCGAGATCAACGTCAAGGCGACACCCGAAGAAATCAAAGCCTGGATCAACGAGGGCCGGCATTGATTGTCGTCGATGCGTCGCTGGTGATTGCGCTTATCCTCCGCGAAGATAATGTGGATCGCTCTGACCTTGTCTACGGCGCGCTGCAAGCCGGACAACTGATGGTGCCCGCTCATTGGCCGGCCGAGATCGCGAACGCGCTGTGGGCCAACCAACGGCGCGGCAGGATTCCGAGTGGCAGGCTCGGTGACATCGTCGAAGAATTGTTTTCTTTCAAGCCAGCAATTGACGCGGCGCCTACTGCGGAGCGAATCGAATTCCTGGTGCAATTCGCCGAGGCCGAAAAGCTTACGGTCTATGACGCGATCTATGTGCAGCTCGCGCTTGCGTGCAACGCATCGCTTGCAACAATCGACCGTGACATGCGCGCCTGCGCTCAACAACTCGACATCCCTCTATTGCCGGAGTGAATAGGTCCATGAACGCCGCGCATCCCTCCCGACTCGCCGCCGGCATCCGCGCCGGCGAGCGGGCGGTCCTGGCGCGCGCCATCACGCTGATCGAATCGAAGCGCGCCGACCATCGGCTTGAGGCGCACCGGCTGGTGCAGGAATTGCTGCCGGCGACCGGAAACGCCGTGCGGCTCGGGATCACGGGCGCGCCGGGCGTCGGCAAGTCCTCCACCATCGATGCGCTCGGTACGTATCTCACCGGCGAGGGCCGCAAGGTGGCGGTACTGGCGGTCGATCCGTCCTCCAACCGCACCGGCGGCTCGATCCTGGGCGACAAGACGCGCATGCCGCGGCTTGCCGGCGATCCGCACGCCTATATCCGCCCCTCCCCCTCCTCCGGCACGCTCGGCGGCGTCGCCGCCAAGACGCGCGAGACCATGCTGGTGTGCGAGGCGGCCGGCTACGACGTGATCATGGTGGAGACGGTCGGCATCGGCCAGTCCGAGACGGCGGTCGCCGACATGACCGATTTCTTTCTGGTCTTGATGCTGCCGGGGGCGGGCGACGAACTGCAGGGGCTGAAAAAGGGCATCGTCGAGCTCGCGGATATGATCGCGGTCAACAAGGCCGACGGCGACAATGTCGAGCGCGCCAAGCTGGCGGCGGCCGAATACCGCGGCGCGCTCAATATTCTCAGCCCGCACTCGCCGACCTGGTCGCCGCCGGTCGTCACCTATTCGGCACTCACCGGCAACGGCATTCCCGACCTGTGGACGCGCGTGCTGGAGCACAAAGAGAAGATGACCGTTTCCGGCGAACTGACCTCGCGTCGGCGCGAGCAGCAGGTGAAATGGATGTGGACCATGCTTGAGGAGCGGCTCACCGCGCGGCTGCGCGGCGACCCGGCCGTGCGCGCCAAGCTCAAAGCCGCCGAAAGCGCGGTGGCGGCGGGCAAGCTCGCGCCGACGCTTGCCGTGGAGCAGATCGCGCAATTGCTCGGCCTGTAGATGACCACCATCCTCGTCACCGGCTTCGGGCCGTTTCCGGGCGCGCCCTATAATCCGACCGCGCCGCTGGTTCATCGTCTCGCGCGGGTGCGCCGGCCCGCGCTGGGGGACGTAAAGATCGTCCCGCATGTATTCGCGACCAGCTATGCCGCGGTCGACCGCGAACTGCCAAAGCTGATCGCCGCGCACAGACCGGACGCGCTGCTGATGTTCGGGCTGCACGGCCGCGCCAAGACACTGCGCATCGAGACGCGCGCGCGCAACGCGCTGGCGCTCAGGCCGGACGCCAAGGGCGCCGCCCCGCGCGGGCGCTCGATCGCCCCCGGCCTGCCGCACCAGCCAATGCCCGTACCGGCGCGCCGCCTGCACGGCGCCGCCAGCGCCGCGCGCGTGCCGGTCGCGCTCTCGCGCGACGCCGGCCACTACCTGTGCAACTACCTCGCCTGGCACGCCACCCTGGCGGCGCGTCTGCCCGGCGGCCCGCGGCTGGCCGCCTTCGTGCATGTGCCGCTCACCCGCCGCCATGCCCGACCGCGCGGCAAAGCCAAGCGCCGCCCGAGCCTCGACGATCTGACACATACCGGCACGCGTCTGCTGGTCGCGCTCGCCGCCGCCGTCAGGCCGCAATCCGCGCTATAGTCGCGTCATGTCCCGCCTTAGCCGGCCACAACGCATCATGCTCATCGTCCTTGCGATCTTTCTCGTGCCGCTCATCGCCCGCGCCGCGCTCTACGCCGCCGGCAACGCGCCGCGCCACTACTACGACGCCGACTGGTCGAGCACGCGGCTGTTGCCGCCCGCCGCGCAAGACAGGCCGGCGCGCGTCATCGTCTTCACCGGCACCACGGGCGCCTGGAAGGGCATCTTCTCGATCCATAGCTGGATCGTCATCAAGCCGAAAAACGCGAGTGAATGGACGCGCTACGACGTCGTCGGTTGGGGCAGCCCGGTGCGCGTCAACGGCTGGCCGCCGGACGGGCGCTGGTACGGCAATAGACCGGTTGCGATCGCCGACATCGCGGGCCCGGCCGCCGAGGAGTTGATCCCGAAGATCGAGCGGGCGGTCGATCGTTATCGCTTCGCGCGCGCCGGCGACTACCGCATCTGGCCGGGGCCGAACAGCAACAGTTTCACCGCCGCCATCCTGCGCGCGGTGCCGGAACTGGGCGTCAGCCTGCCGGCCAACGCGGTCGGGCGCGACTACCGCGACCGCTTCTATGCCGGGCTGACCGACAGCCGCACCGGCGTCGAGCTCAATCTACGCGGGCTCGCGGCCGTCAAGGTCGGCTGGGTCGAGGGCATCGAGGTCGACCTGCTCGGGCTGGTGGCGGGCCTCGATCTGCGCCATCCCGGCCTGAAGCTGCCGGGCTACGGCCGCATCGGCTTCGAGACGCCGGTCGCCACCGCGCTGTTGCGGTGAGGCTAGGCCGGTCATGCGCGGGCTTGACCCGCGCATCCATCTTTTCTGCGAAAATGGGATGGATTGCCGGGTCACGCCGCTGCGCGGCGGCTCGGCAATGACAAGGTCACAAGCTTTTGTCCTGATGTTATCGGCCGTGGGGTGACGCCGCCCGCCGGGCCGTGGCATTTTGTGCGCCCTAAACGAGGACCTTTTCCATGCGCGACCTCCTGCCGCTGCTCGATGCCATTGCCTTCCCTCCGCTCAGCCGCGGCAGGCTGGAGACGCTGCAGGTCAATCTCGGCTACCGCTGCAACCAGTCCTGCTTTCATTGCCACGTCAATGCCGGGCCGAACCGCACCGAGGAAATGACGGCCGAGGTCGCCGATACGGTGATCGCATTCGTCGAGCGTCGCGCGATCAAGACGCTCGACATCACCGGCGGCGCGCCCGAGCTCAACGCCAATTTCCGCCGCCTGGTCACCGCGGCGCGCGCTCGCGACGTACACGTCATGGACCGCTGCAATCTCACCATCCTCGAGCAACCGGGCCAGGAGGACCTCGCCGATTTCCTGCGCGACCACGAAGTCGAAGTGGTGGCGTCGATGCCGTGCTATCTGCAGGACAATGTCGAGCGCCAGCGCGGCAAGGGCGTGTTCGACGGCTCGATCCGCGGCCTTCGCGCACTCAACGCGCGCGGCTACGGGCGCAACCCGCGCCTTGCGCTCAATCTGGTCTACAATCCGCAAGGGCCGTCGCTGCCGCCGTCGCAGAGCGCGCTGGAAGCCGACTACAAGCGCGTCCTGCACGAGCAATACGGCATCGTGTTCGACAGACTGTTCGTGCTGGCTAACATGCCGATCCAGCGCTTCGGCTCCGCGCTGGTCACCAGGGGCGAATTCGACGGCTATCTGCAGCTTTTGCAGGACGCTCACCTCGACGCCAATCTCGACGGCGTGATGTGCCGCAATCTCATCTCGGTCGACTGGCAGGGCTATGTCTACGATTGCGACTTCAACCAGATGCTCGGGCTCGGTCTGGCGCACGGCACGCGCCAGCGCGTGCGGCTGGACGATCTGCTGGACGAGGATCTCGCGGGCAATGCCGTGCGCGTGGCGGGCCACTGTTTCGGCTGCACGGCCGGGCAAGGATCGAGCTGCGGCGGCGCGCTGAAAGAGGCGGCGGAATGAACGTCGTACCGCGCCCCCTCCCCAACCCTCCCCCGCAAGCGGGGGAGGCAGCAGGCAGTGCCGGCCGCCTCTGCCCGGCCGACTACAGTTACCCGCCTTCGGCGTTCGCGCGCGCGGCGGATTTTTCGGCCGAGACGCTCTATGTCGTGGGTGGGCTGTACGGCAATCTGGCAGCGCTTGCGGCGATCGAAAAACTCGCGGCAAGCGAGCCGGCCGCGCAACTCGTGTTCAACGGCGACTTCCATTGGTTCGACGCCGAGCCCGAGTGGTTCGCCGCGGTCGAGCGCGGGGTCGCGCCGCATCGCGCCCTGCGCGGCAATGTGGAGAGCGAAATCGCGCGTAGCGGCGATGTCGGCGCCGGTTGCGGCTGCGCGTATCCTTCAGATGTGGACGATAGCGTCGTCGCGCGCTCCAACGACATCCTCACGCAGTTGCGCGCGCAGGCGCCGCAAGCGGCGCGCACGCGGCTTGCGGCACTGCCGATGCATCTGGTGGCGCAGGTCGGTGCCTCGCGCATCGGCATCGTGCATGGCGACGCTGCCGCCCTCGCCGGCTGGCGCTTCGCGCACGACGCGCTCGATCATGCCGCCAACCGGCGCTGGCTCACCGCGGTGCGCGCGGATTCGCACATTGACTTGTTCGCCTGCACGCACACCTGTCTCGCTGCCTTGCGCGATTTCGATGCTGGAGAGCGGACGGTTGACGGTCGTCAACAACGGCGCCGCCGGCATGCCGAATTTCGCGGGTTCCAGTTTCGGTGTCGTTACGCGCATCGCCACGACGGCCTCCCCGCACCCGCCGCTCTATGGGCTCGAGCGCGACGGCCTCTATATCGATGCGTTGGCACTGCATTACGAACGGGCCGCGTTTCTGGAGCGCTTCCTTCAGCGCTGGCCGGACGGCTCGCCGGCGCATCGCTCCTATTACAGGCGCATCGCGGCCGGGCCGGATTACGCGATCGAGCAGGCAGCGCCCCGATGAAACTCTCGATCGTCATGCCGGTGCTGAACGAGGCCGCCTCCGTCGAAGCGGCGCTCGCAGCGCTGGCGCCCAGTCGCGCGCGCGGCGCGCAGGTGATCCTGGTGGACGGCGGCAGCAGCGACGGCACTTTGGAACTGGCGCGACCGCTGGCGGACAAGGTGCTGAGCGCGCCGCGCGGGCGCGCCGGCCAGATGAATGCCGGCGCAGGCGTCGCCGCGGGCGACGTGTTGCTGTTCCTGCACGCCGATACCCGCCTGCCCGCGGATGCCGACCGCCTGATCCTGGAAAACCTCGCCCGCTCGCGCCGCCAATGGGGCCGCTTCGACGTGCGCTTCGCGGAAGGCGGCCTGCTGCGGCTGGTGGCGCTCACGATGAATCTCCGCTCCCGCATAACCGGCATCGCCACCGGCGATCAGGCGATCTTCGTCCGGCGCGCAACCTTCGAGCGCGCCGGCGGCTTTCCGTTCATCGCGCTGATGGAGGACGTGGCGCTGTCGGCGCGGCTCAAGCGCATCACCCACCCGCTCTGCCTGTCTGCGCGCGTGACCGCCTCCGGGCGGCGCTGGCGCGAACATGGATTGTTTCGCACGATCCTGCTGATGTGGCGCCTGCGTCTGCGTTACTTCTTCGGCGCCGACCCGGCGCGGCTGGCGCGCGATTACGGCTATGCGCCCTGACGGCATTTCCGTGCTGGCCAAGGCGCCGGTCGCCGGATTCGCCAAGACGCGGCTGATCCCGGCCGTCGGCGCGCATGCCGCGGCGGTGCTGCAGGAGCGGCTGACCGAGCATACCGTCGCAACCGCCGTCGCCGCCAGGCTCGGCCCGGTGACGCTGTGGTGCGCGCCGGACGCGTCCCACCGGTCGTTCGGCGAACTCGCCGCGCGTTTCCCCATCACGCTCAAGCGGCAGCCGGAAGGCGATCTTGGCGCGCGCATGCTGGCGGCGCTGCAAGAGGCCGGCCTGGTCATCGGCAGCGATTGCGCCGCCTTCACGCCCGCGCATCTGCGCGCCGCGAGCGCCGCGCTCGCTGAAGCCGACGTGGTGCTGATCCCCGCCGAGGACGGCGGCTATGTGCTGATCGGCATGCGCAGGCCACGGCCGGAGATTTTCGCAGGCATGACCTGGGGCATGCCGACCGTGCTTGCCGAGACGCGCCAGCGCATCGCCGCGCTGACTCTACGCGCGGTTGAACTGCCCGCGCTGTGGGATGTCGACACCGAAGCGGACCTCGAACGGCTCGAGCGCGAATATACCGCGCTCGCGCTTTAGTACGGCGTTTGCCCGCCCGTTCGTCCCCGCGAAAGCGGGGACCTAGGACAAAAAGAACTGGGTTCCCGCTTTCGCGGGAATGAACGGAGAATGTCTCAACCTCGGTGCATCAAACTCTAAGTCATTGCAGCCTGATCAACACCAGCCCGGCGACGATCAGCAGCGCCGCCGCGATGCGCGCGGCGCGCATCGGCTCCTTCAGCACCGCCACCGCGATTACCGCACCGAACAGCACGCTGGTCTCGCGCAGCGACGCCACAATGGCGATCGGCGCCAGCGTCATCGCCCACAGTGCAATGCCGTACGACAGAGTCTGCAGCGCGCCGCCGGCGAGCCCGCGCAGCCAGAAACGCTGCATGACGGGCAGTACCTTGCCGCCGTCGCGCCACAGCGCGTAGGGCGTGAGCAGCGCCGCATTGCCGATCAGCAACAGCAACACGTAGCTCTGCGGATTGCGCGAGACGCGCGCGCCGACGCCGTCGACCACCGAGTAGGCGCAGATGGTAAGGGCCGTCAGCAGCGCGAACGAGACGGCGCGGCGGTCGAAACCGGCAAGCCCGCGCCCGCCGCGCGCCGACAACAGCAGCACCCCGGCGGCCAAGATCGCGATGCCGATCCAGCTCGCGGCGCTTAAGTGCTCGCCGACGAAAAACAGACTGGCGGTCGCGGTCATCAGCGGCGCTGAACCGCGCGCGATCGGATAGACCTGGCCGAGATCGCCGGTGCGGTAGCTTTCGATCAGCGCCGCGAAATAGAACAGATGGATGATCGCGGAGGCGATCAGCCACGGCCAGGCGGCGGCCTCGGGAAGGCCCGCGAGCGGCAGGCAGACCAGCCCGACCGCGGCCGAGCCGACGGCGATCAGCGTGGTGGTGGAGAGCGGGTCGAGCCCGATCTTGATCAGCGCATTCCAGCCGGCGTGACAGGCGGCGGCGAACAGCACGGCGAGGAAGACGGCGTTTTGCATCAGCATCCATCATTGCCGGGCTCGACCCGGCAATCCATCCGCTCTTGCGAAGACCGATGGATGCGCGGGTCGAGCCCGCGCATGACCGTGATTGGGAGTAAGCGCCTCACACTTTCGCCGCCGCCGGCGCCCACAGTTTGGGCGCGACGCGGGCATATTGCAGCGGCCGCGCCACCTCGGCGCCGAGCGCCTTGGCGGCGTGCCAGCCCCAATGCGGGTCGTCGAGGAAGGCGCGCGCCATCGCGACCTGATCGGCCTCGCCGCTGGCAACGATCGCCTCGGCCTGCGCCGGCTCGGTGATCATGCCGACCACGCGCGTTACGATGCCCGCTTCCTTCTTCACGCGCGCGGCGATCGGCACGTTGTAGCCGGGCGTGGTCGGCGTGCGGGTATCGGCGGTGACGCCGCCGGAAGAAATGCCGACGAAGTCGAGGCCTTCACCCTTGAGCGCCTTGGCGATGGCGACGGCATCGTCCGCGTTGAGCCCGTCCTCGCGCCAGTCGCTGCCGGTATAGCGCGCGCCGAGCGGCACGCGCTCGGGCACCGCCGCCCGCACGGCGCGCGTGACCGAGAGCGGAAAGCGCATGCGGTTCTCGAACGAGCCGCCGTATTTGATCGGTGCGCTTGTTGGAGACCGGCGACATGAAGCTGTGCATCAGATAGCCGTGCGCCATGTGCAGCTCGATGGCGTCGAAGCCGATACGCAACGCGCGCTCGGCCGACTTGACGAACGCATCGCGGATGCGCGCCATGTCGTCTTCCGTCATCTCGCGCGGCATGTGCCAGCCCTCGCCATAGGCAAGCGCCGACGGCCCGGCCGTCGGCCAGGGGTCCTGATCGGCCTGAAGCGCCTTGGCGCCTTCCCATGGGCGCTGCGAGGAGGCCTTGCGGCCGGCGTGCGCAAGCTGGATGCCGAACTTGGCGGTGCCGGCGCGCTTGGCCGCGGCGGATGACGCGCGCGAGCGCCGCCTCGTTGTGGTCGGAATAAAGCCCCATGCAACCGTGCGTGATGCGGCCGTGGCGCTCGACATGGGTGGCCTCCACCACCACCAAAGCGGCGCCGGAATTGGCCAGCATGCCGAGATGCATCATGTGCCAGTCGGTGGCGCTGCCGTCGTCGGCCGAATACTGGCACATGGGCGCGATCACGATACGGTTGGCAAGCTCGAGACCGGCGAGCTTGATGGGCGAGAACAAAGCGCTCATGGGGGTACTGACTCTTCGGTTTTGGGGGGCGCTGAAGAAGCTTCAGCGCTGCTGGATGGACTTCAAATACGCGATGATGGCGCCGACGTCATCCGGGTCATACGAGAATTCCGGCATGTCGGGATGGCCCGAGACGATGCCCTCGGCCAGCGCCTCCTCCAGCGATTCGACCGGATAGCGCTTGCCCAGCGTGCGGAAGGCGGGCGCCTGTTTGTGCGGGCTGGTGCCGGTCTCGCCCACCGCATGGCAGCGGGCGCAGTCGCGCTCGAGCAGTTCCTTGCCGCGCGCGACCTGGTCGGCCCGGTCGCCGTCGGCGGCGGCGCAAACGCCGACAAGCGCCGCCAGCATGCCGGCGGCGGCGAGAACTCTTGAATACTGTGCTCATGCCGCGGATTTGATGCCGTCCTTGCCGCCGAGCGCCGGCGGCTCCTCGCCGGCGAGCCGCGCCCAGGTCTTCGCCGCCCGGATCACGTCGAGCATCGCGGCGGCGAATTCCTCGCGCGAGGCATAATAATGCGTCCAGCGGCCGCTGCGATAGAGCTCGCTGTAGTAGAGCAGACGCTTGCGGGCGAGCGCGTGCCATTTGCGCGCGATCAGATCGAAGGGGACGGTGCCGGCAAGTTGCGGCATGAAAGGCCCGTGGCGACATTGCGAGGAAAACGCCGACGCACAGACTGGGCACAGACGAAGGCAACTGTATCCTGGTACGTGATTCGCGGCGGCGCGCATAGCGGCGCGTGCGCGCTATCCGCGCAATTCACAACCGCTCGGTGGCGATGCCCGTCTTGCCCGCGCCGCAGCGCGGCCGCTTCACGACAGCGACGCGATCGCGTCCTTGAGCACCGCGGGGATCGGGCCGGTATCCCCCGTCTGCACGTCGGGCGTGGCGTATTCGATGAAGCTGTCGGGCAGCGTCGCACCCCAATAAGTGCCGGTGCCGCGCTCTTCTTCGTTCCAGAGGACCGGCTCCCAATCGGGCGCGGTCACCAGGAAGCTGCCGGAATAGACCTCGACGCGGTTGCCGCCGGGCTCGTAGCTGTAGAGATAGAAGCCTTGCGAATTATTGTGCTTGCTGGGGCCCGCCTCGATGAAGATGCCGTTCTCGGTCAGGATGTCGGCGGCGCGCAGCACGTCGTCGCGGTTGTCGACCCACATCGAGAAATGATGCAGGCGCCCGTGCGCGCCCTTCACGTCCACCACGTAGGCGATCTGGTGGTGGATGGCGGTCGGGCTCATCCAGGAGCCGATCTCGGTCTTGCCGTGGTCGTAGCGCACCTGTTCCCTGAGCTGGAAACCGAGCACGTCGGTGGCGAATTTGCGGTTGGCCTCCACGTCCTTGGCGAGCAGGGCCAGGTGATCGACCCGGCGCACGCAGACGCCGCGGCCCATGTATTTCTGCGGCAGATTCTTCAGATTGGAATGCAGCGCGGGCGGCGCGACGAATTTCTGCTCCTCGTAATAGATTTCCATGACGTGCCCGTCGGGATCGCGGAAGCGGAACGAGCGCCCGCGCCCGTAATCGCCGTTCGACCAGCCGAGTCCGAGGCCGGCCGCCTCGATGGCTTTCGCGCGGCGCTCGAGCGCCTGCGGGCTCGCCGCCCGCCAGGAGACGACGCCGACGCCGGCGTCGCCCGCCGCGGTCAGCTTCAAGGTCGAGGTGGCGTAATCGCCGTAGCCGCGCAAATAGACGGAATTGCCCGCCTCATGCACCGGCTCCATCCCGAGCAGATCGCGGAAGTACCACAGGCTCTTGTCGGGCTTGGGTGTGAACAACTCCACGCTGCCGAGATGCGCGATATCGTGGATGGGCTCCGCCTGGGCGCTCATGGCCGCCTCCTTGGTTTCCCGCGCAACTATCGCGCTGGCGGCGGCGGACGGTGTTGATTTAGCGCAAAGGGCCGTTGCAAGGGCGGTCGATTTGACTATATTCGGCATAGGCCAAAGCCTATGCGGGGGCCGACCAATGGGCAGCGAACGTCACGTCAAGATCTTCAGGAACGGCCGCAACCAGGCCGTCCGCATTCCGCGCGAGTTCGCGCTCGCCGGCGAAGACGCCGTGATGCGCAAGGAAGGCGAGCGCCTGATCATCGAACCGGTGCCGCCGAAATCGCTGCTCGCGTTCCTCGACACGCTTGCGCCGCTCGAAGAAGAGCTTCCGCCTATCGAGGACGCGCCGCCGCGCCCCGTTCGGGTTTGATGCGCTACCTGCTCGACACCAACATCGTTTCCGATCTTCTGCGCAATCCGCGCGGCTCCGTCGCCCGGCATATTCGGCAGGTCGGCGAGACTGAACGTTTGCACCAGCATTGTCGTCGCCGCCGAGCTGCGCTATGGCGCGGCGAAGAAAGCTTCGCCTGCCCTGACGGAGCGGATCGATTTGATCTTGAGCCGCCTCGCCGTGATGCCATTCGAAGCCCCGGCCGACGCCGTCTACGGCCGGCTCCGTGCCGACCTCGAAGCGCGCGGCCGCTCGATTGGAGGCAACGACCTGCTTATTGCCGCGCAAGCGCTGGCGCTCGACTGTACGCTGGTAAGCGACAACGAAGCGAAGTTCGCGCGTATCGAAGGACTGAAACGCGAGAATTGGTTGCGGGCATAGCCGAACAAAGTCCGCAGCCTGGGGGAAGCGTCGGCGGAGCCCGGGACCCGCTGTCCCGGATTTAGCTTCGCTCCATCCGGGCACGGACTTACCTCAATCGAGGCACTGACCCCGCGCTCGCGCTGATCGCTCCCGCGCGAGCCACCCTCTCCCACAAGGGGAGAGGGAATTGCGGCACGTCGTGCCTTACGACTTAAACCTCTTCGCCAGCGCATCCGCGTTCTTGGCCAGCAAGCCCACATCGGCGCCGACCGCCACGAACAGATAGCCCCAGTCGATATAGCGGCGCGCCTCCTCCTCGTTGCCGGTCAGGATACCGGCCGGCTTGCCGAGCGCTTTGAGCCGCGTCACCGCATCCTGCATGGCCTTCTGCACCTCGGCGTGCTGCGGGTTGCCGAGATGGCCGAGCGAGGCGGCCAGATCGGACGGGCCGATGAACACGCCGTCCACGCCCTCGACCTGCGCGATCGCTTCCAACTGATCGAGCGCGGGGCGGGTCTCCACCTGCACCAGCACGCAAATCTCGGCATTGGCCTTGCCGAGATAGCCGGGCGTGCGGCCGTAGCGGCTGGCGCGCGCGGCGACCGAGACGCCGCGGATGCCGTCCGGCGGGTAACGCGTGGAGGCGACCGCGCGGCGCGCTTCTTCCGCGTTCTGAACGTAAGGAAACAGCAGCGTCTGCGCGCCGATGTCGAGCGCACGCTTGGCGAGCACGGCATCGTTCCAGGCCGGTCGGATGATCGGCGTCGCGCTGCCGCGCTGCACCGCCTGCAACTGCCCGACCAGATCGGGGATTTCATTGGGCGAATGCTCGGTGTCGAGCAGGATCCAGTCGAAGCCGCTGTCGGAGATGATCTCGGCGGCGATGTTGGAGCACAGGCTCGACCACAGGCCGATCTGCAACTGACCCTGGCGAAGCGCCTGCTTGAATGCGTTGCGCTGGAATTCCGTGCCCATCGGCATTTCCCCGTTTACTTTTCCGTTCGTCCCCGCGCGCAGACATCGGGTATACCCGATGTCTGCCGTTTCAAGTGCGCAAGTCGGCTACAGCCGACTTGCGATGGGGACCCAGTGCTGGATTCCCGCTTGCGCGGGAATGAGCGGAGCTTGAGGCGATTCAACTTAATCCCATCCGCTCGCCATTCCCGCCTGCGCGGGGACGACGGTCGAAGTTAAACGAATTGTATCGCCAGCCCGCCAAGCGGACCGAAATCGGCGTGCAGCGTGTCGCCCTTTTGGGCGAACACCACGCGCGTGAACGAGCCGGCCAGCACGATGTGGCCGGGCTCCAACGCGTGACCGTACTGGCAGATCTTGTTGGCGAGCCAGGCGACGCCGAGCGCCGGATGGCCGAGCACGCCGGCGGCCAGCCCCGTCTCTTCGATCTCGGAATTGCGGTACATGATGCCGCCGACCCAGCGCAGATCGACGTCCGTCGGTCCGACCGGTCTTCCGCCCAAGGCAATACCGGCGGCGGCGCCATTGTCAGCCACGGTGTCGACGATTCTGCGCGGGTCCTGGATGCGCGCATCGACGATCTCGATCGCCGGGATCACGTATTCCGTGGCGCGCAGCACTTCCGCCAGACCGACGCCCGGCCCTTGCAGGCGCTTGCCCATGATGAAGGCGAGCTCGACTTCGACCCGCGGCTTGCAATAGTTCGCATGCGGCACCTTGGCGCCGTCGCCGATCATCTGGTCGTCGAGGATGTAGCCGTAGTCCGGCTCGTCGATCTGCGAGGAGCGCTGCATCGCCTTGGAGGTGAGGCCGACCTTATGGCCGATCAGCTTGCGGCCTTCTTTCAGCTTGCGCTGCATCACGTCCGCCGAGATGGCGTAGGAATCTTCGATCGCGATGTCGGGGAAGGTGACGTGCAGCGGCGTCGCCTGCTTGCGGTCTTTCGCGGCCCGCACGAGGATATCGGCGGCCTTTTTGCGGTCGGCGTCGGAAAGCATCGGTCTTCCCCCCGGGGTCCGACCGATGCTGTAGCCGCTTAGGCAGGGAAATTCAAAGGGCGGCGGTTGCCGATAGCTTTTAGGGGGCCGGGCGGGCCCTGGATGAAGCCTTCGTTGCCGCTTTAGCCGCTGCTTTGGCCGCGGGTTCGGGCGCGGCTTTGCTTGCGGACTGCGGCGCCGGCTTGGCCGCGGCTTTCTTGCGCGCCCGCATGGCGGCAATGGTGTCCTTGCGCGCGGCCGTGGCGGCGGCGGCATTCTGGCGGCGCTCTTTGCGCCGCTCGATCTTGCCGTTGGTAAAGCGCAACACGCGCGCGAGCGGCGGCTGCATCGCCGGCACGTCGTGGGCGAGCAGCGCCAGCCCCACCGGCAGCATCCAGAGTCCGAGCCCCGGCAGCACGCTCAGCACGCCGCCGCCGGTGAAGGCGATGCCGGTCGGCACCCGCACCCACACCGCCTTGGGATGGCGCAGGCGCTTGAGGTTGCGGCCGGCCCATTCGGGCATGAAGCCCTCCAGGCGGTCCATTTCCTCGTGGAAGTCGGCCATCCGGTTAGCCCTCGTTTCGTTGCGGACGGCTTATATGGGGCGGCGGCATCACCCCCGCAATTCCGGCAAATCCCGGTAAAGCTCGAGCGCTTCCGGATTGGCCAGCGCCTCGGTGTTCTTCACGCTGCGGCCGTGGATCACGTCGCGCACGGCGATCTCGGTGATCTTGCCCGATTTGGTGCGCGGGATGTCGCCGACCGCCACGATCCGGGCCGGCACGTGGCGGGGTGAGGCGCCGGCGCGGATCTTCTGCTTGATCTTGTCGCGCAAGGCGTCGTCGAGCGCGGCGCCCTCTTTGAGCCGCAGAAACAGCACCACGCGCACGTCGTTGTCCCAGTCCTGCCCGACCGCGATCGCCTCCAGCACTTCGGGAATCTGCTCGACCTGGGCGTAGATTTCCGCCGTGCCGATGCGCACGCCGCCCGGATTGAGCGTGGCGTCCGAGCGACCGTGGATGACGATGCCGCCGTGCTTGGTCCATTCGGCGAAGTCGCCATGGCACCAGACATTGGGGAAGCGCTCGAAATAGGCGGCGCGATATTTCTTGCCGTCCGGATCGTTCCAGAACATCACCGGCATGGACGGGAAGGCGCGCGTGCAGACCAGCTCGCCCTTCTGCTCGCGCACCGGCTTGCCGTCCTCCGACCAGACGTCGACGGCCATGCCGAGACCCGGCGCCTGGATTTCGCCGCGCCACACGGCTGAGGTCGGATCGCCCAGCACGAAGCACGACACGATATCGGTGCCGCCGGAGATCGAGGCGAGGTGCACGTCTTTCTTCACGTCCGCATAGACGTAATCGAAGCTTTCGGCGGCGAGCGGCGAGCCGGTCGAGGTGATGAGCCGCACGCTTGCCAGGTCATGCGTGCGCGCGGGCGCCAGCCCCGCCTTCTTGCAGGCGTCGATATATTTCGCCGAGGTGCCGAGCACGTTCATCTTTTCCTGCGCGGCGAAATCCCAAACCACCGTCTGCGGCGCGAACGGCGAGCCGTCATAAAGCAAGAGCGTCGCGCCCGAGCCGATGCCGGAGGCGAGCCAGTTCCACATCATCCAGCCGCAGGTGGTGAAATAGAACAGCCGCTCGCCGGCGCGCAGGTCGCATTGCAGGCGGTGTTCCTTCATGTGCTGCAGCAGCGTGCCGCCGGCGCCGTGCACGATGCATTTCGGCACGCCGGTGGTGCCGGAGGAAAACAGAATATAGATCGGGTGGTTGAACGGCAGCCGCGTGAAGGCCGGTTCCTTGGCCGCATGCGGTTTTAAAAAATCATCGAGCGTGCGGGCGCGCGGCACTTTTGCCGCGACTTCGGCGGCCTGGCCGAGATAGGGCACGATCACCACCGTCTGCGCCGACGGCAATTGCTCGGCGATCGCCGCCAGCTTGTCGGTAATCTCGATTCTTTTGCCGTTGTACCAATAGCCGTCGACCGCCACGAACACTTTCGGCTCGATCTGGCCGAAGCGGTCGAGCACGCCGCGCTCGCCGAAGTCAGGCGAGCAGGACGAGAAGATGGCGCCGATCGAGGTGACCGCCAGCATCAGCGCGATGGTCTCCGGCAGGTTGGGCAGCATGGCGGCGACGCGGTCGCCCTCGCCGACACCCGCCGCGCGCAAGGCCTGCTGCAGGCGCGACACCAGCGCCTTCAATTCGACCCAGGAGAGCCGATAAGCGACCTTGTCCTCGCCGCGGAACACCAGCGCGTCGCCGCCGCCGGGCTTCGCCAGCAAGTTCTCGGCGAAGTTCAGGTGAGCGTCGGGGAAGAACTGCGCGCCCGGCATCTTGTCGCCGTCGATCAGGCGGCGCGCGCCCTTATCGCCGACCACGCCGCAGAAATCCCACACCAGGTCCCAGAATTCCGCGCGCTGGTCGACCGACCAGGCGTGCAGCCCGCGGTAGTCCTTCAGCGCAAGGCCATGCCGCTTGTTGGCCTCGGCGATGAACGCCATTACCGCGCTCTTGGCGACGCGCTCGGCGCTCGGACGCCATAGCGGCTGTTCCGTCGTCTCGTTTCTTGCTGACATCATCACTCACTCATAGCGGCGCCGGCCCGGCCAGCAAACATCATCGCGGTGCGGCAAAGCAACCCTACTGCGGCGGCTTGATCGTGGTGACCGGGTTCTTGGGCGGCTGGATGGTGGTGACGGGATTGGCCGGTTTTTGCGGCGTGGTAGCGCCCGGCTGGCCCGGCATGCCGGCCGGCTCGTGCTCGGCGGTCTCGGTGGACAGCCGGGTCGGCAGCGGCAGGTGGTGCGGGTAATAGCTCCAGAACACGTAGATGATGCCGAACAGCAGCGCGGTGAGCAGCGCGCCCCAGCCGCGATGGTTGAACGACAGTAGGTTGCCGATGCCGGCGGCGACGAACACGAACACCGACAGCAGGATCACATAGAGCCAGTTCACGCTCGTCCAGTCGATCCCGACATCCGGCATAGTCCGTCTCCTGCTTCTTGCGCCGCCTTATGCTAGCCCAGGCCCGCGATGCGGGCCACCCGCGCTATCCTACCGCCGGTTATTTCCCGCTCCGCCGTTTGGCATTATACGTCAGCCGCCATGCCGCAAGTGCTCATTTTGACCGAAGTCCAGGAGGCGATGAAGGCCCGCTACAAGGCCCGGCTGCTGGAGCTGTTTCCCCAGCTCACCGTCCACGCCGTCGGCCATCACAGCAAGGTCGAGCCTTACATCGCCGATACCGACATCCTGCTGTGCTTTTCCCCGCCGATGGCCGACCATGTGGTGCGCGATGCGCCCAAGCTGAAATGGATCCAGGCGCTCGGCACCGGCGTCGACAACATCGTCGACCTGCCCTCGCTCGACCCGGAAGTGCTGGTCACCAATATCCGCGGCATTCACGGCGCGCCGATGTCGGAGGCGACCATCGCCTATATGCTGTCGCTGACCCGCGAGATGCCGCGCGTGGTGCACGCGCAGGACAAGAGCGAATGGGACCGCTGGCCGGCCGCGCTGATGGACGGCAAGACGGTGGGCATTCTCGGCGTCGGCGTGATCGCCGAGCACCTGGCGCCCATGCTGAAAGCGTTCAACATGACGGTGGTCGGCATCACTTCGGGCCCGCGCGAGCGACAAGGCTTCGACCGCATGGTATCGCGCGACGATCTCATGAAGGTGGCGGGCGAGCTCGATTATCTGGTGGTGCTCATCCCGCTGAGCGCCGACACCCGCCACATCGTGGGCGAAAAGCTGCTCGCCGCCATGAAGCCGAGCGCCTATATGATCAACATGGCGCGCGGCGGCGTGGTGGATGAGCCAGCGCTGATCAAGGCGCTCGAAGCGGGCGAGATCGCCGGCGCCGCCCTCGACGTCTATATGCAGGAGCCGTTGCCGCCCGACAGCCCGCTGTGGAAGGCAAAGAACCTGCAAGTGTTTCCCCATCAGGGGGGCTATTCGGAAGGTTACGAGGACCGCGCCATGCCGGTCATCGAAGCCAATATGCGCAAGTTCTTCAAAGGCGATTTGAAGTCTATGATCAACATCGTCAAACGCCCTGCCTCCTGGGGAGACTGAACGAATGGCCTTGTCCGAGCGTCTCAACACGCCGATCTCGAGCGCGGAGCTCGAGCGCCGCTGGCAGGCCGTGCGCGCCGCCATGCGCGAGGCCGGAATCGACGTGCTACTCATGCAGAACAACAACGATCACATGGGCGGCTACGTCAAATACTTCACCGACACGCCGGCCACCAACGGCTATCCCAACACCGTGGTGTTTCCGCGCGACGAAGAAATGACGGTGGTGTGCCAGGGTCCGTTCGGCGGCAATGAGGTCAACGGCGCGGTCTGGCGCGGCGTCAGCCAAGTGCTGACCACGCCGAGCTACGCCTCCGCGCACTACACCAAGGACTACGACCCCGAGCTTGCCGCGCGCGCCCTCAAGCCCTTCGCCAGCGCCACCATCGGCATCGTCGGCACCTATCAGATGTCGTATGCGCTCCTCGATTACATCAAGCGCGCCTTTCCCAACGCGAATTTCGTCGACGCCACCGAGCTGGTCGACAAGATCAAGGTCATCAAGAGTGCGGAAGAGATGGAGCTCATCAGGCGCGCCGCCTCGATGCAGGACGGCGCCATGCAGGCCGCCTTCGCCGCGGTAAAGCCGGGCATGCGCGATATCGAGGTGGCGGCGGTGGCGCAGCATTACAGCCTCGCCCACGGCAGCGAGAACGGCATTTATCTGTGCGCCTCCATGCCGCTCGGGCAGCCGTCGAAGTTCGGCAACCGCCATGTGCAGAACCGCGTCATCCAGGAGGGCGATCAGGTGGCGTTGTTGGTGGAGGACAATGGCCCCGGCGGCATGTACACCGAACTCGGCCGCTCGTGCGTCGTCGGCAAGGTGCCGCAGGCCATGAAGGACGAGCTCGCCTTCTGCCGGGAAGCGCGCAAGTTCACGCTCGACCTCTTGAAGCCCGGCACCCCGTGCAAGGACATCTGGGATGCCTTCAACGGCTTCATGCGCAAGAACGGCCGCCCGGAAGAGGCGCGGCTCTACTGCCACGGCCAGGGCTACGACCTGGTCGAGCGCCCGCTGGTGCGCAACGACGAGCCATGGAGCATCGAGAAGGACATGAACATCGTCGTGCACCCGACCTATATCCACGCGGGCTTCTTGAACTGGCTGTGCGACAATTACCTGATCGGCGGCAACGGTCCCGGCGACCGGCTGCACAAGTTTCCGGAGGAAATCGTGGAATTGGGGTAAGCTTCTCTGTCATTCCGGGGCGCGAGCGCAGCGAGCGCGCCCGGAACCCATAACCTTAAGCGCTGCGGCGTATGAATTCCGGGTCCGCGCACTTCGTGCGCGTCCCGGAATGACAAGGGAAGACACGCCATGCCCGACATCAAGATCATCAATCCCGACACGCTCGGCAAACCGCTCGGCCAGTACTCGCAGATGACGCGCGTGAAGGCGTCGGAATTCCTGTTCATCGCCGGCCAGGTCGGCGTCGGCAAGGACGGCAAGCTCGCCGGCCAGGATTTCGAGGCACAATGCGCGCAGACCTTCGCCAATATCGAGGCGGCGCTGAAATCGCAGGGCGCCGGCTGGGGCAATGTCGTGGAGTTCACCACTTATCTGGTGCACTCGCAGGACATCCCGAAATTCATGACCTTCCGCACGCGCGAATTCCCGCGCATGTTTGCGAACGGCGCCTATCCGCCCAACACACTGCTGATGATCGACCGGCTGGTGCAGGAACCGCTGCTGATCGAAATCTCGACGGTAGCGGCGCTTTAGCTACTCTACGAACGTCCCTTGCCGCCGCTCCCCCGCATACTGCACTAGCGCCAGCAGGCGATAGAGCCCATGCACGAACTTGCCGTAGGGCAGGCTCAAGAACAGCGCCATCACCACGCCGAGGTGCACGCTCAGCAGCAGGCCCATCGCGGCGCTGTCGCGCAGCACGAGCAGCGCTAGCCCCGTCAGGCTGGTCAGGAACAGCATGACGATGAAGGCGACATCCATGCCGCGGCGCGCGCGGTCGGTGCGCTTGGGATCGCGCTGCTGCGACAAGACGAACAGCCCGGCCGGCCCGATCAGCAGCCCGATGCCGCCGGCAATGCCGAGCAGCACCGGCACGCTCAACACCGGGTAAGGCGCGCGCCAGCCGAACCAATAGTGATAGACCGTCGCCACGCAGGTGGCCGCGAAGCACACCAGAAATCCGTAGAACGTGAAGTGGTGATAAATCCGGCGCGGGCTGCTCGGCGTGTCGCTCTCCGAAGCGCAGCCGCCGCCCCCGCCGCCCAGGTAGCGCAGCGTGAACACGTCATGCAGCGCGCGCGCCCACGCCAGCAAGCCGGCGCGCTTGTGCCCGGCGTGGATGTCGCGCCAGAACGCCGCCATGCCGAAGCCGAACGCCAGCAAGACATAAAGCGCGGCGGCGCCGAACAGCGCCGCCATGGCCTGATGCGGCATCAGCCGGTAGAAGTCGCCGGCATTGCGCGCAAACAGCGCCGCCGGATCGGCGAACGCCACGAAGCCCGCCACGAACACCGCCACACTCGCCGCGCACAACAGCGCAATCCACAAGCCATTGCGCGCGAACGCGCCGGCAAGAAAACGCGGCCAAGCATAGGCCGCGTAGCTGTCGTTGCGCAGCGTCGCAAGCGCCGCCGGCACGTTGACATCGAACTGGTGCGGCGGGGCGTATTGGCAATCCGGCAAACAAGAGCCGCAGCCGTGGCACAGATTGGCGAGATAGACGAGATCCCCTGTCGCGAAGGTGCGGCGCATCTCCATCGCCGGAAACACCGCGCACAAGCCTTCGCAGTAGCGGCAGGCGTTGCAGATGGTCATCAGCCGCTCGGCCTCGCGCAGCGACACGGTTGCTTGCATACTCATTCCTCCGTTCGTCCCCGCGAAAGCGGGGACCCAGAGCGGAAAGATGCAACCGCTGCACGTTTGGCCCCTGGATTCCCGCTTGCGCGGGAATGAACGGAGTTTGGGGCCAGCATCTTGTATTCGATTTCAATTCCGCACATGTCTTGCCGCCCCCTGCCCGGCGATGCGGCCGAACACCGAACCGATTGTCATCCCGATGCCGGCGAGATAGCCCTTGCCCAGCACGTTGCCGGCCATGATTTCGCCGGCGGCGAACATGTTGCCGGAAACCTGACCACCCGACATGACCATGCGCGCCTCCTCGTTCACCTTGACGCCCAGATAAGTGAAGGTGATGCCGGGCCGCAGCGGATAGGCGTAAAAGGGCGGCGTGTCGAGCGCGCGCGCCCAGTGCGATTTGGGCGGCGTCAGCCCTTCCGTCCGGCAATCGTCGAGCACCGTGTGGTCGAACGTGCCCGGCCGCACCGCGGCGTTGAACGCGGCGACGGTCGTTGTCCAGCGCCGCCGGGTCGAGCGAAAGCCTGCTCCGCCAGCTCGCCGATCGAGCCCGCCTCCACCGCCGGAAAGATCGACGGCATGAACAGCCTGATCGATTTGGCGTCGATAATCGAATAGGCGGTCTGCTCCGGCTGCTGCGCGACCAGCCGGCCCCAGATGGCGTAGCGTTTCGGCCAGGTGTCCTCGCCCTCGTCGTAGAAGCGCTTGGCCTCGCGGTTGACCACGATGCCGAACACCACGCTGTCCAGCCGTGTGGCAATGCCGCCGTCGAACTTGGGCGCGCGCGCGTCGATCGCCACGGCATGGCATTGCGTCGGGTCGCCGACCCGGTCGACGCCGGCGTCGAGCAGCATGCGCAGCACCTCGCCGCGGTTATAGGGCGTCCCGCGAATCAAAAAATTGTCGGCCGCCCTGCCCCAATATTCCTTCAGCCATTCGATATTGGCCTCGAAGCCGCCGGCCGCCGCCACCAGCGCGCGTCCGCGCACGCTGCGTTCGCGGCCCTCGTGGCGGACCATAGCCGACATGAAATGACCGTTGTCGACGGTGAGCGCGGTCACCGGCGTATCGGTCAGGCAGGTGACGCCGAGCGCCTGCGCGCGCCGGTAAAGCGTGTTGAGCGCGCCGCGTCCGCCGCCGAGGAAGAAGGCGTTGGTCTTGCCGAGCGAGAGCGTGCCGCCGAGCGGCGGCTGGAAACGCACCCCTTGCGTGCCGAGCCAATCGAGCAGTTCGCCCGAGTGCGCGATGGTCAATTCGGCGAGCGTCTTGTCGGTCTCGCCGCCGGTCACGCGATAGAGGTCGTCGAGAAACTCGTCTTGCGCGTAAGGTCCGGTCATGGTCGGCGCCGTGCCGTCATGCGCAAGCCGCAAATTACGCGTGTGGCGGGTATTGCCGCCGCGATAGAACTGCGGCGCCCCCTCCAGCACGACGACGCCGGCGCCGCTTTCGGCCGCGGTGATGGCGGCGCACAACGCCGCGTTACCGCCGCCCACCACAACGACGTCGAACGGTTCGGTGAAATTCACCACCGGTCTTTTGCCCCTTAAGTCCTGCCGCCGGCGGCGGCAGTGACGCCACCGGCTCAATTGCAGCACGCCGCGCTCGAAGCGCCGCACACCGGTCGCGATTGATGCCGCGCTTTGTGACGGCTTGCAACAGCGTCGGAAAAGCGCCGCTGGTGTGGAACCCAGCCTGCATGTGCGGGGTTGCAATCCCGGGGTGCGGCTTCGCGGGGAAACGTCACCCATGCATCGCAGCCAGCCCTCGCGGCACGCCTCCGTTTGCACCCTGTCGGAGCGCAGGCCCCCCAATTTTCACCCCGCCAAACCGGCGCCTTGCAGCGCGGCGCGGCGCATTCGCGGTGCCTTTACGACCTGAAATCCGATGGAGCCGACTGCTGTTCGTTTTCAAGCCAATCGATTGATCGGGAGCTTTTCGCCCCATGCCGCAATTGTTTCGTCCGGTGGCCGACTCAATCGCCCGCGTCGTTCTGATCGCGATGCTGGCGACGCCGTTCGTCGCCATGGCTGCGGGCTATGCGGTGATGCGCTCGGAATACATCACCGACGAATCGATCACGCTCGAACAGCCGGTGCCGTTCAGCCACGCGCATCACGTCGGCCAGGACGGCATCGATTGCCGCTACTGCCACACCTCGGTGGAGAACTCCGCCTTCGCCGGCATGCCGCCGACTCACACCTGCATGACCTGCCATTCGCAACTGTTCACCAACGTCGCCATGCTGGCGCCGGTGCGCAAGAGCCTGGCCGAGCACAAGCCGATCCACTGGAACAGGGTCTACCGGCTGCCCGACTACGTCTATTTCGATCACTCGGTGCACGTCCAAAACGGCATCGGCTGCTCCACCTGCCACGGTCCCGTGCAGACCATGCCGCTGATCCGGCAAGCGACGCCGATGACGATGTACTTCTGCCTGAAGTGCCACCGCGATCCCAAGCCGTTCCTGCGCCCGCAAAGCCAGATCTTCAACATGAGCTGGAAGCCGCCCAAGGACCAGGCCGAACAAGGCCGCAAGCTGCTCGTTCAATATCACATCGACACTGAACACCTGACCGATTGCTCGCGATGTCATCGATGAACGACTCTCCGCTCATTCCCGCGAAAGCGGGAATCGAGCAAGAAAACCGCAAGGCCGGCAGCCCTGGCCCCGGGTCCTCGCGTGCGCGGGAACGAACGGAGAAATGGGACCTCGACCGCCGCGCCGCCATCAAGCTGCTCGGCACCGGCGGCCTCGCGCTCACGCTCGCGTCTTGCGGAAAGCCGCACGAGGAGCTGGTGCCTTACGTCGACATGCCGGAACGCCTGGTGCCGGGCGAGCCGCTCAAATTCGCCACCACGCTGCCGCTCAACGGCTATGGGCGCGGCGTGCTGGCAATTTCGATCGACGGACGGCCGATCAAGATCGAGGGCAATCCGCGCCACCCGGCGAGCCTGGGCGCGACCGACGTGTTCGCCGAAGCCGCCATCATGAATCTCTACGATCCCGACCGCTCGCAGGCGCCGCGCCGCAAGGACGAAATTTCCACCTGGGACGCCTTCGCGCTCGATCTGCGCCGTCAGATGGAAAAGGAAAAGGCGCGCGGCGGCGCAGGACTACGCATCGTCAGCGGCCGCGTCACCTCGCCCACGCTCATCCGCCAGATCGACGAGATCTTGAAGACCTACCCCAAGGCGCACTGGTATTCCTACGAAGCGGTCTCGGACGACAACGCACTGGCCGGCAGCACGCTGGCCCATGGCAAGCGGCTGATGCCGCGCCCGCGCATCGCCGAGGCCGCGGTAATGCTGTCGCTCGATGCCGATCCGCTCGGTCCAGGGCCGGAGCAGATCGCACAGGCGCGCGCCTTTTCCGAGCGCCGGCGGCGCAAGGCCGATCCGTTTCTGCGGCTCTATGCCGTGGAGCCGGAATGGACGCTGACCGGCGCCAATTGCGACCACCGCCTGGCGCTGCATCCCGCGGAGATTCACAATTTCGCGCTGGCCTTGGCCGCCGAATTGACCGGCGGCAACGCCTCCGCATTGCCCGCGAAGGCGAAGCATTTCGCCAAGACCGCCGCCGCCGATCTGAAAGCGAACAAGGGCAAGGCGCTGATCGCCGTCGGCCGCCGCCAGCCGCCCGAGTTGCACGCGCTGGCGCATTGGCTGAACGGGCAATTGAACGCGCCAGTCGATCTGATCGCGCCGGTCGACGGCAATCCGCTCGGCGATGCCCAGGCGCTGAACGCGCTCAGCGACGATCTCGCCTCGGGCGCGGTCGAGACCCTGGTCGTGCTCGAAGCCAATCCCGCCTACGACACGCCGGCCCATCTCGGCCTCGCCGACAAGATCGGCAAGGTCGCCTTCTCCGCCCATCTCGGCCTGCACGCCGACGAGACGGCGGAAAAGTGCGTCTGGCACCTGCCGGCCTCGCACGCGCTGGAGAGCTGGTCCGACCTGCGCTCGCCCGACGGCACCGCCAGCATCGTGCAGCCGCTCATCCTGCCGCTCTACGACAGCCGCAGCGCGCACGATGTCCTCGGCCTGATGGCCGGCCAGGTCCACACCTCGGCCTACGACACGGTGCGCGCGACCTGGAAGCCGCAGGCGCCGGGCGACGGTTTCGATGCCTGGTGGAAGCAGGCGCTCAGCGCCGGCACGATCCCAAAGACGCGCGCCCAGCCAGTGAGCGCGGGCGCGCCCAAGCGGCCGGATTTGCACCCGACCGCCGGGCCGGAGAAAGCCGCCGAGGGGCTCACTTTGCTGATCGGGCCCGACCCGTCGGTCTGGGACGGCCGCTATGCCAATAACTCCTGGCTGCAGGAATGCCCGCACCCCTTCACCAAGGACGTCTGGGGCAACGGCATTCATCTCTCGCCGCAGGACGCCAACAAGCGCCACATCCTCGACGGCGACGTGGTCGAGCTGAGCCATGGCGGCGCGACACTGAAAGGGCCGGCGCGCGTGCGCGAGGACCAGGCGGCCGGCGTGATCGGCGTCACCCTCGGCCAGGGCCGCACCCGCGCCGGCGCCCTCGGCAACGGCATCGGACTTGATGCTTACAAGCTGCGCCGGCTCGACGCGCCCTGGTCGATCGAGAACGTCAAGCTGACAAAGACCGGCGCGCACGAGACCGTACCGGAGATGCAGCACCAGTTCAGGCTCGAAGGCGAAGCCGAGGAGCTTTATCCGGTGCTCACGCTCGCCGAGCTCGCCCAGGGCAAGCGCCCGCCCGAGCACGGCGACGAGGACAAGCCGACGCTCTATCCGAAATTCGACTACGACAGCTACGCCTGGGCCATGGTGATCGATACCTCGGTGTGCATCGGCTGCAACGCCTGCGTCGTCGCCTGCCAGGCGGAAAACAATGTGCCCGTCGTCGGGCCGGAGGAAGCGGCGGTCGGCCGTGACATGCATTGGCTGCGCGTCGACCGCTACGTGCCCGATCCCGAGAAGCCGCCGGGCTTCCAGCCGGTGCCCTGCATGCATTGCGAGAAGGCGCCGTGCGAGCCGGTCTGCCCGGTGGCGGCCTCCGTGCACGACGGCGAAGGGCTCAACGTGCAGGTCTACAACCGCTGCATCGGCACCCGCTTCTGCCAGGCGAACTGCCCCTACAAGGTGCGCCGCTTCAATTTCTTCGGCTACGCCGACGGGCAGGAATACGGCGACCTCAACAGGGACGTGGTGAAAGCCGCCTATAACCCCGACGTCACCGTGCGCGCGCGCGGCGTCATGGAAAAATGCACCTACTGCGTCCAGCGCATCAGCCGCGCCCGCCGCCACGCCGAAAAGGTCGACGAGCCGATCCCGGAAGGCGGCGTGGTGACCGCCTGCCAGGCCGCCTGCCCGACACGCGCGATCTCGTTCGGCGACAAGAACAAGAAGGACTCGCAGGTCAACGCGCTGCGCAAGGAGCCGCAGCACTACGCGCTGCTCGGCCATCTCGGCACCCGCCCGCGCACCACCTATCTCGCGCGGCTGCGCAACCCGAACCCGGCCATGACGCAGGAGAGCGAAGCATGAGCCTGCAGGCCGAAGCCCCGGACATCGAGCGCTGGACGCTTCCCGCCGGGCGCGACTACGACAACATCACCGAGCTGGTCTCGGCGCCGCTGATCGAACGCGGCGAATGGCGCTGGCGCGCCTGGTGGATCGCGCTCGCCATCTCGGGCGGCCTGACCATCGTGATGGCGATCTGCATGGCCTGGCTGTTCGCCACCGGCGTCGGCGTCTGGGGCAATAACACCACCGTGGTCTGGGGCTTCCCGCTCGCCAACTACGTCTGGTGGATCGGCATCGGCAATGCCGGCACGCTCATTTCCTGCATGCTGCTGTTGCTGCGGCAGCGCTGGCGCGCCTCCATCAACCGCTTTGCGGAAGCGATGACGCTGTTCGCCGCCACTATCGCAGGCCTCTTTCCCATCATGCATCTCGGGCGGCCGGAATATTTCTACTGGCTGCTGCCCTATCCCAACACCATGGCGGTGTGGCCGCAGTGGCGCAGCGCGCTGATTTGGGATTTCTGGGCGATCGCGTCCTACATTCTGTTCTCGATCCTGTTCTGGTACATCGGCCTGCTGCCCGACCTCGCCACCATGCGCGACCGGGCCAAGTCCGCCTTCCCCCGCTACTTCTACGGAGCATTGGCGCTCGGCTGGCGAGGCTCGGCACGTCATTGGAAGCTGTACGAGCATTACCACCTCGCAATGGCGTGCCTCGGCGTGCCGCTGGTGGTCTCGCTGCACAGCGTGGTCGGTCTCGATTTCGCTGCGAGCCTCATGCCCGGCTGGAACGAGACGATCTTCCCGCCCTATTTCGTGGTCGGCGCCATGTATTCCGGCTTCGCCATGGTGGTGCTGCTCACGGCGCTGGTGCGCTGGGGCTTCGGGCTGCATGCGGTCATTACGCGCGAGCACTTCAACGTCATGGCCAAGGTCATGCTCGCGGCGTCGATCATCATGGCGCTATCCTACATGAGCGAATGGTTCTCCGCCTGGTACCACGGCGAGCGCGCCGAGCGCTGGTTCACGGCATTCGAATTCACCGGCGCCTACGCGCCGCTTTATTGGTGCCTGCTGCTGTTCAATTGCGTGATCCCGCAATTGTTCTGGTTCGTGCGCGTGCGCTGTTCCGTGATGGCGGTGGTGGTCATCGCCATCCTGATCAATGTCGGCATGTGGCTCGAACGCATCGAGATCGTCTGGAACACGCTCTCGCACGGCTACCTGCCGAGCATGTGGCGCATCTTCATCCCGACCTTCTGGGATTGGGCTTTGTTATTGGGATCGCTGGGCTTTTTCGCGTTTCTCTATCTGCTGCTGGTGCGCATTTTCCCGATGGTCTCGATCCATGAGGTGAAGAAGCTCGTCTACGAGAAAGGGGGCGGGCAATGAGCGACGTGCTGCTCGCCGAGTTTTCCAACGCCGCCGCGCTGCTCAAATGCGCGCGCGCGACCCACGAAAACGGCTATCGCCCGCTCGACGCCTTCTCGCCCTTCGCAATCGAAGGCCTAGCGGAAGCGATCGGCGTCGGACGCTCGCATGTGCGCGTCGCCATGTTCGCCGGCGGCGTCGGCATCGCCGCGCTCGCCTATTGGACCGAGTGGTACAGCGCCGTGTTCAATTACGCGATCAACAGCGGCGGCCGCCCGCTCAACGCCTGGCCGGCTTTCATGCTGTTTCCCTTCGCCGTCGGCATTCTGGGCGCGGCCATCTCGGGGTTGATTGCGATGTTCGTGCAGAGCGGCCTGCCGAAGCTGAACCACGCGATGTTCGAGGTGCCCGGCTTCGAGCGCGTGAGCCAGGACGCCTTCCTGCTCGCGCTCGATTGGCCGACCAGCGAACGCGACTTGCGGCGGGCGCGCGAGTGGCTGCAGCAGGCTGGCGCCACCGCGATCTGGGAGGTCAAATCGTGAGGCTTCTCGTCGCTCTCGTATTGGCGCTCGTTCTGGCCGGCTGCGATCTCAGCATGACGCAGCAGAACAAGTACGACACCTATGCGCCGGCCTCGCTGTGGCCGGACGGCACCTCGGCGCGGCCGCTGCCGGCGCATGTGGTGGCGCAGGGCGATCTCGCGCGTGAAAAGGCCGAAACAACCCCGCCCAAGGTCACGCCGGCGCTGCTCGAGCGCGGGCGTAATCGCTTCAACATCGACTGCTCGCCCTGCCACGGGCTCGACGGCAGGGGCGGCGGCATCGTGGTCGCGCGCGGCTTTCCGCACCCGCCCTCCTATTTCGAGCCGCGCTTGATGAAGGCGCCGGCATCGACGTTCTACGACGCCATCACGCACGGCTACGGCGTCATGTACTCCTACGCCAGCCGCGTCGAGCCGCGCGACCGCTGGGCGATCATCGCCTATATCCGCGCGCTGCAATTGTCGCAGCACGCCACGCTCGCCCAGGCTCCCGAAGCCCGGGAGAAGCTCGAATGAGCGCGCGCCACATCGCATTGCTGATCGTGGCGCTCGCCGCCGGCGTGGCGCTGATCGTCATCGGCATAGGCTGGCCGCACTACGCCGCCGGCGGCTGGCTGATCGCTTTCGTCTATGCGAGCGCCATTCCGCTTGGCAGCCTGGAAATGCTGCTCATTTACCGCCTCACCGGCGGCGTGTGGGGCGACGTTCTGCGGCCGCATTTCGAGCCGGCCGCCGCCTGCATTCCGCTGCTGGCCGTGCTGTTCGTGCCGGCGCTGATCGCACTGCCGACGCTGTTTCCCTGGGTGAACCACGCCGCCGCGATCAAGGAGCTCAAGCCCGGCGTGGCCGATTACTATCTCAACACGGGCTCGTTCCTCGGCCGCACCGTGTTCGCCTTCGCGTTCTGGAGTGCGCTGGCGCTCGCGCTGCCGCGCATCGGCGGCCGGGCGGGTACGCTGCTGGCCGGCGTCGGCTTGCTGGTCTACGCGGCGGTCGTGAGCCTTGTCTCGATCGACTGGATCCTGTCGCCCGAGCCGGCTTTCGTGTCGACCTCGTTCGGCGCCAGCGTCTGCATCATGCAGATCCTGGCGGCGCTCGCCTTCGCCGCGCTCATCGCGCCGATCGACGACGCGCAGGCGGTGCGCGATCTCGGCGGGCTCATGCTCGCGGTGGTGCTCGGCCTCACCTACATCGATTTCATGGCCTATCTGGTCATGTGGTACGGCGACGTGCCCGCCAAGATCGTCTGGTTCCACGAGCGCACCTTCGGCCCATGGAAATGGCTGGCGGTCATTGCCTTCGCCTTCACCTCGGTCGGGCCGGTGCTTGCGCTGCTGCTCGAGCGCGTGCGCGCCAACCGCCGCGCGCTGCGCGTCGTCGGCGCCAGCATCCTTCTCGGGCTTGCATCTTACGTCGCCTACCTCCTGGCGCCGCCCTACGGAAGCTGGGCGCTCGGCACCGCGGCGCTGGCGCTGCTCGCGCTCGCCGCGTTGCTCCTTTTATTCGCCGCCTCGGGCTGGGCCGCAAACTTGCTGCCGCGGGCGCGGACACGGAGGGCGGCACCGTGAGCCACAATTCCCACCGCGGCGACCCTTACGAGCCGGCCGGCGTGCGCACCTGGGCCGTGGCGGGCTTTGCCGCCGGCTTCATGCTGCTGCTGGCGGCCGCGGTCGGCGGGCTTTACGCCATTTACGCGAGCTGGGTGCCGCCGCGCTACGTGCCGCAATACCGGCTACTGCCCAAACCGCGCTTCGAGGCCAACCCGGCGCGCGAGCTGCACGTGCTGCTCAGCCGCCAGAAACACGAATTGAACCGCTACCGCTGGGCCGACAAGGACCACACGCTGGTGGCGATCCCGATCGAGCGCGCCATGCAGATCGTCGCCGGCCGCGGCAAAGACGCCTTCGCACCGATCGCCGGCAATGGCCAGCCGGCGACACAATCCAACGCGCCGCGCAAAAAGGCGGCGCCATGAATATTTCCGCCTTCACCACCGAGGCCTCCAAGCACGCCGCCCTCATCGACCGCATCTTCTACGGCCTGTCGACCATGTCGGTGCTGATCGCGGCTCTGGTGTTCAGCCTGGTAATCGGATTCTCGTTCCGCTTCTACCGCGGCTCCAAGGCGAAGCGCGGGCGGCTGCCGCACATCTTGCAGAACGAGTTCGAGATCGGCTGGACGACGGCGACACTGTTTTTGTTTCTGTTCGTATTCTGGTGGGCGGCGACCACGCAGCTTTCCGCCCTCACCCCGCCCAAGCACGCGCTGCAAATTCACGTCGTCGCCAAGCAGTGGATGTGGAAGATCGAGCAGCCGAGCGGCGTGCGCGAGATCAACGAGCTGCATGTGCCGACCGGCGAAGAAGTCGTGCTCGCCATGACGTCGCAGGACGTCATCCACAGCATGTTCCTGCCCGCCCTGCGCATCAAACAGGACGTGCTGCCCGGCCGCATGACCTATCTCTGGTTCGACGCCGACAAGCCCGGCACCTACATGCTGGAATGCTCGCAATATTGCGGCACCGGCCATTCGCGCATGACCGGGCGCCTGGTCGTCATGAAGCCGGCCGACTATGCGCGCTGGGTGGCGACGCAGCCGCAGACCACCGGGCTCGCGCGCGAGGGCGAGGCGCTGTTCCGCTCGCTCGGCTGCTCCGGCTGCCACGCCACGCAATCCTCGGTGCACGCGCCCGATCTGCACGGCATTTTCAATCGCACGGTGCACCTTTCCGACGGCCGCAGCGTGATCGCCGACGAGGCCTATATCCGCGATTCGATCTTGCAGCCACGCAAGGACGTGGTCGCCGGCTTCACGCCGATCATGCCGAGTTTCAAGGGCCAGGTGAGCGAGGGCCAGCTCACGCGTCTGCTCGCCTACATCAAATCGCTCAGCGTCAAAGCGGAGGCTCAGCAATGACCGTCGTCACCGTCACTGAGCTTCCCGAGCGAAAGGCCGGCAATTACCTGGAGGAAGGCTCGACCCTGTGGTCATGGCTCACCACCACCGACCACAAGCGCATCGGCATTCTTTACGCCTTGACCATCACGGCGTTCTTCTTCATCGCCGGCGTGGCCATCGGTTTGGTGCGGCTGGAGCTTTTAAAGCCGAACGGCATCTTCTTGACCGACGACCAGTACAACCGGCTGTTCACGCTGCACGGCATCGTGATGGTCTGGTTCTTCCTGGTGCCTTCGATTCCGACCACGCTCGGCAATTTCCTGTTGCCCATGATGATCGGCGCCAAGGACGTTGCCTTCCCGCGCCTCAATCTGATGTCCTGGTACCTGTTCTCCATCGCCGGCATTTTCGCCATTTATTTCATCTGGGCCGGCGGCGTCGACACCGGCTGGACCTTTTACACGCCGCTCTCGACGCTCTACGCCAACGGCCACGTCATCGCCGCCGCCTTCGCCATCTTCGTCGTGGGATTCTCGTCGATCGCCACCGGGCTCAATTTCATCGTCACCGTCCACATGCTGCGGGCGCCCGGCATGACCTGGTTCCGCCTGCCGCTGATGGTGTGGGCGCTCTATGCCACCAGCCTGGTCATGGTGCTGGCGACGCCGGTGCTGGCCATGTCCCTGCTGCTGGTGATAGCCGAGCGCTTTCTCGGCGTGCCGATCTTCTCGCCTTCGACCGGCGGCGATCCGCTGCTGTTCCAGCATCTGTTCTGGTTCTACAGCCACCCCGCCGTCTACATCATGATCTTGCCCGCCATGGGCGTGATCTCCGAGGTCATCACCTGCTTCGCCCGCCGCCGGGTGTTCGGCTATGTCGGCATGGTGTTCTCGCTCATGGCGATTGCCGTCATCGGCTTCATGGTTTGGGGCCACCACATGTTCGTGTCGGGTCAGTCGCCCTATGCGAGCCTGGTGTTCTCGTTCCTGTCCTTCATCGTGGCGGTGCCCTCGGCGATCAAGGTCTTCAACTGGACGGCGACGCTCTACCGCGGCCACATCTCGTTCGAAGCGCCCATGCTCTACGCCATAGCCTTCATCGGGCTGTTCACGGTCGGCGGGCTGACCGGCCTGTTCCTTGCTTCGGTGCCGATCGACATCCAAGCGCATGCCACTTATTTCGTGATCGCGCATTTCCATTTCATCATGGTGGGCGGCAGCGTGACCGGCTTCTTTGCGGGCCTGCATTTCTGGTGGCCGAAGATCACCGGCAAAATGTATCACGAGCTGTGGGCGCGGGTTGCGGCGATCACCACCTTCCTCGGCTTCATGCTGACCTTCATGCCGCAATACATCATGGGCTGGCTCGGCATGCCGCGCCGCTACCACCACTACGATCCCGCCTTTCAGATTTGGCATGTGATGTCGACCGGCGGGGCCATGGTGCTCGCGCTCGCCTACATCATGCCGCTGATCTATCTGACCTGGTCGATCCTTTACGGCGAGCGCGCGCCGGGCAACCCCTGGCAGGCCACCGGGCTCGAATGGCAGACGCCGTCGCCGCCGCCCAAAGAGAATTTCGAGCACACGCCGGAAGTGACCAGCGACCCTTACGCGTATCACCCGGTCGGCGAGCCGGGCGAGGCGGAAATGGAGCGGCCGCACCGGCCGCAGACGGAGGAAGCATGAGCGAGCAGAGCGCCGCGCTGCGCGAGCCTTGGCCCGATCTTGCGCGCCAGCGCGAGGGCGTATCGTTCGGCGTTTGGATCTTCCTGGCGACCGAGGTGATGTTCTTCGGCGCGCTGTTCATGGGCTACGCCGTCTACCGCACGCTCTATGCGGAAGCCTTTCGCGAGGCATCGGCGGAGACCGAGCTGTTCTACGGCGTGGTCAACACCGTCGTGCTGTTGACCAGCAGCTTCACCATGACGGTGGCGGTGCGCGCCGCCGATCTCGGCTACCGGCGCCTGGTGCTGATCTGCCTGTGGGTGACCCTGCTGCTCGGCCTCGGCTTTCTGGTCGGCAAGGGCTTCGAGTATCACGCCGACCTGGTGAAGGGCTATTTCCCGGGACCGCATTTCCCGCTGGCCGAGCAGCAGACCCAGATCTTCTGGGCGTTCTACTGGGTCATGACCGGCGTGCACGCCGTTCACTTGTCCGTCGGCATCGGGCTCGTGCTGGTGGTCGCAATCCTGCTCGCCCGCGGCAGGCTCACGCTCGACAGCGCCACGGTGACCGCCGTCGGGCTTTATTGGCACTTCGTCGACCTGATCTGGATCACGCTGGTGCCGCTCATCTACCTGACGGGACGGCTATGACCGAGCGGAAACGAGACGATCGCAAACCAAGCCCTTTGCGCCTCTGGCTCGAGGCCGGCATCGTCTGGCTCGGCCTGTTCGCGCTGCTCGCGGTCAACGTGTTCCTCTCCTTCGTGCCGTTCGGCGCCGAAAGCGTGCCGGTGCACATGACCGTCTCCTTCGCGATGATCGTGCTGCTGGTGGTGTTTTTCATGGACTTCAAGGCCTATACGGCGCTGCTGCGGCTCACCGCGCTGTCCGGCGTGTTCTGGCTGGTGTTCATGTTCGTCTTGACCGCGGCCGATTATTTCACGCGCCAGTAGGACGACCCGCAAAGCGCCGGCGCCGCACCCCCATTCGTTATGCTGCAGGTGTGAAATAGCTCACAGGGGCGGGCTCTGGAGCGCATTATTTCTCTATTTTATCAATCGGTTATGAGAAATCATCGCGCCTTCGCAATTGCGAGAAAATCGACATTCTTGTGCTGCGCATCACAGGCGGAATTTGCGGCACGCCCTACATAACCGTCAACAAATCGAGGACAGGAGCATGACGCGAGTTTTCCGTACCCCCCACGATCCCACCGCCTCTCTGGAGGTCGAGTGGCGCCGCCGCATACCGAGCCACGAGCTCATGATGCTGGGCGTTCCGGAATTGGCCGAGTTTCCGGTGCGCAAATCCGACCGCCGGGCCGACGCCGGCAAATGGTTCTGGCAGTCCTGACGCCGGTCGCCCCCACACTGACCGAAGCGTCGAGAGCCGCGCCTTTTTCCCCGAAAGGCGCGGCTCATTCTTTTTGCGGCGCGCGGGCGCGCGCGGACCGTCCCTTCAGGGCCATTGAGATTATCGCGGCGGCAACGCATTATTCCGATGCGGGGACGCCCTTATGCACACCGTGGAACCGACCAAGCTCGAAAAGGCCCGCCAGCTGCTCGGCGAGTGCATCCTGTTCCGCGGCCTGAGCCCGGCGGAGCGTGCCGACCTGGTCGGCCGCGCCCGCATCCGCAACTATGCTGCCGGCGAAACCATCTTCCTGATGGGCTCTTCCGGCGACAGCATGATGGCCGTGCTCGACGGCAATATCCGCATCAGCGTGCCTTCGCCCGAAGGCAAGGAAATCGTGCTGGCCATCATCCAGCCGGGCGAGGTTTTCGGCGAGATAGCCGTGCTCGACGGCAAGGAGCGCACGGCGGAAGCCGCCGCCATGACCGACTGCACGCTGGCCGTGCTGGAGCGGCGCGACGTGCTGTCGTTCCTGGAGGTGCACCCGAGCGGCTGGCCGCGCCTGGTCGAACTGTTGTGCGGGCGGCTGCGCCATAGCGACCGCCAGATCGCCGAAATGGCCTTCCTGCAGCTGCCGGTGCGGCTGGCCAAGGCGCTGTTGCGCATGGCCGACATGGCGGCCGGCCTCGCCGGCGCCCGCGCCGGCGCCCGCATCCGCCTCACCCAGCGCGAGCTCGGCAATATCGTCGGCATGACGCGGGAAAGCGTCAACAAATGCCTGCGCGAGTGGCAGCGCGCCGGCATCGTGCGCATCGAGGCCAACGAGATCGTGATCGTGAAGCGCGAGGCGCTCGAGACCGTCGCCGAGGCCGGCTGAACGGACCCGACGCTAGCTGTGCAGGATGCCGAGATTAGACGCGTCGAGCTGCGCGACGGAAACATGCGCCACCGTTACGGTACCGTGATTGCCGGCATCGATGACGGCGTTGCCGTAGGGGTCGTCGTGCGCGCTGGCCAGCACGTCGCTCACGGTGCTGAATATCGTCGAGTCGAAATCGACGACGTCGTGCGCGGCGTCGAAGCCGGCCACCACGTCATGACCGGCCTGGTCGGCATTGAAATGGAAGCTGTCGTTGCCGTCAGTCGCGTAGAGCACGTCGTTTGCGGCGGTGGCGTCGAGCGTAATGCCGTCCGGCCCGTTCACGTTGAAGACGAGATTGAGCGTCTCGCCGCCGCCGCCGCTGGCGGCGACCGTCAAGTTGACGTGATCGGTGTCGGGCTGCGCATTCTGATTAGGCGTGTATAGCACGCCCGCGGTGAGCGCCGTATTGATGTCGGCGAGCGTGCCGGTCGCCGAAATCTCCCCGCTAGACGATCCCGAATCCCCGGTCAGGCCGTCAAAGCCGAGCAACGACAGGGTTCCATCGCCTGCGCTCGCGCTAACCGTGAGCTGCTGGTTGCCCGCGAAAGGCTCGCCCACGGCCAGATCGTAGACGGTTGTTATGTTGGTGATGGCCTGGCTATCCACGGACTGATTGAGGACGTTGAAAGCCGGCGCTTCGGTGAGGACCGTGCCGCAGCCCTGATCGAGCAACATGAAATTGTCGATCGAGTAGTTGGTGCCGTCGCCCATGAACGAAAGCGAGAAGTCGCCGAGACTGGTGGAGTGCAGATCGAGCACGCCGCCGGTATCGCAGCCGTTCGCGGTATAGCCGACGATGGACAGGTCGTGCAGGCCGGCAAAGTCGATCGCGTCGTCCGCCCCGAATCCGTTGATCTGGCCGACCGGCGCCGTCGCGCAGTCGAGCACCAGGGTGCCGCCGCCGCAGCCGGAAAAATCGATGCTGTTGCAGGTCCCCGAACCCAGTTCGATGGTGCCGCCGTCGAGCGCGAGCGTGCCGCCGCCGCCGACCCAGTGATTGAAGTCGATAGTGCCGCCCCAGTCGGCTGCGATAGTGCCGCAATTGTCGACCCAGCCGCAGTCGAAATAGATCGCGCTTTCGCAGCCTAAGGCTATGACCAAGCCGTCGCCGGCGTTGTGCAGCCCGCCGTGGAAGTCGATCTCGCCGCCTTGCGTGGCACTTATGACGCCGCAGCCGTCGTTGACGACCTGCTCGGCGAAAGCGAGCGTGCCGCCCATGACCTTGACGAGACCGGTATTGTGGACCTCGATGCCGACCGTGCTGCAGGATTCACAGTCGCCGAAGATCAGCAGCTTGCCCTGGTTCTCGAGCGGCTGAACGTTTGGGTTGTCGGGGTTCGACAGAATGTGCAATTCGGCCGCCCTGAATACGCCGGCATTGACGAAGGTGCCGCCGACTTCGCCGATGGCCAGAACACCGTTGTCGGCGTGGATCAGACCCTCGTTGAGGAAATTGGTGCCGACGCCCTCGATCGCCAGGTTGCCATTTTCCGATGAAATCTCGGCAAAATTCGTGGCGCAGGGCTCGGCGCTGCCTTCCACCGTGAATGCTCCGGCGGTCGGCCCGATGGTCAGGTTGCCTCCGGCAATGATGGCGGCGCCTCGCGTCGTCGCCTGCAGGAACAGGTCGCCGCCGATGGCGCCGTCGTCGATGCCGTTCATCACGAGATCGCCGCTCGTCGTATAGATTTCCGTCGCGCCGGGGCCGCTCCCATCGCCGAATATGGCGATATCGCCGGCGACCTCGATTTGCGGCGCGCTCAACTGCGCGCCGTTGTGCAAGATGAGGGAGCGCGCCTGAACCGGAGTGGACGAGTTGACCTGCGCGTTCGGCACCGGCTGGTTATTCTGGTCCTGCCCGATCGTGACGTTGTCGTTGGCCGTCGGCGTCTGCCCCGAGTTCCAATTGGAGTTGGTGGTCCAGTCGCCGGAATGACCGGTATCGCCCGACCAGTACACCCCGCTGTTGGCGACCGGGGGCGGATTCGGCTGGATTTGCAATTCCTGCGTCGTGGTCGTGGTGGTGGTGTCGCCGGTCGGGGTGGTGGTCGTCGTCGTGGTGGTCACCACGGCGTTGGTGTTATCCGATACGGGATTGCCACTGAGGATCGCGACCACCGCCGTGTACGGAATGGTCAGATCGATCTGCGTATGCTGTTGCGTCGACTGCGGGCCGTTCTGGCTGAACTGCTGGAGGATCTGCTGGCCGATCGCCTGGTCGGTCAGGATCTCCTGCAACAGCTGCTGCTCGGCGGCGACCTGCTGCGGCGACTTCTGCTCTTCCTGCGCGACGACCTGCACCCCCTCGAAGTGGACGGAGTAGCCGGTCGAGCCTTGCACGATGTGCGCGACGACATGGCCTTGCGAGTCGACGATGTCGGCGCCGGTGGCGCTCTTGATGATCGAAAAATGGATGTTGCTGCCGTCGCCGTCGTCGACCGTCCCTTCCGTGCCGCGGATGCCGAGCGTCGCGACCGGCGTTTTGATATTCATGTGGCCGCCGCTGTGGGCGACCTCGCCGGACGCGAAGACCAGCGAACCCTTCAAAAGATTGAGAATCTCCGAATTCGCCGAGCCATGCGGATCGTAGACGAAGTCGTTGACCACCAGCCGGGTATTCGGGGTCAGGTTGAGCGTGCTGCCGTCGTTGAAGGTGACGACGAGCGCGGCGCTCCCGGACTGCAGCACGTCGCCCTTGAGAATAGCGTCGCCGACATGCAGCGTGATGGCGACGCCGTTGCGGACGATGGTGGCGTCGGCGCCGCCGACATGGACGATGCGGCCGACGGCTTCGGCCGCGGCGGGCTGCGCCGGGCCGGCCTGGGCATAGTCGCCATGCCCGGTGAGCGCGACGACAACGTCGCTGGTAATGCGGCCACCCTCCGGCCCGACCAGAGTCGGCAGATGTTCAGCGCGAAAGTAGTCGTGAACGATGAAGTTGTGGTCGCGGTCCGACAGGATCAGATCGGTGCCGGCGCGCTTGAACGTGCCGCCAAACAGCAACTGCGCATCGGGCACATTAACGACGTGCGTAGAGCCGTCGGCCGTGACCTCCAGCTCACCATGCGCCGCATGAGTCTCGGGCACTAATCTAAGCACTGGGCCTCCAGTTCGTTACCGTGAACCGCCACCGCCAAGACATTCGGCTTGGAGCGGGCGGTTCAATGTCACGTGCCGGCTGCCCCCACAGCATCCTTTTAGCGTAATCCGCCCGTTGAGGGGTGTGATAGAGATCACTCTCACTCAGCTTTTTAATTTATAGCTCACTTTAATAGTGAACCGGACTGGTAAAAAGGCATCAAAATGGCCTCTTGTGCGGCCGGCCGAGGGGCAGAACGACGCCGGTTTCGTCGGTAAACAGCCTCCAACTCGGACGTCACAATTTGGTGATAGCTTGCCCGGCTTGCCCGTTACAGTTCGATGCAAAGGCCTTCGCGCGCAACCACGGTCCCCGGCCGCGCCTTTGCGGCTTCGGCGGCGACCTTGTCCATAAAGGCATCGTCATGGGCCGGATCGTGGTGAAAAAGGCACGCCGTTTTCGCGCCGGCGGCGTCCGCGAACTTGGCCACTTGCTGCCAGCTCGAATGCCCCCAGCCGCGATGCGCCGGCAGCTCCGCGTCGGTATAGGTGGCATCCATGATGATGACGTCGGCGCCCTTGGCGAGCCTTGTCACGCCTTCGTCGAAAGGCCCATCGCCCAGTTCAAGATCGGTCAGATAGGCGACCGAATGACCGTTAAAATCGACCCGGTAGCCGGTCGCGCCGCCGGGATGCCCGAGCGCCGCTGTTTGCAGCGTCACACCGGGCCGCGGCGCGAGCTTTTCACCCGCGCAGAAATCGTGGAATTCGATGGCCGCCTGGAACAATTCGATGCCGATTGGGAATAGCGGAAAACTCATGAGCCGCCGCACGGCTGCGGCGATAGTTGCGTCGGGCCTGAGATTGCCCGCCCAGATGCCGATCTTTTGACCTTCGCGCGAGAGCGGCTCGAAAAACGGCAAGCCGATGATGTGGTCGAGATGGCAATGGGTGAAAAAAATGTCGGTGTCCCGCCCCGTTTTCTCGTCGATCAGCATCTGACCGAGATCGCGGATGCCGGTGCCGGCATCGAAGATGAGCACCTGCTCGCCGCAACGAACTTCCACACACGGCGTATTGCCGCCATAGCGGGCGGTCGCCGGCCCGGGGCAAGGGGTGCTGCCGCGAACGCCCCAGAAGCGTATCAACATCGACGACGACATGACCGGATCAATCTACTGCCCCCACCGGAAAAACCAACGTTTTCCGGCCCTTGTTATTCCCACCTTATCCCTCGCGCAGAGAGCGGCCTATTTGGTCTGCAACGCAAACACCCCATTCCAGTCGTCCGGCGGCGGATTCTCCCGAAAGAGGCGAACGCGCTCGCAATATAATTCCAAGAGACCATCGAGATTGAAATGATTAGCCGTGCCGCGGCTCGCTTCTATGATGGCCATCACAGAATCCCACTCCCGCCGACGATAGCCTTCGAGCATCTTGGCGCTCTGCTCATACAACTCGGCAAATTGGCTGGTGGCGGCAACGTCGTGGCGGCCGAGGACCGTATAGATGACTTCCGGCTCGGTCTTGCCTTTGACGGTGATAAAGTCGACTTCAAGCAGAGCGAATTTGTCCTTAACCGCCTCGGCGGTGCGCGAGCCGACGATGATCGGGACGCCGTAGGATTTGGTCTGGCCCTCAAGCCGCGAGGCCAGGTTGACGGTGTCGCCCAGCACGGAATAGTCGAAGCGCAGGTCGGAGCCCATGTTTCCGACCACGCAGGCCCCGGTGTTGAGGCCGACGCCGACGTTGAGCTCGACGAAGCGCGTGCCTTTCGCCTCGGACTCGCGCTTGCGCTCCACGTTGAGCCGTTTAACGCGTTCCTGCATGTCGAGCGCGGCCTCGCAGGCATTGATCTCGTGGGCGGGATCGTCGAGCGGCGCGTTCCAGAACGCCATGATCGCGTCGCCCATGTATTTGTCGATGGTGCCTTTGCGGTCGATGATCGCGTTGGTGAGCGGCGTGAGGAAGCTGTTCATCAGATGGGTCAAGCCCTGCGGGTCGTGCTTGAACAGCTCGGAGATGGTGGTGAAGCCGCGCACGTCGCTGAACAGGATCGTCATGTTGCGCTCTTCACCACCCAACACTAATTTCTCGGGCGATTGTGCCAACTGCTCGACCAGCGCCGGCGAAAGATATTGACCGAAAGCGGAGCGGATGCGGCGGCGCTGCGCCTGCTCGCTGAAATAGTTGGAGAACATCAGCGTCAGATACACCAGCAAACTCGACAGCAGCGGATATGTGAAGTCGAGCAGCAGCCGGTCGTGCGCGAAGAAATACCAGGACGTGCCGACGGTCAGCGCGACGATGATGGCGCCGAACACCAGGAGCAGTGTCGGGCTCAGAATCGGCGCCAACCAGACGATGGCGGCCCCCAGCACGATCGCGGCCAACAGCTCCGCGCCGATGGCGTAGTCCGGCTCCGACAGCACCGACTGCGAAAGCGCGTTTTCCAGCACCTGGGCGTGCACCTCCACGCCGGGCATGACCGGATCGAGTGGGGTGGTCTTGGCGTCGAGCAGACCCACGGCCGAGGTGCCGATCAGCACCAGGCGGCGGCTGAAGCGATCGGCCGGCACCTTGCCGGCCAGCACGTCGGCGGCCGAGACGAAGCGCTTGGCATCGTGCGGCGCGAAGTGGATCCAGAGCTGGCCGTTGCTGTCGGTCGGAATGACGAAATGCGGCACCGCCACGCTCTGCACGCCGGCGGCGTCGGTGCGGATGAGGATGGCGCCGGCGCCGGTCACGACCCGAGCATTTCCAGAGTAAGCGAGGGCATGATGGTGCCCTGCGCCTGCATCACCATCGGTACGCGGCGCACGATGCCGT
>CAVZAR010000007.1:0-228777 GCA_963773305.1 uncultured Pseudomonadota bacterium
GGAACCTCGGAGACCAAGCCCTGCGCAAGAAGGCCGCCATTAGCCGCCTCTTTCGCCTGTTCCGTCGGGAGAGCTCCAAAGTCGCGACCGGCTGGCTGGGGCGGGAGGACTCGAACCTCCGAATGGCGGAATCAAAATCCGCTGCCTTACCACTTGGCTACGCCCCAAAGCTGCAACCGGAGGAACCCGCCCGGGCGCGGGTGCGCGGAACATATATGGGCTCTTGCGCCCGATCAACGCTGGGCCGCGGGCCGTCATCCCGCGTTTTGCCGCGTTTGCCCCTGCGTTGACCGGCCCCGCCGCGCCGTTAGATTAGGCCTAAGGACCGCAATAATGACCGCACAGACCTATCGCGCGCCGGTTGCCGACATCGCTTTCGCGCTGTTTAACGCTTCCGGCTTCTCCGCCGCGCTGGCCGACGGCCTCTATGGCGAGCTCGACCGGGAAACCGTCGAAGCCGTGCTGGAAGAGGCCGGCAAGTTCGCCACCGACGTGATCGCCCCGCTCAACGCGCCGGGCGACAAGTTCGGCACCCCCTTCAAGGACGGCCAGGTGACGATGCCGCCCGGCTGGAAGGAGGCCTATACGTCCTGGGCCGCCGCCGGCTGGAACGGGCTTGCCGCCCCCGCCGCCTACGGCGGCCAGGACCTGCCGCACGCCGTCAACACCGCCTGCGTCGAAATGTGGAATTCGGCCAGCATGGCCTTCGCCATCGGCCCGGTGCTGACCATGGCGGCGGTCGATGCCCTGCACGCCTACGGCTCGCAAGACTTGCAGGAGCGCTATCTCGGCAAGCTGGTCAGCGGCGAATGGATGGGCACCATGCAGCTCACCGAGCCGCAGGCCGGCTCCGACGTCGGCGCGCTGCGCTCGAAAGCCGAACGCGCTCCCGACGGCAGCTACCGCATCACCGGCCAGAAGATCTTCATCACCTATGGCGAGCACGCGCTCACCGACAACATCATCCATTTCGTGCTCGCCCGCCTGCCCGACGCGCCCGCCGGCACCAAGGGCATCTCGCTCTTCCTCATTCCGAAGTTCCTGCCGGACGGCACGCGCAACGACCTGCGCGCCCATTCGGTCGAGCACAAGCTCGGCATCCATGCCTCGCCCACCTGCACCATGATCTACGGCGATCATGGTGGCGCCGTCGGCTACCTGATCGGCGAAGAGCACAAGGGCATGGCCGCCATGTTCACCATGATGAACCGCGCGCGGCTCGCCATCGGCGTGCAGGGCGTGGCCATCGCCGAGCGCGCCATGCAGCAAGCCTTGGCATACGCGCGCGAGCGCAAGCAGGGTTCCGCCGGCGCCATCATCCACTACCCCGACGTCAAGCGCATGCTGCTCACCATGCGCGGCTTGACCGGCGCCGCGCGCGCCATCTGCTACGCGACCGGCGTCGCCATCGACCGCTCGCTGCGCGAAAAGGACGACGCGGCGCGCGAAAGCGCGCACGAGCGCGCGGCGCTGCTCACGCCGGTCGCCAAGGCCTTCTCCACCGACATCGGCATCGAAGTCGCTTCGCTCGGCGTGCAGGTGCATGGCGGCATGGGCTTCGTCGAAGAGACCGGCGCCGCTCAGCATTACCGCGACGCCCGCATCGCCGCCATCTACGAAGGCACCAACGGCATCCAGGCGCTCGACCTGGTGACGCGCAAGGTGCCGCTGCAGGGCGGCCGCACCGTCGCGCTCTATCTCGACGAGCTGCGCTCGACCGTCGCCGACGTGCAGGCGAGCAACTTGCCCGGCTTCGGGCAGACCGCCGCGCGCCTGTCGGAAGCCGTCGACAGTCTCGACCGCGCGACGCAATGGCTGCTGCTGCAGCAGGGCCAGGATGAAGCGCTTGCCGGCGCCACGCCTTATCTGCGCCTGTTCGGCAACGCCGCCGGCGGCTGCATGCTGGCCGAGCAGGCGCTCGCCGCGCTGCGCGCGAGCAGCGACGGCGCCGGCCGTGTGGCGCTGGCGCGCTTCTTCGCCGAGAACATCGCGGTCCACGCCTTGGGGCTGGAACGCGTGGTGACCACCGGCGCCGACAGTATCACTCACGCGCAGGCCGCGCTGGCGGACTCATAAGCTTGGTCCATTCTCCGCTCATTCCCGCGCAAGCGGGAATCCAGGGGTGCAAATCGCAAGCCTATCGATTGTTTCCCTGGGTCCCCGCTTTCGCGGGGACGAGCGGCTGGGGTCTAACGCTCAACCACAAAGGACGTAAGTAATGACAGTCCGTATCGAGAAAAACGGCGCGGTGTGGACCGTGATCCATGACCGGCCCGACGCGCGCAACGCCATGGACCCCAAAAGCGCCGACGAATTGACCGCGGCCTTTCTCGATTTCGACGCCGACAAGGACGCGGCGGTCGCCGTATTCTACGGCGAAGGCGGCGCCTTCTGCGCCGGCTGGGATCTCAAATACGTCTCGACGTTGAACGCCGACTATCCGCTCGGCGAGCTCGACATCCCGCCCGCCATGCCGCGCGGCAACGGCGGCGACATTCCGCGCGGACCGCTCGGCCCCTCGCGGCTCGAACTCGACAAGCCGGTGATCGCGGCGATCGAAGGCCCGGCCGTCGCCGGCGGCATGGAGCTCGGCCTGTGGTGCGATTTTCGCGTCATGGCGGAAGGCGCCTACTTCGGCGTCTATTGCCGGCGCTGGGGCGTGCCGCTGATCGACGGCGGCACCGTGCGCCTGCCGCGCATCGTCGGCCAAGGCCGCGCGCTCGAGATCATCCTCACCGGCCGCAAGGTGCCGGCGCAAGAGTGCCTGCAGATCGGCCTGTGCGAATACGTGACGCCCAAGGGCGGCGCACGCGCCAAGGCCGAAGAACTTGCACAGGAGATCGCGCGCTTCCCGCAAATCTGCGCGCGCGCCGACCGCCGCTCGGCGATCAAGAGCCAGGGCCTCTCCGTGCGCGATGGCCTGATCCAGGAGTGGTACAACGGCCGCGAAGCGCTCATCAAAGACGGCGTCGCCGGCGCCACCCGCTTCAAGGACGGCCTCGGCCGTCACGGCGATTTCGGAAAGATTTGGTGATCTTCACGGGAAAAACCCTGCAAATTCAACGGCGAAAAAAATCGAAAAAACTTATCCCCGGTCCAAAAAGTGCGCGGATAATGCACCCGTCCTGCTCAACAGAGGGCGTCATCTAGAGGCGTCTTGGTGATGGAGCAGGACGCGGCGCCCGCGCGGGGGAGACGAACGCTCCTCCCCCTCCCGGGCGGCGCCGGGGCTCCGCCCGGGGGCACTATCCGACCCCCTGCCAGGAGCTGGCTGACGGCGGTCTGCTTTAGATCGCCCGAGGCTTCGAAGGAGCGATTGACCCGAAAGGCGTCGCGAATTCGGAGCCGGAGGTGACACGAAGCGGTCCGCGGGCAAAGCGCGGCCCGGCGCCGGAGTGAGAACGCCGCGATGGCGCGCCGAGAGGCGCGGCGCCTTCGAGAGAAGGCGTCTACTTACAAGGAAGGTTGCGCTCTTTCGGCGCGCCGTCCCCCTCGCTTCATGCGAGGGAAGAAGGGGAAGACGGGCCTACCCGGGGCCTCGCAAAGAATACGGGCGATGGCGCATGGGCGTTTTTCGGATAAGGTCGCGCGCAGCAAAAACCGGCTCGCTCAAGAACACAGCACCACGAGGAAACGATGTCGCTCAAAGGAAAAACGCTCTTCATCACCGGCGCCTCGCGCGGCATCGGGCTCGCCATCGCGCTCAAAGCGGCGCGCGACGGCGCCAATATCGCCATCGCCGCCAAGACGGTCGATCCGCATCCCAAGCTCGAAGGCACCATCCACACCGCCGCGAGCGAAATCGAAAAGGCCGGCGGCAAGGCGCTTCCCCTCGCGGTGGACGTGCGCGACGAGGCGGCGGTCAAATCCGCGCTCGATCAAACGGCGGCGCATTTCGGCGGGCTCGACATCGTGGTCAACAATGCCAGCGCCATCTCGCTCACGCCGGTCGCGCAGACCGACATGAAGCGTTTCGATCTCATGCATCAGATCAACGCGCGCGGCACCTTCATGGTGTCGAAATACGCCATCCCGCATCTCCTGAAATCCAACAGCGCGCACATCCTGATGCTGTCGCCGCCGCTCGACATGAAAGAGAAATGGTTCGCCCCGCACACCGCCTATTCCATGGCCAAGTTCGGCATGAGCCTGGTGGTGCTCGGCCTCTCCGGCGAATTGAAAGGCAAGGTCGCGGTCAACGCGTTGTGGCCGCGCACTACCGTCGCCACCGCGGCGATCAAGAACCTGCTCGGCGGCGACGCCATTATGCGCATGTCGCGCAAGCCCGACATCCTGGCCGACGCGGCCTGCCGCATCTTCCAGAAGCCCGCCAGCTTCAGCGGCAATTTCCTGATCGACGACACGTTTCTGGCCGCCGAAGGCGTCACCGATTTCGAACCCTACCGCGTCGATCCGAGCCAGCCGTTGCAGGCCGATTTCTTCGTGCCCGACGACATCCCCGCGCCCAAGGGCATCACCGTCAATCCGCGCGTGCGGTAGGGATTTTCGTAGCGTGTGCCTCCGTCGAATGAAGCGGCTTTTCGCGGCGCGTACATTTCTCCGCTCGTCCCCGCGAAAGCGGGGACCCAGGGCCACAGATTCCGCCCTTGCTTGCCGCCCTGGATTCCCGCGCGGGAATGAGCGGTGGAAAGGTTTGCGCTCCGCCGCTTCACAGCGTTAAAACAACACGATGTCCTCCACCCTCTTCCTCAGCCACCCCGCTTGTCTCGACCACCAGACGCCGATGGGCCATCCCGAGCGGCCCGACCGGCTGCGCGCCATCGAGCAGGCGCTGGAGGCGGAAAAGTTCCAGACGCTGGCGCGCGAGCAGGCCCCGCTCGCCTCCGTCGATATCGTCGCGCTCTGCCATCCGATGGATTACGTCGACGCGATCCGCAACGCCTCGCCCGACGAGGGCATCCTCCATCTCGACGCCGACACCGCCATGTCGCCCGGCAGCTACGAGGCGGCGCTGCGCGCGGCCGGCGGCGGCATGCGCGCGGTCGACGAGGTGATGAGCGGCGGCGCCGCCAACGCCTTCGTCGCGGTGCGCCCGCCCGGCCACCACGCCGAGAGCGCGCGGCCGATGGGCTTCTGCCTGTTCAACAGCGCGGCGATCGCGGCCCGCTATGCGCAGAAGAAGCACGGCGCCGAGCGCGCTGCCATCGTCGATTTCGACGTGCATCACGGCAACGGCTCGCAGGACATTTTCTGGGACGATCCGACCGTCATGTATTGCTCGACCCACGAGATGCCGCTTTATCCCGGCACCGGCTCGACAACCGAGCGCGGCGAGCACGACAATATCGTCAACGCGCCGCTGCGCGCCGGCGACGGCGGCGCTGCATTTCGCGAGGCCTTCGAGCGTGTGATCCTGCCGCGCCTCTCAGCCTTCAAGCCCGACCTGATCGTGATCTCCGCCGGCTTCGACGCCCACACCCGCGACCCGCTCGCCAATCTCAATCTGGTGGAAGCCGACTACACCTGGGTCACGCAAAAGCTGATGGCGCTCGCCAACTCGACGGCCAAAGGCCGCATCGTGTCAATGCTGGAAGGCGGCTACGACCTGCAGGGCCTCGCCCGCTCGGTCGACGCGCATGTCACCGCGCTGATGCGAGGTTAGTGTCATTCCGGGGCGCGAGCGCAGCGAGCGAGCCCGGAATCCAGGGGCCACAGAGTTGGGCATTGCCGCATCGCCCCGGCTATACGAGTTACCGCGCCGTCAACCCGCCGTCGATCGGCACGTCGGCGCCGGTGATAAAAGACGAGTCGTCCGACAGCAGATAGACGCAGAGCTTGGCCACTTCCTCCGGCGCGCCGAGGCGGCCGAGCGGAATATCGAGCGCGAGCCTGTTGCGCACCGTGACGGGATCGCGCGCGCCTTGCGCGATGCCGTCCACCATCGGCCCTTCGATGAAGGCCGGGCACACCGCGTTGCAGCGCACCGGGGGCTTGTAGCGCGCGCCGTGCAGCGCCACCGATTTGCTCAGCAGCGAGACGCCGCCCTTGGAGGCGGTATAGGCCGCGATATTGGCGCTGCCGATCAGCCCGAGCACCGACGACATATTGACGATCGACCCGCCTTTCTTGCGCAGCAGCGGAAAGGCGTATTTGCAGCCGAGAAAGGTGCCGTCGAGATTGACGGCGAGCACGCGCCGCCAGGTGGCAAAATCGGTCTTCTCGACATTACCGACGGTGGCGATGCCGGCGGCATTGACCAGCCCGTCGAGCCGGCCGTGCTTGGCCTCGATTTCGCCGGCCAGGCGCTGCCAGTCCTGTTCCGAGGTCACGTCGAGCGCGTGGTTCATGCCGGGGCGGCCGGCCAGATCGCTGGTTATGCACAGTCCTCCGGCGGACTTGACCGCGGCCGCAATGGCCGCGCCGATGGCGCCGGCGGCGCCCGTTACAAACACGATTTTGTCGTTAAGTTCGGGCACATTTCCCCCCAAGTTTGCATGTCACTGCATTGTCGAGCATTCATCCTCCGATGTCATCACCCGCTCAAGCCCTCACTTTGATCACTGGCGCCTCCTCCGGCATCGGCGCGGCGCTGGCCCGCGAGTTCGCCGGCCGCGGCCATGCAACCGTGCTGACCGCGCGGCGCGCGCAGGAATTGCAGAAGCTCGCCGACGAGATCGCGGGCGCCGGCCATGCGCGTCCCGTCGCGATCGCCGCCGACCTCGGCACGCCCGCAGGCGTCGCCGCCTTTGCGGAAGAAATCAAGGCGCGCGGGCTCGCGCCCGCCTTCCTGGTCAACAATGCCGGCTTCGGCCTCATGGGCGAGGCGGCCGACATCGACCGCGTCCGCCAGCTCGCCATGATCGACCTCAACATGCGCGCGCTCACCGACCTCACCTTGCGCTTCGTCGACGACGTGAAGCGCCAACGCGGCGGCATCCTCAACGTCGCCTCCACCGCCGGCTTCATGCCGGGGCCGGGCATGGCGGTCTATCACGCCAGCAAGGCCTACGTGCTCTCCTTCAGCGAGGCGTTGCACGCCGAATTGCAAGGCGCCGGTGTGCGCGTCTGCGCGCTCTGCCCCGGCCCGGTCGAGACCGAATTTTTCGCGCGCGCCGGCAACGCCGAGGTCGATCTGCCGTCATCCTTCCTGCGCTCGCCCGAACGGGTCGCGCGCGAGGGCTATGAGGGCTTCATGGGCGGCCACCGCGTGGTCGTGCCGGGCACCCCCAACCGCCTCGTCACGCTCGTGTCGCGGCTCATGCCGCGCGGCATCATGCTTGCCTTGACCGCGAACTACTGGAAAAAGGCCGGTGGTTGATATTGTCGGCGATCTTGGCTTCTCTATATAGGACGCCCGCTCACCCGAAGGCTTCGCCGGAACATCCAATGGCCGAAAACAGCAATGCCGACGTGAAGAAGCTGCCCTTCGAGCGGGCGATCGAGGAGCTTGAATCGATCGTCAAGCGGCTCGAGGAGGGCAAGGTGCCGCTCGAGGAATCGGTCGCGATCTACGAGCGCGGCGAGGCGCTGAAAAGCCGCTGCGAGGAGCTGTTGCGGCAGGCCGAAGCGCGCGTCGAGAAGATCACCCTCAATGCCGACGGCAAGCCGGCTGGCAGCGAACCGCTCGACGTGGAATAGTCGCGGCGTGCAGGTCAAGCGCAGGCTCCTCGTCTACGTGCAAGGCTACGACCCGCGCGGGCTGGCCGAGTATTACCGCATATTCCGGCGCGAATACCGCCGTACCTGCGAGCTTTACGGCCTCACCGGTACGGTCGGCCGCACCGAGAACGATCCCGACCGCTTCATCACCGCCTGGAACGCCGAGACCAAGGGCGACGGCTGGCAAGTCGCCACGCGCTACATGTTTTTGCGTTGGGAAGACATCATCCGCCGCGATTTCGCGCGCCCGCCCTGGTGGAAGATCCTCAATATGTATCGCAGCTACGCCCTGTCGATCATGAGCGGCGCGGTGCCGCGCATCTTCAAGGCGCATTGGCGCTTCGGCCTGTTCACGATCTACCCGGTCGTGCTGATGACCGCCTGGGCGCTCGCTGGTGCTTGCGTGGGATGGCTGGTTGCCGATGCCGTCGATGCAATCGGCGCGCATGAACTCGTTGGCGCGCTCATCGGCGCGCTGGCCGGCTTCGGCGCCTTTGCCGGCGCGCTCCGGCTCACCGAGCGGTGGACCTATCTGCTCTATCTGTGCGACGACGCCGTCTCGACCTTCCAGTTCGCCCATCGCCGGCGGCCGGACTGGGAAGAGCGCATGGAGACCTTCGCCGGCTACCTGGTCGACACGATCGGAGCGAGCGACGCCGACGAAGTGGTGGTGGTCGGCCACTCGTCCGGCTCGTTCCTGGCGGTCGACGTGCTCGACCGCGCGCTCGCGCGCGATCCCGACCTCGGCCAGCGCGTTCCGCGCGTGCGCCTGCTCACCGTCGGCGCCAACCTGCCGATCGTCGGCTTCCATCCGCAGGCGCAATGGTTTCGCGACCGCATCAGGCGGCTGGCGCTGTCGCGCGATATCGACTGGGTGGACTATCAGTCGCGCCATGACATCATGAATTTCTGGCCGTTCGACCCGGTCGCCGGCCACGGCATCGCGCTACCGGCGTCCCAGCGGCGCAACCCGCGGGTCCTGCCGGTCAGCTTTCGCGACCTGTGGAAACTTGAGAATTTCGACCGCCGGCGCTGGCGTTTCTTCGAGGCCCATTTCCAGTTTCTGCGCGCTAATGAGCGCCTCGGAGCGGCCTACGACTATTATCTGATCTGTTGCGGGCCGGTAGACCTCGTCACGCGCGCCACCCAGCCCGCTGCGGCCGTGGCAATGATGGCTAAACCGGGGCAGCAGCCGGGTACCGCGGAACTATAATTGCCTGCCGCCATGGAACTGTGTAACCCTTCAACGATGCCTATATCCGCTCCGGCCGCCGGCCATCGTGCGCGGCGCGCCCCGCGATTGACGGTGAGCCTTTTAGCGATCCAGTTCGGAGTTTAAGTCTTGTCCGAAGCCTCCAAAACACCGCTTCTCGACCGCGTCCAATTCCCCAGCGATCTGAAGAACCTCTCCGCCGAGCAGCTCAAGCAGCTGGCCGAGGAGCTGCGTTGGGAGACGATCGACGCGGTCGCCCGCACCGGCGGCCACCTCGGCGCCGGACTGGGCGTGGTCGAGTTGACCGTGGCGCTGCATCACGTCTTCGACACCCCGCACGACCGCCTGATCTGGGATGTCGGCCACCAGGCCTATCCGCACAAGATCCTCACCGGCCGGCGCGACCGCATCCGCACCATCCGCCAGGGCGACGGCCTGTCCGGTTTCACCAAGCGCGCCGAGAGCGAATACGACCCCTTCGGCGCCGCGCATTCATCGACTTCGATCTCCGCCGGCCTCGGCATGGCGGTGGCGCGCGACCTCGAAGGCAAGAAGAACAACGTCGTGGCCGTGATCGGCGACGGCGCCATGTCGGCCGGCATGGCCTATGAGGCGATGAACAATGCCGGCGCCATGGATTCGCGCCTGATCGTGATCCTCAACGACAACGAGATGTCGATTGCGCCGCCGGTCGGCGCCATGTCGGCTTATCTGGCGCGACTCATTTCCGGCAAGACCTACCGGTCGCTGCGCGAATTCGGCAAGCAGCTCGCCAAGCACCTGCCGAAATTCATCGAGCAGAAGGCGCAACGCGCGGAAGAGTTCGCGCGCGGCTTCTGGACCGGCGGCACGCTGTTCGAGGAGCTCGGCTTCTATTATGTCGGCCCGATCGACGGCCACAATCTCGATCACCTGCTGCCGGTGTTGCGCAACGTGCGCGATTCGGAAGCCGGCCCCATCCTCGTCCACGTGGTGACGCAGAAGGGCAAGGGCTATGCGCCGGCGGAGACCTCCGCCGACCGCTATCACGGCGTGGTCAAGTTCGACGTCGCGACCGGCGCGCAGGCCAAATCGAAAGGCAAGGCGCCGCAATACACCAAGGTATTCGCGCAGAGCCTGATCAAGGAAGCCAGGAAGGACGACAAGGTGGTCGCCATCACGGCGGCGATGCCGTCCGGCACCGGGCTCGATCTGTTCCAGAAGGAATTTCCCGAGCGCTGCTTCGACGTCGGCATCGCCGAGCAGCACGCGGTGACCTTTGCCGCCGGCATGGCGGCGGAGGGCCTGAAGCCGTTCGCGACCATCTATTCGACCTTCCTGCAACGCGCCTACGACCAGATCGTGCACGACGTGGCGATCCAGCGGCTGCCGGTTCGCTTCGCCATGGACCGCGCCGGCTTGGTCGGCGCCGACGGGCCGACCCATGCCGGCTCGTTCGATGTCGCCTATCTCGGCTGCCTGCCCGGTTTCGTGCTGATGGCGGCGGCCGACGAGGCCGAGCTCGTGCATATGGTGGCGACGCAAGTCGCGATCGACGACCGGCCCAGCGGCTTGCGCTATCCGCGCGGCGAAGGCCTCGGCGTCGTCATGCCGGAAGAGGGCAAGCCGCTCGAGATCGGCAAGGGCCGTGTCCTGCGCGAGGGCCACAAGATCGCGCTGTTCTCCTACGGCGCGCGGCTCGCCGAATGCATGCAGGCCGCCGACGAGCTGGCCGCGCTCGGCCTGTCCACCACGGTCGCCGACGCGCGCTTTGCCAAGCCCCTCGACACCGAGCTGCTCACGCGCCTTGCGCGCGAGCACGAGGTGCTGATCACCATCGAGGAAGGCGCCATCGGCGGCTTCGGCGCCCACGTGCTGCACACCCTGGCCGAACAGGGCCTGCTCGACCGCGGCCTCAAAGTTCGCAGCATGGTGCTGCCGGATGTCTTCATCGACCAGGACGCGCCGGCGGCCATGTACGCGACCGCCGGTCTCGACGCCAAGGGCATCGTCACCAAGGCGTTCGAGGCGCTCGGCAAGGACGTGGCGGCCGAGACGGTGAAGCTCGCCTAGTTGCCCACGCAGCGCCAACGCGCCGATCGCCTGCTGGTCGAACGCGGCCTGTTCGAGAGCCGCGCCAAAGCGCAGGCCGCCATCGAAGCAGGCCTGGTCAGCGCCGACGATGTCGCCGTGCGCAAGGCATCCGAGGAAATCCCGCTCGATGCCCGCCTGACGGCGCGCCCAGCCCATCCTTATGTCTCGCGCGGCGGGGTGAAGCTTGCCGCCGCGCTCGATCGTTTCGGTTTCGACCCACGGGGCCGTGTCTGCCTCGATGTCGGCGCCTCCACCGGCGGCTTTACGCAGGTCCTGCTGGAGCGCGGCGCGAAGCGCGTCTACGCGGTCGATGTCGGGCGCGGCCAGCTGCACGCATCCTTACGCGCGCGGCCCGAGGTGGTGTCGCTGGAGGAAACCGATATCCGCACTCTGTCCCCTGCCCGGCTCGAGGCGGCGCCCGACCTCGTCACCGTCGACGTGAGCTTCATCTCGCTCAAGCTGGCGCTGCCCCCCGCCCTGGCGCTCGCCAAGCCGCCGGCGCAACTGGTGGCGCTGATCAAGCCGCAATTCGAGGCCGGCCGTGCCGCTCTCAAGAAGGGCGTGGTGCGCGACGAGGCCGTGCGGCAGGCGGTGTGCGAGGAGATCGAGGCTTTCGTCGCTTCGCTCGGCTGGCGCGTTGTCGGCGTGAGCCCATCGCCGATCGAAGGCGGCGACGGTAATGTCGAATTCCTGCTCGGGGCCGTGCGTGACTGAACAGCTCGCCATCACCCGCCTCGGCAACCGCGGCGACGGCGTCGCCGATACGGCCGAGGGGCCGGTCTACGTCCCCTTCGCGCTGCCGGGCGAGACCGTCACGGCCGAGCCGGTTGCCGGCCATCCCGACCGGCGGCACCTGGTACATGTCGACAAGCCGTCGCGTGAGCGCGCCGCGCCGATCTGCAAACATTTCGGCCAGTGCGGCGGCTGCGCCATGCAGCACTGGTCGCTGGCCGAATATCATTTGTGGAAGCGGGAACTGGTGGTGGAGGCGCTGGCGCAGGGCGGCATCGTGGCGCCCGTGGCACCGCTGGTCGACGCGCACGGGCTGGGCCGCCGCCGCTGCGTGCTGCACGCCCGGCGTGGGGCGCACGACCTGCTCGAGGTCGGCTTCACCGCGCCGCGCGCCCACCACATCGTCGCCATCGAATCCTGCCCGGTGCTGGCCCCGGCGCTTACCGGCGCCATTCCCGCCGCCTGGGCGATCGCGGAAGCGCTCAAGCCGGTCGACAAGCCGCTCGACATCCAGCTGACCGCCGCCGACAACGGCCTGGACGTCGATCTGCGCGGCTCCGGTCCGCTTGATCCGGCGCATATGACCGCGCTCGCGCGCATCGCGGAGAAGCACCGGCTCATCCGTCTCACCCGCCATGGCGAACTGGTCGCGCAAACCGCGCAACCGGCTCTCGCAATCGGCCGCGCCGCCGTACCGCTGCCGCCGGGCGCATTTTTACAGGCCACGGCGGAAGGCGAGGCAACACTCGCGCACCTCGTCATCGGCCATGTCGGCAAGGCCAGGCGCGTCGCCGACCTGTTCTGCGGCGTCGGGCCCTTCGCGCTGCGGCTCGCCGAAAATGCCCGCGTCACGGCGCTCGACAGCGACACCGGCGCGGTCGAAGCGCTCAAGCGCGCCGCCGCAACGGCGCGCGGGCTGAAAGCGGTCGAGGCGAGCGCGCGCGACCTGTTCCGCCGCCCGCTGGCGCCAAGCGAATTGAAAGCGTTCGACGCCGTGGTGTTCGATCCGCCGCGCCAGGGCGCGCAAGCCCAGGCGCGCGCGCTTGCCCAGAGCGCGGTGCCGCTGGTGGTGGCGGTGTCGTGCGACCGGGCGAGCTTCGCGCGCGACGCAGCGCTGCTGATCGAAGGCGGCTACCGGCTTGCCGCGGTCACGCCGGTCGACCAGTTCCGCTATTCCTATCACGTGGAGATCGTGGCGAAGTTCGAACGCTGATCCTCTCCATCGTCATGCCCGGCCTTGCGCCGGGCATCCACGTCTTTCTTTTTTGCTGTTTTCAAGAAGGCGTGGATGGCCGGGACAAGCCCGGCCATGACGCGTGACGCCGCTCAGTGGAAATCGAAATCGCCCCAGCGGTTCTGCCACATCTGCTCGCCGATCAGGCAGGAGACGCGCGGGTGCTCGGCCGAGGCCGGGATCACGCGCGGCTTCAGCGTACGGCCGGCGACCTCGAGCACCATCTTGGTGCGGATCGCCTCGATGAATTTCTCGCGCGTGCGTATCGGGATCACGAACGATCCCGGACCGCCGATCACGCAGTCCTCGTAATAGACGTCGAGATTGGCGATATCCATGGTGCCGGGGTTGGCGCGCTTGAGCATGATCGGCAGCCCGTTGATGACGATGCCGCTCTTGACCACTTCGTCGCGCATGGGCGCGACCGGCTCGCCGGAGTTGTTGGCGCCGTCGCCGGAGACGTCGATCACGCGGCGCAAACCGCGATAGCCGCTGTGCTCGAACAAGCCGCGCGCAAAGCGCAAGCCCCCTGAGATCGAGGTGCGCGAGGCGCGCCGGGTGGGCGCGGCGGCGATCTCGGCGGCCACCGCGTCCGCCAACTCAGGCCCCTCGATCAGCCGCCACGGCATGATGACGCGCTGGTCGAACTGGCCCGCCCACTCGACATAGGTGACGGCGATCTTGCCCTGCGCGCCCTCGTGCAGCGCCTGCATGAACTCCTTGGAGGTAAAGGCCTTGGCGTAGCCGTCGCGCTGCAGTTCCTGCTCGTCGGGATCCATCGAATAGGAAACGTCGACCGCCAGCACCAATTCGACGTCGACTGGAATGGCGCCCGGGCTCTTGTCGGCGAGCCGCATCCCGGGGGTCGCCCAAACCGCCACCGAGAATGCCGCAACGGCGCAGGCCGCCGTCGCACTGATACCGGTCCAAAAGGCACGTCGCCCCATGATTCGCTCCCGGCAGGGGGAGCAAAATGCTGCCACGCCGCCGGGGCGAAAAAAAGGCCGATCAATCGGTGTCGGTGGCGACGATCTCGATACCGAAGCCGCCCAGGCCCACATAGGTGCGTTTGGAGGAGGCGAGCAGGCGGATCGAGGAAATCCCGAGATCCTTGAGAATCTGCGCGCCCAGCCCGATCTCGCGCCATTGCCTCGAGCGGGCGGCGTCGGCGCCGCTGTCGGCTTCGTGCGGGATGACGGCCACCGGCACGCCGGCGGTACCGTCGCGCAGATAGACGATGACGCCGCGGCCGGCCTCCTTGAAGCGCGCGAGCGCGGCATGGATCGGCTTGCCGCCGCCGAACACGTCGCCGATCACGTCGGCGCGGTGCAGCCGCGCCGGTACGCCCTTTCCGTCTCCGATGTCGCCGTAGACGAAGGCCATATGGTGCACGCGGTCGAACGGCGTGACATAGGCATAACCGTTGAGCGTGCCGATCTCCGAGTCGACATGGAATTCGCCGACCCGCTCCACCAGCTTGTCGCGGTGCTGCCGGTAGGCGATCAGGTCGGCGACCGAAATCTGCGCGAGCTTGTGCTTCTCGGCGAAAGCCGCGACCTGCGGCCCGCGCATCACCGTGCCGTCGTCGTTGGTCAGCTCGGACAAGACGCCGACCGGCGGCAGGCCGGCGAGCCGGCAAAGATCGACGCAGCCTTCCGTGTGGCCGGAACGCATCAGCACGCCGCCCGGGCGCGCGATGAGCGGAAAGACGTGGCCGGGGCGCACGAAATCGGCAGCCCCGCTGTTGCCGTTGGCGAGCGCACGCACGGTGTTGCAGCGCTCCTCGGCCGAGATGCCGGTGGTCAGCCCATGACGCACGTCGACCGAGACGGTAAAGGCGGTGCCGAGCGGCGCGTCGTTCTCCGCCACCATGGGATCGAGGCGCAGGCGGCGGGCAAGATCGCCGCCGAGCGGCGCGCAGACGATGCCCGACGTGTTGCGGATGATGAAGGCCATCTTCTCCGGCGTGCAGAGCGAGGCGGCGACGAACAGGTCGCCCTCGTTTTCACGGTCGTCGTCGTCGGTGACGACCACGATCTCGCCTTTGGCAAAGGCCTTGATCGCCGCTTCGACGCGGTGGTGGGTGTCGGACACGCAAACTCCCCAAAACTTTCGGCTTTCGGCGACGGGCGCCGTGGGCGATCTGCCTAGCAACCCCCCGGCATTCGGGCAAACGCTACTAAAGACTGTATAATTGAAATTTACTCCTAATGCGTGTACACTTTATATCGAGGGTCGCGTCAAAAGGGGGACACCATGAGCGCACTGACCGAAGGGGCCGGCAGGGTCGCCGCTGGAGCCGAGAACAACCATTGGGCGGATCACCTTGAAAACTGGTGGGAGCACAAGGTCGTCTTCAAGTCGCGCTGGCTACTAGCGCCGGCCTACGGCGTTTTGGTGCTCGCGCTGGCGGCCCTCGCTGTCCGGGCCATTATCGAATTCGCGCGCCTCGTCTCTCTCGTTCCTCAATGGCTGGTCATAGATGAGGCCGATGTCGTTCTGAACGTCCTGGAGATCGTCGACATCGTGCTCGTGATGAACCTTGTCTTGATGGTGCTATTCGTCGGCTACGCCAACTTCGTTTCAAAAATAGATTTCAAGCAATCGAAGAAGAGCATCGACACCCCGCAATGGTTGGGCACACTTAATTATGCTGGCCTCAAGATCCAGCTTATCGGCTCAATCATAGCGATTACCGGAATTCTGCTCTTAAAACAATTTGTCACGATCATGATCTCAACGAACAAAATAGATTTTGAAAGAACCATCCTCCTGATCGGCATCCACGCCACCTTCCTGTTCTCCGGTCTCATTCTGGCGATCATCAACTGGCTCAGTCACGGCAAAAATGAGTCCATCGTCCCGCCCGCGACGACGGAAAATCAGCGCGCGGGCTGAAACGGCCATGACGTCCCCTCGCCGGCATTGGCGCCCATTTGCCCGCGATGCATCAGATAATGGTCGGCCAGCACGCACGCCACCATGGCTTCGCCGACCGGCACCGCCCGGATACCCACGCAAGGGTCGTGGCGGCCCTTGGTGACGACCTCGGTGTCGCGCCCGTAGCGGTCGACCGTCTTGCGCGGCGTCAGGATCGACGAAGTCGGCTTGACCGCAAAGCGGCAAACGATCTCCTGGCCGCTCGAGATGCCGCCGAGAATGCCGCCGGCATGGTTGGACAGGAACAGCGGTTTGCCATCGTTGCCGACCCGCATCTCGTCGGCATTGTCCTCGCCGCGCATGGCGGCGGTGGCAAAACCGTCGCCGATCTCGACGCCCTTGACGGCGTTGATGCCCATGAGCGCGGAGGCAAGATCGGCATCGAGCTTGGCATAAACCGGCGCGCCCAGGCCCGCCGGCACGCCCTCCGCCACCACCTCGATCACCGCGCCGACGGAAGAGCCGCTCTTGCGCACCTCGTCGAGATAGCTCTCGAACAACTTGGCCTGCTGGGCGTCCGGACAGAAGAACGGATTGTTGCCGATCTCGTTCCAGTCCCAGCGCGAGCGGTCGATCGCGTACGGGCCCATCTGCACAAGCGCGGCGCGCACGCTCAAGCCGGGCACGATCTTGCGCGCGATGGCGCCGGCCGCGACCCGCGCCGCGGTCTCGCGCGCGGAAGCCCTGCCGCCGCCGCGATAGTCGGTGATTCCGTATTTGACGTCGTAGGTGTAGCCGGCGTGGCCGGGGCGGTACTTGTCCTTGATGTCGGAATAGTCGCGCGAGCGCTGGTCGACGTTCTCGATCATGAGCATGATCGGCGTGCCGGTGGTGACCTGCCGGCCGGTCGTCTCGTCGGTGAACACGCCGGACATGATCTTGACGCTGTCCGGCTCCTGCCGCTGCGTGGTGAAGCGCGACTGACCCGGGCGGCGCCGGTCAAGCTCGCGCTGAATATCCACAACGTCGAGCGGAATGCGCGGCGGGCAGCCGTCCACGACGCAGCCGATGGCGGGCCCGTGGCTCTCGCCGAAGCTGGTGAACCGGAACAGATGGCCGAACGTATTGAATGACATGAGCATTCCGCGTGTTGCGGGCTTGGTAGCCCGCACCTTGGCGGCGGTCAAATAGGCGGCGGCGCGCGGACGCCGGCACGGCAAAGCGGCTTGCGAAGGCGCACCGCAGGCGCACAGTCTGAACGGACATTCAGCTTGCTGAACGGCGATTAATGGCAAGCTGAACATCCGTTAAGCTACGGAAAAATAAAGCATTTTTCGATTTTTGCGATTGCGGGGGCAAAGCCGCTCGGCTATTCAGAAAGCCTTGGCGAGGGGACAACCGCCGGAAAGCAAACCTCCGCGCATCGACAGAATCCTGTCAACTCCTGCCAGATCGAATGGACCCAAGAGGACAAACGACCATGCGCAAACTGATTGCCATCGCGACCGCGGTCGGCTTTCTGACGGCGACCACCCTGCCGACGCTCGCGACCCCGGCGACCACCGGCGTCATGAAGACGACGCAGGAGCTGGCGGCGAAGAAGAAAGCGAAGACCACCAAAAAGTCGACCAAGAAGTCGACCAAGAAGAAATCCAGCAAGAAGAAGATGGAGAAGAAGCCGGACAAGAAGTCCAGCCTGACCTCCAACGAGCTCTCGGCCAAGAAGAAGGCCGCGAAGAAGACCAGCAAGAAGAAGGCCACCAAGAAGACTAGCAAGAAGAAGATGACCAAGAAGCCGGCCAAGAAGTCCAGCCTGATCTCCAACGAGCTCTCGGCCAAGAAGAAGGCCGCGAAGAAGACCAGCAAGAAGAAGGCCACCAAGAAGTCGAGCAAGAAAAAGATGGAGAAGAAGATGGACAAGAAGTCCAGTCTGACCTCCAACGAGCTCGCGGCCAAGAAGAAGGCCACGAAAAAGTCGACGAAGAAGACTTCCAAGAAGAAGTCTTCGAAGAAGTCGATGAAGAAGGACACCAAGAAGAAGTCGATGTAATTCTTTATCGGGTCGCCGCCGTCAGGCGCGATCCGGTTCGAGCGCACCTCCCGCGCTCTCTTCGACGGCCGGACGGTAATGTCCGGCCGTCTTTTTTTTGCGCCCGCGTTCACGCGTAGCGCGTCAGCTTCTCGCCTTCGAACACGTAGATCACGCCTTGCGCGATATCGATGAGCGGCGCCGCCGCCGGCTTGGCGATGCCGAGCATGGCCATCAGCCCGCGCGCGGTGCCGCCGTGGGCGGCCACCACGGTGTCGCGCATGATGCTCGCATGCCATTCGCGCATGCGCTCGGCCACCATGCGATAGCTTTCGCCGCCCGGCGGCACGAAATGCCACTTGTCGTGCTCGCGCTGAGCGATGCGCTGCGGGTCGCGTTCGTGCAGTTCGGCGATCGTGAAGCGTTCCCACTCCCCGAAGCATATTTCGGTGAGCCGCGCGTCGACCCTATAATCCAGCGGCGGCAGGCCGAGGCCCGCGCGCGCCAGTTCCATGGTCGCCCGCGCGCGCTGCAACGGGCTCGAGACGTAATCGAGCGCGGCCGGGTCGGCTTTCCGTTGCACGAACAGGTCGCGCAGGATCTCCCCGCAATGGGCGCCCTGCGCGCGCCCGCGCGCGTTGAGCGGAATGTCCTGCCGGCCCTGCAGCCGGCGCTCGACGTTCCAATCGGTCTCGCCGTGCCGCATGTAATAGATGACGGGCGCGGCCATGATCAAATGTCGTTCTTGCGATGGGGGACGGGCGAATGCGCCTACTCGCCCTTGCTCACCGTGATGTCCGGCGCGTCGGGATGCTTCATGCCGACGATGTGGTAGCCGGCATCCACGTGATGCACCTCACCGGTCACGCCGCTCGCCATGTCGGAGAGAAGATAGACGCCGGTCTTGCCGACGTCCTCCAGCGTCACGTTGCGCCGCAGCGGCGCGTTGTACTCGTTCCATTTCAGGATATAGCGGAAATCGCCGATGCCTGAGGCGGCCAGCGTCTTGAGCGGCCCGGAGGAGATGGCGTTGACGCGGATGTTCTTGACGCCCAGGTCGGCCGCCATGTAGCGCACCGAGCACTCGAGCGCGGCCTTGGCGAGGCCCATGACGTTGTAATGCGGCATCCATTTCTCGGCGCCGTAATAGCTGAGCGTGAGCATCGAGCCGCCGTTGGTCATCAGCTTTTCGGCGCGCTGCGCCACCGCCGTGAACGAGTAGCAACTCACCAACATGGTCTTGGTGAAATTGTCCTCGGTGGTGTCGACGTAGCGGCCGTCGAGCTGGTCCTTGTCGGAGAAGGCGATGGCGTGCAGCACGAAGTCGAGCGCGCCCCAGGCCGATTGCACTTGCTCGAATACCGCATCGAGGGTTGCCGGCGCGGTGACGTCGCAATGGCCGACCACCATCCCGCCCACTTCGGCGGCAAGCGGCTCCACCCGCTTCTTCAGCGCGTCGCCCTGAAAGGTGAAAGCCAGTTCCGCGCCATGCTCGCGGCAGGCCTTGGCGATGCCCCAGGCGATCGAGCGGTTGTTGGCCACCCCCATGATCAGCCCGCGCTTGCCGCGCATCAGACCCGCAGTTTCCGGCATCGCGATTTCTCCGCTTGCCGGTGACGGCCGGCCGCCCTTCCCGACCCTATGGCATAGGGTCATGGGGCCATCAAGCAAGGGGGTGCATGCGCGGGCCGACACTGTTAATTCCTTGCCGTTGCGGGAATATGATCGCGGTTTCCGGGGTTTGTCGGTTGTTGACGGTGAGGCAGGAGGCGCGGGCTTGGCCACGTTCCGGCAGAAGGTCGAGGCGGCTATCCCTGCCTTGCGCCGCTACGCGCGCGCGCTGACCCGGGACGCCGACATCGCCGACGATCTGGTGCAGGACACGCTGGTGCGGGCGCTGCGCTCGGAGCATCTGTTCGAGGGCGACGAGGTCAGGAGCTGGCTCTATACGATCCTGACCAACCTCAACCGCAACCGGCTGCGCGCGCTCGCGCGCCGGCCCACGCTGTCGCCGATCGACGACAACGACGCGCCCGATCTGGCGGGACCGGAAGCGGGCGGCCGCGACATCGAGCGCGCGCTCGCGCTCTTGGTGGAGGAGCAACGCACCGCGCTGCTGCTCGTAGTTCTGGAGGGCCTGAGCTACCGCGAGGTCGCGGAAGTGCAGGGCGTGCCGATCGGCACCGTGATGTCGCGCCTTGCGCGCGCGCGCGCGCAGATCAAGACCTATCTCGACGGGGGACGGCCGGCGCTGCGCCGGGTGAAATGACGGACATGGTGAAACGATGACCCACAACGATTTGCCCGTAAGCGAGGAAGAGCTGCACGCCTATGTCGACGGCGAACTGCCGGACGATCGGCGCGAGGCCATCGCCCGTTGGCTCGACGCGCATCCGGCCGAAGCCGCCATTGTCGCCGCCTGGCGTGCGCAGGCGGACGCCATTCGCGCGCGCTACGGCGGCACGATGGCGGAGCCGGTACCGGCGCGGCTGAAGCTCGACCGCATCATGCGGCAGGAACGCCGTGGCGTGCGTTCGTTCGCCGCGGTTGCGGCGGCCGCGCTTCTCGCCTTCGTCGTCGGGGGCGGCGCGGGTTGGTTGGCGCATGGCGCCACCGCCACGCCGAGCAGCTTCAAGACCTTCACCGCCGACGCGCTGGAAGCGCACCGGCTCTACGTGGTCGAGGTGCGCCATCCGGTCGAGGTGCCGGGTAATGAACGCCCGCACCTGACGGCCTGGCTCACCAAGCGGCTCGGCTACGCGCAGCACATCCCCGACCTGCAATCGATCGGGCTGAAGCTGGTCGGCGGGCGCCTGCTGCCGGGACCGCATGGCGACGCGGCGGCGCTCTACATGTATGAGGGCGCCTCCGGCGAGCGGTTCACCGTTTACTGCTCGCAGGCGAAGGCGCCGGCGAGCGCGCTGCGCTTCAAGAGCGGCGGCCGTTTCGCCGCCTACTACTGGGTGGACGACAAACGCGCCTTCGTGGTGAGCGGGCCGGCCGAGCGGGCGCGACTCGAGCGCATCAGCAAGATGGTCTACGACCAAGTCGACAAGGCCGCGACGAAGAAATCGTGATCAGCCGAGATCCTTGCGCGGATCGTAAGGCTTGGCGTCGCGCCATTTCGTCATCAGTTCCTTGAGCTCGTCGTCTGAGCCCTCCGGCAGTACGACGCGCACGGTGGCGAGCAGGTCGCCGCTGCCGCTTTTGGCCTTGAGGCCCTTGCCCTTGAGGCGGAAGGTACGGCCGGAGTTGGTGCCGGGGGGGATGGCGAGCTCCACCGCGCCGTCGAGCGTCGGCACGCGCACCTTGCCGCCGAGCACCGCCTCGTAGAGCGTGATCGGCAGATCGAGCCGCAGGTCGGCGCCGTCCGGCTTGAACAGCGGATGCGGCGCGACGTTGACGGTGATCAGCGCGTCGCCCGCCTTGCCGGTGGCGCTCGGCCAGCCCTGTCCTTTGAGCCGGATCGTTTGCCCGCTGGCGATGCCGGCCGGAATCTTGACCTCGATGTCCTTACCCGTGGGAAGATGGACGCGGCGCTTGGCGCCCTTGGCCACTTCGGTCAGGCCGACGGTGATCGAGGCGTGCAGGTCCTGGCCGGTGGCGGGGCCGCCGAAGTCCTCCGGCTCGAAATGCGCACGCCGCCCGCCGCGGCCGCCGCGGGCCGCGCCGCCGAACATGTCGCGCAGAATATCCTCGAAACCGCCGCCACCGGCGCCGCCGCCGCCGCCGCGCTGGAAACCGTCGGGACCGAAGCTGAAGCTTTCGAAATGCGCGCCGCCCGGCCCCTGCCGGAAGCCGCCGCCCGGATGGGCGCCCTCGAAGCCGTGAAAGCGCGGCTTGCCCTCGGCGTCGATTTCGCCGCGGTCGAAGGCCTTGCGCTTATCGTCGTCGCCGACGATCTCATAGGCGGCATTGAGCTCGGCGAAGTGCGAGGCCGCCTTCGGATCGTGCTTGTTGGCGTCGGGGTGCAGCTTCTTGGCGAGCTTGCGGTAGGCGCTCTTCACCTCCGCCTCGCTCGCACTCTTCGTTACCCCCAGGACCTGGTAGGGGTCGCGCATTCTTTGCCGGTCTCCGTGAAAATGCCCCTCGCCGACGGAACCGCCGGCGACTCGAGACTAAATGTGGGGTTCCTGCGGGCAGGATGCAATTGCGGAGCCTGTCATTCCGGGCCGTCCGCGCCAGCGGAACGAGCCCGGAATCCAGGGGCAGCGGTTTCTGTGTCGCTCTGGATTCCGGACCCGGCGCTTCGCGCCGTCCCGGAATGACAGAAAGACTAAGATTGTTTCCAGGGCTTGAGGCTGCGCACCTGCCAGGCGTCCTTGCCCTCTTTGCAGGCCTCGCCGGTGAGCCAGGCCTCGTTGCGGCCCTGCACGTAGCTCGCCAGGAAATTGCGGCAGGTCTGGCCGCCCTCGCTGTAGGACGAGGCGATCGGCGTCACGGTGCCGCGCGCGCCGCTGTGCGGATTTTCCCAAGGCAGGCTGGCGTTCTTCTCGTTGCGGCGGAGCACTTCGCTGGCGGCGGCGCTGGCGTAGGCCAGATCGTCGGGCGGCACCTTGTGCGCCTGCTGCGCCGGCTTGGCGCGCGGCGTCCCAAGCGCGCCGGTGGTCTGCGGATCGGAGCCGCTGCCGAAGAAGGAATCGAGCTGGTAGGACAGGCTGCAGCCGCCGGAGCAAAGCGCAAAAAGCATAGCCGATGCGGCGGCAAACCCGCGCCATAGGCGCGACCTCCCACATCCACTATAAGGTCCCCAAATACGAACGACTGCCCCGGCCACGCGAGCGCTCCAAGGGATGTCCGACACCCGTCCGATTGAACACCCCAACTGGTTAACGAGTGGTGATTTCACCGCCGCCGACGAGCCGTTTCGGCTGTTTACCGCCTGGCTGGCCGAGGCCGCCGGTGCGGAACCGCGCGATCCGACCGCGATGACGCTGGCAACCGTCGACGCCGACGGCGCGCCCAATGCCCGCATGGTGCTGTTGAAGGGCGTCGATGACGGGGGGTTCGTGTTCTACACCAACATGGAAAGCCAGAAGGGCCGGGAACTCGCCGCCAAGCCGGCCGCCGCGCTGGTGTTTCATTGGAAAAGCTCCAATCGCCAGGTGCGCGTGCGCGGGCCTGTCGAGCCGGTGAGCGCGGCCGAGGCCGACGCCTATTTCGCCAGCCGCCCCAAGCAGGCGCAGATCGGCGCCTGGGCCAGCAAGCAGTCGGCGCCGCTGGAAAGCCGGCTCGCCTTCGAGAAGCAGATCGCGCTTTACGCCGCGAAATACGCGCTCGGCGAGGTGCCGCGGCCGCCGCATTGGTCGGGCTACCGCATCGTGCCGAGGCAAATCGAGTTTTGGCAGGAACGGCCGTTCCGCCTGCACGACCGCGTCGTGTTCACCCGCGATGCGCCCAGCGCGGCCTGGCGCAAGACGCGGCTTTATCCGTGAGGTAAAATGCATATGTGCGCTATTCTCCGCTTATTCCCGTGCAAGCGGGAATCCAGAGCCATGCACGTCGGGTGATGATCCGCCGCCCTGGGTCCCCGCTTTCGCGGGGACGAACGGTGAGGGATTAGCAAGGACCGCAATGCCGACCTCGCAACCCAACCAGCCGCGCCGCACGCTGCTCCTGACCGGAGCGAGCCGCGGCATCGGCCACGCCACGGTCAAGCGCTTCTCGGCCGCCGGCTGGCGCGTGATCACCTGCTCGCGCCATCCGTTCCCGGAAAATTGCCCGTGGGATGCCGGCCCGGAAGACCACATCCAGGTCGACCTTGCCGACGAAGCCAACACCGTGCAGGCGATCGAGGAGATCAAGAACCGGCTCGACCACAACGAGCTGCACGCGCTGGTCAACAACGCCGCCATCTCGCCCAAGGGCGACGGCGGCAGCCGCATGGGCTCGATCGAGACCGCGACCGAGGTGTGGCACCAGGTGTTCCAGGTCAACTTCTTCGCGCCGATCATGCTGGCACGCGGGCTGATCGAGCAGCTGCGGGCGGCCAAGGGCTCGGTGGTGAACGTGACCTCCATTGCCGGCTCGCGCGTGCATCCGTTCGCGGGCGCGGCCTATGCGACCTCGAAGGCGGCGCTCGCTTCGCTGACGCGCGAGATGGCGTCCGACTTCGGCCGGCTCGGCATCCGCGTCAACGCGATCGCGCCGGGCGAGATCGACACCGCGATCCTGTCGCCGGGCACCGAAAAAATCGTCGAGCAAATCCCGCTGCAGCGGCTCGGCACGCCCGACGAGGTGGCCAAGATCATCTACGTGCTGTGCACGGAGACGTCGAGTTACGTGAACGGCGCGGAGATTCACATCAACGGCGGGCAGCATGTGTGAGGTTTCCTTCTTATCCCTCCCCCGCTTGCGGGGGAGGGTGGCGCGCGCTCTTGCGCGCGGCGGGTGGGGGCCGATTGTTGCGATGACTGAGACCAAACCCCACCCGGCTGCTCGCTGACGCTCGCAGCCACCCTCCCCTTTCAGGGGAGGGATAAAAAGCCAACGCTCCGCCGCCCCTGTTGGTTTGGTCGGCGCGGGGTAGCGCCCTCTTTCCTTCTCGGCTCCCCAGTGAGGGGAGCGGAGCGCCGAAAGACGCGAGGGGTTTGCGTTACCCCTCTGAGCGGCTGGCGAAGCCGCCCGGCACGCTTGCGAGGCGTGCCCCCGCCGCCTTGCGATCGGCGGCGGGGCGCCTCTCGGCGCTCCACCTGCGGCATTTTCCGGCGCCGAGCCGCGCGCCTTTGCCCACGGACCGCTCAACGCGAACGGCCCGTCGTCAGCCAGCTCCTGGCAGGGGTCCGTAGTGACCCCGGGCGGAGCCCCGGCGCCGCCCGAGTGCGGGGTTACGAGCCCCGCCCGCGGGCGCCGCGCCAACCGGCTCCGCTTTCGCGGGCACCGGCCCTGGAAGGAGGATGGCGCATCTCCGCCACCCGCCCTTCCCGTTGCTCCATCGTGCGAACGTCTCGCGACGACGCCCCTCGACGAGCAAGGCAAGGATTATATGCAGGGGTATTGTGGCGGAAATTTGACTATTATCCTAGTATTTTATTCTGGCGGCGCTGGCGGCGGGACAAATGTCTAAACATCGACGTCGGCCTGCAAGAATAAAACTGCCAAGTTGCCGACACAGAGCGCGTGTCCGCCTTACGACACTCACCGGACCAATGTTCGTAGCCACTGGGGAAACAAAATGAACACCGGCGATCGAAGCAAATTCGCTCGCAAGGTAGTTTTAGCCTAATTCAAAGGTAGTGACGCCATATATACGATGGTGCGCGACATCAGGCGCCGGACCTAAGTACATTCGTGCACAGCCAAAGACCTCGATCATCTGGTAACGCCTGACCAGTTCAAGCGCATCGGGATTGTTTTCGGGGACATCGACAAACAGCGGCTGGCCGGATGCAAACTTAGCGAGGTGTGCGTAGAGTGTCGAAGCCGCTGGCAAATCGTCGGCAAACAGCGGCCCAATCTTGCATCCCTCCAGACAACGGCGGGCAACTCCATATCCGCACAATTTCGCTTCGCGTATGCAGCCAAGGGCCAGCGCATCAGATTGGGCAATCCAAGCCCTTAGGAAGAGCGGGCGCGGGCCGGGAAAGCATGTCCGATCATACTCGGCAAGCTGATCGAAAGGCACTTTGCTTATTGGAACGATCTGATCGCCGCTGCGCGCCAAATTTTCAACTTGGCCCGGAATATCGGCTCGGTATCGAATGTCGCGGTGCGAGAAGATAAACCCGCCCTTGGCGTAGTAAGGTTGCATTTCGAATACACCATCCATTCCGATAGTTGCGCCCGGATGCAGCCTGCCGAGCAGTCGCTCACGACGGGCATGCCAAAGCGTGTTTCCGTAGCCGTGCCCACGGAACTTCGGACGGACGATGAAAAGGCCCATAAAGCCGAATTCGCCAGCGTAGGAAATTATGGCGCCGCCGCCAATCAACTCGCCATCCAGCTCGGCTGCGATAAACGCATCGGCGTCCGTTGCCCAAAATACCTCAGCGTCATGCAGTCCAGGATTCCAGCCTTCCTGGGCTGCCCAGCCCACGAGCTGATTCACTTCTTTCCGGGTCATATTTCGAATGCCGAGTTGATTATTCATTATCGATTGCTCATTTACACGTGAGGCTATGGCCTCACCGAACACCTCCACCCGGCGCGCGTTCCGCGCGCCACCCTCCCCCGCACGCGGGGGAGGGATAAGAAGCCGCGCCGCGCGTCAGATCACAGCCACTTCTTCCACTTGAAATACATATACGGCACCACCGCCGCGCCGATCATCACCAGGATCGCCAGCGGATAGCCGAAATGCCAGTCGAGCTCGGGCATGTGCTTGAAGTTCATGCCGTAGATCGAGGCGACCAGCGTGGGCGGCATCAGCACCACCGCGGCGACCGAGAAAATCTTGATGATGGCGTTCTGCTGGATGTTGACCACGCCCAGCATGGCGTCGAGCAGGAAGGTGATCTTGTTGGTCAGATAGCTCGCGTGGTCGGTGAGCGAGAGCACGTCGCGCTGCATCGACTGCAGATGCGCGCGCGTCTCCTTCGGCCATTTCATCGCCTCCGCCTCGTGGCCGAGAAAGATGAGCAGGCGGCCGATCGACACCAGGCTCTCGCGCACCTTCGAAGTCAGGTCGCCCTTGCGGCCGAGCGCCTTCAACACGTCGTTGTAGGAAGGCGGCTCCATGTCGGCGTCCGGCTCGAAGATCGTATGCGAGATCTGGTCGATCTCGGCGCCGACGCGCTCCTGGATGTCGGCGGCGCGGTCGATCACCGCGTCGAGCAGGTCCATCATCACGGTCTCGCCGGCGATCTTGGGCGGGCACTGGCGGCCGAGCTTGTGCTCGACCATGGCGAAGGGGCGCGGCTCGTCGTAGCGCACGGTGATGAGGCGGTGGCCGGCCAGGATGAAGGTGACCGGCGTGGTTTTCGGCGTGGCGCTGTCGGAATGGCACATCAGCGTCGCGGTCATGTAACGCGCGCCGTTCTCGACATAGAGCCGGCTCGAGATCTCGATCTCCTGCATCTCCTCGCGCGTCGGCACCGCGACGCCGAGCAGGCGCTCGACCAGCTTGTCTTCCTGCAAGGTGGGCGTGACGAGATCGATCCAGACGGCGGCGTCGGGCGGGGCCTCGTCGGCCGCCTCGGCCGCGACGCGGGCAAGCTGCGTGCCGCGCGGAACATAGACCGAAAGCATGAAACTCCCCCACGTCGCGCGATGCGCCGGCAAGCGCCGTCTTTCCCCCGCACAATCCGAACATGCGGCGTCCCGCAAGACAACAGCTAATCGCCCAAAGCCAATCGCCCAAAGCCAACCGCCCAAGCGCGTGCGCACGCCCGTTGCGGGGCGCGCGCGCCGCCAAGTCTTTTACGATCAGGTTGTTTGCAGATTGAACGGAAAGCGTCGGGCCGGCGCCAGCGCCGGCTGGGCTTTGGCGTCAGTCGCAGTCGTAGACGAAGTCGCTGCGGCGCTGTTTGCGCACCTTGCGCTGCTCGCCCTTGTGGCACATGGCCGCGGCTACCGCCGAAATGCCGATCTTGCCGTAGCGTTCGTCTAACCGAAAATTCTGGTAGCCGGAGTTTTGGTGGCCGGAGTCTTGCCCCTGCTCCGTGCCCTTGGTCGCGCTCATTGTGTGCCTCTTGGTGTGCCTCTTGGTCGCCCGCATGGTCGCCGTCGTCTTCAACGCCGTTTTGGCGTCTGCTCGATGCCCGTAGTCTTGGCTGCCGACTGGGGCGGAATTGCGCATCTTTTTCAGCCGTTCATTGACATTTCTCAGGCCGGCGCCTGCGCATCTTGCCACCGGGCCGGGTCCGACGGACGGCCGGGCCGGCGCGGGCGGCGCATATACCGCGCGTTAAGGTAAACCAACCGTTAACGTCTTGGCGGCAAAGTACAATCTGCGGTTCTCGGCCAGCCTGCCGGGCCGGACCGCAATGTGAGGCAATCTTGCCACAGGTCCACAGCAAGGGTCTGTGAACAAGCGGGAAACCGTGGCGCCGGGGCGCCCTTTTCGGTTAATTGCCGCACGGGGTTATTTGCGGTGGGCGCCAAACCAGGGCGACTGGAGAAAAGGCGAAGAAAAATGGCCGTTCGCGGGTTGTTGTTGGTGCTGAGCATCGGCGTCCTGCTCGGCGGGTGCATGCAATCGACGCTGCAGCCGGCGTCGGAAGCCAATCTGACGCAGCGTGACAAGAAGCTGTTGGCGGCGGCGCCCTACGAAAAGGCGACGATCCCGGACGCCTATAAGCGGCACATCGTCGACTATCATCGCAAGGAAGAGCCCGGCACGATCGTGGTCGATAGCGACGCGCGCTACCTCTATTACGTGCTGCCGCACGGCAAGGCGATCCGCTACGGCGTGACCGTAGGCGACGAAGCGCTGGCCTGGTCGGGCGTCGCCAAGGTCGGGCGCATGACGGAATGGCCGTCCTGGACGCCGACTGCCGGCGAGCGCGCGCGGCTCGACGTCCCGGCCTATGTCGGCCCCGGTCCGCAGAACCCGATGGGCGCGCGCGCGCTCTATCTCTTCAACGGCCACAAGGACACGCTCTACCGCATCCACGGCACCAACCAGCCGGAATATATCGGCCATGCCATTTCGTCGGGCTGCATCCGCATGACCAACGAGGACGTCATCGACCTCTACAAGCGGGCGAAGGTCGGCACGGTGGTGGTGGTGCTGGCGCCGGGCCAGGGCGATTCGCCGTACAACCCGCAGCGCCTGATGGCCTCGCGCGGCGTCGGCACGATGTAGCGGGATTTGGCGGGCAGAACATCGAAGCGGCGCCCATTGCGGCGCCGTTTTTTTTGTCGCCGGCGTCATGCGCGGGCTTGATCCGCGCAGCCAACTTTCATCGCGAAAGCGATGGATTGCCGGGTCACGCCGCTTGCGCGGCGGCCCGGCAATGACGGGCGCTACACGCCGAGCTCGATGCGCACGATCTCCGGCGGCACGCCCAGCCGCAGCGGCACCTTGGAACAGCCGAGGCCGGCGGAGACGATGAGGTGGCGGCCGCGCTCGGTGATGTGACCGTAGCAATAGCGGGCGCCGTAGTCCGACGGCGTCCACAGCGGCGGCATGAGCGGCAGGCGGATCTGACCGCCATGGGTGTGGCCGGCGATGGTGAGCGCGACGCGCTCGGGCACCTTCGGGAAGATGTCGGGCTCGTGCGCCAGCAGGATCACGGGGTCGTCGGTGGTAATTTGGGCAAGCGTGCCGGGGAGATCGTCCTCGCCGATGAAGGTGTCGGGGCCGATCTGATGGGCGCGCTGGTCGCCCAGCCCCGCCAGCCAGAAGCGGCGGCCGGGCTCGCCCAGCAGCACGGCGTCGTTTTCCATCAGCGGCAGCCGCACATCGGCGAAGGCCTTGCGCACGGTGGCGATGTCGAACCAGTCGTGATTGCCGGCGACCGAATAAACGCCGAGCGGGGCGCTCAGCCGCTTGAGCGCGGCCGCCCAGGCGGCTGGCGGCACATGCTCGGTGACGAAGGGGTGGGTGGCGACATAATCGCCCAGCACCACGATCAGGTCGCTTTTGAGCGCGTTGCCGGCGTCGATCACCTCGGCGATGCGGGCGTGGCCCATATTGGGGCCGCCGGAATGCAGGTCGGCGATCACGGTGACGGTGAGGCGGCGGCCGGCGGGCCAATTCGGGGGCGTCAGCTTGTAGTGCGTGACGACCAGGTCGTGGGCGGCCTCGGCGGCGGCGTAAGCGGCGGTGGCGGGCGTCAACAGGCCGAGCCCGGCGGCGCCGAGGCCCGCCTTGAGCAGGCCGCGCCGGGTCACCGGCCGGATCAGGGACGGCGGCCGCGCCAGGCTGTCGCGCGCTTGAGGGATGCTCATGGCGCGCAGATAGACTGTGAACTGTGAAGGGAAAGTGGAAGCGAGATTAAGCCTGCCGGCACGGTTAATGGGTGCAAGGAGGCGCTAACAGATACGACCAGATCAGTATCGGGTGAGTATCGATCATCGTGGTTTTGCCGCCGCAATGGCCGGCCGCGGCCGCGGCAGCGGAACCTTGACCACGTCGCCGGGCTTGGGCGACGGCGGCGGCACCCGCACCTCCCATTGGCAGATGCGGTAGCCGTTGTGGCGCGCCTCGATGTCGAGATGGATGTGGCTCGAGTGGTAGGGGTCGGCGCCGGGGCCGAGCACGGTGGTGAAGCGCTGGCAGGCGGAATCGCGCAGCTTCTCGCGCAGCGCCTTGTCCACGGTGACGTCGGTGAGCGCGATATGGCGGCCGTTGCCGAGCGTAAAGGCGCGCACGTCCACGGCGTTGCCCTTGCCGTGTTCGGACAGCTTGGCGCCAGGCCGGCGATTGCGTGTCCGGCACTCGTAGTCGTCATAGGTGTCGACGGTGCGCAAAATGAAGCCGGCCGCCTTCACGTCGGGGGCGGCGGCCTCGCGCACCCAGGCGGCCAGCGACTCTGCCATATCGCAGCGCAAAATTGGCGCCGGCGCGATTGCTACCTGTGCCTTTCGGCCCTTTTGACCCTCGCCGGGCAGGCGCACGGATTTCAATTCGACCATATCGCGGCCGCCGCAGGCGCCGGGTCCGATCAGCCGCGGCAGGGCGGCGATTTCGGCCATGCCGGCAAGGCGCCGGTCGCAAGGCGTGAGGGCGCTGGAGACGTCTTTGGGGTCGAAATCGAGTCCTGCCACCGCCTCGGCAAAGCTGTGCGGCTCGGCCCAGATCGGCGGGCGCGGGCGCGGCAACGGCACTTTTTCTGCCGCGGCATGGCCCTGCCCGACCGCCGCCAGTGCCAGCACTGCCAATACGAGCCGCATGGCGGCGATGTCGGGTAAAGAATGCGGCATTTCCGGGGTCCAGCCGGCGCTTGCGCCCGGCAGCACACAAGCTAACTTAATGGCTGGCGGGCGAGGGGCGCCGGTCCAAAAAAACGCGAAGAAACGCGCGTCAAGGAGGGAATTCGCCATGCTTGGCTTGATGCAGGACTGGCCGCTGTTGTGCCATCGCGTGCTCGACCACGCCGCCATTCAGCATGGCGGGCGCAAGATCGTCAGCCGCTCGATCGAAGGCCCGATGCACGAGACCACCTATGCCGAAATCCGCCAGCGCGCCCTGAAAGTGGCGCAGCGGCTGGAGAAGGACGGCATCAAGCTGGGCGACCGGGTGGCGACGCTGGGCTGGAACACCTGGCGGCATCTGGAGTCCTGGTACGGCATCATGGGCGTCGGCGCCATCTACCACACGGTCAATCCGCGCCTGTTCCCCGACCAGATCGCCTGGATCGTCAACCACGCCGAAGACCGCGTGATGATGACCGACCTCACCTTCGTGCCGCTGCTGGAAAAGCTCGCCGACAAGCTGCCGAGCATCGAACGCTACGTCATCTTCACCGACGGCGCGCATATGCCGCAAACGTCGTTGAAAAACGCCATCGCCTATGAGGACTGGATCGGCAACCTGGACGGCGACTTCCAGTGGCACCAGTTCGACGAAAATACCGCCGCCGGCATGTGCTACACCTCGGGCACCACCGGCAATCCGAAGGGCGTGCTCTATTCGCACCGCTCCAACGTGCTGCACACCATGATCGCGGCGCTGCCCGACGCCATGGGCATTTCGTCGAGCGACGTGATCCTGCCCGTGGTTCCGATGTTCCACGCCAATACCTGGGGCCTGGCGCTGACCTGCCCGATGGTGGGCGCGAACATCGTGATGCCGGGCGCCAAGATGGACGGCGCCTCGATCTATCAGCTGCTCACCGACTACAAGGTGACCTGCACCGCCGCCGTGCCGACGGTGTGGCTGATGCTGCTGCAGGACCTGGAGAAGACCGGCGCCAAGCTGCCTTATCTGAAGAAGGTGATCATCGGCGGCTCGGCCTGCCCGCGCGCCATGATCAAGGTGTTCCAGGACAGCTACGGCGTGGAGGTGATCCACGCCTGGGGCATGACCGAGATGAGCCCGCTCGGCACGCTCGGCTCGCTCAAGCCGGAATATGCCAAGCTGACCGGGGAAGAAAAGCTCGACGTGCAGCAGAAGCAGGGCACCGCGCCGTTCGGCGTCGAGATGAAGATCACCGACGACCACAACAAGGAGCTGCCCTGGGACGGCAAGACCTTCGGCCGGCTGAAAGTGCGCGGGCCGGCGGTGGCCAAGGCCTATTACCGGGTCGACGACGATCCGGCCTTCGGCAAGGACGGCTGGTTCGACACCGGCGACGTCGCCACTGTCGACGAATACGGCTACATGCAGATCACCGACCGCGCCAAGGACGTGATCAAATCGGGCGGCGAGTGGATTTCCTCGATCGACCTGGAGAACCTGGCGGTCGGCCATCCGAAGGTAGCGGAAGCCGCCGTCATCGGCGTCGTGCACCCGAAATGGGACGAGCGGCCGCTGCTGGTGATCGTGCTGAAGAAGGGCGAGAAAGCCACCAAGGAGGAAATCCTCGAATTCATGCAGGGCAAGATCGCCAAATGGTGGATGCCGGACGACGTGGCCTTCGTCGACGAGATCCCGCACACGGCGACCGGCAAGATCCAGAAGGTGACGTTGCGCCAGCAGTTCAAGGATTACCGGCTGCCACAGGAGGCGGCGGAGTAGCGATTCACTCTGGACGCCAGCAAAGATCGTTACAGCGCCAATCGGATCGAGCCACAAGCTCGCTTCACCTCTCCCATAGGGAGAGGTCGGCGCACCATAAGCGCGTCCACGCGCGCCTTCGACGCGCTATGGTGCGCCGGGTGAGGGTTACAGCCTCAAGAAAATCTCGGAGCCCCCTCACCCCAGCCCTCTCCCCAGTCGAAGTCGGATATATCCGACTTCGACCATGTTAAGTGCCGAACTCGGGTAAACCCGAGTTCGGATGGGGAGAGGGAGCGCGCCGTGCCCGCCGCATCGTTTCGATAAAACTCAAGAGCTAATGAACGCCCCGCCGCGCAGCACCGTGAGCGCCAGCGCCTGCGCGCGCGGCACCAGCGACGCCAACTCGACCCACTCGTCCGGGCTGTGGGCGCGGCCGCCGATCGGGCCGGTCGCGCACAAAGTAGGCGCGCCGGCCGCGGCCGAGAAGCCGGCATCCGAGCAGCCGCCGGTGAACACGTCCGTCACCGTCTGGCCGAGCGCGCGGCCGCACGCGGCGTAGAGCTCGAACAGGCGTTTGGCTTCCGGCGTCTGCACCAGCGGAAAGAACTCCGCGTAGACATCGAGCGAAGCGCTCGTGCCCGGCACAGTCGCGCGCGCCATGATGGCCTTGATCTTGTCGAGCGTCGCGACGCGGTCCTGCGGCTTGACGTAACGGAACTCGACCTCGCCGCGCGCCGAGGGCGCCACCGTGTTGATGGTCTGCCCGCCCTGCACCACGCCGACATTGACCGTGACGCCCTTGTCCAAATCGGTGAGCGCCTGCAGCGCCACGATCTTGTGCGCGATTTCGGCGATGGCGCTCGCGCCCTGTTCGAAATTGGCGCCGGCATGGGCGGCCTTGCCGGTCACGGTGAAGCGCATGAACACGCCGCCCTTGCGGCCGGTGACGACGGCGTTCTCCGGGCGGCCGGGCTCGGCGTTGAGCACCAGCGCGGCGCGTTTTGCCTCGCGCTCGATCGCGGCGCGCGAGGACGGCGAGCCGATCTCCTCGTCGGCGGTCACCAGCATGACCAGCGGCGCCGGCGCGCCGCCGAATTTCTGCAGCGCGGCGGCGACGAAAGCATTCATCGTGAGGCCGGCCTTCATGTCGCACACGCCCGGACCGTGCCCGCGCCCCTCGCGCACGGTGAAGGGCCGACGGCCCGCCTCGCCGTCGGGAAACACGGTGTCGCGGTGGCCCATCAAGAGGATCGTGCGGCCCTCGCCAACGCCGACCGTGGCGCGGATGCAATCGCCGTAAGTTTCATTCGGGATGGTCTCGTGGGCGACGCCGTGCGCATCGAGGAAGCGGAGAATCGCTTCGCCGGCGCGGTCGACGCCGGCCTTGTTGTAGGAGCCGCTGTCGATGTTGACGAGTTCGGCAAGCAGCGCCTGCATGGCCTCGCCCTGCGATGCCAGCCAGTCGAGCACGGCGCGCTCGTGCGGGGCGATCGACGTTGCTTCCGTGTCGGTCATCGTCATAACGACAGTTGCTCCTTCGCTTCTTTGGCCGCCTGCTCCATGGTCATGAACACGGCGCCCTCACGGCTAAGCGCCGCGACCAGGTCTTCCAGCGCCAGCATGCGCTGGCCGCGGCCGATCACGTAAGGGTGCATGGTATAGGTCAGCACGCCCCAGTCGACCGACTTCTTCATGTAGCGGAACTCGTCGAGCCAGCTCTGCATGACGGCGCGCGGGGCCTGCATGCTGGCGAGAACGCTCGATGAGGTGCGCACGAATTCGAAATGCGGGTAGTCGTCGAGCGACCAGCTGATCGGCATTTCGATCAGCGCGGTCTCCTCGCCCGGGCGGAACGGCTCGTTGAGTTTGGCGACGTCGCCGCGGCGCGCGCGATAGGGGCGATAGTCGGCGCCCATCAGGCTCGAATCGTAAGTAAAGCCGTGCGCGATCAACAGGTCGATCGTGTGTTCGCTCAGGTCCCAGGCCGGCGAGCGGTAGCCGCGCGCCTTGGCGCCGGTCAGCTTCGCGATCGCTGCGTTGGCGCGCATCAAGTCGGCTTCTTCCTCCTCGCGCGTCTGCGCCGCGTTCGGGATATGCGCCCAGCTGTGATGGCCGATCTCGTGGCCGCCATCGAGCACCGCCTCGCATTCGCGCGGCCAGCTCTCGATGGTGAAGCCGGGGATGAACCAGGTCGATTGGATGCCGCGGCTTTTCAGGAAATCGAGCAGGCGCAGCGCGCCGATGCGGCCGAACTCACCGCGCGACAAGGGGGTCGGCGTGGTCATGCCGCGGGCGATGAAGCCGGACTGGGTGTCGAAGTCGAAGGTGAGGCAGACGATGTGGCGGGGCACGAACTAAGACCTCTATTGCGCGGGCGCGCGCGCCATCATACTCCCTCGGGCCCGAACGGAAAGACGCGCAATGGCAGTCATCGACATCGGCATCATCGTCAACGGCGCGACCGGGCGCATCGGCTCGACCCAGCACCTGGCCAATGCGCTCGTGCCGATCCGCGCGGAAGGCGGGCTTAGCCACGGCGGCGACCGCATCATGCCGCGCCTGCTCCTGGTCGGGCGCAACGCGGCGCGGCTGAAAGAAATCGCCAAGCAGTGCGGCGCCGAGCGCTGGCTGACCGATCTCGACGCCGCGCTGGCGGCGCCCGGATACGACGTGTTCTTCGACGCGGCGGCGACCGAGCAGCGCGTGGCGGCACTGAGCAAGGCGATCGCCGCCGGCAAGCACATCTACACCGAGAAGCCGGTGGCGCCGACGGTGGCGCAAGGCCGCGCGCTGCTCGCAGCCGCGCAGGCGCGCGGGCTGAAAGCCGGCGCGGTGGAGGACAAGATGTTCCTGCCCGGCATGCAGAAGCTCGCCGGGCTCGCGCGCGATAATTTCTTCGGCCGCGTCACCGGCTTCCGGCTCGAATTCGGCTGGTGGGTGTTCGACGGCGCCGAGCGGGCAAGCCAGCGGCCGAGCTGGAACTACAGGAGCAGCGGCGGCGGCGGGTTGACCTTGGACATGTATCCGCACTGGCGCTACCTGATCGAAAGCCTGCTCGGTCCGATCCGGCGGGTGGCGAGCGCCAAGACGACCGCGCAGCCGCAGCGCGTCGACGAACAAGGCAAGCGCTTCGCGGTCGACGTCGACGACTCGGCGGTGACGCTGGTCGAGCTTGCAAAGCGGCGCGCTCGGCACCATCGTCTGCTCCTGGGCGACGCGCGTGCGCCGCGACGACCTGGTGACCCTGCAGATCGACGGCAGCGGCGGATCGGCGGTCGCCGGGCTGCACCGCTGCTGGGCGCAGAGCGCAGTCGACACGCCGGCCATCCGCCATTTCAACGTCAACGCCGATATCGGCGCCGATTACCGCGCCGACTGGCAAGAGGTTCCGGCGGCCGGGCCCTACACCAATCCCTACCGGGTCGGCTGGGAGCGCTTCCTGCGCCATGTGGCCGGCGATGCGCCGCTCGCGAGCGACCTTGCCGCCGGCATCCGCGACGTGGCGCTGGCCGAGGCCTGCGCGCAGAGCGCGGCGCAAGGGCGCTGGGTGGCGCTCGAGGATCTCGCGGGAGGATAGGAACCGCGGCCGGCGCCCGGCCGTTTACGCGATTGCCCGCGCCGGGTGACAACCGGCCGCAACGGGGATGTCGGACGCAGGTGATTTTGCCGGTTTCTGCCTGCGGCACCAACGCATCGGTACGCGTGGACGTCTAACCCGTTCCCGGCGCGGGCACAGCGCTCTCTATATAAAGTTGTATTTTATATTATAGCTCTCTATAGTTGTGGCTTCCGCTGCCATCCATTCCGCGGGGCCCCATCATGTTTCGATCATCCGCCGTGACCTTCCTTGCCCTCACCATGCTGGCGGCCCTGCCGGCAAGCGCCAGCGCGGCCTGTACCGGCGCCACGTGCGTGACCGACACGCCGCTCGCCTGGCCGGGCAAGGCGGCCGCGCCGGCGGACAAGCAGGGCTCGACGCACGAGATCACCTTCAACCGCAACGGCGGCAAGAACTTCTGGATCACCGCGCCGAACTACGACGGCGTGGCCGAGGTGTCGCTTGCCGGCGCGGCGAAATACTTCGCCATGCCGAAGGGCAGCGCCCCGCACGGCATCGCGTTCGATAAGGCCGGGCGTCTGTTCGTGACGCTGGAGGACGGGCACGCCGTCGTCGAGCTCGATCCGGGAAGCGGCAAGATCGTCGCGACCACCCCGGTCGACGCCGATCCGCACGGGTTGGGCGTGGCGCCCGACGGCAAGACGCTGTGGTTCGCCGCCAAGATGAAAAATGCGGTCGGGAAAATCCCGCCGGGCGGCAAGCCGGTCAATTTCGCGCTGCCGACGCAACAGGCGACGCCGATCTATATCGCGGCCGGTCCCGACGGCAACATGTGGTTCACCGAATTGACCGGCAGCAAGATCGGCCGCGTGACCGCCGACGGCAGGATCGGCGAGTTTGCCATCCCGACGCAGAACGCGCGGCCGATCGCGATCGTGCCCGATCCCCATGGAAATGGCATGTGGTTTTCCGAAGAGGCCGGCAACAAAGTCGCGCGTATCGACGCGCAAGGGCACATCGCCGAGTTCGCCGTGCCGAAGCGGCAGACGAACGTGATCCTGGCGGGGCTCGCGTTCGATTCCGAAGGCAATCTGTGGACGCAGCAATATGTCGACCCGAACAAGCCGGACCCGCCGGGGCCCGACCATATCGTCAAGATCGGCAAGGCGATCCTCACCGCTAAGCCGTCCGACACGCTCAGCTTCACCTTCTACGAGGTGCCGACGCGCAAGGCGGTGATGCATCGCATCGTGCAGGGGCCGGACGGCAACATGTGGTTCACCGAGCTCAAACCCGACCGCTACGGGCGCGTGTTGACCGGCGAATAAGGCGGCGCTCAGCGGTTGTCGCGAAATGAGGCGCCGATCGCCTGCAGGCGGCCGGCACGCTTGCCCTCGTCGGCGCGTTTTTCGGCCGGCACGCCGAGCGCCAGATCGCAAGCGAGGTAGCCGTCCTCCCACATGCGGCCGGTGCGGTTGTCGAGCATCATCTTCCAGCAGTCGTGACCGCTGCGCGGCACCACCACGATCGAGCCGGTAAAGAGCGCCGCGTCGCTCAAGGTTGGCCCGGCGGGCGCGGGCCCCGCGCGCTGCGCCGTGACGCTGAAATAGAGCACGGCCGCGGTGCCGAAGGCGGCCCAGGCGAGCAGCATGCCGACCAGCCGCATATCGCGCCAGAACAGTTGAGCCGCACGCGCCGCCATCAAGCACCTCTCGACAAGCCGAGCCCACCGAGGCTAGGCGCCGCCGCGTTAAGAGCGGGTTGCAACGATCTTGCCCATTGGAAACATCTCGGAAAGGCGGTGTTATTGCTTCCGCCCCGGGCAGCCTTTATGCCTGAGCCACGATGCCTATGGCGGCGTTCGGTGCGGGAAAGTCCTTATGAGAGCGATGGCGCGCGGCCCGGTTTTCGACGTGCCGATGTCCAAGCTGGCGGCCTGGTCGGCCCGCTTCGGCTGGTTCGCCTTCGTGGTGGTGATCCTGTCGATCCTGATCGTGCGCGGCGGCTTCCTGGAAATCGAGCCGGCGCTCGCCACGTTCGGCGCCGCGCTGGTTTTCGCCGCGCTCGCCATCTTGTTCGCCTTCGCCGCTTTCGTGGCGATCTGGCGGGAGGGCTACGCCGGCATCGGCCGCGCCGCGCTCGGCCTCGCGCTCGGCGCCATCCTGCTCGTCTATCCGGGCTACCTCGCCTATCGCGGCTATAAGCTGCCGCCGATCAACGACATCACCACCGATGCGGCCAATCCGCCGCGCTTCGACGTGCTGGCGCGCTTAAGGCCGCGCGGCAGCAACGCCTACCCGGGCGCGCGCTTTGCCGCCTTGCAGCAGAAATTCTATCCCGACGTCGAGGCGCTCGAATACGATGCGCCTGCGACGCTCGCCTATAACGTGGCGCTCAAGGTGGTCACCAAACGCAAATGGCACATCGTCGACGCGCTGCCGCCGACGCCGCAGCGTCCCGGCGAGATCGAGGCGGTGGCGCGCACCTTCATCATGGGCTTCCGCGACGACGTGGTTGTGCGCGTGAGCGCCGTCGGCCAGGGCACGCGCATCGACGCGCGCTCGGCCTCGCGCTACGGCAACCGCGACTTCGGCGCCAATGCCAAGCGGCTGATCGCGCTGCTCGGCGATATCGACGACGCCATGGACGACGCGATGTCGGCACCGCAGCGGCCCGAGCCTGAGAAGAAGCCGGTGCCGAAGAAGAAGCCGCCGCCGAAGCGAAGGCGGTAAAGCAAATTCCGCTCATTCCCGCGAAAGCGGGAATCCAGGAGCATTGTCGCTCATCACGAGCATTGGCCCTGGGTCCCCGCTTGCGCGGGGACGAACGGGGATGGGGCTGCCTACTGCTTTAGCCGATAAATGCCGTCGATGGCCGGCTCGCCGTCGGTCGCGACCAGGCCGCGCGTGACCAGGTCCTCCATGTGCGCGAGCACCGAGAGGCCGGCGGCGCCGGTCAGGCGCGGGTCGATGCCGATATAGATCGCGCGCACGATGGTGGGGATGTCGGTCTCGCCCTTGGCGAGCCGGTGCAGGATGGACGCCTCGCGCGCCTTGCGGTGCAGAATGTAATAATTGACGAAGCGCGGCGCGTCGGTGATGGCGGGCCCATGGCCGGGCAGATAGAGCGCCTCGGAGCGTTTGCTGAGCTTGGCGAGCGAGGCCATGTAGTCGCTCATGGCGCCGTCGGGCGGCGCCACGATCGAGGTGGCCCAGGCCATGACGTGGTCGCCGGCGAACAGCAGGTTCCGCTCCTTGAAGGCATACGCCATGTGGTTGGCGGTGTGGCCCGGGGTCGTCACCGCCTCGACCGTCCAGCCGTCGCCCGCGACGGTCTCGCCGTCTTTCAGCCGCACATCGGGCAAGAAGTCGCGGTCGGCGCTGGCGTCGAGCGGGTTGTGCTCGCCGATATGCAGAGGCCGCGCCGCGCGGTGCGGGCCTTCGGCATAGACAGTGGCGCCGGTCTCGCGCTTGATCGTCGGCGTGGCCGGCGAGTGATCGCGATGGGTGTGGGTGACGAAGATGTGCGTCACCGTCTCGTTGCGTACGGCATCGAGCAGCGCGCCGATATGCGCCGGATCGTCGGGGCCGGGATCGATAATGGCGACCTTGCCGCGCCCGAGGATGTAGCTGATCGTGCCCTTGAAGGTGAAGGGGCCGGGGTTGTTCGCCATCACGCGCCGCACGCCCGGCGCCACCTCTTCGGGTGCGTCGGGGGCAAGCGCGAGCGTTTTGTCGAAGGGAATGTCTTCGCTCATGATGGCCGAGCACATGCCCTCAGGCCGCGCTTTCGTCAATGGCTTTCCCGATTTGGCACAGAGATGGCCGGTTTGCGCGCCACGACTTTGCCGCGCCGCGCACACGAAAAAGTCCCGGACGCTTGTTCGATTTGCGCTGCTTGGGGGAATGAGCGGAGGGGTCGTCATGCGCTGCCTGATTGCCGGGCTCGTCCTGCTTGCCTTGACGCCGGTTCACGCCGCGCCGCTGGGCGTGACCGACACGGCATCGACCGCGGCCATGGTGCACTGGATCGACGAATATCGCGGCGATCCCGCGGTCAAGGACGTGCCGGCCGCCATGCGCGCCTTGAGCAGGCTCGGCGCCTTCGCGCATCCTGAGCGCGCCAGCGTCTATGTCGGCTTTTTCGCCGGCGTGCTGGCGGCCAATCCCGAGCGCACCGAATGGCTCGTCGCGCAGACGCTGAAGATGGCGCCGCAGGACCGCTGGGTGGTGGTGCGGGCGATCGCCTATTCCGGCCTGCCGCGCTGGCGCCCGATGCTGCGGGCGACCGCGCCGGCAACGAAACGCTACGACGTGCTGAGCGAGAAATATCTCGACGGCAAGATGGCGACGCTCGCCGATTTCGAGGTGCCGCCGCGCCCCAGCGCCTTCGAGCGCGTGCGCCGGCACCTGCATCTCGGCGCCGTGTTCGGTGAGGCCGCGCAGCGCCCGCTGCTCGCGCCGAGCGCGGAAGTGCTCGACATGCTGTGGGGCTATTATTTCGCCACCGGCGGCTATGGGCCGGTCATGCACATCGTCGCCATGCTGCCGCTGTCGCAGGACCACGACGACGCCGACCGCCTGACCGTCGGCAACATGGCCAAATACACGCTCGCCACCAATGCCACGCGCGATCCCGTTCTGCTCGGCATGCTCAAGGCGACGCGCAAGGCGCGCGGCGAGCCCAGGCGGACCGCGCGCCTGCTCGGCGACGTGATCGAGGCGGCCGAGACCGTCGACACCGCGCGTATCCGCAGGGACGCGCTGGCGGCCATCGCGGAAGTGCGCGCCAAGGGCCCGGCCTACCGGCGCAACGTGTCGTGGTGGGGCTATCTCGGCCAGAGCGCGATCGCCGGCGGCTGCCTGGCCGCGGCGGTCACCGGCCAGGTCGAGTTCGGCCTGCCTTGCGTGGTGGGCGGGGCGACCGCCTCGGCGGCGCTGAATTTCTGGAATAACAGCCCGGATTGAGCAGCCGCGTCCCGTATTCCGGTTGCGCACGCGCTGTGCTGTAGTGGCGCCGCAAGCGACGGGGGAACCAAGACATGCAACGCGACGCACGCGGCCTTGCGCTCTCGACCGGCAGCGCGGAAGCAGCGGCGCTGTTCGACCGCGCGGTGGCCGAATATCTCGAATACCGTAAGGCGACCTTGGCGACGGTGATGGAGGCGCTCGATGCCGATCCCGACTTCTGCCTGGCGCATTGCTTCGTCGGCTATCTGTTCATGCTGTTCGGCTCGCATGTCGTGGACGGCAAGGTGGACGCCGCGCTCGCCAAGGCCGGGCGGCTCTCCTCCAACGCAACGGAGCGCGAGCGCAAGCACGTGGCGGCGCTCGCCGCCTGGCGTTCGGGCGATACCGAGCGCGCCATCCGCATCTGGGACGACATTCTGATTACACATCCGCACGACGTGCTGGCGCTGCGGCTGCAGCACTTCAGCCTGTTCTGGGCGGGTGAGGCCTATTTCATGCGCGACGCCGCCGCGCGCGCGCTCGGCGCCTGGGACCAACGCACGCCCGGCTACGGGCAGGTGCTCGGCATGTATGCGTTCGCGCTGGAGGAATGCGGCGACTATGCCGCCGCCGAGCCGCACGGGCGGCGCGCGGTGGAACTGTCGCGCGACGATCTGTGGGCGATCCACGCGGTCTCGCACGTGTTGGAAATGCAGGGGCGGCTCGAGGAAGGCGTCGACTGGCTGAAGCAGCCGTTCGGCACCTGGGCCGACCGCAACCCGTTCCGCCAGCATCTGTGGTGGCACACCGCGCTGTTCCCGTTCGAGCTCGGCCAATACGACCGCGTGCTGGATTTCTACGACCGCGAGATCCGATCCGAGCCGAGCGAATTCTATCTCGACGTCCAGAACGCGGCCTCCATGCTGTTTCGGCTCGAGTGGTGCGGCGTCGACGTCGGTAACCGCTGGCGAGAGCTCGCCGAGGTGGCGGAAAAGCACATCGACGATCACATCCTCGCCTTTACCGATCTGCATTTCATGCTGGCGCTTTGCCGCGACGGGCGGCTCGCCTCGGCGGAGCGGCTGCTCGCATCTTTTCGCGGCTTCGCGGCAACGCCCGGCAACAGCACCGCCGCCACCATGGAGCCGGCGACCATTCCGGTTGCCGAGGCGATGCTCGCGTATGCACGAGGCGACTACCGCGCGGCGATCGAGAAGCTCGAGGCCTCGCGCTACCGCTGGCCGCTGGTCGGCGCCAGCCACGCGCAGCGCGATCTGTTCACGATCCTTTTAATCGCGTCGGCCGAAAAGGCCGGCGACTGGCCGCGGGCGCGCGCGCTCTTGCGCGAGCGCCTGGAGCTGCGCCCGCATAGCGCCGGCAACAAGGCGCATTACCAGGCGGCGATGGCGAACGCGCCGGCGCAGTGACGGCTTCCCTCTCCCCACTTGCGGGGAGAGGTGAAGCAGCCTCAGTGTATCTCCGGCTCCGGGATTGCCCCCAGCGGCGCCAGGAAGTCGAAATCGCAACCCTCGTCGGCCTGGCCGATGTGCGCGGAATAAAGCGCGCCGTAGCCGCGCGGGTAGCGCGGCGGCGGCGCGGTCCAGGCGGCGCGGCGGCGCGCCAGCTCGTCATCGGGGACGTGCAAGTGAATCTTGCGCGCCGGCACGTCGACCTCGATCTCGTCGCCGGTCTGTACCAGCGCCAAGGGACCGCCGACGAAGCTTTCGGGCGCCACGTGCAAAATGCAGGCGCCGTAGCTGGTGCCGCTCATGCGCGCGTCCGAAATGCGCAGCATGTCCTTGACGCCCTGCTTCAACAGCTTGGTCGGGATCGGCAGTTGCCCCCATTCCGGCATGCCGGGCCCGCCCTTGGGGCCGCTATTCTTCAAGACCAGCACGTGGTCGGGCGTCACGTCCAAATCGGCACGCTCTACTTCGCGCGCCATCTCGTTGTAGTCCTCGAAAGCGATCGCCGGCCCGCGATGGCGCAGCAGGCGCGGCTCGGCGGCCGACGGCTTCATCACGCAGCCGCGCGGCGCCAGATTGCCGGTGAGCACGGCGGTCGCTTCCGCGCTCGACACCGGATTATTGAAGGCGCGGATCACGTCGGGCTTGTAGACTTCGGCGCCCTTGATGTTTTCGCCGATCGTCTCGCCGGTGACGGTGAGGCACGACAAATCGAGCGTGTGGGCAAGCTGCGCCATCAGCGCGCGCAAACCGCCGGCATAGAAGAAATCCTCCATCAGCAGATCGCCGGACGGACGGATATTGGCGAGCACCGGGATTTCGCGCGAAAGCCGGTCGAAGAGCGCCATGTCCATCGGCAGACCGGCGCGGCGCGCCATGGCGACGACGTGGATGATGGCGTTGGTCGAGCCGCCCATCGCCATGTGCACGCGAATGGCGTTGTCAAAGGCGGCCGGTGTGAGGATTTTCTGCGGCGTCAGGTCCTCCCACACCATGTCGACGATGCGGCGGCCGGCCTGCGCGCACATGCGCGAATGGCCGGAGTCGGCGGCAGGGATCGATGACGCGCCCGGCAGCGTGAGCCCGAGCGCCTCGGCAACGGCCATCATGGTGGCGGCGGTGCCCATCACCATGCAGGTGCCGAAGCTGCGCGCGATGCCGCCTTCGATTTCCTGCCACTGCTTCTCGTCGATGCGCCCGGCGCGCTTCTCGTCCCAGTATTTCCAGGCGTCCGAGCCGGAGCCGAGCACCTGCCCGTGCCAGTTGCCGCGCAGCATGGGACCGGCAGGCACGTAGATCGCCGGCAGCCCCATGCTGATCGCGCCCATGATCAGCCCGGGCGTGGTCTTGTCGCAGCCGCCCATCAACACCGCGCCGTCGATGGGATGGCTGCGCAAGAGCTCCTCCACCTCCATCGCCAAGAGGTTGCGGTAGAGCATGGTGGAGGGCTTCACGAACGGCTCGGCCAGCGACATGGCCGGCAATTCGACGGGGAAGCCGCCGGCCTGCAAAATGCCGCGCTTCACGTCGTCGGCGCGCGCGCGCAGGTGCTGATGGCAGACGTTGATGTCGCTCCAGGTATTGACGATGCCGATCACCGGCTTGCCGCTCCAATCGGCCGCGTCGTAGCCGGCCTGGCGCAGGCGCGAGCGGTGGCCGAAGGCGCGCAGGTCGTTGACGCCGAGCCAGCGGTGGCTGCGCAGGGATTCCGGGGATTTGCGGTCGGGCATTTGCGGAAGTGTGTCAGTCGGCGCGCGTGTCGTCCAGCCGCAGTTCGGTTTCGTCCGGCACGATCTCGTCGCGCGTGAGACGTGTCCCGCGCCCGGGACCGTACAGCACGAGCAGCACGCAGCCGACGCTGACGGCGAGCAGCGCGACGATGAAGGCGTCGAAATGCACGATGTGCACGCGCAGGCTGCCCGCATACCAAAGCGCGCCGGCAAGCACCACCAGGATCAGCCAATGCAGCGGCTTGCCGAGAAAGATGTCCCTCATGCGGCCTGCCTTTGTCTTTGCGCCTGCCCGGCCAGCGCCTTCATGATGCGCGGGCCGAGCACGACGACGGCGAGCGCAACACCGGCCGAGTCGGCGAGGTAGCCCGGCAGACCGCCGATATTGTCGAGCGGCGGCAGCAGGATGAGCGTCGCGGCCACCAGCGCGCCCGCGCGTTGCAGGAGATTGAGCGGGCCGCGGTACCAGCCCTCAAGCCCGATCGACAGCACCCACAGGCCGGTCAAGGCGAGCGCGGTCGAGACCATGGTCAGCCACAACGGGCCGACGAACAAGAGCGAGGGATCGTAAACGAACACCAGCGGCACGATGTATTTGGCGATGCCGATGCGGGTCGATTCCACCGCGGTCGCCATCGGCGGCGTCTTGGCGATCGCGGCGGCGGCGAAAGAGGCAAGCGCCACCGGCGGCGTGATCGCCGAGACCACGCCGAAATAGAAGGCGAACATGTGCGCGGCGATCGGCACGATGCCGCTCTTGACCAGCGCCGGCACGATCAGCGCGGCGACCGTGATGTAGACCGCGGTCGTGGTGATGCCCATGCCGAGCACGATCGCCGACACGCCGGTCAGCGCCAGCAGCACGAGCAGATTGCCGTGCGAAATCTCGATCACCTGCTGCGTGAATTTGAGGCCGAGCCCCGACACGAACACCGAACCGATGATGATGCCGGCGCAGGCGCAGGCAATGGTGACCGGAACGGTGGCGCGGATGCCGGCCTCGAGCGCGGCCAGCAGGTCGACCGGGCTCATGCGCGTGCCCTTGTTGATGAAGCTCAGCGCGAACAGCGTGCCGAGCCCCCAGATCGCCGACTTCATCGGCGTGTAGCCGACCAGCAGGAAATAAACGAGCACGCCGAGCGCGATCAGCAGATGCCAGCCGCCGGCCAGCGTTTCGCCGACGCGCGGCAGGCTTTGCTTGGCGACGGCGCCGATGCCGTGTTTCTCGGCTTCCAGATGCACCATGAAATAAATGGTGACGTAGTAGAGGAAGGCCGGGATCGCCGCCGCCACGATGATGGTGCTGTAGGGCACCTCCAGGAACTCCGCCATGATGAAGGCGGCGGCGCCCATGATCGGCGGCATGATCTGCCCGCCCGACGACGCGCAGGCCTCGACCGCCGCGGCGAATTTGGGGCGGTAGCCGAGGTTCTTCATCAAGGGAATCGTGAAGGAACCGGTGGTCACCACGTTGGCGACCGCCGAGCCCGACACCGTGCCCATGAAGCCCGAGGCCACCACCGCGGCCTTGGCCGGCCCGCCGATGCGGTGGCCGGTCAGGGCGACCGCCAGGTCGATGAAGAAGCGGCCGGCGCCGGAGCGGATCAGCACCGCGCCGAAAATGATGAACAGCACGATATAGGTGGCGACCACGTGCAGCGGGATGCCGAAGACGCCGTCGCTCGCCATGAACAGGCTGTCGATGAACTTCGGAAAGCGCACCGGCGGGCCGAAGAAGAAGCCGTAAAAATGGTCGGAAAACAGCGTGTGGACGACGAAGAAGCTGGTCACGCAAACCATGGCCCAGCCGACCGCCCGGCGGGTCGCCTCGAGCACGAGCAGGATGCATATGCCGCCGACGATCAGATCAGGCGGAAACTTGTCGCCCAGCCGCAGCTGGAACGCCTCGATGTCCCAGATCGTATAGACCTCGACGAACAGCACCAGCGCGACCAGCAGGAGATCGATGCCGAAGCCCGCGATGCGCAAGGAATTGCGCGGATCGCCGGGAACGACGATCGGATCGCGGATCGACTTGCGGAACAGCGGAAACATGAAGATCGCCAGCGTCAGCATGACGGTCAGGTGCACGGAGCGGAACGAGCGCCCCTCCGGCGTGCCGAACGCGGCGACGTAGAGATGGAAAATGGCGAGCGCGATCGCGATGACCGTCGAGAACAGCAGCACCCATTTGACGGCGCCCTGAACGTTCCCCAACAGCAGCCGCTCGAGAAAGCCGAGCTCGTGCTGCTCCTGATATTCGAGGCGGGTCGTTTCACCGCTCATTGGCGCAGTCTCGATGCGCCGCGATATCGTCGCGGCGGGTCACAGGACTTGAAAGACATTGCGGGAAAGGGGTGCCGGCAGGCGGCCGGCATCCCGCGTTTGGCTGTCAGCAGGCGATCAACTGTGCACGCCGAGCTCGTCGTAGCACTTCTTGGCGCCCGGATGGACCGGGATCGCGGCGCCCTTTAGCGCGTCCTTCAGCTTGACCTGGTTCCAGATCTTCTTCACCTGCGCGAAGTCGTCGTGGTGTGCCCAGAAGACCTTGCACATCTGGTAGACGAGGTCGTCCGGCAGATCCTTGCTGACCACCATGTCGGTGACGATGCCGAGCGTCAGGATGTCGTGGTCGACGCTCTTGTAGACGCCTTTCGGCATGACGCCGGGAATATAGCCGGGATTGGCCTTGATGATCTCCTCGAGCTTAGCCTTGGACAGCCCGATGAAGCGAATACCGGGGCTCTGCTCGAGCTCGAGGAACGAGGCCTGCGGCATCGACGTCGAAGCCATGTACACGTCGATGTGCTTGTCCTTCATCAGCGCCACGGATTCGGTGTAGTCCACGTGGTAGACCGTGCCGCCGTTCTGCTTGATGCTGTCGAAGCTTATGCCGAAGGCCTTGAGGATCGACTCGGCGAACGCCGTTCCCGTCCATTTCGCCTTGCCGGGGCTGATATTGGCCTTCTTCATGTCCTCGAAGGACTTGATCGGCGAATCCGCGCGCACCGCCACCTGGAACATGGCCGGATAGAGCGTGGCGAAGTATCTGACGTTCGGATTCGGCTTTTTGAATTTGCCCTTGCCGCTATAGCCGTTGAAGGTCGTATGGCCATAAGACCAGCCGATCTGCGCATCGCCGCCGTTGATCGCCAGGATGTTGGAAATGCCGCCGCCCGGCTGGTTCGACGTCGAGATGCCTTTGATGTTGTCCTGGAAGGTCTGCATGATCTTGGCGCCGAGCGGATACCACGATCCGCCGGACGGCCCCGACACCATGCGCACGAATTGCTGGGCTTGCGCGGCCGGCGCGAAGAGCGCAGCAGCCACCACGGCTGCGCCAAGTTTAAGTCCCATCCTCATTGTCGCCTCCCTCGAATATTATTTTTTATGCTCGTTTTGAGATGCATAGTCTGAGGCCATTCCGCCGCCTAATCAAGCCGGCCCGCCGGCCGTGCTGGAGTGCGGTGCGACACGGCAGCGCCGGTTCCCGGCGCGCCGGCGCCGGCGGGCTTTGCGAAATCCCGCCCGGAAGCGTGCAAAATTCTGCTAGAAAATGGTCGGAGTGGCAGGATTTGAACCTGCGACCCCCTCGTCCCGAACGAGGTGCGCTACCAGACTGCGCTACACTCCGACTGCGGCCGGTCTTATAACCGCCGCGCCCCTAACGCAAGCTACCGCATGATCCCGAAAAGTGGGGACCGGTTTTCGGAAAAGATCATGCGCCGAACCGATGGAAACCAGCCGAAACCATGACCGCCGAGCCGGGAACACGGGTCTTGCAAGCCGATCGCGCCGGCATCGAGGCGGCCGCGCGCTGCCTTGCCGCGGGCGGGCTGGTCGCCTTCCCCACCGAGACCGTATATGGGCTCGGCGCCGACGCGCGCCAGGGCGAGGCGGTGGCCAGGCTCTATGCCGCCAAAGGCAGGCCTTCCTTCAACCCGCTGATCGCGCACGTAGCGAATGTCGACGCGGCGCGCCGGCTGGCGACCTTTAACGCCGACGCCGAGCAACTCGCCGCGGCCTTTTGGCCGGGACCGCTCACATTGGTGCTGCCGAAGCGCGCAAGTTGCCCGGTCAGCGATCTGGCGCTCGCCGGGCTCGAAACGATCGCGCTGCGCGTGCCGGCGCATCCGGTTGCCCATGCCCTGCTGGAAGCCTTCGGCGGCCCGATCGTGGCGCCCTCGGCCAACCGTTCCGGCCATGTCTCGCCGACCGGCGCGCCGCATGTGCTTGCCGATCTGCGCGGACGCATCGACATGGTGCTCGACGCCGGCCCCTGCACGGTGGGCGTGGAATCGACCATCGTTTCCTGCCTCGGCGAACCGGCCTTGCTGCGGCCCGGCGGGCTTGCGCGCAGCGAAATCGAGCGCGCGCTCGGACGTAAGCTCGGCATAGCCGCCGGCGGCAAAGCGCCGCGCGCGCCCGGCATGCTGGCCTCGCATTATGCGCCGAAGGCGCGGCTGCGCTTGAACGCGCATGACGTGCGGCCGGGCGAGGCGCTGCTCGCCTTCGGGCCGGACGCGCCGAAGGCCGACGGCATGACGCTCAATCTGTCGGCGCGCGGCGACCCGGTCGAAGCGGCGGCCAATCTGTTTTCGCAGCTGCGCGCGCTCGATGCCTCCGGCGCGTCTTCCATTGCCGTCATGGCGGTGCCGCAGCAAGGCTTGGGCGAGGCGATCAACGACCGGCTTACGCGCGCGGCGGCGCCGCGTGGAGGAGAAAAGGAATGAGACGGCTTCGCGTCATCGGAACGGCTCTTGTGTCGGCGCTGCTTGCTTGCGCCGGACCCGCGCATGCGGAAGTGCAGAAATTCATCAACAAGTGCGGCGACAAGCTCTGTCCGTATTATCAGATTGGCCTGACGCCGCCGGCCGGCTGGGTACTCGATGCCAGGGCCACCTGGCACAACAAGGTTCAGATGATGGTGCCGCAAGGAACCACCTTCAATACCGCCCCGGCGCTGATCTACGTGCAGGTCTTCTATCATCGCGACAAGCAGCAGTCGCTCGCCGAGTTCGCGCGCGTGAGCAACGAACGCTGGCGCGCGCAGGTCAAGGACGCCAAGATCACGGAGCTGCCGGCGGTCGAGCGCGCCAACGGCAAGCCCGGATACTTACGCTTTGCCTTCGAAAATCCGAGCAAGAAGGAGCAGGCCTACGAGCTCGGCGCCTTCGGCATCGATTCCGACAAGGACGGCAACGAATTCGTGCTCGACGTGGTGCTGACCGGCGCCGACAAGGCCGCCCTCGACCGCGCCGAGAAGGCCTATGTCGCATTCCTGAAAACCCATTGACGACGACCGCCGTCAATTCCGATAAAGTGACATCATGCTCGACCAACCCCGCCTGAACCCCGACCTGTTGCGACGCTTCACACAGATCGTCGGCGAGAAATACGCCGTCACCGACCGCGACGCGCAGATGCCCTATCTGCACGAGATGCGCGACCTCTATCAGGGGGTGACGCCGGTAATACTGCGGCCCGGCACCGTCGAAGAAGTGGCGGCGATTCTCAAGCTCGCCAACGACACCAAGACGGCGATCGTGCCGCAAGGCGGCAATACCGGCCTGGTCGGCGGGCAGGTCCCGTTCAACGGCGAAGTGCTGCTGTCGCTCACGCGCCTCGACCGCGTGCGCGAGGTCGATCCGGTCTCCAACACCATGACGGTGGAAGCCGGCGTCACCCTGCAGCGCGCGCGCGAGGCGGCGGCCGAGAAGGACCGGCTCTATCCGCAGCTGCTGCCGTCGGAAGGCACCTGCACCATCGGCGGCAATCTCTCCACCAATGCAGGCGGCGTGGCGGCGATCGCGCACGGCATCGCGCGCTCGCACTGCATGGGCCTGGAGGTGGTGCTGGCCGACGGGCGCGTGCTGCACAACCTCAACAAGCTGAAGAAGGACAATACCGGCTACGACCTGAAGAACCTGTTCATCGGCGCCGAAGGCACGCTCGGCATCATCACCGCGGCGGTGCTCAAGCTGGTGCCGAAGCCGCGCTCGATCGAGACCGCGTTCATCGGCGTGCCCTCCCCGCCCGCCGCGCTCGAACTGCTGGGGCTCGCCCAGGAACGCACCGCGGGCGGCGTCACCTCGTTCGAACTGATGCAACGCTCGGGCGTCGAGGCGGTGGTCAAGCATGACGCCGCCAGCCGCATGCCGCTCGCCGGCGACCATCCCTGGTTCGTGCTGATCGAGCTGTCGTCGCAGGCGCGCAGCGGCTTGCGCGAGACGATGGAGGAGATCCTCGGCCAGGGGCTCGACAAGGGCCTGGTGCAGGATGCGACCATCGCCGACAGCCTGGAGCAGGGTAAGGCGTTCTGGCGCATTCGCGAACTGTTCGGCGAAGTGCAGCGCCACATCGGCGCCTCGATCAAGCACGACGTGTCGGTGCCGGTCGCCGCCGTGCCAGCCTTCATCGAGCAGGCCAATGCCGCGGTGATCAAGCTCATCCCCGGCTGCCGGCCGCTGCCGTTCGGCCACATGGGCGACGGCAATATCCACTACAACGTCACGCAGCCGCCCGACGCCGACCGCGAGACCTTTCTCAAGCGCTGGGACGAGGTCAACGCCGTGGTGTTCGCGGTGGTCAAGAAGCTGGGCGGCTCGATCTCGGCCGAACATGGCGTCGGCGTGATGAAGCGCGACATCCTGCCGGACTACAAGGACCCGGTGGCGATCGAGCTGATGCGCGGGATCAAGAAGCTGCTCGATCCGAACGGGATCCTTAATCCGGGCAAGGTATTGTGAGGCAGCGTCAGGGCACGATCGTGACGCGCCCTTTCATGTTGGGATGAAATTTGCAGAAGTAATCGGCCACGCCCGGCTTTTTGAGGACAAACCGCGCCCTCTTCTGCGGGCCGATCATGACATCCCAGTCCCCATTGCGCGCGGTTGCCGTGTGAGCGATCACGTCCTTGTTGACCCATTCAAGGGTGTCGCCGACCTTGGCCGTCACCTCGGCCGGCTTGTAGACCAATTTGTCGATGATGATTTCGATAGTCGCGGCATGCGCCGAGACGGACAACAATCCCGACAGGAGAAGAATTGTCAGTTTTATCCGTCTCGACGTCACGGCCGTACTCCTTCGGCGCTCACTTGAATTTGGCGTCGACCATCTCGGCGTGCTGCTCGTGGCCCTGGAAGATCTTCAGGCCGGTCTCCAGCAAGCTCTTGAGTTCGGCGTTGCTCGCCGACGGGATGAGTTGCGTCTCGAGCGCACCGTTCACGGTCTTGTGGTAGGCGACCTCGTTGTCGACATAGGCTTTGTCGAAGGCCGCACCGCTCAGCTTGGCGAGCTTAGCGCGCTCGGCAGCGGCTTGCTTGGTCAGCGCTTTGCTGGTGGCGTTGTCCTCGGGCGTGACCTTCAGCTTTTTGACGAGTGCCAGCGCTTGCTTGTTCACCGCCGTGTGGTCGCGCACCATGTTTTCGGCAAAGGCGCGCACCTCCTTGTTCTTGGATTTAGCCAGCGCCTGCTTGGCGGCTTCGATGTCGATTTGGCCCGCCGTATAGGCGATGTGGGCGATCTGCGGGTCGGTCAACTTCTGTTGGGCGAAAGCGGCGCCGCATAGCACGGCGAGCGCCGCGACCGCCATCATCAATCTGGCAAACATCTGCAACCTCCCTTTCATGCGGCAGTTGCCGCGTATCGATGAAGGTTGGATGCAATTGCAGCGCGGAGGTTCCCGGCTAATGGCAAAGACGCAGCACGATTTTTTCGGTCATGCGCTCGCAGCGGCGGCCGCCGAACGGAAATGTGCTGGTCAGCGCCGGACCGAGCTGCTTGTCCAAGGCGTCACGCAATAAATTGCGTGCGCGGTGCAGCCGGGTCTTGACCGTCTCGGCCCGCAAGCCGAATAGGTCGGCGGTTTCCTCAACCGTCATGCCCTCGACAATCCGGGCCACGAAGACGGCACGGAAGGCGTCCGGAAGCTCATCGATTGCTTTCTCGAGTAGAGTCCGAATCTCGCCTTGTGCCATCAATCGCTCCGGATCTACGCCGGCGGCGGAACCTGGAAAGTCGACGATTTCCGCCTGCGTTCGATTTTCGCCATAGCTTTCCCATTCGACGGTCGGTCGACGCCGCCTCACGCGGCCGAGTGCCTCGTTCATTGCGATGCGCGTGATCCAGGTGCCGAAGCCGGCATCGCCGCGAAAATGTTCGAGCCCGGTAAAGGCGCGGACGTAGGTTTCCTGCACTACGTCCTCGGCTTCGGCATCGTCGCGCAAGATGCTGCGGGCGACGCGGAAAAGCCGCCGGTTATAGCGCTGTGTTATGAGGCGCACGGCGGCTTCCTCGCCCTCACGCGCCCGGCGCACAAGTTCCTGCTCGGTTGGATTCGGAACTGCTTGTTTGACGGATCTGACCGGCACGAACGGAATTCCTGGTTCTCTATTGGATGCATCAAACCGTAAAAGGTTCCTGTTCAAAATAGCGAGCTTTGGCCCTCGTTTTTCTTGACGCTCTTTGCGGCCTGCGTGGCCGCCTTCGCGGCGGGCGGCGCCGACTCGGCCCCTTCGACAAGCCGCTCCACCAGCTTCGCATCGTCGTTAGCGGTGCGGTTGACCGCGGGCGACACCGGATAGAGCTCGAGCAGATCATCCGGCGCGGGGCGGATCAGCGCCGATGCCGTCACCGCGTCGACCTCCGCGCAATTGAGCCAGAGATCGAACGCCTCCGGCGGCACGATTACCGGCATGCGGCCATGAATTTCACGGAGCCTGGCGTTCGCCTCGGTGGTGACGATCGCCGCCGTCTCCATCTCCTCGCCGTTCGGTCCGGTCCAGGTTTCCCATAGGCCGGCGAGCGCCATCGGCCCGCCGCCTTTGAGCCGCGCGAAATAGGGCTGCTTGCGCCCCGCCACCGGCTTCCACTCGTAGAAGCCGTCGGCCGGGATCAGGCAGCGGCGACGCTTCATGGCGGCGCGGAAGGCCGGCTTGTCGATGACGCTTTCGCCGCGCGCGTTGATCAGCAGCGTGAAGTTCTTCGGGTCCTTGACCCAGGACGGCAGCAGGCCCCAACGCACCAGCGCGAAATGGCGCCCGCCCTCGCTCAGGCGCACGATCGGAATCGGCTGCGTCGGCGCCACGTTGTAGCGCGGCGGGAAATTGGGCTGCTCGGCATAGCGAAACAGCGCGCGGATCGCTTCCGGCGCCGAAGTCAGGGTGTAGCGGCCGCACATTTCCTGCCAAATCCTAAAGCTCGCGGGCTGCTTAAGCGCGCCTTAACCGCCGAAAACGATAACATGGGCCGGGGACCGAACCGGGGGCGGCGGGACTTCGATGAAATATCAGGATTGCATCGCGCCTGCGCAAGCGCCAAGCGGCGTGGCGGGCGGCGGCATCGCCCATTCTGCGCGCCTCGCCGAAGCCAACATCAATCCGGTGACCGGTTTCGCTACCGATTATCTCAACCATTTCAACGAAGCGATTATGCTGCTCGAAATGCTGCCGGCCTGCCCGGAATTCCTGGACGATTTCCTGGCCTGGCGCCCGCTCAGCTATGGCGAGCATTTTGCAGGCTCGCGTTTCAAGGAACGCGCGCTTGCGATCGCCGCCTACGAGGCAGCGGCACCCGAACTGCGCGGACGCCTCGACGCGCTGACCGGCACCATGACCGCCATGCTGGAGGCGGCCGCCGCCGCGCTGCGCTCAGGCCTGACGCCGGGCGCCCGCGGCCTGATCGCGGAAGCCGCCGCCGCCTGGCTCAAGCCGCTGATCGCGCGCGCCGGCGCGCTGATCAACGGCGAGGCCGACGGCGAGGTTGCGCACGGCTCGGCGCCGCAGGCGGTGGTGGACGGGCTCATGCGGCCCGGCGCATGATCGCGCCGCCATGAACGACCCGCGCGCCTATCCGGAACGTCCCATTCTCGCGGTCAGCGCCGCCATTCTGCGCGCCGGCAAGGTGCTGGTGGTGCGGCGCGCGCGCAAACCCGCGCTCAATCTCTTTACGTTGCCGGGCGGCGGCGTCGAAACCGGCGAAACATTGCTGGAAGCGGTGACGCGCGAGGTGCGCGAGGAGACGCAGCTCGTCATCGAGCCGGTCGCGCTCGCGGGCCACCGCGAAGCGATCGTGCGCGACGCGCAAGGCCGCGTGGAGCGCCATTTCGTCATTCTGTGTTTCGCCGCGCGCTGGCTTTCCGGCGAGCCGGTGCTGAACGAGGAGCTGGACCAAGCGCGCTGGCTGGAGCCGGCCGAGGTCGGCAAGCTCAAGACCACCGAAGGGCTGGCGGAGATCGTCGCTGCCGCCGTGGAAATTGTGGCCGCGCAGGGTTAATGCGCGGCCTGCCTTGCGAATGCCGCAGAGCGGGGGCATATCAGGCCGGTCAACCGGCCGCCTGGCGTGAAAAAGCTACTCACCATCGTTTCGCTTGTGCTGTGCCTTATGCCGTGTCTTGCGGCAATACCCGCACGCGCCGACGATACGGCTTCGTCTGCGCCCAAAGGCGACACGCCTGCGCCCTTCGACCGCGATCTGCAGCGGCTGGCGGAAATTCTCGGCGCACTGCACTATCTGCGCCCGATCTGCGGCGCCCATGACGGGCAGAAATGGCGCGACCAAATGCAGCAACTGGTCGACGCCGAGGCCCCGGACGGCGAGCGCCGCAAGAGGATCGTCGCCAGCTTCAACCGTGGTTACCGCGGATTCCAGCAGACCTACCGCACCTGTACGCCGGCCGCCGACCTCGCCATTCGCCGCTATCTCACCGAAGGCGCCAAAATATCGCGCGAAATCACCGCTCGATACGCCAATTGATCCGCCCCGGCGGTGGAAAAAGCCGCGCCGTTATTAACCTTTCCTCAAGGTCCCAACTCGCCGGCCAAAGCCTGCGTGCTAGCTTGCGCGTGGGACATGAGGGCACACAACAAGACGGCGTTTTGAGCGCCGAGTGCAGGGGACACAATCGTGGTAACGACGGGGCGTTCAACAAACCGGACCGATCCGGCCACCGACCATGACCAGAAGCGCGCGGCGCTCGGCTATCTGCAGGAGGCCTGGGCGGAGGCGCGGCTCGACGGCATCGACGGCGACTGCCTGGCGCAAGCCTGCCTGTTCGCGGCGCTTGCCGAATTCGTGTCGACTTACGGAGAGGACGCCGCCGCCACCTTTGCCGACCGCCTGGGCCAGCGCATCCGCAACGGCGAATTCTCGCTCGAGCAAGCGCGCCAATAGCCGACGCCGGAAATTCAGCTGCCGTCACGGATTGAAGCAGTCTCCACGCATTCCCGCACAACCGCCGCCGCAAAATTGCTTGGCGAAACGGAGAGCGGGGAATTCATGGCGAAGATTGCAAGCGCCCCTGTTCTCCCCTCCGGTCCCGACTTGCGCGGGGACGAGCGGCCGAAGGTGCTTCGATCGCGATTGATCGGACTCTAGCGCAGCGGCAAATGCAGGCCGTAGTGACGCTCGAGCACGGCGTCGATATCGGCCGGAAAAAACGGCTTCTTGAGGAAGGCGAGCGCTCCGGCCGAATGCGCGCGGTCGGCGATCTTGTTATCGAGGGTCCCGGTCATCATCACCACCGACACTTGCGGCGCGGTGCGCTTGATCTCGGACAGGGTCTCGAAGCCGTTCAGCCCGGGCATATTGTAGTCGAGGAACACCATCTCGAACTTGCCGGTGCCGATCTCGCCGAGCGCGGCGATGCCTTCGCCCGCCTCGTGCACGTCGAGCGCGAAGCGGCTGGCCGAAAGGATCTTGCGCACGACCGTGCGCGTGGTGCGGGAATCGTCCACGATCAGGACGCGGGTCGGGATCTTGGTGCGCGCGCCGATTTCGATGAGCTTGCGCGCATCGACGGCGCTGCCGGGCCTTACCATGACGCCATCGATCTCGGGCGGGCGCGCGGCAGCCGGCGGCAGCGCGGCGAACACCAGCGGCGCCGAGCGCGCGGCACGGGCGGCGGCAATCACCGCCGACCTTTCCGCCTCGGCCACTTCGGACTCCATGATGCACAGATCGAAGCCGTCGCCGGCGAGCTTGGCGGCAGCCGTGGCAGCATCGGCCGCCGTCAGGTCGACCGGAACGGAGGCCATCGCCGCGCCTTGGCGCCACAGATCTTCCTGCGCCGGCGCTGCCGCGACCAGAAGCATGCGGAGCGAAACAAGGTCGGCACTCATGATCCCTGCCCTTCGCGTTGGCTGGCTGCGGCCGCGAGGAAGAGTGGCTGGCTACCTCTCAATACCCATTGCGCATCGTTTTGCAATTCCACAGAACTATATTGCATGAAAAATTGGGGAAAACTCGCGCTTTCGTTGAGTTTACCTAACCACTGGTTGCAATGACGCCTTCTTCGCTAACGGCCCAAGGTCTCCAGGAAGCGCACGCTTTCTCCTCGGCCGGGCGTCTGCAGACTGCCTTCCCACATCACTTTGTGGCCGCGCACGATCGTCCCCACCGGCCAGCCGGTGACGCGCATGCCGGCATAGGGCGTCCAACCGGCGCGGGCGGCGATCCAGTTGTCCGTAATCGTTTCCTGCCGCTTCAAATCGACCACGGTCAGGTCGGCATCGTAGCCGACGGCGATGCGGCCTTTGGCGGCCATGCCGAAAATGCGCGCCGGCCCGGCGCTGCTCAGATCGACGAAGCGCTGCAGGCTGAGCCGGCCGGCATTGACGTGATCGAGCATGAGCGGGACCAGCGTCTGCACCCCGGCCATGCCGGAGGGGCTCGCCGGATAGGGCTTGGCCTTTTCCTCGCGCGTGTGCGGCGAATGATCGGACCCGATCGAGTCGATCACGCCCTGCGCGATGCCGCGCCAGAGGCCTGAGCGGTGGGTGGCATCGCGGATCGGCGGGTTGAGCTGGGCGAGCGTGCCGAGGCGTTCGTAGCAATCGGGCGCCGCCAGCGTAAGATGCGCGGGCGTCGCCTCCGCGGTGGCGACGTCCTTGTAATCGCCCAGGAAAGCGGCCTCCTCCCGGGTGGTCACGTGCAGCACGTGCACGCGTTTGCCGGTCGCGCGCGCAAGCCGCATCAGCCGCTGCGTGCCGGTGAGCGCGGCGGTGGCGTCGCGCCAGACCGGGTGCGAGCGCGCGTCGCCTTCCACGCGCAAGTTCATGCGCTCGCGCAGCCGGTATTCGTCCTCGCTGTGGAAGGCCGCGCGGCGGCGGATATGCTCGAGTACCGCGCGCACGCCTTCGTCGTCCTCGATCAGCAGCGAGCCGGTGGACGACCCCATGAACACCTTCACGCCAGCCACCCCGGGCAGCGCTTCCAGTTCGCCCAGCTCCTTGGTGTTCTCGCGGGTGGCGCCGACATAGAAAGCGAAATCGCAATGCATGCGGTGATGGGCGCGCTTGACCTTGTCGGCGACCGCCTCGGCGCTAGTGGTGGTGGGAACGGTGTTGGGCATTTCGAACACCGCGGTGACGCCGCCGAGCACGGCCCCGAGCGAGCCCGTTTCGAGATCTTCCTTGTGGGTGAGCCCGGGCTCGCGGAAATGCACGTGGCTGTCGACCACGCCCGGCAGCAGGTGCAGGCCGCCGCACGCGATCGTCTCGCCGGCGGAGGCGCGCGAAAGGTCGCCGATCGCGGCGAAACGCCCGGCGCGGATGCCGATATCGCGCGGGCCCTCGCCATCCTGGTTGACCACGGTGCCGCCTTTGAGGATCAGGTCGTAGGTTTCGGCCATATTTTGAGCCGTTCCAGGGTGCCTTGAGCCAATCGCCACAGCGCTTACGTTTCGCCGCGAGTTCTGGCAAGAGACTTGACGGCCGAGCGAACCACAAGGGAAACGACATGCAGGCAGCGCTTCTGCCCGACCGCGGCGTGGTCAAGGTGACCGGCGAGGAGGCGCGCAAGTTCCTCAACGGGCTCGCCACCAACGATATCGGCAAGGTCGCCCCGGGCGGCGCGCGCTTTGCGGCCCTGCTCACGCCGCAGGGCAAGATCATCGTCGATTTTCTGGTGACCGAGGCGCCGGCCGAGGACGGCGGCGGCTTCTTCCTCGACTGCCCGCGCGCGCTCGCCGTGCCGCTGGTAGAGAGGCTGAATTTCTACAAGCTGCGCGCCAAGATGATGGTGGAGGACCTCTCGGCCGCACTCGGCATAATGGCGGTGTGGGACGGTCAAGGTGACACAGAATACGGCGACACCGAATACGGGCTTTGCTACCCGGATCCGCGCCTGCCGGCGCTGGGCATGCGCGTGATGCTGCCGCCGCATCTGGCGGCGGAGGCGGCGAGCGATCTCGGCGCCACGCAGGTCGATCCGCAAGCCTACGAGGAGCACCGCATCGCCCTCGGCGTGCCGCGCGGCGGCGAAGATTTCAGCTATGGCGACGCGTTCGTGCACGAAGCAGACATGGACCAGCTCGCCGGCGTCGATTTCGACAAGGGCTGCTATGTCGGGCAGGAAGTGGTCTCGCGCGTCGAGCACCGCAACAGCGCGCGCAGCCGGGTGGTGCCGGTGACCTACGAGGACGCCGCGCCGCTTGCCGGCCTACCGGTCATGGCCGGCGACAAGCAGGTCGGCACCTTCGGCTCGGCGTCCAAGGGCCGCGGCCTCGCGCTGCTGCGGCTCGACCGTGTGGCCGATGCGCTCGCGGCCGGCACGCCGCTCATGTGTGGGGGAATAACGCTCGGCGTGGCGGCGAAGCCGGACTGGGCTACGTTTGCCTTTCCGGGCGGGGCGCAGGCGGCGACATGAGCGCGCTTGCTCATCCCGACGGTCTCAAGCGCTGCCCCTGGCCCAAGCAGGACGCGCTATACGTCGCCTATCACGACGAGGAATGGGGCGTGCCCGAATTTGACGACCGCGCCCTCTACGAGAAGCTGATGCTCGACGGCTTCCAGGCCGGACTGTCGTGGATCACCATCCTGCGCAAGCGCGACAATTTCCGGCGGGCCTTCGACGATTTCGACCCTGAAAGAATCGCGCGCTACACGCCGAAAAAGATCGAGCGGCTGATGGGCGATGCCGGCATCGTGCGCAACCGCGCCAAGATCGAGGGCGCCGTCTCCTCCGCGCGCGCTTACCTCACGATCATGGAGAGCGGCCCCGGATTCTCGGCGCTCTTGTGGGACTTCCTCGACGGCAAGCCGAAGCAAAACGCGTTCAAGCGCAAGGGGCAGGTGCCGGCGGAGACCGACATATCGCGCAAGATGTCGAAGGAACTCGTCGGCCGCGGCTTCAAATTCGTCGGGCCGACCATCGTCTACGCCTTCATGCAGGCCGTGGGCATGGTCAACGACCATCTGGTGAGCTGCCATCGCCACGCGGCCTGCGCCAAGCTCGCCAAGCAAAGATGAGCAAGCCGCGCAAGCCGGCCAAATCCGCAAGAGCGCAAGGCGAAGCGCCGCGCGCCTGGCAGCGCATGCTGTCGGGGCGCCGGCTCGACCTGCTCGACCCCTCCCCGCTCGACATCGAGATCGAGGACATCGCGCATGGGCTGGCGCGCGTTGCGCGCTGGAACGGACAGACCGAGGGCGCGCATATTTTCTCGGTGGCGCAGCACGTGCTGCTGGTGGAAGCGCTCGCGCGGGCGAAAGTGCCGCGGCTGGACGGAGCGGCGCGCCGCGCGGTGCTGCTGCACGACGCGCCGGAATACGTGATCGGCGACATGATCTCGCCGTTCAAGGCGGTGATCGGCGACAGCTACAAGGCGGTGGAGCGGCGCCTGCTCGCCGCCATCCATCTGCGCTTCGGCCTGCCGGCCAAGCTGCCGGAGGAGCTGACCGCGCTGATCAAGGCCGCTGATCGCGGCGCAGCCTATCTGGAAGCGACCCGGCTTGCCGGCTTTTCCGCGGAGGAGGCGCGCAAGTTCTTCGGATCGCCGCCAAAATTCTCCACAACCGACGAGCGCGACTACCTGACGCCCTGGCCCGCCGACACCGCCGAGGCGCGCTTGCGCGAGCGGCTGGAGCGGTTGATGCGCGCCTGATGCATTGCTCCGCGCGTTTCTTGGTGCTTTTCAGACGCGCCGCGAGGTCATAGATAAGACGCAAGAATCGTCGACAAGAATCGTCGATAGGAAACGCGATGATCCACGTCTGTTCGCTCGCCCGCCTGCACGCCACCGTCGACGAAACCGGCGCGCGCCATATCGTGACGCTGCTGCGGCTGGTCGACCGGGTGCAGCGCCCCAGCCATATCGCGCCCGAGAACCATCTCGTGCTCGGTATCGACGACATCGCCGCTCCCATGGAGGGCTATACCTGCCCGGGCGACGAGCACGTCAGGCGGCTGATCGATTTCGTAACCGCCTGGGACCGCACGACGCCCATGGTGGTGCATTGCTTCGCCGGCATCAGCCGCTCCACCGCCGGCGCCTATGTGGCGGCCTGCGCGCTCAACCCGGCGCGCGACGAGCGCGAGATCGCGGCCGCCATCCGCCGCGCCTCGCCGACCGCGCAGCCCAATGCGCGCATCGTGTCGGTCGCCGACCGCCTGCTCGGACGCGACGGCCGCATGATCGATGCGATCGAGGCCTTGGGCCCGGGCGAGGTCGCGATGGAAGGCCAGCCGTTCCGGCTCGATATCGGCTGAAGCCTTGGCTATAGTCCGCCCCCGTTTACCGGACAGGGGGCGTGCATTGAGCGACAGAAAATACGGCGTGGCGTCGCCCGAGACGGTCAAGGAGCTCGGCGGGCTTGCATTCCTCAAAGGCATCGTCGCCGGCACGCAGCCGCAGGCCCCGATGGCCGAGACGCTGGGCTTTCTTCTGATCGAGGTCGAGCAAGGCCGCGCGGTGTTCGAGGGCGTTCCGGAGTATCGCCACTACAATCCGATCGGCACCGTGCATGGCGGCTTTGCCGCGACCTTGCTCGATTCCGCGCTCGGCTGCGCGATCTTCACGACGCTGGCGAAAGGCGAGGCCTGGACCACGCTGGAATTGAAATTCAATCTGGTGCGCCCGATCACCAAGGACACCGGCCCCCTGCGCGCGGAAGGCCGCGTCATCCATCGCGGGCGCACGGTGGCGACCTCCGAAGGCGACCTGAAGGACGCGGCGGGCAAGCTCTACGCGCACGCCACCACGACGTGCATGATCTTTCCGGCGAAGTGAGCGGCCTCAGCTCTTATAGGCGGTGCGGAAGGCGCCCCAATGCTTGCCGAACACCCGGATCGGCACGTCGATTTCGCGCATGAGGATGATCACGCCGTTTCCCATGTCGCGCGGGTAGTTCTGGATGAGATAGGGACGCACGTTGCGCGCGGCCGACAGGCCGGCGCGGTCGTCGAAAATGCGTCGGTTGCGCGCATGGGCCGTGTTCCAGACGACATCGCCCGGGACGCTGCGGCTCGGAATAAATCTTGTTGTGCACGCCGAGATAGCCGTTGCGGTCGACCGCCGCGCAGAAAATCATGCGCGCGTCGGAAGCCAGCAGCGGCTCCTGGATGGGCGGCAGGATGTCCTCGATCGCGTCGAGGAAACGCGTGCGGAATTGCTGCGGGTCGGTGCCTTCGATCGGGACGTACTGATTGTCGAACAAGTCGTCGCGCGTGAGCTGGCCGGCGCCGACGGCGGCGGTGAGGGCGTCGGCGATCCGCTGCGCGGCCGCGACGGCGCGGTCGATGAATTCCTTGTTCTCGTCGCGGATCGCGGCGAGCTTGGCATCGAGTGCGGCCCGCGCCGCTTGCGCCATGTCGACGAACTCCAGATGCAGACCGAGATCGGAGCGGTTGACCGTCCGCACATCGCATTGGCCGATGCCGGCGATCGTCGCCGGCAGCGTCGTGCCGAGGGCGATATGTCGCCGAGGGTGAAATTGTCGCCGCCATTGCTCGACCCGCACCAGCATGCCGGCCCGCGAAATATCGGCGGTCTGCCCGCGTGCTTCGCCGGCCGCGCCCTGGATGGTCACGCCGAGATCGCAGGGCAGCCGGTCGTGACGCCGCCGGTCGCCGAATTCGGTCTGCCGCAGCAGCATGACGAAGCGGCCTTTCAATTTCTCTACCTTGTCGACCGCTTCCTGTCCGGAACCGTCGGTGGCGCGCCCATGCTCCGCCGCCAGCGCCGTGCTCTCGACGATCTGCGCCGCGCCGTCGGCAACGCTGGAGACGAACTGAGAGGTTTCGTTGGCGCTGCGCGCCAGCTCGCCGGTCGTGACGGTCTGCTCGTCGACGGAAGCGGCCATCGCGCCGAACACGGGGCCGAGCGCGCCGATGGCGCCGGTGACCCGGTCGAGCGCGCCGATCGATTGCGCGGCATCGCGCCGCAACGCGTCGACCGTTTCGGAGATTTCTTGCGTGGCGCGTTGCGTGCGCGCCGACAAGGCCTTGACCTCGTCGGCCACCACCGCGAAGGCGCGGCCGGCTTCGCCCGCGCGCGAGGCTTCGATCTTGGCGTTGAGCGCCAACAGGTTGGTCTGCCGCGCGATCGCCGCGATCAGATCGGTGATCTTGCCGATCTCCATCGACGACGCCTTGAGCCGGTCGACGCTTTCGGCGGCGGCCTTGGTCGCTTGGGTGGCATCCTCGGTCAATTCGCCGGCCTCGCGCGACTGCCGCAAAATTTCGTTCGACGAGGAGGCGAACTCCTCGGCCGCGGCGGCGAGCTGGGTGGCGTCTTCCTTGGCGACGCGCGTCTGACCGGCCAGCGCCTCGCTGCGCTCGCGGATGCCGGACAGGGCCAGCGAGGATGCCTGCACGCCATGGCGCACCGCGTCGGCGGTGCGATGCACGTCGCGGATCATCGCCGCCAAGTCGGCTTCCAAGAGATCGATGGTTTCGTGAACGGCCTCGAAACGGTTTTCAGCAGCGGCCGGCACCTCGGCCGGCGGCGTGTCCTCGCGTGGCAGCGCTCGGCGAATGATCATGGAGCCGCGTGCGGCCTGTTACCCGACATCTCGGCGATCCGCCCTTATTCCCCTACCATCCAGAAAAGGCGCAATAACACAGTGCGCCGAAGGTGCAATCATTAGATGGTTGTGCGCTTTTGCCGGCCTGGCGGGTGCAGCGCAACAAGACGGGTTGGGGCCGCTGTTGCTGGACACTTGCGACGCCGGCAGCGGGCCAGAACGCACCTGCACAATGAGCCGGCTTACGCGGCCCGTGCTGCGCTTATCTACCCGGCGAGCGAATCGCGGCGGCCTAAAATCGATTCGCCGGAACTTTTGAGACGGCCTAGTTGCGACCTGATCGCGCACGGCAAACTCCGCGCGCATGCCGGGATGCATCGCCCCGGCATGATTGTACCCCGCCGCCCGCATCGGACGCCATCAACATACCAGCAGATTAAACCCCCGTTCAGAATGAAAGAGCTTCGCGATTGCACCGCGGCGGCCTGGCGTCGATGCTCTTTCGCTGCCTGCGCGTGAATGCCGGCCGCGCCGGTCGGCATCGTGCGATATTCCGACACCTTCGAGGGAACGACGACAATGACTAGCCAAGGATTGGCGCTCGACTCGCGCTCCGTTCCGATCGCGAGCGCTGCCCGCGGCCGGTACTTTGTCGACCCCGGGCAACTGTACCTCGCCATCGTCAAATCGAGCGACGACGCGATCATAACGAAGACCCTGGACGGCACGATTACGAGCTGGAACGCGGCGGCGGAAAAGCTTTTCGGCTATACCGCGGAGGAAGCGGTCGGCGAAAAAATCGACATCATCGTCCCCCCGGAGCAGCGCGACCAAGTCCGGCTCATCCTACAGAAGATCGGCGCCGGCGAGCGGTTCGAACATTTCGAAACCGTTCGCGTGACCAAGGACGGCCGCAAGCTCGACATTTCGCTCAGCGTGTCGCCTGTCAAGGCGCCGGACGGAACGATCGTCGGCGCCGCCAAGGTGGCGCGCGATGTCACGCTGGAAAAGCAGATCCAGCGCGAGCTGACGCCGGTCAGAACCGGTTGGCCGGAATCTTGAAGTAACTGTGCCCGTCGCCTTCTGGCTCGGGCAGGCGGCCGCCGCGCAGATTGACTTGCAGCGCGTGCAGCATGCGGTCGGGCAGCGCCAGCGTTTTGTCGCGCTCTGTGCGCAGTTTCACGAACTCAGCTTGCGTGACGCCGTCCTTGACGTGGATGTTGCTCTTTTTGTGCTCGGCGACGGTGGCTTCCCATTTCGGTGCGCGCCCGCCTTTGCCGTAGTCGTGACCGACGAACAGGCGCGTTTGCGGCGGCAAGGCGAGGATCGCCTGGATCGAGCGGTAGAGCGTGGCCGCATCGCCACCCGGAAAATCCGCGCGCGAGGAGCCGGAGTCCGGCACCATCAGTGTGTCGTGCACGAAGGCGGCGTCCTCGCCGACCACATAGCTGATCGAGCCGAGCGTGTGGCCGGGCGAGAGCATGACGCGCACGTCGAGACCGCCGATCTTGAAAGTGTCGCCGTCGGCGAGCAGCCGGTCGAAGACCTTGTCGACGTCGAAGGCCTTCGGCTCGTGAAAGAAACCCCGCCACAACACGGCGATGTCGCGCACCTTCTCGCCAATCGCCTGCGGGGCGCGGAGCTTCTCCTTGAGGTAAGCGCCTGCCATGAAGTGATCGGCATGCGGATGGGTATCGAGTATCCACTCCACCGCCAGGCCGCGCTCGCGCACGAACGCGAGTATTTCATCGGCCGAACGGGTGTCGGTGCGCGCGCTGCGCGGATCGAAATTCCACACCGCGTCGACGATGGCCGCTTTCTTGGCAGCGGGATCGGCGACCACGTATTGGATGCTGCCGGTATCGGGCTCGTAGAAGCCGGTCACCTCGGCCGAGCGGGCACCGCGCGAAGGACTGGTCTGCTGGTCGCTCATGATCACCTTCAATAATCGCGATATGTCCCTCAATAAACTGTCCCGCGATTCGGTTGCACGCCGTCGGGCTGCGTGTCGTTGACGCAGCGCGAGGACGCGTAATAGGGGAAAAAAACGGCCTTTGCGCCATCGACTTTAGGAAATCAATCAATATATGTCGTTTTATGGCGCCTGCGGCGCCAATTTGACCGACCAGATCATTGCCGGGCGACGGAGGATTGACGGGCGCATGTGCGGACTTTGCGGCGAGATGAATTTTACCGGCGCCCCGGCATCGACCGTGGCGGCCTCTTCCATGATGGACGACCATGATCGCGGCGCGGGCCCGACGCGGCCGGCCTTTGGGCGAACGGCGCAACCGCGCTCGGCCACCGCCGCCTCAAGATCATCGATCTTTCCGAACGCGCGCAGCAGCCGATGGTCGATCCCGATCTCGGCCTGGCGGTGGCGTTCAACGGCTGCATCTACAATTACAAGGAACTGAGGGCCGAGCTCGCAAGCAAGGGCTACACGTTCTTCTCGGACGGCGACACCGAGGTCGTGCTCAAGGCCTGGCACGCCTGGGGCAAGGACGCACCGAAGCGCTTCCACGGCATGTTCGCCTTCGCGATCGAGGAGCGCGACTCAGGGCGCCTCGCGCTGGTGCGCGACCGGCTCGGCATCAAGCCGCTTTACTATTCCGAGCACCCGGGCAAAAGCATCCGCTTCGCCTCCACCCTGCCCGCGCTGCTCGCCGCCGGCGATGTCGACACCTCGATCGACCCGGTCGCGCTCAACCACTACATGACCTTCCACGCGGTGGTGCCGCCGCCGCACACGATCCTCAACGGCGTGCGCAAGGTCGAGCCGGCGACCGTTACGATCTTCGAGCCGGACGGCCGCCGCAGCGTCGAGCGCTTCTGGTCCTTGTCGTTCGCGCGATCGAGCGAGGAGGCGCAGCGCGCGAGCCCCGCGTGGCGCGAGGCGCTGCACGCGGCGTTGCGCACGGCGGTCGACCGCCGCATGGTGGCCGACGTGCCGGTCGGCGTGCTGCTGTCGGGCGGACTCGATTCCAGCTTGATCGTCGGCCTGCTCGCCGAGGGCGGCCAACAGGGCCTCAAGACTTTTTCCATCGGATTTGAATCGGTCGGCGGCGAACAGGGCGACGAGTTTCACTATTCCGACATTATCGCCAAGCGCTACGCCACCGAGCACCACAAACTGTTCATCGAGTCCGACAAGCTGATCGCCAGCCTGCCGGAAACGATCCTGGCCATGTCGGAGCCGATGGTCTCCTACGACAATGTCGGTTTCTATCTGCTGTCGCAGGAGGTGGCCAAGCATGTGAAGGTGGTGCAGTCCGGCCAGGGCGCCGACGAGGTGTTCGGCGGCTATCACTGGTATCCGCCGCTCACCGATTCAAACAATCCGCTCGGCGACTATGCGGCGAATTTCTTCGATCGCGATTATGAGGAATACGCCCGCATCATGGGCCGATCTTACGTCGGCGGCGACCATTCGCGCGAGTTCGTGCGCGCCCATTTCGACAAGCCGGGCGCCGACGACGCGGTCGATAAAGCATTGCGCCTCGATTCGACGGTCATGCTGGTCGACGATCCGGTCAAGCGCGTCGACAACATGACCATGGCCTGGGGCCTGGAAGCGCGCGTGCCGTTCCTCGACCACGATCTGGTCGAGCTCGCCGCCAAGATTCCCGGCCAGCGAAAAACTGCGGGAAGACGGTAAAGGCATCCTGAAAGACGTCGGCCGCGAGATCATACCGTCCGAGGTCATCGACCGCCCGAAAGGCTATTTTCCGGTTCCGGCGCTCAAATATATCGAAGGACCTGTGCTTAACTTCGTGCGCGAGGCGCTCGATGCGCCGGCAGCCCGACGGCGCGGCTTGGTCAAACGCGAATACATTGATACCCTGTTGCAGGCTCCCAAGGAGCATATCACTCGTCTGAGAGGCTCGAAGCTGTGGCAGATCGCCTTGCTCGAGCTGTGGCTGCAAGCGCATCATATCTAGCCCGGGGCGCTGACAATGCAGACGAAACCACGCATCCGCGAAGCGGCCGAAGACATGCTCTCGCTCAAGAGCTGGGGCGAGCGGCCGGAATACAGCGGCATCCCGCAGCAAGTCTGGGTCGATTGCGGCTGGGGCCGCATGATCTTCGGCCAGACCTTTCAAGAGCCGGCGGCGCTCGCCGCCACGCTCGAGGAAGAAACCAGCGGCGAGCGCGACGTAGCGCTTTATGTGCACGAGCCGCAGGTGGTGCTGGCCGAAGCGCCGCAGTCGCTGTTCCTCGACCCCTCGCACACCTTCCGGCACTACCTCACGGGTCCGCGTTCGCAACCCGCGCCCCGCAGCATCGCGATCCGCGACGCGCGCCCGGGCGACGCGGCGGAAGTGAACCGGCTTTATCTGTCGCGCGGCATGGTGCCGCTGCGCGAGGACTATCTCGAACCCGGCGGCCGGCCGGAAAGCGTCACCGTGCTGGTGGCGGAAGGCACCGAGGGCCGGACGGCGGGTGTCGTCATCGGCATCGACCACCGCGCCGCGATCAACGACCCCGACAACGGTTCCAGCCTATGGGCGCTCGCGGTCGATCCGCAGGCGCAGATGCCGGGCGTCGGCACCGCGCTGGTGCTGGCGCTCGCCGAGCACTTCCGCCAGCGCGGCCGCGCCTTCATGGATTTGTCGGTCATGCACGACAACGAGCAGGCCATCGCGCTCTACGAGAAGCTCGGTTTCGTGCGCGTGCCGGTTTTCTGCGTCAAGCGCAAGAACGCGGTCAACGAAGCGCTTTTTGTCGGCCCGGCGATCGGGGGCGAGCTTAACATCTACGCCAAGATCATCGTCGACGAGGCGCGGCGCCGCGGCATCGCGGTGGAAATCGAGGACGCCGAGGCCGGCCTGTTCCGGCTCTCCTTCGGTGGGCGCGCGGTGTCCTGCCGCGAGTCGCTCTCCGATATGACCAGCGCTGTCGCGCTGTCGCGCTGCGACGACAAGGCATTGACCCGCCGGCTGCTCGCCAAGGCGGGCTTGCGCGTGCCGGCACAGCTCCAGGTTACGCGTGCGCACGAGGTCTCCGCTTTTCTCGAGCGCTACGGCCGCGTGGTGGTCAAGCCCGCGCGCGGGGAGCAGGGCCGCTCCGTGTTCGTGGATCTGAGCACCGAGGACGAGGTCACGCGCGCCATCGAACATGCCCGCCAGGTCTGCGACGCGGTGCTGGTGGAGGAATTCGTCACCGGCCAGGACCTGCGGATCATCGTCATCGACGACGCGGTGGTGGCCGCCGCCGTGCGCAAGCCCGCCACCGTGCTGGGCGACGGCGAGCATTCGATCCGCGAACTGATCGAAGCGCAGAGCCGCCGCCGCGCCGCCGCCACCGGCGGCGAAAGCCGCATCCCGCTCGACGAGGAGACCGACCGCGCCGTGCGCGCCGCCGGCCGTCGTCTCGACGAAGTGCTGGCCGCCGGCGAGAGCCTCGCCGTGCGCAAGACCGCCAATCTGCATACCGGCGGCACTATTCACGACGTGACCGCCGAGCTGCATCCGGATCTCGCCGCCGCGGCGGTAGCCGGCGCCAAGACCCTGGAAATGCCGCTGGTCGGCTTCGATTTCCTGGTGGCGGACGTCGCCCGCCCCGACTATGTGATCATCGAGGCGAACGAGCGGCCGGGCCTTGCCAACCACGAACCGCAGCCGACCGCCGAGCGTTTCATCGATTTCCTGTTCCCGCACAGCCGCACCGAAAGCGCCGCGAATTCTTAAAATGCACGACCTCCCCATCGACGAGCCCTATCTCCTCGACGTTCTCAAGCGGCTGTTGGAAACTCCAAGCCCCACCGGCATGACCGACGCCGCGGTGGCGCTGGTCTGTGCCGAACTGCAATCGCTCGGCATCCCGTTCGAATTGACGCGGCGCGGGGCGATCCGCACCACGCTTCCCGGCAAGGCGCAGACGCCGGACCGGGCGATCGTCGGCCATCTCGATACGCTCGGCGCCATGGTGAAGAACGTCCGCGACAACGGAAGGCTGGAGCTGGTGCCGATCGGCAACTGGTCGGCGCGGTTCGCCGAAGGCGCGCGCGCCACTTTGTTCGGCGACGACAACCAGCAGTTCCGCGGCACGATATTGCCGCTCAAGGCCTCGGGCCACGTCTATAACGAGGAGATCGATACCCAGCCCTCGGCCTGGACCAATCTCGAACTGCGCATCGACGCCCCGACCGAAACGCGCGACGAGACCCGCACGCTCGGCATCGAGATCGGTGACATCGTCGCGATCGACCCGCAGTCGGAATTCGGCCCGCACGGCTTCATCAACTCGCGCCACCTCGACGACAAGGCGGGGGTTGCGACCATGCTGGCGGCGGCGAAAGCCATACGCGAGGAAGGGCTGACGCTGCCGATCGACTGCCACCTGCTGTTCACGCTGTCGGAAGAAGTGGGCGTCGGCGCCAGCGCCGTGCTGCACGGCGACGTGGCCGAGCTTGTCTCGGTCGACAACGGCACGCTGGCGCCGGGACAGAACACCTCGGCGCACGGCGTAACCATCGCCATGCAGGATTCCTCCGGCCCCTTCGACTGGCACTTAACGCGCAGCCTGCTCGGCCTCGCGCGCGACTACAAGATCGAGCATTCCCGCGACGTGTTCCGCTATTACCGCTCGGACGCGGCGGCCGCCGTTGAGGCGGGCAACGACATCCGCGCGGCGCTGGTCTGCTTCGGGCTCGACGCCAGCCACGGTTGGGAGCGCGCGCACAAATCCTCGCTCATCGCGGTGGCGCGCCTCTTGGTGCTCTACATGCAGAGCGATCTGCTGTTCCGGCGCGACCGCGAGGCGCTCGGCCCCGTCGGCGATCTGCCGGCCGGCGACGTCGGCGCGCAGAGCTGAGAACAGGCTATTCGGAAGCCTCGGCGGTCAGCGACGGACGCAGCGCCAGCGGCCCGCCGGACGCATGCACGTGCTCATAACGCCGCCTGAAAGTGCAATAGGCAAAGCCGAGCCCGGAGATCGAGCCGCGGAAGCTTTCCGCCCCCGTGCGGTCGAGGTTGAAGCAGGGCTGGATCGGCAGACCGCGCAGCGAGGCGCATACCGAGCCCCCCACCACCCGCAGCGTGCCGGTGGGCAGCGCCGCGAAGTGCGTGCGGCCGTGGCCTTGGAACTGGATGGAGCCGGCCACCGAGCCGTCGGCATAGACGCGGCCCTGGCCGCGCGTGCCTTCGAAGCATTGGTAGGTGAACATCTTGCCGATGACGAAGCGGCGCGCTTCCGACGCCGTCATCTCGCCGGCCAAGGCCGGCAGCGTGGCCAACAGGCCCGCCAACACCACACACGCGCGCAACATCCCTGTTACTCCGACTGAACGCGTACGTATTCCAGACAAACCGACCGTTTCTTAAGCCTAAGCCATTATGAACGGCTTTGGTCGATAAATCATAAACATGTTTACCGGACCTTGATGAGGAGGCGGCCGCGTACATGGCCGGCCACAATTTCCGGAGCGGCCGTAATTACCTCGTCGAGGCCGATTTCGCGGATCATGGCGGCCAATTTCCGGCGGTCCAGCTCCTTGGCCAGGTTTTTCCACGCCTCTTTGCGCCGCGGCAGCGGGCACATCACCGAATCGATGCCGTAAAGACACACCCCCCGCAAAATGAAGGGGGCGACCGAGGTCGGCAGGTCCATCCCCCCCGCCAACCCACAAGCCGCCACCGCCCCGCCATAGCGGGTCATGGACAGGAGGTTGGCCAAGGTCGTGGAGCCGACCACGTCCACCGCGCCCGCCCAGCGCTCCTTGGCGAGCGGGCGGGGTTTCTCGGCCAGTTCCTTCCGGTCGACGATCTCGGCGGCCCCCAGGCCCTTCAAATACTCAGCCTCCTGGGCGCGACCGGTCACCGCATGCACGCTGAAGCCGCGCTGGGCGAGAAGCGCCACCGCCACCGACCCCACCCCGCCGGCGGCGCCGGTCACCGCCACCGGCCCCTGTTCCGGGGTGAGCCCATGGCGCTCAAGCGCCATCACGCAGAGCATCGCGGTATAGCCGGCGGTGCCGATCGCCATAGCGTCATGCGCGCTCATGCCGTCCGGCAGCTTGACCAGCCAGTCGCCCTTGACGCGCGCCTTCTCGGCGTAGGCGCCGAGATGGGTCTCGCCCAGGCCCCAGCCGTTGAGCACGACCTTGTCGCCCGGCTTCCAGGCGGGGTTGTCGGATTTTTCCACCGTGCCGGCGAAATCGATGCCGGCGATCATCGGAAAGCGGCGCACTACCGGAGCCTTGCCGGTCAGCGCCAGCCCGTCCTTGTAGTTCAACGTCGAATATTCGACGGCGACGGTAACGTCGCCCTCCATCAGATTGGCTTCGTCGAACTCGGTCAGCGCCGCCTTGGTGCCGCCATCCGCCTTCTCGATTACGATCGCCTTGAATTTTGCCACGCCGACCTCACCACTGGCTGAAACCCGCGGCCTTTTTGGCGCGATGGGCCGGGCGGCGCAAGGCGTTATCGCTGCAGCACGCCGATGACGCGGCTGGCGAAGCTCAGCCGCTCGGCCATGACCGCGATGACAAAGCTCAGCAGGGCCTGGCCGAGCGCCGGCCGGTCGCGCTTGATCTCGTTGAAGCGCTGCAAACTCAACTCGTAGAGCACGCTCGGCGCCTCGGCCTCGATGGTGGCGCTGCGGGGGCGCCCCGAGATCAGGCCCATTTCGCCGATGGTGGTGTGGCGCCCAAGGCTGCGCACGCGCACCGCGTGTCCCCCGCCCATGTCCACCACGATGCCGACGCGGCCGTCGAGGATGAAATGCATGGAATTGGACGGCTCGCCCTGGCGCGCGATGATCTCGCCGGGGCCGACCTCGAAGCGGTGGCAGGCCGCGGCGAGGACATCGGCATGCTCGACATTGCCGAGCGCCTTGGCAAGCCAGCTGCGCAGCGATTGGCCTTCGGTGCCTTCGCCCAGGTGGGCCGCGACGATGAGGTCCTCGCAGTTTTCCAACGCGCGGTCGAGATCGGTAGCGATCATGACGCCGGAATCGAGCAGCCCGATATTCCGCAATGCGCGCTGCAGGTCGTCCTTGAGATTGACCAGCACGAGGCGCACGCCGCTTTCGGCGGCCACTTGCTTGATCTGCGTGAAACTATGGGTAGCCGAGGAGTCGAGGCCGGTGACCAGGCGGAAATCGAACAGCAGGAAGCGGCAGTCGCCGCGCGTCTGCAGCAATTCCTTGACGTACTGATAGAGGCGGTTGGCGGAGCCGAAGAACAGATAGCTTTGCAAAGCCATGCCCTGCAATTCGCTTCCGTGGCGCGCCAGGATCGCGAGCTCGTCGGCGCTGCGGTCGAGGCGGCTGCGATATTCGGAACCGTCGAAGGAAAACTTGATCGCGTTGACGCGGCTGGCGCTCACCGCGAAGGTGGCGCAGCCGATGATCACGCCGATCAGCACGCCGGCGATGAAGCCCCATTGGACGATGATCAGCGTGACCGCAAGCAGCGAGACATATTCGATGAGATGCAACTGCCGCGCCGACTGGAAGATCCAGCGGCGCAACAGCCGCGCGCCGGCAAAGACCAGCGCGCCCCCGAGCGCGAATTTGGGGACGTAACCAAGAAAGGCCGGGCCGACCAGCAGCATGAGCCCCGCGATCGCCGCCACCGTCAGCCCGGGCAGCCGGTTACGGGCGCCGAGGCCGAAGTTGAGCGTCGTACGGCTGAGCGACAGACAGCCGACAAAGCCGCCGAGCGCGCCGGTCACGAGGTTCGCCAGCCCGAGCGCCGTGAGCTCGCGGTCGATGTCGGCTTCGCGGCGCGTGGCCATTTCGATCCCGGTGGTGTTGAGCAGCAAGCTCACCACCGTCACAAACATGACCGCGACCAGCTCGCCGGAAAGGTTCAAAAGCGAACCCCAGGGGAATTGAACCAGCGCCGGCCAATGCCACGGCAAGGCGAGTGAAGCCGCGTGCTGCGGCGCGAACAACCAGCCGGCGGCTTGCGCCTCGCCTACGCTGGTGCCGGAGGCCACGCGGGCGAGATGCAGCGCCGCGACCGCCGCCAGCAGCACGCCCGGCAGGATGAGGGAACTCTGCGAACGAGATAGCAGCATCTCGAGCACGACCGCGACGACCAGACCGGCGGCAAGCTTGGCGAGCACGGTCGGATCGCCGAAGGCGCCGAGACCGGCGAGAGTCAGCTTGTGGTTCGTGATCACGCTCACGGCGCCCACCACCATCAGCCAGCCGGTGGCGGCCATGAAGCCGCCGATGACGGGATAAGGCACGAAGCGGATGGCGCGGCCCGCGCGCATGAAGCCGAGGCCGGCCAAAAACAGCCCGGTGACGCCGGTCGCCAACGCCATCACGATCAGCACCGGCGCCAGCAGGTCGCTCTGTCCCGCGGCTACGAGACGTCCCGCCGCGGCGCCAACCAGCGCAGCGATCACAGCGGAGGTGGAGGAATCGGGGCCAGCAACCGCAAACGGCAGCGAGCTACGCCAGGCGACCACGGCCGCGATGACCGCCGCCGACAGGAACGACACCGCTATGCCGTAGGAAAGCCAGGGCGCCAGCGGGCCGGAGAAAATAAGGGCCGCGTAGGACAGGCAATAGGTGATGGTCAGGATGCTGCAGATGGAGCCGGATAGCAGATCATGCAGGACACCGCGCAGCCGCGCGGCCTTGAAGGCCCGCTGGCCCCAGGTCAAATCCGCCATTGCGCCGCCCTTTTCCCCGGCCTCTCTTTGAGATAGCCGGAGGTAAAGTTACGATGGATTTTCGCGCTTGGCCAGAAAGCCGCGCGCCCGCGATGGCGGCAGTTCCAATCGTTGCGGCAGGGGAACGGGAAGCTTGAACGCTAGACCGCGGCTTCCGCCGCGCGGCCCACGGGGCGCTCGATGATCGGCAGGTTGATGATCGCCGAGATCGCGCCCAGCACGACCGACAGCCACCACACCACGTTGTACGAGCCGGTCTCGGTGTAAAGCAGACCGCCGAGCCAGACGCCGAGGAAGCCGCCGACCTGGTGGCTGAAAAAGGCGAAGCCGAACAGCGTCGCCATCCAGCGCGTGCCGAACATCACCGCCACCAGCCCGGAGGTCGGCGGAACCGTCGACAGCCACAGCAGGCCCATGAAAGCGCCGAAAGCGATGGCCGAGCCGGTGGTCACCGGCAGCGAGATGAAGGCGATCACCCCGATCGAGCGCAGCGTGTAGATGACCGACAAGAGATAGCGCTTGGGCATGCGGTCGCCGAGCCAACCGGCGGTGAACGAGCCGATGATGTTGAACAGGCCAATGGTACCGAGCGTCCAGGCGCCGGCATCGACCGAAAGGCCGCGGTCGACAAGATAGGCCGGCAGATGCACGGTGATGAACAGAAGCTGGAAGCCGCAGGCAAAGAAGCCGAGCACCAGCAGCACATAGGAGCGGTGGCCGAAGGCCTCGGCCAGCGCGTCGCGCAGCGACTGCTGCGGCACCGCGTGGTGGCCGCCATGGTCCATCGGCGCCGTGCGCACGGCGAGCGCCAGCGGGATGACGCTGAGCACGATGAAGCCGAACCCGACCAGCGCGTGCTGCCAGCCGAACAGATCGATGAAACCGACCGCCAGCGGCGAAAACAGGAATTGACCGAACGAGCCGGCCGCGGTGCCCGCGCCAAAGGAAAGAGAACGCATCTCGGGCGGCAACAGCTTGCTGAAGCCCGCGATCACGAGCGTGAACGAGGTCCCCGCAATGCCGAGCCCACACAGCACGCCGGCGGACAGGTCGAGCACGCCGGGCGTTTGCGCATAGGCCATGACGGCGAGGCCGATGCAGTAGAGCACCGCGCCGGCGGCCAGCACACGGAAAGTGCCGAAGCGGTCGGCGACCGCGCCCACGAAAGGCTGCGCCGCGCCCCATACGATCACCTGGATGGCGAGCGCCAGCGAGAAGATCTCGCGGCTCCAGCCGTGCGCCTGCGACATCGGCGTAAGAAACAGGCCGAGCGCCGCACGCGGCCCGAAGCCGATCGCGCTGATCGCGCAGCCGCAGATGAGGATCACGATGGGCGTGCGCCAAACGCTTGCGCCCGCCGGCGATCCCGGCGCCGATTGCACTGCCATCCGTCAAAGCCCCCGGTCAGCCGGTCCTTGTTGTTCCGCGCCCGTCGTGGCGCGGCGCCGGGACAATATAGGGGCCGGAACGCAACCTGAAACGATTTATCGTGATCGAAGCCATTTGCCGGGCGCATGGCTCGCCGGGATCGGCGATTACCGGCCCCGGTCGGCTACATCTTCTTGATGATTTTGGTCTCTTTCGCCGTCTCTTGGGGATCGCCCCAGTTCTGCTCGGCCGCGCCGTCGCCCCAGGCGCGCGGGCGGTAAAACGTATGCACGCCGAGCTTGTAGATCTTGCGCATTTCCGAGACCCAGTCGGGATGCACCCAGACGGCGTGGTAATGCGTGGCCTTGGCGACCTGCGGCAGCCACAGCTTGCCGTCGAGCATGTCGCGCGCAATGCGGCTCGCGCGCGCCCACGCGTCCGGCTCGGTGACGACCTCCGGCACGCCGTCGCAGGCGAAGGTGAACTGGCAGGCAAGATGACGGTCGGCGTTCTGATAGACCACGCCGCACACCTCGTTCGGATAGAACGGCGAGAACACGCGGTTCATCACCACTTGGGCAACGGCGATCTGCCCGCGCACCGGCTCGCCGCGCGCCTCGAAATAGACCGCCTGGGCAAGGCACTTCTCGGCCCTGGCACGCGGCTTGCCGGCGAGCTTGAGCCGCTCGGCCGGCGATTGCGGATGCTGGTCCGGGCCGCTGACCACGCCCTTATTCGCAACGCTCTCGCCGGCTTTGTCATTGTCCGCATGCGAAAGCGCGGCAAGCTTGTCATCCGAAGGACCGCGCACCACCGGCGCTTTTCCTTTCGCCCATGGCTTGATGGCTTCCTTGACGGCGGCGAGCGGACGCGCGCCGAAGTAGACGCGCTCTTTCTCCGTCGCGTCGCCGGCCGGCTCTTCCACCGGCGTGGCGAACCGATAGTCCATATAAGGGTCGAAGCGATCCTCCTCCGCATGCAAGGGCGCTTCGACTTCACTGCGCGGCATGGGCTGGATGGACAGCGTCGGCGACATGGGCGGCATCGGCGCCCTGCCCCTTGAAATGAACGAGTTGCGCTTGTCCGCCCGGTTGACCGTCGGATATTGCAGCGGGCCGGTCGGGTCGCCGAGGAACTGCCGGCCGATCGCGCCGGCGATGCCGCGCGGATCGAAATCGGCCAGCGCATAGACCGGCGGATGCGGAATGGCCGTACCGAGCGGGCGCGGCAGGCTGAGCATGGCGGCGTGGATGGTGCCGAACGGCGAAGCGGCCACGTAGGCACGGGCGCGGGCGGCGACGCCCGGCTGGCGCGCCAGCAGCGCTCCCAGATCCTGATACGCGACCTGCGTCGGCGCGAGTGCGAAGGCGACCGCGCAGGCGCCCACCCGCGCAATATTGCGTCGCCGACCCGACACTCGAACACGCACGCCTAAACACCGAATTGCATTGCGATACACATCGTCTGAGCGCCGACAATGCGACGGGTTTTGTTATTTTCCGCTTAACCCTTCACGGACGGCAGCGAGCGATTTGCAAGCGATCCGTGCGCGCTCCGGCGGACGGCCGGTAAGGATTTGCTAACCCTTGTTAACCCTATCGAAATCGCCGCCGCCGATAGTGCGTGGGCTTTGTCGATTTCAGGGCCGCCATGCCGTTTCTGAGCTCCGTGCCGAGCGCCAATGTCATGCTGGTCGCGGCGCTATGCATCGCCGCGCTTGCCGGCGCGGGCCTGCTCTATCGGCGTCAGCAGGACCGCAACAGCGGCCTGATCAATGCGTTCGACAACATGTCACAAGGGCTGAGCATGTTCGACGCGCAAGGCCGCATCGTCGTGGTCAACAGCCCTTATCTGGAAATGTACGGCCTGTCGCCCGCGATCGTGAAGCCCGGCTGCATGCTCGAAGAACTCATTCAGCATCGCAAGGACACGGGGCTGTTTACCGGCGACGTCGACGCCTATTGCGAGAGAATCCGCAGCGAGGTGAAGACGGGGAAAACCTACGGCATCTACGTGCCGGCGAGCGACGGGCGTATCGTGCTCGCCAAGAACTTGCCGCTTGCCGGCGGCGGCTGGCTGTCCACCCATGAGGACGTCACCGAGCAGCGCCGCGCCGAGCTCGAGCGCGCGGCGAGCGAAGACGCGGAGCAGCGGCGCGGCGTGATCGAAGCGGGCATCGCGTCGTTCCGGCCGCGCGCCGAGACGCTGCTCTCAAGCGTGAGCGAACGCGCCGCCGAAATGCGCGCGACCGCCGGCGCGCTGTTCGGCTTCTCCGATCGCACCACGCAGCGCGCAACCAGCGCCGAGCAGACCTTCAACGAAGCCTCGGCCAATGTGGAAACGGCGGCGGTGGCGGCCGACGAATTGTCGCACTCGATCGACGAAATCAGCCGCCAGCTCAGCCACACCACCGACATCGTCGCGCAGGCGACCGAGGAAGCGCGCGCAACCGACGGCGAGATCGCCAGCCTTGCCGACGGCGCGCAAAGAATCGACGACGTGGTGACGCTGATCCGTAACATCGCCGGGCAGACCAACCTGCTCGCGCTCAACGCAACCATCGAGGCCGCGCGCGCCGGCGAAGCCGGCAAGGGCTTCGCGGTGGTGGCGGCGGAAGTGAAATCGCTGGCCGTGCAAACCGCCAAGGCGACCGAAGAAATCGCCAATCACATCCTGGCGGTGCAGGGCTCGACCGCAGGCGCGGTGGACGCGATCCGCCAGATCGCCGCGCGCATGCAGGAGATCAATCAATATACCGCGGCGGTGGCCGCCTCGGTCACCGAGCAGAACGCCGCGACCGGCGAGATCTCGCACAATGTGGCGAGCGCGGCGCAAGGCACCGGCCACGTCGTGGCGGTGCTCGGCGAAGTCAACAATGCCGCGGCCGAAACGCGCAATTCGGCGCAGGTGGTGCGCGACGCCTCGCAGACCGTGGAGACGGCGGTCGCCGGCCTGCGGCTGGAGGTGGAGGACTTCCTGCGCAAGGTGGCCGGCTAGCTAAGCCTGGCTCTCCGCCGTCTTGCCGAGCGCGGCCTGCGCGGCGGCGAGGCGCGCGATCGGCACGCGAAACGGCGAGCACGACACGTAGTCGAGCTTGGCCTCGTGGCAGAAGGCGACCGACGCAGGATCGCCGCCGTGCTCGCCGCAAATGCCGACTTTCAGTTTGGCGCGCACCTTGCGCCCGCGCGCAACGCCGATCTTGACCAGTTCCCCGACGCCCTGCCGGTCGATAGTCACGAACGGATCGGCCGCCAGGATGCCGCGCGCAGTATAGGTCGAAAGGAAGGTGGCGGCGTCGTCGCGCGAGATGCCGAAGGTGGTCTGCGTCAGATCGTTGGTGCCGAAGGAGAAGAACTCGGCGCTTTGCGCGATCTCGCCGGCGAGCAACGCCGCGCGCGGCAGTTCGATCATGGTGCCGACATCGTAGGCAAAGTCGGCGCCGGTTTCCTGCCGCACCGCCGCCGCCATGGCGTCGATGCAGCCCTTGACGATATCGAGCTCGGCCTTGGTCGCGATCAGCGGCACCATGACCTCGGGCCGCACCGGCTTGCCGCTGCGCTTCTGCGCCTCGACCGCCGCCTCGAAAATGGCGCGCGCCTGCATTTCGGCGATCTCCGGATAGGCGATCGCGATGCGGCAGCCGCGGAAGCCGAGCATGGGGTTGAACTCGGCGAGCTCGCGCGCGCGGTCGGCGAGCTTCCTGGGATCCGCGCCCATGGCCTGCGCGACTTCCGCGATCTCTTCCTCGCCGTGCGGCAGGAACTCGTGCAGCGGCGGGTCGAGCAGGCGGATGGTGACCGGCCGCTCGCCCATGATCTCGAACAGTTCGAGGAAGTCGCCGCGCTGCATGGGCAAGAGCTTGGCGAGCGCGGCGCGGCGCGCGTTCTCCTGGTCGGACAGGATCATTTCGCGCACCGCCTGGATGCGCCCTTCCTCGAAGAACATGTGCTCGGTGCGGCACAGGCCGATGCCCTCGGCGCCGAAGCGCACGGCGGCCTTGGCGTCGGCCGGCGTGTCGGCATTGGCGCGCACGCCGAGCTTGCGCACCTTGTCGGCCCAGGCGATGAGGGTTGCGAACTCGCCGGACAATTGCGGCTCGATCATCTCGACCTTGCCGGCCAGCACCTGCCCGGTCGAGCCGTCGACCGTGATCAGGTCGCCCTGTTTGAAGGTTTGGCTGCCGGCGGTCATGGTCCGGTTGGCGTAGTCGACGCGGATGGTGCCGGCGCCGGAGACGCACGGCTTGCCCATGCCGCGCGCGACCACCGCGGCATGCGAGGTCATGCCGCCGCGGGTGGTCAGGATGCCTTCGGCGGCGTGCATGCCGTGGATGTCCTCCGGCGAAGTCTCCACGCGCACCAAGATGACCTTGCGCCCGCCGTCCTTGATCTGCGCGGCCTCGTCGGAGGAAAACACGATCTCGCCCGAAGCCGCGCCTGGCGAGGCCGGCAGGCCGGTGGCGATCACCTTGCGGTGGGCGCGCGGATCGATGGTCGGGTGCAGCAGCTGGTCGAGGGTGAGCGGATCGACGCGCAAGACCGCTTCTTCCTTCGAGATCAGCTTCTCGTTGGCGAGCTCGACCGCGATGCGCAAGGCCGCCTTGGCGGTGCGCTTGCCGTTGCGGGTCTGCAGCATCCACAGCTTGCCCTGCTCGACCGTGAATTCCATGTCCTGCATGTCGCGATAATGGCGCTCGAGCATGTTGTAGATGCGCTTGAGCTCGCCGTAGACCTTGGGCATGGTCTTTTCCATCGACGGCTTGTCGGAGCCCGACTCCGCGCGCGCCGCCTCCGAGATTTCCTGCGGCGTGCGGATGCCGGCGACAACATCTTCCCCTTGCGCGTTGATGAGGAATTCGCCGTAAAGCTTCTTCTCGCCGGTCGAGGGGTTGCGGGTGAAGGCGACGCCGGTCGCCGACGTCTCGCCCATATTGCCGAACACCATGGCCTGCACGTTGACCGCGGTGCCCCACTCTTCCGGAATGTTGTGCAGGCGGCGATAGGTCTTGGCGCGCTGGTTCATCCAGGAACCGAACACCGCGCCGATCGCGCCCCAGAGCTGCTGGTGCGGATCCTGCGGGAAATTCTCGCCGCGCTCGTCGCTCACGCGCTTCTTGTACAACTCGACGAGCTCCGCCCAGTCGTCGCCGGTAAGGTCGGTGTCGAGATGATAGCCTTGCCGCTCCTTGTGCTGGTCGAGCAGTTCCTCGAAATGCTCGTGGCCGACGCCGAGCACCACGTCGGAGTACATCGTGATAAAGCGACGGTAGCTGTCATAGGCGAAGCGCCGATCGCCCGATTTTTTGGCCAGAGCCTCCACCGTCTCGTCGTTGAGCCCGAGATTGAGCACCGTGTCCATCATGCCGGGCATGGAGGCGCGCGCGCCCGAGCGCACCGAGACCAGCAGGGGATTGTCCCTGTCGCCGAATTTCTTGCCGGCGATACGGCCGATCTTGATCAGCGCATGCTCGACCTGGGCCTTGAGCTTCTGCGGATAGGTCTCCCCGTGTTGGTAGTAGTAGGTGCACACGTCGGTGGTGATGGTGAAGCCGGGTGGTACCGGCAGGCCGAGATTGGCCATCTCGGCGAGGTTGGCGCCCTTGCCGCCCAAGACGTCGCGCATCTTGGCTTTGCCCTCGGCGCGGCCGCCGCCAAAGCCGTAGACCCATTTGCTCTTGGCCGCCGGGGCCGCTTTCGGCCCGGCTTTTTTGGGCCCTTTCCTGGCGCCGGCCTTCGGCCTGGCGCCCCGGCGGACCGCCTGGTTCTTCGCTTTGATGCTGACGCGGGAAGTCTTGCGCTGAGCCGTTTTACGTCTAGCCATGGGTCTTTTCGACGCTGGAATTTGACGGTGGTTGGGGAGCGGGCTTCTAACAACACTGCCGGCAAGAGCGGCACAAGCCGGTGATTTTACCTAGTGGATAACGCCGAGCCCGAGTAATCCGATCAAAATCAGATAGATGGCGACAATGTAATTGAGCAGGCGCGGGACGATCAGGATCAGCACGCCGGCGACGAGTGCGGCGATCGGCGCGATGTTACCGATGCTCAAGTGTACCATCGTTTCCCCCTGTTTGCGGCCGCCGCATGGCAACGGCGAGTGAGGCTTTAGAGTTCCATGCGCGGTTTGGCAACGGCGCGGCGCCTTATCCGCCCTCGATCTTGGAGAAATCCGCGACCGCCCGGGTGGCCTGGCGGATTTCGTTGAGCAGCTTCAGGCGATTCTCGCGCAATTTGGCGTCGTCGACATTGACGGTGACCTTGTCAAAGAAGGCGTCGACCACCGGGCGCAAGGTCGCGACCGCGCGCATGGCGGCGGCGAAGTCTTCCTTGGCGACGGCCGCCGCGGCCGCCTCCTGGGCAGCGCCGATGGCGGCGGCGAGCGCTTTTTCTTCGTGCTGGCTGTAAAGCGCAGGCTCGGGCGCGCCGGTATAGTCGCGCTTGTCCTTCTTTTCCTCGATGCGGATGATGTTGGTGGCCCGCTTGTAGCCGGCGAGCAGGTTCCTGCCGTCGTCGGTGTCGAGGAATTTGCCGAGCGCCTCGACCCGGCGTACCACCATGAGCAGGTCGTCCTGGCCGCCGAGCGAGAAAACGGCGTCGACCAGATCGTGACGCGCACCCTGCTCGCGCAATTGCACCTTGAGGCGGTCGGCGAAGAAGGCGAGCAGGTCGTGGGTCTGGTGCAGATAGGAATGGGCCTGCACCAGAACCGGGCCGGTGACCTGGCGGCTCTTCTCGTCGATCAGCACCTCCAACTTGACGGCGAGCTCGATATCGCTGGCGCTCAGCTTGACGATGTCCTCGTGCAGCGGATGCAAGAGCGCGATGGCTTCGTGCAGCTTCTCGTCGCGCGCCACCGTGCCGAAATGGCGCCACAGCGTCATGCGCAGCGGCAGCCGTAGCTCGTTCTCGATCACGATGCGGATGACGCCGAGCGCTGCGCGCCTGAGCGCGAAGGGGTCCTTGGAACCGGTCGGTTTTTCGTCGATCAGCCAGAAGCCAACCAGGGTGTCGATCTTGTCGGCGAGCGCGACCGCAATGGCGACCGGATCGCCGGGCACCAGATCGTCCGGGCCCTTCGGCTTGTAGTGGTCCTCGATGGCGTGGGCGACCGCCTCGTCCTCACCCTGCGCCTCCGCGTAATAGCGCCCCATCAGGCCCTGCAACTCGGGGAATTCGCCGACCACTTCGGTGAGCAGGTCGGCTTTGGAAAGACGCGCGGCGCGTTGCGCCTTGGCGGCATCGGCGCCGACGATCTCGGCAAGCTCTCCGGCCAACGCCTCGATGCGGGCAATGCGTTCGGCCTGGCTGCCGAGCTTCTCGTGAAAGACGATGTGCTCGAATTTCGACAGCCGGTCTTCCAGCCGCGTCTTCAGGTCCGTCTCGTAGAAGAACTTGGCGTCGCTCAATCGCGCGCGGATCACGCGCTCGTTGCCGGCGACGATTTGCTTGCCGCCGTCGGACGCTTCCTCGTTGGCGACCAGGATGAAGCGGTCGACCAGCTTCGCCGTCTGCGGATCGCGCAGCACGAAGCATTTCTGGTTGGCGCGAATGGTCGAGCGGATCACCTCGCCGGGGATCGACAGGAACGCCTTGTCGAACGAACCCATCAGCGCCACCGGCCATTCGACCAGGCCGGCGACCTCGGCGAGCAGGCCATCGTCCTCCACCAACTCGAAGCCTTGCGCGAAGGCGAGATTCTTGGCGTCGGTGAGGATGGTCTCGGCGCGCCGCGCCGGATCGAGCATCACCTTGGCGGCTTGCAGCTTGGCGACGTAATCGTCGAAGCGTTTCACCTTGAAGACGGCCGGCGCCATGAAGCGGTGGCCGCGCGTCTCGTCGCCGGCGGCAAGTCCGTCGATGGAGAAAGCCACGATGTCGGGCTCCTCGGTTTCCGGCCCGAAGGTCGCGACGATGGATTGCAGCGGCCTCACCCAGTTGAGCTTGCCGCTGCCCCAGCGCATGGATTTAGGCCAGGGAAAGCCGCGCACCACGTCGGGCAGCATGTCGGCGATCACCTCGATCGCCGCCCGGCCCGGCTTCTCGATCAGCGCGACGTAGAAGTCGCCCTTCTTGTCTTGCTGCACCTTGGCCTGATCGATCGAGGACAAGCCGGCCGCGCGCACGAAGCCGGCGATGGCCTGCTCGGGCGCGCCGACCTTGGGGCCTTTGCGTTCTTCCTTCAGGTCGGGTTGGCGCACCGGCACGCCCTGCACCGTCAGCGCAAGCCGGCGCGGGGTGACGAAGGCCTTGGCACCCTCATAGACCAGGCCTGCGGCCACCAAGCGGTCGGTGACAATCTTGCGCAAATCCTCGGCCGCGCGCGCCTGCATGCGGGCCGGGATTTCCTCCGACAGGAATTCGATGAGCAGGTCGGGCATGAAGGTACTCGGCTGGAGAAAATCGCGCCTGTCGGTATCAGGGGATGGAACGCTTGTCACGCGGGCGGCGCCGGTTCCGGCCGCCTGGCGGGATTTCGCTATCATACCGAACGTCTACGTAACAATACGCAGCAAAGTCGCAGATCAAATTAGTCATTTCAAAAGAGGGTGCGCGGCAAGAATCGCGCGATTGGAGAACAGTACGTGCGCCCTTTCAAACACATTCCCGTCGTCGGCCGGCTGGCTGCCGCCGCACGCCGCATCGAATGGAGCCCGCCGCCGATCCGCGATGCCGCTCTGGTATTCACGGCATTCTGCGTCACTTTCGCCTATGTCGAATACAACGATCTGCCGCAGGCAATCCTCGCCTTCGCGAGCAACCATGCGGATCTCGAAGTCGACGATATCATCGTGGCGTCCTTCGTCGGCGCGCTCGGCCTGCTGTTCTATTCGGTCCGCCGGCTCGTCGAGCTGCGACGCGAGGTCAAGGCCCGGCGCGCGGCCGAAGACGTGGCGCAGCAGCTCGCCCGCCACGATCCGTTGACCGGGCTGCCGAACCGGCGCTTCTTCAACGAGCGCCTCGAGGGACTTCTGCAGGACGCAATCGCCGAGCGACACCACCTGGCGGTTCTGATGCTCGACCTGGACGGCTTCAAGGCCATCAACGACGTGCATGGTCATCTTGTGGGTGACAAGGCGCTCATCGAATTCACCGCGCGCATCGGCAAAGCCGCCAAGGGCGCGCCGGTGGCGCGTGTCGGCGGCGACGAGTTCGCCATCATCCTGCCGACCATAGGTTCGCTTGACGAGCCGGCCAGCCTGGCGCGCCGCATTTCGATCTCCGTTGCCGAGCCGTTTGAAATCGCCGGGATCGAGACCGCGCTCGGCGTCGGCATCGGCATCGCGATTGCGCCCGAAAACGGCTCCACCGCCGACGAGCTCGTGCGACGCGCCGATCTCGCGCTCTACCGCGCCAAGGCCGGCGGCCGCTCCTATACCCGCTTCTTCGAACCGGCGATGGACGCTCATGTCGAGCGGCGCACCGCGATCGAGCGCGAACTGCGCGCGGCCATCGCCGCCAATCAGATCGAGGTGCATTATCAGCCGCTGGTCGCCCTCGACAGCAGCCGCATCGTGGGCTTCGAGGCGCTGGCGCGCTGGAACAGCCCGGCGCTTGGCACGGTGTTTCCCAACGTGTTCATCGCCATCGCCGAGGAAAGCGGCCTGATCCACCGGCTCGGCGACCAGCTGCTGCGCATCGCCTGCGGCGACGCCAAGTCGTGGCCGGAGCAATACGCGCTGTCCTTCAACCTTTCGCCTGTGCAACTGCGCGACCCGACGCTCGGCCTGCGCGTGCTCGCCATCCTGGGCGAAACCGGGCTGTCGCCGTCGCGGCTGGAGCTGGAAATCACCGAAAGCGCCATCGTCGGCGACGCCGAAACGGCGCAGAAGACGATCGACGAGTTGCGCCGCGCCGGCGTGCGCATCGCCCTCGACGATTTCGGCACGGGTTACGCCACCATGTCTCAGCTGCTGTCGTTCCGTTTCGACAAGATCAAGATCGACCGCAGCTTCGTCAACAATCTCGGCAGCGACGCCGACAGTCAGGTGATCGTGCGCGCCATCATCGGGCTCGCCAAGGGGCTCGGGCTCACGACCACGGCCGAAGGCATCGAGAACGCCATCCAGCTGGCGGATTTGAAGGCCGACGGCTGCAAGGAAGGCCAGGGCTACCTGTTCGGCAAGGCGATGCCGGCTTCTGCCATTCCGGAACTGCTGCGCAACCCCGCGTTCGCCGCGGCTTAAACAGCGGAGTTCACCACCCGCCGCCGCCGCCTCCACCGCCACCGCCACCCGAGCCACCGCCGCCGCCGCTGAAGCCGGACGAGCCGGACGATACCGGTACCGCGCTGGCCAGCGCGCTGGAGACGCCACCGACGGTGGCGCCCACGGCGCGGCCGAAATCGCCGCTCGACCAGCTCGAGCCGCCGCTTACCCAGACGGGGTGATAATGACGCATGGGCTCGGCATCTTCAGGGTGCGCGCGGCGCAAGACGGCGGCGAAGTGGTCGGCCCACGGCTTCTCGACGTCGAGCGCGACCGCGTAAGGCAAGAGCGCCTCGAAGCGCTCGGCGGTGATTTCCGGCGCTTTGTAGTTGAGACGCTCGGCCTCGGCGGTCTCCAGATAGAGCCGGAAGCCGGCGAGCTGGTCCATCACCGGGCGGCCGAGCGCGGTCGGCGCCCGCATCAGATAGACGAAAATTCCGTTGAGCGCGGCGAAGCCGCCCACCAGAGCGATCGGGAACGGATTGCTGCCGAGCACGGCCGACAGCGCCGGCAATACGTCGGAAAAGCCGTTCGGAAACCACTCGCGCAGGAAAATAACGAAGAACGTCACGAAGAAGCCGACGACGACCAGCAGCATGGCGATGCGCACCATATTGCCCGAGGCGCTCGCGCCGAACAGCGCCGTCAGTACCGGCACCATGAACATGCCGAGCCAGAAGGTGCCGAACACCAGGCCGAACAGGATCGCGATGTCCTGATCTCGCAAGCCGCCGAACACGACCGTGAACACGATGGCGACGGCCGTCATCGCCATGCCCGCGATCACGTAGCCGAGATTGCGGCGGAAGAAGCGGTTGCGATTTTCCGCCACGATGTTCTTGGTGAACTTTTCGCCGGCTTGCGCCACGCGCGTACCGTGCGCCTTGTCGATGGTGGCGGTGCCCAGCTCGTTGACCCAGCTCCAGATCGCGCGTTCGCCGGGTGGCAGGCTCAAGTAGCTGCCCTCGGGTTTCTTGCCGGTCGATTCGAGCGTCAGCGCCTCGCCGTCCTGCTTGAAGCGTACGAAGCCGCGCACGGCGAGCGAAAGTGCGGCGGCCGTAAAGGCGCGCCACTTCTCGCGCCCGAAGCCCCAGTCGCGGATGTAATTGGCCAGCGCCGGCGAGATGTCGGACGGCGGGTGGAACAGCGGAATGATGGTACCCTGTTTCGGGTCGCGCCCGGCTGCGTTCCAGGCGATGAGATAAAATCCCAACACCAGCAGGAAGCCGAGCCCGCCAAAGACCCAACGGCGTTCGTCGTACAGCCGGTACCACAGCAGCGTGCCGGCGCTGGGCGCGTCGACCGCGGCCGCCGGCAATTCGGCAACGACGGTCAGGCCGGCGCGCGGGAGCAGCGGCTGCGTCGTGCTGACGGTCAGCGTGCCGTCACCGGCGATGTTGCCTTGCCAGGCGGTGCCGCGCTCGCCGAGCCGACCGGTATAGGCGGTCCAGCGCAGCGGGCGTCGATCGTCGACGAGATGAAGGCGATAGCGCGCGGCGAGGATCGGGAAATTCCAGAAATTGCCGGTGACGTTCCAATTCAATTCCGGCTTGCCGTCGAACCAGCGCAATTGCCGCCCGGTACGATAGCGCAACACGTAAACGTGGTCGCCGGTACGCACCAATGTCTTGCTCGAGCCGGCGTAGATGCGGATAAAATTGTTGTGGCGTGCGGTGTGATAGGGCTCCGCATGGCCGTCGCGGGTAAGCCCGAGGATGCTGAAGGTCACCTCGTGCAGATTGCCGCCGGGACCGCGGAAATAGAGCGGGAAATCGCGATAGATGCCGTGGCGAATGGCACCGTGCTCGGCACGCACGCGGATGGTTTCGCTGACGGTAAGCTCGCCGTCCTTGGCGACGGTGACATCCGAATCGAAGGAATGGACGACCTCCGCCGCGAAGCCGGACGAAACGCTCATCAAAAGCAGCGTGAATGCCGCAAAAAGCCAGCGCGAATTGCGGATCGGCGCGTTCATGGGCGGCCGGGCGCCAAGTCGACCTGCGGCAGGGCGCCCTCGCCTTCCCCGAGCTGGAAAAATTCGCGCGTGCGAAAGCCGAACAGGCCGGCGATCAGATTGCTCGGCAAGGATTGAACCAGCACATTGAGATTGCGCACGGTGCCGTTGTAATAGCGGCGCGCCATTTGCAGCTCGTTTTCCAGGCTGCTCAATTGCCGCTGCAGCTCCAGGAAATTGTTGCTGGCTTTAAGATCCGGATAATTTTCGGCCACCGCGAACAGGTGTCCGAGCGCGGCGGTCAGCGCACCCTCGGCTTGCGCGCGCGCCGCCACGTCGTCTTCCGGCACGGCGCGCGCCGCACCGCGCCGCTGCGTGACCTCCTCCAGCACGGCGCGCTCGTGCCCGGAATAACCTTTCACGGCCTCGACAAGATTGGGCACCAAATCGGAACGCCGCTTGAGCTGCACGTCGATGCCGCTCCAGGCCTCGTTCGCCATCTGGCGCGTGCGCACCAGCCGGTTGAAAACGACGACGATATAGATAAGTGCCGCCGCCGCGACGGCGAGGATGATCCAGAGCGCCATGGGAATTGCGAATCGCCCCGTGAGCAGGCCCGATTATAGCTTCAAATGGCTGTTGTCGCAGAACGGCGGCGTCTTGGTGCGCTTGCAGGTGCAGAAATTGCGCTTGCCCGCGCGCTTGGCGGTCCATTCCAGCGGCTCGAAGTCGGTGACTTCATGCGAGCCGTCGCAGAACGGCTGGCTCTGCGACCGCCCGCAGCGGCACCACCAGTAGGTCTCGCCCTCGACCACGTCGACGGTCACGGGCTCGCGCCCGCCGATTTCGGGATCGCTCATGTTGCCCCTCCCCCTTCCGTCGCCAGCCATGCTTCTCCACACGCCTTGGCCAATTCGCGCACACGCAGGATGTAGCTCTGCCGCTCGGTAACCGAAATGACGCCGCGCGCGTCCAACAGATTGAACACGTGGCTGGCCTTGATGCACTGGTCGTAGGCCGGCAGCGCCATCAAATGATGCGTCTTGTCCTTGTTCCAGCCGTCGGCGAGATATTTGCGGCAGGCGGCCTCCGCCATCCTGAACTGCTCGAACAGCATGGCGGTGTCGGCATATTCGAAATTGTGCCGCGAATATTCCTGCTCGGCCTGCAAGAACACGTCGCCATAAGTGACCTTGCTGTCGCCAGTACCACCGTTGAAGTTGAGATCGAACACGTTCTCCACGCCCTGCACATACATGGCGAGACGCTCGAGCCCGTAGGTGATCTCGCCGGTGACCGGCGCGCATTCGAAGCCGGCGACCTGCTGGAAATAAGTGAACTGCGTCACCTCCATGCCGTCGCACCAGCATTCCCAGCCCAGGCCCCAGGCGCCGAGCGTCGGGCTTTCCCAGTCGTCCTCGACGAAGCGGATGTCGTGCAGCGCCGCATCGATGCCTATGGTTTGCAGCGAGTTAAGATAGAGCTCCTGGATATCTCCCGGCGACGGCTTCAGCGTGACCTGGAACTGGTAATAGTGCTGCAGCCGGTTCGGATTCTCGCCGTAGCGGCCGTCCTTCGGCCGGCGCGAGGGCTGCACGTAGGCCGCGTTCCAGCGCTTAGGGCCGAGCGCGCGCAAAATGGTGGCCGGGTGAAACGTGCCCGCCCCTACTTCCATGTCGTAGGGCTGCAAGATCACGCAGCCCCAATTCGCCCAATATTGTTGCAGCGCCAGGATCAGCCCTTGAAACGAGCGCGCGGGATCGAGATTGCCGCTGACGCATGCGGTCCCTGGCAAGCAGATCGGCTTCAGCCATCGTTTGGATACGGATTGTTAAGCACGGGAATGAGTTTGGACCCTATCGGCGGCTCCAAAGGCGGTCAAGCCGGGGGCGATTTACGGGCTATTGAATGCAGAGGCGCTACACCCGCGGCCAAGGGAAGGTAGGACGGAGGGTGTCATGGAAGGCTGGGAAATCGTGGGGATGGTTCTGCTGCTGCTGTTCTTCGGTTCGCTGGTCAGCAGCAAGCAGTCGATCAGCCGCTGACGCGGCCCGCGCATTCGGAAATTTCGTAACGAGGCCTACGGCCGGTATTCGCCGGTCGAGGGATCGCGCCGCAGCTTCGGCATCTTCTCGCGATCGGTCACGCGCACCGTGCGCTTGGCGCGCTCAAGCTCCTCGTTGACGCGGCGCGCTTCCTTTACCACCCAATGCACGACCATGGCGCCGCCCACGATGGCAAGCGTCCACTTCACCAGCGGCGAGAGCAAAATCGGCGGCATGGCCTCTCCTTAACGTTGGTGATGGAAGCTTTCCGACCAATCGCGGCATTTTCGCGACCAAGCGCATGCGGCTTTTTCACAACCCGTAGCGACCCCACAAGGCGCGCGCTTCCAGCGCCGAGATGAAATCGTCGGCGATTCCCCGACCGCCGGCAAGCGCCTGCGCGAGATTGACGCCCGGCACGCGCCGCCCGAACAAGCTGCGCTCGGCGGCGACGAGCGGCATGCGCACCTTCTCGCCGTAGCGCGCGCGCAGGAACGAGCGGATATCGCCGATCGCATCGGCCAGCCCCAAGTCGATCGCCTTCTGCGCGGTCCAGAACTCGCCGGAGAACAGCGTCTTGTCGGTGCCGTGCAGCTTGGCCCCGCGGCGCTCCTTGACCAGCGCGATGAAGCGTTCGTGGATTTCCTTCTGGATCGCCTTGATGCGTTTTACGTCTTCAGGTTTTTCCGGCTCGAACGGGTCGAGCATCACCTTGCGCTCGCCGGCGGTGTAGATGCGGCGCTCGATGCCGAGCTTGTCCATCAGCTTGGGAAAGCCGAACGAGCCGCCGACCACGCCGATCGAACCGACGATGGAATATTCGTCGCACACGATCTCATCGGCGGCGCAGGCCAGCATGTAGCCGCCAGAGGCGCCGACATCCTCGATGAAGGCGATGACCGGGATTTTCTTTTCTTGCGACAGCTGCCGGATGCGACGGCAGATGAGGTTTGACTGCGAGGGCGAGCCGCCCGGCGAGTTGATCACCAGCGCGACCGCGCGCGCGCGCTTGACCGCGAAGGCGCGCTCGATCGCGCGCGCCACCGTCGCCAGCATCAACCCCGGTTTGAGCGGCGTCGCGACGCCGATCACGCCGGTTAGCCGCACCACCGGCACCACCGGGATGTCGGGGCGCCAGCGCGCCGGCAGCAGGCGGCTCAGGAATGCGAGTGGGCTCGACAGAATATTGGGCATGGGTTGACTTGCCGTTGTCGCCATACCGGCCAGTTAGGCCAGCTTGTGCGCACAAGTCAAAGCCTGCCGGAGCCATACGTTCCGCAGGTCCGTTCAATCGCTCGCCAGCCGCAGCGCCGCGCCGCCACGCAGCACCGCCTCGGCGGCGCCGCTGGGCTTGCCGTACGCATCGTTGAGGACGAGCGCGGGCCGCGTCTCAACCGCGCCCGCGCCGCCCTTGACCGCGCGCACCAGCACGCGGATGGGATTGGCGCCTTCACGCGGCGCAACCGGCAGCACGGTAATGCCGCCGAAACCGGGGGCGAGCGCCGCCAGTACCTCGTCGAGCCTGTCGGCGCGCCAGATCAAGGTCAGCGTGCCGCTCGGCTTGAGCAGAAATGCGGCTGCGGCGATCCACCGTTTAAGGAGACCCGGCGCGCCGGCATAGGCGAGCCGCCGGCCGGCGTCGGGCGAGACATTGTGCCGGCGCGCATCGTGAAACGGCGGGTTCATCAGCACGCGATCGGCGCATTCGGCCATCAAGCCGGCGTCAGCGAGCGCGTTCAAGTCTTCCGCGTCGCAGGCGATTGCCGTCACCCGCGCCTCCATGCCGTTGGCGCGCGCGTTCTCCGCGGCCAACGCAGCGAGCGCTCGGTCGATCTCGACCAGCGTGACCCTCAAGCCCGGCACGCGCGCGGCAAGCGCGAGGCCGGCGCCGCCGACGCCGGCGCCGAGATCGACCGCGCGCTCGCCGTCATGCCCATTTGTCGCCGCCGCAAGCAAAATGGCGTCATGACCGACGCGGTGGCCTTTCAGCGGCTGGCGCAGCTTGAGGCGGCCGCCGAGCACGGCGTCGGTGCTGGTCGCAAGCTTGGCTCGTTCAGCCGGCATCGGGCCGCAATTCGTGCGCCAGCCCCGCATCGGTGAGGAGGCGGCGGGCGGCGGCGAGATAGTCCTCCTCCACCAAGATGCGGCGCGGCAGAACGCCGAGCGAGCCTTCCAGCACGCTCATGTTCTGGTCCAGCACCAGATGCGGGATGCGGGCGCCGTCGAGCAGGGCGCCGATCGCCGACACCAGCACCGCGTCATTGGTGCGCACGAGCTCGCGCATGCCTGTCCTCCGACGGGCGCACATCCGCCCCGGCGGCCCGCGAAAAAGCCGCCACAACCATGGCGATGCCCGCTTCCGCGGCCGCGCCGGCCCCCGCGTCAAAATGCGGCTGAACCGTCCAGCGCCCTTGCCGCGTTAGCCCGACGTTTCTATGCTCGCCCGTCATTGCGATCCGGAGAAGAATTTTGGCAGTCGTCGTTCCGTTCGAGTCCCCGCAATCCCCGCTGCTCGATCTCCTCACCGAACTGGTGGCACCGGACATGGAGCGAGTCAACGCGGCCATCGTGGCGCGCACCGGCTCGGACGTCGCCATGATCCCGGAGGTCGCCAACCACCTGATCTCCTCAGGCGGCAAGCGGCTGCGGCCCATGCTCACGTTGGCGATGGCCAAGCTGTCCGGCTACGGCGGCGACGGCCACATCAAGCTCGCCGCCGCGGTCGAGTTCATGCACACGGCGACGCTGCTGCATGACGACGTGGTCGACGAAAGCGACATGCGCCGCGGCAAGCTCGCCGCCCGCATGCTGTGGGGCAACGAGGCGAGCGTGCTGGTCGGCGATTTCCTGCTCGGCCAGGCCTTCAAGATGATGGTCGAGGTCGGCAATCTGCACGCGCTCGACATCCTCTCGGCCGCCGCCGCGGTGATCGCGGAAGGCGAGGTGATGCAGCTCGGCGCCGCCAAGAACACCGCCACCACCGAGGACGAATATCTCGCGGTGATCCGCGCCAAGACCGCCGAGCTGTTCGCCGCCGCTTGCGAGGTGGGCCCCGCGCTCGCCGTCAAGGACAAAGCCGAGCTCGCCGCCTGCCGCTCGTTCGGGATGAATCTCGGCATCGCCTTCCAGCTCATCGACGACGCGCTCGACTACGGCGGCAAATCCGCCAAGCTGGGCAAGAACGTCGGCGACGATTTCCGCGAAGGCAAGATCACGCTGCCGGTGGTGCTGTCGTTCCGCCGCGGCAACGCCGAGGAGCGCGCCTTCTGGAACCGCACGCTCGGCCAGGGCGAGGTGCGCGACGACGATCTCGACACCGCCGTTTCGCTGATGGCCAAGCACAACGCCATCGACGACACGGTCGGGCGCGCGCGCCACTATGGTGCGATCGCCATCGACGCGCTGGCGCTGGTGCCGCGCTCGCAGATGAAGACGGCGCTGGAAGAGACGGTCGCCTTCTGCATCGGACGGGCGTTCTAGAGTCCGATCCGTTTAGATTGAATCATTGCGCCTACCTGACATTTTGTTTGCGCATGATCTTATCCGAAAACCGGCTCCCACTTTTCGGGATCGGGCGCTAGATTACCGATAAAGGTCGGACGTATAGCCGGTGGCGGGATCGCGCTTGAGCTGAAAGCGGATGTTCGGATCGGGGTCCTGTCCGACATAGCGGCCATATTGATAGACCGGCGGCGCGCAGCCGTTCGGCTGCGGTGGCGGGTTGGTCAGGAAGCCCCAGAAGGAAGCCTCATAGGGCCGGTCGACGCAATGCGCGCGATGGGCACGGTCGCGATGATGCTTGGCGCGAGCCGAGGCGGGACCGGCGGCGGCAAGCGCAACCGCTGCAGCCACGATGACAAGCCCGATGCTCTTCATAAAGCTCTCCTGCCCGCACAATGCTGTTTCAAGACTTGCCGTCAAAGGCGGCATTTTCAAGAACGCTCAATTGATGGCGGTTGCGCATACCCACCATTCCTTGCGCTCGGCCTGCAGCCGACGTGCGGCGGCCAGCGCCTCGCCCGACGAACGGAACAGCGCAAAGCAGGTCGGTCCCGAGCCCGACATGCGCACCAGTTGCCGCCCAGGCAATGCCCGCAGCGCGAGCAGCACGTCGGAGATCACGGGTGCACAGGCAATCGCCGCCTGCGTCAGGTCGTTGTTGCGCTCGGTAAGGAAGCCGATCATTGCATCTTTCTTGACCGGCACGTTGCGCAGATAGTTGTCGCTGCCCTTACTGCCGGCCCAGGCCGCGAACACATCGCGCGTCGATACCGGCACGTTCGGATTGACCAGTACCGCCGGCAACGTCGCGATCGCCAGCGGCCCGGACAACAGTTCGCCCACACCGCGCATGATGCACGCGCGCGATTTCAGACAAACCGGCACGTCGGCGCCGACCGCGAGCGCCGCGCTTTCGAGCCGCGGATCGTCGCTTGCAATGCCGTTCAAGCGTGCCAGCAGCCGCAGGGCGGCCGCCGCATCGGCCGAGCCGCCGCCGATACCGGCCGCCACCGGCAATTGCTTGTCGAGCAGGAAACGTCCAGCCTTGAGCCCGCTCACGCGTGCGCTCAAGGTCGCCACCGCCTTCAGAACCAGATTGTCGGCTGTTCGTCCGCAGGCTTCGGCGAACGGCCCCGATATCGCCAGCGCGGTTTCGGGGCCCGGCTCCAGGTCGAGCTTGTCGGCGAGATCGGTGAAGCCGACCAGGCTTTCAAGCTCGTGATAGCCGTCGGCGCGACGGCCGAGCACGCGCAATGTCAGATTGATCTTGGCCCGCGCCTTTTCGACCAGCGGTTCGCTCACGCGCTAAAACCCAATAAAGGCCAATCCATTTAAACTGAATCGCGGCGCGTCCCTAACATTTTAGGTGCGCATGATCCTTTCCGAAAACCGGTTCCCACTTTTCGGGATCATGCGCTAGCCGCCGTTGCCGGCCTTTTCCTTCTTGCCTGCCTTGGCCTGCGAAGAGGTTTCGTCGGGCAAGCCGTTCTTCAGCTTGGCCTCGATCTTGGCAAGTTCGGTTGGGTCGGGTTTGAAAGCGCGCGCATGCTCCCATTGGAAGCGGGCCTCGAGCGTGCGGCCAACCCGCCAATAGGCGTCGCCCAGATGGTCGTTGATGGTGGGGTCTTCCGGCTTGAGCTCGATGGCGTGATCGAGCTGCTTGACCGCTTCCGGGTAATTGCCGAGCCGGTAATAGGCCCAGCCGAGCGAGTCGACGATATAGCCGTCGTCCGGCCGCTGCTGGACGGCCTTCTTGATCATGGCCATGCCGTCGTCGAGATGCACGCCCTGGTCGATCCACGAATAGCCGAGATAATTGAGCACGTGCGGCTGATCGGGGAACAGCCTGAGCGCCTCCTTCAGATCGGCCTCGGCCTTCGGCCATTGATGCGAGCGCTCGTAGCAGATTCCGCGGAAGTAATAGATCACCCAATTCGCCTTCCCCGGATGGTCGAGGGTGGCGACGCCTTTCGAATAGGTGTCGGCACATGCGGCGAATTTCTTGTGCCCGCGCTGCACATTGCCGAGCGCCATGATGGCCTCGAGATCGTGCGGATTTTTCTTGATCAGCGCGTCGAGATGCTTCTCGGCTTCGTCGGCGCGGTCGAGCGCGTCGAGGTCCGAGGCCATCTGGATGGCCGCGTTGCGGTGCAGCGGCGAGCTTTTCGGCACGCGCTCATAGACCTTGATCGCCAGATCGGGCTTCTTCAGCGACTCGTAGAGGTCGGCGAGCGACAACAGCGCCAGCCCGTGATCCGGCTTGAGATAAAGGGCAAGCTGGAGATAGACGAGGCCCAGGTCCTCGCCGCCACGGCGGCCAAGCGAAGCGCCAAGGCCATAGAGGGCTTCTGCGGCGCCTGCTTGCGCCGAAGGGACCAGCGGCGGCAGCTTTTCGCCGCGTTTCAGCTTTTCCATCGACGCCGTCACCAGCGGGTGGTCGGGCAGCGTCTTGTTGAAGTCTTCGAAGACCTTGAGCGCGTCCTTCGGCGACTTGTTGCGCGAGAGCCAGCTGCCATAGGCTTCCACCACGCGCAGCGCGTTGGAATCGAGCTTGTAGGCCGCCTCGAAACGCTTGCCCGCTTCCTTTTCGTGACCCGCGAGGTCGGCGATCAGCCCGGCGTGCAGGTCCTTGAAAATCGCGTACCAGTCCGGCCCCGTGAGCTTGTCGATCGTGGCCTCCGCGGTCTTGCCCGCGCCGGCGCCATAGTCGCTCCAGGCGGTGAGCAGGGCGGCGGCAAGATCGGTGATCGGCCCGCGCACCGATTTCGACAGTTCGCGGCGCGCGCTGCGGTAATGCTTGTGCTTGACGGCATTCACGCCCAGCACCAGCCGGGCGACGCGGTCGGTCTTGTCGGTGCGCACGATATGGTCGGCGAAGCTCACCGCCTGGTCGACGTCGCCGCCGACCAGCAGCGACAGGAAGGCGCGGTCGCGCAGTTCGTCGTTCTTGGGATCGAGCTTGAGAGCGGCGCGGTAGAAGGCGGCGGCGGCCAGCGCATCGCGCATGCGCCCGGCATGGCGGGCGGCGAGATAGCTTCCCGAGGCGGTCAGCCCGGACAGATCCCGCGGCGAGGCGGCTTGCGCGGTCAGCTCGATCGGGGCGGCGGCCAGAACGGCAGCCAGCGCGCTGCCGGCGATCCACCGGGCGAGGGTCGAAGAATTCACGGGCGATGCTCCAATGAGGCGGTTGTCCGCGATGCGCCTTAAGCGGTGCCACCGGGTCGGCCGAGAATGGCCTTTTTACGCCGCCCCCGCAAGAACGCGGCTGAAAGGCCGCCGCCTCGCGCTTGAACGCCCCGATAGAGGCAGCATCGTGGCCGCCGGGCTCGCAGCGCCATCACATATTGGGGTAATTCGGCCCGCCGCCGCCCTCGGGCGGAACCCAGGTGATGTTCTGATTCGGGTCTTTGATGTCGCAGGTTTTGCAGTGGACGCAGTTCTGCGCGTTGATCACGAACTTGGGCGCGTCGCCCTCTTCGACCCATTCATAGACGCCGGCCGGGCAATAGCGCGCCGAGGGACCGGCATAGACGTCGTGCTCGGACGACTTCTGCAGCGCCATATCTTTCACCTTGAGATGCGGCGGCTGATCCTCCTCGTGATTGGTGTTGGAGAGAAACACCGAGGACAGCCGGTCGAAGGTGAGCTTGCCGTCGGGCTTGGGATAGGCAATGGCCGCGCATTCGGCGGCGGGCTTGAGCGTCGCATAGTCCGGCTTGCCGTGCTTGAGCGTGCCGAACAGCGAGAAGCCGAAGGTGTTGCTCCACATGTCGAGACCGCCGAGCGCGATGCCGAGCGTGGTGCCGTATTTCGACCAGAGCGGCTTGGCATTGCGCACGCGCCAGAGGTCCTTGCCGATCGGCGACGCGCGCCAGCTCGCGTCGTAATCGGCGAGCTCGTCATGGCTGCGGCCCGCCGCGAGCGCCGTCGCGGCGGCTTCGGCGGCGGCCATGCCCGAGATCATGGCGTTGTGGCTGCCCTTGATGCGCGGCACGTTCATGAAGCCGGCATCGCAGCCGATCAGCGCGCCGCCCGGGAAGGCAAGCTTCGGTACCGATTGATAGCCGCCCTCGGTCAGCGCGCGCGCGCCGTAAGCAATGCGCTTTGCGCCCTCGAAAGTGCCGCGCACGGAGGGGTGCGTCTTGAAGCGCTGGAATTCCTCGAACGGCGACAGATAAGGATTGGCGTAGTTGAGATGCACCACGAAGCCGACCGAGACCAGATTGTCGTCGAGGTGATAGAGAAACGAGCCGCCGCCGGTTGAATTGTCGAGCGGCCAGCCGAAGGAATGCTGCACAAGGCCCTTGCGGTGCTTCTCGGGCCGAACCTCCCACAGCTCCTTGAGACCGAGCCCGAACTTCTGCGGCTCGCGGCCGTCGCCGAGCGCGAATTTCGCGATCAGCTCCTTGCCGAGATTGCCGCGCGCGCCTTCGGCGAACAGCGTGTATTTGGCCTTGAGCTCCATGCCGCGCGTGAAGGAGGCGTTGCGCTCGCCCGACTTGCCGATGCCCATGTCGCCGGTGGCAACGCCCGCGACCGCGCCGTTATCGTCATAGAGCACTTCCGCCGCGGCAAAGCCCGGATAGATTTCGACGCCGAGCGCCTCGGCCTTGGTCGCCAGCCAGCGGCAGACACTGCCGAGCGAGACGATGAAGTTGCCGTGATTGCTCATCAGCGGCGGCATCATGAAGTTCGGCAGCCGCAAGGCGCCGCCGGCCGACAGCCAGTAGAAGCGGTCGTCGGTCACCGGCGTCTTGATCGGCGTGTCCTCGGAGCGCCACTCGGGCAGCAGACGGTCGAGCCCGGCCGGATCGATCACCGCGCCGGAGAGGATATGGGCGCCGACTTCGGAGCCCTTCTCGACGACGACCACGGAGGCGTCGGCGTTGACCTGCTTGAGGCGGATAGCGGCGGCGAGGCCGGCGGGCCCCGCGCCGACGATCACCACGTCGAATTCCATCGCCTCGCGGGCGGGGAGTTCCTGGCTGCTCATCGCGCGTTCCTGTTGCCGGTCGAACTTGAAATGTCGATTGCGAAGCCGATCTGTTCCATGATTTTCGCCTCGTGACAATCGGCTGCCCGAGGGCTCATGTTCCGCGGGCGCCGTTCACTCAAGTGTGAAGGCGCCCCGCACTGGCGCAATGCCGCCGCGCCGCTATGCTCCGCGCGAAAAAATTTGTGCCGTCGAGGAGACCGCCATGACCGATATGACGCCGCTCGTTCCGCGCCAGCCGGTGCCGCCGCTTGCCGTCGCGCTCGCCGGCGGGGGCCAGTTCGATCTCGCCACCGAAACCCCCGACAAGTTCGTCCTGGTCGTGTTCTACCGCGGCCTGCATTGCCCGCTCTGCCGCCGCCAACTCGGCGATCTGGAGGCGAAGCTGCCTGAATTCGACAAGCGCGGCGTCTCGGTGGTGGCGATTTCCTGCGACAATGCCGAACGGGCCGAGCGTTCGAAAGCGGAATGGGGCCTGCCCAAGCTGCGCGTCGGCTACGGCCTGCCCTTGAGCACCGCGCGCGCCTACGGTTTGTGGATATCGACCAGCCGCGGCAAGACCTCGGCCGGCGTCGAAGAGACCGGCCTTTTCAACGAGCCCGGTCTGTTTCTGATCAAGCCGGACCGCACGCTTTATTGCGCGGCCGTGCAGACCATGCCGTTCGCGCGGCCCTATTTCGACGATCTCCTCAACGCGATCGATTTCGTGACCGAGAAGAACTATCCGGCGCGCGGCGAAGTCGTCACCTTGCCGGCGGAAGCCGCGGAATAGCGCGGCGCACTTCCACCGTCCCCCATCAAGGCTCGGCGCTACGCGCCTCGCACCTCAGGATGACGGGGATAGCGCCTTGCGCGGCCACGAGCGCGGGTGTTTTGTCTTGTCATGACGCCCGCGCCCGACAAGCCCGCCCGCGAACTGCTCGACTTCTATGCCGAAGCCGGCGTCGACGCGCTTGTCGGCGAAGAGCCGGTCGATCGTTTCGCGGCGCCTGAGCCGCACATACCGCCCGCTGCAAGGGGGAGGTCGGCGAGCGAAGCTCGCCGGGTGGGGGTCATTGGCAATTCTCAAACACCCCCCTCCCCAACCCTCCCCCACAAGGGGGGAGGGAGCGAGAGTCTCGCGGCGCTCGCATCCCCCGACGACGCCGCATTGTCGGCGCGCGAGGCCGCCAAGAATGCCAAGACGCTCGACGACTTGCGCGCCGCGCTCGAGCGCTTCGAGGGCTGCGGACTGAAGGCGACCGCGACCCAACTCGTTTTCGCCGACGGCAATCCGCAAGCGCGCGTGATGTTGGTCGGCGAGGCGCCGGGCCGCGACGAGGACATCGAGGGCCTGCCCTTCGTCGGCCGCTCCGGCAAATTGCTCGACCGCATGCTGGCGGCCATCGGCCTCGATCGTACCAGCGTCTACATCGCCAACATCGTGCCCTGGCGTCCGCCCGGCAACCGCACGCCGACGCCGCAGGAACAGCAGACCTGCCTGCCCTTCGTGCGGCGCCAGATCGAGCTTTGCGATCCCGACGTGCTGGTCTGCCTCGGCGGGCCCTCGGCGCAGGCGCTGCTCGGCGTGAAGGAAGGCATCACCAAGACGCGCGGGCGCTGGTTCGCCTTCGACACCGGAAAGCGCGAAATCCGCGCCATGCCGACCTTCCACCCCGCCTTTTTGCTGAGAAGCCCTTTGCAGAAACGATTTGCCTGGCGCGATTTCCTTGCCATAAAAAAGGCGCTCGCCGGCTGAATTATCCCACCGTCGTTCCTGCAAACCGTGGTTTCCCCGATGTCCTCCGGAAGGATGCCGAAATCGCTCGGAATGCTAACCGCGCTCGCCGCGTTTCTGCTGGCAATGGGCGGGGTGGCGCTCGCCGGCGATACGCACAAGGCGAGTTCGTCGGAGCTTTCGCCGGCAGCGCTCGGCGCCGATCCGGGCAAAGCCGGCAGCGCGGATGCCGACAAGCAGGACATCAAGATCCCGAGCAGCATCAAGTTCGGCGATCAGACGCTGAGCTTCGACACCGACCGCAAGTCGGTCAATTCCATTCCACGCGTGGGGTTAGACGCCACCGACCCGCATATCCTGCCGACACCGAAGGATCAGGATCTGCCGCCCACCTATTTCGGCCTCAAGCTCAGCGTGCCGACGCATTAGTGCCGACCGTGCCGCGTCAGCCCTCCCGCATATAGGCCGGCGGGCCGCCGGCGATGAAGTCCTCGCGCGGCGGCGCGAACATGTCGACCACTTCGGTGTCCTCCGGAAAAAAGCCCTCGTGCTCGACGCCGCCAGGGACCACCGCGACCTCACCCGCCACCATGCTGCGTTTCTCGTCGCCGATGCGGAAATCCATGCGGCCTTTCAGCATCCACACGATCTGCTCGTGCGCATGCTTGTGAGCGGCGGCATGGGCGCCCGCCTTGATCGTCCACCACACGATCATGCCCTGCTTGCCCGACAGGACGCGGCGGCTGATCTTGTCGGTGATGCGCTCTTGCGGCAGCGCGGCGAGTTCCTTGAAGCCGACCAAAACGGGCATGATGCTCTTCCCTTGCGCGGCCGGGTTACCCCGTAATCGCGAACTTGATGGCGAACAGCACCGCCAGCACCAGCACCGCCGGCGCCGCCTCCTTGTATTTGCCCGACAGGATCTTGGCGAGCGAGTAAGTGATGAAGCCGAGCCCGATGCCGGTGGCGATCGAATAGGTCAGCGGCATGGTGATGGCGGTGACCACGGCCGGCGCATATTCGGTAATGTCCTCCCAGTCGATCTCGGCAAGCCCGCGCGCCATCACGCAGGCGACATAGAGCAGCGCCGCCGAAGTGGCATAGGCCGGCACCATGCCGGCGAGCGGCGCGAACAAGAGCGCCAGCAGGAAGAAGATCGCGACGAACGCCGCGGTCAGGCCGGTGCGGCCGCCGGCGGCGACGCCGGAGGCGCTCTCGATATAGCTCGTCGTGGTCGAGGTGCCGATCGCCGCGCCGAACATCGCGGCGAACGAATCGGAAATCAGCGCCTCCTTCATGCGCGCGAGCTTGCCGTCCTTCATCAGCCCGGTGCGGTGGGTGACGCCGATCAGCGTACCGGCATTGTCGAACACGTCGATGAACAGGATGGAGAACACCACGATCAGGAAGGTGCCTTCGAACACGCGCGAGAAATCCATCTGCAGGAAGGTCGGCGCGATCGAGGGCGGCAGCGAGACGATACCGGAATAATGCGCGAGACCGAACGGCAGGCCGATCGCCGTCACCACCAATATGCCGATCAGCGTGCCGCCGATGATGCGCCGGTAATTGAGCGCGGCGATCAGCACGAAGCCGAACAGCATCAGATAGGCGACCGGATTGCGCAGGTCGCCGAGCGTGACCAGCGTCGCCGGCTGCGCCACCACCACATGCGATTCCTCCAGCGCGATGATGCCGAGGAACAGCCCGACGCCGGCGGAAGTCGCGAGCTTGAGATTATGCGGAATCGAATCGATCACGTATTGCCGGATGCGGAACACCGAGATCAGGAAGAAGATGACGCCCGAGCAGAACACCGCCGCCAGCGCCTGCTGCCAAGTGTATTTATAGGTGAGCACCACGGTGAAGGCGAAGAAGGCGTTGATGCCCATGCCGGGCGCCAGCGCGATCGGGTAGTTGGCGTAGAGCGCCATCACCATGGTGCTGACGGCGGCGGCGACGCAGGTCGCGACGAACACCGCGCCCTGCGGCATGCCGGCCTTGCCGAGGATCGCCGGGTTGACAAACACGATGTAGACCATCGTCAGGAACGTGGTCAGCCCCGCGATGAATTCGGTTTGCAGATCGGTGCCCTGCTCCTTGAGCCCGAAATACCGGTCGAGCATGCCCTCGAATCCCGCCGTCGCCGGCGCCTTTTGCGCCTGCGCTTTTGCCCGCTTAGCCATCTCGGCCCCCTTCCGCGCGATTGCCCCGGCGCCAAACCTAGCGCGACATTCGCGCGCACGTCAGATGCGACTGTGGATGATGTGGATACCTACCGCGCTTCTCACATTCCGCTTCGATTTGGCGCAGGCTCACGGAACGGCGGCCCTCGCCAGGAATTCTCGCTCGGACCTATGATCGCCGCCCGGGGGCATGCGCGGAGTGGAGCGAATGGATTTTGATCCTGTCCTGCTGGCGCGGTTGCAGTTCGCTTTCACCGTCACATTCCACATCATCTTCCCGAGCTTTACGATCGGCCTGTCGGCCTATATCGCGACGCTCGGCGCGATGTGGGCGCGCACCGGCGCGGACCGCTACCACCGGCTGATGCGTTTCTGGACGCGCATCTTCGCGGTGTCGTTCGCGATGGGCGTGGTGTCGGGCATCGTGCTGTCCTACCAGTTCGGCACCAATTGGAGCCGCTTCTCGCTTCTCGTCGGCAACGTGGTCGGGCCGCTGATCGGCTACGAAGTGCTGATGGCCTTCTTCCTGGAAGCGACCTTCCTCGGCGTGCTGCTGTTCGGCTTCAACCGGGTGCCGCCGTGGCTCTACGTACTGTCGGCAGGCATCGTCGCCGTCGGCACCGCCATGTCGGCGTTCTGGATCCTGTCGGCCAACAGCTGGATGCAGACGCCGGCCGGCTACGTCATGAAGGACGGTATCGCCTATCCGACCGACTGGATCGCGGTCATCTTCAACCCGAGCTTCCCTTACCGCTTCGTACACATGCTCAACGCCGCCTATCTCACCACCGGCTTCGTGGTGCTGGCGGTGGGCGCGCGCTATGTGCTGGCCGGCCGCCACATCGAGGTCGGCCGCACCATGCTGCGCATGGCGATCGGGCTGACCGCGGTGCTGGCGCCGCTGCAGCTCATCCTCGGCGACCTGCACGGGCTCAACACGCTCGAATACCAGCCGATCAAGGTGGCGGCGATGGAGGCGCATTGGGACGGCTCCAAGCCCGGCGATTTCCAGATCTTCGCCTGGCCGAACGAAAAGACCGAGAGCAACGATTACGCGCTGTCGATCCCGAACGCCTCATCGCTCATCCTCACCCACCGCCTGCACGGGCTGTTCAAGGGTCTCAAAAGCGTGCCGCCGCAGGACCGGCCGCCGGTGCCGATCGTGTTCTTCGCCTTCCGCGTCATGGTGGCGCTGGGCCTGTTCATGATCGCGGCCGCGCTCTACGGCGCCTTCCTGTGGTGGCGCGGCACGCTGTTTGAGACGCGCTGGTATCTGGCGGTGATGTCGCAGTGCTGGTGGATCGGCTTTATCGCGGTGATGGCCGGTTGGATCACCACGGAGGTGGGGCGCCAGCCCTGGGTTGTCGAGCACATATTGCGCACCGCCGACGCCAACTCGCCGGTGATCGGGCAAAGCATCCTGTTCACGCTGGTGCTGTTCGTGCTCGCCTACGGCGTCGTGTTCTCCTTCGGCATCTACTACATCAACCGCCTGATCGACCGCGGCCCGGAAGGCCCGGCCGAACCGCGCCGGCCCAAAATCGGCACGCCGATCGCCGCAGCGCATGGTGGCGGGGAGCCACTGCAATAAGGGGAGCGCATGATCCCGAAAAGTGGGAACCGGTTTTCGGAAAAGATCATGCGCAAACGAAAGATCTAATCATGGAATGGTATCTTCCCGTGATCTGGGCCGGCCTGATCGGCGTCGCGGTCGCCATGTATGTGATCCTCGACGGCTTCGACCTCGGCATCGGCATCCTGTTTCCGTTCGCAGGCAACGAGCGCCAGCGCGACCAGATGATGGCATCGGTCGCGCCGTTCTGGGACGGCAACGAGACCTGGCTGATCCTCGGCGGCGGCGGGCTGTTCGTCGCCTTCCCGCGCGCCTATGCGGTGATCATGCCGGCGCTGTATTTGCCGGTCATCGTGATGCTGCTGGCGCTGGTGTTCCGCGGCGTGGCGTTCGAATTCCGCACCGTCTCGCGCAGCAAGACCTGGCTTAACGTCGCCTTCGCCGCCGGCTCGGCGCTCGCCGGCTTCGCGCAAGGGGTGATCCTGGGCGGACTGATCCAGGGCGTGACGGTAGCCGACGGCGCCTATGCCGGCGGCGCGCTCGACTGGGCAACGCCGTTCGCTTTTCTGTGCGGCATCGCCATGGTCGCAGGCTACGGCCTGCTCGGCGCCACCTGGCTGATGCTGAAGACCGAAGGGCAGGTCTCCGACCGCGCGCGCGGGCAAGCCAAGGTCGCGTTGCTGGCGGTGCTCGTGTTCATGGGCGCGGTCAGTCTATGGACTCCGTTTGCCGAGCCGCGCATCTTTGCGCGCTGGTTCTCGGCGCCGAACGTCTATTTCCTTTGGATTGTGCCGGCGGTGACCGCGCTCGTCGCCTTCGGCTGCTGGCGCTGGATCGAGAGGGGCTATGAGGCGCCGCCGTTCCTCGCGGCCATCGCGCTCTTTCTGCTCGGCTATGTCGGGATCGTGATCTCCAACTTCCCCTATCTGGTGCCGCCGTCGCTGACCATCTGGGACACCGCGGCGGCGCCCGCCAGCCAGATCTTCATGCTGCTCGGCACGCTGGTGCTGCTGCCGATGATCCTCGGCTATATCGTGTTCGTGTATTGGCTGTTCCGCGGCAAGGTGCGCGAGGGCGAGAGCTATCACTAGCGCGTGGGGGCGCTGCATCCCACGGAGTTCTCAATTCTGGCCGCGCCGGTCGTTCTCGTTCATTTGCATCATCAGAACGAGCAGTTCGTGCGGGATCTCCTGCTCGGGCTCGTAACGCTTTCGGAGCCCGAAGCCGATCGTCTCCCGCATCACCCGGTGAAGGCTAGCGGGCTCGTTTCCGCCCATCCTTTCGTGGCGGTCCATCTCCGTCTCCACCCCGGTTCCACCAACACCGATCGCCAATGTCGTGAATCGAACGCGCGATTGCGTCAAAAGGTCCCCGGCTTCGCCCGCGGCCCTCAGTGTTTTCGCGGCGCCGGTTCCGGGCCTTCCGGCCGCACCACCGCCCAGCCGATGCGTATGAGCGGCAGGAAGCCCTGCACGACACGCGCAAACGAGCGCGGTACTTCCGGCACCAGGTCGGGAAACTGCGCCTTCAGCGTCGCCGGCGGCTGCGTGGTCCGTTCGTTCGCGGGCCAAACCAGCACACCGCCGCGTTCGCGCATGAGCGTGACGCTCGCCCAGGGGCTGCGCTGCGGCGCCCAGTCGAAATAGACATGCGGGCGCGACGGCGCGCCGAGCGCGATGATCGGCGCCAACCGCGCGTCACCCGTGATGTACTGCAGCGGCTGGCCGGTGCGCCGCTCGAAGCTCTCGGCGAAGAAGCGGCCTTCCCGGTTTGCGGGCTGCGCCACGCTCATGTCGGCGCCGGAAAGCCAGGGCGTGAAGGCGATGCCGAAGATCACCATCGCCGGCGGCAGCACCAGGAGGCCGGCCCAGGCCGACGACACCAACCGCTCTCGATAGAGCAGCACCCGGTCGCCGGCCAGCAGGACGACCGCAAGCCCCGACAGCACCACCAACGGCGCCACCCGGTCGAAGGGGCCGAGCCTTTGGCTGCCGGCGACGATGGCAACGGCGATCAGCGCCGGCGCCAGTGCGAACACATAGACATAACCGCGCGCCAGGCGCTCGGCCGGCCCGCGATCGATCTCGGGGGCGCGCTCGCGCGGGCGGCGCGGCCAGCCGCTCGCCAGCGCGATCAGCAGCACCAGCCCCAGATGCGACGACAGCAGCAGCAGCAGCAACCACAGCCAGGGCGCATGGCCGCCGGCCTGCGCCAGCGTGTCGCCGAAGCCGCCGAGCACCAGCGCGCGATTGCTCCATAGCCAGAGCGCATGCGGAAACACGACGATAAGGAACGGCAGCACCGCGATCCACGGCTCCGGCTTGGTGAGCGAGAAGCGGCCGCGCTCGGTCGCGAGCGTGAACACGATCATCAGCGCGATCAGGATCACGCCGACATAGCTCGCCAGCAGCAGCAAGCCGAGATCGAGCGCCAGCAGAAACCAGTAGCCGCGCCGGTCCTGGCCGACCGCGCGCCAGTAATAGAGCAGCGCCAGCGCCCATAGCGGCGCCGCCATGATCTCTTCGCCGAAGGCCGGGCTCGGCACCGTGAAGGCGGCGATGCCCACCATCAGCAGCACCGCGAGCACGGCATGGCGCATGCCGACGATCGAGCGCCCGAGCGCGAATACCGCCCAGTAGGTGACCACAATGCAGGCTTGCGCCAGCGCATAGAGGCCGAAGGCGCCGGCAATGCGGAAGGCGACCTCGCCCAGCCAGAAGGCGAGCGGCGGCCCCAAATAGCTGCCGAGCACGAATTCGTGGCCGATGGCGAGCAGCAGCGGCGCCCCGCCCGGCGGCGCGCTATAGAACAGCGCCGGGATGAAGGTCCACAGCGCCGCCTGCGACAGCGCCACGAACCAGAACACCACGCGCGGGCGCCCGCGCAGGAATTCGACGATCAGAGAGACGTAATACATCGGCCCGGGCGGGTGGACTCGGCGGAAAACAATGCTCTATGCGCATGATCTTATCCGAAAACCGGTACCCATTTTTCGGGATCATGCCCGGGCAGCAATAGAGAACCCCGCCTAAAGAGGCAACAAGTCGGCGACGACCTCGTCGGAGGCGCCGGCCAGAGCGGCGAGCTTTTCCGCCACCGGGGCGAACGAGCGGCGATGGTGGATCGAGGGCCCGAGCCGGCGCAGGGCCTCGAAATGCTCCGGCACGCTGTAGCCCATGTGGCGCTCGAAGCCGTAGCCGGGATGCGCGAGGCCGAGCCGCATCATCAGCCGGTCGCGCGTGACCTTGGCGACGATCGAGGCGGCGGCAATCGAGGATACCAGCGCGTCGCCGGAGACGATCGCCGTACACTCGCAGCCGCAGTCGATGCGGTTGTTGCCGTCGACGAACACCAGCTTCGGCCGGACCGGCAGCGCCTTGACCGCGCGCGCCAGCGCCCACAGCGAGGCGCGCAGGATGTTGTCGCGGTCGATGCGCGCGGTGGAGCCGAAGGCGACCGAGACCTGCGCGGTGGCGCAGATCTTCTCGTAGAGCTTCTCGCGCGCCGCCATGTCGAGCTTCTTGGAGTCGTTCAGGCCGCGCGGGATACGCTCAGGATCCAGGATCACCGCCGCCGCCACCACGGGACCGGCGAGCGGCCCCCTGCCCGCCTCGTCGCAGCCGGCCACCGGCCAGATGTTCGTGTTGAGCGCGCGGCGCTCGCGCCGGAAGCTGGGTTTGAGTTGCGGCTCGTTGAGCGGCAGGCGCTGCGCGGCGGCGCGCCTGACAGCCGGTTTCGCCGGCGTTTTGCCGTTGGCGGGCTTTTTCTTTTGCTTGTTTTTTTGCGCGGGCTTGGCCATCGCCCGCACGATGCGGACGCAAGCCGGGCAAAGTCAATCGCGCAAATTTCGCCTGTGAAATTCGGGGATTGGCCGGCCTTGGAACCCGCCTTGCGGCCCCGCGTTCCCAACAGAACCTGAAGGGGGACCAAAGAGGCTGAGGATGATTCCCGTTTGGCTGCACGCGCTATCGATCGGCGCGCTCATGCTCGGCGCGCTTTGCGCGCTCGTCGCGCTCGTCGACGTCGTGCGCCATCCGCAGCACATGGGCGTCATGAACGTGGTGTGGCCGGTGGTCGCGCTGTTTGCCGGCCCGCTCGCGCTGTGGGGCTATTTCACCTACGGCCGGCTGGCCGCGCACGAGAAGATGAAGCCGGCGATGGACAAGGGCGAGACGCCGCCCAGCAAGAAGCTCACGCCGTTCCCGGTCATGGTCGGCAAGGGCGCCGCCCATTGCGGCTCCGGCTGCACGCTCGGCGACATCTGCGCGGAATGGCTGTGCTTCGGCGTGCCGGCGATCGCGGTGTGGTTCGGCTACCGGTCGATCTTTCCCGACAAAATCTTTGCGGTTTGGATCGTCGACTACATCTTCGCCTACGGCTTCGGCGTCGTGTTCCAGTATTTCACCATCGCGCCGATGCGCGGGCTGTCGTTCTGGCCGGGCATCTGGGCGGCGGTGAAGGCCGACACGCTCTCGCTCACCGCCTGGCAGGTCGGCATGTACGGCTTCATGGCGCTGGCGCAGTTTTATTTCTTCCGCACGCTGATCGGCGCAAAGCTGGAAGTAAACTCGCCCGAATTCTGGTTCATGATGCAGCTTGCCATGCTGGCCGGCTTCGTCACCGCCTATCCGGTGAACTGGTGGCTGATAGAAGCGGGCATCAAGGAGAAGATGTGAGCCGACGCGCGCAAGTTCCCGTAAAAAAGTTCCTTTGGGAAAACTCATGTAGCGGCGCGCAGGCGTCGTGCTTGCAGCTTGTCGAATCGGCACGACGCGGTTCGACTTTATGCTCCCGCCTCGTGAGGCCAACACAGCAAAGGCAAACGCAAATGCGTCTTTCGCCGGCAATCGCTTTGAGCCTGATCCTCGCGTCATCCGTTCCGGCCTTTGCCTATACGCAGCAGGACAGCAACGCCTGCATTTCCGACGCATTCCGGCTGTGCTCGGCCGCGATACCGGACGCGCACCGCGTGGCGGATTGCCTCTACGGCAAGCGGCGCGAATTGAGCCCGGCCTGCGCCGGTGCCTTCGCGCGCTACACCCGCACCGGCGCGCATCGCCATGTCCGAAGGCCCGTCGTGTCGAACGATTGATGGCGACGGCGCGTCCTCGCGGGCGCGTCAGAACAAGCTCAGCTGCGCCGAGTCCGGTTTGGGATGGCGGAAATGCTCGGTCGTCAGCTTCGACTTCGCCGCGTTCAGCCCCAGCCGCTCGCAGGCCAGCTCAAACCGGCGGCCGATCATCCAGGCATAAGGCCCGGTGCCTTTCATGCGCTCGCCCCACTTGGAGTCGTAGTCCTTGCCGCCGCGCATGTCGCGGATCAGCTTGAACACGTGGTCCTCGCGGTGCGGATAGTTCTCCTTCAGCCATTCGCGGAACAGGTCGCGCAATTCGAGCGGTAGGCGCAACAGCACATAGCCCGCCTCGCGCACGCCGGCGGCGTGCGCCGCGTCCAGGATGCGCTCGATCTCCATGTCGTTGAGCGCGGGGATCACCGGCGCCACCATCACCGTGGTCGGCACGCCGGCGGCGCTCAGGCGCCGCAGCGTCTCCAGCCGCCGCATGGGGGTCGCCGCGCGCGGCTCCATCTTGCGCGCGAGCTCGGCGTCGAGCGTGGTCACCGACAGCGCCACCTTCGCCAGCTTGCGCTCGGCCATGCGCGCGAGAATGTCGAGGTCGCGCAACACCAGCGCCGACTTGGTAACGATGCCGACCGGGTGGCCGGCGCGGTCGAGCACTTCCAGGATACGGCGCATCACCTTGTAGCGCCGCTCGATCGGCTGATACGGGTCGGTATTGGTGCCGATCGCGATCACCCGCGGCTGGTAGCTCGCCGCGGACAGCTCACGTTCAAGGAGGTCGGCTGCCTCCGGCTTGACGAAAAGCTTGGATTCGAAATCGAGCCCGGGCGACAGCCCGAGATAGGCGTGCGTCGGGCGCGCGAAGCAGTAGATGCAGCCGTGCTCGCAGCCGCGATAGGGATTGATCGAGCGGTCGAAGCCGATATCGGGCGAGTCGTTGCGGGTGATGATCTTGCGCGTCGAGTCGAGCGTCACCTGGGTCTTGAACGGCGGCAGTTCGTCGAGCGAGCGCCAGCCGTCGTCGAAGGCGATGCGCGCCAAGGCCTCGTAGCGCCCGGAGGCGTTCGACTGCGCGCCGCGCCCGCGCCGGCGCTCGTGGTCGACCACGACGCCGAGCAGTTGACTGACCTCCGCATAGGCGCCCGCCGGCGAGGAGGGCAGCTCCTGCGCGCGGTCAGCAAAAGTGGGTACCGGTTTTGCGTCAGACCGCACGCCACTTAAAGCAGGCGCGCCGTCCGGGCCGTTGACCGGTTCCCGCTCAACCTGACGGCGCGCCGCCGGCGGACGCTTCGGGGCTGTGTTCGAGCGAGCCATGGCGGCACCCTAGTGGTGAATTGTGAACATAACAAGAACATTTGTAAGAGCCCACAATTTCAGCAATTCCGGGCCCGATCTCGTGGCGTCACACGCAAATCCCACATGATATGGTGGCAACCTGACCGGACGCAGATGGGTTCCATGCTGAGCGCGATCATTGCCACCGCCGAATCGGAGCGCACGCTGGTAGCGACGCTGGCCGCGCTGGTGCCAGGGGTGACCGCGGGTGTGCTGCGCGAGGTGGTGGTGGCCGATGCCGGCTCGACCGACGCAACCGAAGAGGTCGCGGACCTCGCCGGGTGCCGGTTCCTGACCTCCTGCGAACCGCTGGGCGCGCGCCTGAAGGAGGCGGCCGCGGTCACACGCGCGCCCTGGCTCATGTTCCTGCGCGCCGGCTGCGTGCCGGAGCCGGGCTGGATCGCCGCCGCCGAGCATTTCATACAGGCGACCGACATGATCGAGGGCGCCGGCCGGGCCGCCGTATTCCGCCCGCGGAGCGCCGCCGACCTGATGCGGCCGCGTCTGACCGAGCTCATGATCATGCTGCGTGCGGCGCTGGGCGGGGCGCCCGCGCCCGAGCAGGGCCTGCTGATCGCGCGGCGCTTCTACGAGGCGCTCGGCGGCCATGCCGGCCATGACGAGGCCGAGCGGGCCCTGCTGCGCAGGCTCGGCCGCCGCCGCATCGGCATGCTCGCCTGCACGGCCAGCGCGGCGCGGTGATGGCCTCTCCCCCGCCTCCCCTGGAAGGGGGAGGTCGCCCGCCCAACGGGTCCGGCCGAAGGCCGGCCCGATGGTAAACTCCGCGCAGCGAAGGCGGGCGGGTGGGGGTGACAGCGAGCGAGAAGATCACCCCACCCGGCGCCTTCGGCGCCGACCCTCCCCCTCCAGGGGAGGGTAAAGAGGGCGCTAGACAATACTTGACTTTGTCAACTAATTGCCCGAGCCTCGCGGGCCATGCGTTCCGCCGTCCAGACCCGCGCCCAGGACATCGCGGCCGTGCGCCGCTTCAACCGCTTCTACACGCGGCAGATCGGCGTGCTGCGCCGGACTTATCTCGACAGCCCCTATTCGCTGGGGGAAATGCGCGTGCTCTACGAACTGGCGCAATCCGCGAAACTTGGTGGCGCGCGCACGGCAAGCGACATCGCCCGCGCGCTCGACCTCGACGCCGGCTATCTCTCGCGCCTGCTGCGCAAATTCGAAAAGGCCGGCCTCATCTCGCGCAAGACTTCGCGCGAGGACGCAAGGCAGAGCCACCTCGCCTTGACCGCGCGCGGCGCCAAGATGTTCGCGCCGTTCGAAAAGCGATCGCACGCCCAGGTCGGCGACATGCTCGGCAAACTGCCGGCGAAGGAACAGGCCGAGCTTGTTTGCGCCATGCAGACCATCGAGCGCCTGCTCGAGGGCACGCACGAGCCGGCGCCCGCGCCGCGCATCGTGCTGCGCGCGCCCAAGATCGGCGATTTCGGCTGGATCGTTTCCCGGCACGGCCAGCTCTACGCGCAGGAATACGGCTGGGACGCGTCGTTCGAAGGCCTGTGCGCGCAGATCGTCGCCGACTTCGCCAATAATTTCGACGCCAAGCGCGAGCGCTGCTGGATCGCCGAGATGGACGGCGAGAACGTCGGCTGCGTCATGCTGGCGAAAGACGCTGCGCCGAACGTCGCGCGCATCCGCCTGCTGCTGGTCGACCCACAAGCGCGCGGGCACAGGATCGGCACGCAGCTGGTCGAGGAATGCGTGAAGTTCGCGCGCGCGGCCGGTTACCGGCGCATCACGCTGTGGACCCACAGCATCCTCACCGCCGCGCGTCACATCTACGAGAGGGCCGGTTTCACCCTCACTTCGAGCGAGGAAAAGCACAGCTGGGGCAAGGACGTGGTGTCGGAATATTGGGATTTGGATTTGTAGTTATATGTCCATGTCATTCCGGGGCGCGGCCGCCATAGCGCGCAGAAGACGCGCGTGAACGCGCTTATGGCGGCGTCCCGGAAGGACGACGTGTTTTGCGGCACTTACTCCGCGGCCTTCGGCGCGCCGAGGTCGAGCACGTTGTGTACCTCCATCGGCCGGCGGATGCCCTTGAGCGCGAATTCGCCCACGGCTTCGGTGCTCACCGTTTCCTCCACGGCGATCAGCACGCGCGGGCTGATCAGGATCTGGCCCGGCTGCGCCTCGTCGCACAGACGCGCGGCGACGTTCGACACCGTGCCGATGGCCGAATAGTCGAAGCGGCCCTCGAAGCCGATGGTGCCGAGCGTGGCATAGCCGTGCGCGATGCCGATGCCGAAGCCGAGATCGTGGCCGAGCCGGCGCCATTTGCCGATCAGGCTGTCGAGCGCGCCGCGCATTTCCAGCGCCATCCGCACCGCGCACAAGGCGGGGTTCTCCACCGGCACCGGGTCGTTGAAGATCACCATGACGCCGTCGCCGGCGTAGCGCTCGAGCGTGCCGCCGTGCTTGTGGATGATGCCGCCGATGGCGCCATGGTATTCGCGCAGAAGCGCCATCACGTCTTCCGGGTCGGAGCTTTCCGAAAAGCCGGTGAAGCCGCGCAGGTCGCAGAACAGCGCGGTGATCTCGCGGCGGTGGCTTTCGAGCTGGCTCTCCATGCCGGACGACACGATAAGGTCGGCCACCTGCGGCGGCAGGAAGCGGCGTAGCCGGCTCATGCGCTCGATCTCGCCGAGTTGCTCGCCGACGCGCTGCTCGAGCCCCTTGTTGAGCGCGGCGAGCTCGTCGTGCAGCGCTTTCAGCCGCAGCACCGACTTGACGCGCGCGACCAGCGCCACCTGGTCGATCGGCTTGGTGAGATATTCGTCGGCGCCCGCCTCCAGCCCCGCCACCACGTCCTTGCTGTCGGCCTTGGCGGTGGTGAGGATGATCGGCATGAACGGCAGCGTCGCGTCGTTCTTGATGCGCTTGCACACCTCGATGCCATCGATCTTAGGCATCATGATGTCGAGCAGGATCAGATCGGGCAGTTGCTCCTTGGCCGCGGCCAGCGCTTCCTCGCCGTCCGCCGCCTGGACGAGTTCATAGCCGTGGATCGACAGCCGCGTGACCAGTATGTCGCGGTTGGTCTCGTTGTCGTCGACGATCAGGATGCGCGGCGGCGAGTGCATAGCGGACCCGGTTACGGCAGAAACTCTTTGATCTTGGCGAGCAGCGCGCGCGGGCTGTAGGGCTTGGTCACATAGGCGTCGCAGCCCGACTCGCGCGCCTTGGTTTCGTCGCCGGACAGCGCGTAGGACGTCACCACGACGATCGGGATCGAGTTCGTCTCGGGATCGGCCTTGAGCCGGCGCGTCGCCTCGTAGCCGTCCATGACCGGGAGTTGAATATCCATCAAGATCAGGTCGGGCCGCCGCCGCTTGACCGCGGCCAGCGCTTCTTCGCCATTTTCGGCTTCCAGCATGTCGTAATCGTGGGCGCCCAAGAGATCGCGCAGGATCTGCCGGTTGTCCTCCTGATCCTCGACCACCAATATGGTTCTGCTCATGTCTGCCTCATACCTGCTTTTTGGCCTGTTCGGCGCGCAGCGGCACCGTGAAAGAGAAGGTCGAGCCTTCGCCGGGCTTGGAGTCGAGCCGCACCGTGCCGCCGTGCATCTCGACGATTTTCTTCGAGATCGCGAGGCCCAAGCCCGTGCCGCCCTTCTTCTTGGTGGTCGATGAGTCGGCCTGCTGGAATTCCTGGAACAGCTTCTTCTGATCGTCTTCGGATATTCCGGGACCGGTATCGACCACCGCCACCGAGAAATGACCGTCATTGGCCGCGGCTTTGATCTTCACCTCGCCCTCGTCGGTGAACTTAATGGCGTTGCCGACCAGGTTGAGCAGCACCTGCGTCAGCCGCCGCTCGTCGCCATGGCCGGCGGGCATATCGGGGGCGATCTCGGCCTTGAAGCTGAGCTTCTTCTCCGCCGCCAGCGGCTCGACCGCGCTGTAGACCGAATGCACGACATCCTTCATCGAATAATCGGCGAGCGAGAGCGTGAGCTGGCCGGCCTCGATCTTGGACAGGTCGAGCACGTCATTGATCAGCCCGAGCAGATGCTTGCCGTTCGTCGTGATGCGCTGCAGCGCATTCAGCACTTTCTCCGGCGTCTCGCCGTAGACGCCGTCGACGATCAATTCCGTGTAGCCGAGGATGGCGTTGAGCGGCGTGCGCAGCTCGTGGCTCATATTGGCGAGGAACTGCGATTTGTGCTTGCTCGCCTCCTCGAGCTGGCGGCTTTTTTCCTGGATTTCGTCGAACAGCCGCACGTTCTCGATGGCGATCACCGCCTGGTCGGCGAAGGTGGTGACCAGCTCGACCTCGCGGTCGTTGAAGGGCTCGACCCGGCAGCGCGCCAGCGCGATGACGCCGATCGGCTCGCCGTCGCGCAACAGCGGTACGCCAATGATGGAGTGCAGATGCGCGACGGCGGCTTGTTGTTTCACCGCGTAGCCCGCGTCGCCCATGACATCTTCGATGCGCACCACGGCGCGGCTCATGGCGGCCCGTCCGACCGCCGTCCCGGGCCCGGGTTCGATCGGATTGGCGCGCTCGATTTCGAGATATTCGGGCACCAGGCTGAAACCGGCGGCGAAGCGATAGAGCCCGTCTTCCAGCCGGAAGATCACTGCCTGGTCGGCGCGACAAAGGCGCGCCGCGGTGTCGACCACGCTTTGCAGAATCGGCACGAGGTCGAACTTGGATTGGCTCATCACCGCAAGAACATCCGCCGTCGCCGTCTGCCGGTCGAGCGACTCGCGCAACTCGGAAAGAAGCCGCGCATTCTCGATGGCGATGACGGCTTGCGCGGCGAAGTTCTCCAGCAGCGCGATCTGCTTGTCGGCGAATGGCTTCACCTCCTGGCGGTAGACGTTGATGGCGCCGACGAGGCGGTCGTCCTTGAGCATCGGCACCGAGACAAATGAGCGGAAGCCGCCGAGCTCCACCGCGGCGACGAACAATGGATTGCGCGCGAGATAGAGGGGCTCCTTGGTGGCATCTTCGGTCTGAACGGCGCGCTTGGCGCGCACTACGCGCCCGAGCATGTTGTCCGGCAGCGGGTAAATGACCGGATTGCGAAGGCGTTCTTCGGCGAAAGCCGGCGGCGCGTTGTGCATCGCCGTCAGGCGAAATGCATCGCCCTCGCACAAATAAAGTGTGCCGAACTTGGCATTGCACAGCCGCGTAGCGTTGCCGAGCATCGCTTCGAAAACGGGATCAAGCTCGCCGGGCGAAGAACTGATGACGCCGAGCACCTCGCTCGTCGCCGTCTGCCGTTCCAGCGACTCGCGCAGCTCGTTGAACAGCCGCGTGTTCTCGACGGCGATGACCGCCTGCGCGGCGAAGGTCCTGATGAGATCGACCTGCTTTTCGGTGAACGGTTTCGCCTCCTCCCGCGCCACGCCAATCGCGCCGATCACTTTGCCGTCGCGCAACATCGGCGCGAAGATCGTCGCATTGAAGCCCAATTGTTTCGCGAAGGCCTGCATGCTGGGCGGCGCATCCGGATTGCCGACGATGGGCGCAAATTGCACCACCTTTTTCGCCAGCATGGCGCGACCGGCGCCAGTCGCATCGTCCAGCGGGCGGGGAAAGGATTTCGAAATAACGTCGTATTCCTCTTCCTGGCCGGTGGCCGCGAGATGAACCATGTCGTCTTCATCCAGGATTTGGACCATCGACAGGCGCGTGCCGAACAGCCGCTTGAGGTTGCGCACGATGGCCTCGAATACCGGCTTGGTGTCGGCCATCGAGCCGCTGATCGAGGCGAGGATTTCGCCGCTCGCGGTCTGCTGCTCCAGCGACTCGGTGAGATCGTCGGTGCGCTGGCGCAGCTCGTTGAACAGCCGCGTGTTCTCGATGGCGATCACGGCCTGCGCGGCAAAATTCGTCAGCAGCTCGGTTTGCTTGTCGGTGAATAGCCGGATTTCGGTGCGGTAAACGGAGATCACACCGACCAACTCGTCTTCCTTTAGCATCGGCACGACGATGATGCTGCGCGCTCCGGTGAGCTTGGCGAATTGCGCGAATTGCGGCTCGTGCCGCGGCCAATCCGGGTTCTCGGGGAAATCGGCGCATTGCACCGCCTGCTTGGTCGCCGCGACGCGCGCCATCGGATTGTCCGGCGAAGGGTGCACCACCGGTTGGCGGCGCCTGGCCTCGGCAAAGGCCGGCGGCACATTGTGCATCGCCGCAGCGCAAAATGCGCCGTTCTCGTAAAGGTACATCGTCCCGAAATTGGCCTGGCAGATGCGCGTCGCATTCGCCAGCATGGCCGTGAAAACCGGCTCGAGTTCGCCGGGCGAGGAGCTGATGACCTGCAGCACTTCCGACGTCGCGGTCTGCCGCTCGAGCGACTTCGCGCAGTTCGTTGAACAGTCGCGTGTTCTCGATGGCGATCACGGCCTGCGCGGCGAAGGTCCGCAGCAGTTCGCGCTGCTTGTCGGAAAGCTGCCGCGGGCGGCGGTGGATGACGCTGATGGCGCCGATCGCCGCCTCCCCGCGCATCATCGGCATCACCGTGATGGCGCGGTAGCCGCTGGCCAGGAAATTCTGCCGGCCCGGCATCAGATGCTCGGGGGCTTCTTGCGCGTCGGCAAAGTCCATTTCCCGCCGCTCGAGGATCGCCGTGCCGGTGATGAATTCGCGCGACAGCGGCATCGGATAGCGCGCGCGAACCACCTCGAGGTCGATGGGTCCAGCAAGCGCCGCAAGCTTGACCTGGTCGCCTTCGGGTAGAGAAATAACGATGACTGCCTCCGGGAACAGCTTGAGGCCACTGCGCACGATGGCGTCGAAAGCCGGCTGCGAATCGGTCGGCGAATTGCTGATGACTTCGAGGATTTCCGAGGTGGCGGTCTGCTGCTGCAACAATTCGGTGAGATCGTCGGTGCGCTGGCGCAGTTCGCCTCGAACAGCCGCGCATTCTCGATGGCGATCACGGCCTGGTCGGCAAAGGTGGTCACCAGCTCGATTTGCTTGTCGGTGAACGGGGCAACCTCGTCGCGGGTCAGCGCGAACACGCCGATCACGGCGCCGTCGCGCAACAGCGGGACGCCCAAATTGGTGCGATAGCCGAAGGCCTTTTGATAGCCGCTCACTTTGTAGTCGGGATCGGCAAGCACGTCGTGGATGTGGCTGATCCTGCCCGTGAGCGCGACACGTCCAATGCTGCTCTCGCTCCCCGCGCGCAACGGATTTGCCCGGCCGTAGCGCACGGCCTCCTCGGTGAAGCCGTGGTTGGCGTGGAACCGGAACACGTCGCCGTCGCGCAGGTAGATGACGCCCTTGTCCGCCGCGCAGAGCCTAGTGGCGGATTGGGTCAATGTATCGAGCACGGCCTGCAGGTCGAAGGTCGAGCGGCTGATGACCTTGAGCACGTCGGCGGTCGCCGTCTGCTGCGCGTGGGCCTCGTCGCGTTCGCGTCTGGCCTGCGCGAGTGCGGTTTTCAGCTCGACCAGCGAACTGTCACTCGTCACGGAATGATGCTCCAGCGACATTGTCGCTTCCACGTGGAGGTTGGGCGCAACCCTAGCTTCCCACCGCAGGCGGGGGAAGCTGGTTCGCGGCTTTAGGCCGTCGCGCCTTTCGCCTTGGGTCGCCGCAGGTGCTCGTCGAGCCGCGGCAGGATCTCCACGAAATTGCAGGGCCGGTAGCGGTAGTCGAGCTGGTGCACCAGGATCTCGTCCCAGGCGTCCTTGCAGGCGCCGGGCGAGCCCGGCAGGCAGAACACGTAAGTTGAGTTGGCGACGCCGGCGGTGGCGCGGGTCTGAATTGCCGAGGTGCCGATCTTTTTCTCGCTCACCAGCAGAAACATGATCGAGAAGCCGTCCATCTTCTTCTCGAACAACGGCTCCACGGCTTCGGGCGTGACATCGCGGCCGGTGAAGCCGGTGCCGCCGGTGGTGATCACCACGTCGATAAACTTGTCCTCGATCCAGGCCTTCACGTGCCGGCGGATGGCCGCGACCTCGTCCTTGACGATGGCGCGCTCGGCCAGCACGTGGCCGGCGGCGCGGACGCGCTCGGCCAGCGTGCCGCCCGATTTGTCGTCGGCGAGCTCCCGCGTGTCCGACACGGTGAGCACCGCGATCTTCAGCGGCACGAATTGGCGGGTCTCGTCGATGCCGGGCATGTTTTCTCCTCGACCCATAAATTAAGTCGCAATCCGCCCTCGTGCCAAGAGCTACACGCTCGGCCGGGATGCTGCCTATTTCAACGAAGTCTTGTCCAGTTCCCGCTGCCCGTGCCTGCGCACCAGGCCCAGGTCCGCCAGGACCCGCATATCGCGGTCGCTCAAAAGACCCCGGTGGCGCGCTTTTTCGATTTCGATCAGCACCTGCTCCCGCCGCACCCGGTAAAGCATCGCGCCGAGCCTGGCCGCGAGGCGCCTGCACCAAGAGGCACGGCTCGCAGCCTCGAATTCACGCGCCGAATTTGCCGGCTTGGTGGAAACATCGCCGCCGCAAGACATGTCTCATCTCCATGACGGAGCGAGACAACGCTTGGCTGCATGGCAGCTGACCGGGCGGCTGTCGAAGGCCCGGACCGTTTCGGCTTATACCCGGTCTCTGTCGACCGTTCTAGAGCGCCGCAGCCGCGAACGTGTCGCAAGACGACAGCTTGCCCTCTTTCAGCCCTTTGGTGAACCAGCGCTGACGCTGCGCCGAGGTGCCGTGGGTGAAGGAGTCGGGCACCACATAGCCGCGTGAGCGCCTTTGCAGCGTGTCGTCGCCGATCGCGGACGCGGTCTGCAGCGCCGCCTCCACGTCGCCCGGCTCGATCGACTTCCAGCGCTGGTCCGAATAGTGCGCCCAGACGCCGGCAAGACAATCGGCCTGCAATTCGATGCGCACCTGAATGGCGTTCGCGCCCGCCCGGCTGCCGGCGGCGCGCTGGGAATTCTGCGCCTTCGGCAGGGTGCCGAGCAGATCCTGCACATGGTGGCCGACCTCGTGCGCGATCACGTAGGCTTCGGCAAATTCACAAGCCTTGCCGCTGCAGCCGTGGAAGCGGTCCCGCATCTCGCGGAAGAACGAGGTGTCGAGATAGATGCGCCGATCGCGCGGGCAATAGAACGGCCCCATGGCGGCCTGTGCGAAACCGCAGCCGCCCTCTTCGCCGCCGCGATAAAGCCTGAGCGGCGCCGCGCGGTACTGGCGTCCGCTCGCGCGGAAAAGCTCGCCCCACACGTCTTCGGTATTGCCGAGTACCGCGGCGACGAAATTGCCGGTGCGGTCGCTCGGGGTTCCGGTGCGGCGCGCGGGCGCCCGGTAAGGCTGCTGATAGCTCGAGCCGCCGTTGCTGATCAGCTCGGCGCCGCCGATCAGCACGCTCGGATCGATGCCGAGCGCCCAGCCGATCAGGCCGAGCACCACCACTGTACCGATGCCGAGCCCGCCGCGCCCGACCGGCATGCGGAAACCGCCGCCGCCGTAATCGCCGCCGCTCTCGCGGTCGTCTTCGATGTTGTCGCTGCGGCGAAAATCGTCCCAACGCATTTTTTTGCGCCCCGTGTTGGTGCTTGTTCGCCATCTTTGCCGAACGTTTTGCGCTTAGTCCACCGACCGCCGGGCGCAGGCGAGAAAGCCTTTATCGGCAGGCCCGTTAGGCATTTTTTGCCTAGCAAATCGAGCTTTCCGCTAACCCGTTTTTTACCTTGGACGGTCATAGTGCCGGCCTGTCGGTTGTAGGTCCCGCGTCGCCGACCGCGTCGTCCCTTGAGTCGAGAGTCCTGAGTCATGGTTGTGTCGCGTCGCGGGGCGCCCTCTCGGGCGCCCCGTGGAGTTTCTGAAGCCCCGCAGCAGCGCATCCTGGTCGGCGACTGCGCCGCCGAGATGGCGAAGCTGCCGGCTTCCTCCGTCGATCTGGTCTTCGCCGATCCGCCCTACAATCTCCAGCTCGAAGGCGACCTCAGGCGCCCGGACAATTCGCGCGTCGACGCCGTCGACGACGATTGGGACAAGTTCGCAAGCTTCAAAGCCTATGACGAATTCACGGCGCGCTGGCTCGCCGCCTGCCGGCGCGTGATGAAGCCGGCCGCCACCATCTGGGTGATCGGCTCCTATCACAATATTTTCCGCGTCGGGACCATCATGCAGGATCTCGGCTTTTGGATCCTCAACGACGTGATCTGGCGCAAGTCGAACCCGATGCCGAATTTTCGCGGCCGCCGCTTCACCAACGCGCACGAGACGTTGATCTGGGCGGCGCGCGAGCCGGCCGCCAAGGGCTACACCTTCAATTACGAGACGCTGAAGGCCGGCAACGAGGACATCCAGGTGCGCTCGGACTGGACGTTGGCTCTGTGCACCGGCGAGGAGCGGCTGAAGGGCCGCGACGGCAAGAAGCTGCATCCGACCCAGAAGCCGGAAGCGCTGCTCGCGCGCGTGCTGTTGTCGTCGTCGCGGCTCGACGATCTGGTGCTCGATCCGTTCTGCGGCACCGGCACCACCGGCGCGGTCGCCAGGAAGCTCGGAAGACGTTTCGTCGGCTGCGAACGCGACGCCAAATACGCCAAGGCCGCCGAAAAGCGCATCGCCGCCACCAAGCCGCTGGAAGCGCCCGCTCTTGCGCCCTTCGTCACCGCACGCGAGGCGCCGCGCGTGCCGTTTTCGGCGCTGATCGAGCGCGGGCTGGTCACGCCCGGCGCGCGGCTGGTCGACGCCAAGAAACGGCATAAAGCGCTCGTGCGCGCCGACGGCGCGGTGTCGGTGGAAGGCCAGGTCGGCTCGATTCATAAGATCGGCGCCCTGGTGCAGGGGCTGGACGCCTGCAACGGCTGGACCTTCTGGCACCTGGAGACGCCGAAGGGGCTCAAGCTGATCGACGAATTCCGCGCGGTGGTGCGCGCGGCGATGGCGGACGCCGACTAACCGCTCGATAAACTCATCGTCGCCGGTGTAAGATCGCGACGGCAAACGTCATCGCGTCCGGATTACCCGATGAACAACATTTTCGATCGCACCGCCGAGGACCTCGGCAATTCGGTGCATCTCGAGCACGTCAACGTCAGCATTCCCGACCAGCGCATGGCTCAGGTCTTTTACGGCTCGGGCCTCGGCCTCACGCGCGATCCCTACATGATGACGTCCGACGACAACATGTGGATGAACGTCGGGCGCAGCCAGTTCCATCTGCCGACCGGCCACGCGCAGGTGCTGCGCGGCCATGTCGGCCTGGTCATCCCCGACCGTGCGGCGCTGGTAAACCGGCTCGCCAACGTGCAGTCACGGCTCGAAGGCACGCGGTTCGGGTTCCGCGAGCGCAACGACTACATCGAAGTCATGTGCCCCTGGGGCAACCGCCTGCGCTGCCACGAGCCGGACGCCGAGCGCTTCGGCCGCATCGTGCTCGGCATGCCTTACGTCGAATTCGACGTGCCGGTCGGCACCGCGCAGGCCATCGCGCGCTTCTATCGCGAGATGATCGCGGTGCCCGCCGACGTCATGAACGAAAACGGCGACGTCGCCCGCGCCATCGTGGGCCATAAGCAACACCTTCTGTTTCGCGAAACCGACGAGCCGCAGCCGGAATTCGACTCCCATCACGTACAGATTTATATCGTTGATTTCTCCGGCCCGCATCGCCGATTAAGCGAGCGCGGCCTCGTCAGCCGCGAGGACAACCGGTTTCAGTATCGTTTCAAGGACATCGTCGATCTCGACAGCGGCCGTCATCTTTTCACCATCGAGCACGAGATCCGCAGCTTCACGCATCCCATGTGCCTGCGCCCGCTGGTCAACCGCAACCCGGCGCAGATCGCGCGTCATTACGCGCAGGGCCATGACGCGCTCGCCTGGACGATGGACCCGGGGCCGCGGGACTGAGGCGCCGACAAAGGCCTAACTGCCCGCTGTTTCGATAAACAACTCGAGCGCACGCCGCGCAAACGCTTCCATGTTGGCCTGGCGGTCGGCACTGCCGGTTTCCAGGGTGATCGCCCGCTCAACCTCCGGCCCCACTACCGCGATGCAGCTATGGCCGGCGGCGTCGCCGTAACGGTTGCCGGTCGGACCGGTGGCGCCGGTTTCGCCGATACCCCAGCTCGCGCCGTGCTTCTCGCGCATGCGGCGCGCGGCGAGCAGCGCATAGGGCTCGGTGGAAGCGCGCATGCCCTTCATCTCGGCGTCGCTGATGCCGAGCAACGCCGAGCGCGCCGCGCGCGTATAGACCACGGCGCCGCCGACGAAATAGGCCGACGCGCCCGGCACCGCCAACAGCGCCGCCGAGACCAGCCCGCCGGTCGAGGATTCGGCGACCGCGACGGTCTCGCCGCGCTCCTTCAAGCGGGCGGCGATCTTTTCCGCCAAAGGCAAAAGCGTTTGCATGGGACCTCACAAATCGCCGCGCCCGAGCTGGCACAGCACCCGGAATACGCCGGTCTCGCCGGCCGGAAAGCGCCGCGCAAGCTCGGCGCCCAGTTTCTCCGCCTGCGCCTGGCGCAGCGTATCGATCATCAGCGCAGCCTTTATCTTCTTGTCGCCGCCGCGCAGCTTCTCCTCCATCGACACCGGCTGTCCGGCCGGGTCGGTGGCGACCCAGATTTCGCCTGAAGCAACGGCCGGATCGGCAATCAGCTCGTCGATCAGAGCGGCCAGTGCGGCCTCGTCCGGCGCTTCGTCGAAACGCACCGCCACCACATAGGCGCCGCGGAAGGCGCCGCGCCGCAGCCGGCGGTGGCAGATCGTGCGGCTCATATTGACGAAGGTGCCGGACATGATGCGCTTGGTCATCGGCGTCGGATTGTCGAGCCGTTCCAGATACGGCTTGGAGGTGAGCACGTCCGGGCCTTCGACCAGATAGAAATTGAAATAGCCGCACGCGCCCGAAATCGCCTGGTGCCGCCGGCCGAACAGGAAGCCGGGCACCGCCAGCCGCTCCTGCAAATGCTCGCCCTGGAACCAGGCCTCGAAGTCCGCCTCGTCGCCGGGCCGCACGTCGTTAAAGATCGCCAGAATGCCGGGCTCGCGCATGGCTTAAGATCCCCGCTCGACATTGGCGCTACGCGCCGGCACGCCGAATTCGCGCCGGCACACCTCGGCCAGCCGCGCGATGCCCTCTCGGATCTCGTCATGCGAGGGGCTGGCAAAGCACAGACGCATGCGGCTTTTGCTGTGGCTGGCGTCGGTCGACCATTCCGGCCCCGGGTTGATCGCCACGCCTTCGTTCAGCGCCGCCTGATATAGCTTCGGCGTGTCGACATTGTCCGGCAGCTTGACCCACAGGAAAATGCCGCCCTGCGGGTAGTCGAACTCGGCCGCGGTGCCGAACTGCTCGGCGAGCGCCTCGGTCAGCGTGTCGAGCTTGGCCTTGAGCGCGCGCCTGAGCGCCGGCACGTGTTCGGCGAAATGGCCGGCGCAATATTCCGCCAGCACCATCTGCTCGAGCGCGCCGGAGCCGGCGTCGGTCTTGAGCGGCAGAATGCGCGACAGGATCGCCCAGGGCGCGACGATGAAGCCGACGCGCAGCGCCGGCGCGATCGATTTGGAGAACGAGCCGATATGAATGACGTTCTCGCTTTTGCTCAGGGCGTAGAGCGAAGGCGGCCGCTCGCCGCTCCAGGTGAGGTCGGAATAGCAGTCGTCTTCGAACACCGCCACGCCGTACGCTTCCGCAAGCTTCAGCAGCGTTTCGCGCCGCTCAGGCTCGAGGATGGTGCCGGTCGGGTTCTGCACGGTCGGAATGGTGTAGATGAATTTCGGCCGCACGCCGCGCGCTTTGAGTTCCTTGAGCGCGGCCTCCAGGGCGTCCATGCGCATGCCACCCTTGTCGAGCGGAATGCCCACCGCGTTGACGCCGAGCCGTTTCAGCCGCGTCAGCGTGCCCTGGTAGTTGTCCCGCTCGACGATCACCGTGTCGCCGCGTTGCAGCAGCGCGCCGTTGACCAGATCGAGCGCCTGCAAGGAGCCGGAGACGAGCAGAATGTCGTCGGCGCCGCAGGTCATGCCGGCGTCGCGCTTGAGCTTGCCGGCGAGGAATTCGCGCAGCGGCCGGTAGCCTTGCGGCCCGCTGCGCAGTCCGTAATGCGACAGGTCGCGGCCCTCGCGCGTGAGCACGGCTTGCGCCGCCGCCGTCAGGTCCGTCACCGGCACCGCGTCCGGGTCATTATTGCCGCCGGTGAAATTGTAGCCAGGGGCGCCGGCCCACCGCGCGGCGGCGGGCGGCAGACCGGCCGGCAAGAGCGGCGTGAAATCGAATGCCATCGCGATTACCTTGACGCTACCAAGCGATCACTTCGCCGCCGTCACCATGATCTCGACGTGATAGTCGGGCGCGGCGAGCTTGGCCTCGACACAGGCGCGCGCCGGCGTATTGCCGGGCGCCACCCAGGCGTCCCACACCGCGTTCATCTCGGCGAACTTGCTCATGTCGGTGATCCAGATCGTGGCCGACAACAGTTTCGACTTGTCGCTGCCGACGCCGGCCAGATGCTTGTCGATGGTTGTGACAATCTCCTTGGTTTGCTCGCCGACGCTCTTGCCCTTGTTGGCGTGCGCGACGACGCCGGCGAGATAGACCGTGTCGCCATGCACCACCACCTGGCTCATGCGGGCGCCGACTTCCTTGCGTTCGATGGTCACGGGCCGCGTCCTCCCTTTGTGTCAAATTTATATGGCTCCCCCGATTGGTAGCGTCCCCCGCCGATTTTGGGAACCGGGAACGCATTGGCGAATTGTTGCATCCACCACCTCAACCCCACGGGAGGCGACGATGGGCTGGTTTTCATCCGACATCAAAACCGTCGACGATCTGTTTCTGCATTCCCTGCAGGACATCTACTATGCCGAGCACCGCATCGAGAAGGCATTGCCGAAGATGATCGCCAAGGCCTCGGATGCCGAGCTCAAGAAGGGCTTCAGCACCCACCTCAAGCAGACCAAGGGCCAGATCAAGCGGCTCGACCAGGCATTCAAGAAGCTCAAGCGGAAGCCGGAGGGCACCAAGTGCCCGGCCATCGACGGCATCATCGAGGAAGCCGAGGATATCGCCGGTGAAGTCGAGGACAAGATGGTGCTCAACGCCGCCCTGATCGCCGCCGCCCAGGCGGTTGAGCACTATGAAATCACCCGCTACGGCACGCTGGTGGCCTGGGCGCGGCTGCTCGGCCACGCCGACGTCGCCCGGCTGCTCAACACCAATCTCAACGAGGAAAAGGCGACCGACAAGAAGCTCAACACCATCGCCAAGCGCAAGATCAACAAGAAGGCATTGGCGGCGCGCCGCAAGGCGCGACCCGACGAGGTGAAGCAGGCGGAAAACGCCTTCCTCAGCGCGGCCGCCGGGATACCCGCAATCGGCTAACCGCCGGGTACGCCTTGCGTGTTGACGTAGAGCGAATACAGCGAGTGGCTCGCCGCCATGAACAGGCGGTTGCGCTTGATGCCGCCGAAGCAGAGATTGGCGCAGCGCTCGGGCAGCGAGATGTGGCCGATCGGCTCGCCGGCGGGCGTGAACACGCGCACGCCGTCGAGCTCCGGCGTCATGCCCCAGCCGCACCACAGATTGCCGTCCACGTCGACGCGGAAGCCGTCCGGCGTGCCTTGCGGCCCGGCGTCGATGAGGATCTTGCCGTTGCCGATGCTGCGGCCCTCGGCATCGACTTCGTAGACCAGGATGCGGCGCGGCTCGCTGCGCGACTCCACGATGTAGATCTTCTTTTCGTCGGGCGAGAAGGCGAGCCCGTTCGGCGCATTGATGCCGTCGGCTACCACCGTCACCTCGCCGCTCAGGCCGTCGACGCGATAGACGTTCATCGGCAGTTCCGGCGCGGCGATCTCGCCCTCGTAATTGCCGAGGATGCCGAATTGCGGATCGGTGAACCAGATCGAGCCGTCCGACTTCACCACCACGTCATTGGGCGAGTTGAGCCGCTTGCCCTCGAAGCGGTCGCAAATGACGGTGACGGTGCCGTCGTATTCGGTGCGTGTGACGCGGCGCGTGAGATGCTCGCAGGTGACGAGCCGGCCCTGGCGGTCGCGCGTGTTGCCGTTGCCGTTGTGGGAAGGCTTGCGGAACACGCTCACCGCGCCGGTTTCTTCGTCCCAGCGCCGCATGACGTTGCCCGGCACGTCGCTCCAGACGAGATAGCGGCCATCGCCGAACCAGACCGGACCTTCGCCCCAGCGCGCGCCGGTGAACAGCCGCTCGACGCCGGCGAGCGGCAAGCGGTACTTATCGAAGCGCTTATCGAGCGAGCGGATCAGCGGATCTGGATAGCGCAGGCTCGGCGACCAGCCGCTTCTTTCATCGATGCCGCTTTGCATGATGACCCTCCCCCGCCGCTGCCAGCGCATGCGCCAGCACCTTGCGCATCACCGTCGGCAGCGCCTCATTGTGCAGATCGGTGCGCTTGACCCAGCGCGTCGCTTTAGGCGCCTTGGTCGCGCGCGGCACATGCGCGAAGAAAACCGTCAGTTCAAGCGGAAAATGCGTGAACACGTGCCGTACCGTGCCAGGCAGGCGCCGCCAGTGCGCTTTCAGGGGTGCCGTCGCTTGCTCGAGATCGAAATCGTGCGACCAGGGGCTGCCCGGCACTTCAGTCATCTTGGCGAGCAGGCCCGTGTCCGGTCGCTTACGCAGCAGCACGCGCCCATCGGTGCGCAGCGCGACGTAAGCGGCGCCGCGCCGCAATTGGCCTTCGCGTTTTCGCACCTTGCGCGGGAACGTCTCCTGGTCGCCGCGCGCCCGCGCCAAGCAATCGCCGTTCCATGGACACAGCGCGCAGGCCGGCCGCTTGGGCGAGCACAGCGTGGCGCCGAGATCCATCAAGCCTTGTGCGAAATCGCCGGCGCGGCGCGCCGGCAACAGCGATTGCGCCAGATGCTTGAGCGCCGGCTTTGCCGCCGGCAATGTCTCTTCCAGCGCGAATAGCCGCGCCACCACCCGCTCGACATTGCCGTCGACCGGCACCGCCGGCGCATCGAACGCGATAGCCCCGACCGCCGCGGCCGTATAGTCGCCGATGCCGGGCAGCGCGCGCAGCGCGTCCATCTCGCGCGGAAAGCGGCCGCCGTGCCGCGCCATCACGGCGCGCGCGCAGGCGTGCAGATTGCGCGCGCGCGCGTAATAGCCGAGGCCGGCCCAGGCGCGCAGCACATCGTCGAGCCGCGCCGCCGCCAGCCGCTCCACCGTCGGCCAGCGCGCCAGGAATTTGGCGTAATAGGGCGCGACGGTCTTCACCGTGGTCTGCTGCAGCATGATTTCCGACAGCCACACCCGGTAGGCATCGGGCTTTTCGCCCCTGCGCGCCCGCCACGGCTCCATGCGCCACGGCAGCACGCGGGCGTGGCGGTCGTACCAGGCAAGCAGCGCTTCGGGATCGGGCGCGGCTTGCTTTCGCACGGGCAGTCGGACTGCTACGGTCATGCGGCGGACCTTGGCACAAGAGCCTCGCTTCCATGAACAAGCCTTCGCGCAGTTTTCCCCGGCCGCTTGCCGACCTCACCGCCGGCGCCTTGAGCGGCCCGCTCAAGCGCCAGGGCTTCGCCTCGGCCGAAATCGTCACGCGCTGGGGCGAGATCGCCGGGCCGGAGATTGCGGCCCATTGCGAGCCCCTCAAGATCAACTGGCCGCGCGTGCCGGAGGGCCACGAGGCCCCGCCGGAGCCCGCCACGCTGGTGCTGCGGGTCGAAGGCCCGGCAGCTATCGAAATCCAGCATTTGTCGGCGGTGATCCTGGAACGGGTCAACCGCTTCTTCGGCTGGCAGGCGATCGGCCGGCTTGCGCTGCGCCAGGCGCCCTTGCGCCGGCGTACCCCACCCGAGGCGCCCAAGCCGCCCGATCCGGCCGTTGCGGCGGGCATCGCGGCCTCCCTGCCGCAGATCGAGGATGAGGACCTGCGGGCCGCGCTCGCCCGCCTGGGCGCGGCGATCAAACGAAAGTAGCGCCCCGGCCGGGCGCCATTGCCACAATCGCGCGATAAGGTTAGGCAAGACCCGTTCGCGTACAGGGGGCCAACGCCGAGGAGTTTCCGAGTTGCCGATCAATCGCCGCGAATTCTGCCAAGGCGCCGCAACCGCCATTCTCGTCGCCGCACTTGCGCCGTCCGCACTGATCCCCTTCCCCGCCTGGGCCCAGGAAGATCAAGGCTCGGTGCCCCTGCCCGAATTGATGGCGCCGCAGGCGCTGCCCGACCTGTGGCTGGGCAAAGACGACGCGCCGGTCACCGTCATCGAATACGCCTCGATGACCTGCCCCCATTGCGCGCATTTCGACGAGCATACCTTCCCGGAGTTCAAGACCAAATACATCGACACCGGCAAGGTCCGTTACACGATGCGCGAATTCCCGCTCGATCCGCTCGCCGCGGCCGCCTTCATGCTGGCGCGATGTGCGAGCGATATGAAGGGCAACGGCGCAGGCTCCGGCGCCAAGGACAAGGACCGCTATTACGCCATGATCGACACGCTGTTCCGCAAGCAGGACCAGTGGGTCAAGCAGAAGCCGCTGCCGGACATGCTCACCATCGCCAAGCAGGCGGGCTTCACCCAGGAGAGTTTCGATTCCTGTCTGGCGAATCAGAAGCTGCTGGATGACATCCAAAAAGAGCGTCAGCACGCCATCGACAAATACAAAGTGCACTCGACGCCGACTTTTTTCATCAACGGCAAGGCCCTTGCCGGCGCCTTGACGATCGAGCAGCTGGCCAAGGAAATCGACCCGCAACTCAAGGCAAAATAAGGGTTTTTCGGCCGGGCCGGATGCCCGTGCCGCCCTGATTTGCCGCGGGTTCCACCGAAAGGTCTGGAAAAGCCGCTCTTCGTGCAAGCAACGCAGTTGCCCAGACGCGCGCGGCGATTCATTCTCCGGCCGATGCGGCATTCACGACTTGCCGCCGGGGTGCGCCCCGGCACGGTTCAACGACTCTCAATGCAAAAGCCAGCCTGTGTCCGGTGCGCGTGTTGGATCGGCAGCGCCGGCGAAAGTGACATGAGGCCTTAAGACATGAAGCTCACGCGGCTGCGGCTGCTCGGTTTCAAATCCTTCGTCGAGCCCACGGATTTCCTGATCGAGCCGGGGCTGACCGGCGTGGTCGGGCCGAACGGCTGCGGCAAGTCCAATCTGGTCGAAGCGCTGCGCTGGGTGATGGGCGAGTCGTCCTACAAGTCCATGCGCGCGTCCTCCATGGACGAGGTGATCTTCTCCGGCTCCACCAACCGCCCGGCGCGCAACAACGCCGAAGTGGCGATGACGGTCGACAATTCCGACCGTTCGGCGCCGGCCGCCTTCAACGACGAGGACAAGCTCGATATCGCCCGCCGCATCGAGCGCGACGCAGGCTCAACCTACCGCATCAACGGCAAGGAAGTGCGCGCGCGCGACGTGCAGATCCTGTTCGCCGACGCCTCCACCGGCGCGCGCTCGCCGGCGCTGGTGCACCAGGGTCGCATCGGCGAAATCATCCAAGCCAAGCCCGAGCAGCGCCGCCGCGTGCTGGAGGAAGCTGCCGGCATTTCCGGCCTGCACGCCCGCCGCCACGAGGCCGAATTGCGACTGAAGGCCGCGGAAACCAATCTGCTACGCGTCGAAGACGTGATTGGGCAGCTCGCCGCCCAGATGGACGGGCTGAAGAAGCAGGCGCGCCAGGCGATCCGCTACCGCACCGTGTCGGGCCAGGTGCGCAAGGCCGAAGCCACGCTCTATCACTTGCGCTGGACCGCCGCGGCCGGCGAGGTCGACGACTCCGAGCGCGCAAAAGACATCTGCCTGCGCGACGTCGCCGACCGCACCGCGGCGCAAGCGGAAGCCTCCACCCGGCAGGCCACGGCGCAAGCCGCACTGCCCGAGCTGCGCGAGGCCGAGGCGCGCGCCGGCGCAGCGCTTAATCGGCTGAACGTCGCGCTCGCCGACCTCGACCGCGAGGAACAGCGCGCCAAGGACCGCATGGCCGAGCTCGACCTGCGCCTGGTGCAGTTCGCCGCCGATACCGAGCGCGAGCAGCGCCTGGCCGCCGACGCTGACGCCGCTCTCGAGCGGCTCGCCGCCGAGGAAGAGACCATCCGCGCCGAGGCGCGGGAGAGCGCCGGCCGCCGCAGCGGCGTCGATGCCCGCCTGGCCGAGGCCGACGCCGAGCTAAACGGGGCCGAGAAGGTCTTCTCCGATCTCACCACCGCCCTCGCCGACCTCACCGCCCAGCGCAGCCGCCACCAAAACGCCGCGCGCGAGCAGGCCGAGCGAATCGAAAAGCTCGCCGCCGAGATCGAGACGATCGAGGCCGAGCTCGCAACGCTACACGACGGCGCCGGCAGCCCACTCGCCGCCGCGGTGGAAGGCGCGCAGGCAGCGCTGACCGAAGCGGAAGCCGCCGCGGTCGCGGCCGAGGCCGCCCACAACGTCAAGCGCAGCGAATTCGAGGCCGCGCGCGGCGCGCTGGCCGAGAGCGAAAAGCGCGTGCAGCAGTTGGAGACCGAGGCCAAGACGCTGTCCAAGGTGCTGTCGCTGGAAACGCGCAGCCTGTGGCCGCCGGTGATGGACAACATCTCGGTCGAGAAAGGGTACGAGAAGGCGCTCGGCGCCGCGCTCGGCGACGATCTCGATGCGCCGACCGATCCGTCCTCGCCGATGCATTGGGGCGGCGGCGCGCTGCAGCCCGACGATCCGGCGCTGCCTGAAGGCGTCGAGCCGCTGGCCCGCTACGTCGAGGCGCCGGCGCAGCTCGCCCGCGGACTGGCGCAGATCGGCGTGGTCGAAAAGGAAACCGGCGAACGGCTGGCCGCCACGCTCAAGGTCGGTCAGCGGCTCGTTTCGCGCGACGGCGACCTGTGGCGCTGGGACGGCTTCGTCGCCGCCGCGCACGCGCCGACCGGAGCGGCGCGCCGCCTGGCGCAGCGCAGCCGCTTCGCCGAGATCGAAACCGAACTGGCGGGCGCGCGCGCCGAGGTCGACGGCAAGCGTCAAGCGCTCGAGGCCGCGCAATCCGCATTCGAGGCCGCCGGTCACACCGAAAGCGAAACCCGCGCGCGCGAGCGCGATCTCAACCGGCAGGCCGCGCGGCTTTCGGCGCTCGCCGAGGCGCGCGCCCGCCTGAACGCCAGCCGCGACGAGGCGACCGATGCCAAGGCGCAGGCCGAGCGCGCGCTGTCCGAGCTGGCGCCGGCCGCCGATCTGGAAGCCCGCCTCGCGCACGTGCGCGACGACATAACGGGCAAGCGCGCGCGCCTCGCCGAGGTGCGCGCCGAGCAGCAGGCGATCGTGCGCGAGGCCGAAATGGCCGACCGCAGGCTCACCCAGCTCGGCTCCGACCGCGCCGGCTGGAACGAGCGCCGCGACGGCGCGCGCGATCAAATTGCAACGCTCGAAAGCCGCATCGAGGAAGCCAAGCGCGACCGCGCCGAGCTCGAGAACGCGCCGCAGATGTTCGCCGAGAAGCGCTCCGCGCTGCTCACCGACGTGCAGGGCGCGGAAGCCGAACGCCAGGCTTGCGCCGACCGCCTGCAAGAAGCCGAAAACGCGCTCGCGCAGGCCGACCGCGACGCCCGCGCCGCGCTCGAAGCCGCAAGTGCCGCGCGCGAGGAACTGGCGCGCGCCGAGGAGCGCTTCGAGGGCGCCAAGCGCCGCCGCGCCGATATCGCCCGCGAAATCCATGACATGTTGGAAATCGAGCCGTCAGGGGTCGCGGAACTGGCCGAGATCAAGGCAGGCGAGGCACTGCCCGACCTGCAAGAGATCGAGGAAAAGTTGGAGAGGCTGCGGCGCGAGCGCGAGCGGCTGGGCGCCGTCAATCTGCGCGCCGAAGAGGAATTGCGCGAGGTCGAAACCCAGCACACCCAGCTCACCGGCGAGCGCGACGATCTGGTCGAGGCGATCCGCAAGCTGCGCCTCGGCATCCAGAGCCTCAATCGCGAGGCGCGCGAACGGCTATTGGCCTCGTTCGAACAGGTCAACCGCCACTTCCAGCACCTGTTCACCCAGCTGTTCGGCGGCGGCACCGCCGAATTGCAGCTGGTGGAGAGCGAAGACCCGCTGGAAGCCGGCCTGGAAATCCTGGCCAAGCCCCCCGGCAAGAAGCCGTCGACGCTGTCGCTATTGTCGGGCGGCGAGCAGGCCCTGACCGCGCTGGCGCTGATCTTCGCGGTGTTCCTCACCAATCCGGCGCCGATCTGCGTGCTGGACGAGGTGGACGCGCCGCTCGACGATCACAACGTGGAGCGGTTCTGCGACCTGCTCGACGAGATGACCAACTCGACCGACACCCGCTTCGTCATCATCACCCACAACCCGATCACCATGGCGCGCATGAACCGCCTGTTCGGCGTCACTATGGCCGAGCGCGGGGTATCGCAACTGGTGTCCGTGGACCTGGAAGCCGCGGTGCGCTTCCGCGAAGCAAGCTAAGCCGCTTCCGTTTGCACCGGCTGTCTGGGCTCGCCCGGCCCGGGCTCAACCAGTCTTGTCTCGGCCAGTTTCGGCTCGCCGGCGAGCCATGCGTCCGCGATCATCCAGCCATGCTCCCGCCCGCAGGCTGGGCAAAGCATGCGGCCGCGCATGTTCGGTAGCTTACGAAAGACGCCCGGCTCGATTTCGATCTGCGTCGATACCGCACGGCCGGTCGTGGGGCACCCGATCATCACAGAGCTCATGAAAGCCCTCCGATAGGTAGCCGTCCCGCTTATCGACGTGCATGGAACTCGCCAATTTTGGCCGCCTCAAGACGGTACCGGCGCCTTGTGGATAACGTCTCGGTGATCGCAACCCGGCCCGGAACCAAACGGCAGGCTCGGTGTTATCCAGCGTGACTTTCAGTCGGGCGGCTCCCCCCTTACCCCCCGAATAGCCGTCTGACGAAAAGACCCCAAGCCTGGCTTGGGGTCTTTTTTTATTGCCATCAATCGCTTAGGCAAATTCCGGGGACAAGGCGGCCCGGCCCTTGTGTCCGCCATGGCGCCGCCCCCATCTTGGCTAGCGTAGAGTTCCCGACAGGTCCCTTTCAGGAGCCCGAAAATGTCCATAACCGGCTGGGTCGTGATCGGCGTCATTGCCGTCGTCGCGATCTGGATCGTCTCGGTCTACAACGGCCTGGTCGCCATGCGGCAAAGGGTCAATCAGGCCTTTGCCGACATCGACGTCCAGCTCAAGCAACGCCACGACCTGATCCCTAACCTGGTCGAGACGGTCAAAGGCTACGCCGCCCACGAGCGCGGCACGCTCGACGAGGTGGTCAAGGCCCGCAATGCGGCGATCGCCGCGCCCAGCGTCGACCAGAAGGTACAGGCCGAGAACATGCTCTCCGGCGCGCTCAGGCAATTGTTCGCGCTGTCGGAGAACTACCCGAACCTGAAAGCCAACGCGAACTTCCAGCAGTTGCAGGCCGATCTCTCCGACATCGAGAACAAGCTCGCCGCCTCGCGCCGGTTCTTCAACAACGCGGTGCAGGAATACAATACCGGCATCCAGCAAATGCCGGCCGCCCTGTTCGCCTCGAGCTTCGGCTTCCAGCCGCACGCCTTCTTCGATCTGGGCGAGCAACGGGCGGCGCTGGAACAGGCGCCGAGCGTCAAATTCTGACGTTGTCATTCCGGGAAGGCGCGAAAGCGCCGGACCCGGAATCCATACGCCGCAGCACCGGGGTTATGGATTCCGGGTTCGCGACCTGAGGGTCGCGCCCCGGAATGACGGTTTCGAGTTCAGGCAATCACCATGGCCGCCTACGGTCTCTATACGCATATCCAGTCCAACAAGCGCCGCTCGATCGCGTTGCTGATCGGGCTATTCGTGCTGGTCTATGTGCTGGTCTATGCCGGCGCGCTGCTCGCCGAAGTGCTCACTATCGGCAATGCCTCGCTCGACTACCTGTTGCACGCCGCCGTTTACGACTGGGTGAAGGCGGCGCCGTTCGCCACCGTCGGCACCGTCATCTGGATTTTCATCGCCTATCGCTTCCACCAGTCGATGATCGATGCGGCAACCGGCGCCCGCCCGGTCGACCGGCGCGAGGAGCCGCGCCTCTATAACCTGCTCGAGAACCTGTGCATCTCGCGCGGCATCACCATGCCGAGCTTACGCATCGCCGACGACAGCGCACTCAACGCCTTCGCCACCGGCATGAACGACAAGCAATACTCGATCACGGTGACGCGCGGGTTGATGGAGCGACTCAACGACCAGGAAATCGAGGCCGTGCTCGGCCACGAGCTGACCCACATCCGCAACGGCGACGTGCGCATGATGGTGATCGCCATGGTGATCGCCGGCGTCATCTCCTTCTTCGGCGAGATGGTGTTCCGCATTTTCTTCCAGAGCGCCTTCTATGGCGGCTTCGGCGGCCGCAGGAGCGCGCGCGGCGACGGCGAGGGCCGCGGCGGCGCCGGCATTGCCATCGTGATCGCGATCGCGTTGATCGTGGTCGTGTGGGTGTTGTCGATCGTCATCCGCATGGCGCTGTCGCGGCAGCGCGAGTATCTCGCCGACGCGGGCTCCGTCGAGCTGACCAAGAACCCCGACGCCATGATCATGGCGCTGCGCAAAATCGAGAACCGCGGCGAATTGCACGCCGCCACCTCGGCGGTCATGGAAATGTGCGTCGACAATCCGCGCGAGGAATTCAGCGACCTGTTCGCCACCCACCCTTCGGTCGACGACCGCGTGGCGGCGCTGGTTAAATTTGCCGGCGGCCGCGATCCCGGGCCGCTCGCGCTGGAGCCGACTGACGAGCAGCCGCAGCTTGAAGATCGGTCGGGCACCGAAAGCGGACCTTGGGGCGGCGGCGAACCGCAGCCGCCGCAACAAGGCCCATGGGGTCCGGAGCCAGGCCCCGCCCCGACACCGGGACCGCCAGGGATACCGGGGCCTTGGGGACCGCATCGTTCCTAGGCGCCTAGTGCAAAACTCCTATCGAATTTTGCCGCGATCAGCGTTTCGCGAGCCGGTTAACAAGTCTGCGGAGCACCGGACGGGCACGGCGTAGTTCGTCGAGGTGGATCGCCGAGAGCGCGGAAAGTCGCTTTTCGCCTTTGGCTGCAAGCTTCAGCCAGACCCGCCGGCGGTCGGCGGTGTCCTGTATGCGTGTCACAAGCCCAGCTTTCGCAAGGCGATCCACAAGCTCAACCGCACTATGGTGATGCAGTTGAAGATACTCGGCAAGGTCGCCCACGCTGACCGGCGCTTTGCCCGCTGACCCTTTGATCGCCAGCAATACCTGGTGCTGGCGCGGCGTGAGACCGTTCTGCCGCGCCGCCGTTTCGCTGAACGCGAGGAATTGCCGCAGGGCCAGCCGGAACTCGGCGAGGAGCTCGTAATCGTGCTGCGTCGGAACCCCCCGGCCCATGGTGATCGCCTTGCTTGGTTGCTCAATATATCGCACTACGATACTGATCCGGGAGCGTCAAACAGCGACCGCGAACTTGTCGGAGGCGAGCATTGCTGGGTGTAGTTTTAGGCGGAATTTTTGCCGGGTTGGCCCTCGGGATGCTCGGCGCCGGCGGCACGATCATAGGACTTCCGATGTTCCTCTACCTCGGGGGCCCGCATGGGCACACGGCCTTCGGGACAAACGCTTTTGGAGTCGCGTTCATCGCGCTGTCTATACTCGTTTGGCGGCTTATCAGGCGCGAAGTCGATATTGCATTCGCTATTGCTTTCACAATCCCGGGCCTTGTCGGGATTGCCATCGGCGCACGCATCGGCCTTGTCTATCCGGCCGCAAAGCTTGTCTTCCTCTTGAGCTTCCTCATACTCATCGTGGCGTGCTGGATCGGGTATCTTAGCACGCGCCCGCCCGAAACTCAGAGCGGTACGAGCGAAAGCGGAAAGAAGAAACCTGCCGCTTATATCGAGAAGCGGCATATCCTGCAGATCATACCCGTCGCTTTTCTCGTTGGGCTGATTTCCGGATTTTTTGCCATCGGCGGCGGCTTCCTGGTGGTTCCAGGACTCGCGCTGGCCGCGGGTATCGATTTGCGCGCCTCGGCCCGGTCGTCGCTTTTGCCCATAACCGCGTTTGCGGCGCTGGACGCTATCGAATACCTGCTAGCGGGCGATGTCGGCGTCGCGCCGAGCGCAATCATGATTGTGGCTGGGATAGCGGGCGGCGCAATCGGTATTGCGCTCGGCAACCGGCTTCCGCTCCAGGTCCTTCAGCGTGTTTTTGCCGTCTTTCTTGGATTGGTGGCCGCTTACATGATTTTCCAGCAGGTTTAATTCGCGCCGCTTCGCCGCCTATCGCTTTAATGTCCCGCAAAGGAAATGAGCGTGCGCACCGGCACGCCGAGCTTGCGCAGCTTTTCGGCGCCGCCGAGGTCGGGCAGGTCGATGACGAAACAGGCCGCCAGCACTTCGGCGTCCAACTGCCGCAGCAGCTTGACGGCGGCTTCCGCCGTGCCGCCGGTGGCGATCAGGTCGTCGACCAGCACCACGCGCTCGCCCGCCACCAGCGCGTCGGCGTGCATCTCGATCTCGTCCTCGCCGTATTCGAGCATGTAGGTCATGCTCACCCTCTTGTGCGGCAGCTTGCCCTTCTTGCGGATCGGCACGAAGCCGGCCGAAACCTGGTGCGCCACCGCTCCCCCCAGGATGAAGCCGCGCGCCTCGATGCCGGCCACCTTATCGATCTTCATGCCGGCCCACGGCTGCACCAGTTCGTCGACCGCGCGGCGGAAGGCGCGCGCATTGCCGAGCAGCGTCGTGATGTCGCGAAAGACGATGCCCGGCTTGGGATAATCCGGGATCGAGCGGACGGTTTCGGTGAGGTCGATATCGATGGCGGTGTCGTTCATCAGGCTCTCACTTGCGTTACGGCGCCCCATGTCATAGCGACGAACGGCGCGAATATCCACCGCCGCATGGGCGGTGCTACCGCGCGTCGGTTGCGTTTCGATTTATCCGTTCGTCCCCGCGAAAGCGGGGACCCAGGGGCAAAATTGCCGGACTTGCGATCGCATCCCTGGATTCCCGCTTTCGCGGGAATGAGCGGAGTATGCTTCGAGCCAATCGAAACCTGCCCTATCCCGGTTTCACCGCGGCAAAGCGCGCGCCGCCGAGATGGCCGGCGTTCACCAGATCGACGAAGCGCACATAGCTCTCGTAGAAGGCATCATGCCCGGCCGGCGCGTGGGCCGCTTGCGCCTCGCCGCGCAGCTTGCGGTACATCGCCAGCCGCTCTTTCAGGATCGCGCCCCAATCGGCGGTCAAGTCCTCGACCGAGCGAAGCGCGAAGCCGGCGCGCGCGATCAGTTCGCCGTAGCTCTGCGGGCTGAACAGCGTCGTCACCGCCATCCCCCGCCACAGCAAATCCTTGTCGGCAGGGCTAAGCGGCAGGTGCGCCACCCAGTCGGTGAAGGCAAGCCGCCCGCCCGGCTTCAGGATACGGAAGGCCTCTGCGAGTGCGCGCTGCTTATCCGGCACATGCAGCAGCGCTTCCTGGCTGACCACGACCTCGACGCTTGCGTCGGCAAGCGGCGGCGCCATCACGTCGCCTTCGACCACCCGCACCTTATCCTCAAGGCCGACCAGCCGTGTCAGTTCCTGTGCACCATGCACGCGCGCAGGCGTCAGCTCGATCCCGGTCACGTCGGCGCCGTAGCGGTGCGCGTAGTAGCGCGCCGGACCGCCCAGGCCGGCGCAGAAATCCGCGACCTTCACGCCCTCGCTCATGCCGGCACGCGCGGCCAACGCATCGTTGGCGGCGAGCCCGCCGTAATGGTCCTGATCGTGCGCGAACAGCTCGTCCGGCCGCACGTCGTCGAGATGGCCACGGGCAGCCTTCAGCTTATCCAGGATGATGTCCAAGGAGATCGGATGCCGCGTGTAGAAATCGACCGCCGAGCGGATGTCGTCAGCCATGCTGCCCCCGCGGCTACGCCCTGATCACCTCGCCCGCCAGCAGCGCCCACAGCACCACGGGCGGCTGGAACAGCAGGCGGAGCCAGTAATACCAGCGCGCGCTCGGCATGCCTTCCACCGATTTGCCGGCGACGGCCACATAGATATTCGCCGGAAAGACACAGACGAAATAGATCGCAAGCAGCAGCCCGGCGGTCCAGCGCAACGGCGGCACCATGAGGCCGATGCCGCCCGCGATCTCGCACCAGCCGGTAAAGGCGACGAGAAACCCGTGCCACGGCAGCATGGGCGGCATCATCGGCAGATAACGCCGCGGATTGCGCAAGTGATCGAAGCCGATCGGGATCAACGCCAGCGCCATGCCCCAGCGCAGGCTGGCGCCAAGATCGAAGCCGCCCATGAGCGCCTGTACGCCGCCTGCAACAAGCGCGATCGCGGCCATGAGCGCGAAGAACAGCATGCGCGATCAGCCCTTCAATACCCTGCCCGCCACGGCGTCGAGCTTCTTCAGCAACTCGGGATCGCGCGCTTCCGGCGCGGTGATCAGCGCGGTGTCGAGCGCGCGGTCCGACCCTATGGGGCACGGCTCGTGCTCGCGCGGGAAGTCGCGCGCCAGCCGCGCCACCAGGCGCTTGGCGCGGTCGGCATTGTCGTTGAGCACCCGGATGATGTCGGCCACGGTGACGGCGTCGTGGTCGGGATGCCAGCAGTCGAAATCGGTAACCATGGCGACGCTCGCGTAGCAAATCTCGGCTTCGCGCGCGAGCTTGGCTTCCGGCATGTTGGTCATGCCGATCACCGAATAGCCGAGCTGCTTGTAGGTCATGCTCTCGGCGTAGGTGGAAAACTGCGGGCCTTCCATGCAGACATAGGTGCCGCCGAATTTCGGCTCGATGCCTTCGAGCAAGGCCGCCTCGCCGATGCGCGCGCGCAGGCGCGGGGATACTGGGTGCGCCATCGAGACATGTGCCACCATGCCTTTGCCGAAAAACGAGCTCTCGCGCTTGTGGGTGCGGTCGACGAACTGATCGACCAGCACGAAGGTGCCGGGCGGCAAGTCCTCCTTGAACGAACCGCAGGCCGACAGCGAAACGAGGTCGGTGACGCCGACGCGCTTTATGGCGTCGATATTGGCGCGGTAGTTAATGTCGGAGGGCGAGAGCCGGTGGCCCTTGTCGTGGCGCGACAGGAACACGACCGGCAGGCCGTCGATCTCGCCGATGCGCAGCGCGGCCGAGGGCTCGCCCCACGGGCTCTTGACGCGCTGCTCGCGCACCTTGGAAAGCCCCGGCAGGTCGTAGATGCCTGACCCGCCGATGATGCCGAGCACGGATTTGGTCATGATGCGTTTGCTTCCGACTGAACAACGTCATTCCGGGGCGCACGCGAAGCGCGCGAACCCGGAATCCATACTCCGCAGCGCCGGGGCTATGGATTCCGGGCTCGCGGCCTTCGGCCGCGCCCCGGAATGACCGAGCGAAATTGAAGCGCCGGGACCACTATGACAAGCCCAAAATGCAAAGGGCCCCGCATGGGGCCCTTCGTATCGCGAACCGTGACGGCCGCTCAAATCGTCGTTTTGCCCGGGTCCTGCCCGTTCGCCGCTCACGCGCTCTTCGAGGCTTCCTTATCCTCGTGATGCACGTCGTGCCACACCTTCTTCTTGGTGAAGTACAGCAGGCCGGCGAAGATGATCAGGAACACCATGACCTGGAAGCCGATGCGCTTGCGCGCGTCGAGATGCGGCTCGGCCGCCCACATCAGGAAGGCCGCCACGTCCTTGGAATACTGGTCCATGGTCTCGGGCGAGCCGTCGTCGTATTTCACCTGGCCGGCCGTCAGCGGCGGCGGCATGGCGATGTTGTGACCCGGGAAATATTCGTTGTAGTGGCCGCCGGGCGGCACGGTGAAGCCCTTGGGCGGGTTCTCATAGCCCTTCAGGATCGCGGCGATGTAGTCCGGCCCCTGCTCCTGATACTGCGTGAAGATATCGAAGACGAACCAGGGAAAGCCGCGCTGATAGGTGCGCGCCTTGGCGAGCGTCGACATGTCGGGCGGCGCCACGCCATAGGTCGCTTTCGCCGCCAGCTCGTTCGGGAACGGCGACGGGAAATGATCGGCCGGCCGGCCGGCCCGCTCGATCGGATTGCCCTTATCGTCGAGGTCCTTGATCTTGTATTCGGAGGCGATCTGCTTGACCTGCGCCTCGCTGTAGCCGAGGCCGCCCTCCTCAGCCAGGTTGCGGAACGACACCAGGTCCATCGAATGGCAGTTCGAGCAGACCTCGCGGTAGATCTTGAGGCCACGCTGCAATTGCGCCTGGTCGTAGTGACCGAACGGACCGGCGAACGACCATGTAAGCCGCGGCGGCGGTACCTGCTCGGCAAGCTGGGCGTAAGCCGGCGCGGCGAGCGCGACGGCACTGCCTGCGAGAACGGCGGCGAAGATGGTGCGCTTGATGTTCATGGCCGTTCCCCCGCTCACGCCTTGGCGCCCAAGACCGATTCCGAAATCGAATTCGGCAACGGCTTGGTCTTCTCGAATATGCCGAGCAGCGGCAGGACGATCAGGAAGAAGGCGAAATAGTAGGCCGTGAACAGGCGCGACATGATCACGTAGATGCCTTCCGGCGGCTTGGAGCCGAGCCAGCCCAGCATGATCGCGCTGATCACGAACAGCCAGAAGAACTGACGGTAGAGCGGCCGGTACTTCGCCGAGCGCACCCTGGAGGTGTCGAGCCAGGGCATGAAGGCGAGAATGGCGATCGAGGAGAACAGCGCCATCACGCCCAATAGCTTGTTCGGGATCGAGCGCAGGATCGCGTAGAACGGCAGGTAATACCATTCGGGAACGATCTCGGACGGCGTCACCGCCGGGTTGGCCGGGATGTAGTTGTCGGCGTGGCCGAGAAAGTTCGGGATGTAGAACACGAACCAGGCGAACAGGATGCAGAACACCACGATCAGGAAGCCGTCCTTGACCGTCGCATAGGGCGTGAACGGCACGGTGTCCTTGTCCGACTTCGGCTCGACCCCGGTCGGGTTGTTCTGGCCGACGACGTGCAGCGCCCACACGTGCAGCACTACCACGCCCGCGATCACGAAGGGCAGCAGGTAGTGCAGCGAGTAGAAGCGGTTGAGCGTCGGATTGCCGACGGCGTAGCCGCCCCACAGCCAGGTGACGATGGCGTCGCCGACGCCCGGTATGGCCGAGAACAGGTTGGTGATGACGGTGGCGGCCCAGAAGCTCATCTGGCCCCAGACCAGCACGTAGCCCATGAAGCCGGTGGCGATCATCAAAAGGAGCAGGATGACGCCGAGGATCCACAACACCTCGCGCGGCTCCTTGTAGGAGCCGTAATACATGCCGCGGAACATGTGGACGTAGGCGGCGAGGAAGAACATCGAGGCGCCGTTGGCGTGCACGTAGCGCAGCAGCCAGCCGTAGTTCACGTCGCGCATGATGCCTTCGACCGAGTTGAAGGCGAGGCCGACGTTCGGCGTGTAATGCATCGCCAGCACGATGCCGGTGACGATCTGCACGCCCAGCATGAACGACAGGATGCCGCCGAAGGTCCACCAGTAGTTCAGGTTACGCGGCGTCGGATAGGAAACGAAAGAAGAATAGATCAGTCCGCCGAGAGGCAGCCGCTTTTCGAACCATTGCAGGGCTTTGTTCTTCGGCTGGTAGGTCGCGTGTCCGCTCATGATCGAACCTTTAAAACAATCCGTCGCGCGTCAGCCGATCCGGATCTTGCTGTCGGAGAGGAAAGCGTAGGGCGGCAGGTAGAGATTCTTCGGCGCCGGGCCTTTGCGGATGCGGCCGGCGGTGTCGTATTGCGAGCCGTGGCACGGGCAGAACCAGCCGTGATACTCGCCTTCGTGAGCGAGCGGGATGCAGCCGAGGTGGGTGCAGATGCCGATCACCACCAGCCACTGCTCGTGACCCTTCTTCACGCGCTCCGAATCGGGTTCGGGGTCCGGCAGGTTGGCGACGTCGACGTTCTCGGCCGCCGCGATCTCCTGCTTGGTGCGATGGAAGATGAAGATCGGCTTGGAGCGCCAGAACACCTTGACGATCTGGCCGTCGGCGATCGGCGCCAGGTCGATTTCGACCGGCGCGCCGGCCGCGACCGTCGAGGCGTCCGGATTCATTTGGGTGACCAGCGGCACCAGGGCGGCAGCCGCCCCCACCGCTGCGACGGCTCCGGTGGCGATATAGAGAAAATCGCGGCGCGAATGCTGCTCCGCCGAAGACACGGTCGTCACGTCCTGGCCCTCTCCCCCAATTGGCTTGTCAACCGCCCGCGGCTTGGGCCCAAGAGGTCGAGACGGGGTCAAGACTCTGGGGGCGGCGGGCGGACCGGCTGCGGCAGTCCTTCCAAATGGCCGGAAAGCGCTTCGGTGGCGTTCTATTGGCACCCTTGTGTTAGGAGTGCAAGCCCACTAACGCCGCACCATGGGCGCCGCACATTAAATCCCGCTTCCTAACCCCGGCCGGGCGGCGCCGAGGCCGGATTCCGCCGGAAAGCCCCATGCGGATTGCCCTTTACGAGCCCGATATCCCGCAGAACACCGGCACTATATTGCGGCTGTGCGCCTGCCTCGGCATCGAGGCCCATATCGTCGAGCCGGCCGGATTTCCGGTGAGCGACCGCGCCTTCCGCCGGGCGGGCATGGACTACCTGGACCAGGTACGCCTCGTCCGCCACGGCTCATTCGCCGCCTTCGAGGACTGGCGGAGGGACCGGGGGCTTAAGCTGGTGCTGCTCACCACCCGGGCCGAACGCTGCTATCTCGATCACCAATTCAACGAGAGCCAGGTACTCCTGCTCGGTCGCGAGAGCGCCGGCGCGCCGGAGGCCGTGCACGAGGCCGCCGATTTCCGCCTGCGCATCCCGATGCGGGAGGGCCTGCGCTCGCTCAACGTCGCCATGGCGGCGGCCCTGGTGGCGGGCGAAGCGCTCAGGCAGACGGGGGCATTCCCGGCGTCATCACCGGGCCGGCGCGAAGCGCCGTGACCCGGTGATCCCGCTTAGTCAATTGCGGTACCATCCGGATCGGGGTCGCCGGGACAAGCCCGGCGACGACAATCGAAAGCGTTCGTTTTGACTGCCATTGACGAAATTCTCCTCGAAACGCGCAAATCGCGCGCGCGCGCCTGGTTCGAGGCCTTGCGCGACGACATCTGCGCGGCGCTCGAGCAGATCGAAGATGCCCTGCCCGCCGGCGCACCCTTGGCCGAGCGCGAGCCCGGCCGTTTCGTACGCACGCCGTGGGCGCGCACCGACCACACCGACAAACCCGGCGGCGGCGGCGTCATGGCGATGATGCGCGGCCGCGTGTTCGAAAAGGTCGGCGTGCACTGCTCGACCGTTCACGGCGAGTTCGCGCCCGAATTCCGCAAGGAGATCCCCGGTGCCGCCGACAATCCGCGCTTCTGGGCCTCCGGCATTTCACTCATCGGCCATCCGCAAAATCCGCACGTGCCCGCCGTACACATGAACACCCGTCATGTCGTCACCAGCAAGGCCTGGTTCGGCGGCGGCGCCGATCTCACACCGGTGCTCGATGCGCGCCGTACGCAGGACGATCCCGACACGATCGCCTTCCATGCCGCCATGAAGGCCGCCTGCGACGCGCATCCCGACATCGCGCCCTACGCGAAATTCAAACAATGGTGCGACGAATATTTCTTCCTCAAGCACCGCAACGAGCCGCGCGGCATCGGCGGCATTTTCTACGACTATCTGGAGAGCGACTGGGACGCGACCTTCGCCTTCACGCAAAGCGTCGGCCGCGCGTTCCTGGCCGTCTATCCCGCTCTGGTGCGCGCCAATTTCGAAAAGCCCTGGAGCGAGGCGAACCGCGAGGAGCAGTTGATCCGCCGCGGCCGCTATGTCGAGTTCAACCTGCTCTACGACCGCGGCACCATTTTCGGCCTGCGCACCGGCGGCAATGTGGAATCGATCCTGTCGTCCATGCCGCCGCTGGTGAAGTGGCCATAATATCGCTGTCATTCCGGGGCGCGCACGAAGTGCGCGAACCCGAAATCCAGGGCGACACGGCAAAGCCTTTCGATGTGGCCCTGGATTCCGGACAACCGCGCTGCGCGCGGTTTCCGGAATGACGAAGCGCGATTACGCCTTCGGCGCCAGCGCGCGCGTACCGCCCAGCACTAGCAGCGCGATCAGCGCGGTGAAGCCGGCGAGCGCGCTGCCGGCGGCGGCAAGCGCCGCCGTGCCCGCCCAGGTGATCGAGGAGAAGGCTTCCGCGAAGGTCGCCATGCGCGAGGACACCTGGCGGCGGCGGAACTGGCTGCGCTTGGCCTGGCGGCGGAACCAGAGCTGCACCGCGGTCGCCGAGGTCGCCGCCAGCACGATCCCAAGCCGGCGCACAGCGCGAACCAGTGCGCGGTGAAAGCAAGCGGCAAGAGTATCGGCGCAAACACCAGCGCCACCGCGCCCATGACCGCCTCGATCTTGGCGTAGAGGATCAGCCGCCGCGGCACCGGCGCGGTCGCCACCAGATCGGGCGCGTCCTCGCCGGAGATCGCCAGCCACGACAGCCCGCCGGCAAGCTGGCCCGCCGCCATCACCAGCACCGGCACCAGCAGCACCAGCGCGCCGCCATTGACATCGAAGCTCTTCCACAACATGAGCGCCGGCGGCAGCAGATAGAGAAGCTGCATCAAGGTCTGCGACACCAGCCAGGGATCGCGGCGCAGCAGCGCCCATTCCTTCTGCCGCAAAGCGCGCATCGCCGAGCCGGTGCGGAAGCCCTTGCCCTCACGCCGGCGCCCATGGCTTTGCGCGATGCCGGTGGCGGCGATGACATGGTCGCCGAAGCGGGCGGAAAACACCGCCGCCGCGATGCCGAGCAGCGCGAGGCTCAACCCCAGCACAACGGCAAGCGCCGTCATATCGCCGAGCGCGGCGCGCGCCGGCCACCAGACGAGGCTATCGAGCGCGGGCGCATGCGCGGTGAGCGCGCCGGAGCGCAGCACGGCAAAGCGCGACAGCGTGCCGTAGGAAAGGATCGCCGCCACCTGCAGGCCGATGATGAAGGCGGCGCCGATCACCGCCGCCACGATCTGCGCCACCAGCCGCGTGCGCTTCGGCCCGATCAGCCGGAACAGCGCGACCGTCAGCGCCACGGCAAGCGCCGAGGCGAAACAGCCGGTCGCCGCCACCACGCCATAGGCCGCCAGCCAATGCGCGCCGCCGGCATAGGCCAGCACGTCGATGAAGGGCGCGGCCAGCGCGAGACCGAGCAGCGCGGTCGACACCCCGAGCGCCACGATGCGCACCGCGAACACTTGGCGCACTTTGACCGGTGACGACAGGATCAATTCGAGATCGGCGCGCGCATAGAAGGCGCGCGTCACCTGCTCCATCGCCTGCGACAGCATCAGCGAGAACGCCAGCAGCAGCGTCGCCGTGACCGTCACCAGCGCGGACTTGTCGAGCGCGTGCCGGGCGAAGCCCGCCACCATCGAATAGGCGAACAGATGCATGAAGCCGACGAAGAAGAACAGCACGACCGCGACGACGCGCGCGCGCCGCGGCTTGCCGGCGGTCATCATCCACAGCCAGTCGCGCCAGGCGAGGCGGAATTCGTGGCCGGCGAACCAGAAGAGGGTGGAGGATTGCGTGGTCATATTTGCATTCCGTCATTCCGGACGCCGCGAAGCGGCGATCCGGACTCCAGGGGCCAGGCATGAGGGCGTCGCCCTGGATTCCGGGCTCGCGCACTTCGTGCGCGCCCCGGAATGACGATTGAAAGTCCTCACGCCGCTTCGGCCTTGGCCGGCGTTTGCGCGACCAGCGCGAGGAAGGTGTCTTCCAGACTGGTGCCGCGGATGCCGACCTGACGGTTCAATTCCTCCAGCGTGCCTTCCGCGATCAGCTTGCCGGCGGCGATCACGCCGATGCGGTCGGCCATGCGCTCGGCAACTTCGAGAATGTGCGTGGTCATGATCACGGTGCCGCCGGCGGCGACGCGCTCGCGCAGCACGTGCTTGACCTGGCGCGCGGAGCCGGCGTCGAGCCCGGTGAGCGGCTCGTCTAGAATGATCAGCTTCGGCTCGTGCACCAAGGCGCCTGCGAGCGTCACCTTCTGCCGCATGCCCTTCGACAGGCTCTCGCAGCGCTCGTGCGCATGCGCGGCGAGATCGAGCCAGTCGATCAGCGCGTGCGCGCGTTCCTGCGCCGTGCGCGCCTCCACGCTCCACAGCCGCGCGACGAATTCGAGATATTCGTAAGGCGTCAGCTTGTCGTAGATCATCGGCTCATCTGACACCCAGGCCATCACCCGCTTGGCGGCGACCGGGTCGGCGAGCGCGTCGATGCCTTCCACGAAGATCGAGCCGGCGTCGGGCTTGAGCAGGCCGGTGACCATGCGCAGCGTGGTGGTCTTGCCCGCGCCGTTCGGCCCGAGCAGCCCGTAGAACTCGCCCTTGCGCACGGTGAGATTGAGATGATCGACCGCCGGTCGATCGAAATTCTTGCAAAGGTCGCGCGTCTCGAGAGCGGCGGAACTCGTCGGCATCAAGAAATCCTGCAGCTGGCCATGGTTAACGGCAAGTCCTAGTCGAAACTAGTTTCGGCGCCGTGAATCGAATGGGAAGAAAATGCGGGATTTGTTGCGCCGGACGCGTGCCAGTGGGACGCGCCGCAAACTCCGTTCACCTCCCCCTGGAGGGGGGAGGTCGACCGTCGTCGCGTAGCGACGATGGTCGGGAGGGGTGAATCGCGAAGCGAGCGGGCGGAGCCGCAATCTTCTCGCCATGCCGTCACCCCACCCGGGCTCGCATCTTCGATGCTCGCCGACCTTCCCCCTCCGGGGGGGTGAGCAACGCCTCGGAACGATGACGGCTAGTTGCGTTCGCTTGATAGTCAATCCGCGCTCGGCAGCCGCCGCATGGTGAACTCGATGCAGTCGCCGGGCAGTTCGCGCCAGCTTTCGATCTCGGTCATGTAAGCGGCCTTGGGGAAGCGCTTGAAGAAGGCGCGCGCCTTTTCGCGCGCGGCCTCGCGCGGCAGCGCGAAGGTCTCGCGGCGGAAGGTGTCCGTCCGCTGTTTCTGTACGGCCCGGCGCGCCGCCATCCTGCGCGCCAGATCGGCCGGCCGGCGATAGTCGCTCATGCGGATAATGTAAGCCGATGCCCGGCAGCAAGCCAGATGGCGCGAGGCTAGTCAGCCTTCGCCGCCCCGTCCGCAATCTTCTTCAGCGCCGCCTCGTCCTGCGGAAAATCCGCCTTAATCCACGCCTCCTCGGCCGCGCGCATGGCGGCGCCCAGCGCCGGGCCCTTGTCGAGGCCGCGCTCCATCAGGTCCGCCGCCTTCAACGGAAACACCGGCGCGGTCCAGTGCTGCGGCAGCGCGGCGAGCGCACGCCAGGCTTCGTCGTTCGCGTGGGCGTGCGAGCGCGCCCACGCCAAGAGCGCCGCATCGGTGAACTTCAAGGGCCCCAGCCGATAGAGAAACGCGCGCCGCGCCTGCTCGCTCAAACCGGGCGAGAGCAGCCGCCAGTTAAGCGCCATCGAGGAAAGCCGCTCGTGCTCGACATTGGTCAGCCGCAGCTTGTGCGACAGCCGCTCGGCGTCCTCCGCCACCCACACGCCAAGCGCGGCCAGCCGGCGCCCCGGGTCAGGCGCGGCATGAAGCGCCGCCTCCACCTTGGCCATCATCTCGAAACCGCCCAGGTAAGAGACGCCGCCCAGCACGCGCAGCGTCAGCCCGGCGTCGCTCATGGCGATGAGCGTCGGCACGACGTGCGGCGCCACCATCAGCTTCATCAGCTCCATGCGCACGCGTTCGCGCGACAACGTGTCGAGCCCGGCGCGGCAATTGATGCAAGCGACCAGCCCCTCGCGGTCGGGATGGTCGCTGGTGCCGTAGGCGGCGTGGAAGCGGAAGAAGCGCAGGATACGCAGGTAATCTTCCTCGATGCGCTGCTTGGGATCGCCGATGAAGCGCACGCGGCGCGCCGCGAGATCGGCGAGCCCGCCGACGTAATCGTAGACCGTGCCGTCGCGCGCGGCGGAGAAGGCGTTGATGGTGAAGTCGCGCCGCTCGGCGTCGGCGCGCCAGTCGCGGCCGAAGGCGACCTTGGCATGACGGCCGTCGGTCTCCACGTCCTGGCGCAGCGTGGTCACTTCGAACGGCGTCTTGTCGACCACCACGGTGACGGTGCCGTGCTCGATGCCGGTCGGCACCGGCTTGAAGCCCGCCATCTGCACGCGATGCACGACTTCCTGCGGCACCGCCGTGGTGGCGACGTCGATCTCCTGCGCCGGCAGGCCGAGCAGCGCGTTGCGCACCGCGCCGCCCACCACGCGCGCCTCCTCGCCCTGCCCGTCGAGCACGGCGAGCAGTTCCTGCAGCGCGCCTTCGCCGAGCCAGGGCGCCCGGTCGATCTTGCGGTCGGTGCGGCCGGTTGCCGAGGTCATTGCTTCACCGTCCCCGGCACGAATTTGCCGTTCTCCATGTGCGCGGGCACGTAGGTCGAGCCCGGTGGCGCGCCGGTGAAGCTGGCGAAATAGACGAAGCTGCCGACCATCAGCGCGACCGCGGCCACGGCGAGCCACACGAGCCGCGTCAGCGGCCAGGCCTCCGGCTCGAGCACGCCCGCGCGCGTCGCCCACAGGAAGATGGCGTACAGCACGAAAGGCGCGGCGAACAGCGCGATCTCGGTGAGGCCGACGCGGATCATCGATAAATCCTGTCGTGCAGATTGCGCAAAATGCCGGCCGTCACGCCCCAGATATAGCGCTCGCCGAAACTGATGGCGTAGTAGTGCCGCGTCATGCCCTGCCAGTCGCGCGACTGCCGCTGCACGTTGTTCTGATCCATCAGGAACGAGAACGGGACCTCGAACACCGCGTCGACCTCGCTCTCGTTGAGCGTGAGCGCGAAGCCGGGCGTCACGCGCGCGATCACCGGCACGATGCGGTAACCGAGCGTCGTCATGTAGAGATCGAGATAGCCGAGCGGGGTCACGAACGAGCGATCGAGCCCGATCTCCTCTTCCGCCTCGCGCAGCGCGGAAGCGAGTGGGCTTGCGTCCGTCTTGTCGATCTTGCCGCCGGGAAACGACACTTGTCCCGGGTGATCGGGCAGGTGCTGCGCCCGCTGCGTCAGCAGCACCGTCGGCTCTTCGCGATCGACCACCGGCACCAGCACGGCGGCCGGGCGGATCGGCCGCACCTTGGCGATACTTTCCATCACCGGGTCCACGTCGTGGTCGCCGCGCTTGGGCGTGATGCTCGGATCGGTAAGGCCCGGCGGCACGTCGAGCGTGAGCCGCGCCCGCGCCCGCGCGAAGAACTCTTCGGCCGTCAGTGCCTGTTGATGTTGCGTGACTTCGGTCATTGTCCGCCCAATAGCACATGTCGTCGCTGAATACGCAACGCTGTCCCTAGGTGCCGACCGACACTTCGGCGAGACCGAGATGCCGGGCCATCACGTGAAAGTCCCGATCATTGTGCAGCAGGGGCCGATGGTTCTCGATGCACCAAGTACCGATCAGTAGATCGATGGTCTTGCGCATCGTAATTCCACGCCCGCGCAAGGTGCGGTAATGACGGGCCGCGGCGACCGCGATGGCCTCGCCGGCCATCGGCACGATGTCGAAGCGCCGCAACAGTGCCTCCACTTCGCGGGCGGCGCGTTCGCTGTCGAGACCCTGAAGGACTTCGCACAGCATCAAGTCGCCGACAACAATCTCGCTGGCGCCGAGCAGCGTACGCAGGCGCCGCACGTGCGCCGCGTTTCGCCCATTGAGAAAGTCGATCCAAACCGTCGAGTCGACGACGATCACTTCGGCACGCGGCCCTGTCGGCTGCGGACGAGATTGCCGCGCCAACGGTAGCGGCCAAAAGCTCCTGCCGCCGCCTTCTGCCGTCGCAGCTTGATCATCAGGCGGAGCGCCTCTTCGACGGTCGCCCGCTTGGTTGGATGTCCGGAAGCCTTCTGAGCTTCGGCCATCAGCGTGTCGTCGATTTCGATGTTGGTGCGCATGAGCCGCGTCCCCGCGGTGATGTGTATAAAACGATGCGATTATACACAAGGAAAACGCATTACGCAAAAGCCGCAATCACGCAAACTCCCTGAGCGCGTCGGCATCCGCCATGGGGAAAAATTCACCGCGCGAGACCACCCCGAACATCCGCTTGCCGGCCACGTCGCGCTCCTCGCCCAATTCCGCCAGGTCGTAGAACAGTGCGCGCGTCACCTTCGCCCACAGGTCGCGGCGCACGTGCAGATAGGGCTTGAGGCCGGCGGTTGCGGGCTCGGGCACGAATTTCAGGGCGTGGCCGGGTCCGGCCTCCACCCAGTCGTCGACATTGGTGCGGAAGGCGAGCACCTGGCCGTGCTCTTCCCGACGAACCTCAAGCTCGACGCCGAGGAAGGGGGCGTCAACGACCGTTATGCCCACTTTCTCCACAGGGGTGACCAGGAAATACTTTTCCCGTTCCCGCTTCAGGATGCCGCTGAACAGCTTGACCAAAGCGAGCCGACCGATCGGGGTCTTTTGGTAGAACCAGGTACCGTCGGCGTCGATTTTCATGTCGATATCGCCGCAAAACGGCGGATTCCACTTCTCGACCGGCGGCAACCCCCGCTTTTCGCGGGGCAGCGATGCCGTCAACGCCTCCAATCCGCTCTGCCCTGTCTTCGCCATTATGTCCCTACGATATCAGCGGTTGCGCACCTGTTCGCATCTTCGTGATTCAGCCGAACGAGCCGCGGAAGATAGCGTAAGCTTGGCCGAATAATGAGGCAGATTCGGCAACCCTGGCGCAGTGAAATCGCCTCTGGTGCGTTTGTTGCATGACGCTTTAGCAGGCAATCGGCCCAAACGCGGGGCGCGCCCGGTAAGCGCCCGATGAAAGGATAAAAAGTCATGGCGTCGGCAAGCGGCGAAAGCTTGGAAAAGCTGGAAGACATGATCGTGCGCGCGGCGGAGTCGACCGCGGCCAATGTGCGCGCCGCCAAAGAGGCCATCGGCACCGTTATTTTCGGCCAGGACATCGTCGTAGAAAGGGCATTGGTCACCGTATTGTCGGGCGGACACGCGCTCTTGGTCGGCGTGCCTGGTCTCGCCAAGACCAAGCTGGTCGAGACCATGGGGGTCGCGCTCGGGCTCGACGCCCGCCGCGTGCAGTTCACGCCCGACCTCATGCCGTCCGACATCCTCGGCAGCGAGGTGCTGGAAGAAAGCCCCGGGGGAAAACGTAACTTCCGCTTCCTTCCCGGCCCGGTGTTCGCGCAACTGCTCATGGCCGACGAGATCAACCGCGCCTCCCCCCGCACCCAGTCGGCGCTGTTGCAGGCGATGCAGGAGCAGCACGTCACCGTTGCCGGCGCGCGCCACGACCTGCCCAAGCCCTTCCATGTGCTGGCCACGCAGAATCCGCTGGAGCAGGAAGGCACCTATCCGCTGCCGGAAGCGCAGCTCGACCGCTTCATCATGGAAGTCGACGTCGACTATCCGGATCTGGAAGCGGAGCGAAAGATCCTGTTCGACACCACCGGCGCCGAGGACCACCAGGCCAAGGCGGCGATGACCGCCGAGGATCTTCTGGCCGCGCAACGGCTGGTGCGCCGCCTGCCGGTCGGCGAGTCGGTGGTCGAGGCGATCCTCAAGCTGGTGCGCTCGGCGCGTCCGGGACCGGAAGGCGGCGAGCTCGGCAAGCTGATCTCCTGGGGCCCTGGACCGCGCGCGAGCCAGGCCTTGATGCTGGCGGTGCGTGCCCGCGCGCTGCTCGACGGGCGCTTCGCCCCCTCGATCGACGACGTGCTCGATCTGGCCGAGCCCGTGCTCAAGCACCGCATGGCGCTCACCTTCGCCGCGCGCGCCGAGGGCGAGACGATCGGAAACATCATCGCGCAGCTCAAGGCGCGCATCGGCTAGCGAATGGCCCGGCCCAGCGACAGCCAGGAACAGGAAGTCCAGGCGGCCGTCGGCAAGAGCCGCAAGCTTGCCGCGCGGCTGCCGCGGCTCATTCTGGAAGCGCGGCGCGTCGCCTCCACCGTCATCCACGGCCTGCACGGCCGCCGCCGCGCCGGGCCCGGCGAGAATTTCTGGCAATACCGCCGTTTCGTCAGCGGCGAGCCGGCGAGCGCCATCGACTGGCGCCGTTCCGCGCGCGACGATCATCTCTATGTGCGCGAGCGCGAGTGGGAAGCCTCGCACACCATCTGGCTCTGGGCCGACCGCTCGCCCTCGATGGATTTCAACTCCCATCTGACCGAGTGGAGCAAGCTCGACCGCGCGCTGGTCGTTTCGTTCGCGCTGGCCGAGGTGCTGGTGCAGGGCGGCGAGCGCATCGGCATCCCCGAGGTCATGCGGCCGACCGCCAACCGAAACGTGATCGAGAAAATGGCGCAGGCGATCGTCCATGACACGAGCGAGCGCCCGAGCCTGCCGCCCAGTTTCTCGCCGGCGCCGTTTTCGGAAATCCTGCTGCTGTCCGACTTCTGGAGCCCGGTCTCCGAGTTTCGCAAGGTCATCGGCCACTTGGCGGCCAACGGCGCGCGCGGCCACGTCGTGCAGGTGGTCGATCCGGCGGAAGAAGCCTTCCCTTACGCCGGCCGCATGGAATTCGTCGAGCCCGAAGGGCTCGGCAGCGTGACCGCCGGCCGGGCCGAGACCTGGCGGAGCGAATACCAGACGCTGCTCGCCGACCACCGCGCGGCTTTGCGCGCCGAGTGCGAGCAGTTCGGCTGGAGCTTCACCGTGCATCGCACCGACCGGGGACCGACCGAACTGTTGTTTGCCATCCACGCCCGCATGGGCGCGGGCGCCCAACCCATCGTCACCCGGCGCCGGCCGGCGCGTACGGCAGCGGGAGCGGCGTCATGATCCCGTCCTTCCCGCTCGCTTTCGCGCAGCCGCTGGTGCTGCTCGGTCTGCTCAGCCTGCCGGCGCTGTGGTGGCTGTTGCGGCTGGTGCCGCCGCGCCCGCGCCGCATCGAGTTCCCGCCGACGCGCCTGTTGTTTGCGATCGCGCCCAAGGAAGAGACGCCGGCGCGCACGCCGTGGTGGCTGATCCTGCTGCGGCTGTCGCTTGCCGCGCTCGTCATCGTCGCCGCCGCCGGACCTTTATGGAATCCGCCGCTCGCCGCGTCGAACCGCGGCGCGCCGCTTCTGATCATGATCGATGACGGCTGGGCCGCCGCCTCCGCCTGGCCCGAGCGACTGCGCACGGCCGACGAGATCATCGCGCGCGCGGCGGCCGACAATCGCGGCGTCGCCCTGCTGCCGCTGTCGCAGACCTCGCGCGATATCTCGCTGCAGGTGGCGGACGCCGCCCGCGTGGTGATGAAGGAGCTCAAGCCGAAGCCCTACACCCTCGACCGCAGCGCGGCGCTGCCGCTGATCGGACGCTTCCTCGACAAGGCCCCGGACGTCGAGGTGGTCTGGCTCTCGGACGGCGTCGATCTCGGCAAGGCCAGGCAATTCGTCGACGGCCTCAAGCGCGTCGTCGGCAATCACCCGCTCACCATCCTGGCCAAGGGGTTGCCCGAAGCGCATGCACTCGCCGATGCCGACAACGCAGCCGGCGCGCTGACGGTGAAGGTGCTGCGCGCGGAGATCGGCAAGACGGAGAATGGCGTGGTGCGCGCCATCGACCTCAAGGGCCTGCCGCTCGGGCAAGCGCCCTTTGCATTCAAGGCGGGCGAGCGCGCAACACAAGCCTCGATCGACCTGCCCGTCGAGATTCGCAACGACGTGGCGCGGCTGGAGATCGTCGGCGAGCGCTCGGCCGGTGCCGTGCAGCTGCTCGACAAGCGCTGGCGCCGGCGCACCGTCGGCGTCGTGTCCGGCGCAGATGCCGGCCGCGCCATGCCGCTACTCGGGGCCTCCTATTATCTCAAGCGCGCGCTCGGGCCGTTTGCCGACGTGCGCGTGGCCGAGCCGATGGCGCCGGCCAAGGCGGTGACGCGCTTCCTCGACGAGCATCTGCCGATGCTGATCCTGGCCGATGTCGGCAACGTCGCCGAGGCGCGCGAGCCGCTGATCAAGTGGATCGAGAACGGCGGCGTGCTGGTGCGTTTTGCCGGCCCCCATCTCGCGCGCGACGACGACGGACTGGTGCCGGTGCGGCTGCGCCGCGGCGGGCGCATCCTCGGCGGCAGCCTGAGCTGGGACAAGCCGCAGAAGCTCGCCGCTTTCGCCGCCGACAGCCCGTTCAACGGCATGAAGGTGCCGGACGATGTGACCGTCACGCAGCAGGTGCTGGCCGAGCCCGACGCACTGCTCACCGGGCGCACCTGGGCGACGCTTGGTGACGGCACGCCGCTGGTCACCGCCCAGCGCCGCGGCAAGGGGCTGTTGGTGCTGTTCCATGTGACCGCCGACACGCGCTGGTCCAACCTGCCGCTGTCGGGCGCCTTCGTCGACATGCTGCGCCGGATCGTCTCGCTCGCCGACACGACGGGCAGCACGGAAAGCGCAAGCTCCGCCAGCGCGGCCGCCGGCCATAGCGCGCAGGTGGTGCCGCCGACCCGCGTGCTCGACGGCTTCGGCGCCTTCACCGTGCCGCCGCCCACTGCGCGGCCAGTGCCGTCCGATTACAAGGCCCATGCAGATGCCGATCATCCACCCGGCTTTTATGGACCGCCGGAAGGACTGGTCGCGGTCAACACGCTGGCGCCCGGCGAGCGCCCCGCCCCGCTCGACTTTTCCGCGCTTGCTGCGCGCATCGACGTCTACCGGCACGGCGAGCCGCTCGACCTGCGCGGGCCGGTCTTCCTGGGAGCGCTGGGGCTGCTGCTGCTCGATGCGATCGTGGTCATTTTCCTTTCCGGCGGCCTCATGAGCCTGCTGCCGCGCCGACGCGTGGTGACGATGCTCGTAGCGTCCGCCGGATTGCTGGCGGCGCTCGGCATGCTCAATCCGCTCAGCGCGCAGCCAGCCACGCCGCCTGCCGCGCAAACGCCGACGCCCGAGCAGGACGCCTTTGCCATGCGCGCCACCGATCGCACCCATCTCGCTTATATCGTCACCGGCGTTCCGGAGATCGACGAAGTGAGCGAGGCCGGCCTGCAAGGCTTGAGCATGTTCCTGGCGCAGCGCACCGCGCTCGAGCCGGGCAAGCCGATGGGCCTCGATCCGGCGCGCGACGAGCTTGCCTTCTTCCCGCTGATTTACTGGCCGATTTCGCCGAAGGCGCCGAAGCCGTCGCAGGCCGCGCTCGATCGCATCGACACTTACATGAAGCGCGGCGGCACGGTGCTGTTCGACACCCAGGACGCCATCGACGCGCCGCCCGGACCGGACGGCGAAAATCGCACGCCCGGCATGGCGGCGCTGCGCGCGATCCTGTCCAAGCTCGACATACCCGAGCTCGAGCCGGTGCCGCGCGATCATGTGCTGACCAAGACCTTCTTCCTGCTGCGCGACTTCCCCGGCCGCTTCACCACCGGCCGCATGTGGGTGGAAGCGCTGCCGCGCGGCGAGGAAGGCGAAACCAGACGCCCGGCGCGCGCCGGCGACGGCGTGTCCTCGATCCTGATCACCTCGAACGATCTGGCCGGCGCTTGGGCGATCCGCCCGGACGGCCAGCCGATGCTGCCGATGGTGCCGGGCGAGCCGCGCCAGCGCGAATTCGCCTTCCGCTCCGGCGTCAACATCGTGATGTACGCGCTGACCGGCAACTACAAGGCCGACCAGGTGCATATCCCGGCGCTGCTCGAGCGGCTGGGGCAGTAGGAGCTAACGCGTGAACCTCGGCGTCTCATTTGCTCCGCTGGTGCCCGAGTACGCGGTGTGGGCGGCCTTCGGCGCGACCGTGCTGGTGGCGATCCTGCTTTTGCTCGCGCGCAGCCGCGGCGCCTGGATGCGGGCGATCGCGCTCGGCCTGTTCGTACTGGCGCTCGCCAACCCATCGTTCACGCGCGAGGACCGCGACCCGATCCCCTCGGTCGCCGCCGTCATCGTCGACAAGAGCCCGAGCCAGCAATTCGGCGACCGCGCCAAGCAGACCGAAGAGGTCAAGAAGCTGCTGCTGGCGCGGCTCAATCGCATCAAAGGCCTGGAAGTGCGCGAAGCCGACGCCGGCCAAGCCGACGGCGGCAACGAGGGCACGCGGCTGTTCTCGGCCCTGTCGTCGACGCTCGCCGACGTGCCGCCCGACCGCGTGGCCGGCGCCATCATGATCACCGACGGGCGCGTGCACGACGTGCCGGCCGAGGCGAGCGCGCTCGGCTTTGCCGCGCCGGTGCACGCGCTGATCACCGGCCATGCCAACGAGGTCGACCGGCGGGTGGTGCTGACCGAGACGCCGCGCTTCGGCATCGTCGGCCAGTCGCAGACCATCGGCTTCCGCATCGAGGACCAGGGCGCCCATGTCGGCGCCGCCGAGGTGATCGTGCGGCGCGACGGCCAGGTGCTGGAGAAGCGCGTGGTCACGGTGCACACCGACATCAAGGTCACGGTGCCGATCCCGCACGAGGGCCAGAACATCGTGGAGATCGACGCCGCCCCGCTCGACAACGAGCTGACGCAGGTCAACAACCGCGCGGTTCTGGCGATCGACGGCGTGCGCGACAAGCTGCGCGTGCTCTTGGTGTCGGGCGAGCCGCATGCCGGCGAGCGCACCTGGCGCAACCTGCTCAAGTCGGACGCTTCGGTCGATCTGGTGCATTTCACCATCCTGCGCCCGCCGGAGAAGCAGGACGGCACGCCGATCAACGAATTGTCGCTGATCGCCTTCCCGACCCGCGAGCTGTTCCAGCAGAAGATCTCGCAGTTCCAGCTCATCATCTTCGACCGCTACGCCCGGCAGGGCGTGCTGCCGATGATCTATTTCGACAACATCGCCAAATACGTGCGCGACGGCGGCGCGGTGCTGATCGCCGCCGGCCCCGACTACGCGCATCCCAACAGCATCTGGCGCACGCCGCTCGACGTGATCCTGCCGGCGCAGCCGACCGGCCAGGTGACCGAGCGCGCCTTATCGCGCGCGCCTCACCGACGCCGGCAAACGCCATCCGGTGACGCGGGGCCTGCGCGGCGCCGACAGCGATCCGCCACACTGGAGCCAATGGTTCCGGCTGGTCGATGTCCAGCGCAATGCCGGCAACGCGGTGATGGAAGGCCCCGACGGCAAGCCGCTCTTGGTGCTGGCGCACGAGGGCAAGGGCCGCGTCGCCATGCTGCTGTCCGACCACATCTGGCTGTGGGCGCGCGATTACGAAGGCGGCGGGCCCGACGTCGACCTGCTGCGGCGGCTGTCGCATTGGCTGATGAAACAGCCCGACCTGGAAGAGGAGGCGCTGCGGCTGATCGTGCACGGCCGCGACGTGACCGTGCAGCGCCAGACCATGGCCGACAGCGTCAACGAAGTGACGCTGACCTCGCCGACCGGCGCGCGCTCGACCGTCAACCTCAAGAGAATCGAGCCCGGCCTGTGGCGCGCCGAGGTCACCGCCAAGGAGCTTGGCCTGTGGCGCGCGAGCGACGGCAAGCTCACCGCGCTCGCCAATGTGGGCCCGGCCAATCCACGCGAATTCCAGGAAGTGACGTCGACCACGGGCGTGCTGCAAAAGCTTGCGCAAGCGACCGGCGGCAGCGCGCGCCGCATCGCCGACGGCAGCGGCGTGAGCGTGCCGCGGGTGGTGCCGGTGCGCACCTCCTCGACCTTCCATGGCGACGACTGGATCGGCCTGAAGATGCGCGACGTGTCGGTGGTGCGCGGCATCGGCGTGCTGCCGATCTTCGCCGGCGTGATCGGCCTGCTGCTGCTGGTCGGATCGCTGGCCGCGACGTGGGCGAGAGAAGGACGGTGAACGTGCCCCGGACGCGGCGCAGCACGAGCGATAGCGAAGTGATGCGACGCTGATCCGGGGCCTTTCCAATCTCCGAATTCGTATCGGTCCCGGGTCTGCAGCGCACCGCACACGCGCTGCGCTGCGCCCGGGACACGCCGCTAGGCCTCTTCCCAGTCCGGGCGGATCATGCCGGAGACGCCGGCAAAGGCATCCTTGGCCAATTCCGCCACCAGGAGCCGTCCCGGGTCCACCGGACCGGGGAATTTCACCTGGCCCTTGGGGATGCGCTTGAAGCCGGTCTTGCCGTAATAGGGCTCGTCGCCCACCAGCACCACCAGGCGGTGGCCGGCGGCCCTGGCATCCTTCAGTGCGCGCTCGATCAGCGCGGTGCCGACGCCGCGCTCGCGGAACGGCGGCTCGACCGTGAGCGGCCCGAGCAGCAGGGCGGGCGTGTCGCCGATGCAGATCGGCGTCAGCCGCACCGAGCCCACGAGCAGCGTGCCGATGCGCGCGGTGAACGACAGTGCGAGCAGGTGCCCCCGCCCCTCGCGGATGCGGTAGGCGCTGCGGGCGTAGCGGCCGGGCCCGAAGGTGCGCTCGTGCAACCGCTCGATCGCCTCGGCGTCGTCCGCGGTCTCCGGCAGGATGGTGAGGGCCAGTTCGCTCATTTAAGCCGAGGCGCTTAGCACTTACCCCGATTCCGGTCCATCGCCGGTGGCGCTCTTTGCCGCAACGTCCTAAATGGAGGGCATTCGAGCGGAGGATATCGGCATGGGACTGCTGGTCGACGGCGTATGGCAGCAAGACGGCGAGCGCACCAAAGGCGGCCAGTTCCAGCGGGCCACCACCCGCTTCCGCAACTGGGTGACGCCGGACGGCGCCGCCGGGCCGAGCGGCGAAGGCGGCTTCAAGGCCGAGCCCGGCCGCTACCATCTCTATGTCTCGCTCGCCTGTCCCTGGGCGCACCGCACCGTGATCTTCCGCAAGCTCAAAGGTCTGGAGAACGTCATCTCGCTGTCGATCGTCTCGCCCGACATGCTGGAATGGGGCTGGACCTTCAACAAGGACGAGGGCTCGACCGGCGACGACATCAACGGCAAGAGCAAGCTGTCGGAAATCTACCTGCTGGCGGACGCGAAATATTCCGGGCGCGTCAGCGTGCCGGTGCTGTGGGACAAGCAACGCAAGACGATCGTCAACAACGAGTCGGCGGAAATCATCCGCATGCTCAATTCGGCGTTCGATGCCTTCACCAATGAGCACACCGATTACTACCCGGCGGCGTTGCGCGGCGAGATCGACCGGCTCAACGAGCAGATCTATCCGAACGTCAACAACGGCGTCTACCGCGCCGGCTTTTCCACGACGCAGGAAGCCTACGAGCAGGCGTTCCGCGGCCTGTTCGATACGCTCGACGACTTGGAGCAACGCCTGTCGCAACAGCGCTATCTCACCGGCAACACGATCACCGAAGCCGACTGGCGGCTGTTCACCACGCTGATCCGCTTCGACGCGGTCTATTACGCGCATTTCAAGTGCAACTGGCGGCACGTCTACGAATATCCGAACCTCGGCAACTACACGCGCGACCTCTATCAGCAGCCGGGCGTGGCGGAGACGGTGTCGCTGGCGCAGATCAAGCGGCACTATTACGGCAGCCAGCGGCGGGTAAACCCGACGGGGATCGTGCCGGTGGGACCGCAGTTGGATTTCTCAGGCCCGCACGATCGCGCGCGGTTTGGATAAAGCTCCGCATCCGCCGCATCCACATTTTCGATTGTCAAACAGCCCGCGTAGCCAACGCTCCGCCGCCCCTATTCTTTGCGGCGCGGGGTACGCCGTCTTCCCCTTCCCTTCCCCTCGCTACGCGAGGGGGACGGCGCGCCGATAAAGCGCAACCTGTCATTCAGTACACGTGCCGTTTCCGACACGTGGCGCCTTTCGGCGCGCCATCGCGGCGTTCTCACTCCGGCGCCGGGCCGCGCTTTGCCCGCGGACCGCTTCGTTTCACCTCCAGCTCCGAATTCGCGACGCCTTTCGGGTCAATCGCTCCTTCGAAGCCTCGGGCGATCTAAAGCAGCCCGCCGTCAGCCAGCTCCTGGCAGGGGGTCGGATAGTGCCCCCGGGCGGAGCCCCGGCGCCGCCCGAGTGCGGGAGGAGCGTTCATCTCCCGCCCGCGGGCGCCGCGCCCTGCTCCACCGTCATGACGCCTCATGAGAGCGCCCTCTGTTGAGCAGGACGCGGGCATTATCAGGCCAGATTTCGGACCGGGGATAAGTTCTCACGAAAATGTGATAATCATCCTAATGGCCTCGTTTAATTTACGCTTTACGTATCGCGTAAATCCTTTAAGTTCGTCGGATGATCCTGAGCTATCGGGACAAGCGCAGCGCGGCCTTCGCGCAAGGCCAATTCGTCCGGGAGTTTCAAGGCTTTGCCCAGCAAGCCTACCGGCGGCTGGAGGTGCTGGACGCGGCGACGAGCCTGGACGATTTGCGCGGCCTGCGCAGCAACCGGCTGGAAGCCTTGAAAGGGCAACGGGCGGGCCAGTACAGCATCCGGATCAACGAACAATGGCGCATCTGTTTCGAATGGCCGCGCGGCGCCCGCGGCCCGTCGAACGTGGAAATCGTGGACTATCATTGAGGACCGACATGCGACCAGCCATCCACCCGGGCGAAATCCTGGCCGAAGAACTCGGCGAGATCGCGGTGACACCGACCGAGCTCGCCCGGCAATTGCACGTGCCGGCCAACCGCATCACGCAGATTGTTCAGGGCAAGCGCGCGATCACCGGCGACACCGCGCTGCGGCTCGGCCACTGGTTCGGCACCAGCGCGCAATTCTGGCTCAATCTGCAAGGCGCTTACGAACTACGCATGGCGCAGCAGGCGGCAGGCGACGAGATCGCGCGTCTGCCGAAACGGCGGAAGGCGTGACCTCGCATCAATCAAAACGCGAAATGGCCGGGCTGAGCCCGGCCATTCGGTTATTCGCGTTGCGAAACGAACGCCGCCTCAGCCGAGAATGTCTTTCTTCTTCTGCAGATATTCGTCGCGGTTGATCTCGCCGCGGGCGTAGCGCTCTTCCAGCACGTCGAGCCCGCCCGAACGGCGCGGGCCGTAGTGATGATGGAGGCTGCCTCCGGTAAGGGCGCGCAGCGCCCAGATCACGAAGAACACAATGGCGACGATCACCGCCACCGAAACGGCGACATGGATGAGGCCGTAGCCCCAGCCGTAGCCGCCCCAGCCGCCACCCATCATTCCCCAATGCGGGCCGTAGCCATAGCCGTATCCCATGATCATTGCTCCGGTTGCACGAAACCGTTGTGCCGGTTGAAGTCGAGCCGCTGCACCAGCGAGTGGCCCTGCTTGGTGACGATCTCGGCGACGATGGTGTCGGCATCCTTTTCCTTCACGTCGCCGACGGTCAGGTTCGGATTGCGGATCATCTGCTCGAGATACTGTTTCACCTGGTCGGTGGTGAGGTTGAGGTTACCCTGATTGCCGTAATAGCCGGGACCATAACCCATCATGCCGGGCCCCATGCCGTAGCCGCCATAACCGCGCATCATGCCGGGGCCCATGCCGTAGCCGCCATAGCCGCGCATCATGCCGGGACCGTAGCCGTAGCCACCCATCATGCCGGGGCCCATCATGCCGTAACCCGGGCCGTAACCGCCCATCATGCCCGGACCCATCATGCCATAACCGGGGCCGTAGCCGCCCATCATGCCCGGACCGTAGCCGTAGGGCTGGGCGCCGGCCGGCGCCGCCATTGCCGCCGCTGCTAGCGCGGCCGCGGCGATGAAGCCATAGCGAATTCTGCGCATCGAGATGCTCCTTGCGTCTTCGCCCCCAATACTTTCGGTTCGTTCAAAGTCGCGGCCGGCGGCCTAGTTCGGGCAGGCGCCGTAATAGCCGCGGTTGGAACCGTTCTGGTGCCAGCACAGGCGCTTGCCACGATAGGCTTCGCCGCCTTGGCCGCCTTGGCCGCCTTGGCCGCCATAGCCTTGCCCGTAGCCGTACATCATGCCGCCGCCATAGCCGTACATCATGCCCGGGCCCATGCCGTAGCCGTTACCGCCGCCACCGTAGCCGTCCGTCATGCCGGGACCGTGACCGTAACCGCCCATGCCGTAGCCGCCGCCATAACCGCCCATCATCTGGGCCTGCGCCGGCATCGCGGCGGCCAAGCCGAGCGCGATCGCGGCCGTCAAAACGAGATATTTGCGCATGGCAAATCTCCTACTCGGGGCCGTTTCGCCCCATGCTTGCCTTGCTAGCCTAATTCCCGACGACGGCTATTGATCCGGGTCAAACCGAGGCCTTCTTGCGCGGCCGGCTCATCACACCTTAGTGAGCGGGCATATGCATCTCGCCCTTGGCCATCATCAGGTGATGCGGCTGGTGGTTCGCGCCCTGCGCCATGATGCCGATGAAGCCGAGCGCCTTGAGCTTGACGAGCGGCTGGGCCTCGCTCGCCATGACGGTCAGCTTGACGCCGTCCGGCACCACCTCGGCGCGGGCGTTCCAGCCCATCGAGCGCAGCACGCCGGTATGCGTCGGTACCATGCGCTTGATGGCGGCCAGCGTTCTGCCTGTGCCGGTGACGGTGAACTCAACACCGCCGTCAAGCATGCGCGATTTCGCAATCGCGCGCATGGTCACCTCGTCCATGTCGATGAGATGCTCGCGCAGCGCGCCGATATCGACTTTCGACCAGTCGGTGGAGGGATCGGCTTCCAATATGCGCAGGATTTCCTGGATGGTGCCGAAGGCTTCCTGGCCGGGCATGGTCGGCATGGCGTTGGCGGCGCGCTGCGAGCCGCTCATCGCGGCGTGCGGGCCGAAGCCGGCGTCCATGTCGGCGGTCATGCCGCCAGGCATGCCCATATCCGTGTGATTCATGCCCGCGCGATTCATGCCCATGTGATTCATGTGGCCCATCATCGACGGCATCATGTGCTGCATCATGGCGCCCTGCGGCGGCATCGCCTGCGGCTGCATGTGGTCATGGGGCTGCATCGGGCCCGCGCCGGGTGCAAGCTGGGCGGCGACGGCATAGCCGGCGGCGGCGATCAGAACGGCGCCGGCGAGTGCGGCCTTGCGGGGAAATTTCGGCATCGGTTGCTCTTTCTTTTTGCGCCCCGATGCCTTGTTAGCGCGGGGCGCGAAAGGGCCATATGATTGCGGTCACATGCCGCGCCGGCGCGTCAGCACGATTCTGCCGCGTGCGCGCCTGATCTCGCCGGACTTCTCGAGCGCGGCGAGCGTGCGGTAGAGCGCCTCGTGGGTGAGGCCGAGCTCGGCGGCGAGCTCCTTGAGCGTGCCGCTTAGGTTGACGGTGCGGCCATCGGTGCCGGCATTGAGCGCGAAATAATGGCGCAGCCGCTCGCGCGCCGATCGGATGTCGCGCTGGGCAAGACGCGTGCGCAGATTCATGACCTGGCGCGCGAGCATGGCGCTGAAGGCCTGCGCCGCTTTCGGATCCCGGGCGAAGGCGGCGAGCACGGCGGCTTTCGGATAGACGCGCACGATGGCGTCGGTGGCGGCGACGGCGTCGCAGTGATAGGCGGGCGAGAACAGCGAGGCCTCCGCGATGGTTTCGCCGGGGCCGGCGACATAGAGCACGGTCTCGCGGCCCGACCGGTCGACGCGGGTCAACCGCACGCGGCCGCTCACCACCTCGACCAGACCCGCGGTCTTGTCCCCGAGATGAAACAGCGGCTCGCCGCTTGCGAGCTTGCGCTCGACGGCGGAGGCGCGCGCGGCGGCGGGCAGCCAATCCTTGACGGGCACGGTCAGAGACTCCCGATCGAACCGTGTTATAAAACCACAACCGAACCGATCCATCATCCCCGGGGGCGGCCGATGGCTTCGCAATGGCAGACCACAGCCTGAACCCCTACGAGCGATCAATCGTCCGCAACGCCGACTGGTTCATCGGCCGCCAGACGCGCGAAGGCTATATCGACGCCGATGGCGACGAGTTCTATGGCATTCGCGGCGACGCGACGCTGGTCGGCCACTCGGTGACGGTGCGCTGCTATGCCGGCGCGCTGACCGGAGCCGAACGCTACTTCGATTCCGCGCGCCGCTCGCTTGCCTGGCTCGCGACCCGGCAGGACCCGAGCGGCGGATGGCGCGGCCATTCCGCCTTCACGCTGGACGGCGCGCAATGCGTGTTCGAGGGTTTCAACACCTACGAGAAGGTCACCGGCGACCGCCGCTATCGCGAGGTGCTGGTCAAGGCCGCGGACCGCATGATCTCCGGCACGCTGGCCGGAGACGGCGGCCTGCGGCTCTCCGACATCATCGAGATCGGCGAATACGCCCACTTCGCGCTGCTGGCCTGGAAGACGACCGGCGAGCCGCGCTTCAGAGCGGCGGGCGAGCGCATCCTGGCGCATATCGAACGCAATTTCGACGCAGCGGAAGGAATTTGGCGGCCGTTCGATACGGCAAAGCTGCGTAACGATCTGCTGGCGCGGAGCTTGCGTCCGCTGCTGCGCGGCTCCATGACCTATCTGCCGCTGCGCGGCCGGCTGATCGCCCGGATTTCCGAGCACATGGCGCCGTTCGCTGTGAGCGACAGCCATGCGCAATACGCCATGAGCCTGATGGATACCGAAGCGCTGCTCGACACGCTCGACGGCTCCTGCGACTTCCCCGGCCTGCGGGAGCACACGAGGGCCGCCATCGCCTGGGCCGAACGCAATTGCGCGGGCCCGTTCCCCGGCAGCCTCGTTGAATCCAAGAAGATGAACGGCAGGACGGACGTTTACCCGCTGCCCATCATCAACGACACGGCGACCGCCGCGCTGTGGCCGACGACCTGCCTGCTGATCGCCTATTGCGGCATGAACGAACCGACGTACCGGGGCAAGGCGCAAAGCGTCGCCGACTGGATCTTGACGGTGCAGGACGCGGAGGGCGGCTTCAGCAATTTCCAGAACCCCGACGGTACGGTGCGGGCCCTGCAGAGCGGCAACGTCAATTTCTATGCGGCGATGGCCTTGTGGCTGTTCAATGAAGTCTACAACAACGGCCGCACCAAGCTTTTCTCGGCGCGGGCTGCGTAGGCGCTACCACAGCTCACTGACCGCCGCGCCGTCGAACACCTCGGCGATGCGGGCGCGGGTGGCGCGGCCGGTGTCCTCCGGCAGCGCGGAAAGCGCAAAGAAGCCGTGCTCGACGATCTCGCGGTTGGGCAGCGGCTGGCGCTCCTGAATGAACTCGCGCACGATAAAGAGCGCCACGTGGTCGCGCCGCGACATGCGCTTGTTGAAATAGACGCCGTGCAGGCGCGGCGCGCCGGTCAGGCGGATATTGCCCTCTTCGACCAGCTCGCGCGCCAGCGCATCGCCGAGGGTCTCGCCCTTCTCCACCCCGCCGCCCGGCAGATGCCAGCCGTCGATATAGGAATGCTTGACCAGGAAGACGCGGCCCTGGCCGTCGATCACCATACCGCGGGCGCCCATCGTGAGCGGGCGCGACCAGCGCCAATAGGCGTGCATGGCCGGCCGGATGACCGGCTCGAGCGAGCGGCGCAGCCGGCGTGCAAGGCTCTTCTTGGCGGTCGGTGCCACGGGGGCGTCTGTCTCCGTCATATCGGCGCAGGCATGGCTTATATGAAGTCGCGCGGGCGGGTGGCAAAGCGTGACTTTGCAGTTTGGAACCGCTCTAATATATGGGACAGCGGTATCCGGAACCGAAGGGATTTTTCGTGAAAAATTTTTCCGATCTGACCGAGCAGGAAGTGCTGGCGCTCGCGATCACCAACGAGGAAGAAGACAGCCGCATCTATCGCGGCTTCGCCGAGGGCCTGCGCGAGCAGTTCCCCGCCTCGGCCAAGGTGTTCGACGAGATGGCCGAGGAGGAGGTGCAGCACCGCACCATGCTCTACGACCTCTACCGCGAGAAATTCGGCGAATACCTGCCGCTGATCCGCCGCCAGGACGTCAAGGGCTTCCTGCATCCCAAGCAGCCTCTGTGGCTGACGCGGCCGCTGGGCCTGGAAGAAGTGCGCAAGTTCGCCGAGAACATGGAGTTCGAGGCCGAGCGCTACTATCGCAAGGCGGCGGCGCAGGCGCGCGATGCCTCGATGCGCGAGCTGCTGGTCAAGCTCGCGGAAGCGGAAGCCGGCCACGAGAGCCTGGCGCACAAGCTGTCGCAGACCATCCTGACACCGGGGGCGCGCGCGGCGGAAGAAGAGACCGCGCGGCGCATGTTCGTCTTGCAATACGTGCAGCCTGGGCTGGCCGGGCTGATGGACGGCTCGGTATCGACGCTGGCGCCGCTGTTTGCCGCGGCCTTCGCCACGCACAATACCTGGGCGACGTTTCTGGTCGGCATGGCGGCCTCGATCGGCGCCGGCATTTCCATGGGCTTTGCGGAGGCGCTGTCGGACGACGGCTCGCTCACCGGGCGCGGCACGCCTTGGATTCGCGGCACCGTGTGCGGGCTGATGACCACGATCGGAGGCCTCGGCCACACCTTGCCCTATCTCATTCCGCATTTCTGGACGGCGACCTCCATTTCGTTCGCCGTGGTCATCGTCGAATTGTGGGCGATCTCCTGGATCCGCACCCGCTACATGGACACGCCGTTCCTGCAGGCGGCTTTCCAGGTGGTGGTGGGCGGCGCGCTGGTGTTCGCCGCCGGGATATTGATCGGGAGTTCGTGAGCGCGGAACGTGCCATGGACACGCTTCACCTCTCCCATAGGGAGAGGTCGGCACGCAAAACGTGCCGGTGAGGGGTTACAGTCTATCGAGAATCATGATCCCCCTCACCCCAGCCCTCTCCCCAAAGGGGAGAGGGAGCCCGTCGTGCCCGAGGCAATCGCATGCCCTTCACCCTCGCCCATCTCTCCGACCCGCATCTGGCGCCGCTGCCGGCGCCGCGCCCGAGCGAGCTGATCGGCAAACGGGCGACCGGCTACATCAACTGGCAGCGCAACCGGCGCTTCATCCACGACGCGCGGGTGCTGGAAAAAATCGTCGCCGACCTGAAGGCGCAAGCGCCCGACCACGTGGCCTGCACCGGCGATCTCGCCAATATCGCGCTCGGCGAAGAATTCGCGCGCGGGCGCGAATGGCTGGAGCGCCTGGGCACGCCCGAAACGTTGAGCCTGGTGCCGGGCAATCACGACGCCTATGTGGCGGGCGCGCTGCGCGAGGCGGCGCGTGAATGGGGCCCGTATATGTTCGGCGATCACGCCGCCGGTTTTCCTTATCTGCGGCGGCGCGGGCCGCTCGCGCTGATCGGACTGACGAGCGCGGTGTCGACCGGCTGGGGCATGGCGAGCGGGCGGCTGGGCGGCACGCAGCTTTTGGCATTGGCGCGCCTGCTCGAAGCGCTTCACGACGAGGCGGCGTTCCGCGTGGTGCTGATCCATCACCCGCCGGTGAGCCAAGCCAAATGGCACAAGCGGCTGCGCGACGCCGCGCCCTTGAAGCGCATCATTGCCGCGCATGGCGCCGAGCTCGTGCTGCACGGGCACGATCATCGCGCCATGCTCAACTGGCTCGATGGCCCTGGCGGTGCGCGCGTGCCGGCGGTCGGGGTGCCGTCGGCATCGGCCGCGCCGGGCGAGGCGCGGCACGCGGCGGCGTATAATCTCTACGCAATCGAAGGCGCGGCGGGCGCGTGGCGCTGCGAGATGGTGTCGCGCGGGATCGATGCGAGCGGCGGGGTGAGCGAGCTGAAGCGCGTGATGCTGGCCGGATGATTGTTCGACTGGTCGTCGCCGGGCTTGTCCCGGCGACCCCGATCAGGAACGCACTGTCTTCCTAAGCGAGATGGCCGGGACAAGCCCGGCCATGACAATCGAGAGCTGATAACCAAGCTTACGGCCGGGCGCCGTAAAACATCGCCGCCACGAACAGCGCGGCGGCGCCGAGCAGGGCGCCGAAGACGAAGCTGCGCAGCGCGCGCCAGCGGCGGTGGCGGCGCTCCTGCTCGAGCACCTTCTGCGCCGAGGCGTAGCCGTGAGCGGCGTCGTCGGCGAGCGCGCGCTCGCGCTCGACCAGGCGGCGCGCGACATAGCGCGTGACCGCGCGCACCATCTCCGGCACTTCGTAGAATTCGGCCAGCACGGCGCGGCCGTAGCGGGTGTCCTGCACGAAGCGGTATTGCCGCTTGTCGCGGCCCATCTCGACATGGGCGATGACGTCGATCCACAGCCGCGGCACGTCGCCGTTGCTGATGCCGCGGTCGAACAATTCGATGGTCTTGGGAAGATCGCGGAACAGCGGCTCGAGCGCCTCGTCGAGCAGTTCGAGCCGCGCCACCTCGGCGTCGCGCAGGTCGACCACCACGGCCGAGCGCTCGGCCGCCTCGATGCGCGCCTCGCGCACGGCCTCCTTCAGCGCGGTCGGCGCTTCCTGCCGTGCGGCCTCGACCTTTTTGCGGCGTCCCCACATGAGGGCCAATCTAGCAATGGCCCGAGTTCGCGCAAAGGGGAAAATTCAGCCTTTTCAACGCATTCGATGGTTAATCGAGGCTTAAAGGTGGCCGGCCACCGCATTTTTTCTTTCGCCCATGATCTTCGTGCGACCTTCGCGCATCGAAGCGGCCCGCACGAAGGTGCGGAAACCGGTTCCCATCCCCGGTCCGGATGGACAACCTATTGAAAGCTCACGGCTAGACGCAGCGGCCGCCGTCCACCTCCATGATGTTGCCGGTGAGGAATTTGGCCTCGTCGGAGGCGAGGAACAGCGCGGCGTCGGCGATGTCCTGCGCGGTGGCGAGGCGGCCGAGCGGCACGGTGGCGATGAACTTCTCGCGCATGCCGGGCGCGGGGCCGAGGAAGGTCGGCAAGAGCGGCGTGTCGGTCGCCACCGGCGCGATGGCGACGACGCGGATCTTGTCGGGCGCGAGCTCGACCGCGAGCGTCTTGGTGAGAATATGCACGGCGCCCTTGGTGGAATTATAGGCCGACAGGCCGGGGCGCGGGCGCACGCCGGCGGTCGAGCCGATATTGATGATGACGCCGCCCTTGCCGCGCATCGCCGGCACCGCGGCCTGGCTGAACAGGAACACGCCCTTCACGTTGACGGCGAAGACGCGGTCGAATTCCTTCTCGTCGATGTCGAGCAGCGGCTTGTTGGCGTGGGCGACGCCGGCATTGTTGACCAACACGTCGAGGCCGCCGAAGGCCTTGACGGTTTCGGCCACGGCGGCGTCGACCTCGCTGCGCTTGGTGACGTCGCAGGCAAGCGCGATCGCCTGCTTGCCGATCTTGCCGGCCACTTTTTTAGCGGCGGCGCCGTCGATATCGACGACGGCGACCTTGGCGCCTTCGCGCGCGTAAGTTTCCGCGATGGCCTCGCCCATGCCGGAGCCGCCGCCGGTGACCAGGGCAACAGTGTTCTGCAGACGCATGACCTCCCCCTCTTGCATTTTATGTTCGCGGCACGACGCCGTATGCTTTCGCCCAGCCCAAGCCGTCTTCGGTGCGGCCGCGCGGGCGGTATTCGGCGCCGATCCACTCGCGATAGCCGAGACGATCGACCTCGGCAAAGACGAACGGATAGTTGATCTCGCCCTCGCCGTCCGGCTCGTGCCGTACCGGCACCTGCGAGCACTGCACGTGGCCAATGATCTTCAAATGCGTCTCGAAGCGCCGGATGAGATCGCCGCCGACGATCTGCACATGATAGAAATCGTATTGCAGCCAAAGGTTCGGCCGGTCGACCTTGGCGATCACGTCGGCGGCATGCTCGACCTCGTTGAGGAAATAGCCCGGCACGTCGATCGGATTGATCGGCTCGATATAGAGCTTGATGTTCTTTGCCGCCGCCAGATCGGCGGCGCGCTTCAGATTGTCGATGAACACGGTGTCGGCGACCGCGCGGCGGTCGCGGTCGACCTTGCCGGCGAGGCAATGCACGGCGCTGGCACCGACACTGCCGACGAAATCGAGCGCCTCGGCGAAGCTCTTCTTCCATTCGTCCTGGCGCCCGGGCACGGCGCATAAACCGAATTCGCCCTCCCCGCCGGTCGGCGAATTGATGCCGAGCGCCTGCACATGATTGCGCTCGAGCGCACCTTTGAAATCGGCCGCGGCCACGCCTTCGGGAAAGCGACACTCGATCGCCTTGAAGCCGGCCGCCGCGGCGGCATCGATGCGCTGCAGCAACGGGCGGTCGGTGAACAGGTAGTCGAGGTGGGCGGAAAAGCGCGGCATGGAACACCCCCGAAAGTTTTTACCCGTCCGTCCCATCTTCGCGGGGAGAAACGCCAGCGGAAACCCAGGGCCGCCTGTTCTGTGCTTGCATCCTGGATTCCCGCTTGCGCGGGAATGAACGGAGTTTTTGGCGCGCCCGGCTTGCGAGCAATCCTGTTCCGTGTTCATTAGCGCACGCCACCCCACAACGCCATCCACCCATGTCCGCCAACACCGCTTTCCACATCGCCGTGCTGCCGGGCGACGGCATCGGGCCGGAGGTGATGGCGCCCACGCTTGAAATCCTCAAGCGAGTGGCGGAGACGACGCCGAGTCTCGATTTGCGCTTCACCGAGGGCGCGGCCGGCGCCGAGAACTACCGGGCGACCGGCAAGTCGATGCCGGAGACGACGATCAAGCTCGCCGAGGAGGCCGACGCCATCCTGCTCGGCGCCTGCGGACTGCCGAGCGTGCGCTATCCCGACAATACCGAGATCATGCCGCAGGTCGAGCTGCGCTTCATGTTCGATCTCTATGCCGGCGTGCGGCCGGCGCGGCTGGTGCCGGGCGTGCCTTCACCCATCGTCGGCGCCGCCGAGCGCGGCATCGATTTCGTGCTGGTCCGCGAGTTCGACGGAAGGCCTGTTCGCCTCCATGGGCAAGGGCGTGGTGACGGAGAACGACGCGCGTGAAACATTGGTGGTCACGCGCGACAAGACCGAGCGCTTGTTCGATTTCTGCCTGCGTCTCGCCGAGCGGCGCAAAGCCCGCGGCCATCCCGGCCGGCTGACGCTGGTCGACAAGGCCAACGTGTTCAAAGCGTTCAACTGGCAGCGCGCGATCTTCGACGCGCGCAAGGCGAAGTTCCCCGCGGTCGAGACCGACAAGCTCTATGTCGACGCCTGCGCCGCCATGATGGTGCGCAAGCCTTGGGACTTCGACGTGATGGTGATGGAAAACATGTTCGGGGACATTCTCTCCGATCTCGCCGCCGGCCTGATCGGGGGCCTCGGCATGGCGCCGTCAGCCGACATCGGCGACGCGCACGCGGTGTTCCAGCCCTGCCACGGCACCGCCCCCGACATCATGGGGCAAGGCAAGGCCAACCCGACGGCCATGATCCTCTCGGCGGCGATGATGCTCGACTGGCTGGCCGACAGGCACGACCATCCGCCGGCGGCGGACGCGGCACAACGCATCGAGCGCGCGGTCGATGCGGCCTATGCCGGCGGCGTCAAGCCGATGGAGTTCGGCGGCACCCACGGAACGGCGGCGGTGGCGGGAGCGGTGTTAAAGGCGCTGGAGATGCGCTAGCGGCAGTGCTCGAGCAGCTGTCCCGGCTGCCGCGGTTTTAGTTACCCGCAGCTTCGGACTGACTTTGCTTGCGCCGCGCCAGCGCTTTGGCCTCGTGCGCGTGCCAGACGAACAAGAACGGCGGGCCGATAATCAATTCCGGCACGCGCTTGACCAGCGACAGCGCCAGCGCCGCCGGCGCCGGGATGCCGAAGGCGCTGCAGATCGCCACGAAGCCGGCTTCCTGCACGCCGAGTGCGCCCGGCACCAGGAAGGCGGCGGCGCGCACCGCCTGGCCCAGGCTTTCGATCACCAGCGCGTCGGCGAAGGAAACCGGATAGCCCATCAAATGGAGCGCCACCAGCACTTCGAGCAGGCCGACGAACCAGACCACGATGTGCACCACCATGGCGAGCGCCAGCCGCGGCACGTCGGCATAAATGCGCACCAGGTTGTCGTGCAGGCTGGCGAGGTTGCCGAGCGCCGACCAGCCGAATTTGTCGGCGAGTACCATCAGGCCGCGGTCGATCAGCTTGGCGCCGCCGAATCGCTGCGCCAGGAAAAAGCCGGTGAGCGCCACGCCCATGATGGCAACGCCGATCACGATCGGTCCGAGCAGCTCGTCGTCGACGCCGTTTGCCGCGAAAATGGCAAGACCGGTGAGCGTGAACAGGAACAGCGAAATGACCTGCATGAATATGTCGACCAGCAAGGTCGCGCCGGACAGTCCGGCGGGGACGCCGAACAGCGTCATCAGACGCGCGCCGGCGATTTCGCCGCCGACCTGCGCCACCGGCAGCAGCACGTTGATGGCCTCGCGGATGAAGCGCACCCAGACGCACTGCGCGAGCGTCGCCTTGGCGTCCGCGGGAAAAACGATCCACCAGCCGAGCCCGGCGCCGGAGAGCTCGATCACGCGGATGACGGTGACGATGGCGAGCCCGTAGCCGACCGCGGCGAAGGCCCGGCTCACCGCGCCGAAGCCTTCCGAGGCGATGATCGCGAGCGCCAGGATCAGCCCGAGCCCGGCCGCGACAATGAGCGCACGTTTCATGCTGCCGTTCTCAAAGCATTCGCGCGCCGGGAAGGCAATGCCTCGTGTCCCGGGCGCAGCGCAGCGTGTAGCGAAGCGGTGTGCCGCGCCGCATCCGGGACACGAGCCTCACAAGCCGACGAATTCCCCGATCGCCTTGAGAAAGGCGTCCGGCTGCTCGAGCGGCGGACAATGGCCGCAGCCGGGCAATTCGATATAGCGCGAGTTCGCCACTTTCTCCACAATCGCCTTATTGAGTTCGGGGGGCGTCGCCTGGTCGAGCGCGCCGGCGACGACCAGCGTCGGCACGTGCAGGTGATGCAAGAGCGGCATCAGGTCGGTCTCCTGCAGGATCTTGCAGGCGGCCGCGAAGCCTTTGGGGTCGATGCCGAGCAGCACCTGCTTGCGCTCATCGACCGCTTCCGGGTGGCTCTTGAGGTAGTCGGGCGAGTGCACGCGCTTGGCCGCGATCTCGGCGACGCTGGCAAGCCCGTTCTCGGCCACCTTGCCGGCCATCACCGCAAAGGCCTGGCGGCCCTCGGGCGGGAAGCAGGCGGCGGCATCGCTCAGCACCAGCCTGGAGATACGCTCGGGATGCGCGATGGCGAAGGCGAGCGCCACGGTGCCGCCGAAGCCGTTGCCGATCAGCACGGCGTCCTTGCCGATCTCGAATTCGTCGAAGCCGTCCTCGATCGCCGCTACGTAAGCGTCCAGCAGCGCGAGCGGCGTCGGCTTGGAGCCGTGGAAGCCGGGCAAATTGATGAGCGTGACGCGATGCCCGGCGGCGAGAGCCGGCAGCACCGGGTCGAAGGCGTGGCGGTCGGCGAGCAGCGAATGCAGCAGCACGATATCGGGGCCCGCGCCGGTGCGGGCCGCGGTGAGCACGCCGTGCCCGGCGGTCAGGTCTTGCATTTGCATCGCGGTCTCCTTGGCCATCGTGTCACGGCGTTAATGGCGTGCGGCCGGGGCAAGTTCCATACCGGTCATGCGCGGGTTTGACCCGCCCGCGGGCCGAAGCACCAAATATCGTCACAACGGCGATAAGCCCTTCGGCGGGCGAAGGCTTGCGCACCCATCTTTTTTGCGGAAGACGATGGATTGCCGGGTCACGCCGCGAAAACGGCGGCCCGGCAATAACGGAATTAGGCTCCCTCGCGCCAGATGCCGAGCGCTTCCTGCGCGGGGCGGTCGGAGATCGAGAACAGCACCGCTTCGTCCGAGGCCTCGTGCCGATAGCGCTTCCAGGGCGGCACGACGAACACGTCGTTGACGCTCCAGGACAGCGGCTTGCCGTCGATTGTCGTGGTGCCCTTGCCCTCCGCGACAGCGAACACGGTGCCGTCGGTGGAGCGATAGGGTTCGCCTTCGAAGCCCTTCGGCAGCAGCGCGAGGTGGGCGCCCATGGTCGGCAGCACCGGGCCGCCGGTGATCGGATTGGCGTAGCGCACGCGCGCGCCGTGACGCGCATCGATATCGCCGGTGTCGCGCAACCGCTCCAGAATCGGCCGCATCTTGGCGTAAGGGTAATTGATCACCGGGGTGCGGTTGTGCTCGGCCGGCAAACCGTCCGGCAGCACGCCCATGGCGTAGCGCGCGAACAAATCGCCGTCCGCGTGATCGGTCTTCTGCATCTTCTCGTCGAAGTGCTCGGCGAACGACGTTTCGAAATGGTTGATCGTCGGCATGTCGAGCACGTCGAGCCACATCACCGGCTCTCTGCCCGGATTGCCGTGATCGTGCGGCGCCCAGTTGGCGGTGATGATGAAGTCGCCGTGCTTCATCGTCGATTTCTCGCCCTCGACCGCGGTGTAGGCGCCCTCGCCTTCCAGCACGAAACGGATGGCGGAGGCGACGTGGCGGTGCACGTCGGCGATCTCGCCCGGCATGATGAGCTGGATGCCGGCGAACAGCGAATTGGTCACGCGCGACTTGCCGGTAAGGCCGGGATTTTCCAAGACCAGCACGCGGCGCTCGGCTTCATCCGCGGTGATCACGTCGCCGGCTTCCAGCATCAGACCTTTGACGTCGGAGAATTTCCACAGTGCCGGCTGGCAATGCGTATTGGGCTCCGGCGTCACCAGGCCTTTGAGCACCTCCCACAAGGGCGCCATGTGGAACTTGGCGATCTTGTCGTAATAGGCCTGACGCGAGCCCTGCACATTGTGTTTGGCGCCTGGCTGTTGCGTTGCGGTTGCGACCGCCATGGATGCACTCCTTGGGATAATCGTCCAATTTGAAACTAATATAGCGGCTCTGTTCCGGAGGCTCAATGCTGGCCGAAAGCGCCCGCGCAGCGCCCATTTCGGCACCAGGAACCGAGGTCCCGAGCCCTGCGTTGACGCCCGACAACAACGAGGGTTGAACCGATGAAATTCACTTCCGCCATTTTTGCCGGCGCGCTGGCCCTTGCGGCTTCTACGCCGGCGCTCGCCCAGCAGCAGCAGCAACAGACCCCCAATGGCATGCAGGCCGAACAGCAGGCCTGCGAGGGCGACGTCTACAAGCTGTGCGGCCAGGCGATCCCCGACCAGACCCGCATCGAAAAGTGCCTGCGCAAGAAATGGAGCAAGGTCAGCCAGAACTGCCGCAAGACCATGGCGAGCTACGGCAAGCGGCACAACGGCAACGAAAACGACTGACCGAAGCGGACGACTTCCCGCACTTTCGGACTGCGTTCGGCGTGGTAGTCTGGGTCTGACCGACCCAGGAGACCACGCCCCATGCAGCCCTTGAAGATCGGCGATTACGGCATCGCCCGCGTCGCCGAGCTCGAATTCCCCGCCTTCCAGGCGCTCGAATTCTTCCCCGCCGCCACCCCCGACATGGTGGAAGCCGCCAGGCGCGCCCTGCCGGGCCGCATCAGCGACGACGGCAAGATCGTCATGAGCTTCCACTCCTTCGTGCTCAAGACCGGCCGCCACACCATCGTAATCGACACCTGCTGCAACAAGTCGCGGCCCGGGCGCGAGCATTTCGACGCGCACAAGACCGATTACATGGCGGGGCTTGCCGCCGCCGGCGTCAAGCCGGAAGAGGTCACGCACGTGATGTGCACGCACCTGCACTGGGACCATGTCGGCTGGAACACGCGGCAGGTCGACGGGCAATGGGTGCCGACCTTCCCGAACGCGCAATACGTCATGGCCAAGCGCGAATACGACCACTGGAACGACGTCTACGCCAAGGAGAAGAACGTCAAGGCGAACCCGCATGCGATGGGTTTCGAGGACAGCGTGCTGCCGATCATGCGGGCGGAAAAGGCCGTCCTGGTGCACGATGACTACGAGCTCGACACCGGCATTTCGCTGGAGCCCTGCCACGGCCATTCGCCGGGGCACGTGGTCGTCAACGTCGCCTCGGGCGACAAGCGCGGGGTGTTGATCGGCGACGTGATCCATCATCCGATCCAGCTCCTCTATCCGGACCTGTCGACGCGCGCCGATTACGACCAGGATGCCGCGCGCGTGTCGCGCCGCGCGCTGATCGACAAGCACGCCGGCAGCGGCACGCTGGTGATGCCGCACCATTTCGCGACGCCGAGCTGCGGCACGATCGAACGGGAGGGCAACGCCTTCCGCTTCGATTTCCTGCAAGGCTCGTGAGCCCGTGACGCCGGAAACGATCGTCGCGGGCAAGCAGCGCCCGTTCACCGGCGCTGAGTTTCTCGAATCGTTGAGGGACGGCCGCGAGGTCTATATCTACGGCGAGCGAGTCAAGGACGTCACCACGCATCCGGCCTTCCGCAACGCGGCGGCTTCGGTCGCCAAGCTCTACGACGCGCTGCACGATCCCCAGACCAAGCCCGTGCTCACGGCGCCGACCGACACCGGCTCGGGCGGCTTTACCCACAAGTTCTTCAAGGCGGCCCGTACGCGCGAGGAGGTGATGGCGCAGCGCGACGCCATCGCCGCCTGGGCGCGCATTACTTATGGCTGGATGGGGCGCAGCCCGGACTACAAGGCGGCGCTGCTCAATACGCTGGGCGCCAATGCCGACTTCTACGGACCCTTCGCCGACAACGCGCGGGCCTGGCACAAGCGCGGCCAGGAGGCGGTGCTCTATCTCAACCACGCGCTGATCAACCCGCCGATCGACCGCAACCGGCCGGTGGAAGAGGTCAAAGACGTCTACATTACCATCCAGAAGGAGACCGACGCCGGGATTTACGTTTCGGGCGCCAAGGTGGTGGCGACCAATTCGGCGCTCACGCATTACAATTTCCTCGGCCAGAACATGGGCCAGGAGATCAACGACCCCTCGATGGTGGTGATGTTCATCGCGCCGATGGACACGCCCGGCATCAAGATGATCTGCCGCGGTTCCTACGAGTTCGCAGCCGCCGCCACCGGTTCGCCGTGGGACTATCCGCTCACCTCGCGCTTCGACGAGAACGACGCCATCTTCGTGTTCGACAACGCGTTCATCCCCTGGGAGAACGTGTTCGTGCACCGCGACGTGCAGAAGCTGAAGGACTTCTATCCGAAGTCCGGCTTCGTCAACAATTACACGCTGCAAGGCTGTACGCGGCTGGCGGTGAAGCTCGATTTCATCGCCGGGCTGCTGCTGAAAGCGGTGCGCGCCACCGGCGTGGAGAGTTTCCGCGGGGTGCAGGTGCAGATCGGCGAGGTGATCGGCTGGCGCAATCTGTTCTGGTCGCTGACCGACGCCATGGCCTGCAATCCGCAGCCCTGGGTCGACGGCACGGTGCTGCCCAATATCCGCGCCTCGACCGCCTACCGGCTGTTCATGACGGAGGCCTATCCGGCGGTGCGTGCGATCGTGGAGAAGGTGGTGGCCTCGGGACTGATCTATCTCCCCTCGCACGCGCGCGACTTCAAGAACCCGGACATCGACAAATATCTCAAGCGCTATGTGCGCGGCTCCAACAACATCGACTACAAGCAACGCATCAAGCTGATGAAGCTTCTATGGGACGCGATCGGCACCGAGTTCGGCGCGCGCCACGAGCTCTACGAGATGAACTATGCCGGCAGCCACGAACTGGTGCGGCTGTTCCCGCTGCAGACCGCGACCGCCATGGGCACGCTCGCGGATCTCGAGGCGCTCGCCGACAAGTGCATGGCCGACTACGACGAAGACGGCTGGAAGGACGCGGATTACAAGGACGGCAGCGATATTTCGATTGTGGGGAAGGGCGGGTATTAGCGGCGGTTTTGATCGATTGGCGCCGCCGCGAGCACGGTTCACCTCTCCCATAGGGAGAGGTCGACGCGCGAAGCGCGTCGGGTGAGGGGTTACAAACTTTCGAAAGTCAGGAACCCCCTCACCCCAACCCTCTCCCCACAGGGGAGAGGGAGCCCGCCGTGCCGGTTGCACGGCTTCGAAACAAAACGCACGCTATCTACTCCGCCGCCTGTTGCCCGGGCGGGCGCATGCTCTCGACGCCGTCGGCTTCGCTGGCCGAAATCGTGGTGCGCACCATCAGCCGCGCCTCGCCCGGCGGCCAGGGACGGCCGCGATGCATGGTGGCGCGGTTGTCCCACATGACCACGTCGCCGGCGCGCCATTTGTGCTTGTAGCTCAAGCCGGGCGCGGTAGCGGCTTCCATCAATGTGTCGATCAACTGCTTGCCGGCTTCCGGCGCCATGCCCTCGACCGCATAGGCGTGCGAGGCGAGATAGACCGCCTTGCGGCCGTTGGCCGGGTTGGTCCAGACCATGCGCCAGCACACCGTCGGCAGCGCCGCGCGTTCTTCTTTTGAAGCGAGGTCTGGCGCGACCTGGCCGCGCGAATGGGCGTAGTCGTGCCAGGCGAAGGAATTTTCAAGCTGCGCCTGCAGCGCGGGCGAGAGCCGCTCGAAGGCAAGCCGGGTCGAGACGAATTCGGTCTCGCCGCCCTCGCCCGGGATGATGCGCGCCGACAGGATCGAGGTGAGCGCCGGCACGCGCTTGAACGATGAATCGGTATGCCAGAGCTGGTTGGCCTTGTTGCGCATGGCAAGGCGCGAGTCGGCCGGCGCCACTTTGCCGTCGGGGCCGATGGTGGTGAGGATGACGAAATGCGTTCCTGTCCCTTCCGAGCCGACCTTGGTGACCTCCGGCGCGCCGAAGCGGCGCGAGAAGGCGAGCTGCACCTCGTCGGTGATGTCCTGATCCCGGAACACCAGGACAGAATGCTCCTCGAAGGCGGCGCGCACGGCGGCGTAAGCGGCATCGTCGTTCACCACGTCGGCGAGCGTGACGCCGCTCAACTCGGCGGCAAAGCCCGGCCCCAGTTGCACGGCCTGCATGGGAAACTCCCAACTAGAAGCCAATGCTCTCAAGATCACAGCAAGTCCCTAACATTTTACATTGCGCATGATCTTTTCCGAAAACCGGTTCCCACTTTTCGGGATCATGCGCTCGCGTGCGCGTCCTCGACTTTCACGATATAGGGCTTCTCGCGCTTGTTGTCGGGATCGAATTCGGAGCGGCCGGTGAAGTTGATGTGGCGGCCATAGGTGTGCAGCGACATCGAAACGCCCTTGCCGGTGTTCCAGACGCTGTGGATGTGCTCGGGATAGCAGCGCGCCACGTCGCCGGCCTTCATCACATGCGCCTCGCCGCGCTTCAAATCGGCAAAGCCGGGCTTGCCGCCGTCGTCGAGCCGCTCGTAGTTGACCTCCTCCTCCATGCCCTCCATGCCGACCACCACCGCCCAGGTCTTGTGGTTGTGCGGAGTCGTGCCGCGGTCGGGCAGCCAGGAGATCAGGAACACCGCCAGGTCGTGGTTGGGCTCCTCATGCAGGATGTGCAGGCTGAAGCCCTGCTCGGGATCGCATTCGCGGTATTCCGGGCGGAACCAGCCGGGCGCGTTGGCGAACTTCTTGGCGAGCGGGGCGACCAGATCGGGGATCTTTTCCGGATCGGTTTCGCGCGCGGTAATGGCGCGCAGGTCGTCGACATATTGCGCGAGCGTGTATGCGGTCATGGCAGGATTTCCCCCGGCTGGCGGCTGCGGAAAGACCGATATTCTGCCATCTCCCGGCCGCGGGGACAATCTTGCTAATTATTGACCGCGCCGCCGTCCACCACGATCGACTGGCCGGTGATGAAATCGCTGTCGCTGGAGGCCAGGAAAATCAATGTGCCGGTGAGGTCCTCCGGGTAGGCGTCGCGCTTGAAGGCGCGCGAATTGCGCACCGGCTCGCGCTCCTCCTCGACGTGCCGGGTGTTTTCCAGCCCCGTATCGGACAGGATATAGCCGGGCGACAGCGAATTGACCGCGATATTGTAGGGGCCCAGTTCGCGCGACAGCGCGCGGGTAAAGGCGATGATGGCGCCCTTGGAGGTGACGTAAGGCAGCATGCGCGGGACGCCCTTGTAGGGCGCGCCGGAGGCGATGTTGACGATCTTGCCCGACTTGCGCGCGATCATGTGCGGGGCGACGTATTTCACCATCAGGAAAGGCCCGCGCGTATTGACCGCCATGACCTTGTCCCAGGTGGCGACGTCCCATTCGTCGAAATTGCGCGGGCTGAGCTTGGCGTAGAGCGCGGCGTTGTTGACCAGGATGTCGATCTGGCCGAAGCGGGCGAGCGTGTCCTCGACCAGCGCCTCGACCTGGGCCTCGTCGCTCACGTCGCAGACGGCGGAAGCCGCCTCGCCCTTGGCCTGCGCTATTTCCTTGGCCAGGTTCGCGCCGTCCTCGATATCGGCGATCATCACGCGCGCGCCTTCCTTGGCCAGCGCCAGCGCATAATGCCGGCCGATGCCCCTGGCGCCGCCGGTGACGAGCGCGACTTTCCCCGCGAGTTTGGTCATGAGTTTCCCCACCTCGTCATGACCGGGCTTGTCCCGGTCATCCACGTCTTTATGGTTTGTATGATGCCAAGGCGTGGATGGCCGGCACAAGGCCGGCCATGACAGGAGGCAATGCAATGCCGCGCGACACCGCCGACCGCCTCGCCATCCGCGACATCGTCGAGAACTGGGTGCTGTGGCGCGACGGGCGCCAATGGGACCGCTTCCGCACGCTCTGGCACAAGGAAGGCCAGATGTGGGCGACCTGGTTTCAGGGCTCCTATGAGCAGTTCATCCAGGTGAGCCAGGAGGGCTACGAGCGCGGCGTGCGCATCATGCATGTTCTCGGCGGCATGACGATCGACATCAAAGGCCGCCGCGCGATCGCGCAGACGCGCATGGCCATTCAGCAGCGCGCCGAGGTGGAGGGCGTCATGTGCGACGTCACCTGCACCGGCAAGTTCTACGACTTCCTGGAGAAGCGGCGCGGACAGTGGGGCCTGGTGCTGCGGCGCCTCGCCTACGAAAAGGACCGGCTCGACCCGGTGGAGCCGGGAGCGCGGCCCTTCCTCGACCGCGAGCTGCTGGCGCAATTTCCGGAAGGGTATTGCCACCTTGCCTATCTGCAGACGCGCGTCGGCTATACGGTCAAACGCGACATGCCGGGCCTCGACGGGCCGCCACTGGAGGCGCTCTACGCGCAAGGGGAGGCCTGGCTGAAAGGCCGCCCGCTCTGGCCGGCCAAGCGTCGCGCGGCGGAAAAGCGCCCGACAACGGGCAAGCGCGGGACTAGGCGTGCCCGCAAATAAATGCGACTTTTTCCGTCAACAAGAATGCCGTCCGGGGGAATGCCATGTCGTGGGCCGACAAATTCAACCTGCTGAATGAGTTCAACCTGCTGCGCATCATCTGCGGGCTGTTCTTCATTCCGCACATCGTCGGCAAGATCACGGTGCCGGCGACGCTGGAATTCTTCGTGGTGGCGGGCTTCAAGCCGCCGAAGACATGGATGACTATCGCCGGCGCGATCGAAACGCTGCTTACCATCGGCCTGGTGTTCGGCATTTTCACGCCCTATGTCGCGGCCATCGCTTTCGTCCATCTGCTGGTCGCGGCGGCGGCCACCTACAAGGTCAAGCGCTGCTGGATCTGGGTGATCGGCGGCGTCGAATACTGCATCTTCTGGGCGCTGTGCTGCCTGGTCGTTGCCATGCACACTTGGCCCTGATCCGGCCGTGAACGCCATGCCGTTGTCCGCCGCACCGTTTGCACAGAAGAAATTCGCCACAATCAAAGGCAAGCGCATGGCCTATGTCGAGGACGGCGCCGGCGAGGCGATCGTCTTCCAGCACGGCAATCCGACCTCGTCTTATCTGTGGCGCAACGTGATGCCGCATTGCGTCGGGCTCGGCCGATTGGTCGCCTGCGACATGATCGGCATGGGGGATTCCGACAAGCTCGATGATTCCGGGCCCGGCCGCTACGCCTACGCCGAGCAGCGCGATTATCTGTTCGCGCTGTGGGATCAATTGGCGCTCGGCAACCGCATCGTCTTCGTCATCCACGATTGGGGCTCGGCGCTCGGCTTCGAATGGGCGCGGCATAACGCGAGGCGCGTCGCCGGTATCGTCTATATGGAGGCGGTGGTGGCGCCGCTGACCTGGGACGACTGGCCGGAAAACGCGCGGCGCGCCTTTCAAGGCTTCCGCTCCGACAAGGGCGAGGAGATGATCCTGGCGAACAACATGTTCGTCGAGCGCATTTTGCCGGCGTCCGTGCTGCGCAAGCTGACCGAGGAGGAGATGGCCGAATACCGCAGGCCGTTCCTCAACGCGGGCGAGGACCGCCGCCCGACGCTGACCTGGCCGCGCATGATCCCGATCGAGGGCGCGCCGGCCGACGTGGTGCAGGTGGTCGAGGATTACGGCGCCTGGCTCGCCAACAGCGACGTGCCGAAATTGTTCATCAATGCCGAGCCCGGCTCGATCCTCACCGGGCGGCAGCGCGAGCTCTGCCGCAAGTGGCCGAACCAGACGGAAATAACGGTGAAGGGCCTGCACTTCATCCAGGAGGACAGCGCGGACGAGATCGGCCAGGCGGTGGCGGATTTCGTCAAGAGGGTGCGCTGATCGCGGCTACGTGGTGAATTTCGCCGGGTTAATTGCAACGGCTGCCTCATTGCACTATACTACCGGTAGTATCGGAATTCTTTTTCAATTTTAATACAAGGGCAAAAGGGGTCGGAGTCGTGAAAACAGTCTCCAAGCTTTCGCTCGCCTCAGTATTCGTGATCATGGCGGCTAGTTTCGTTCCGGCCCTCCCGGCCATCGCCAAAACGAAATGCCAAAAGAGCTGCACAGCGCTAAAAAGCGGCTGCATCAGCCGGGGCGGCAACCGGGCGGCTTGCTCCGCCGGCTACGCCAAGTGCCTGAAGACCGGCGTCTATGCAGGCATGCCGAGCGGACAGACCCACTCCAATATTTGCAGAAGGTAGGCTCATGAAGGCCGCCTTAGTTATCGGCACCGCGATATTCTTTTCCGCAATCACGCCGACCACGACTGTGTTGGCCGCAAGCTGTTCGAGCCTCGCTGAGGCTTGCCTCAGGCATGAAGCGGCCATGGGCAAGAATGCCGCCGCACGCTGCAATCCTGCCAAGCGAGCTTGCCTGCGCCGGTGCAAGGCCGGCAAAGCGGCCTATTTCGTCGGACCGAGCACCGGAAGGGCCTACCCCGCTGACACGTGCAAATAGCGGACGGCAGCGGTACGCATATCCGCTAAAGCTCGGCTCGGCTTTCGGGTCATGCCCTTACCCGCACGATGAACTTGGCGAACGCCGCAAGCTGCGTCTTGACGATGTCCTTGGTCGGCTGGTCGGTGAGCTCGAGCGTATCCTTGTCGAACTTGCCGGCCGCGTTGCCGACGAAGATTTCCGGCGTGCCGAAGACGAAGGCCTTCAGGAACGTCATCGACATGCGCCAGTGATACTGCATGCGCGCGCCGCCGAGCGGGCCCTGCGAGCAGGACTGGATCGCCACCGGCTTTTCCTGGAACGGCTGGTCCTTCATGCGCGAGACCCAGTCGATTCCGTTCTTCAGCCAGCCCGGCATCGACCAGTTGTATTCCGGCGTGACGAACAGCACGCCGTCGGCGTTGCGGATGGCGGCGGCGAGGTCCTGCGCCGCCGGCGGAAAGCCGGAGGCCTCCTGGACGTCGGCGTTGTACATCGGCAGCGTTTCGAAATCGGGCGCCGAGGTGAACTTCATCTCCGGCGGCGCCAGCGCCGGCAGTGCGCGGGTCAGCGCGCGATTGTAGGAGCCCTTGCGCAGCGAGCCGCAGATCACCAGTACGTTCAATTGCTCGGCCATATGGTCCTCATTTCATAATCGAAAAACAACGCATCGAGCCAGCGCTAAGTTCATTTTTGCATTTGCGCGCGATCTTATCCGAAAACCGGTGCCCACCCCCGATCTAGCCGGGGACATGCTTTTCGGGATCACGCGCTCTCGTCCTCGACCGGATTGCGCAAAAGCCCGACGCCCTCGATTTCGACCTCGACGGTGTCGCCCGCCTTCATCCACACCGGCTCCGGCTTGCGCGCGTGGCCGACGCCGGACGGCGTGCCGGTGAAGATCATGTCGCCCGGCTCCAAGGTCATGCCTTCGGTGAGATAGACGAGCAACTCGGCGACCGGGAACATGAACATGTCGGTATTCGCCGACTGCATGGTCTTGCCGTTGAGGCGCGTCTCGATCTTGAGGCCCTTGCCGCCCTTCGGCAGCGCGTCGGCGCTCACCATCCAGGGGCCGACGCTGCCGGTGCGGTCGAAATTCTTGCCCATGCCCCATTGCGTGGTGTGGCGCTGATATTCGCGCACCGAGCCTTCCATGCCGCAGCTGTAGCCGGCGACGCAGTCGGTCGCGTTGTCGAGCGTCAGGTGCTTGGCGCGTTTGCCGACGATCACGACCATCTCGCCCTCGTAGTCGAGCTGGATCGATTTCTTCGGCCGCAACAGCGGCTGCGTGTGCGGCGTGAGCGAGGTCAACATGCGGAAGAAGATCGACTGATATTTCGGAATGTTGTCGCGCTGCGGACCTTCCTTGACATGATCGAGATAATTGAGCCCCAGGCAGACGATCTTGCCGGGGCGTGCCACCGGCAGCGCGAACTTCAAGCCCGCGAGCGGGCGGCGCGCTTCCGCCTTGGCAATCTTGACGAGATCGGCGAGCGGCTTGAGATCGCCTTTGGTCCGGCGCAGCACGTCACCGAGATCGGCGGGCAGCATGCCGTCGACCGCCTGCAGGTCGACGACGTTGTCTCCCTCGACCACGCCCAGCCTGGGCCTGCCCTCCGCTTCGAAGCCGACGATTTTCATGAGTCCCTGCCCTCAGCAATTGCTTGGCGTGCCCCGGACGCGGCGCAGCATGAAGCGAAGCGGAATGATGCGCCGCAGATCCGGGGCCCAGCTTCAAGAACAAAGCGGGGTCCCGGGTCTGCAGCGCACCGCTGACGCGCTGCGCTGCGCCCGGGACACGCAATTTGGGTGGATGCCTTAGCGCAGGCTGGCGCCAGGGGGAAGCTACCTCGCGCGCGCGGGCGGCGGCTCCTCGCTCAACTCGAAGGCCTGGATCGAGAAATAATCGTCCGGGTCGGTCCATGCCGCCAGCGGACGCCAGCCGGCACCGCGCGCGAGCGCGGCCAGCTTCTCGAGCGAATACTTGTAGCTGTTCTCGGTGTGGATGGTCTCGCCGGCGCGGAAGTCTATCGTCTCGCCGTTGACCTTCACCTTCTGCCGCTTGAGGCTGGCGAGGTGCATCTCCACGCGGTTGCGTTCGCGGTTGAAGAAGGCGTGGTGCTCGAACGTGTCGAGGTTGAAATTGCCGCCCAGCTCGCGGTTGATGCGGGCGAGCAGGTTGAGGTTGAACTTGGCGGTGACGCCTTCCTTGTCGTTATAGGCGGCGTTGAGCACCTCGGCCGGCTTGATCAGGTCGGCGCCGACGATCAGCCGCGCGCCGGGGCCGAGAATCTTGCCGGCGTGGCGCAGAAACGCGGCCGCCTCGTGCGGCTCGAAATTGCCGATGGTCGAGCCGGGGAAGAAGCCGACGCGCACCGGCGCCGCGCGCGCTTCCGGCGGCAGCGCGAAGCCTTGCGTGAAATCGGCGGTGACCGGCAGCACCTTGAGCTCGGGGAAATCGGCCCGCAAATCGTCGGCCTCGCGCTCGATCATTTCCGCGCAGATATCGACCGGCACATAGACGGCGATCTGCGGCGCGGCTTTGAGCAGAATGCGCGCTTTCTTGCTGGCGCCGGCGCCGAATTCGACCAGCGCCGCGCCGTCCGGGATCAGCTTGGCGACGTCGGCCGCGCGGTCCTGCAGGATCTGCATCTCGCAGCGGGTCGGGTAATATTCCGGCAGATCGGTGATGCGCTCGAACAGCAGCGAGCCGGTATCGTCATAGAAATATTTCGGCGGCACGCGCTTCGGCGTCGCCATGAGCCCGCCGATCACGTCGGACGCGAAGACCTGATCGTCGCCGCTTTCCTGCGGCGGCCGGCGGGTACGTGCAAGCGCGGCCATTCCCGGCTCCTTTCAACTTTCCACTTAAGCGAATTCGGCAAGGCGCAGGCCGCTGAATTGCCAGCGCGACGGCGGATAGAAAAAATTACGGTAGCTGAGCCGCTGGTGCCCGTCCGGCGTCGCGAGCGAAGAGCCGCGCAACACCATCTGGTTGACCATGAACTTGCCGTTGTATTCCCCGAGCGCCCCTTCGACGGCCCGGTATCCTGGATAGGGTAGATAAGCACTGCGCGTCCACTGCCAAGCGATGCCGAAGGCGTCGGCGAGCGCGCCGGAGCCGGCCGCTACTTCCCATTCCGCCTCGCTCGGCAGGTGTTTTCCGGCAAAACGCGCAAAAGCGTCGGCCTCGTAATAGCTGATATGCAAAACCGGGGCGGCTGGATCGACCGGTTTCAGGCCGGCAAGCGTCATCTGCTGCCAGCCCGAATCGCCATTCCGCCAATAGCCGGGCGCCTGCCAGCCTTCCGCCTGCACGGCGGCCCAGCCGTCGGACAGCCAGAGCGAAGGCGTCGCGTAGCCGCCGGCTTCGATGAATTCCAGCCATTCGCCGTTGGTCACCAGATGGCGCGCAATGCCCATCTCGGGGATCAATTCGTCGTGGCGGGGCAGCTCGTTGTCGAAACAATAGCCGTTGCCGTCATGGCCGATCTTGTGGATGCCGGACGGCACTTCGACGAAGCCGCGCGGGCCCGGCGCGGGCGCCCGCATCCGCCAGGCGGGATCGTAGGCGGGATCGGTCGGGTTCTGCGCGAAGGCGTGCAGGATGTCGGTGATCAGCAGTTCCTGATGCTGCTGCTCGTGATGCAGGCCGATTTCCAGAATGCGGAAGACCTCGCCGGCGTCTGCCGCCGGCACCGTCTCGATCAGGCGATCGACGGCCTTGTCGACATGCGCGCGATAGCCGGTGACATCGTCGTGGTTCGGCCGCGTGATCAAGCCGCGTTGCGGCCGCGCGTAACGCGGGCCGGCCGCGACATAATAAGAGTTGAACAGGAAGGGAAAGCGCTCGTCGTAGATCTTGTAGGAAGGATCGCGCTCTTTAAGCAGGAAGGTCTCGAAGAACCAGGTCACATGCGCGCGATGCCATTTGGTGGGCGAGGCGTCGGCCATCGACTGCACGATCTGGTCCTCGGCCGAGAGATGCGCGGCGCGCTTCTCGGTCTCGCCGCGCACGCGGGCAAAGGCCTCGCGCCAATGCGCGCGCGTCTCCTCGAGCGACGGCTTGGCCGCAATTCGACCGGGGCGCTCGGCGCCGTCGCGCAAAGCCTGCGAAACTGCGGTGCGCGCCATGGGGTCGTCTCCTTGTCCGCTATCAAGCGGTTATGTGCAGTTCGATTTAGCTACAGATACGAATAATGGGTGCAAATAGTTCCATCGCCGGCAAGGCGGTGCAACCGCGAATTGCCCGCTTCGCACAGGCTGACGCGAATTTGATCGTGGCGGGAAGGCGCGGGCGGGTAAATACCGGCGATTTCGCAGGTTTTCCGGATTGTGTCGGCAGCCGGACACCCGCGCGAATGGCCGCCGTTCGTTATGCGAATTATTCCGGTCTCGCGGGGTCCTAAGCGCCGCCCCTGAAAAACGCCCGCACGATGCCGGCGATGATGACGCCGGCGGCGAACAGGATGAGCAAGGGCAGCCAGATCAGCAGCGCGCCCAGCAGCAAGGCCAGCACCACCGCCATCAGGATGGCGACGATCAACACGACCAGGATGCTGCCGAACGGCCCGATGCGCGCGACAAAAATGCGCTGGTCGCCTGCCTGCTCGAACGCGCGCTCGCGCTGCGGGCGGCGCGACGCCCGGTCGGGCGGAATGATCTCCGGCTCGGAGCGCGGCTCTTCGGCCTGCGGCATGGCTCGTCCTTCTCGCTGACGCAACCCTTTTACACCGTTAAGCCACGGAGTGCGAACAGCCGGTCAGCCGCGGCCGCGCGCCAGCCGCAGCATCAACCGCATCATCCAGCGCTTGCCCCGGTAGGGCGGACGCAGGAGCGCGGTCGAGCCGAACCGCCGCTGCACCATGACGGCGCGCTTCTGGGAGAAAGTCTGAAAGCCATCGAAACCGTGATAGTGGCCCATGCCGCTCGGCCCCACGCCGCCGAACGGCAGGTTGTGCTGCGCCAGATGATAGATGCAGTCGTTCACCGTGACGCCACCGGACATGGTTTCGGCGAGCAGCTTGTCGATGCGGGACCGATCCTCGTCGAAATAGTAGAGCGCCAGCGGGCGCGCGTGCGCATTCACATAGCCGATCGCGTCGTCGAGCGTGCGGTAGGAAACGACCGGCAGGACGGGGCCGAAAATCTCTTCCTGCATGACAGATGTGTCGAGACCGGCGCCGAATACCAGCGTGGGCGGGAAGGCCCTCTCCTCGCGCTCGGCCTTTTCGCCGGCGGGACCGACCGGCACCACGCGCGCGCCCTTGGCGCTTGCGTCGTCGACGAGCGCCGTCAGGCGATCGTAATGCTGCGTGCTGACGATGCGCGTGTAGTCGGCATTGCCGGCAAGCCGTGGATAGAGCGCGGCCACCACGCGGCGGACTTCCCGTTCGAACGCAGCTTCGCGGCCTTCCGGCAGCAGCACATAGTCGGGCGCGACGCAGGTCTGCCCGGCATTGTAGAGCTTCGCCGTCATCACCCGCTCGACCGCGCGCGGCAACGAATAGCTTTCGTGCAGGATGGCCGGCGACTTGCCGCCGAGCTCGAGCGTCACCGGTGTCAGGTTCTTTGCCGCCGCCGCCATCACCATCTTGCCGACACGCGTGGAGCCGGTGAACAGCAGGTGGTCGAAGGGCAGCGCGGAAAACGCACTTGCCACTTCCGTGCCGCCGGTGACGCAGGCGACGTAGTCCTCGGGAAATGCCGCTGCGACGATCGCGGCGATGACGGCGCTGGCGCGCGGAGTCACCTCCGAAGGCTTGAGCATCACGTGATTGCCGGCGGCGAGCGCGTCGACGATCGGACCCAGCGTCAGCAGCACCGGATAATTCCAGGCGCCGATGACGCCGACCACGCCGAGCGGCTGATACTGGTAGAAGGCGCGGGCCGGCATCAGGAACCAGCTGCTGCGCACGCGCCGCCGGCGCATCCACGATTTCAGATGGCGCCGCGCGTGGCGGATCTGATCGTAAAGCGGAAACAGTTCGAGCAGCAGCGTTTCCTCGTGCGCGCGCCCGCCGAAGTCTTCCGATATGGCTTGCAGCAGGTCGGCTTCGCGCGCATGGACGGCATCGCGCAATTTGGCCAGTGCGTCCTTGCGCGTGGCGGCGTCGGGCGGGCGCTGCATGAAGGCTGAGCGCTGCCGGTTCATCAGGTCTTCGAGCGCGCCCGCCATGGCTCATCCTTTTTCCGTGAATTCCACCGCCCGCGAAGATAGCCCGCCGCCGCGCCGCCGGAAACGCCGGCCACCGCCAACGGGTGGCAGCCGCCTTGACCGCCCGCAGGGGCGGTGCGCAATGTTTCGGCCGGGAAACCCAGCCATGAGCGAACCGCAAACCCTGATCGACAGACTGTGGGCGGCGCACGAGATCGTGCGGCGCGAGGACGGCGCGGCGCTGCTCTGGGTCGACCGCCATTTCGTGCATGAGGGCTCGTTCCATGCCTTCGGCCAGTTGAAGGCGCGCGGGGGCGGCGTCGCCGAACCCGGCCTCACATTCGCGGTCGCCGACCACTACGTCCCGACCCACAGCCGTGCCGCCGGCATCGCCGATCCCGAAATCGCCGCCATGGTGCGCAACCTCGAAGCCAACACGGCGGCGAACGGCATCACGCTGTTCGGCCTCGACGATCCGCGCCAGGGCATCGTGCACGTGGTCGGGCCGGAGGAAGGCCTGACGCTACCCGGCCTGCTGGTCGTCTGCGGCGACAGCCACACCTCCACGCACGGCGCCTTCGGCGCTTACGCGTTCGGCATCGGCGCCTCGGAAGTCGCGCATGTGCTGATGACGCAGACGCTCTGGCAGAAGAAGCCGAAGCGCATGCGCATCACGGTCGACGGTGCGGCGGCGCCGGGCATCGCCGCCAAGGACATCGCGCTTTCCATCATTGCCAAGATCGGCGCTGACGGCGCGCAGGGCCACGCCATCGAATATGCCGGCAGCGCCATCCGCGCGCTGTCGATGGAAGGGCGCATGACGCTGTGCAACATGTCGATCGAAGCGGGCGGCCGCTGCGGCCTGGTGGCGCCGGACGAGACTACCTTCGCTTACCTGAAAGGCCGGCCCTACGCGCCGAAGGGTGACGGTTTCGACAAGGCGGTCGAAGCCTGGCGCGGGCTCGCTTCCGATGCCGGCGCCGCTTTCGACCGCGAGGTCACGCTCGATGCCGCTTCGATCGCGCCCATCGTCACCTGGGGCACCACGCCCGACGAAGCCTTGCCGGTCGATGCCGCTGTGCCCGACCCCGCGCGCGCGGTGGACGAAGCGCGCGCGCATTCCATGCGCGAGGCGCTCGACTATATGGGGCTCCGGCCCGGCATGAAGCTCACCGACATCGCCATCGACCGCGTGTTCATCGGCTCCTGCACCAATGCGCGCATCGAGGACCTGCGCGCGGCCGCCGCCGTGCTTGCCGGCCGCGCCAGCAAGGTGCCGGGGCTGGTGTCGCCCGGCTCGTCACTCGTCAAGAAGCAGGCGGAGCAGGAAGGCCTCGACAGGATTTTCCGCGACGCCGGGCTCGACTGGGCCGAGTCCGGTTGCTCCATGTGCGTCGGCATCAACGGCGACCGCGTGCCGCCGGGCGAGCGGTGCGCCTCCACCACCAACCGCAATTTCCGCGGCCGGCAGGGACCGGGCGCGCGCACGCATCTGATGTCGCCGGCCATGGTCGCCGCCGCGGCGGTGAGCGGTCATTTGGCCGACGTGCGGCCGCTGCTGGCGGGACGAAAGGTCTAGACGGCGATGGAAAAGTTCACCCGCCTCACCGCGCGCGCCTGCCCGCTCATGCGGGCGAACCTCAATACCGACCAGATCATCCCGGCGCGCTATCTGAAATGGCCGCGCTCGCGCGGCATGGGCCAGGTGCTCTTTCAGGACCTGCGCTTCGACGAACACGGCAAGCCGCACGCCGATTTCCCGCTCAACGAGGCGCGCTGGCAGGGCGCCAGGATTTTGCTGGCCGGGCGCAATTTCGGCGGCGGCTCCTCGCGCGAGGCCGCGGTCTACGCGATCTACGACGCCGGTTTCGCCTGCGTGATCGCGCCGTCGTTCGGCGACATCTTCGCGCAGAACGCAGTCAAGAACGGTCTGCTCACCGCGATCGTTTCTGAGGCCGACGTGACCGAGCTTGCGGCGGCGGTCGAAGCCGATCCGCAACGCGAGATCACGGTCGACCTCGACAAGCAGATCATCGCCTGCGGCAACCGCGAATATTCCTTCGCCATCGATCCGGTCAGCCGCAACCAGTTGCTCAACGGCTGGGACGACGTCGATCTGACCGAAAGCTATCGCGACAGGATTGCGGCCTTCAGGGCCGAAGACGGCGCGCAACGGCCGTGGGCCGCGCCGGCGCGGCAATGACGCGCGCGCAGCGCCACTCGGATTTCTCGTCGCCTTATTTCTATCTGGTCGCATTTCGCGATCGGCGCGCAAAGGCGTCTCAACCGCGGCAGGCGTTGCCCCGCCGTGAACCTGTCATGTTGAGGCCGGGAGAACCGCTCGCCGGATCAAATCCGCGCTTGTCCTCATGATCGTATTATGCAGCCCAACGCGAGTGATCTCGGCCACTCGCTTGGCCGGCAAAAATCGCTCCATTTCCTGGAGAAAGGATTTCGCAGCCGCTTCTTGCGAAAGTTCCTCGATTCTCATTCGTGCCTTTTCTTCGACGCCGGTGACGCCATAGTCCTCGAATTTGCGCTTCACGATTTCCCGGTCCGCTTGCGCATGCATTCGGTCGATTAGATCCCAAATGTCCCAGATGTCTCGATGCTTCAGGACCTCCCGAGCGACCAGCGCTACCGCTTTGTCCGCAAGAATTTCGTTCTTGCTCTCGACGGTCAGGATTACGTCCTGCATCTGGACCAGACCGGGTGTCACCCGCGCCACCTGTGCCGCGTTGTCGTACGACGGGACATTCGCGAATTCGATCTTGATGCGCGACTTCGGGGAACGTGACGTGTTCGCGATCGGAACGACGATCTGCCACGCGGCGATCGCGACCGCATCGCCCAGGATTTCCATCGGGCGCTCGGGTTGTTTGAACCGGATCTCGTCGGGTCCGACATCGAACTCTCGCTGGAGCGAACCCTTTGCCGCATCGAGGGCCTTCTTCACGAGCTTCTCGAACTCAGCCTTGTCGAGATAGGACCCCCCCTTACCGCAGACGAAGTCGATATCCTCACTGTACCGCTCCGCGCCGTAGCAGAGGCGCAGTGCGGTGCCGCCTTGAAAGACCACTTGGCGCAGGATTCCGGCGTCCGACAAGGCCGAGAGCAAATGCAGATGAATCGCCTCCTTGACGAGATTCTGCTCCATCTCGCCGGGCAGCCCTTGCCTCCTCATGAAGTCCGCTATGGCGTTCTTAAGGCTGGTTGCTCGGCTGCTCATGGCTCATCTCCTCGGCGACCGCGTCGGCGAGCGTCGCTTCGTCCACCAAGCCGACGTTTCTGCCGACGCGCCGCAGGTCTCGGGCGGCACGTTCGATCGTCGCCTCAAGCACTCCGTCCTCGCGCGGATATACGTCGGAGCCGACGTCGACGTCTCGCCCCGTGTGCGTGAATTCAATCGCGCCCCACGGGGTGTCGAAACGGCCGGGCGAACCGGTCGTCATGCAGGTCAGCGCCGTCGCCACCTGAGAAATGACGCCGGCTTCCGATAGCCGGGATTCCAGGCTCACGTAGCTCAGTTCGCGCGGACGCAGAAACCGGATGAGGCCGGCCCGCAGATCGGCAGGCGCCGAGCGGGCGTGCGGATTGACGTATACGCCGCGTGCGGCCCTGATCAGCACGCCCTGATCGACGAGGCGCTTGGCTTTCAGCTTCAGATAGTCTGGCTCGACATTCCCCAGCAGAGCGGAGAGCGTCGACGGAGTGAACGCCCAGACGCCGCTTCGGTCAGCCTCGTCGAGTTTGCTTGTCAGATACCTACGGTTCATAAGTCTTATATTAGTTATCATTATTGATAACTACAATAGGACTTATTGGCAAATGGACCAGTAGACGGTGCTGCGCACGAGGCGATCCACTGGAGGAATCTTCTCCTCGGCTATGGTACGGCGGTGAGTTGGTAGATTTGGTAGCGGGGGAGGGACTCGAACCCCCGACACGCGGATTATGATTCCGCTGCTCTAACCAGCTGAGCTACCCCGCCACCGGTTCCGGCCGCGGGCCGGAATGGGGCGGATATAGGAAGCGCCGGCAAAGCCTGTCAAGCAAGCGTCTCCTTTGTCATTCCGGGGCGCGGGCGCCAGCCCGCGAACCCGGAATCCGAGCCGAATTGCGATGCATTGCCGTACGTCCTGGGCAGCTTCCAGCGATAGCCGGCTCGTCTATTTCGGCTGCACCCGCGGATTGCCGCCGGGCGAGCCGGGCGGCGGGATCACCGGCATGGTGCCGGTCTCGGGCGCCGGCTTCTTCATGCCCTTGTCGATATGCGGCGGCGGGCAGATCACGCCGTTCGACTCAGCCAATTGCTTGCTGAGACTCTTGCCCTTCGGCTTCTTCACGTCGACGGAGTCGTTGCCCATGCCGACGGTGGCGCGGCTAGGCGTGCAATGATTGGGGTCATTGTTGAGCTCGGCCTTGGGCCGGACCGGCAGATCGTTTGCCGGCGGCGCCTGCGCCAAAGCCAGCGCCGGCAACGCCAGCGTCAAGACGCCGCCCGTGATCAAGACTGCGCCCGTGATGCGGATTTTCATCGCGTCGCTCCCTCTGTGTACAAAGGGATAACGGCGAAGCGGACGCGCGGGTTCCTTGTCAGTTCCCGCGGGCGAAGCGGATGAGCGCGAAGTGGCCGAGCGGCGGCATCGGCCGCCGCTCGATCAGGCGCACGCCGCCGTGGCGCGCGGCCCACGCGGCGAGCCGCTCGAAGGGAAATTCCGGCCGCCAGCCGAGCCGGCGCGCCACCGGTGCGAAACACTGCTCGAACACGCGGCGCGGGCCGCGCTCGGCGCCGATGTGGTTGACCAGCACGATCTCGCCGCCCGGCTTGATCACGCGCGCGAACTCGTCGAGCGTCGCTTCGGGATGCGGCACCGCGGTGATGACGAATTGCGCCACCACCACGTCGAACGAAGCGTCCGGCAGCGGCAGGCGCGCGGCGTCCATCACCGCCAGCAATTCGACATTGTCGAGCTTGTGCGCATGCACCCGCTCGACCGCCTTGCGCAGCATGGGCTTTGAAATATCGCAACCGACCAGCCGGTTGACTCGAGCGTAATCGGGCAGCGAAATGCCGGTGCCGACGCCGACTTCGAGGATGCGGCCGCCTTGCGGGCCGCACGCCTCTTCGGCCGCCGCGATCGCCGCGCGCCGGCCGGGATCGAACACCGCGCCGAAGACGAGATCGTAAACCGGCGCCCAGAGCGCGTAGGCGCGCTCGACGCTTGCTTGATCGATGTCGCCCACAGGTCTCGTCGAGGACATGGGTCTCGTTGAGGATCAGCGCGCGGCCGCTTGCGCCAGGCCCTCGGCGCCGGCGGACGCGAATTCGGCGGACGCCGCGGCGTGCCGGATGAAGCCGCCGCCGAGCACGCGCGCCTGGCCCGAACCCGCGTCGTAGAACACGCAAGCCTGCCCGGGCGAAACGCCGTCCTCGCCGTCGGCCAGCTCGACCTCGATTTCGCCGCCGGCCGCGCGCAGCCAGGCGGGCTGCGGCTGCCTGGTCGAGCGCACCTTGACGAAGACTTCACGGCGGTCGTCGGCGACCGCCTCGGCCAGCGTGCCGTCGCCGATCCAGTTGACGTCGCGCAGCCTTATACGGCGCATGCGCAGCGCCTCGCGCGGGCCGACCACCACCTGGCGGCGCTCGGCGTCGAGACGTACCACGTAAAGCGGCTTGCCGGTCGCAAGACCAAGTCCGCGGCGCTGGCCGACAGTGTAATGGATGATGCCGTTATGCGTGCCCAGCACCTTGCCGTCGAGATCGACGATGGCGCCGGCTTCCGCGGCGCCCGGCTTCAGCCGCTCGATCACCTCGGCATAATGACCGGACGGCACGAAGCAGATGTCCTGGCTGTCGTGCTTGTCGGCGATAGCGAGCCCGAACTGGCGCGCGAGCGCGCGCGTCTCGGCCTTCGAGCGCTCGCCGAGCGGAAAGCGCAAAATATCGAGCTGCGCGCGCGTGGTGCCGAACAGGAAATAGCTCTGGTCGCGCTCATCTTCCTTTGCACGGAAGAGCGCGCGGCCGCCCGTGGGCAGCGCGCGCGAGGCGACATAGTGGCCGGTCGCCAGCACCTGCGCGCCCAGTTCGCGCGCGGTGTTCAAAAGGTCGTGGAACTTGATCGCCATGTTGCAGTCGACGCAGGGCACCGGCGTCTCGCCGTGGATATAGCTTTCGGCGAAACGGTCGATCACCGCTTCCTTGAAGCGGCTCTCGTAGTCGAGCACGTAATGCGGAATGCCGATGCTCTCGGCGACGCGGCGCGCGTCGTAGATGTCCTGCCCAGCGCAGCAGGCGCCCTTGCGGTGGGTCGCCGCGCCGTGGTCGTAGAGTTGCAGCGTGACCCCCACCACGTCGTAGCCTTCCGCCTTCAACAGCGCGGCCGTCACCGAGGAATCGACGCCGCCGGACATGGCGACGACGACGCGGGTGTCCTGCGGACGGCCGGCTAGATCGAGGGTGTTGGGCATGACGGTTCTTACTATAGGTGGCGATCGGGGTCGCGCAATGCACGGGGGGCTTGCGCAAGAAAAAGCCCCTGGAAAAGGGCGGGCAAATCTTGCCGCCCGAGAGCAGGCGCTGCCGGGAGCGGCCTGCCGCCCGTGCGGGGCAATCCATCTAAGGTATTGATAGAAAACAAATATATGCACCGACCCGGCTGGCCCGGCGATTGCACAGGAAACGGCGGATATCCGAAGAGGTGTGAACCCGTGCCGTCCGTAGTGTCAGACCCCCCTGCCCGCAAGCCTGCCGCGCCCAAGCCAGCGGCTTCCCCGGCCCCGCGCAGTGCGCCCACCACCGCCTCCGCCGCGCCGTTTGCCAGCCTGCTCGACAGCGCCCCAGCCGATGCGCCGCCGCCTGCCGCCGACACGCGTGCCGAGCCTTCGGCAAAGCCCGGTGAAGCCGCCAAGGCGAAAAAGGCCGGCGCGCCGGCCAAGACCGACAATGCCGCAAAGCCGGCCGGCCGCGACGCCAAGCAAGCGGAGGCGGCCGACGCCGGGCCCCAGCAGGCCGCCGACAGTGCCGACAGCGCCGACGGCAAGGCCGGCGACGGCAAGGCCGACGGCAAGACCAAAGCCGACGACAAAGCCGCCGACGGCATCAAAACAACCGGCAAGGACGGCAAGGATAAGCCGGCGGACACGTCGCAAAGCGCCGATGACGCCGCGGCTCAGACTTCCGGCGCGCTCCAGGACGTGACCGCTGTCGCCGCGCTAGCGACGCCTGCCACGACTGCCGCCATCGCCACGACCGCCAAGCCGGCGGGCAAGCACGCGACGATCGCCGTGGACGGCAAGCCGAAGCAGGCGACCGCGCCGCTGCCGCAAGCCGGCACCGCGCGAACCGCCGACACCGCGGACATCGACGCCGACGCTCAAAAAGCCGCGCCGCAGACGGACGGCAAGCCGCAAGCCTCCGACGCGGATCTCGACAAGCAGGCCAAGCCGACAACGGACCAGGGCTCGCAAAGCCATCACACCGCGGCCGACGCCCAGCCCGCACTCACCGCATCGGCGCATGCCGCCGACGCCGTTAAATCCGCCCAGGCCAACCCGCCGCCGCAGATAAGCGCGCCACAGCAGAACGCCGCGCCCAGCGCGCCAGCTGCGCCGCCGCCCGCGCAACCCATGCCGCAGGCGGCCGCGGTGCCGCTGTCCGGCCTCGCCCTCGACATCGCCGCCAAGGCGATGGCCGGCAAGAACCGTTTCGAGATCAGGCTCGATCCACCCGAACTCGGCCGCGTCGAAGTGCGCCTCGACGTGCACAAGGACGGCCGCATCACCTCGCACGTGATCGCGGACCGGCAGGATACGCTCACTTTGCTGCAGCGCGACGCTTCCGGCCTGCAGCGCGCCTTGCAGGATGCCGGCCTGAAGACGGCCGACAATGCATTGCAATTCTCGCTGCGCGACCAGAGCGGCGGCGGGCAGCAGAATTCGAACCCCGATCCGAACGCCACCCGGCTGGTCGTCGAAGACGACAGCCTCGCACCCATCGCCGCTTCATCCGCGAGCTACGGCGCGATCGTCCGCGCCGATGGCGGGCTCGACATCAGAGTTTAGGAAAAGCCCATGGCCAGTCTCCTTCCGGTCACCCCGAGCACCAGCGCCGGCACCGCTACCGGCGCGGCCGCGGCCGTCTCGAGCGCGGTCAACAACAATACGATTGCGGGCAATTTCACCACCTTCCTGCAATTGCTCACCACGCAATTGCAGAACCAGAATCCGCTCGATCCGCTCGACACCAACCAGTTCACCCAGCAACTGGTCGAGTTCGCGCAGGTCGAACAGCAGCTCAAATCGAACGACCAGCTTTCGACCCTGGTGTCGCTGCAGCAGAGCGCGCAGGCGACCAACGCGCTCGGCCTGGTCGGCGCCACGGTGGTGGTGGACGGGCAGCAGGCGCAGCTTGCCAACGGTACGGCGGACTGGACGCTGAACGTCACCAAGCCGACGGCCGCCACCATCACCATTGCGGATTCCACCGGCCAGACCGCCTATACCGGCAAGTTCACGCTCAATGCCGGCAGCCAGACTTTCACTTGGGACGGAGTCGGCAGCGACGGCAAAACTTGGCCGGCCGGCACCTATAAGCTCAGCGCCACCGGCGTGGACGCCAGCGGCCAGCCGTCCGCCATCTCGACGCAGGTCCAGGCACCGGTCAATTCGGTCGACCTCAGCCAAAGCCCCCCGCTGCTATCGATCAACGGCCAGAACTACCTGATGAGCCAGATCGAGAAGATCGTGCGCTCGGGCCTGTAGCGCCCAATCCATGGGTTAGGCGCGTTTTGCCGCGGCGCGGCGCTGCTTGCGCCCTTTGCCGGAGAGCGCCGCCTCGACCGCACGCTCGAGCGCCGACAATTCGAACGGCTTGCGCAGGATATCGAAGCGGCCGTCGGCGAGCTGCGCGGCATCGCTGTAGCCGCTGGTCAACAGCACCGCGATGTCGGGGAAATTGTCGCGGCAAGTCTCCGCCAACGCCAAGCCGTTCATCGGACCGGGCATCACGATGTCCGAGAATACCAGATCGAAATGGATGCCCTGCTGCAAATGGCGCAGCGCTTCCGCCGCGTTCTCCGCCCGCACCACCCGGTAACCCAATTGCTCGAGCAGTGTGGAGGTGACGTCGGCGACTTCGCGACTGTCCTCCACCACCAAGACGGTGCCATGCACCTCGGCGTCGGCCGCCGGCGCCGTGCCGGTCTCTTCCGCCGGCTCGCCCAGGCTGCGCGGCAGATAGATGGTGACGGCGGTGCCCTTGCCGACCTCGCTCGACACGGTCGCCGCCCCGCCCGACTGCAGGGCAAAGCCGTGCACCTGCGACAGGCCCAAGCCGGTGCCCTTGCCGACCGGCTTGGTGGTGTAGAACGGCTCGAACACGCGCTGGAGCACGTCCGGCGCCATGCCGCTGCCGTTGTCGATGATGGCGAGCGCGACGAAATCGCCCGCCAGCTCGCCCACGCGCGAGCCCGGCTTGAGCACCACGTTGCGCGCCGACAGCCTGATGGTGCCGCCATCCGGCATGGCGTCACGCGCGTTGACGGCGATATTGACCAGCGCCAGCTCGAGCTCGCCGAGATCGGCCTCGACCGGCCAGATCTTGTCCTCGATGTCGCAGATCAACTCGATATTGCCGCGCAGCGACGGCGCCAGCATGTCGCGCACCGCGTCGATGCGCTGGCGCAGGTCGACCACCACCGGCATCAGCGTCTGGCGGCGCGAGAAGGCGAGCAGCTGGCGCGTCAGCTTCTCGCCGCGCGCGGCGGCGGCGCGGATCGCTTCCACCGCATGCTTGTCCTTGGCCTCGCTCAGCCGTCCTTGCAGAATCTGCGAATAGCCGGAGACGATCATCAGAAGATTGTTGAAGTCGTGCGCGATGCCGCCGGTGAGCTGGCCGAGCGCTTCCATCTTCTGCGCCTGGGCGAGCTGCTCGCGCGTCTGCTCGAGCGCGATCTGCGCCTCGCGCTGCTCGGTGACGTCGCGGGTGACCTTGGCGAAGCCGACCAACTCGCCGGCGTCGTTGCGGATGGCGTCGATCACCGAGCTCGAATAGAAGCGGCTGCCGTCCTTGCGCACGCGCCAGCCTTGCGATTCGTACCGGCCCTCGCGTGCGGCAATCTCAAGCGCGCGGGCGGGCTCCCCGGCCTCGCGCTCTTCCGCGATGAAGAAGCGTTCGTAGTTGCGGCCGACGATCTCCTCGGCCGCGTAGCCCTTGATGTTGGCGGCGCCGGCGTTCCAGCTCAGCACGTGGCCTTGCGGATCGAGCATGTAGATCGCGTAGTCGCGCACGCTGCGCAGCAGCAGCCGGTAGTTCTGCTCGGACTGGCGCAGCGCGTGTTCCGCGCGCTTACGCTCGGTGACGTCGAGGCAGACGCCGAGCATGCGCACCGGCGCGCCCGTTTCGTCGCGCACCACCTCGCCGGTGCTTTGCAAATAGCGCATGCCGCCGTCGGGGCGCAGGATGCGCTCCTCGTGGCTGAAGGACGTGCCGGAGCGGAGCGCGCCGTCGATGCTGTCCTCCACCGTGTCGCGGTCGTCCGGATGCAGGAAGCTCAGGAACTGCTCGACCGTGCCGGAAAAATCGCGGCGCGTGGTGCCGTAGATCTCGACCAACTGGTCGGACCAGTCCACGCGGTCGCGCTTGATGTCCCACGACCAGCTGCCGAGATTGGCGAGCCGCTGGGCTTCCATCAGATGGATATTGGCGTCGGCCAGCGCCGCCGTGCGCTCGCGCACGCGGCGGTCGAGCTCGTTTTGCGTTCGGCGCAGGTTGCCTTCGCTGGCCCGGCGCATGGCGACGTCGGCGGAAAGCGCCAGCGACGGCACCGACAGGCTGACCATGAAGGTGAGCAGCAAGAGGAAGGACTCGTTGACACCCATGTGCCCGAACGGCCCGGTGTGCTCGAGCGTGCCCCAGATCGTGAAGCCGGTGAGGATCAGGCTGACGGTCGCGGTGTCGCGGGGCCCGCGCCTGAGCGCCGCCCAGACCAGCGGCAGGATCGCCAGGAAGCCGAGCGGGGTCGTGTATTGCGAGCGCTGCACGAGCGGGCTGAAGGCGATGAGACCGACCGCGGCCGCCCCGGCCAGCGTCAGCGCGAACTGCCCGCGCTCGCCGCGATCGAAGGCGCGCCACCCGCCCTTCGCCCACAGCACGATCGCCGGCGTCACCACCAGCGCGCCGGCCGCATCGCCCAGCCACCAGGTGACCCAGACCGGCGCGAAATTCTGCCAGGCCGCCAGGCCCGCGTAGCTCAGCGTCAGCACGCCGATCGAGGCGCTGATCACGGTCGCCGGCCCGACCACCGCCAGCGCGAATTTCGCGACCCGCGCGGGCGTCGAGAAGGTTTCCGCGCCGCCCGACCAACGTCCGATCAGGAAGCCGCCGACCGCGGCCTCCAGCGTATTGCCGAGCGCGATGAGGGCGGAGGTCTCGAGCGTGCCGGCGGTCGTCGCGTTGGCGGCGAAGGCGCCGATGAGGATCGCCGGCCAGACGCGCAAGCCGCCGAGCAGCACGGCGGCAAGCGCGATGCCGCTCGGCGCCCAGATCGGACTGGCGCTCGGGTTGACCGAGGCGAGCATGAGGCCGAGCTTGGCGAAGACGAAGTAGACGAGCGCCACCGCCAGCAAGATGGCGACATAGCGGACCAGGTAGCGCCAGCCCTTCGCACCGCCCGCCGGATCGTTGTCCAAGTCGCACCCCGTGAAAATGCTTCGCTTCGGCTCTATATTGGGCCCTATATTAACGGGACATTCTTGCTTTTCCGCGGCCAGCGGGTGCGGTAACCCGGTGTCCCATCCGTAACCAAAAGGTTAGCAGAAACAGGGCAATAATGCGCCGCTTCACGGCTCGTGCTTAGGTAAATTTTAAGCGGCGGTTTGTAATGTGCCGGAGTTGCGTCAGTCGAGTGGCTTGTGAGTGAGTACACCAATGACCGAGCCCCACCGCCCGAGGGTCAAATACGTCATCGGGCCTGATGGCAGTCCGCTGACCATTGCGGATCTGCCCCCGCCCTCCACCAAGCGCTGGGTCATCCGGCGCAAGGCAGAAGTGGTTGCGGCTGTGCGCGGCGGCCTGTTGTCGCTCGAAGAGGCTTGCGCACGCTATACGCTGACGGTCGAGGAATTCCTGTCCTGGCAATATTCCATCGACCAGCACGGCCTCGCCGGCCTGCGCACCACGCGCATTCAGCAGTACCGGCAATAGCCGATTTCTTCCCGAGACGTTAACGCCAAGCCGGCCGTCATGGCCGGCTTCGTCGTTGGTGGCCGTCGCCGGCCTTCGCGGCGCCCGGCGCGGCCTCGCTTTAACGAATCGATAAGACCCGACCCAACCCTGCCGGGAACGCTTCGGCCGGTTTGCAACGCGAGGCGATTCCGGCTCGGCGCTGCGACGGCCCGATTCGAGAGGGAACGGATCAGTCGTTTTTCTTCGACGGCAGGTGCCCGCCATGCCGGGCGCGATATTTCGGCCCCGGGCCACGCATGTAATGCCGCTCGGGACGATAGGCCGCCGACGGCGGCACCAGCCGCAGCAGCGCGAGCCACAGCCATTTCGACGGGCGCCGGGAGCCACGCATTTCGGTCAAGAACGCCATAGGCAACTCCTGTGCGGCCTAGAAGCCGAGTAGCGCGGGGATCAGAACCGCCCCGCAAATGGCAACGATCAGGAACGGCAGCACCTCCAGGACAAAGCGCGAGGTATGTTCCAGCATGGCGGCACCCTGAGCTTGGCGTTCGATTCAAACGGCTATTTCATACGGTCAAGTGAAATTCAAACGACCGTTTGAGGCGGAACGATGGCGGCCGGGCGCGCAGACCGCGATTGCGAAATCTTGCGCAAAACCTTGCGTTTTGCCGCCGGGGGCTCTAGGTAGCGGTTCAAACAAGTGTTTGAAATGGGGCCAGATGAGCCGTCCGTCCGACCATACCCGCCAAGCGATCCTGAAAGCCGCGGTGCGCCTGTTCGCGGACAAGGGCTACCAGGGGGCGAGCGTGCGCGACATCGTGGGCAAGGCGCGCGTCAACCAGGCCGCCATCAACTACCATTTCAAGGGCAAGGACGGGCTCTATCTCGAAATTCTCAAGACGGCCTTCGACCGGCTGACCGCGGAGGCAGGCTTCGATCCGGACAAGCTCAAGTCGCTGTCGCGCGAGGAGGCGCTGCGCAGCTTCGTCCAGCAGCAACTGCGGCCGCTGCTGTTTCGCGACGAGCTCAGTCTTTACATGCACATCTTTGCCTGGGAGGGGGCGCATCCCAGCAAGGTTTTCATGAAATTCATGGCCAAGAACACGGTCACCTATCTGAGCGCCGCTATCGACATCGTGCAGCGGTTCCTGGCGCCCGGCACGGACCGGCAGGTCGCGCTGTGCGGTGCGATCTGGCTGATCGGACAGTGCAGCACCTTCGTGCGCAACCGCGAGCTGTTCGCGCAGGAGCCGTTCAAGATCACGCCGGACAGTCCTTTCGTGGACGAACTGGCCGATCTCATCTCGCGGCTGGCGCTCGGCGGCCTGCAGCAGGCGGCGGCTGGGTGAGCCGGGCCGGGGCGCACCGTACTCAACTGGATGTCAGGCGCATCGGGCCGGATCGACGCTATGGGCGGTGATGCCCGGTCGAGGTGTGAAGGAAATCGTAGTTTTCGTTCGCGTCTTGTTGCTTGACCTGCTGGTCTTGCCCCGGCGGGAACGGTGGCGCCGATTTCGAGACGTCCGACTGGCTGGCGATGAGTTCGTTTTGTTGCATCGAGTCTTCCAGGCCCGACTGCTTCGGGGGCATGCACTTTCCCGAAAAATCCTTGCCGGTGCCCGGCGGGCACTTGTCTTGCGCCTGGCTCGGCGTCGCCGTCAACAGCAACGCGGCCGCGGCGGATAAGAGCAGAATGCGTGTCATGCCCATCTCCTCAATAGGTCAGGGTGCCGCCGACCGCGCAAACCCAGGCATTGCCGTTGATCTCCGGAACAAAAGTGCCCGGGACCACTAAGCCCAACGGCACGCCGTTTTGCAGCGACTTATCCGGCTGGTACGGCTCGGAAATCCATAACCGCTGCACCTTCGCCGTCAACGTGCCGTGCTCGTTCACTTTGTAATTCGCGAACAGTCCGGCCGACCATTTTTCCTTTGCCGGCACAAACGCCAAGTCGGCGGAATCATAGCCGTTGTTGTCACGGTTAAGATAGCCCACGGTCGGACCGAACGACAGCGCGCCCCACTTGATGGTATTGTCGAGCGTGACCTGGAACACGTTGGTATTGGAGTTGAACGGCTCGAGAAAGAGCGCTTGCGCGGCGTTCGGGATTTCTTGCTTGTTCGTATGAGAATACGCGACGTTCAAGGTCGTGGACCACATTTTCGTCCAGTCGTAGGAAGCGGCGCCGTTGATCGTGTAACGGTCGCCCGACTTCCACGCCGGAATGCCGTTGGCGTAGGTGGTCGTCTCGGTCGCATAGGTGAACGAGGTCTGCAGGGTCAGGTTGTCACCGATAGCGACGCCGAGCGACGGCGTGTAGGTGGTGATGTCGCCCGGGTTCATCAGGACGGCCATCTGCGGCATGGTGCCGAGATTACCTTCGCGATTGTAACTGCCACGCACCGTGTGGGCGACCGCAAATCCAAACAGCATCGAGTCGCCGATCGGCATATTGAAGCCGAGCTGTTGGCGCGACGTTGAGTCCTTCGCCGAACACAGAGATGTCGAAAATATCGGGGTCCATACGCGCAAATTCGCCAACGCCATAGAGCGCCGCTGAGCCGGTCGGCAAATTGAGCGCCACCGACACATAGGGCTGAATGCCGTTGATGCCGTAATAGGTCACCGTGCTCGACAGCGACGTGTCGGTCCAGGTCGACGCCGAACCGTCCAGGCCGGCGGTGGTCTGATGCGCGGTGACGTAGCCGGAGCGGGTCAGGAACTCGACTTTCCAATCGTCGCTCGGAAGGTAGGCGAACTGAAACGCCAGCGGCACATAGGTTTCGTGCCCGTGGCCTGGCTGGAAAGCCGGCGCGCCCGGCAAGGGGGAGGCGAAGTTATAGGGATAGCCGCGGGTGCTGGTCCAACTGATGTAGCGGGTGTCCTCGGTGAAGGAGACCTGCCAGTTCTTGCCGCGGCTTGGGTGGAGGCGGCTTGCGCCGGCCCGACCGGCAAAGCGGCGAACCAAATGCACGCAACGCCTATCACGCCCGCCTTACCGACGATACGGCACACCGCACTGGCCCCCAATAGTTCCGCGAAGGTGGCGACCTTCTGACCGCAGACCACACCCTCCGTCACTACAACCGTTTATACCCCCTGATGCAACAGAAAAGCCTTGCCGCCGTCCCGTCCCGCACAGTCTTATCCGCTTCGGAGGAGCCTGGAACTCGCCGGCCACCCGTTATCCTTGTGTCCGCAACAGGGCCGGGCTACGATTCGAGCGAGGTGAAAGCGACGCGTTTGAATTCGCGGGCGGCAGTCGACCACAAGAAAACTTCAAAAAACCCCGTCGGCGGAAAGACGCGCGATCCGGATTCGCACGGAAAACCGGTCGCTGCACAGGGGGCAGACATGAATTTCCAGTTCGTTTGGACGCGATTCGTTGCGGCAGCAGCGCTCGCAGGCGCGACGCTCATCGGCGGCGCGCCGGAGGCAAAGGCCAGTCAGGTCTATTTGGGCCCGGTCTGTGTCTGGGGTTGCATGCCCTGGGATCATCCGTCGGCCCCAAAGGCGGTACTGACTACTGCGCCGGTCACGCCGGCTCCCGCGCCGACGCCCTCGCCGTCCGCGCAACCGGCGGCGCCGGCGGCGTCCATCGACGTGCAGAAGACTTTCTACGCCAATATGGTGAACAGCGGCGGCATCTCGCTGTCGATGGCTAACAGCCTGCTGAGTGAGCATGGGGCCGGCCTCGCCGATAATTTGACCGGCGCCATCATCGTGAACGCGCTTGCCAAAAATAACCCGGACGGGTCGCCGGGCATCATCACTCCGGACCAGGCTGACAAACTGATAGCGGCCGGCGGCGGCAACCTCCTCAGCGAACACGGCGCTGGCATCATCAGCAACGACGGCGGCAGCGTCATCAGTCACAATGGCAGCGCAGTCATCAGCAACGACGGCGGCAGCCTCACGGCGGCCTTGAAGGCGGCGGGGCTCAATCAGTCGCAAATCGACAAGGTTTCCGCGGTCATCAGCAACGACGGCGGCAGCCTGCTGAGCGTTGCCGGCCAGGTGATCGCCGCGGGCGGCGGCAACCTTGTCGCAGCGGGTGGCGGCAACATCATCAGCTCCAACAGCGGCGGCCTCGTCGCCGCGGGCGGCGGCAACATCATCAGCTCCAACAGCGGCGGTCTGGTCGCAGCCGGCGGCGGCAATGTCATCGCGCTCAACATCGACGGCGTTATCGCGGCCGGCAAAAACAACCTTATCGCCGCCGGAGGCGGCAACCTGGTCGCCGCAGGCGGTGGCAACCTTGTCGCCGCGGGCGGCGGCAACCTTGTCGCGGCAGGTGGCGGCAACATCATCAGTTCCAACAGCGGCGGCCTAGTCGCCGCGGGTGGCGGCAACCTCGTCGCCGCGGGTGGCGGCAACATCATCAGTTCCAACAGCGGCGGCCTAGTCGCCGCGGGTGGCGGCAACCTCGTCGCGGCGGGCGGCGGCAATGTGATCAACACCAGCGCCGGTGCCTTTGTCGGTTTGAACGGCGCCAGCTTGGCGAGCATCGACACGTCCAAGCTCATCACTGGAGACGGCGCCGGGTTCCATACCCTGAGCGCGGACGGCGGCCCGGTCGCCGCGCTTGACAATCTCGTTCAGTCGTCGGACCAGCTCGCCGCCACCATCACGCGCGATCAGGCCTATTTGCAGACGCATCCCGACGACGTCGAAATGAAGAAAAAGCTGAACAGCGACATCGCGCAATATGCCAAGCTCAACGATCCGACTGGCCAGAATTTCGCCAAATCCGCCACGGCGGCGGTGCAGGGCTGGCAGCAGCAGCTAGGCACCGCGAAGAGCGCGGCGGACCAGCAACAGGCCGTGACCGCGGCCGCCAAAGACCTCGTCGATCGCGACAAACAGGTTCTGCTGAATCCGTCGCTTCCTGCCGACACCCGTGCGCAAATGGAGACGAAATACCAGCAGGATCTGGCGGCGTATAACGCCGCCGTGGCCACCCAGGAGATCAAAGATCAGGCGGTGAAGGACACCAATCTGCAAATCCAGGATGCCGCCAGCGGGCTCGAGACTTATGGCAAGGCGCTCGCCAGTGTCGGCGGTGCGTCGTCAGCCGAAGCGCAAAGCGCGCTCGGATGGCTCGCGGTCGCGGGCGCCGCGGCCGTGCGAAATATCGGCGACGCGGATACGACCATTAGCAAGGACCGAAACGACGAGAACGCCGCGCGAATCGCGGTCGCAGCGCCGATGCCGGCTCCGCCCGCGCCGGCTAAGGTCAGCACGCCCACACCATCGATACCGGTGCCGGGCGAGCCTTCTGCCAATGCCTCGCTGGACACCCTGAAGTCGACTTATTACACCGCGCTCAATCAAATCAATTCCGCATCCGCCGCGGACAAGGTGCGGCTGCAAGCGCTGACGGCATCGGTCCTGGCACGCATCAACGCGATGCAGACACCGGCCACGCCCCCAACCCCATCGACGCCGGCCGCCACGCCCACACCGCCGGCGAACACGACGCCAAGTCCGGCGCCCTCGCCGACGCCAACCGTCGCGACGCTCACGCCGTCCTCCCCGAACACGCCGGCTATCGCCAACCCGAGCCCGGCTACCGCCAGCCCGGCGGTGAAGCCGTACGATCCGAACGATTGGACGACCTGGCCCAAGGCCGACATTGCGAGCTTCCTCGGCCCCGGCCTGACCGCGGCGCAGGTGAAGGCCGGCGCCGAGAACGACATCGCGCGCAACAGAGCGGACCTGGCCGCGCTGCCGACCACCGGCCTGACAGCGGATCAACAGAAGCAAAAGGTGGGATTGCAGGCGGCGATCGCCGCGGACCAGATCCAGCTCGACGCCGCCAACAGGTCGCTCGGCGTGGGATCGCTCGATCAGTTGCAGGCCAACTATCGCGACCTGTTGAACCAGCGCAACGCCGCCGCCACCGCCAACCCACCTGACAAGGCATTGGTCGCCAGCCTGAACGCGAAGGCCGATTCCATGGCGAATGAGCTGGGCCTGCTGTTGCCGGCGCGCTCCGACACGGCAACGGCGGCGCCTGCCGGCAATACCGCCACTGCCACGACGACGTCGCCAAGCTCGACCCCGGCTGCCGCGCCCACCGGCCGCCTCGGCGCCTCGCAGGCGATTGCAAAAGGCGCCGATCGCGACGCCATCGTCAAAGACCTCAAGCAAAAAGAAAAGACGCTCAACGATCTGCCCGGCCGGCGTCACATGAGCAAGGCGCAGCGCAAGCAGGAAAAAGAGCTGCGCGCCTCCATCCGCAGCGCGCGCAAGCAGCTGAAGGAGCTCGACTCGTCGAAGAAGACCGGGCACGAGCAGAAAAAGGCCGCCATCGATCCCAACTCGCAGCGCGGCATGATGCTCAACGACATCAAGCGCGACAAGGAAGACCTGACCAATCTGCGCAAGAAGGGCGACCTGACCGACGCCGACAAGAAGCAGCTAAAGGGCCTGAAGGACGACATCAAGGCCAACCGGCTGCAGCTCAAGGCGCTCAACAAGACCGAGCACGAGACCGCCAGCGCGCACGGCGACACCAAGTCGCTCGAACACAAGGCGCGTCTCGAGCAATCCGGCACGCATCACACGCTGGAGAAGCTCGACCGCCAAGAACACAAGCTCAACCGGCAAAAGGCGTCGCTCAATTCGACCAACAAACTTGAGCACGAGAACCGTCTCGACAAGCTCAAGCACAAGAGCAAGCTGAACGACCGCCAGAACAAGCTCGCGCACCGCAATTCGCTCGACAAGCTCAACCGCATGCAGCACGAACACAAATTCCATGAGATGAAAGCGAAGCTCAACGGCAACAAGTTCAACAAGCCGTCGCTGTCCTCCAACAAGCTGCTGCAACACAACAAATTGCACGAAAACAAGTTGCTGCAGCACAGCAAACTGCAGCAACACAACAAGCTGAACTCGTTGAACAATCACAGTCTATCGTCGAGCACCCTGCATCACTGAGCGGGGTCCGGGCGAATATTGCAGCGGCAGGCGGCATTTGGGCCGAGCGCGGCCGAGGTGCGACCTTGCGCGCGTCGGCGCTTTCCACGCCCGACGGCCCCGGGCGGACCGCCAGCGCCGCTTTCTGACTCGAAAAACCCCTGCCCCTTCATCGCGTTAACCCGACGCTAACCATAAACCGGGCAAATCTTGCCGGGTGAGGCGCATCTCAAGCAGCGCCCCGATGGGTGGGACAAGCCGGTGCAAGGTTTCTTCGACTTCGTGAAGTCGCTCGGTGCTGCGCGGATGGCCGCCATGGCCGCGGTGACACTGGCGCTGGTCGGCTTCTTCTCCTTCCTGATCGTGCACGTGACGACGCCGGAGATGGTGCCGCTGTTCACCGACCTGGCGCTCGACGACTCGGCCTCCATCGCCAAGGACCTCGACCGGCAAGGCGTCGTCTACCAGATCAAGGGCAACGGCGCCGTCATCATGGTGGCGCGCGAGAAAGTCGCGCGACTGCGCATGAAGCTCGCCGAGGAAGGCCTGCCCAAGGGCGGCGGGGTCGGCTACGAGATTTTCGACAAGTCCGACGCGCTGGGCGCAACCTCCTTCATCCAAAACATCAACAAGCTGCGCGCGCTCGAGGGCGAGCTCGCCCGCACCATCCGCAGCCTCGACCGGGTGGTGGCCGCGCGCGTGCATCTCGTGCTGCCCGACCGCCCGCTGTTCTCGCACGAGCAGACGCAGGCCTCCGCCTCCATCGTGCTCAAGGTGAACGGCACGCTGACGCCGTCGCAGGTGCGCGCCATCCGCCACCTGGTGGCTTCCGCCGTCCGGGGCCTCAAGCCCGACCGCGTCTCGGTGGTCGACGAGAGCGGCAAGCTGCTCGCCGACGGCGCCGGCGACCAGAACACGCTCGACGGCGCCGGCGCCGACGACCGCAAGATCGCCTACGAGAACCGTCTGCGCAAAGAAGTGGAGAACATCGTCACCTCGGTGGTCGGCCCCGGCCGCGCGCGGGTGCAGATCAACGCCGATTTCGACGTCAACCGCATCACCCAGACCTCCGACAAATACGATCCCGACGGCCGCGTGGTGCGCTCCAGCCAGACGCGCGAGGAGAAGAGCTCGAACGGCGGCGGGGCCGGCGGCGCGGTGTCGGTCGCCAACGAGCTGCCCGGCGGCAAGTCCGGCGCGCGCGGCGGCGGCGGCGGGGACAGCAAAAGCGAGGAAATCGTCAATTACGAGATTTCGCGCACCACCAAGACCGAGGTGACGGAAGCCGGCCGCGTCAACCGGATTTCCGCCGCGGTGCTGGTCGACGGCACCTATGCCAAGGACGCCAGCGGCAAGCTCACCTACAAGCCGCGCTCGAAGCAGGAGATCGATCGCATCGCCGCGCTCGTGCGCTCGGCGATCGGCTACGACGCCAAGCGCGGCGATCAGGTGGAAGTAGTCAACCTGCGCTTTGCCGAGACGCCGCCGATGCCGATCGGCAACGCGCCGACCGGCTGGATGAGCTATCTGCAATTCACCAAGGACGACATCATGCGCGCCGCCAATCTGGGCGTGATGGCGCTGCTCGGCCTGATCGTGCTGCTCATGGTGGTGCGCCCGCTGGTGCGCCGCATCGTCACGCCCGACACGCCGGCGGGGGTCGCGGCGGCCGGTACGCTCGGCGTGATCGGCGCGCTCGGTGCGCCTGGCACGGCCGGTGCCGCAGGCGCGCCCGGGACAATCGGCGCAGGCGGCGGCGTCAACGTGCGCGGCGGCGGCGACGGCAGCATCACCACGGCCGGCGGCCCCAACGTCTCCCTCGTCGGCAGCGACGAAGCGGTCGCCATCTCCAACCGGACCTCGGCGATGATCGACGTCGCCAAGGTGCAGGGCCAGGTGCACGCCCAGTCGGTGCAGAAGGTCGGCGAGCTCGCCGAGAAGAACCCGCACGAGGCGGTTTCCGTCATCCGCAGCTGGCTCCACGAGGAAGTGGCCTGATTCATGCCATCAGCCTACAGCACCGACGCAAAGCCGAAAGACAAAGCCGTCCGCGACGACATCGGCGGACTGATGGCCGAGCTCGCCAGCAAGCCGCAGGTCAGTGCGGGGCGCCGCAAGCTCACCGGGCCCGAGCGCGCGGCCGTGCTGATGCTGGCGCTCGGCGAGCAGTACGGCGCCAAGATCTTCAGCATGCTCGACGACGACGAACTGCGCGAAATCTCGGTCGTGATGTCGTCGCTCGGCACCATCGAATCGGACACGGTCGAGCAGCTGCTGCTCGAATTCGTCGGGCGCATGTCGGCCTCGGGCGCCCTGCTCGGCAATTACGACGCCACCGAGCGCCTGTTGCAGCAATACCTGCCGAACGATCGCGTGCACGGCATCATGGACGAGATCCGCGGTCCCGCCGGCCGCAACATGTGGGAAAAGCTCGCCAACGTGCAGGAAGAGGTGCTGGCGAACTATCTCAAGAACGAATACCCGCAGACGGTGGCGGTGGTGCTGTCCAAGATGCGCCCCGAGCACGCCGCGCGCGTGCTCTCGATCCTGCCCGAGGACCTCTCGCTCGACGTCATCTCCCGCATGCTGCGCATGGAGTCGGTGCAGAAGGAAGTGATCGAGCGCGTCGAGCAGACGCTGCGCACCGAATTCATGTCCAATCTGTCGCAGACCCGCCGGCGCGACGCACACGAGGTGATGGCGGAAATCTTCAACAATTTCGACCGCCAGACCGAGTCGCGCTTTATCGCGGCGCTGGAAGAGGAAAACCGCGACGCCGCCGAGCGCATCAAGGCGCTGATGTTCACCTTCGACGACCTGATCAAGCTCGACACGGCCTCGGCGCAGACGCTGATGCGCAACATCGACAAGGACAAGCTGGCGATCGCGCTCAAAGGCGCTTCGGAAGCGGTGCGCCAGTTTTTCTTCTCCAACATGTCCACGCGCGCCGCCAAGATGCTGGTGGAAGACATGCAGGAGATGGGGCCGGTGCGGTTGCGCGACGTCGACGAGGCGCAGGCGCTGTTCGTCAACATCGCCAAGGACCTCGCGGCCAAGGGCGAAATCCTGATCTCCAAGGGCCGCGGCGACGAAGAGATGATTTACTGATGATCGAGGCGATGTCGGGCGATCGAACCAAACTCCGCTCATTCCCGCGCAGGCGGGAATCCAGAGCGGCGATCGCGAGCTTGCTGGATTGGTGCGCTGGGTCCCCGCTTTCGCGGGGACGAGCGGGGAATGAAATTTGATGGCGCAGACGGCGAAATATCTGTTCGACGAGGACTTCTCCGGCGGCGAGAAGCCCACCATCACGCTGGTCGAACACGAGCGACGCCGGGCGGACGCGGAGTCGGTCGCCTACCGCGAGGGCTTCGGCGCCGGCCAGCAGCAGGCGCGCGAGGAAGCGGCCCAGCGCACGAGCGACTCGCTCGCGCTGATCGCCGACAGCTTCGCCAGGCTCGAGGGCGCGCTCGCCGCGATCGAGACGCGGCTGGAGACCGAGGCGGTCGCAGTGGCGGTCGCGGTCGCTTCCAAGCTCGCGCCGGAACTGATCGCGCGCGAGCCGTTCGCGGAGATTTCCGCGCTCGCCACCGATTGCTTCCGCCACCTGGTCAAGGCCCCGCACGTGGCGATACGCATCGCGCCGGAGATCTGCGATCTCGCCAAGGTGAGGCTCGACGAGATCGCGCAGGCGCGCGGCTTCGAGGGCCGGTTGGTGGTGCTCGCCGAGGAGGGGCTCAAGCCCGGCGATTGCCGCATCGAATGGGCGGAAGGCGGCGTCAAGCGCGATGAAGCCGCCACGCTCGCCGTGATCAACGACGCGGTCGCCCGCTACGTGGCTTCGCGCACCGCCGCTACGCCAGACAATTCCGGGAGACCGACGCCATGAGCGACGCCGACAACACCGAAGTGCCGCTGCCGGACCTGGAAAGCGGCGACGAGACGCAGGCGGTGGCGCAGAGCGGCCCGCTCGCGCCGGAGGAAAGCGGCATCGACCGCGGCGCCGCCGATCTGGAGGCGGTGTTCGACGTGCCTGTGCAGGTCTCCGCCGTGCTCGGGCGCGCCCGCATGGAAGTGGGTGAGCTGTTGAAGCTCGGCCCGGGCGCCGTGCTCGAGCTCGACCGCAAGGTCGGCGAAGCGATCGACATCTACGTCAACAACCGGCTGGTGGCGCGCGGCGAAGTCGTGCTGGTCGAAGAGAAGCTCGGCGTGACCATGACGGAAATCATCAAGGCGGAGCGATGATGCGGCACGCGCGGAATGCGACTGAAAGGATAATGCCATGCGACTCCTGATCGTCGGCACGCTGCAAGGCCAGCTCACCGTCGCCACCAAGCTCGCCATGGACAAGGGCGCCAGCGTCACCCACGCCGAGAGCAACGAGCAGGCGCTCGCCGTGCTGCGCTCCGGCCGCGGCGCCGACTTGCTGATGGTCGACGTTGCCCTCGACATCCGCGACCTGGTGACAAGGCTCGACGCCGAGCGCATCCACGTGCCGATCGTGGCCTGCGGCGTCACCAACGATGCGCGCGCGGCGGTCAAGGCCATCCACGCCGGCGCCAAGGAGTACATCCCGCTGCCGCCCGATCCCGAGCTGATCGCGGCCGTGCTGGCCGCGGTGGCGGACGACGTGCGCGACCTGATCTACCGCGACGACGCCATGGCAAGCGTGGTCAAGCTCGCCCAGCAGATCGCCGCCTCGGAGGCGTCGGTGCTGATTACCGGCGAGAGCGGCACCGGCAAGGAGGTGCTGGCGCGCTTCGTGCACGCCCGCTCGGGGCGTGCCAAGAAGCCGTTCATCACCGTCAACTGCGCGGCCATCCCGGAAAACCTCTTGGAATCCGAATTGTTCGGCCACGAGAAGGGCTCGTTCACCGGCGCGCTCGGCCGCCGCATCGGTAAGTTCGAAGAGGCCAACGGCGGCACGCTGCTGCTCGACGAAATCTCGGAAATGGATGTGCGCCTGCAGGCGAAGCTCCTGCGCGCCATCCAGGAGCGCGTGATCGACCGCGTCGGAGGCAATCGCCCGGTGCCGGTCGATATCCGCATCCTGGCGACCTCCAACCGCAACCTCACCGAGGCGGTACGCGAGCGCAAATTCCGCGAGGACCTGCTGTTCCGCCTTAACGTGGTGAACCTGAAGATTCCTCCTTTACGCGAGCGGCCGGCCGATATCGGCGAGCTTGCCGGCTACTTCATCAAGAAATATTCCGCCGCCAACGGTGTGCCCGCACGGACCATCTCGGCCGAGGCGCGCCGCGCGCTCAACACCAACCGCTGGCCGGGCAATGTGCGCGAGCTGGAGAACACGCTGCATCGCGCGGTGCTGCTCGCGGCCGGCCCCGAGATCGGCGTCGACGACATTCGCTCACCCGACGGCGCCCGGCTCGATGCGGCGCGCGGCACCGGCGCCGCCGCCCATGCGGCGATGGCCGCCGAGCAGGTCACGCGCAATCTGGTCGGCCGTACCGTGGCCGAGGTCGAGCGCGATCTGATCCTGGAGACGCTCAAGCATTGCCTCGGCAACCGCACGCACGCGGCCAATATCCTCGGCATCTCGATCCGGACGCTGCGCAACAAGCTCAACGAATATGCCGCCGACGGCGCCCCCATCCCGCCCGCCAATGGCGGTGGCGAGCCATTGCGGGGCGCCGCTTAAAGCGCCCCGCCAGCAGAAATGCGCGGCGCGGCCTAAACAAACCCGCAAGAGCAAAAAGCCCGGCTCGACCGCCGGGCTTTTAATTCCAAAACGAAGTCGCTTTACGACGCGGCTTTGCCGCCTTCTTTCTTGTCGCGCGTGGTGTCGATCTCGACCGCGCGCGCCATCAACTCGTTGCTGATGGCTTCCAGGCGTTCGATCAACGCACGGCCTTCGCGCGCCAGCCGAATACAACGATCGGCCGTTTCGATCAGATATTCCTCGGTCTTGAGCATGATCTCTCCAGTGAACGGATTTGCCGCGGGCATACATAGAAATTACGATAAATCAATGTTGAATCGCGCATGGCCCACGCGCGAATGTCGCACCACGCATTATCGTCTAACCGCAATGACTTAGCCGGACAGCAAGATGCCTTTACTCTATAAAATCGCGCCCGCTTCGCTCTGGCGCCAGGCCGAACAAGAAGGCGTCTTCCGCGGCTCCGAGCACGACAAACGCGACGGCTTCATCCATTTCTCGACGCCCGCGCAAGCGGCCGAGACCGCCGCCCGGCATTTCGCCGGTCAGGACGACCTGCTGCTCATCGCCGTCGACGCCGCGGCGCTGGGCGACGCGCTCAAATGGGAGCCCTCCCGCGGTGGCGCGCTGTTTCCCCATCTTTACGGCGAACTGGCGCTGAATGCGGTGCATCGGATCATTGCCCTCCCGCTTGGGAGCGACGGCAGGCACCGTTTTCCGCCGCTCGATGCCTGAAATTGGTGCAGTGCGGAACCGAATGTCCCTCCTGTGCATTATCGAGCGGGCCTGCCACTTAAACGAGTTACCATGACCGTCCCAGATCCTCAGTGGAGCACGATCCACGCCTCGGCGTTTACCCAGACGCACGGCATGCTGCGTTGGACGAGTGCGACCCCGCGCCCGCATGGCGCTTTGCGCTATCGTTGCCCGCTCACCGGCAGTTTTGTGCTGATCACCGACGAGCCAACGCTGAATGCGCTCGCCCGCCCCCCTGCGCGCATCCGCTGTGCGGACTGCGGCGAGCAACACCTGATGACGGTGGCGGCGGGAGAGACGGACGACGCCGCCTAGCGTTGCCGGGGCCCTGCGCAAGTCCTAGACTTCCTTTTCCTGTAAGCTACGCGGTCCGGGGGACCATCATGCGATTTTCGTTCGCCGCCGGGCAGCGGGCATCGACGCCCGCCTGATGGACCTGAACGCCAACCGTGCGCTGATTGCCACCGCGCTCGCCCGCATCCCCGCCGGCGACCGCGCGGCGTTGCAGACCGTCTACCGCCTCACCGCCGCGAAGCTTTTCGGCGTCTGTTTGCGTATTTTGGGTGACCGAGGCGAAGCGGAGGATGTGTTGCAGGAGGTCTATCTCACGGTCTGGCGCAAGGCCGGCGATTTCGACGCCGGCCGGGCGAGCCCGATGACCTGGCTGATCGCGATCGCGCGCAACCGCGCGCTCGACCGGTTGCGCGCGACCCGCCGCAGCCGCGCGATGGCGCCGATCGACGCCGCCAACGAGGTCTCCGACGCGGCGCCGGCGGCCGACAGCGTGCTTGTGGCGGGCGAGGAGAACGCGCGGCTGCATGCCTGCCTCGGCAAGCTTGCCGCCAATGAGCGCGCGGCCTTGCGCGGCGCCTTCTTCGACGGCAACACCTACGAGGAATTGGCGACGCGCATGAACGTGCCGCTCGGCACCATGAAGAGCTGGATCCGGCGGGCGATGATCAAACTGAAGGCATGCCTGGAGCAATGAGCGACACGGTCGACCATAACGCGCTGCCCGAGGACGAGCTGGTCGCCGCCGAATATGCGCTCGGCGTGCTGGCGGCCGATGAACGCGCGCAGGCCGAACGGCGGCTGTCGCGCGAGCCCGGCTTTGCCGCGCTGGTCGCGCAGTGGCAGCAGCGGCTGGCGCCGCTTGCCGGGGAGATCGCCGACGTGCAGCCGCCTTCGGAAGTTTGGCAGCGCATCCTGGCGCAACTGCCGGAGCAGCCGTCGGCGCGCCCGCCGCTCTGGCAGAATTTGCGGTTCTGGCGCCGCTTCGCCTTGGCAAGCGGCCTCGTTGCGGCCGCCTGCATCGGCGCACTCGTCTATCTCGGCACGGTAGCGCGCGAGCCGCTGCTGGTGGCGGCGCTTGAAGGCAACGGCAAGCACGCGCTGGTCGCAACAATCGACCCGCGCAATGCCACTATCCTGGCGGTGCCGGCCAATCTCGCGGTCACCGGCAACCGGGTGCCCGAATTGTGGCTGATCGTGCCGGGCAAGGACCCGCGCCCGCTCGGCTTGCTGGATGCCGCCAAGCCGGTGTCGCTGCCGATCCCGAGGCGGCTTCTGGCGGAGGCAACCACCCAGGCGGCGCTTGCCATCTCGCTCGAGCCGCCGGGCGGCTCGCCGACCGGCCAGCCGACCGGGCCGGTGATCGCGGTCGGCGCCCTCACGAAACTGTGAGGCGGCCTCTGCATCCGTGAGCGGCCCGCCTCCGTAGCTCGCTTGCGTGCCTCCGCAACGGGGCGCGTCAAACAGAGCAACGGAGTTTTCCAACCATGCAACGTATCAGCAGAATTATCCTCGCCGGCTTTGCCGCCGTGGCGCTCGGCCTCGGCGGGACGGCACTCGCCAAGGAAATGACCAAGATGGTCGGTGGCGCGCCGATGTATCCGAGTAAGAACATCGTGCAGAACGCCGTTCATTCGAAGGACCACACCACGCTGGTGGCGGCGGTGAAGGCCGCCGGCCTCGTCAAGACGCTTGAATCGCCCGGCCCCTTCACCGTGTTCGCGCCGACCAACGCGGCCTTCGGCAAGCTGCCCAAGGGCACGGTCAAGACGCTGCTCAAGCCCGAGAACAAGCAGAAGCTCACCAGCATCCTCACCTATCACGTGGTGCCCGGCCGCCTGACCACCGCCATGCTGAAGCAGAAGGTGAAGGAAGGCGGCGGCCAGGCCATGCTGAAGACGGTCGAGGGCGACGACCTCACCGTCAAGGAAAAGGACGGCCACCTCTGGATCGTGGATTCCAAGGGCGACGCCGCCCGCATCACCGTGAGCAACGTGATGCAGTCCAACGGCGTCATCCAGGTGATCAACAAGGTGCTGTTGCCGGGCTGATCGCCTTATCGACGTTTCGGCAGCGCCCGGCCCTCCCCCTTTCCCCGAGGGGGAGGGCCGCCCGTTAACCCCCCGCTAACCATAAACCGGGCAAATATTGCCGGGGACACGGGGTAATACCCCACCACGGACGCTACCTTCCCACCGTCGCGCGGTGGCCGGTTGCCGTCCGGGCACTTTCCGGCAGGCATGAGCGACATCACCGCCGCACCAGAGGCCACCACCACGACGGGCGCCATCCGGCTGCCCGGCCTCGGCGAAATTTCCGCGTTCCTGCGGCGCGGCGACATTGGCTTGGCGATCGGCGTGCTCACCATCCTGGTGGTGCTGATCCTGCCGCTGCCGCCGCTGCTGCTCGATTGCGCACTGGCGATCTCGATCACCTTCTCGGTGCTGATCCTGATGACGGCGCTGTTCATCCAGACGCCGCTGGAATTCTCCGCCTTCCCGACCGTGCTGCTGATCTCGACCATGCTGCGGCTGTCGCTCAACCTGGCGTCGACCCGGCTCATTCTCGCGCACGGCCACGAGGGCACCGACGCCGCCGGCTACGTCATCCAGGCCTTCGGCAACTTCGTGATGAGCGGCAATTTCGTGATCGGCATCATCGTGTTCACGATCCTGGTGATCGTGAACTTCGTGGTCATTACGAAAGGCTCGGGACGCATCGCGGAAGTAGCCGCGCGTTTCCACTTGGACGCCATGCCGGGCAAGCAGATGGCGATCGACGCCGATCTCTCCGCCGGGCTGATCGACGAGAAGGAGGCGCGCCGGCGCCGCCAAACGCTGGAGGACGAAGGCGGCTTCTTCGGCGCCATGGACGGCGCCTCCAAGTTCGTGCGCGGCGACGCCATCGCCGGCCTGCTGGTGGTGTTCATCAACGTCATCGGCGGCATGATCATCGGCATCGCGCAGCAGGGCCTGTCGTTTTCGGAGGCCGCGCATTCCTACACCATCCTCACCGTCGGCGACGGGCTGGTCACGCAGGTGCCGGCGCTGATCGTGTCGACCGCCGCCGGTCTGCTCGTCTCGAAGGCCGGCGTCTCCGGCGCCGCGCACAAGGCGCTGTTCAGCCAGCTCTCCGGCTACCCCAAGGCGCTCGGCATGTCGGGCGCGGTGATGCTGGTGATGGCGCTGTTGCCCGGCATCCCGATGATCCCCTTTGTCGCGCTCGGCGGCGGCGCGACCGCGCTCGCCTTCATCATCGACAAGCGCAACAAAGTCGCCGCCAGCACCGAAGCAAAGCAAGTGGAAGCCGCCCAGGCCCCGCCGGCGGAAGAGCCGATCGCGACCGCGCTCAAGATCGACGACCTCAAGGTCGAGCTCGGCTACGCTCTGCTGCCGCTGGTAAATTCGCCCGACGGCACCGACCGGCTGACCGAGCAGATCAAAGCGCTGCGCCGCTCGCTCGCCATGGAGATGGGCTTCGTCATGCCGGCGGTGCGCCTGCTCGACAATGTGCAGCTCGATGCCAACGACTACGTCATCAAGATCAAGGAGGTGGAGGCCGGCACCGGCAAGCTGTGGGCCGGCCAATACATGGTCATGGACCCGGCCGGCGGCCAGGTCGACCTGCCCGGTACCCACACCACCGAGCCGACATTCGGTCTGCCAGCGACCTGGGTTGATGCCGGGCTGAAGGAAGACGCCACCATGAAGGGCTACACCGTGGTCGATGCCGCCACGGTGCTGTCCACGCATCTGACCGAATTGCTCAAGAGCAACATGGCGGAGCTGTTGAGCTACGCCGAAGTGCAGAAGCTCATCAAGGAACTGCCGAAGGAGCAGAGCGAGCTGATCAAGGACATCGCGCCGTCGCAGATCACGATTTCCGGCATCCAGCGCGTGCTGCAGATCCTTCTCGCCGAGCGCGTCTCGATCCGCGACCTCGCCACCATCCTGGAAGGCGTCGCCGACGGGCTCGGCGCAACGCGTAACCCGATGCTGCTGGCCGAGCACGTGCGCATGCGGCTGGCGCGCCAGATCTGCGCGCAGCACACCGCGCCCGGCGGCTACCTGCCGCTGATCGCGCTCACGGCGCAATGGGAGCAGAGCTTCGCCGAATCCATGATCGGCCAGGGCGACGAGCGCCAGCTTGCCATGCAGCCCTCAAAGCTCAGCGAGTTCATCACGCTGGTGCGCGAGAAATTCGAGGAGGCCGCGCGCGAGGGCGAGGCGCCGGTGCTGGTCACCTCGGCCGGCATCCGGCCTTACGTGCGCGGCATCGTCGAGCGCTTCCGCGCGCAGACGCCGGTTTTGTCGCAGGGCGAGATTCACCCGCGGGCGCGGCTGAAGACGGTGGGAAGCATTTGAGGCACCGGCCTCAAGCCCGCCGCAAGACGCCGCTTAACAAACCGTAAACCGGGCCGGGCGCATGATCGCGCCGGCATCACGTTCGGCGCACTTTCCCGGCGGAAGCACATCATGACGGATGAAAAAGCAAACGCCAGCGGCAGGCCGCCCGTGCGGCGATCAGCCTGGCTCATGGCCGCGCTCGGCATCATGGCGCTCGGCGTCTCGCTGTTTCCGCGCAGCACGCTGACGGCGCCGCTCGCCAACACGGTCGAAATGGCGGACATGACCTGGGTGCAGGTACGCGGCGCGGTCGCGCGCGGCTACACCGTGGCGATCGTGCCGACTGGCGGCATCGAGCAGAACGGCCCGCAGATGGTGCTCGGCAAGCACGACTACATCGTGCGCGATACCGCCGCGCGTATCGCGCACGCGCTCGGCAACGCGCTGGTGACGCCGGTGGTCTCGTTCGTGCCGCAAGGAAACTACGATCCGCCGAGCGGCAACTTGGCGTTTCCCGGCACGCTCGGCGTGCCGCAGGCCGCCTTCGAAGCGACGCTGGAAGGCATCGCACGCAGCCTCAAGCGGGCAGGCTTCAAGACCATCTGCTTCATCGGCGATCACGGCGGCAGCCAGGCCGGCCAGGCCGCCGTGGCGGCCAGGCTGACGCGCGCCTGGGCCGGCCAGGGCGTCACCGTGCTGCAGGTCGCCGACTACTATAACGTCGACAAGGCGCAGACCGCTTATCTCACCGCGCACGGCGAAACGCCGGCGACCATCGGCTTTCACGCCGGCATCATGGACACCTCCGAACTGCTGGCCGCGCATCCGCAGGGCGTCGATCTTGCGCGGCTGAAGGCGCTGCCGTGGCATGCGGAGCCGGCGGGCGATTCCGGCGACCCGGCGCACGCCTCGGCCGCCTACGGCAAGGCGCTGCTCGCCATCAAGATCGAGGCCGCGGTGCGGCAGATCAGGGCGGCGCTGGCGAAACGCGCGGCGGCGAACTAGCGCGCGCTCCCTGCACGCGAGGCGATAACGTTCCCGCGCGGGAACCCGGCGGCGCGCGAACGCCTGCGCTCTGTGCGTGCGGAACGATTCAATGTGCCGGACATTACCGACGAGCCGCACAAGTGGTTCGCGCCCGAGGGAACTCAGGCCCCGCCCGCTTGCCCGCCGGCATCGAGAGGAGGCACATCATGAATCTCAAAACCATCCTGGCTGCGGCCATCGCCGTGTCGTTTGCGGCGCCGGCAATGGCGGATCAGTACTACATTGTGCGCGAGCCGCACGCGAAGCACTGCACGATCACCACCACTAGACCGACCGAGCAGACCGAGATCACGCAGATCGGCCCGCTCGCCTTCGAGACGCGCGAGAAGGCCGAGCACCGCATGCAGATCACCAAGACGTGCTCGGAAGGCGGAACTACGGGCACCAAGATCGAGATCGACCAGGACCACGACTAAAGCCGATTGGCTTTGAGTCCGGCCGGGGCGCCCTCGCGGGCGCCTCGGTTTTTTTTGCGCGAATGCCCGCGTAGCCACGCGTGAACGAACCGGCGTAGGATGCCTCCCGGCAACGGCGAAGGGGAAAGCCATGTTTTACAAGATCGGCGCCGCGCTCTACGCGCTCTGGGGCGCGCTGCATCTGCTGGCGGCAGTGGACGGCTATCGCCTGGCCGCGACGGTCGAAGGCGGACTGGTGCAGGGCCGGCTGATGCAGAACGCCTGGAACATCGGCTTCTTCGCGCTGGTCGCGATTGTCGTGGCGGTCACCATGAACTGGCACAACAGCACCACCGGCTATTGGATCAACCTGATCGCAGTTTCCGCCGCCGATATCGGCTTCATCCTGTTCGTGCTGCTGCCGGGACACATCGCGCTCTGGCCGGGCGTGCTGGGGCCGGCGGTCTGGGTGCTCGCCGTCATCTTCAGTACTATCGGCTTTACGATGGGACGCGCCGTGTAAACGTCGGCGCCCGCCAGCTTCATTTCGACAACGCTGGAGCCGGCGCGGCTTTACCCAGCACTTCGTCATTGTCGGCGCCGAGCGGCGAGCACACGGTCTGCTGCGGCCGCCGGCCGTCGACTTTCAGCGGGTTGGCGAGCATCTTCAGGTCGGGCTTGAGCGGGTGGGGCACGGTGCGCACCATGCCGACCGTTTCGACGAACGGATTGGCGAGCGCGCGCGCAACGTCATAGACCGGCCCGACCGGCACGACGCCGGTCAACAGCGCGATCCATTCGTCGGTGGTTTTCTGCGAAAAGGCCCGGTCGAGCTCCTCCGTCAGCGCGGCGCGGTTCTGCCCGCGCAGCACGCCGGTGCGAAAGCGCGGATCGCGGCCGAGGTCCTCGCGGCCGATGAGCGGCAGCGTGGCCGACATGCCGAAGCGGGTCGGCGGGTTCTCCGGCTCGCCGGTCAGGCTCATCAGGCCTGCCTCCGCCTGCATGAGATAGTCGTAGCCCGGCCAGCCCGCGCGCTCGTTGTCGCGCCCATACGCCGAGATATGCAGGCAGACCACGCGCGGGTTGATGCCTTTCAGGCTCGCATAATCGAGGCCGAGCTTTGCCGGCTGATCGCCGCGCAGATTGTTGACGACGGCATCGGCGGTCCCGACCAGGCGGCGAAAGGCCGCCATTCCCGCTTCCGATTTCAAATCGAGCGCGACGCTTTTCTTGTTGGAGCCCCAGTGGCGGCCGCTTGCGCGTCATTTTCCGATTGCACCGCAATGCAGCAAGCCGCATTCGGCGCGCTGGGCCACGGAACCGGCACGGGCATGCGTCCCGCGCAATTAGAGGGCTGACCCGCTTGTACAATGCGGGAGTTTACATGCAGACTATTTCGGAGGCGGCCGGCATCGATTGATCTCGGCTGGCTGCATCAGGCCGGTCCGGATCGGCAATCGCCGATCGCGCAAACCGGAGCACTGGAAATACTGGCTGTCGTTGTCGCCGAGCAATTGCGGGCCGACGCGCCGGCTCGGATCGCCGCCCACCGCGGCGTTCTCGATCTTGATGACCTCGGCCCCGAGGTCGGCCAGGAACATGGTGCCATAGGGCCCGGCGCCGAACTGTTCCAGGGTCAGCACGCGCAAGCCATCGAGCGGTTTCATGGACCGGGTTCCGCTTGATGAGCTGACGAGCGATGATGATGCGCTGCATCTCGTTGGTGCCCTCCCCGATGCACATGAGCGGCGCGTCGCGGTAGAGCCGCTCGATGTCGAATTCCTTGGAATAGCCGTAGCCGCCGTGGATGCGCAGCGACTCGATCGAGTTCTCCAGCGCCGCTTCGGAAGCGAAATATTTGGCCATGCCGGCTTCCATGTCGCAGCGTTCGCCGCGGTCGAAGGCGCGCCGCGGCGTCGAGCGTCAACAGGCGCGCGGCGCGGGCGCGCGTCGCCATTTCGCCGAGCTTCAGCTGGATCGCCTGATGCTCGCAGATCGGCTTGCCGAAGGTCTTGCGCACCTGCGCGTATTCGGTGGCGAGCTTGAGCGCGCCTTCGGCGACGCCCGACGCCGCGTGCCGCGACATTGATGCGGCCGAGCTCGAGCCCGCCGGTCGCCTGGTAGAAGCCCTGGCCCTCGACGCCGCCGATCAGGTTGTCGGCCGGTACGCGGTAGTTCTCGAACACGAGCTCGGCGGAATCGATCGCTTTATAGCCGAGCTTTTCGAGCTTGCGCCCGACCGTGAAGCCCTCCTGCTTGGGCGCGATGAACAGGCTCATGCCCTTGTGACGCGGCTCGGCGTTCGGGTCGGTCTTGACCAAAAGCGCAAAGCAGCTTCCCTCGATGCCGTTCGATATCCAGGTCTTGGTGCCGTTGATGACATAGCCGTTGCCGTCGGCCGTGGCGGTGGTGCGAATGCCCTGCAGGTCGGTGCCGGCGTCAGGCTCGGTGAGCGCCAGCCCGCCGCGCACCTCGCCGCGAAGCGAGCTTCGGCAGCCAAGCCTTTTTCTGCAGCTCGGTGCCGTAGTTTCTCGATCGCCAGCGCCAGCATCAGATGCGAATTGAAGATGCCGGTGAGCGACATCCAGATCGCGCGAAATGCGCATGACGATCTTGCCGTAGGTCGAGGCCGGCAGGCCGAGCCCGCCATAATCCGGCGAGATGGTGGCGCCGAACAGGCCGAGCTGCGGCATCTGCTCGACGGTAGCGGCCGGCCATTTGTCTTCGTGATCGTACTCCTTGACCAGCGGCTTGACGTCGCGCTCCATCCAGCGGTCGATGGTGTCGAGCAATTGCCGCTCGTCCGCCGCATCGATGCTGCGCAAATTGCCGGGCCCGGACATTCCGCTCTCCTGAATGCCCGGTCAGGATAGGGCTTTGCCCCGGGGTTTGAACAGTGGCGGCCGCTTGCGCGTCATTTTCCGATTGCACCGCAATGCAGCAAGCCGCATTCGGCGCGCTGGGCCACGGAACCGGCACGGGCAAGCGTCTCGCGCAATTAGAGGGCTGACCCGCTTGTACAATGCGGGAGTTTACATGCAGACTATCTCGGAGGCGGCCGGCATCGATTGATCTCGGCTGGCTGCATCAGGCCGGTCCGGATCGCCGATCGCGCAAACCGGACCTGGACAGCGGACGGGGTGCGTTAAAGGGCGACGGTGGCGAAGCTTCTCGAAATCGAGAATCTACCACACGCAGTTCTTCACGCCGTCCGGCATCGTGCAGGCGGTCGACGGCATTTCCTATGACGTGAATGCAGGGCGAGACCATCGCCGTGGTCGGCGAATCCGGCTGCGGCAAATCGGTGAGCGCGCTCTCGATCCTGCGCCTCGTTCCCGATCCGCCCGGCCGCATCGTCGGCGGCAGCATCCGTTTCCAGGGCCAGCGACCTGCTGAAGCTGAGCGACGAGGAAATCCGCGACGTCCGCGGCAAGGACATCGCCATGGTGTTCCAGGAGCCGATGACCTCGCTCAATCCGGTGCTGACCGTCGGCCGCCAGCTCACCGAGACGCTGGAGCAGCACCTCGACATGAGTCACGAGAAGGCGACGCGCGCGCGCGATCGAGCTGCTGGGCATGGTCGGCATTTCCGATCCCGCCGCGCCGGCTCAAGCAGTATCCGCATCACTCTGAGCGGCGGCATGCGCCAGCGCGTGATGATCGCCATGGCGCTGTGCTGCGAGCCGAAGCTGATCATCGCCGACGAGCCGACCACCGCGCTCGACGTGACCATCCAGGCGCAAATTCTCGAATTGATGAAGGACCTGACGCGCCGCCTCGGCGTCGCGCTGATCGTCATCACCCACAATCTCGGCATCGTCGCCCGCTACGCCGACCGCGTGAACGTCATGTATGCCGGCCGCATCATCGAGAGCGGCACGCGCCGACGAAATCTACCACCACCCGCGCCACCCCTACACGCTGGCGCTGCTGAGGTCGGTGCCGCGCATGGACCGGCCGCGCAAAGGCCGGCTCGATCCGGTGCAGGGCCAGCCGCCCGATCTCTCCCGGCTCGACGACAGGCTGCGCGTTCCGTCCGCGCTGCGATTTCGCCGTCGGCGCGCTGCGCCGTCGAGCGCCCGACGCTGGAGAGGTCGGCGTCGAAGGCCACATCGCGGCCTGCTGGCAGACGGAGAAAGTGGCCGGATCGCTGAGGAGGGCGTCATGACGCACGGCGCACTCGATGGACGAGCTGCAAAGCGCCGGCCGCGATCAGCGGCGCCGAGTCGGAGCAGCGCGTCGCCGCAGGCGCCCGATCTGGTCACGGTGCGCAACCTGAAAATGCATTTTCCGGTGACCGAGGGCGCGCTGATGCCGCGCGTGGTGGCGCATGTGAAGGCCGTCGACGGCATCAGCTTCACCATCCGCAAGGGCGAGACGCTCGGGCTGGTCGGCGAGTCCGGCTGCGGCAAGACCACCACCGGCCGCTGCATCCTGCGGCTCGAACATGCGACCGACGGCGAGATCCTGTTCGACGGCAAGAACCTGATCGATCTCGACCGCAAGTCGATGATGGCGCTGCGGCAGAAGATCCAGGTGATCTTCCAGGACCCTTATTCGTCGCTCAATCCGCGCATGAAGATCGGCGAGATCATCGCCGAGCCGATGCTGGTGCACAAGACCGAGCCGAACAAGGCGGCGCGCGAGGCGCGCGTCAAGGAACTGCTGCGCCTGTGCGGCCTCAATCCGAACTTCGCCGACCGCTATCCGCACGAAATGAGCGGCGGCCAGCGCCAGCGCGTCGGCATCGCGCGCGCTTTGTCGGTGCGGCCGGAATTCATCATCTGCGACGAGGCGATCTCGGCGCTGGACGTGTCGATCCAGGCGCAGATCATCAATCTGCTGGAAGACCTGCGCGACGAGTTCAATCTGACCTACCTGTTCATCGCCCACGACCTCAGCGTCGTGCGCCATCTCTGCCACCGCGTGGCGGTGATGTATCTCGGCAAGATCGTCGAACTGGCCGAGTGCGACGAGCTGTACAACAATCCGCTGCATCCCTATACTCAGGCGCTGCTTGCCGCGGTGCCGGTGCCGGACCCGGAGGTGGAACGGAAGCGCGCCCACCAGATCGTCAAGGGCGAGGTGCCGTGCCCGATGAATCCGCCGAGCGGATGCGTGTTTCATCCGCGCTGCCGGCTCGCGGTGGACGACTGTTCGAAGCAAGATTCCGGAATTCCGAGAAGTGAAGCCGGGCCACTGGGTGGCCTGTTCGGTCGTCTGATCGCTCCGCAGAAGAGCGACGCGGTCCAAGGGGACCGACGAAGTCCTCGGACCAACATGGAAACGAAAACATAAAGCTCTGATCAAGGGAGGAGACGACAATGAAACCGACGCGACTTGCTCAGATCTGCTATCGCTGGTGGCGGCGGCGCCGCCCTCGCCATCGGCTTTTCGCCTGCGCCGGCGCATGCGGCCGAGACGCCCAAGCACGGCGGCATCCTGAAATTCGTGGTGCCGGACGAGCCGCCGAGCTTCGACGGCCATCGCGAGACGACCTTCGCGCTGATCCATCCGATCGCGCCGTTCTACAGCCTGCTGATCCGGGTCAATCCGGAGGAGCCCTACAAGTCCGGCGACTTCGTCTGCGACCTGTGCACGGAAATGCCGAAGGCCGAAGACGGCGGCAAGAGCTACACCTTCCACATCCGCAAGGGCGTGAAGTTCTCCGACGGCACCGACCTCACCGCGCAAGGACGTCGTCGCGACCTACAAGAAGATCATCTGGCCGCCGGCAGGGCGTGTCGAGCGCGCGCAAGGCGTTCTACGTGATGGTCGACAGCGTCACCGCGCCCGACGACTACACCGTCGTGTTCAAGCTGAAATATCCGTCCGGCGCCTTCATTCCGGCGCTGGCGAACCCCTACAACTTCATCTACTCCAAGGCCAAGCTCGACAAGGACATCCACTGGTACGAGAAGAACGTGATGGGCTCCGGTCCGTTCATCTGGGACGGACGCGAAGCCGGCGCCTTCATCAAGGGCAAGCGCAATCCCAACTACTACCACAAGGGCAAGCCCTATCTCGACGGCTTCGAGGCGATCTTCGCCAAGAAGCAGTCGCTGCGGGTGCAGGCGATCCAGGGCGACCGCGCCGCGATCGAGTTCCGCGGCTTCCCGCCGAAGCAGCCGCGACGACCTGGTCCGGGCGCTCGGCAACAAGATCCACGTGCAGGAGAGCAACTGGAACTGCGTGCTGATCGTCACGCCGAACCAGAAGCGCAAGCCGTTCGACGACGTGCGCGTGCGGCGGGCGCTGACCTTGGCGATCGACCGCTGGGGCGGCTCGCAAGTACCTGTCGAAGATCGCCATCGTGAAGGCGGTCGGCGGCGTCGTCTTCCCCGGTCATGAACTGGCGGCCACCGACGCCGAACTGAAGCAGATCGCCGGCTACTGGCCCGACATCAAGAAGTCGCGCGCCGAGGCCAAGAAGCTGCTCAAGGAGGCCGGCCAGGAGCACCTCAAGTTCACGCTCTACAACCGCGCCGTCGACCAGCCCTACAAGTTCGTCGGCACCTGGCTGATCGACCAGTGGAAGCAGATCGGCCTCAACGTCGACCAGAAGGCGGAGCCGACCGGCCCGTTCTACGCCAACCTGCGGCGCAAGAAGGACTTCGACGTCGCGCTCAACTTCAACTGCCAGGCGGTGGTCAATCCGCTGCTCGACGTCGCCGCCTTCCTCTCCGACGACAAGACCAGCAACCAGTACGGCTCCTACAAGGACCGCGAACTGGACAAGATGTACGACGCGATGAACCGCTCGGGCGACGTCAAGGAGCAGCGCGCCATCATGCGCAAGTTCGAGAAGCGGGCGGTCGACGAGCAGGCGCACCAGTTCATCACGCTGTGGTGGTACCGCATCATCCCGCACCGCTCCTACGTCAAGGGATGGTACATCACGCCGAGCCACTACCTGAACCAGCAGCTCGAGACGGTCTGGCTCGACAAGTAGCCGCGCTGCGCGCGCAGCCGGTCACACGCAGTCCTCGCCCGCGGCACGTATCGCCGCGGGCGGGGAAAGCGGCAGGTGGGCAGGAATGTCTCAATACATCCTCAAGCGCATCCTGCTGATGATCCCGACCCTGTTCGGGGCGGCAGTGCTGGTGTTCTTCCTGATGCGCCTCATTCCCGGCGACATCTGCGAACTGCGTCTGGCCGGCAGCGGCGCCACCTTCAGCCAGAGCGCGCTGGACATCTGCCGCCACGAGCTCGGCATCGACCAGCCGATGATCGTGCAGTTCGGCAGATTCGTCTGGGGCCTGATGACCTTCGATCTCGGCAATTCGATGTGGACCGGCCGTCCGATCCTGCACGAGATCAGCCTTCGCTTCGAGCTGTCGCTGATGATCGCGATCTTGGCGACCATCACCGCGACGGCCTTTGCCATTCCGCTGGGAACGCTCGCGGCGCTCAAGCAGGATACCTGGGTCGACTATCGTCGTCCGCATCTTCAGCATCGTCGGCATCGCGACGCCGTCGTTCTGGTTCGGCATTCTCATCATCTTCGGCATTCTGTTCACGACGCAATGGTGGTCCGGCGTGCCCTGGATGCCGCCGATCGAATACAAGTCCGACTGGACCACCTGGGCCAATATCAAGAACAACCTGTCGCTGCTGATCTGGCCGGCGATCGCGACCGGCTACCGCTATTCGGCGGTGGCAATGCGCATGACGCGCTCGGCGATGCTGGAAGTGCTGCGCGAGGACTACATCCGCACCGCGCGCGCCAAGGGGCTGGTCGAACGGCTGATCATCGTGCGCCACTCGCTCAAGAATGCGATGCTGCCGGTGGTCACGGTGATCGCCATCGAGTTCGCCTTTCTGATGGGCGGGCTGGTCGTCACCGAGCAGGTGTTCAACCTGAACGGTCTCGGCAAGCTGTTCGTCGAATCCGTGCTCAACTACGACTACACGATGACGCAGGCGCTGGTGATGATCGTCGTCATGGTGTTCGTGTTCACCAACTTCGTCGTCGACATCTTCTATGCGTGGCTCGATCCGCGCATCCGCTACCGATAAGGGGCTTTGCCATGGCTGCCGTATCCGAAGTCCAGGCTGAGGCTGAATTCGAGACGCTGGCCGACAAGCGGCCCGCTTGGTTGGTCGTCCTCGATCTGATGCGCCGCAAGCCGCTCGGCGCGGCCGGCGGCATCATCGTCCTGGTGATGATCTTCACGGCGATCTTCGCCAATGTCCTGAGCTCCTACGATCCGGTCGCCAATTCCTTCGCCGACATGACGCAGGCGCCGAGCTGGCAGCATCTGCTTGGCACCGACCAGTTCGGCCGCGACCTGTTGTGCCGCATCATCTACGGCGCGCGCACCGCGCTGTTCGTCGGCTTCACCTCGGCCATCATCGGCGCCAGCGTCGGCCTCGTGCTCGGCGTCGGCAGCGCCTATTTCGGCGGCTATATCGATCTCATCTTCCAGCGGATCATGGATATCTTCATGGCCTTCCCGCTGATCATCATGGCGCTCGCCGTCGTGTCGATCTTCGGCACCGGCGCGCAGAACGTGATCATCGCCATCACCATCCCGCTGATCCCGCGCTGCGCCCGCGTGGTGCGCTCGAACGCGCTGGCGATCCGCGAGGTGCCCTATATCGACGCCGCGCGCGCCAACGGCTTTTCCCACGCCCGCATCATCCTGCGCCACATGGTGCCGAACGTGATGGCGCCATTCCTGATCATGATCACGGCCTTCGTCGGCCAGGCGATCCTGCTCGAGGCCTCGCTCTCCTATCTCGGCCTCGGCGTGCAGGAGCCGACGCCGGCCTGGGGGCTGATGCTGCAGGGCGGGCGCGGAGGAATACGCGCTGAGCGCGCCGTGGATGGCGGTGTTCCCCGGCCTTGCGATCACGCTCGCGGTGTTCGGCTTCAACCTGTTCGGCGACGCCGTGCGCGACGTGCTCGATCCGCGGCTGCGCTCGCGCTGATGCGGCGGTCATTCCGGGGCACGCGCGATAGCGCGTGAACCCGGAATCTATAATCCCGGTCTTCCGCACCAGTGAGCGCTGGGATTATGGATTCCGGATCGCGCCTTTCGGCGCGTCCGGAATGACTGCGTAACCACTACCCCGCCTTGGCGATTTTCACGGGCGCAGCCGGCGCATGGCCGCGC
>CAVZAR010000008.1:0-87485 GCA_963773305.1 uncultured Pseudomonadota bacterium
TGGGAGTGCGAACTACGCGATAAAATGCAAGTGATTCGTCGTATCAAGGAATTTCTCGGACCCCCAGGCATCGTATCCGCACATGACCTTTCCCCACCGCAAGCGAAAAGCAAACGATCATCGCGCCATCGAGCTGTTCGCGGGCGCCGGCGGCCTAGGCATGGGCGTCACTCGCGCCGGCTTCAAGACAGAAGCGGTGATCGAGATTGACCGCTATTGTTGCGACACGATCCGAGAGAACAAGCGCCATTCAATTGTCGGCTCATGGAAGCTGCTCGATAGCGACGTGCGGCAGATCGACTTCGGTGAATACGAGGGCGTCGTCGATTTTGTTCCGGGCGGCCCTCCCTGCCAGCCATTCTCGCCTGGGTGGCAAGCATAGGGGCCAACGGGACGCGCGCGATATGTGGCCCGATGCCGTCCGCGCCATCCGTGAGCTCGTCCGCGCGCTTTCCTTTTCGAGAACGTGAAAGGGCTCACACGGCAAGCGTTCGCCAATTATTACGAGTACATCTATCTCCAGCTCTCCTATTCCGGAGCTCAGGCGCCGCAAGAACGAGAGTTGGCAGGATCACCTCGCGCGGCTTGAACAACACCACACCAGCAAGCGGGCACGGAGCGCAGGCTTTCGTATCGCGTGGTCCGCCGCGTGCTGAATGCTGCGAACTATGGCGTCCCACAGCGACGCGAGCGTGTCTTTTTTGTCGGTTTCCGTGCCGACGTTGGCCTTGAATGGCACTTCCCGAACGAGACACATTCACTCAATGTGCTCGCCTGGGAGAAAGTAATTACTGGCGATTATTGGGAACGCCACGAAGTCCCCGAGCCAGAGCGTGTCGTCTCCGCGCGTACGAAAGCTCTCGCGCGCCGCATCGCGAAGCCGAAGCATTTGCCGTGGCACACCACGCGCGACGCCATCGCGGACTTGCCCGAACCCACATCCCGGACGCCACGCCTCGCATCTTGAACCATCGGCTCCAGCTCGGGGCACGCTCATACCTGGTCACACCGGAAGCGTGCTCGATGAACCGGCTAAGACGTTGAAAGCCGGCGTGCATGGCGTACCCGGCGGCGAAAACATGATCGCGCTACCTAACGGCAAGGTCCGCTATCTGACGTACGAGAGAGTGCACGGCTCCAGACGTTCCCCGATGACTACAAGTTCCATGGTTCATGGACCGAAACCATGCGTCAGCTCGGAAATGCCGTTCCGGTAACACTCGCCCAAAAGGTAGCCAGAGTATCAGGGAACACTGGACACGACAGAGGAATGAAAAAACCGGGACTGACGGAAGTGTTCCTGAACTTCTCTCGGCGCTTCAAAGCAATCTCAATTCCCTAGTAACTGCGGGCTAGAACGAGCAGCCAAGCTCGCATAAGCGGAAGAGGATCGACGACGCGCTACGGGCAATTAGTAGCCGCATCGAAGATCTTCTGCGCGAGTTAGACCCAATCAGGCAACCCGCTGCCGTATTCGACCCCAGCAATCCTAAAATTATTGGGCGTTTCATATCACTCGCGCTTGTGGCCCAGGAGCTACACAGTCTCGCATCCCGTCGAGAGATTTTATGGTTCCGGCGTGTATGCGATCTATTACACGGGAAAATACAGCCTGTATGTGCCGATCACAAATACCGAGACGCCTATATACGTCGGAAAGGCAGGTCCAGCCGCAATGAACGCGCGCAATCCAATCGAGCAAGGCGATGAGTTTGCACGGCGGGTTGAAGATCACCGGAAAAATATCTCCAAGGCCGCATCGACGTTATCGATCGAGGATTTCCGATGTCGCTTCCTCCGTCGTGCAGAGCGGCTATGAGACCGCCGCCGAGGATTTTCTAATCCATTTATTCAAGCCAATTTGGAACAGTGAAACGGCGATCCTCTATGGGCTTGGCAAGCATGGTGATGCTGCCGAGACCCCCGCCAATAAACGCTCTCCGTGGGATACATTGCATCCGGGACGAGAATGGGCGGCAAAAACTAAGGAGGACGCTCGTTCAAAAGCGCAGATCGCGTCGGACTTGAAGAAACATTTCGCCGAGGCCCGCGTCTACAAGAACCTCAATCAAGTTCTGCAGGAATTCCTCAACGAGCTTCGACAAATATAACGCGTTAACGGGACTGATTGATCATGCTGTCGCATGACCGTTCTATCGGCTCCCGCTCAGAGGGGGGCCATGACTATGGGCTACAATCACCGATACGACAAAATTCACGACAACACGACGCGCTGGCGACCGTGCGCCGCTTTAACGCCCGTCTTTCGGCCAAGGGCTCTGCGTGGTTCTGGCCAAAGATTGCAGCAGCGATCACCTCCAAGTATCCTTGGCTCGTGATCGCGTGCGACAGTTACGGGCCTTTGGTAGACCTTGGATTTGCGGGTGAAGTCGCGCGATCCCGTGGCCTCAATCCGTGTCGCGCTTCGCGATGTGTCCTGCCCCCGCTGCAATGGGCATGGTCGCCCGCGCATTGTGGCGTTGGCGGCGCATCCCGTCGATTTGAACGCTAGGGTCTTAGGTTAGGAGGCCCTTTAACTCCGATATCTTTAAAAGCTTTGGCCCGTGATGGATCATTCTGTGACAGTTTGCACATACAACTCGAACATCGTCCGTAGTCGTCTTAGATCGACCTTTTCGCTCCGACATTGGCAACAGGTGGTGAACCTCAATGAAGTCTTTCCCTAGGGCACCATATCTATTTTCAAAATTGAAGTGGCATACTTGGCAGTTAAAGCCGTAGCGTGCTTTCGCAGCTTTTATTAGCTGTGGGTTTCTCGCCGGAATCATGCTCGTTTCGGCGAATGACCGCTCCCCCTCTTCAAACGCTACTCGGTCTACATTCTTACCGGCATTGGTGATCACTTGGCCAAGCTTCATTTCTTTGAAAGCCGCTAAGAAGCGCGAGTATTGTTGATAGTGTTGCTCTGGAAAATGCCAGTTTCTTTGACCAATATATCCTTTGTCAGTGCGCTTAATTCGCGTTGGCACTTCAAGATACCGCTCTGCGGATGGGATTGAATGTGCATCTTCTATTTTGGTCTTAAATTGGTAGGGCCAATCTCCCCGGGGTAAACGCGCGCTTTGGTGACTGACGCTTGCGATATGCCGTTGCGTTATCATACCATCCAACAACCCTGAGATGGCGTCTCTGTTTGTCTCTAAGGCGCACCAAATAACAGTGATGCCGTCTACTTGTTTCGCATCCGCAGCCGCGCCAAGGCTTTCAAGCCGCAACCAGTCGCGATTATCTTCAACGAAACCATACGCATATCCGTTTTCGTTTGCAAAATTCAACAATTCACCGGCGACTTTTGTAATGCGGGATATTTCATGTTTCCAGCATCAAATGGCTCTTTCTTCGATTTGTATTCATCAGCCCACACAAGACGGCATATTACATGTGTCATGTTATCCTCCGTAACTTTGTCGCGCCTAAACAATAATACTTCGCCACTATGGTTCTTGCAGGTGGGTCATCATAATAATCTGGGCAGCGCGATCAGCGGCGAATTTTCGCCGACCGACTTTTCCGCGCTACGCACGTGAGTTGGGTTGGACAAATTTAGCCAGCGCACGGCAATCGCGGGGAAGCCACCGCACCCCGGTCTTTCGCGAGCTCCCGCCTCCCTCGGACGGACTGGAAGTACGACAACTTTGCCGCTAAAGTTTTGAATTCTAAGGGTCTAAACGGCGGGTACTTCAATGCTTTGGTCGATCGTATTTGCGCGTCGCACGCGTCTGACTGTTTGGATATTGATCTCGCGATCTCTGTAGCTCTCAGTGTAATTTTCCCAGATGCGTCAGAGTGCTTCCGAATTCAGCAGGACACCTACAAACAGCGGCCCAGACATCATCGCAATTTCAGGTGAGTTGGTGCTTGGAGACGAGAAAAAATTTATTGATCTCGCGCTCGGCACTCAGGGAGCTTTGGTCGTTCTGCAAAGTCCAGGAGGAAATCTTTACGCAGGTATCGAGATTGGGCGAGCAATTCATTTAAAAGGATTCGCAACTCTAGTTCCAGACGGGGTCCAATGCGCATCTGCGTGCGCACTCGCATGGCTCGGCGGGGTACCAAGGCTCATGGGCGAGAACGGCCAAAGTCGGATTTCACGCAGTGTACACAGAGCAACGGTGGTCAACCCGCAATTAGTTCGGCTGGCAACGCTTTGGTCGGTGCGTACTTAAATCAGCTTGGCCTTTCTACATCTGCTGTTTTATACATCACCAGTCCGCTGCCACAGGGTATTCAATGGCTAAGTTTTTCGGATCCCCGGCGTACCGGTCGTAAGATGTTCAGCAAATTAAACGAACATCGGTCGCGAATGATAAGCCAGCGCAGACCGAACAAAGGCCCGCTCGCCGCGACGGTGAAAATCTTCGGCTCGCCGCAATCAAGTCAAACACATATAGGTTCGTTACGGCAACAAACCGCAAAACTGCCAGCGCGATGATTTTCCTTAACGACGTGTATGCCAATGACGTAAATTATTTTGGAAAAGAGAAGACAAAGGCGGCTGTTTTTTCAAACAAGCAGGCGTTTTTTCGTCACTGGCCAGAAAGAGACTATTCCATCAGGCCTGATCGTTGTCGGTTTTATGTGAGAGCGATACTTCTTGTAACGTACGGGGGATAGTCGACTGGGGCGCATCTAACAATTCAAAACGTTCGACTGGATCTGCGTCAATCAATTTAGGCTGGGACAAGAGTTCAGGTAACTGGAAAATTAACTCTGAAAATAGTCGCGTACTCAGTCGTCGAGTCTCGGCACTTGTTGCAGGTGAGAAAATTACTACGACGCCGCGATATCATCTTGACAAAACAAATACCAAACTTCTTTCCTTATCCAACTTAAGCCCGGATAGTGATTGCTGGGGCGCTCGGACCATTGGAAAGGTCGTCAACCGTCAATTTGATAAAGACGGGCTGACACTAAAAGGGTTCGTACTAGAAAGCCAAGACGGCTCAAGAGAATTTGTCAATGTGGCCGTAAAGCTCGATAGCTTGAACGCCGCAACAAGATCGTGGGTAGCGAATGGGCTCCACACGTTACTTGCCGAAGGCCGTTCGGCGGAGGTCTACATTCGCTTGTGTGGAGCCGCTGGAAAAGTCGAAATGCTCGATGCGTTACGCTAAACCCGCTTTCAATTTAGCTCGAAATAAGTTCGCCGCCAAAACTTGTTTGGAACATTTCGGCGTCGGCGCGAGCGCTAACACCACCACTCTGAGCTTAACTCGGCCAGCTTTGACGCCGCGGTCCAATGCTCGCGTTTCCAATTCGGCGGTGAATTTGTCTGCCATTTCACCTTTTCGACCGGAATGGTGGTAAGTAGTCGCGAACAGATAAACATCCGCAAGCTGGATCATGCGTGAGTGGTGCGAGTGTGCGAAGTGGACGCAATCAATAATGCTTGGGATTTCGCGTCCGTACTCCCAAGGTGTTCCCTTGATGCGGTACTGAGAACTCTTGAATTGTTTTGTTAACTTGGTGAGCGTCCATATCACCAATGATTAAGGTTTTGGTATCACCGACCAACATTCTGTACTCTCTCGCAGAAATGCGCAAAGGCATATTCGGCCGCCTTCTCTGGGGCATACAATTTGGCTACGTTCATCTTCGCGTAGACACGACAATGACATTCGGCTGGGCGATGATGTCTACGAGACGCATGAGAATTTGAAGCCTTTTGTCGGGCTTCCAGTCCCGGAACGGAAATTTACCAAAGTAAATAGCCTTAGCGTGGAACTCCGTAGCGGTCGTCAACTCCACCGAGTTCGAATACTTCTTGGGCGATAGCGTTTACCTGAGCTTCTAGCCCAGCAATGTGGTCCATCTTAACGCAGATGCCGCCGACCCAGTAGCTGTGCTGACCTTGCTTAGGGTCTGCCTTACCTCGTCGAAGTAAGTGACGTACATGAAGTTCTCTGTAGTAATGAGGATCTCGGCTGTCATGCCCCATGGAGGAGGGCGAAGTCCGGGTCGTCGCGGTCCCCAAGCTACGCCCATTTCCACTTGTCCGCCTTACCAACGCCACCATTGCGCTTCGGCTGGAGAGCACCTTTTTACCGCTTGACGGTACGCCACGCATGCTTCTCCTTCCGCACCTTGTGTCGAACCTTTTGCACTATCGAGCGGTCCATCGGGCGGGGCCCGTGAAAAATTTACGTCTGTGGTCAAAAAACGGAACTGGCGCCGCTATGATATAACCCCCGCCTCGTTACCGAGGGGTGTCTGCGCAAGCATCTTCAGACACGGGGCGGGGAGCGGTGGCCGGGGAATGACCTTGCATCGGAGATGCGGTGCAAGGGCCCGGCGGTCCAAGCCGCAGACGTCCCGGCGCACCGGCCGTGCGCCGCCGGGTCCCCGTGATGGCCGAGGCTCGCTGCCGGTCACAGGCGAGCGGGCATCGGTCCGGGCTCAAAGCGGTGGATAGGCGCCTGTGCCGAAAGGCGTGGCGCCTGAAACGGGAAGTCCACCGGGGGCGATGCGGAGCAAACCTAAAACACCGCGCGCGGGACGCCTTGGGACTGGCGGACTTGCGGCACGACCGGTTTCGACAAGCCTCGATGTCGCGAGGCGTCGAGGCCCGCGGGTCCTTCGGGGCCTGAGAGCGTCCCGCGCGCCCTCGGTTCTCTTTCCGGGAGCGGGCGGCACTCGACGAGGGCCTACCCCGGGCCGACAAAAGAATACGGGCGATGCCGCATGTCTGCGGCAAACTCAACCGTCATCCTGAGGAGCGGCCCGCAAGCGCCGCGTCTCGAAGGATGGCCGCGGGCGCCGAGGCCTCATGGTTCGAGACACGTGCTGCGCGCGCTCCTCACCATGAGGGAAGAGGATCAGTGCAGCCTGAACTCGCCGTTGACCGGCCTCAGTTCGGCCGGCTTGATCAGATTGCAATGCGCCACCTGTACCGAATGCAACGGCCCTTCCAGCTTTTCCCGCCAGAAGGTCAGGAAGCGCTGCAGCTCCGGGAATTCCGGGAACATGTCGTAGTTCTGCCAGACGTAGGACTGCAGCAGCCAATGATGATCGGGACGCCGATACAGGATATGCGCGGTGGTCAGGCCGTAACCTTTGACCTGCTTGGCGAAATCATTCGAAACCGTCGAAACCATCGAATCCTCCGTCTTTCGGATGTCGAGTTTCCGTTTCCGGCGCCTCCCATTGCAAGCCGAAAAGGTAAACAAGTTGTTTAAAATCAAGGCGTTAGCAGCAATGTCCCAGCCCTGCTAACAGACCTCCCCGGCGCCGGAGTGACGGCGGGCATAATGAACCCCGCCGCCCCACCCGCGGTTCCAGCGCCCGCGTTAACCATTGAACCTGCTGGATTTTCTAATTCGTTGGCACTCCGCGCCGAGGAGTGCTAAAAAATTTTCGCCGACCCCTTGCAGGCCAAATTTCCGCGCGCCATCTCAGCGCCAGGTGCTGGAGGGGGACCGACAGCGACCGAAAAAAGCGAATTTTCAATAATTTAGGAGGACTGCCATGAAGTTCCGTCCGCTTCACGACCGCGTCGTCGTCAAGCGCATCGATGCCGAGGAGAAGACCGCCGGCGGCATCATCATTCCCGACACCGCCAAAGAGAAGCCGAGCCAGGGCGAAATCGTCGCCGTCGGTCCCGGCGGCCGCGACGAGGCCGGCAAGCTCGTGCCGATCGACCTGAAGGTCGGCGACGTCATCTTGTTCGGCAAATGGTCGGGCACCGAAGTCAAGATCGACGGCCAGGATCTCCTGATCATGAAGGAGAGCGACGTCATGGGCGTCATCGAAGGCGGCGCCGCCGCGAAGAAGAAAGCCGCTTAACGCGCACAGCGAGCAACCCTCATCCTGAGGAGCGCCCGCAGGGCGCGTCTCGAAGGATGAGGTCCGAAACGTCAGAACTCATTGGCCTCATCCTTCGAGACGGCGCTACGCGCCTCCTCAGGATGAGGGTCAACATCGGAGTGAAACTCAAATGTCTGCCAAGGAAGTCAAATTCTCAGTCGACGCGCGCGACCGCATGTTGCGCGGCGTCGACATTCTCGCCAACGCCGTGAGGGTCACGCTCGGCCCCAAGGGCCGCAACGTCGTGCTCGACAAGTCGTTCGGCGCGCCCCGCATCACCAAGGACGGCGTCACCGTCGCCAAGGAAATCGAGCTCGAGGACAAGTTCGAGAACATGGGCGCCCAGATGGTGCGCGAGGTTGCCTCGAAGTCGTCCGACTTCGCCGGTGACGGCACCACCACCGCGACCGTGCTGGCCGCGGCCATCGTCAAGGAAGGCTCCAAGGCGGTTGCCGCCGGCATGAACCCGATGGACCTGAAGCGCGGCGTCGATCTCGCCGTCGAAGCCATCGTGGCGGACCTGGAGAAGAACTCCAAGAAGGTCACCTCCAACGAAGAGATCGCCCAGGTCGGCACCATCTCGGCCAACGGCGATAAAGAGATCGGCGACTTCCTCGCCAAGGCCATGCAGAAGGTCGGCAACGAGGGCGTCATCACGGTCGAAGAGGCCAAGAGCCTGGAGACCGAGCTCGACGTGGTCGAGGGCATGCAGTTCGACCGCGGCTACATCTCGCCCTACTTCATCACCAACGCCGACAAGATGCGCGTTGAGATGGAAGACCCCTACATCCTGATCTACGAGAAGAAGCTGTCGGGCCTGCAGGAGCTGCTGCCGCTCTTGGAGTCGGTGGTGCAGACCAGTAAGCCGCTGCTGCTCGTGGCCGAGGACGTGGAAGGCGAGGCGCTCGCCACGCTGGTGGTCAACAAACTGCGCGGCGGCTTGAAAGTCGCGGCGGTGAAGGCGCCGGGCTTCGGCGATCGCCGCAAGGCCATGCTGCAGGACATCGCCGTCCTGACCGGCGGCCAGGCCATCAGCGAAGACCTCGGCATCAAGCTCGAGAACGTCACCATCAACATGCTCGGCCGCGCCAAGAAGGTGATGATCGATAAGGAAAACACCACCATCGTCAACGGCGCCGGCAAGAAAGCCGACATCGAGGCGCGTGTGGCGCAGATCAAGGCGCAGATCGAGGAGACGACCTCCGACTACGACAAGGAGAAGCTGCAGGAGCGGCTCGCCAAGCTGGCGGGCGGCGTTGCGGTGATCCGCGTCGGCGGCGCCACCGAGATCGAGGTGAAGGAGCGCAAGGATCGCGTCGACGACGCGATGCACGCCACCCGCGCCGCGGTCGAGGAAGGCATCCTGCCGGGCGGCGGCGTCGCCCTGCTGCGTTCGGTCGAGGCGCTCAAGCGCGTGCGGACCGTGAACGAGGACCAGAAGCACGGCGTCGACATCGTCCGCAAGGCGATCCAGGCTCCGGCGCGCCAGATTGCGACCAATGCCGGCGCTGACGGCTCGGTCGTGGTCGGCAAGATCCTCGACAAGGATCAGTACTCCTACGGCTTCGATGCCCAGAACGGCGAGTATGGCAACATGCTCACCAAGGGCATCATCGACCCGACCAAGGTGGTGCGGGCGGCGATCCAGAACGCCTCTTCGGTGGCGGGTCTGCTGATCACCACCGAGGCCATGGTCGCCGAAATTCCGAAGAAGCAGGCTCCGGCCATGCCGGGCGGCGGCGGCGGCATGGGCGGCATGGATTTCTGATCCGGCTGACACGGCACGAAACGCGAAGGCCCGGGAGAAATCTCGGGCCTTCGTTTTTTTCGGCCCAAACTTATCCCCGCTCGCGAAACCCGTGGCAGAATTCGGGTCGCGCAATCAAACAAGGCGCGCCTAGAGTCGGGCCATGAAGTCGGGAAACATCTACTGCGGCATCGGTGGCTGGACCTACGAGCCCTGGCGTGGCGTGTTCTACCCCAGGGGCCTGCCGCAGCCCGCGAGCTCGAGTACGCCGCCGAGCGCCTGACTTCGATCGAGGTCAACGGCACCTTCTACCGCACCCAGGCACCCGCCACTTTCCGCAAATGGGCGTCGGAAGTCCCGGAGGCGGCATGGACTTCTGATCCATTCGCTCACACGCGAAAAATGCAAAGGCCCGGGAGCATTTCCCGGGCCTTTTGCCTTTTTGTGATTCTGAGGTTTGGCGAGCGTGGATCGCGTCTCGGAATAACGGCGAGCGAAAATAAGTTTTCCCCGCGCGGAAGGACTCTGTCAGATTTCGGGTCGCAATGAAACGCGCGGCTCCTAAGTGAATGGGTCATGGCAACGGCAAAAATCCACTGCAGCACCGCCGGCTGGACCTACGAACGCCTTCCAGCGCCGCGACAACGCCCTTTCTCCGGCCATGGAATTCGCTAAATTTGCCCATCGAGAGGCCGTCATGAATGTCCACCTGCCGACCCATATGGACAAAGCCGCCTTCCTCGCCTGGGCCGATGGCCGCGAGGAACGCTTTGAGTTGGTGAAAGGCCGTGTCGTTATGATGCCGGGTGTCTCGCGGCGGCACGGGCTTATCGTGGGCAATCTCTACGTGGCCCTGCGCAGCCAGCTCGATCCGCAACGCTGGCAGGTCATCGCAGAGTTTGGGCTCGACGCAGAGCCGGAAACGCTGCGCTATCCGGACATCCTCGTCGATGCCATCGGCGGAGGCGGCAAGGATTATACCGCAACCTCACCGGCATTGGTGGTGGAAGTGCTGTCGCCATCGACGGCGTCGATCGATCTCGGCGACAAGGCCGCGGAATATCTGAAGCTGCCGACAGTGCGAGCCTATCTCGTCTTCAGCCAGGATGAGCCCAAGGCCTGGGTTTGGCTGCGCGGCGCCGATGGATTTGCGCCCGGCCCTCAGGTCGTCAGCGGGGAAGAGCATGCCGTTCGTATCGAAGACCTGGGTATCGACCTGCCGCTCGCGAAGGTCTATGCCGGCCTTCCAGAGGCGTGAATCGACCGCTCCCTATCCGCCAAACGGCACCGCCGAAAACCGGCACAAACTTATCCCCGCTCGCGACAAGCCATGGCAGAATTCGGGTCGTCGCAATCGAAATGAGCGCTCCTAGAATCAGGCCATGACAGTCGGGAACCATCTACTGCGGCATCGGTGGCTGGACCTATGAGCCCTGGCGTGGCGTGTTCTACCCCAAGGGCCTGCCGCATGCGCGCGAGCTCGAGTACGCGGCCGAGCGCCTGACCTCGATCGAGGTCAACGGCACCTTCTACCGCACGCAGGCACCCGAAACTTTCCGCAAATGGGCGTCGGAAGTCCCGGACGATTTCATCTTCTCGCTGAAGGGCCCGCGCTACGCCGTCAACCGGCGGGTGCTGGGCGAGGCCGGCAACTCCATCAAGCGGTTTCTCGAGTTCGGGCATCGCCGAGCTCGGCCCCCGCCTCGGCCCCCTGCTCTGGCAGTTCGCGCCGACCAAGAAGTTCGACGAAGCCGATTTCGGCAAATTCCTCGAACTGCTGCCGCCGAAATTCGACGGCCACGCCTTGCGCCATGCCGTCGAGCCGCGCCATGACAGCTTCAAGACGCCCGCCTTCATCGCGTTGGCGCGCAAATTCGGCGTCGCTATCGTCTATGCCGAGCACGACAGCTATGCCGAAATCGCCGATATCACCAGCGACTTCGTCTACGCGCGGCTGCAGAAAGGCAATGAGAAGCTGAAGGCCGGCTATCCGCCCAAGGCGCTGGATGCTTGGGCCAAGCGCGCAAGAGCCTGGGCGCAAGGCGGCGAACCGAAGGACCTGCCGAAAGTCGACAAGAACGCAGCGTCGAAGAAGCCGCGCGACGTCTTCGTCTATTTCATCCACGAAGCCAAGGTGCGCGCGCCGGCCGCGGCCATGGCGCTGATCGCACGGCTTTCGGGAGCGAAGGGCCGCAAATGAAAACGACCACCGACGAAAAGGCGCGGTTACATCCGCCGTCGCCTGTCTCGTAGTGGCCGCCGGACGAAGCGCGCTTGTCGCTTCCGCTTCGTCACTTGACGCCTATATACTTTGCATTCGTGTCAATCCTGTGACGCTCCGATGCACCCTTTGTTTACGATTGGCTACGCGCAGGCCAAGCCCGCCGCGGTGTTGAACGAGCTCAAGCGCGCCAAAATCGACCTCCTGGTCGATACCCGCGCGGTGGCGGCCTCGCGCCGGCCGGGCTTTTCCAAGCGCCAGCTCGCCGCCTCACTCGACGAAAAGGGCATCGGCTATTTGCATCTGCAGAAGCTCGGCACGCCGGCGGAAGGCCGCGCCGCCGCTCGGTCGGGCGACTACGACACGCTCTGGCGCATCTACGACAAGCACATCAAGACAAGCCGAGCCGCAAGAAGAACTGGCCGAGCTGGTCGACCTCATCAGGTCGGGCAAGCGCATCGCGCTGCTTTGCTACTGCCGCGATCCGAAAGCCTGCCACCGCAGCCGCATCGTCGCCAACGTGAAGAAGCGCATGCGCGTGAAGGTCGACGACCTGATCCCGCCGCTGTTCTAGCGCGGCACGGCGGCTTAGAAGGCGTCGGAATCAACGTGCAGCTCAGAAATGATAATTCACGCCTATGCGCGCGATGTTGGCGTGTAGGTCGTCGTATGTTGCTATAATTGACGGAGCCGTAGTCGTGTAGGTGTTGGTATAGCCATTGATTTCAGCATAAAGATATTCAAGCTTTGCGCTCCAGTGCGGAGCAAACATCCATTCAACTCCACCGCCGAACGTCCAACCAGACTTCGCATTTGAGGCCGAGTAAGTGCCCACGACTCCAGTAACGCCTGCCCCCTGATGTTCGATAGTCGTATAAAGCAAACCAGCTGTTATGTAAGGCAACCATGCGCCAAATGCGTACCCAGCCCGCCCACGAACCGTGCCGAAGAAGTTTGCCCTTGCTGTCTCCGTGACAACGAGCGTGCCCGCCGCATTTGAACCGGTGGTGGTTTGGCTAAGCGTAGTACCCTGAATATCTGCCTCTAGGCCGAAAACGACGGATTCGACCTGCCAATTGAACCCAATCTGCCCGCCGCCAGTGAATCCATTGCTTTTCGTACCAGCCGAATCCACCCACACTCCGCCAGCATTCAAACCAGCATAAAAGCCGGTCCACGCGGGTGCTGCTATGTGTCCATTTAAGGAAGGAGTGCCATTCGCCGGCATGTCTGCCGCCAAGAGCGGCGAGGCATATAGGCCGGCAGCTACGACCAGCAATGCTGCACAAAACAAGACCATTTGACCCCCAGAAGCCTGAAAACGATACCCTGGCAGCAGATGGAGTCAATTGTTGGTTGTACTATTGGCCGCATCATTGGCCTTCGGCAAAAATTGAATGGAAGCGCCATGCCTACTCCGCCGGCTGCGGCGCCTCGCGTCTGCCTTCGATCGTGTTGACCATGAACGCCATCGCCACCGTAGCGACGCACATGGCAAAGGCAATCGCCGCATTGACCGCCAGCACCAGCGTAAAGCCGCCGCGCGCATGCAGCAGCGAGATCATGCCGATCGCAGCGCCTGCGCTGATGAACAGCAGGAAATAGCGCACGGCATAGACGCGGCCGCGCCAGGCGTCCGCCGTGTAGCGCGCCAGCACCATGTCGTTGACCGTCACCTGCCCGTAGATCGCCGCGATCGCAATCGCCAACGCGATCATCAGCGGAATGCCGTCGGCGTAGGCCGCCCACAGGTTTCCGAGGAAGCCCATCACGGTAATGGCCGCGAACATATTGTGCGCGGTGAAACGCTCGACCAGCCGCCCGACGCAGAGCTGCGCGAGCCCCCCGCAGATCAGCACCAGCGTCGCCACGCTGCCGGCGAGCAGCAGCGGCACGTTTGCGGCAAGCCGCTCGTCGATAATCTTGGGCAGCGCGATGGTGAGCAGGTTGAACGTGGTGCCCGAGCACAGCGCGATCGCGATGAACAGGCCGAACATGAGCACGGCAAGCCGCGGCGTCAGCGGCACCGCCGGCTTCGACACGCGGCTCTTGACGTGGTGGCCGTCGTCGGGTGTGACCCAGACGTAGAAGACCGCGATCGCCAGCGACACGACCGCCGGCACCAGGAAGGCCGAGCGCCAGCCGAGCCAGGTCGCCAGCACCGCGCTGGCTCCGGCGGCGAACGAGACGCCCAGATTACCGCACACGCCGTTGAAGGCGAGCGTGCGTCCGCGCGCCTGGCTCGCCTCGATCAGCATGGCCATGCCGACCGGGTGATAGATCGCCGCGAACATGCCGAGCCCGAACAGCCCCACCGCCAGCATCGGCAGATTGGGCGCGACGGCGCAGGCTACGAGCGAGACGCCGCAGCCGGCAAAAAACAGCGCCATCATGTTGCGCCGGCTCCAGCGGTCGGCGAGCCAGCCGGCCGGCAGCGAGAACACGCCGAACGACACGAACGACGCCGTCGACAGCGCGATCATCTCCGAATAGCTGCGGTGGTAGACGACATCGAGCCCGATCACCACGGTCGGATAGATCAGCAGCACGAAATGCGTGAGCCCGTGCGCGACGTTGAGGAACTGAATCGAGCGACGGGCGGCGGCGTCGGGAACGAAATGGGTCGAGGTCATGCGGGCTTTCGCGGCCTGGCTTTTTAAGGGATTCGGGAGCCTTATATAGCCTTGCCTTTTGGCGATGTTCGGTCGATTTTCGTCGCATTCGGGCCAGACCGCAAGGAGCCGCCAGGAACCGCGATGAACAGCCCTACCCCGGTCTATCGCCGCAATCTGGACGACGCGCCGCGGCCGGTCGCCGTCATGGCGCGCGGCATCGCGCCCGGCCATCGCATCCCGCTCCACATGCACCGGCGCGGACAGATTCTGCACGCCACCAGCGGCATCATGCGGGTGGAGACGGCCGAGGCCGCCTGGATCCTGCCGCCGGCGCGCGCGCTCTGGCTGCCGCCGCAATGGCCGCACAGCGTGACCATGCGCAGCCACGTCGAGATGCGCACGGTCTATATCGCGCCGGCAGCCTGCGCCGGCCTGCCGGCCGCGCCGGTGCTGGTGGAGATTTCCGGCCTGCTGCGCGAATTGATCCTGGCGCTGTTGGAGGAGCCGGCCGACTACCCGGAGAGCGGCCGCGGTGGCACCGTCGCCAGGCTGATCCTGACCGAGCTTGCCCGCCTGCCGGAGCGGCGGCTTAGCGTACCGATGCCCCGCGATGCGCGCGCGCTGCGGGTGGCGCGCGCCCTGCTCGACGATTCCGGCCTTGAGCACGGCTTCGATCGCTGGGCGAAGGAGGCCGGCGCCAGCCGCCGCACGCTCGCCCGTCTGTTCCGCGGCGAGACCGGCTTGAGCTTCGCGGAATGGCGCGCGCGGCTGCGCGCCATGGACGGGCTGGCGCGCCTCGCCGACGGTGCCTCTGTGGCCGAGACTGCCGCCTCGGTCGGCTACGCCAGCCCGAGCGCCTTCACCGCCATGATCCGCCGCACGCTCGGCGGCCCACCGCGCCGGCTGGCCAAGCGGGCGGCCTGACCGCAACCGATCACTACCCCAGCGTGTCTCATGTGGTTGTAGACAACACGCCACTATCGCTGTCTAGTTGTAGGTATCCCGGTCATGTATCGCGTAACGGCCGGCCGTTTCGAGGGGCTGGGGAGCCTCCATGCGTTGGCGAAGGCGCGTCCGCGCGGCGGCACTCGTCGCCGCGGCCTTTTTTGTTTGTTGCGTATGCGTAGCGCCGGTCCCTGTCCGGGCCGGCGACGACGACGAGACCGCGCGCATCATTCTGTTCTCGGGTCGCGACATCTGGGCGAATGGCGCCTTCGCCTATGGCGGCATGCTCTATGCCCCCGATGGATTCGAACAGGACGGGTTTCTGTTCAAGTTCCTGCTCTCGGGCGGCCTCTACCGCTACAACGCCGGCAGCCTGGGCGGCGACGAGGTGGTTGGCGGCGAACTGGTGGCACAGGCGCTGCCGGGCTTTCGGGTCGCGCGCAACCATTTCGAGGCCAAGGTCTTCTTCGGGCCGGAATACGAAAATCACCGGCTGTGGCCCGACGACCCGGCCAACCGGCTGCGCGGCCCCGCTTTCGGCCTGCGCGTCGCCATCGAGCTGTGGAATGAGCCCACGCCGAGCACGATGTTGGCGGGCGATGCCTCGTTCTCGACGGTCGGCGCCAATTACGCCGCGCGCGCGGCGATCGGCTGGCGGGTGCTCGACGAGCCGTTCTATGTCGGGCCCGAGACGCAGGTCTATGGCGGCGACGGCTACGCGCAATGGCGCGTCGGCCTCCATATGACCAGCCTCAAGACCGGCGACGCCGAATGGTCGGCCGCCGGCGGCTGGGCGATCGATTCCGACAGCCGCTCCAGCGCTTATCTCAGGCTCGGCTTCCTCCAGCGCGACTGACGGCCAAGGCCGCCCGTCAGTACGCGCCCTTGTGGCCGGTCCCGACATAGACGAACGACCAGCTGTGCTCGATCGGCGCCCACCATTCCGGCACGCCGGTTTCCTTGTCGGTGTGGCGCAAAAAGCCGTTATAGGGCGGCGGCGCGATCTTGAGGCTGACGCGGTATTTTCCCGGCCCGTTGAATTTGACGTTGACCCCGTAATGCGGGCCGTCGTCGGCGGTCATGACCATCATGGTGCCGAAGGTCGACCAATCGGTCCCCTCCTTCTGGATCAGATAGCTGACGGTCAGATAGGGAATCCAACTGCCCGGGTTGAAGCCCTGCTTGTTGTCCTTGTCGGCATGGATGTCGAGTTCGAGATGCGCGTCGAACGGCCCCTTGTCCATGCCCGGCAGCATCGGCGCCATGTGCACGGGCTGCAGATAGACCGGCCGCATGATCATGCCGTCGACGACCACCGGATCGCCGATTGGATGCTCGGCCGCGAATGCCGGGCCGCAGCAGAGCGCTGCCAGCATGGCGATCAAACCCAACGCGAATTTGCGCATTTTCTTTTTCTCCTGCGATTGATGGCTGGCGCCTAAAGACCGAAGATCGCCGGCCACCAGGCGAGCCCGATGACGGCGACCCCGGCAAAGAGCGGCAGCAACGCCGGCGACTGCTTGATGCCGCGCAGGCCTTGCGCCGCCAGAAGGCGGCTGCCCAGCACCAGGCTCCACAGCACCCCCAGCGCGAACAATGAGAGCTTGATCGCCGGGATCAGCGTCGCCGGAATGCCGAGCAGCGGCAGCGCTTCGAACAATTCGCCGCCCAGCCCGATCACTAGCGACACCATGGCGACCGGCATATAGGCGTAGGCCTGTTCGACGAAGCGCGCGCGAAAGGCAAGATCGCCGCCGAGCCTGCCGGCAAGCCAGCTCGATAGCGAAGTCAGCGCCGCCAGCACCGCGGCGAGCGCCACCGCGCAGGCCAGCATGAAAACCGTGATCATGAAGAAATCGAGCCAGGTATAGACCTCGCGCCCCGCCGGATTGACCGACATCAGCCACCACGGCCCCGCGCTTCCGATCCAATACCAGCCGTGCTCGATGGTCCACGTTCCGATCGACTGACGCAGCCGGTCGTATTGCGGCAGCACCAGCCACAGGAAGCCGCCGATCGAAAGCCCGGTGGCCAGAAAGAGAAACCAGATTTCAGCGGCGTTCGGATTGTACTTGCGGATCTCGACGACCTCCTTGCCCGGCCAGCGCGCAAGCAGCTTCAGCCCGCCCTTGGTCTCCGGATGAACGCAGCGGAAGCATTCGATGCAGTGCCGCGACTCGGTCTTGCGATTGAGGTCGATCATGGTCGGACACAGGCCTTTTTCGGTATAGGCATCGCCGCCGGCGCGCGGCCGCTTGGGCGCGAATTGCACCGCGCCGATGCGCGAGAACACGCCCAGCATCAGTCCGATCGGGCACATGTGGCGACACCAGGGACGCTTCTTCTTGCCGGGACCGTAAACGAGGCCGAGCACGAAGGCGCACGCGAACGCCAGACCGAACACGACGGCGATGCCGTCCGGAAAACCGCGCGCGTCCACGGTCTGCGCCAGCACGGTAATGACGATGAAGCTGATGATGGGCGTGCCTTCCCAGCGCACCCAGCGCGGCACGGGGCGCTTCAGGCCGACGCCGTTCGCCCATTCCGAGGCGGCGCCGAGCGGGCAGAGCACGCCGCACCAGCTTCGCCCGGTGAAGATCACCGACACAAACACCAGCGGGAACCACAGGCCCCAGATGATGAAATTCGCAAACAGCGTGAAGTTGTCGTAGAAGGTCGCGTGGTCGGGTGGCAGCGGTAGAAACAGCGGCACGATCATCAGCGCCATGAATCCGAAGAACATGCCCACGTGAATCCAGGCTAGCTTGTCGCGGTGGTCCGCGACGAAACGCTCCAGCCAGCGCAGACGCCTTTCGGCCGTCCGAGCCGGCGCTCGCCCCCCAATAGTCGCCTGACGGGACATGCTTTCCTCGCGCGCCAGTCGGCGCGCCTCCTTCAATCGATGCGCCCCCGCATTGCGCTGATTCATTATCCTTTCTTCATGACAATCAATGTGCCTTTGCTGGCGGGATGAAAGTCATTGAAGAAATGATAGGTCCCCGGCTCGAGCGGGCCGACATAGACCGGCAATTCCGTTTTGCCGGGGATCACGACTTCCCGGTGGGCTTCGCTGCTTTCGAATTCGGCCGGGATCGTGTCCTCGTTCTTGACCATGATCTTCACTCGCTGCCCGGCCGGAATGGTGAGCGTGTCGGGCTGGAAGGCCTGATTGACGATGACCATGCGAAAGACCTGCTCCGCGGCGGCATCGGCTCTTGCGGCGGCGAGCAGCAACAGCGCCGCGCCGAAAGCCGAAAGCCAGTAGCAGGTGCGCGCATGTCTCATTGGACCGCTCTTATTATGGGACCGCTTTCCGAACGCAGCGCCGGCCGATCTCGTGCAGCCGCGTTGTTGCGTTCGGGCAAACGCGGCCGGCGTCGCAAGGCGGTGGATAGCTAAATTCAATATCGCCTCCGCTTGCGCCATTGCAAGCGCGCGAGGCAAAAGTGATCTCAGATTAGAGTTGGTCTAATTAAAGTCTGGTGGCGAGCGTTCCCGAAAGGCCGAAACCGGTCCCCGCAGCCCTTAAAATCGTCGCGCCGGCCTAATCGAGCGTGCGCCGGAAGCGCAGCACCGCGATGGTCATGGCGAACAGCATGAGGCCGAACAGCGCGAGCGAGTCGATGCGCAGGTCGGCGAGCGAGGAGCCCTTCAGCATGATCGAGCGCACGATGCGCAGGTAATGCGTCAGCGGCAGGCATTCGCCGATCCATTGCGCCCAGGTCGGCATGCCGGCGAAGGGGAATACGAAGCCGGACAGCAAAATGTTCGGCAGGAAGAACATGATCGACATCTGCATGGCCTGCAGCTGGTTCTGCGCCACGGTCGAGAAGGTGTAGCCGATCGACAGGTTGGCGGCGATGAACAGCGTGCTCAGCCCCGCGAGCGCCGCGAGATTGCCGAGGATCGGCACGCCGAAGAACAACACGCCGATGCCGATGATCAGAAAGGCCTGCACGAAGCCGACGAAGATATAGGGCACGATCTTGCCGAGCATGATCTCGACCGGGGTGATCGGCATGGCCAGCAGATTTTCCATGGTGCCGCGCTCGATCTCGCGCGTGACCGACAGCGCGGTGAAAATCAGCATGGTCATGGTGAGGATGGTGCCGACCAGCCCCGGCACGATGTTGAGCTGGTTCTGGCCGGCCGGATTGTAGCGGGCATGGGCGCGGATCTCGAACGGCAACTCGGTGCTGATCGGGATGCCGCGCTCGTGCACCAACGCCGACTGCACCACCTGGCCGAGCGCGCTCAGCGCCGAGCCGGTGGCGACCGGGTCGGTGGCGTCGGCAATCAGCAGCATGGAAGGCTTTTCGCCGCGCCGCACCGCGCGCTCGAAGCGGGCCGGGATCTCGACGCCGAACAGAATCTTGCCGGCGGCCATCAGCTCGTTCATGTCGGCTTCGGTACGCGGCTCGGCGACCACACGGAAGTAATCGGTGTTGCGCAGCGCGGCGAGGATGGCGCGGCCGATGTCGTTGTGCTCCTGCAGCAGCACCGCGGTCGGCAGGTGGCGCGGATTGGTGTTGATGGCATAGCCGAACAGGAAAAGCTGCAGCAGCGGGATCATGATGATCATGGCAAACGACATGCGGTCGCGCCTGAGCTGGATGAACTCCTTGATCAGCACCGCCCGGGTCTTGCGGAAGAAGCCGCCGCCGGAGAGCCGTCGGCCGGCCTGCATGGTCACGACGTGCTGGGCCTGGGCGGTCATTGGAAATTGTCCCGCGCGCGGCCCATCAGATCGATGAACACGTCCTCCAGCGAAGGCTCCGAGGCCTTCCAGTCGAGCCCTTTGCGCGCCCGATAGGGCTCGATCGCCGCTGCGAGCTTATGCGGATCGCGGCCGGAGACGTGCAGGTTGTTGCCGAAGGGCGCCACCATATCGACGCCGTCCTGGGCGGTGAGCTCGGTGGCGAGCTCGACCAGGCCCTCGCCGGTCGGTCCGCTGACCACGAACGTGGTCAAATGCGAGGAGGCGATCACTTCCTCGACGGTGCCGCGCACCAGCAGCTCGCCATAGGCGATATAGGCGATCTCATGACAGCGCTCGGCCTCGTCCATGTAATGGGTGGAGACCAGCACGGTGAGGCCGTCGGCGGCGAGCGCGTGGATCTCGTTCCAGAAGTCGCGCCGCGCCTTGGGATCGACACCGGCGGTCGGCTCGTCGAGCAGCAGCAATTGGGGACTCGGCAGCGTGCAGGCGCCGAGCGCCAGGCGCTGCTTCCAGCCGCCCGACAATTCACCCGCCAACTGCTCCTCACGGCCGTGCAGGCCGAGCCGGTCGATGGCCGACCGCGCCGCCTTGACCGGCTTGGCGATGCCGTAGATGCGGCCGACGAATTCCAAATTCTCGCGCACCGAGAGGTCCTCGTAGAGCGAGAACTTCTGCGTCATGTAGCCGACTTCGCGCTTGATCTCGTCCGATTGGGTGCGGATGTCGAAACCGAGACAGGTGCCGTTGCCCTCGTCGGGCGTGAGCAGGCCGCACAGCATGCGGATGGTCGTGGTCTTGCCGGAGCCGTTGGGGCCGAGGAAGCCGTAGATCGTGCCGCGCTTGACCTGCATGGACAGGTTGCGCACCACCGCGCGCCCGTCGAAGCGCTTGGTCAGGCCGTGCACATCGATGACGATTTCGCTCACCGCGCCGGCTCTTTCGGCAGCATGACGGTGACCGGCTGGCCGACACGGAACTTGTCGGGATGCACCGGGTGCGCCTCGACCAGGAACACGAGCTTGGCGCGCTCCTCGCGGCTGTAGATCACCGGCGGGGTATATTCGGCGCTCTTGGCGATGAAGGTGACTTTCGCCTTCAGGTCCTTGTCGCAGCCGTCGCAGGAGACCGTGACCGTTTCGCCGTATTTGATCGCGGGCAGCACGCCCTCCGGGGCGAAGAAGCGAATCTTGAGATTGCCCGGCGGCAGGAGCGCGATCACCGCGCGGCCGGGCGGCACGGTCTCGCCCTGGCGGTAATAGACTTCCTCGATGGTGCCGGCGGCGGGGCTCAGGGCCTGACGGCGCAGCAGACGGGTCTTCGACCATTCCAGATTGGCAATCGCCTGCCGCAAGGCCGCTTGCGCGTCATCGTAGGTCTTGCGCGTGCCGGAGGCCGTGCTGAGCAGTTCCTTGGCGCGGTCGAAGGCCTGCTGCGCGTTGGTGACGGCGGCTTCCTTCACCTTGACGTCGGCTGCCTGCAGATCGTCGTCGAGCGTGAACAGGAGCTGATCCTTCTTGACTTGATCGCCCTCGCGTACCCTCAACTGCTCGACGCGGCCCTGCTCGTCCGGGCTGACGAACACGAAATCGGCCTCGACCCAGCCCTGCAGAGCGTCGTCGTTGCGCTCATTGCAGCCGGCGAGCGTGAGCGCCGCAACGACCGCCGCCGCCAGGCCTGCACGCTTGAACCTCATGGCGCTTCTCCGCGCGAGAACAACAGGTCGATATGGGTCTTCATCATGGCGCGCACGTCGAGCGGCTCGAAGCGCTCGAACAGGCCGGACCAGACGATGGCGACGAGGCCCGGCGCCACGACAAGCTGCGGGTATTCCACCAGGCTAGCGGGCACTTCGCCGCGCGCGGCCGCGCGCGCCAGCAGCGCGCGCATGGCGGCGACGATGCGGGACAGCACCTCGCGGTAGTAGAACTCGGCGAGCTTTGGAAAGCGCGGACCCTCCGCCATCATCAAGCGAATGACGTCGCGCCGGCGCGTGTCGTAGACCTCGCGCACGAAGAAATCGGCGATGCGGTCGGCGAGCGCGCGCAAGGGCAGGTCGGCCTCGCCCATCGCCTCGATGGCGCCGACCACGGGGGTCAGCATTTCGCGCACCAGTTCCTGGAACAGGCTCTCCTTGCCGTGGAAGTAGAGATAGATGGTGCCCTTGGCGATACCGGCGCGGCGCGCCACCTCGTCGAGACGGGCGGCCTCGAAACCGTGCAGCGAGAATTCATCGAGCGCGGCGGCCAGGATCGCCTCGCGGCGGGCGGCGCTGCGCGCCTCGCGCGGGCGCGGCGCATCGCGTTTGACGCCGGAGGCGGCCCCACGCAAGCGCTGCATGCGGCGGGCGATCGAGGTGGCTTCGCTTGCTGGGCGCGAGCGTCTGGCCATCGGAGCTATCCTTGCGGGCTATCCTTGCGGGCTATCCTTGCGGGCTGTCCTTGCGGGCTATCCTTGCGGGCTATCCTTGTCCGCCATCTTGCGCGCCATCTTTGGGCGCGATTCCGGAGCTCAAGTATGACTGACCCGTCAGTCATCTATCACGGAAATGGCGCGTTATCTGAAGGGGTCGCGCCCGTTTAGGTATCATGACTGACTGGTCAGTCAGTTTTTAGCGCAAACGACGCGCTCCCGCAAGCGCATAATTCTCTCTTTTTATCGGCAATTTGGCGCCGCGGCGGGATCAGCCCCGGTCAGTCCTTGGTCAACTCTTGGTCAACCCTTGGCATCGCAGAAGAAGGTGCGGATCACGCATTCCTTGCCGCCGTCGCGGTAGCAGGACTTCAGCGCCACGTTCTGCGCGGGGCCGAGCTGGTCGGCCTTGCCCCAGCCATGGGCGCCGCAGCCGTCGTTGAAATCGACGGCGAGCGCGGCGCAGCCGCGCCTGACCACCACCACCACCCGGCAGGCCTTGCCGGTGCATTTGGCGAGCGCGCTCTTGCGCGCCTCGGCAGGGGTATGGAAATCGAAGGCCTCGCCGAACGCGCCGCAACTGCCGATCGCCAGCGCACCGGCGGCGCGCGCCGTGTGCACGGTGACCAGCATCAGGGCGAGCGTCGCCAGCAACAGCGTGACCGCGACCAACGCCCGCATGACCGGCGTGAAGCTGTCCGTCATCCCCTTCCCTACCCGAAGCGTCGGCTTCAGCTAGCGGTGAGTCGGGGGAACCGATCAACGATTCGAATCTCAGGCGCGCTCGATTTCGGCCTTGACCGCGGAAAGCGACTCGGGCGTGTCGACGTCGATCAGCGCCGCGTCGCCTTCGACCGGCACTTCGACGACCGCCTCGGTGTAGGCGCCGATCAGGTGGCGCGCGCCGATGTCGCCTTGGACCTGCATCAGGTCCGGGAAGAATCGGCGCGACCACAGCACCGGATTGCCGCGCCGGCCGGCGATGCTCGGCACCACCACCAGCGCGCCCCTTTCCGGATCGAAGCCGGCGATCAACTTGTCGATCAGGGCCGCGCTCACCTGCGGCATGTCGCCGAGACACACGATCGCGCCGTCGGCCGCGGCCGGCACCGCGGCGATGCCGGCTTTGAGCGAAGTGCCGAGGCCCTCGGCATAGTCCGGGTTATGCACCAGCCTGACCGGCAGCCCGTCGAGCGCGGCTTCCACTTTTTCGCGCTCGTGTCCGGTGACGACGATGACGGGCGCGGCGCGTGAGGCGAGCGCCTGCTCGGCGGCGATACGCACCAGCGGTTTGCCGCCGATCTCGGCGATCAGCTTGTTGATCGCGCCCATGCGGGTCGAGCGCCCGGCCGCCAGCACCAAGGCGGCGATGTTGCGGCCCTTCTCGGGCACGCGTTCTTTGCGCGGCTGCGGGCGGGTGACGATCTCCATCAACAGGCCGCCGACGCCCATGCCGGTGATGTCGGCGCGCGTGACGGGAAGGCCCGCAAGCAGGCGCATCAGCACCCAGTCGAAGCCGTTTTCCTTCGGGACTGCGCGCGCAGCCGGGCGCGCCCAGCACCGCCTGGCCGTGCAGCCGGCCGATCAGCATGAGATTGCCGGGATCGACCGGCATGCCGAAATGCTCGATGCTGCCGCCGATCGCTTCCACCGCCGCCGGGATGACGTCGCGGCGGTCGGCGATGGCGGACGCGCCGAACACGATCACAAGCTCGGCGCCGGCGGCGCGCACTTCGTCGATGGCTTTCGCGAGCGCTGCCTTCGCGTGCGGCACGCGCTTTTCGGCGACGATGGTCGCGCCGGCCGGCGCGATCCGCGCCTGCGTGATCTTGAGCGTCTTGTCGACCACCTTGGGCGACAGGCCGGGCAGCAGCGTCGAGACCACGCCGATCTTGCGCACCGTATAGGGCGCGATGCGGATGACGGATTTGGCCTTCTGCGCCTCGGCCACCGCGGCATCGCGCGCGCGCGCTTCGACCGCGAAGGGGATGATCTTGACCGTGGCGATCATCTCGCCTTCCACCACCGGCTTGTAGGCGGTGAGCGTCGCCAACGTCACCGCTTCGTCGACATTGATTGAGGCGGTCGACGGCGTCCTTGTCGACCACCAGGACGCCGGCGCCTTCTGCGAACAGGTTGCAGCGGCCGGTGAAGGCGCGATCGATGCGGATGCCGGGGCCGGCAATGGCGGCCGCAATTTCCGCAGCGGCGCGGTCCTCCGAGACGTCGCCTTGCTCGACGCGCGCCACCACGATTTCTTTGACGCCGGCGCGCACGAGCGCGGCCACTTCCTTCTCGCCGATCAGCGTGCCCTTCTTGAGTACGAGATCGCCCTGGCGGATGGAATGCACCGCGGTGGCGCCGAGCGCCTCGTGCACGGGGACGGCGCCGAATTTCATGCCGCCTCCGCTTCCTTTTCCGCCTTCAGCCGCAGCGTCTGGGTGATCTCGGCCATGATGGCGAGCGCGATCTCGGCCGGCGACACCGCGCCGATCGGCAAGCCAATGGGCGCGTGAATGCGGGCGATCGAAGCGTCCGAAAGCCCCGCCTCCTTCAGCCGCGTCACGCGCTTGGCATGGGTCTTCTTGGAGCCGAGCGCGCCGATATAGAAGCAGTCGCGCGCCAGCGCGTGCTTGAGCGCGGGGTCATCGATTTTCGGGTCGTGGGTGAGCGCAACAAAGGCCGTATAGCGGTCGACATTGAGCGGCGGCAGCGCCTCGTCCGGCCACTCGGCAATCAGCTTCACGTCGGGGAAGCGCTCTTCCGACGCAAAGGCCGTGCGCGGATCGACGATCGTCACGTCGAACCCCAGCATGGCACCGAGCGGGGCGAGCGTCTGGCTGATGTGGACGGCGCCGGTGATGACGAGCTTGGGCGACGGCACGTAAACGGTGAGGAAGGCGCGTCCCTGCGCCGTCTCCTCCATGCCGCTTTTCGCCATGCGCAGACGCTTTTCCAGCACATCGCGCAGCGGGTCCTTGGCGACGTCGGCTGCCTTGACCAGCCGCTGCGTGCCGCTTTCCACATCGGTCACCAGCACGGCGGCGCGGCGCGCTTCGCGCTCGGCATTGAGGGCGTGGAGGATGTCGAGTTTCACTTAGGCCACCTTCTCCACATAAACCCGGATCGTCCCGCCGCAGGACAGTCCCACGTTCCATGCGGTCTCATCGGCGACGCCGAATTCCAGCATCTTGGGCTTGCCGCTTTCGATCACGTCCATGGCCTCGGTCACCACGGCGCCTTCGACGCAGCCGCCCGACACGGACCCCAAAAAATTGCCCTCCTGGTCGATCACCAGGTTGGAGCCGACCGGGCGCGGCGCCGAGCCCCAGGTCTCCATCACCGTGGCGAGCGCCACGTCGCGGCCTTGCTTGCGCCAGTCTTCGGCGGCTTTCAGGATGTCTTCATCGCGTGCCAGCATTGCCAGCTCCTTTCTCTCTTCGTCATGCCCGGCGTTGTGCCGGGCATCCGCGTCTTTAGTCCAGGCGTGGATGGCCGGGACAAGCCCGGCCATGACGTGGAAATATTCAGGCGACCTGCCGCAGCAGCGCCTTCGGGTCATAGCCTTTGGCCGACGCGCCCGAAAGCGCGCGCACCAGCTCACTCATCGATTCCAGATTGTGGATCGGCCGCAGTTCGTCAACATGCGGCAGCATGGTCCGCACCCCCTTGGCGCGCGCCTCGAAGCCGTCGAAGCGCAGGAGCGGGTTGAGCCAGACCAGCCGGCGGCACGAGCGGTGCAGCCGGTCCATCTCGAAGGATAGCGTATCGTCGGCATCGCGCTCAAGCCCGTCGGTGATCAGAAGCACCACCGCGCCCTGGCCGAGCACCCGCCGGCCCCATTTCTTGTTGAACTCGCGCAGCGAGGAGGCGATGCGCGTGCCGCCCGACCAGTCCGTCACATGCGCCGAGCAGGAAGCCAGCGCCTCGTCCGGGTCGCGCTGGCGGATCGCACGCGTGACGTTGGTGAGCCGCGTGCCGAACAGGAAGGTGGTCACGCGCTTCTTGGCGTCGGTGATCGAATGCAGGAAATGCAGGAACAGCCGCGTGTACTGGCTCATCGAGCCGGAAATATCCAGAAGCGCCACGATCGGCGGCTCCTTCAGCCGCGGCCCGAGATATTTCAGATCGATCACCGCCCCGCCCGCCTTCATGCTTGAGCGCAAGGTGCGGCGGACGTCGATCATGTGGCCGCGCCGCGCCGAGGCCAGGCGCCGCGTGCGCACCAGATCGAGCGGCAGCGCGAGCCGCGCGATCGCGTCCTTGGCGGCGGCGATCTCGGCCGCGCTCATCTGCGCGAAATCCTTCTGCTGCAAGATCTCGCGGTCGGAGACGGTCAGCCGCATGTCGACCTCGACCTCGCGCTGTTCCGGCTGCTTGCGCTCGTTGAGCCCGCCATAGAGCGCCTCCTGCACGCGCTGCGTGCCGGCCTGCGGCGGCTTCGGCGCCGTACGCGTCGCCTCCGGCAGCATGGATGCGATCAACTGCTCGATATAGCCGCGCTTGCGGAAGAAAAGTTTGAAGGCTTGGTCGAACAGAATCGTATGCTCGTGCCGCTTCACGAACACCGCGTGCAGCGTCCAGTAGAAATCCTCTTTGCTGCCGATCGCCGCGACGGTGACCGCTTCCAGCGCGTCGAGTACCGCGCCCGGCCCGACGGGAATGCCGGCCGCGCGCAGCGCGCGCGCGAAGTAGAGGATGTTTTCGGCGAGGCGGCCGCTCTTCTCCCTCTCCCCGGAGGGGAGAGGGTCGGGGTGAGGGGGGAACTGCTTATCGATCATGCCTCAAAATCCACTTCCGATCCCCCTCACCCGGCGCGCGTTGCGCCCCGACCTCTCCCCAACGGGGAGAGGTGAAAAAAGAACTACTCCGCCGCCGTGAGCTCCGACTTCACCTCGTCGAGCAGCGCCTTCACCTTGCTGTCGTCGAGGCGGGCGATGTCGTCCTGATATTTGAGCAGCGCGCCGAGCGTGTCCGACACCGTCGCCGGATCGAGCGCCACCACGTCGAGCTCGCTGAGGGCGCCTGCCCAGTCGAGCGTCTCGGCGACGCCCGGCACCTTGAACAGGTCCTCCTTGCGCAAGGCCTGCACGAAGGCGACCACCTGCTCGGACAGTTTCTTGGCAATGCCCGGCAGCTTGGCGCGCAGGATCTGCAATTCGCGCTCCGCGTTCGGGTAGCCGACCCAGTGATAGAGACACCTGCGTTTAAGCGCATCGTGCACTTCGCGGGTGCGGTTCGAGGTGATCACCACGATGGGCGGATGCGGCGCCTTTATGGTGCCGAGCTCCGGCACCGTCACCTGGAAGTCGGCCAGCACTTCCAGAAGGAACGCTTCGAAGGCTTCGTCGGTGCGGTCGATCTCGTCGATCAGCAGCACCGGCGGGCCGGCCGGATCGGGGTCGAGCGCCTGCAGCAAGGGGCGCTTGATCAGGAATTTCTCCGAGAAAACATCGTGCTCGATACGCTCGCGGTCGCCCTCGCCTTCTGCCTCGGCGAGGCGAATGGCGATCATCTGCGCCCCGTAATTCCACTCGTAGACCGCGGCCGAAACGTCGAGGCCCTCGTAGCATTGCAGGCGGATCAGATTGCGATTGAGCGCTTTCGCCAGCACGCGCGCGATTTCGGTCTTGCCGGTGCCGGCCTCGCCTTCCAGAAACAGCGGGCGGCCCATGCGCAGCGACAAATAGAGTACCGTCGCCAGCGAGCGGTCGGCGATATAGTCGGCCTTCGCCAGCAGCGCCAGCGTGGCGTCGATCGAGTTCGGCAGCGGTGTTAAACTCATCCCTAAGTTACCTCGAAGACACTTTATCCGGCGCGGGCCCCCGCCTACATCTAGCGACGGACGCTACCGGCCACCACCCCAGGTTAACCGCCAGGATAACTGTCATGTCCAGCCCCGACACCCTCGAAAACGCCCAATTGCGCTTCCCGACCATCGATAAAGGGGTGCGGATCGGTCATGTCCACCTGAAAGTGGCCGATCTGCAGCGGGCGCTCGATTTCTACTGCGGGGTGCTGGGCTTCGAGCTGACCACCAGCCGGCCCGGGGCCGCCTTCATCTCGGCCGGCGGCTACCACCACCATATTGGGCTGAATACCTGGGAGAGCCTGGGCGGCTCCCCGCCGCCCCCCGGCACCACCGGCCTCTACCACACCGCCATCCTCTACCCGACCCGCAAGGTGTTGGCCGATGCGCTGCGCCGGCTGATCGCCGCCAAGATCCCGCTGGAAGGCGCGAGCGACCACGGCGTCTCCGAGGCGCTCTATTTGCGCGACCCGGACGACAACGGCGTGGAGCTCTATTGGGACCGGCCGAAGGAAATGTGGCCGCAGATGCCGGACGGGTCCTTGCGCATGTACACCAATCCACTCGACCTGCACGATCTATTGGCGGAACTCGAGCGCTGACGCGCACCGCCGACAGCGTGGCGTGCGCCGCCGCCGCGTCAGCGCGCGCGAGCGGTGCGTTGAAACAATACTAGCCACATCACTGAACGTTTGTTCATCATGTTGGCCGGCGGCGACTCGTCGCCCGGCGGTAACTCGATCCGCCGTACCGTCATCTCTAACGGTTCCGTCATGCTTCTGCGCTATTGCGCCAGCGTGCCAGCAAATTTTCTTGTGCGGTTTCTTGACCCGAGCTAGCTTTGTCGCTCGCGCGCGCTTCGGCCGGCGCCACATCGGCGCAACACAGACCGCGCTTGTTGCCTTGACGAAGGAAGGAAAGCGAAAATGAGTGACGAGCAGGATAACAAAAAACAAGAGCTGCAGCGCATTCAAGACGAGTTGAAACAAGGCGGCGTGTCGCGCCGGCGTTTCCTCGACAGCATGAAAGGCATCGGCGTCGCCTTCGGGGCCGCCTACCTGCTCGGCATGAAGAAAGCGGACGCCCACCTCGCACCCGGCGTCAACGTGAAGTCGACCAATCCGGCAATCGACGACATCGCCAAGGACGCGCAGGCAGGGCAGGCGCTGACCGGCGAAGCGGAAGGCAAGAACGAGCAGGTCGCGCGCTACTTCCGAGTCTACCGGCGCTACTACCACCGCTATCACCGCTACTACTCGCGCTATTCGCGCTACGCCCGCTACTATCGCCGATATTCACGCGTTTATCTGCGGTTCTGACGCGCCGGAATCGAGCCGAGGCGCACGTCGCGCGCCGCTTTGCGCGGCGCCACAGCGATGGCGCCTCGCTCCGCTTCGGCCGTGGCGCGCGGCGTGCGGGCGCCGGTGGTGAGGAAAACGAGCAATGGCGAATATCGATACGCCGCCGGCCGACCTGGGCCGTTACCCCGCGCCGTTGTCGCAGGAAGCGCCGATCTTCACCTTTCTGCTGGTCAAGCTCGCCTCCCGCTGCAACATCAACTGCACCTATTGCTACTGGTTTCGCGACGCCGAGGTCTACAAGAAGCCGGCGGTGCTGACGCAAGCGGCCGAGGACGCCTTCTGCGAGTCGCTCGAAGAGCACATCCTCAATTTCGAGCTCTCACAGTTCACGATCGTGTTTCACGGCGGCGAGCCGCTGCTCTTTCCCAAGCGCCGCTTCGTCGCCCTGCAGGAAAAGCTGCTTGCCATCCAGGAACGCACAGGCTGCGAGATTTCCCGCGGCGTATGCAGCAACGGCATCCTGATCGACGCCGAATGGGTGGGCATCTTCAAGAAATACGGCGTCGACGTCACCGTGAGCATCGACGGCCCGGCAGAAATCCACGACAGGTACCGCGTCGGTCTTAAGGGAGAAGCCACGCACGCGGACACGCTTGCCGGCATCGCTCACCTGCGCGCGGGCGGCATGGAGCCCGGCATCATCGTGGTGTGCAATCCGGCGAGCGACCCGGCCGAGATCCTCTCCTTCATAGTCGATCAGCTCGGCGTCACGCATTTCGACGTGCTGCCGCCGGACGCCACCCACGCCGACAATCCGCCCGCCATCCACGACTATTTCATCAAGCTGTTCGACGCCTGGTACGACCGCTATGCGGCCAAAGGCGTGCGCATCAACACTTTGGACGCCATGGTGCAGGGCCTCATCGGCGGCGTCTCCGGCGCCGACACGATCGGCCTCGGCCCCATCGATACCGTGACGCTGATGACCGACGGCACGCTCGAACCGCTCGACGTGCTGCGCATCACCGGCGACGGCAGCACCAAGTCGGATGCCAGCGTGTTCGGCAACGCCCTGCAGGACGTGGAAAGCGACCCGCGCTGGCGCGACGCCTATGAGGCCAGCATGCGGGTCTGCGACACCTGCCAGGCCTGCGAATATTTCGACGCCTGCGGCGGCGGCCACATGGCGCAACGCTGGTCGCCCGAGCGCAAGTTCGACAATCCAAGCGTCTATTGCGAGAGCTGGAAGAAGATCCTCGGCCACCTGTGGGCGCGCGTCTCGCCGACGCTGGTGCTGGAGCAGGCTGAGCCCGCGCTCGACCGAGCCGAATAAGAAAGGGCGCGGCTTATGTGGCCGCGCCCCGCTTGCACGATCGAACCGGCGGCCTTACGTCGCCTTCGCCACCGCGCGGCGCGCCAGGACGCCGACCAGATGGGCGCGGTATTCGGGCGAAGCGTGGATGTCGCTGTTCATCCCCGTCGCCGGAACGCTCATGCCCTCGAGCGATTTGGGCGCGAAGCGCTTCTTCAGCGCCTCCTCGAACGACTTCACCCTGAACACGCCGTTCGAGCCGGCGCCGGTCACCGCCACGCGGATGTCGGACCCGCGCTTCGACACGAACACGCCGACCAGCGCGAAGCCGGAGGCCGGGTGCTTGAACTTCTCGTAGGCCGCCTTCTTGGCGATCGGGAAGCTCACCTTGGTGATGATCTCGCCGTCTTCCAGCGCAGTCGAGAACATGCCGGTGAAGAAGTCGTCGGCGGCGATACGCCGCTTGTTGGTGATGATGGTGGCGCCCAGGCCAAGACAGGCCGCCGGATAGTCGGCGTTCGGATCGTTGTTGGCGATCGAACCGCCGAGCGTGCCGCGGTTGCGCACCTGCGGATCGCCGATCGATTCGGGCACCATGGCGAGGCCCGGCAGCGCCTGCTGCAAGACCGGCGAGTTCGCAGCGTCCGCGTGCCGCGTCATGGCGCCGATCACGACCGAGCGGCCCTTCTGCTCGACGCCGCTCATGCCTTCGACCAGTGCGAGATCGATCAGCGCCGAAGGCTGCGCCAGCCGCTGTTTCATCACCGGCAGCAGCGAATGCCCGCCGGCGAGCAGCTTGCCCTCCGGGTTCTTCGCCAGCAGCCCGGCGGCCTGGCGGATCGTGGTCGGACGATGGAAGGTGAAATTGTACATCGTGCTCTCCCGTTATTCGGCCGCCTGGCGCGCGGGCTGCGCGCTCTGGAGCGCCTGCCACACCGCGTTGGGGGTGGCCGGCATGGCGATGCTTTCGCTGCCGATCGCATCGGTGATGGCATTGATGACCGCGGCGGGCGCGGCGATCGCGCCGGCTTCGCCGCAGCCCTTGATGCCGAGCGGATTGGACGGCGCCTTGGTTTCCGTCAGCCCGACCTGGAACGACGGCAGATCGTGGGCGCGCGGCATGGAGTAATCCATGAACGAGCCGGTGACCAGTTGGCCGTCCTTGTCGTAGACGCAGCCCTCGAGCAGCGCCTGGCCGATGCCTTGCGCGATGCCGCCGTGCACCTGGCCTTCCACGATCATCGGATTGATCACGGTGCCGAAGTCGTCGACCGCGGTCCAGTTCACGATTGTCGTCTTGCCGGTCTCTGCGTCGATCTCGACCTCGCAGATGTGGCAGCCGGCCGGGAAGGTGAAGTTGGTCGGGTCGTAGAAGGAGGTTTCCTTCAAGCCCGGCTCCAGCTCCTGGCCGGAGAACTTGTGGGCGATATAGGCGTTGAGGGCGACCTCGCCGAAAGCCGCCGACTTGTCGGTGCCGGCGACCGTGAACTTGCCGTCCTTGAACTCGATGTCGCCTTCGGCGGCCTCCAGCATGTGGGCGGCGACCTTCTTGGCCTTGGCCTCGACCTTGTCGAGTGCCTTGACGATCGCCGACATGCCGACCGCGCCGGAGCGCGAGCCGTAGGTACCCATGCCGAACTGCACCTTGTCGGTGTCGCCGTGCACGATCGACACGTTCTCGAACGGGATGCCGAGGCGCTCCGACACGAGCTGGGCGAAGGTGGTCTCGTGGCCCTGGCCGTGCGCGTGGCAGCCGGTGAGGACTTCCACGTCGCCGGTCGGATTGACGCGCACTTCGGCGCTCTCCCACAGGCCGACGCCGGCGCCGAGCGAGCCGACCGCCTGGCTGGGCGCGATGCCGCAGGCCTCGATATAGGCGGAATAGCCGAGCCCCCTGAGCTTGCCGTTGCGGGCCGCTTCGCGCTTGCGCTTGTTGAAGCCCTTCACGTCGGCGAGCTCCATGGCCTTCTTCATGGAAGCGTTATAGTCGCCCGCGTCGTAAGCCATGATCACCGGCGTCTGGTGCGGGAAGGTCTTGACGAAGTTGCGCTTGCGCAGGTCGGCCGGGTCGATGCCCATCTCGCGCGCCGCCACTTCCATCAGCCGCTCGATGGCAAAGCAGGCCTCCGGCCGCCCGGCGCCGCGGTAGGCGTCGACCGGCACGGTGTTGGTATAGACGGCATCCACCTCGCAGTAGATCTGCGGGATGTCGTACTGGCCGGACAATAGCGTGGCGTAGAGATAGGTCGGCACCGAGGACGAGAAGGTCGACATATAGGCGCCGAGATTGGCGATGGTGTGCGCGCGCAGCGCCAGCACCTTGCCGTTCTCGTCGAGCGCCAACTCCGCCTTGGTGACATGGTCGCGGCCGTGCGCGTCGGTGACGAAGGATTCGGAGCGGTCCGCCGTCCACTTCACTGGACGGTTCACCTTGCGCGCCGCCCACAGGCAGACGACCTCTTCCGGATAGATGAAGATCTTGGAGCCGAAGCCGCCGCCCACGTCGGGCGCGATCACCCGCAGCTTGTGCTCCGGCGCCATGCCGATAAAGGCCGAGATGACGAGGCGCGCCACGTGCGGGTTCTGCGAGGTGTTCCACAGCGTCAGGTGATCGGTGCCGGAATCGTATTCGGCGACCGCCACGCGCGGCTCGATCGCGTTCGGGATCAGCCGGTTGTTGACGATGTCGAGCTTGGTGACGTGCTTGGCCGATGCGAAAGCCGCATCCACCGCCTTGGCGTCGCCGAGCGCCCATTCATAAATCGTGTTTTTGGGCGCCACTTCGTGGATCTGCGGGCCGGATTTCGCCTTGGCGGGGTCGGCGACCGCCGGCAGCACCTCGTAGTCGACCTTCACCTTTTCGGCCGCGTCGCGCGCCTGGCCGTAGGTCTCGCCGATCACTACCGCCACCGCGTCGCCCACGTGATTGACCGTTTCCGCTGCCAGCGCCGGATGCGGCGCCATCTTCATAGGCGAGCCGTCCTTGGAATGGATCATCCACCCGCAGATGAGGCCACCGATCTTGTCGGCGGCGAGCTGCGCGCCGGTGAGCACGTCGACCACACCGGGCATATTCTTGGCCTCGCTGACGTCGACCTTCTTGATCTTGGCGCGCGCATGCGGCGAACGCACGAACACGGCGCGGGTCCCCCCCGGCCGGCTCAAATCGTCGGTGTATTGACCTTTTCCGGTGATGAAGCGGATGTCTTCCTTGCGGCGCACCGCCGCGCCGATTCCCGTCGCGCTCATGGCGGTCTCTCCCTATGATTGGTTTTTATGAAAGTTACTCGGCCGCTTGCCTGGTCGGGCCTCCCTTGCCCATGGCCTTGGCGCCCGCGGCGATCGCCTTGACGATGTTGTGGTAGCCGGTGCAGCGGCAGATATTGCCGTCGAGTTGCTCGCGAATGGTGTGCTCGTCGAGTTCGTTGCCCTTGCGGCGCACGATGTCGAGCGCGGCCATGATCATGCCCGGGGTGCAGTAGCCGCATTGCAGCCCGTGATTCTCGCGGAACGCCTCCTGCATGGGATGCAGCGGCCCGCCCGGCTGCGACAGCCCTTCGATGGTGGTGATATTGGCGCCCTCGCACTGCAGCGCCAGCGCGGTGCAGGATTTGGCGGCGATCCCGTCGATTTGGACGACGCAAGCCCCGCATTGCGAGGTGTCGCAGCCGACATGGGTGCCGGTAAGCCTCAGGTTCTCACGCAAGAATTGCACGAGCAAAGTGCGCGCTTCGACATCGCCGGTGACGGCTTTACCGTTCACCGTCATGGATACGGCAGGCATAACCTTCCTCCCATACTCGGGGCCAAAAGCCCTCTTTTCGCCACGCCCATCGCGGGCGGCGGCGGCACGGCTACGAAATCGGCGCGATTTCGGTCCGGATGCGCCTTGGAACAGTCCTAACATTGAACCGCGGCGGCAGGCCCGGTCAAGGGAGTCCAAAGGCGAAAGGCGCTCACGGACGGTTGATTTAGGTACCGGCCAGTGCAACCTGCCCGGCAAAGTTTTTGAAGAAATCGTCGGCGATCTTCTTGGCGGCGCCATTGACCAGCCGCTGGCCGAGCTGGGCGAGCTTGCCGCCGATCTGCGCCTCCACATTGTAGGTCAACAGGGTACCGCCGTCCTTCTCGCTGAGCGCCACGGTCGCGCCGCCCTTGGCGAAGCCCGCCACGCCCCCGTCGCCCTCGCCCGAGATCCGGTAGCCGTTCGGGGGGTCGAGGTCGGTGAGCTGGACCTTGCCTTTGAAGCGGGCCTTCACCGGCCCGATCTTGGTGACGGCGACCGCCTGAAATTCGGTGTCGGAGGTCTTGTTGAGCTCCTCGCAGCCGGGAATGCAGGCCTTCAAGACTTCCGCGTCGTTGAGCTTCTGCCATACCACTTCGCGGCTCGCGGGCAGTTGGACTTCGCCGGTCATCGTCATTGCCATCGCCATCTCCTTCGCAGTCGCGGGGGCTTCAGCCCCATGGTCGCCCTTGGCCTTAAGCCTTTGCGGGCCCGGTGAAAAGAGCTTTGCAGGTCGGATGGAAGCCTTTAACTGTGCCCTGCAAGAACCCAATCAAGAAGCACCCGGGGGGAAGCTCATGCCGACGATCAAGGCCGACGACGGTTGTCCGCTGAATGTCGAGGTGACGGGCCGCGAGGGCGCGCCGGTGCTGATGCTGTCGAACTCCCTCGGCACCGATCTCACCATGTGGGACGACCAGGCCGGCGAACTCGCCAAGCATTTTCGGCTCATCCGCTACGACCGGCGCGGCCACGGCAAGTCCGGCGCCACCCCCGGCCCTTACAGCTTCGACCGCTTCGGCCGCGACATTATCGGCATCCTCGACGCGCTCAAGGTCAAGACCGTCAACTGGTGCGGCCTGTCGATGGGCGGCATGGACGGGCAATGGCTGGGCGCCCATGCGCCCGAACGCGTGGAAAAATTGGTGCTGGCCAATACGAATTTCTACTACGCCGACAAGTCGCCGTGGGCCGACCGTATCCGCGCGGTGCGCGAGAAAGGGCTCGCCTCCTTTGTCGACGCCAATATGGAGCGCTGGTTCACCAAGGGCTTCATCGCGCGCGCGCCGCAGACCATCGAGCGCATGAAGACGATGTTCCTCGCCACCGACCGCGAGGGCTATGCCGCCTGCGTGGGCGCGGTGAGCGAGATCGACTTCCGCGCCTCGAACGCACGCATCGCCGCGCCGACGCTGGTCATCGTCGGCAAACAGGACCCCGCGACGCCGCCGGAATGGGGCGAGACGATCGCGCGGCAGATTCCGGGCGGCAAGGTCGCCGCGCTCGACGCCGCGCACATTTCCAATGTCGAGCAGCCGCAGGCCTATACCAGGACCGTGGTCGATTTCCTGCTCGGTTAACGCAGACCAGGCAAAAGCGCGCGTCCCCCTTGAAAGATTGTTAAGCGCCCGCTGCTAGCGCGGCGGGTAAACGCAATTCTTTCAGCGGGTCATACCATGCAGCTTCGCCGTCTCCTCTACTACAGCCGCAGCACGCTCGATCCGGCGACCTATGAAGAGCAGGTTCGCGAAATTCTCGCGGTCGCCGTCGCCAACAACAATAAGCGCAACGTCACCGGCGCACTGACCTACGACCGCCACTGGTTCGCGCAGGCGCTGGAAGGCGACCTCGAGGATGTCACTTTCATCTTCAACAAAATCAAACACGATCCGCGCCACAGCGATATCGTCATCATGGAAAACGGCGCCGTGACCGAGCGCCTTTTCCCCTATTGGTGGATGGTGTCGGTGAGCTGGGAGGAGGCTCAGGCGACGACGATCCAGCGCTTCGCCGGCACCGAAAACTTCGACCCGCGCACGATCGAGCCCAAATATCTCCTCGGCCTGATGGAAGCCGTGGTAAAGATGCAGACGCGACGGCCGCTGCGTGCCGACATCGGGGCCGCGCAACGCCGATAACCAAGCCGGATCGCGGCCGGGGGATGGGGATGGACGAAAAGGAACGCTACGACAAAGGCATGGCGCGACGCCGCCAGGTGCTGGGCAATGAGTGGGTCGACCGCGCCAACGCCAAGAAGTCGGCGTTCACGCAAGAATTCCAGGACTTCATCACCCGTGCCGCCTGGGGCGAGATCTGGACGCGGCCGCACTTCGACGAGCGCACCCGCCGCGTGCTCGTGATCGGCACCATGATCGCGCTCGGCCAGTGGGACGAGTTCCGCCTGCACGTGGGCGCGGCGTTGCGCGAGGGCGGATTTTCGCCCGACGACGTCAAGGAAGTGATCCTGCAGCAGGCGATCTATTGCGGCGTGCCGGCCGCCAACCACGCCTTCAAGGAGGCGAGCGCCGTGATCGCGGAGTTATCCGCGGGCAAATAACGCGCGAGAAAACGCCATGACGGGGATCCAACTGGCATGCCCGAAATGCGGCGGCCGGTTGGCGCCGCGCGGCGGCGCGCTTTTGGTCTGCGATCACGGCCACGACTTTCCGGTCTGTGATGGCGTTCCCGTGCTGCTGCGCGATGACGTCGCGCAGACCATACCGCTGGCTGCCGCTTCGCTCGCGCGCGCCAAAGGCGCGGCCGACGCGATCGACCGGCGCGCGCCCGGCCTCTATCTCGAATCTTTGGGCATCAGCGAGGACGAAAAAGCCATGGCGGTCGCCTTGGCAGCGCGCGGCGGGCCGGTCGATCCGGCGGCCTCGGTGCTGGTCGGCGCGACTTCGGGCCACGCCTATTCGCATTTGGTCGGCCGTCTGACGGACTATCCGATACCGGAACTTCCGCTGCCGCCGGGCAATGGCAAGCTCTTGCTCGATATCGGCTGCAGTTGGGGACGCTGGTCATTGGCGGCAGCGCGCAAAGGATACCGCGTCGTCGGTATCGATCCTTCGCTCGGCGCCGTGATGGCGGCACGGCGGATCGCCCGCCAGCGCGGCGTCGACATCGATTATATCGTCGCCGACGCACGCCATCTTCCTTTCGAGGCCGAAACTTTCGATACGATTTTTTCCTTCAGCGTTATCCAGCATTTCAGCAAAGCCGACGCCGCACAGACCTTCGCGCAAATCGAGCGCGTGCTGAAGACGCCGGGCCTCAGCACGATTCAAATGGCGCATAAGTACGGTATCCGAAGTTTCTTCACGCAGCTGCGGCGCGCGTTTCGTCAAGGCATGGGCTTTCAGGTGCGCTACTGGACCATCGCCGAAATCGCGCGTGTCTGCAGCCAAACGATCGGACCGAGCCGGATCGCACCGCACAGTTTCATCGGCTTGGGGCTGCTGGCTTCCGACAGACAATACGTCCGGCCCCCGGTTAGACTGGCAATTGATCTCTCCGAATGGCTCTGCCGCCGCGGCAAGGCGTGGCCCTTTCTCATCTATGGCGCCGACAGTCTCTACGTGACTTCCGAAAAACGCCCGCCATCCGAAGCGGGCACCCGATAAGATCCGGGCCCGGCGCCGCTCACTCTCCGGGCGGGAAAAGGGCTACAGTGCCGCCCCGTCTTCATCAGCCGGGCAGTACCATGGCCAAAGTCCGCATACGCAAAGGCATGCCGAGCGCGCAGATCGACAAGCGCGAATTCAAGAAGCGATTTCAGGCGCGCTTCTACGATCCCGTCTTCGAGCCGCTGCAAGGCGAGATCGACCGGATCGCCGAGGCGGCCTGGACGGCTTACGACGAGTACCACAAGACGCCGCGCACGCGGAAAGCCGGCAAAGGCTTCGCCGATCCGGACTACGAGCCGGCGATCGAATGGCTCGAAACGCGCGCCGCCATCCAGGCCGCCGAACGCAAGCAGAAGAATCCGCAATCGCCGTCGCGCGTGCTGATCGTCAACGGCTCGACGCGCAGCGAGCACACCTGCCCCGGCGAGATGTCGAAGACGTTCCGCCTCGTCACCATCGCCAAGCAGGCGATCGAGAAGGCACGCGGCTTCGAGGTGGAAGTGCTCGACCTGTCACGGCTGGCTTCCGAATACGGCCGCGTGATCTATCCGTGCAAGGCCTGCGTCTCCACCGCGCAGCCGCTCTGCCACTGGCCGTGCAGTTGCTACCCCAACCACGCGCTCGGCCAGGCCGGCGACTGGATGGCGGAGATCTATCCGAAATGGGTGGCCGCGCACGGCGTGATGATCGTCTGCCCGGTGAACTGGTACCAGGCGCCCTCCTCGCTCAAGCTGATGATCGACCGTCTGGTCTGCGCCGACGGCGGCAATCCGGACATCACCTCAACCAGCGGCAAGGACCCGGCCAAGGCGAAGCAGCTCGAACTGAAAGGCTGGCCCTATCCGCGTCATCTGGCCGGCCGCGTCTATTCGGTCGTCGTGCACGGCGATGCCGCCGGCGCGGAAAACCTGCGCCGTATCCTGACCGACTGGATGGCCGACATCGGCATGATCCCGTCGGGCCATCTAAGCCTGATCGACCGCTATGTCGGCTATCTTGAGCCTTACGCCACCAGCCACGACGACCTCGACAAGGACAAAGGCTTGCAGGACGACGTGCGCAACGCGGCGCGCGCGCTGATGCAGGCGGTCAAGGACCGGCGCAGCGGCAAATTGCAGCCGCCGGACCGCGGACTGGAAGAGGCAAGACCGAAATGAGGTATCAGCGCAGCGGTGAGAACCAGGTCGCGTCCTGCGGCAGCGTTGCGGCACTGCGCGCGGTGAGCGGAACATCCTGCTCGTTCGTGCGCTCATAGCTGCGCTCGAGGATGCACAGCGCCGCGGCGATACCCGCCATCAGCAGCTGGATCACCTGCGCGCGCACCAGATCGGCATTGTTCAGCCAGATCGCAGGCCCGACCGAGGCGATGCTGATGATCACCACCAGCATGAGACCGGCCTCGAGGACTTCCAACTCCGCCTTGCCGCCGGCGAGCGCCCGCAAGCGGTCGGCGATGTGCACCGCGCATGTGGCGGCGACCGCGAGCTTGAGCGTGGCAAAGAAGGCGGCGAGCTTGATCAGCCCGGCCGGCGACAGCGCGAACAGGCGGCCAATCTCGAAGATGAACTGGGAGTGCCAGACATCTTCGAGGCCGTAGGTCGGCGAGGTGAGCATGCGCAGCGCCTCGAAACCCCAGAACAAGGTGAAGTAGAACGCGATCGCCAGGATCATCGCGACCGCCGCCGCCGAAAGCTTACGCATCTGACGCCTCCTCAGACAGGCTTGCAGGCGTAGACGCTTCAAATGCGGAACTCAAAACAAACCGATTTTTTACCTTACCCGTTAGCCGCTTAACCATGGCGCGGGCGAGGCTCCGCGCGGCGGCGTCAGCCGCCCCTGCCCTCGCGAAACGCCTGCGGCGTCATGCCGGTCTGCTTGCGGAAGAAGCGCGTGAAGTGCGAGGGGTCGGAGAAGGCCAAGTCATACGCAATCTCGTGAATCGCCTGCGTGGTGAACACGAGCTGGCGCTTGGCTTCGGTCAGCACGCGCTGGCGGATCAGATGGCCGGCGGTGACGCCGGTCGCGCGCTTGACGTGGTCGTTGAGCCGGTCGGCGGTCATGGCGAGCCGTTCGGCGTAGAAGCTGATCAGCCGCTCTTTGCGGAAATGCTCGTCGATCAGCCGGCGCAGTTCTTCGACGCGGGCGTCGGCGGGCTTGAGCGTCACCGCGCCGCTGCGCGCGCGGCTCACGCTCAGGCGCACCACCTCGATGGCGATCAGCGCCAACAGCCCGCGCATGGCGAGGCGGTAGCCCTCGCGCGCGAGCGAGGCCTCCTCGTCGAGATCGGCGCACAGCGCCGACAGGCGCCTGGCTTCCGCGGCGGCCGCAAGCGGCACCAACGGGTCGACCGCCACGCCTTTCAGCCGCGCCAGCGCCTCCCCCGACTGGTCGCCGAGCGCATCCGCCACGTCCTCGGTGAAGCTCACCACCCAGCCGTTCGTGATTTCCGGATTGAAACGGAAGCCATGCGCGATCGTTGCCGGCACCAAAATGACGGCCGGCGCGGAAAACGGAACGGTCGCCGTCTCGAAGCTCATGTCACCGCCGCCCTGTTCGATCAACAGAACCTGAAACAGGTTGCGGTGGCGGTGCGCGCGGATCGTCCATTCGTGCAGCGACGAGCGCGAGTGGATGGTCTCGATGTGGATGAAATCGAACGCGCTATCGTCCGGCGGATCGCCGTAAAGATGAAACAGCGGCAGCGCGGTCGTGGCCATGGCGGCCCGAGAATAAGCGAGCGCGGGCGCCAAAGCCACGGTCTTCCGGAACCAAAACCGCGCTCGAGCATTGCTTCCCCGCCTCAGGCGACGGAGGAAGGTCATGGGACGCTATCTACTGCTTTGGCTCTTGGGGATTCCCCTGCCAATCCTGTTTCTGGTCTGGCTGTTCGGCGGCCTGCACTGAGGCGCCCTGCATTGAGGCGCTTTGTGCGCTGCGGTCGTTGCGGAATGGCTGCGTGACGAGACGCAGGATGCCGCGCTCCTTCGCGTCGCGGAAATTCGGCAGGCCGACGATCATCCCCTGCTCGCCCGCCTTGGGCGCGGCACGATAAGTGCCGAACAGCCGGTCCCACCACGGCAGATTGAACCCGAAATTGCTGTCGGTTTCGTCGCGCTCGGTCGAATGGTGCACCTGGTGCATCTGCGGCGTGACCACGAGCAACCGCGCCACGCGCTCGAGCCGCGGCGGCAGCTTGACGTTGGAATGGTTGAACATCGAGGTGGCGTTGAGCAGCACCTCGAACACCAGCACCGCCAAGGCCGGCACGCCGAGCGCCAGCACCGCTGCGATCTTGATGCCAAGCGACAATAAAATCTCGATCGGGTGGAAGCGCACGCCCGTGGTCACGTCGATATCGACATCGGCGTGATGCATGCGGTGCAGGCGCCACAGCCACGGCACGTGATGGAAGACGACGTGCTGGAGGTAGATCGTCAGGTCGAGCACGATAACGCCCGCCGCGACCGCCGCCCAATAAGGCAGGCCGACCAGCGTAAACAGGCCCCAGCCGTGCTCGGCCGCGATCAGCGCCACCCCGACCGCAGCGGTCGGCACCAGAAGCCGCACCGCCACGATGTCGATCGCCAGAATGCCGAGATTGCCGGTCCAGCGCGGCTTCCGGCCCGCCGTCAGCTCGCGCCGCGGCGCCCGCCACTCCCAGAACGCCATGACGGCGAAAACCACCGCATAGGCGCAAACGCGCACGGCAACGGCTACTTCGGGCGACATCGGAACCCGCTCCCCTTCGTCCGCCTCGAGTTAATAACATGCGGCGCCGCCGGCAATTGCCGCTTCTGCGCCGCCCTGTTAAGCCTTGCTTTAGGGCGAAACCACGGTTGTCGGCCGGGCAGCCATGCGCTTTTACGAGGGGTCGCATGGACTATTTTCTGCAACAGCTCATCAACGGCGTCACGCTCGGCGCCATCTACGGCCTGATCGCCATCGGCTACACGATGGTCTACGGCATCATCGGCATGATCAATTTCGCCCATGGCGACGTGTTCATGGTCGGCGCCTTTATCGCGCTCATCGCCTTCCTCGGCCTGTTGGCGCTCGGCCTCACCGCGGTGCCGCTGGCGCTGTTCGTGGTGCTGCTGGTCGCGATGGCGCTGACCGCGCTCTACGGCTGGACGGTGGAGCGCTTCGCCTACCGGCCCCTGCGCCAGTCGTTTCGCCTGGCGCCGCTGATCTCGGCCATCGGCATGTCGATCGCGCTGGAGAACTACATCCAGGTCGCGCAAGGCGCCCGCGTCAAGACGCTGCCGCCGATCATCCACGGCGGCTATACGCTGACCGAGGCCGGCGGCTTCGCGGTGCGGCTGTCCAACGTGCAGATCATGGTGGTGGTCGTGACCGTGGTGCTGATGGGGGTGTTTTCCTGGGTGGTGGCGAAGACGCGGCTCGGCCGCGACATGCGCGCCTGCGAGCAGGACCTGAAGATGGCCTCGCTCCTGGGCGTCGACGTCGACCGCACCATCTCCTACACCTTCGTCATCGGCGCCGCGCTCGCCGCCGTCGCCGGCATCATGCACCTGCTCTACTACGGCGTGATCGACTTCTACATCGGCTTCGTCGCCGGCGTGAAGGCGTTCACCGCCGCCGTGCTCGGCGGCATCGGCTCGCTGCCGGGCGCGATGCTGGGCGGCCTGCTGATCGGCCTGATCGAAACCTTCTGGTCGGCCTATTTTTCCATCGAGTACAAAGACGTCGCCGCCTTCTCGATCCTGGTCATCGCGCTGATCTTCCTGCCGACCGGCATTCTGGGCCGCCCGGAAGTGGAAAAGGTCTGAGACAAACGTGTCGTCCACGCCCGCTTCGCGCCCCGCCCGCCGCGTCGATGTCGTTGTCGCGCTCAAGCGCGCGCTGGTGGCGGCGGCCATCGCCTTCGGCCTGTTCGCGCTGCTCATCGGCATCAAGACCGATGCCGGTCCGAACGGCGCGCTGGTGCTGAACGGGCGCCCGGACGCGCTCGCCGTGATCGTGCTGGTCGTTTTCTTCGGTGCGCTCGCGCGCGAGCTCATCGTCGGCGAGCGCCAGATCGAATTCCGCCGCATGCTGCCGGCATCGCTCCTAAAGCGCGCGCAGATCCTGCCGAAGCTCGCCGCCCCCGCGTTGCTCGGCTTTGCGGTGATCTTCCCGGTTCTGTACTACCACAACCGCTATCTGCTCGATCTCGGCATCATGATCCTCACTTACGTGATGCTGGGCTGGGGCCTGAACATCGTGGTCGGCCTCGCCGGCCTGCTCGATCTCGGCTATGTCGCCTTCTACGCGGTCGGCGCCTATTCCTACGCGCTGCTGGCCGAGCATTTCGGCTTTTCGTTCTGGCTCTGCCTGCCGCTCGCCGGCATCCTTGCCGCGTTCTGGGGCATCCTGCTCGGCTTTCCGGTGCTGCGCTTGCGCGGCGACTATCTTGCCATCGTCACGCTGGCGTTCGGCGAGATCATCCGCCTGGTGCTGCTCAACTGGCAGAGCCTGACGCATGGACCGGACGGCATCAGCGGCGTGCCGCGCCCGAGCTTCTTCGGCATCCCGTTCAGCAACAGCCCGCACGGCTTCGCCCACACCTTCGGAATCCCCTGGTCGCCGCTGCACCGCATCGTCTTCCTCTACTACCTGATCCTGGTGCTGGCGCTGATCACCAACTTGGTGACCATCCGTCTGCGCCGGCTGCCGATCGGGCGCGCCTGGGAAGCGCTGCGCGAGGACGAGATCGCCTGCCGCTCGCTCGGCATCAACACCACCAATACCAAGCTCACCGCGTTTGCCATGGGCGCGATGTTCGCAGGCTTTGCCGGCTCGTTCTTCGCCACCCGCCAGGGCTTCATCTCGCCGGAAAGCTTCACCTTCACCGAATCCGCCATGGTGCTGGCGATCGTGGTGCTGGGCGGCATGGGCTCGCAGATCGGCGTCGCGGTCGCCGCCGCCGTCATGCTGGGCGGCTTCGAGTTTTTCCGCGAATTCGCGCAATACCGCATGCTGGTGTTCGGCCTTGCCATGGTGGTGATCATGATCTGGCGGCCGCGCGGGCTGGTCGCCACGCGCACGCCGTCGATCTTCATGGGAACGCATCACGACATCGACGCCGAGACGGTCCGGCGCGCCCGCACCAAGACCTGGGCGCGGAGGCAGCAGCACAATGCCTGACGCCGACGCCATCCTCACGGTCGAGCATCTGTCGATGCGCTTCGGCGGCCTGGTCGCGGTCTCCGACCTCTCCTTCTCCGCGCGCCACGGCGACATCACCGCGCTGATCGGACCGAACGGCGCCGGCAAGACCACCGTGTTCAACTGCATCACCGGCTTCTACAAGCCGACCGTCGGCATGCTCCGCCTGACCCACGGCGACGGCTCGGAGTTCCTGCTCGAGCGCCTGTTCGACTTCCGCATCGCCAAGCTCGCCCGCGTCGCCCGCACCTTCCAGAACATCCGCCTGTTCGCCGGCATGACGGCGCTGGAAAATCTGCTGGTGGCGCAGCACAACCCACTGATGCGCGCTTCGGGCATGACCGTGCTGGGCATGCTGGGGCTCAAGACCTTCACCGCCGCCGAGCGCATGGCCGCCGCCAAGGCGCTCTACTGGCTCGACCGCATCGGCCTCATCGACCGCGCCGACGATCCGGCCGGCGCCCTGCCTTACGGCGCGCAGCGGCGGCTCGAGATCGCGCGCGCCATGTGCGCCGATCCGGTGCTGCTCTGCCTCGACGAGCCGGCCGCCGGCCTCAACGCGCATGAGAGCGCCGAGCTCAACGAATTGCTGCTCTTCATCCGCAAGGAGCACGACACCTCGATCCTGCTGATCGAGCACGACATGTCGGTGGTGATGGAAATCTCCGACCACATCGTCGTGCTCGACTACGGCACCAAGATCGCCGACGGCAGTCCGGCGCAAGTGCGCGACGACCCGAAGGTGATCGCCGCCTATCTCGGCGTGCACGACGAGGAACTGGAAGACGCGCATGCGGAGGCCGGGCTATGAGCCTCACCGCCGCGGCCGCCGCGCCCGCCACGCCGATGCTGGTGGTAGAAGGCGTAAAGACCTATTACGGCAACATCATCGCGCTCAAGGGCGTCGACATCGAAGTCAATCAAGGCGAGATCGTCGCCATGATCGGCGCCAACGGCGCCGGCAAGTCGACGCTGATGATGACCATCTTCAACGATCCGCGCCCGCGCGAAGGCCGCATCCTGTTCGAGGGCCGCGACATCACCGGCCTGCCCGCGCACGAGATCGCTCGCCTGCGCATCGCGCAGGCGCCGGAAGGCCGTCGCATCTTCGCGCGCATGACGGTGATGGAAAACCTGCAGATGGGCGCGACCGTCACCGACGCCTCGCATTTCGACGAGGACCTCGCGCGCGTGTTCAAGTTGTTTCCGCGCCTCAAAGAGCGCACCGACCAGCGCGGCGGCACGCTGTCGGGCGGCGAGCAGCAGATGCTGGCGATCGGCCGCGCGCTAATGAGCCGGCCGCGCCTGTTGCTGCTCGACGAGCCCTCGCTCGGCCTCGCGCCGCTCTTGGCCAAGCAGATTTTCGCCGCCATCCGCGAGCTCAACGAAAGCGAGAAGCTCACCGTGTTCCTGGTCGAGCAGAACGCCTATCACGCGCTCAGGCTCGCCCACCGCGGCTATGTCATGGTCAACGGCACGATCACGCTGTCGGGACCCGGCCGCGAACTGTTGCAGCGACCCGAAGTGCGCGCGGCCTATCTGGAGGGTGGGCGAAAGTGACCGAGGGGCTCTATTCGACGGAATCCTGGCTGCAGGTACTGATGGTGACCGGCATCATTGGCGGCGGCGCGGCGGCGCTGGCCGGGCGTGCGCTTGCCTCGACCTGGCGGCCCTATTGGTACGTCCCGGCCTACATGGTGCTGCTGGGCGCCGGCGTACGCTTTCTGCACTTCGCGCTGTTCCAGGCACATCTGCTCGCGCCCGCGTCGTGGATCGCAGACACGCTCTATGTCATGGCGGTCGCCTCGATCGCCTACCGCGCCACCCGCACCGGCCAGATGGCGCGGCAATATCCTTGGCTCTACGAGCAGACCGGCCCCTTCACTTGGCGCGAGCGTGGCCCATAGGCCACCTGGCGCGAGCGGCCCATAGGCCACCTGGCACGAGCGGCCCATAGGCCACACGGCACGAGCGCGGCCCACAGGCCTGAAAAAGCGGCTGGCAGCCCCGCGCCTTCCATGCGATCCTTTAGACAATAATGGTTTCACGGTTCCCGTCGCCGCAGGGCTGCACGTCCGCAGGCGCCGTGACCTCCCGCGAAAGAGGAGCAGATCATGAAAACGTTGCGGCTTATCGGCCTGGCGGCCGGCCTTTCCCTCGGCCTCACGGCCGCGGCCTCCGCCGCCGACATCACCATCGGCGTCGCCGGCCCCTTGACCGGCCAATACGCCTCGTTCGGCCAGCAGTTCAAGAACGGCGCCACGCTCGCCATCGAGGACATCAACAAGGCCGGCGGCGTGCTCGGCAAAAAGCTCGCGATGAACATGCAGGACGACGCCTGCGATCCCAAGCAGGCGCGCGCGGTCGCCGAGAAACTGGTCGGCGCCGGCGTGCCGGTGGTGATCGGCCACTTCTGCTCCGGCTCGTCGATTCCCGCTTCCGACGTCTATACCGACGCCGGCGTGATCGAGATTACCCCCGCCTCGACCAATCCGAAATTCACCGAGCGCGGCAAGTGGGACCTGTTCCGCGTGTGCGGCCGCGACGACCAGCAGGGCAAGGTCGCCGGCGACTACATCCTCAAGCACTACAAGGGCAAGAATGTCGCCATCGTGCACGACAAGCAGACCTACAGCCAGGGTCTCGCCGACGAGGTGAAGAAGACGATCAACGCGGGCGGCATGAAGGAAAAGATGTACGAGTCCTTCGGCAAGGACGACAAGGATTTCAACGCGCTGGTCTCGCGCATGAAGGCGAACAAGATCGACGTGGTCTATGTCGGCGGCTACCACACCTCTGCCGGCCTGATGCTGCGCCAGATGCGCGCGCAGGGTCTGATGGCGCAGATGATCTCGGGCGACGCGCTCGCGACGCAGGAGTTCTGGTCGATCACCGGCGACGCCGGCGCCGGCATGATGTTCACCTTCGGTCCCGATCCGACCAAGCGACCCGCCGCCGCCAAGGTGGTCGAGAGCTTCAAGGCCAAGAACATCAACCCGGAGGGCTATACGCTCTACACCTACGCCGCCATCCAGATCTGGTCGCAGGCCGCCAACAAGGCAAAGACCACCGACCCGCGTAAAGTGGCGGCCGAGATCCACAAGGGCACCTGGGACACAGTGCTTGGCCCGATCTCCTACGACAAGAAGGGCGACATCACTCGCCTCGACTACGTGTTCTACGTCTGGAAGAAGGGCGGCAAATACGAAGAGATGGCGCAGTAGTCCCGCGCATCGACACGAATGCGAGAAGCCCGCCGCTTCCGGCGGGCTTCTTTTTATCAGCCGATATTCCCCAATGCCGGAAACATCTGCAGCAGCCATACGCTCATCTGATTGAGGCTGCCGGTGAGAAAGGCAATGCCGGTGAGCACCAAGAGCGCGCCCATCGCCTGCTCGACGCGATGCAGGTAGCGCTTGAAGCGCGCGAGAAACGCCGCGAACGGCTCGATCGCGAAGGCGGCGATGACGAAAGGAATGCCGAGGCCCAGCGAATAGACCGCCAACAGCCCCGCGCCCCGCGTCACCGTCTGCTCGGAAGCGGCGACCGCCAGGATGGCGGCCAGGATCGGTCCGATGCAGGGCGTCCAGCCGAAGGCGAAAGCGAGCCCGATCACATAGGCGCCCCACAGGCCGACGGGCTTGGTCACCTCCATCCGCTTCTGCCGGTGCAGCCACGCGATCGGCGTGACGCCGAGGAAATGCAGACCCATGACGATGATCACCACGCCGGCGACGATGGCGAGCGGCCCGGAATAGGCGCGGATCAGCGAGCCGATCACGCTGGCACTGGCGCCGAGCGCCACGAACACGGTCGAGAAGCCGGCGACGAACAGCAGCGCCGCCAGCACGGTCTCGCGCTTGACCCGGGGCTCGGGCTCCTCACCGGCCAGGCGCTCGAGCGAGGTGCCGGCCAGAAACACCAGATAGGGCGGCACCAGCGGCAACACGCAAGGGGAGAGGAAGCTGACCAAACCGGCAATGAGGGCGGCAAGGAAATTCACGTCATGCATGGCCGAGGATATGCACGGGCCAATGTGGCATTGGCAAGGTGCCCGTGACCGCGATGGCGCGGATGTGATAAGCGGTTGATCCCATGACAACGCGAAACCTAATCACCGACGTTGCGGGCGTCCGCGTCGGCCATGCCGGCGATGCCGCGCTCGGCTCCGGCTCCACCGTGGTGGTGTTCGACAAGCCGGTGGCGGCAAGCGTCGACGTGCGCGGCGGCGGGCCTGGCACGCGCGAGACCGCGCTGCTCGATCCGGCGCAGACCGTGGAAGGCATCGATGCGATAGTGCTTTCGGGCGGCTCGGCCTTCGGGCTCGACGCCGCTTCGGGCACGCAGGCCTATCTGCGCGAGATCGGCCGCGGTTTCCAGGTGCGCGAAGCGCGCGTGCCGATCGTGCCGGGCGCCATCCTGTTCGACCTCTTGTCGGGCGGCGACAAGGACTGGGGCCGCTACCCGCCCTATCGCGAATTGGGCTACGAGGCGGCGAAGAACGCGGGCAGCGACTTTGCGCTCGGCAGCGTCGGTGCCGGCTTGGGCTCCACCACCATCAATTTGAAAGGCGGCATCGGCTCCGCTTCCGCCGTGACCCGCGACGGGCTCACGGTCGGCGCCATGTGCGCGGCCAACGCGGCCGGCGGCGTCACCATCGGCGGCGGGCCGCACTTCTGGGCGGCGCCGTTCGAGCGGGCGCAAGAGTTCGGCGGGCGCGGCTGGCCGAACGAATTTCGGCCCGAGACGCTCGCCTTCCGCAGCAAGGGCGCGCCCGGGGCCAACACCACGCTTGCGGTGGTGGCGACAGACGCGAAACTCAACAAGGCGCAGTGCAAGCGCCTCGCCGTCATGGCGCAGACCGGCCTCTCACGGGCAATCTATCCGGTGCACACGCCGCTCGACGGCGACGTGGTGTTTGCGGCCGCGCTCGGCGACAAGGAAATGCGCGATCCCGTCTACTCCCTGAGCGAGCTCGGCATGCTCGCCGGCAACGTGCTGGCGCGCGCGATCGCGCGCGGCGTCTACGAGGCGACCGCCCTGCCTTTTCCGGGCGCGCTGCCGAGCTGGAAGGATAAGTTCGGCTGAAACGACCGGCGCACTGGCGCGTTGTGGCATGACGGAGTTGCAGCCATGCCGTCGACCGCCATCGCCGCCGTGCATTACGACCAGGATCACGAACAGCTCACGGTCAAGTTCACGACCGGTCGGATTTATCGCTATTTCGACGTACCGGCGCACATCGCCACCGGCTTTCAACTTGCAGGTTCGCTCGGCAATTATTTCAACACGCGCATCCGCGACCGCTACCGGTTCCAGGAAATCGTCGCCTCGCGTTAAAAACGCTCCGCGCGATAAGGCGCCGGATCGACGAAGGGCGTTGCGCCCGTAATCATCTCCGCCAGCAGGCGCCCGGTCGACGGTCCCAGCGTCAGTCCCCAATGGGCATGCCCGATCGCCAGCCACACGCCGCTCATGCCCGGCATGCGCCCGATCACGGGACGCGAATCCGGAAAGCACGGGCGGCAACCCATCCAGGTCTTGTCGTCGGCGCGCTCCCCGAGCGGGAACAATTCGCGCGCCGGCTTCATCACGCGCGCAAACTGCACCGGCGTCGGCGCGGCATCGCGCGGGGCAAACTCCACGCCGGTGGTCATGCGGATGCCCATCTCCATCGGCGTGATGAGATAGCCGGCGTCGGCGTCGAGCACCGGCCGCGCCAGCGTCGCATTGCCTTCTCCCTTGAAGTGCCGGTGATAGCCGCGCTTGACCGCGAACGGCAGCTTGACGCCGTGCTGCGCCACAAAGTCGCCCGCCCAGGGCCCGAGCGCGATCACCGCTTCGGCCGCGTCGATGCCGCCCTGATCGCTTTCCACGCGCCAGCCCGCCCCCTGCCGGTGCAGCGTGCGCGCATCGCCGGTCACGGTCACGCCGCCGAGCTTTGAAAAATGCGCGGCATAGGCGCGCGTCAAGCCGTAAGGATTGCTCACGCTCGCGGCTTCCGGCCAGAACACCGCGTGCTTGAACACCGGCGCCAGATGCGGTTCGAGCGCCTTGACGCCTTCCATGTCGAGCGCGCGCAGCAGCGGCAGGCCCATTTCGGTCGCCAGGTCGAATTCCTGCTGCAGCGAAGAAAAGCTCGCCTCGTTGCGATAGACCTTCAGCCAGCCGGTCTTGCGCAGATACTGCGCGGCGCCCGCTTCCTGCATCAGCGCCTCGTGCTCGCCGACCGCACTCGCAAACAGCGGCCGGATCAGATGCGCGGTCTCGATCAGCCGCTGCGGGCGCGAGGCGGCGCGGAACGCGATCAGCCAGGGCGCGATCTTGGGCAGAAACGACAGATGGTAATTGGCCTCGCCCGCGCGCTTGAGCGCAATGCGCAGCAGCGCGTCGAGGCGCGACGGGAAAGCCGGCGGAAACACCGTATTGCCCTCGATGATCCCGGCATTGCCGAACGAGGTCTGCTCGCCCACCCCGGCGCGATCGATGAGCGCAACGCTAAGCCCGCGCCTGGCGAGATGCAGCGCCACGCAGGTGCCGACCGTGCCGGCGCCGAGAACGATCGCATCGGTGCGTGCCATGGGCTCTCCTTCTCACCTCTCACCGCGCGCGAGGGTCACACCCCTATATGGATCGCCCGCGCCGGAATCGCTATCAAGAACCCGCATTCGCCGCCGGGACCCCCCTCATGAAATTGCTCGCACTGCTTGCGGCCGCGCTCGGCCTGGTCGGCCGTCACGGCACGCTGGTGGTGGCGGCTTCGCTGTTCGTCGGCCTGGCGGTGCCCGGCCTTGCCGCCGCCTGCAAACCGCTGCTCGGCCCGACAATCGTGGTGCTGCTGACGCTCGCCTTCCTGCGCGTCGATCCAGCCGAATTGCGCCTGTACTGGCGCCGGCCTGGCCTGATCGCGGCCGCCACCGTCTGGCTCATGCTGGTGGTGCCGGCGCTGCTCGGCACCCTGCTGCTTGCGCTTAAGCTCGACGCCCGCCTGCCCGGCCTGTTCTACATGCTGGTCCTGCAGATTTCGGCCCCCGGCTTGATGTCGTCGCCGGCGCTTGCCGCGCTGATCGGGCTCGACGTTGCGCTGACGCTCGCGAGCCTGATTGCCTGCACCGCCGTCACGCCGCTCACGGCCAGCCTGTTCAGCCAGGTCTTGCTCGGGCATGCGCTCGCCTCGCCCGTCGCTTTCGGCTTGCGCCTGTTCGTCTATATCGCGGGCTCGGCCGCCGCTGCGGCACTGCTGCGCCGCCTCGCCGGCCGTGAGCGAATCGAAGCCCAGCGCCTGGCGATCGACGGCTTGAGCGTGCTCGCCATGTTCCTGTTTGCGGTCGCCGCTATGGACGGCGTCGCCGCGCATGCCCGCGCCCAGCCGCTGCTGGTCGCCGGCCTGTTGGCGCTCTCCTTCCTGCTCGCGCTCGGTCAAATCGCTTTGACCGCGCTCGCCTTCGCGCGCATCGGCAGCGGGCGCGCCTTCGCCGTCGGCCTGATCGCCGGCAACCGCAATATCGGCCTGATGCTCGCTGCTACCGGCTTTGCGGTGCCCGACGTCGCCTGGCTCTATTTTGCGCTGGCGCAGTTTCCGATCTATCTATTGCCGCATCTGCTCAAGCCGCTGGCGAAGCGGCTTGGGCGGCAGGCGCCGAGCTAGACCTGCGCGATCAGATTGCCCGCAAGCGCGGCGGCGTTTTGGCGCTGCCGGTGCAGATAGGCCGCCGCCGAGCCAAGCTCGCCGCGGCCGATGCCACCGTCGCCATTGGCGTCGAGCGTGCCGAAGGCGGCATCGGCGCTCGCCTTGTCGACGCCCGCGTTACCGAGCGCGCTTTCGAGCTCGCTCTTGCTGACGACGCCGTCGCGGTTGGTATCGAGCTTGCCGAACAGGCCGGCGGCCGCACTCGCCTTGCCGCCCTGCCCTTGCAGGGCAAGCAGCGCCGCGAGCGTGCCGGGGGCAAGCTGGCTCGCCGCCGGCTTACCGGGCGGCTGCGCCGCCGGCGGATGCTCGCCGGTGACGGCCTGCGCCAGCGCGGTGAGCGGGTCGTTGCCGCCAGCCTTGGCTATGCTGGTGGCCGCGGACTCGACCAGCGAGGAAACGGTCGACAGCGCGCCGAGCGCAAGACCGACGGGGATGAACATGGCGCTCCAATCGTTGCGCGGCGCCTGGCAAAGCGCGCCGGCTTCGGCCATGTCCTCGCAAGAGCCGGGCCAACCGCGGCCGAGCCTGAAACCCCGTGTGGCGCCTGCGGTTTTCCACAAGGCGCCGCCCGCATGCCGCCGCCCGAGCCGGCAAATCTTGCCGGGTTAAGGGAAAATAATGGCTCCCTTCAGCGCCCCCGCCGCCGTTACATTGCTTGCCGCACGCCCCCCGTGCTAGCGAACGGCATTCGGAGACAAGCCATGCGCCCGCTCATCGTCGCGCCGTCGATCCTTTCGGCCGACTTCGCCCGCCTGGGCGAAGAGGTCCGCGCCATCGACACCGCCGGCTGCGACTGGATCCATGTCGACGTGATGGACGGCCATTTCGTGCCTAATATTTCGATCGGCCCCGGCGTCGTGGCCGCGATCCGCCCGGTGAGCAAGAAGCCGTTCGACGTGCACCTGATGATCGCGCCGTGCGATCCTTATCTGGAAGCCTTCGCCAAGGCCGGCTCCGACGTGATTACCGTGCATGTCGAGGCCGGGCCCCACATCCACCGCTCGCTGCAGGCGATCCGCGCGCTCGGCAAGAAGGCCGGCGTCACGCTCAATCCCGGCACGCCGGTGTCGACGCTGGAGAACGTCGTCGACCTGGTCGATCTGGTGCTGGTCATGTCGGTCAATCCCGGCTTCGGCGGCCAGAGCTTCATCAAGTCGCAGCTCGACAAGATCGCCGCCGTGCGCGCGCTGGTCGGCGCGCGGCCGGTCGATATCGAGGTCGATGGCGGCGTAACGCCGGACAATGCGGCCGACGTGGTGCGCGCCGGCGCCAATGTGCTGGTCGCCGGCTCCGCCGTGTTCAAGGGGGGCCACTACAAGACCAATATCGAGGCCATCCGCAACGCGGCTGCGCTGGCGCGCGGAGAAGCGGCGTGACGTATAACACTGTCATTCCGGGACGCGGCGAAGCCGCGGACCCGGAATCCATACTCCGCAGCGCTGGGATTATGGATTCCGGGCTCGCGCGCTTCGCACGCGCCCCGGAATGACAGACTGAGAGTGTCGCAATGATCCCCCGCTACTCCCGCCCCGACATGACCGCGATCTGGTCGCCGGAAACGAAATTCCGCATCTGGTTCGAGATCGAGGCGCACGCGGCCGACGCCATGGCCGAGCTCGGCGTCATCCCGAAAGACGCCGCCAGGAAGATCTGGGAGAAAGGCAAGACCGCCCAGTTCGACGTCGCGCGCATCGACGCAATCGAAGCCGAGGTCAAGCACGACGTCATCGCCTTCCTCACGCACCTGACCGAGATCGTCGGCCCGGAAGCGCGCTTCGTGCATGCCGGCATGACTTCCTCCGACGTGCTCGACACCTGCTTCAACGTGCAGCTCGTGCGCGCGGCGGACATCCTGATCGCCGACGTCGACGCCCTGCTTGCCGCCCTCAAGCGCCGCGCCCACGAGCACAAACTGACGCCGACCGTCGGCCGCTCGCACGGCATCCACGCCGAGCCCACCACCTTCGGCCTCAAGCTCGCCTTTGCCTATGCCGAATTCGCGCGCGCGCGCCGCCGCCTGCATGCCGCGCGCGAGGAGGTCGCGACCTGCGCCATCTCCGGCGCGGTCGGCACCTTCGCGCAAGTCGACCCGCGCGTGGAGGCGCATGTCGCCAAGGCCATGGGCCTGCGCGAAGAGCCGATCTCGACGCAGATCATCCCGCGCGACCGCCACGCCATGTATTTTGCCACGCTCGCCGTGGTCGCCTCCTCGATCGAGCGGCTTTCGACCGAAATCCGCCATCTCCAGCGTACCGAGGTGCTGGAGGCGGAAGAGTTCTTCTCCGAAAAGCAGAAGGGCTCGTCCGCCATGCCGCACAAGCGCAATCCGGTGCTGTCGGAAAATCTCACCGGCCTCGCGCGCATGGTACGCGCCTATGCCATGCCCGCGATGGAAAACGTCGCGCTCTGGCACGAACGCGACATTTCGCATTCCTCGGTCGAGCGCATGATCGGGCCCGATGCCACGGTGACGCTCGACTTCGCGCTGGCGCGCCTCACCGGCATTATCGACAAGCTGGTGGTCTATCCCGCCACCATGCAGAAGAACCTCGACAAGCTCGGCGGTCTCATCCACTCGCAGCGCGTCATGATCGCGTTGACGCAGAAAGGCGTGCCGCGCGAGGACGCCTATCGCCTCGTCCAGCGCAACGCCATGAAGGTGTGGAGCGGCGACGAGAGCGACTTCCTTGCGCTGCTGAAAGCCGACAAGGACGTGCGCGCCAAGCTCACGGACAAGGAGCTCGAGGCCAATTTCGATCTCGATTATCATCTGAAGCAGGTCGACACGATCTTTCAGCGCGTGTTCGGCGCAAGCGGCTGAGCGAGCATCCGTAGGGCGGTGAGCATGCGCGTGTGGGTCATTCTACTTTTCGCGGCCCCGGCCGCGATCCTCGGCGGCATGATCGCCTTCGGCACCAAAGCCGCGCCGCCGCCGCTCGCATCGATATCCGAGCCCTTCCGTAAGGTCGATTTCAGCGACCTGCCGCCGCTGCGCGTGACACCGGCGCGCGACGGCACGCCGCTCGCCTACCGCATCTGGCAACCGGACGCCGGCGCCCCCGAGCGCATCGTGATCGCCATCCACGGATCGTCCGCCCACAGCGCCAGCATGCATCCGCTCGGCAAGGCGCTCGCCGCCGCAGGCTTCGCCGTCTATGCGCCCGATATTCGCGGCCACGGCGGAACCGGACGGCACGGCGATATCGATTATCCTGCACAACTCGATGACGACATGGCCGATTTCGTCGCCCACGTGCGCGCTCAACACCCGAAGACGCGCCTCGACCTGCTCGGCTTCTCGTCGGGCGGTGGTTTCGCCCTGCACATTGCAGCGACGCCGCTCGGCCGCGCCTTCGAGCGCGGCGTGCTGCTTTCCCCCATGCTCGGCCCGCGCGCGCCGACAGTCCGCGCGGACGCCGGTGGCTGGGTGGCCGTCTATCTGCCGCGCATCGTCGCGCTTTCGATCCTCGGCCGCATCGGCATTCACGCCTTCAACTCCTTGCCGACGCTTGCCTTCGCCATCGCGCCGGACAATCCCGGCAAACTGACGCCGGTTTATTCGTTCCGCCTGATGCAGGCCTTCGCGACCGGGGATTACGCCGCCGACCTCGGACATGCGCAATGTCCGCTGGCCGTGCTGGTCGGCGCCAAGGACGAGTTGTTTGCCGCCGAACAGTTTGCGCCAACCGTGCATGCCGTCCGCGCCGACGTGCCGGTGACGGTGGTGCCCGAGCTCGGCCACATCGCCATGGCCACCGACGCCCGCGCCTTCTCATCGATCGTCGCGGCGCTCAACGGGACACCCTGAAGCAAAAAGGGCCGCGTCGCCACGGCCCTTTCGCTTGCCGGCTGCCGGCTTAGTAGCGACGCCAGCCGCGGTGATGGTGCCAATAAGGCCCACCGCCGAAACCGAAGCCGAAGCTGACGCCCGGCTGATAGGCATAGCTGTTCCAGCCGGAACCGTAATAGGGATAGCCGCCACCGTAGACGACCGTCGGGCCGCCGTAATAGGTGCGCCCGCGGTAGCTGCGCCGGCCGCGGTCATAGCGCGCGCTGCGGCTGCCGGTCAGATAGTGCCCGCTCGCCCAGCCGCGCTCGCCGCGGAAGGCCACACGGCACCACGAGCCGCTGCAGTTGAGAATGTTCACATGCGCGCCCGACGGCATGGTGTCGATCACGTGATAACGCGTGCTCGGGCCGCTGCGCAGGTTGAGACTGTTGGTGACGACCGCCGCCGAGGCGGTGCCCGCCGACAGCGCGAGAACGCCGGCTGCCAGCGCCAATTGTTTCATTCGCATGATATGTTCCGTTCGAAGTTCGAGTTGGTTTCCGTGCCCCTCGGGAATCAAACGGTTAATGCCGGCGATGGTTTCGCAATTCGCGATTCGCGCGGTCTCAAGGTTCCTCTTGCCCCATTGTCAGCACCGTTCGGACATGCCTTAAGCTCATCCGCGCATGCTCGAGCCCACGCCAGATGCCCGGCCCGTCATCCTCGTGTTCGATTCGGGGCTGGGCGGCCTTACCGTGTTCCGCGAAGTAAACGCGGTACGCTCCGATGCGCGCTTTATCTATCTCGCGGACGATGCGGGCTTTCCCTATGGCGATCTGGCCGAAGACGCGCTCATTGCCCGCGTGACGGCGGTGCTCGGCGAGGCGATCGCGCGTCACCGGCCCGACCTGGTGGTGATTGCGTGCAACACCGCCTCCACGCTCGCGCTCGCGACGTTGCGCGCGAACTTCACCGTGCCCTTCGTCGGCACAGTGCCGGCGATCAAGCCGGCCTGCGCGCAGTCGCAAACCAAGTGCGTCACCGTGTTGGGGACGCTGGCGACCGTCTCGCGTGAATACACCCGCGCGCTGATCCGCGAATTCGCCGGCGCCTGCGAGGTTACCCTGGTCGGCTCGCCGCGGCTGGCATCGCTGGCGGAAGCCGCGCTTTCCGGCGCGCCGGTGGCGGACGCCGACATTGCCGCCGAGATCGTCCCCTGCTTCGTGCAGCGCCAAGACCGCCGCACCGACACCGTGGTGCTGGCCTGCACGCACTATCCGCTGCTGCTTGCGCGCCTGCACAAACTGGCGCCCTGGCCGGTCGCCTGGCTCGATCCGGCGCCGGCCATCGCGCGCCGGGTCGCCGACCTGCTGCGCGAGCGCCCGCCGGTACAGACGCCATCGCCCGCGCCGGCGATCCTGTTCACCTCGGGTCGCGATCCGGCCGCCGCCCTCGCCGAGGCGCTCGCCGGCTACGGCTTCCCGGCGAGCGCGCAGACGCCGGACGGCGCGTTTGACAGCCGCGCCACCGGCCCCTAAATACCCCGCACCCGAGGGGCTTTCAGGCCCCTCGGCGTGTTTCGCGACCCGCGGTAAAGCCTTGCGCTTTCGAGGTTTTTCCTGTCGGTCCCGGGTCTCTCCCCGGGGCAGAGGAGGGCGCGATCCTCAAACCGCTACAACAAGCGAGGACGCGATGACCAAGCGCATGGAATCCAAGTACAAGATCGACCGCCGGATGGGCCAGAACATCTGGGGCCGCCCGAAAAGCCCGGTCAACCGGCGCGAATACGGCCCCGGCCAGCACGGCCAGCGCCGCAAAAGCAAGCTTTCCGACTTCGGCGTGCAGCTCAAGGCCAAGCAGAAGCTGCGCGGCTACTACGGCAACATCTCCGAGAAGCAGTTCCGCGGCATTTACGCAACCGCCATTCGCATGAAGGGCGATAGCGGCGCCAACATGATCGGCCTCTTGGAGCGCCGGCTCGACGCGGTGGTTTACCGCTCCAAATTCGTGCCGACCGTGTTCGCCGCCCGCCAGTTCATCAACCACGGCCACATCACCGTGAACGGCAAGCGCGTGACGATCCCGAGCTACCGGCTGAAGGTGGGTGACGTGGTGGCGGTGAAGGAGAAGTCCAAACAGCTCGCCGCCGTGATGGAGGCGCAGAATCTCGCCGAGCGCGACGTGCCGGACTATATCGACATGGACGGCGGCAAGCTGACCGCCCAGCTCACCCGCGTGCCGCTCTATTCCGATGTGCCCTATCCGGTGCAGATGGAGCCGCATCTGGTGGTGGAGTACTATTCGCGCTGACCGCCCCTACCCGCCATTTCCATCGAAATCCCCGCCCGAAAGGCGGGGATTTCTTTTTGCGCCCCGCCCCCAAGGCACACCGCTAAGCCCCGCTGGAACCGGCCTTTTCGCCCACCGGACCCGGTCGCGGGGGTACAGTCCTGGTATGCCGCGTGGCTATTTTCCCTACATTTAGGGGTTCCCTTGCGGTAGTTTTCGGCGTCCCCGAATCGAGGGGGCTGGCTAGGGAGAAAAACGCGATGAAAGGGATCGATACGCTCAAGAATTGGGTCGCAGCGTTGACCGAGCTCGGGCTGATGCTGCTGGCGCTGGCCATCGTGCTGGCGCTGCTGATCGGCAACAATCTCCCGTTCTTCGGTGCCGTGACCGACAACATCATGGGCTGGGTCAAGGATCTGGGCGCGAACGGGCTGGTCGGCCTGATCACGCTCGGCATCGTTTTCTGGCTGTTCTCCAACCGTAAGCTTGCGTGAGGCTGCCGCGTTCGGCCCGTTTGCGGCCCTGTCAGCCTGAGCTGAGGCTGCCGGTGGGGAGCTTTAAGGCTCCCCACCCCTATCCAGCGCCCGTCAGCCCGCTCGTTAGGGCTCCGCGCCAGCCTTGAGGTCGTGCCATGTGGAAATTCGTCGCCAACGCCAAGCGCGTCTTGTGGGAATTCGTCGAACTGGCGTTTCTGACGGTTCTTTCGCTGCTGCTGCTGTTTCTGCTGCTGGGCAAAAGCGCCGGCCCCTACGTCGTCTCCGTCGCCGACAACGTCACCAAGTTCGCATCGTCCGCGAGTTCCGGCGTGCTCGGCATCGTGATCGTGCTGGCGATCGTCTATCTCGCTTTGCGCAAGCTGAAGCCGGAAGCCGGCGGCACGCGCAGCGTTACCCGCCCGCGCGCGCGCAGTCAGAGCTGATCGGAAAAACGGCTGACGACCGGGTGTCCGCGCTCAGGCCGTCTGACGCACGGGGACGCCTTTGTCCTTCAGCGCCTGCTGCAATTCACCCGCCTGGAACATTTCGCGGATGATGTCGCAGCCGCCGACAAACTCGCCCTTCACATAGAGCTGCGGAATCGTCGGCCAGTTCGAATAGGTCTTGATGCCGTTGCGGATGTCGTCGGATTCCAGGACGTTGACGCCCTTGTAGGCGACGCCGAGATGGTCGAGGATCTGCACGACCTGGCCGGAGAATCCGCACATGGGAAATTGCGGGGTGCCTTTCATGAACAGCACCACGTCGTTTCCCTTCACTTCGTTGTCGATGAATTGCTCGATGCCCATTGGATTTAGGTCCTTTTGGACGGGTCGGAAACCGTCTCGCTGCCCATATATGTAGCGCAGATGACCCTGCTACCCCAAGAGAAAATGCCGTAAATCAGGCCGTTTTCGGGGCATAGAAGGTGCCTTCGACCTCGAAAATGTCGTTTTGCGCCAGCGCCGATACCTCCACGATGCTACGCGGCGGATAGGGTCCGCCGCCCCACAATTCTTCCTGAATCTTGTTTGCCAGCGGCCGTAAGCGCTTCATATCGGTGACGAAAACGGTCAGCCGCACGCAGTCGGAAAGGCTCGCGCCGGCCGCCTCCGCAACCGTTTTCATGTTCGTATAAGCGGTCCGAACACGCGCTTCCTCGGCCTCGACGATGGTGTTCGTCGCCGGATCGATCCCGCGCATGCCGGCCACAAAAACGAAATCGCCGGCGCGGGCGCCCAGGCTCCACGTGCCCGTCGGCTCGATGGCGCCCGCCGGCGACAACGTCTCGACGCGCGCCACTAGCTTTTACCGCGCATGATCTTGTCCGAAAATTGGTACCCACTTTTCGGGATCATGTGCCCTCCGGCGTGCCGGTCTGCAGCGCGAGCGCGTGCAGCACGCCGCCCATCTGACCTTTGAGCGCGTTGTAGACGAGCTGGTGCTGCTGGACCCGCGACTTGCCCTTGAACGAGGCGGAAATCACCGTGGCGGCGTAGTGGTCGCCGTCGCCGGCAAGGTCGCGGATCGTCACCTGCGCGTCCGGGATGCTCGCCTTGATCAGCCGCTCGATCTCGGCTGCGTCCATGGCCATGGCAAAACTCCTTGCAGGACGCGGCCTTCGCCGCCGTCGGCGAATCCGCATTAAGACTAACAACAGGTACTTTGTGCCGAAATTTCTGCAGATGACAATATAGCACCGAGGACCATCGTGGCGGGTCGACATGCTTTGCGCGGATTGCGCGGGCGCTGCCCGAAACCGGAGAGAGGGGCCACCATGACCAGGATCCATTTGCAACGCGCAGCGCTCGCTTGCGCCGCGGCGCTCGCCATCGGCGCACTTGCGTCGAGCGCGCAAGCGCAGCCGGACGGCGCCATGAGCGCGGTGCGCAAAGCTTGCGGTACCGAATATAGCAAGCATTGCTCGCGCGTGCGCCCGGACGGCCGCGAGGCCTTGGCCTGCCTCGAGCAGCAGATCGAAAAGCTTTCGCAGAAGTGTCAGGACGCGCTGTTTGCGATCATGCCGCCGCCGACGCGGGTGACCAACGTGCCGGGCCCGTCCGGCGGCCAGCAGGACACCGCCGCGCCGCCGCCGCCACAGCATGAGGCTGAATCGGCCAAGCCGCCCAGCACGCCGCGTGCGGCCGCCGCGCCGTCCGCCAAGGCACAAAAGGCACAGGCCTCCGCCGAGCCGGCGCCGCTGCCGCGCCCGAGCGCCGACGAGCAGCGCGCGCTGCGCCAATACTGCCGCAAGGATTATCAGGCGAACTGCCGCGGCATTCCGCCGAGCAGCCCCGACGCCATCGCCTGCCTGCAAAGCAATCTCGGCCATCTGTCGCGCGCCTGCGAGCGCGTGGTGAACGCGATCATGCCGCCGGAGGAGCAGAGCCCGATCGTGTCGGCGCCGCCTCCGCGCGCCCTGCCGGAGCGGCGCGCCGCGCGCGACGCGGTCGAACCGCCGCCGCCCCCGCGCGACGACGATATCCGTCCGCAAGCCCGCGGCGACGATGTCCCGCCGCCAGGGCGCGGCGACGAAGCACTGCCGCGCGAGCGTGACGATGCCGCCCTGCCCGCACCGGGCGACGATGCCGCTCCCCCGCCGCGCGCCGACTATGCGCCGGCACCGCCGCGCCGCGACGAGATGCCGCCCGCGCGTGCCGAGCGCGCGCCGGGGCCGGGCCCGATCGAGACCGGCGACTTGCGCGCCTGTGGCCGCGATTTCGCGGCGCTGTGCCCGAGCCTGCGGCCCGGCAGCAGCGCGGCGATCGCCTGTCTGCAGCGCCGCACCCACGCGCTGACGCCGCAGTGCCGGAAGGCCATGCGCGAGTCGATGTCGGAAGCCCCGCCACCGGCGCCGCGCGCAAGCATCGACCGTACGCCCGTGGAAGAGGCGGCGCCGCCGCCCCGGCAAAGCCGCGCACGCCACCCCGCCACCGTGGCCGATCTGGCGCGCGCCTGCCGCTCGGACCTCTATCGCCATTGCCGCAGCGTGCGGCCGGGCAGCGGGCGCGAATTCTCGTGCCTGATCGCGCACCGCAACGTGCTGACGTTCGGCTGCCGCACCGCCCTGCGCTCGACGCTCAGGTAACCCTGCCGACGCCTCTGGAGCCATCCGCCGCCTTGCTTTAAGCTTTGCGCTCGAAGGCAATGGCGGAGGTCGGCTCCATGATCATGACGGATGGGTATCGTTACGCGCGCACCGCGGCGCGCCTGCTCCTGGCGTCGGGCTTTGCGCTCGCACTGACGGCCGGCGCGCAGGCGCAGGTGAGCCAGGCTGAGCTCGGCGCGATCAAGTCGAACTGCCGCTCCGATTATATGGCGCACTGCATGAGCGTGCGGCCGGGCGGCAAAGAAGCGCTGCAGTGCTTGCAGAGCCATCTCGACAGCCTGACGGGCGCCTGCAAGGGCGCGGTCGCCGCCACAATGCCGCAGCCCGCGCCGCCGCCGGCCGCGGCCGCGCCGCCTCCTCCGCCACCGCACAAGGCCGCCAAGGCCCCGCCGCCGCACCGTGCGGCACCCCCGCCGCCCAAGGCCGCCGCCGCACCGCCGCCGCATCGCGCAGCGCCGCCCCCGCCCAAAGCGGCCGCCGCGCCACCGCCTTCCGAGGAAGCCGTGAAGGAGGCGATGAAGGCGCATTGCCGCTCCGACTACATGGCGCATTGCATGAGCGTGCCGCCGGGCGGCAAGGAGGCGCTGCAATGCATCCAGCGCAACTACGCCCATCTGTCGTCCGCGTGTAAGCGCGCGGTCGCGTCGACCATGCCGCACCATGCCAGGCCGGCGCGGGCCGCCGCGCGCCCCGCGCGCAATGAGATGCATGCCAATGCGCCGACGCCGCTCGCGCCGCCCCCGCCTTCAGCGCTGCAGCAGCCGCCGCAGCCGGACCCGGCGATGATCACGGCGAAGGCGGAGCGCGTCCGCCCGATGGAGCGCATGGCCGTGTTCCGCGCCTGCAACCAGGACCAGGCCGCGGTCTGCCCGGGCGTGCCGCCCGGCGGCGGGCACATCATCGCGTGCCTGGCGATGCACCCCGACGCGCTGTCGCCGTTCTGCCGTAACGCGGTGGCGCGGGCGATGCAGTAGCCGGTAAACGCCATACCGACGGCCGCGTGACAATGGCGCCGCCGGTGCTAGCTTCCGGCACCGCGCGGCGAGCCGAATCTGCGGCGCGCGGCACCTTGGGGACCACCATGACAGTCAATGTAAAGTGCCTGATCCTGCTCGCAGGCGCCGCGCTGGCTTGCTCGGCCGCGCTGACCGGCGGCGCGGCGGGCCAAACAGCCGCGCAACAAAACGCGATACGCGAGCACTGCCGCAACGATTTCATGTCGCATTGCTCCGGCGTCTCGCCGGGCGGCAAGGCGGCCCTCAGCTGCCTGCAGAAGAACGTCGCGGAACTTTCACCCGCCTGCGAAAAAGCGGTAAGCGCGACAATGCCGACACCGCACCCGAAAGCAGCCGGCCGACCAGCACCTGCCGCACCGGCGCCCGCAGCGCGCGCCCCCGCCGCTCCGTCGGCGGCAAAGATCGAGCCGGTGCCGGGCGGCGTGCTCATCGAGAAGGCCTGCCTGCGCTACATACTCAGGCACTGCCGCGGCATGGGCCTCGACATGGCCCGTAAAGTCGCCTGCCTGGCCGACTACGTGAACAGAGGCAACTTCGTCGGCCCGCGCTGCAAGACCGCGCTGCGGATCAGCGGGCACCTGCGGTAACGGTGCGGCGGCCCGCCGCTCACCAACCGAGCGTCGTGCCGTGCCATAGCGCGCCGGCGGCAAGGCCCGCGATATAGGCCCAGCCGAACGTACGATTATGGGCAAGGCAGGCGCGGTGATACCAGAGCGGCCAGCCGACATAGCCCGGCGGCGGCGCGGCCGGCCGCGGCCGGCCCATGACCTTGATGGCATGGGCCGCGCGCGGGATCGCCAGCACGATCACGCCTGCAAACGGCGTCAGCTTTCCGACGGCGATCAGCAGGGCGGAGATCGCATAGATCGCAACGATAGCGGCGAGATTGAGCGCGCGCGCCGCGCGCTCGCCGAGCATGACCGGCAGCGTGCGGATGCCGCGCCTGCTGTCGAATGCCATCTGGTCGATGTGCTTGCCCATCAAGATGGTCATGACGCCGAGGCCGTAGGGCAGCGAGAGCAGCATGACGTCGGCCGAGACGCGGCCGGTCATCATGGCAAAGCCGCCGCCGATCATCAGCGGCCCCCAGACGATCAACACGGCCACTTCGCCGAGCCCGATGCTTTTCAAGGGCGTCGGGGCGGCGTCGTAGAGGAAGAGCAGCGCGATGCCCGCAGCGGCGAAGCCAAAAGCCAGCCAGCCGCGCTCGACGATGAAGCCGCCCATGATGCCGAGGCCGGCGATCGCCAGCACCACGAGACCGACGATCAGCGTGCGGCGGTTGATGAGGCCGCTCGCCAGCGGATGCACGGTGTAGCGCATGCGCGGCGAATCCGGCGTGTCGTGCCCGCGCGTGAAGCCGAAATAGTCGTTGCTGAGATTGCTGATCATATGGGCGATCACGAGGCCGGCCAGCAGCGCGATGAAATTGCCCCAGGAGAAGCGCCCGACGTCCGTCGCCAGCAGGCCGGCTATGATGGCCGCCTGCGCGGAAATGACCAGGATGACGCTGCGCGCGGCATAGAGGAACAGCGCCACGCGATCGAGGCCGGGACTATCCTCGATACCCGGCCGGTAGAAGCCGGTGATCGCGCCCCACCACAAAGCAGGCTTCGATGCCTTCATCGCCGCCCTTCTCTGCCGCTTAGATCAGCCGCACCGCCGTCATACCCCGCCGGCCATGTAGTCGGGAAGCCAGCGCTCGAAGCGCTCGGTGAGCGCCTTGACCGGCAGCGCGCGCTCGCCCGGCAGCATCAGCACGTCGCCGCCGGTGACGCCGACCCGCAGCACTTCGAGGCCCCCCTCCTGCGCGCGCGCGATCACCGCGTCGGCCCGGTCGGCCGGCACCGTGACCAGATAGCGCGCCTGGTCCTCGCCGAACCAGTGCGCGTGTGCCGGGATGTCGGAGGGCGCCTCGGTCAGCACCGCGCCGATGCCGGACGCCATCGCCATCTCGGCGAGCGCGACGGCAAGCCCGCCGTCGGAGAGATCGTGCGCGGCGCTGGCGATGCCGTCGAGAATGAGCGCGCGCACGAAGTCGCCGTTCTCGCGCTCCTCGATCAGGTCGACCGGCGGCGGCGCGCCCTCCTCGCGTCCGCATATCTCGCGCAAGTAGAGCGACTGGCCGAGCCAGCCGGCGGTCTCGCCGATCAACAGGATCGCTTCGCCCTCGCGCTTGAAGGCAAGGCTCGCCGCTTTGGCGAAGTCGTCGATCAGTCCGACGGCGCCGATGGTGGGCGTCGGCAGAATGGGGCGGCCGATGTCCTCGCCGGCGAGCTTGGTCTCGTTGTAGAGCGAGACATTGCCGGAGACGACCGGGAAATCGAGCGCCTTGCAGGCTTCGCCGATGCCGCGCACGCAGCCGACGAACTGGCCCATGATTTCCGGACGCTCGGGATTGCCGAAATTGAGATTGTCGGTGACGGCAAGCGGGGTGGCGCCGACCGCGGTCAGATTGCGCCAGCACTCGGCCACCGCCTGCTTGCCGCCCGCGAACGGGTCGGCCTCGCAATAGCGCGGCGTGACGTCGGTGGTGAGCGCAAGCCCTTTAGGGCCGTTCTCTACGCGCAGCACGGCGGCGTCGCCTCCGGGACGCTGTACGGTGTTGCCGCCGATGACGTGGTCGTATTGCTCCCACACCCAGCGCTTTGAGCAGAGATCGGGCGTACCGAGCAGCGTCTCGAGCGCATCGGCGAGGCTTTCCGGCGGCGGCACGGAAGCGGCGTCAACCGCCTTCTGCTTCGGCATGGTGACGAAGGGCCGGTGATAGACCGGCGCCTCGCTGCCGAGCTCCTTGATCGGCAGGTCGGCCATGGTCTTGCCTTTGTGGCGCACGATGAAGCGCTTGTCGGCGGTGGTCCGGCCTACCACGGCGAAATCGAGCCCCCATTTGCGGAACACGGCCTCGGCTTCCTTTTCCTTCTCCGGCTTGAGCACCATGAGCATGCGCTCCTGGCTTTCCGACAGCATCATCTCATAAGCGCTCATGCCCTCCTCGCGGCAGGGTACAGCGTCGAGCTCGAGCGTGATGCCGAGATCGCCCTTGGCGCCCATCTCCGTCGAAGACGAAGTGAGGCCGGCGGCGCCCATGTCCTGGATGGCGATGACGCAGCCGCGCCCCATGATTTCGAGACAGGCTTCCAGCAGCAGCTTTTCGGAGAAGGGATCGCCCACCTGCACGGTCGGACGCTTTTCTTCCGAATCGGCGCCGAACTCGGCCGAGGCCATGGAGGCGCCATGGATGCCGTCGCGCCCGGTCTTGGAGCCGAGATAGACGATCGGCATGCCGACGCCCGACGCGGCCGAATAGAAGATCTTGTCTTTCGGCGCGATGCCGACCGCCATGGCGTTGACCAGGCAGTTGCCGTCGTAGCGGGAATGAAAGCGCACCGAGCCGCCGACGGTCGGCACCCCGAAGGAATTGCCGTAGCCGCCGATGCCGGCCACGACGCCGGAGACGAGATGGCGCGTCTTGGGATGGCCGGGCGCGCCGAAAAAGAGCGCGTTGAGGCAGGCGACCGGGCGCGCGCCCATGGTGAACACGTCGCGCAAGATGCCGCCAACGCCGGTGGCCGCGCCCTGATAGGGCTCGATATAGCTCGGGTGGTTGTGGCTCTCCATCTTGAACACGACGGCGAGCCCGTCGCCGATATCGACGACGCCGGCGTTCTCGCCCGGGCCCTGGATCACCCGCTCGCCCGTGGTCGGCAGCGTGCGCAGGTGCACCTTGGAGGACTTGTACGAGCAGTGCTCGTTCCACATGGCCGAGAAAATGCCGAGCTCGGTCAGCGTCGGTTCGCGACCGATCAGCTCGAGGATGCGGCTGTATTCGTCCGGCTTGAGGCCGTGCTCGGCGACCAGCGCGGGGGTAATGGGGGTGGAATTCGGGATCATTGGCCTCTTTTTGCCGCCAGGGGCGCCAGCACCCGAAACTGTCATTGTTGGCGGGCTCCGGGCAATGCGTCTTACCGCCAACTCCACAGGCTTTGCCACGGGGCAGCGGCCGATTGCAGCTTTTTGCGGGTCCAAGGCGGTCCCCCGCCGGAAAATAAGCCCAGGCAGTGCCGCCGCGAACGCCGCCGCCGACCGCGGGCTATCGGACTTTGCCATAGGCACGCTGTCGGTCACTTCGCTGCCGCCATGGTGCACGGTCAAGCGCTTAGGCGACCGCTTGCGCCCTTTGGCCGTGCTGGCAATACTACCCCTGATTGCGCGATAGTGAATGGTCGCCGAAGCCGGCGCCTTACGCCGACACTGCGAATGGGAGGACAGCCATCATGCGCCTACAGCAACCCGTCCGCGACCGAAACCTTTCGCTTTGGCAGTCCGCGGTGCGCGAAACGCTCGCCAACCGGGGCGACGTTGCCGACGATAAAAAGAAGCAAATCGAATACGGCGTATCACTGCACGCCAAATCAGAGTTCGAGGGCAAGGCGCCACCTGCGACACTTTCCGGAGAAGCCGCTGGCGCGCTTAAAGATTCCAAGAGTGTATTTAGCGCGCTGAAGGCGCACCAATCGAGCGATGCCGACCAGCATAAATCCATCATTTCGGAGCTGGTGACCAAATACAGCAGTTGGGACCTCGCCGGCTGGGTCCAATGTGGTTGGTACTACGTCAAATACTACGTCCTCGCTCACCTGCCGCCGACCTATCATGATTGGCAGGCTCACGCGCCGGCCGATCCCAAATTCGGCGTCATCGATTACAAACTTCCGAGCAATAGCCGGGTGCTTATGATCGGCGACTGGGGCACGCATATGGACGACAACGCCGCCCTCCTGCGCCAGGCGCTCAGGAAATTCGAACCCGATGTCATCATCCACCTCGGCGATGTCTACTATTCAGGCACGGTCGAAGAATGTAAGCGCAACGTGCTGGATGTGATCGATAAGGCCGTGGCCGACTTGAAACTCGATCGACGCCCAGCTTTCTTCGCCATTCCAGGAAATCATGATTATTACTCGGGCGGTTCCGGCTTCTATCAGACCATTAGCAAGGTGAATTCGGGCGTCGCCGGGGCTACGCAACAGGCAAGCTATTTCTGCCTGCGTACGATGGACGACAAATGGCAATTTCTCGCGATGGATACCGGTTACGGCGATCGTAACCCTATCGAGCAAACAGCGCCCGGACTGCAAGTGCATGAGACCGAGTGGCACTACGACAAGTTGGAAACCTTTTCGGGGTCGACCATTCTGCTATCGCACCATCAGCTTTATTCAGCGAAGGAGAAGCTCAACGGCGGTACGCGCCCCTATCTTAATGAGGCTCTCTACGCGACCTTCAAGAAGCATTTTGATCGCGTTGCCGCCTGGTATTGGGGACACGAACACAACTTCATCGTGTTCGAAGACAACCTCAAGATGGCAAACGGCGACCCGGCGCTACGCAAAGGGCGTCTTCTCGGCTGCAGTGCTTATGAAGAGACCCAGGCCGAGGACCCGTATAAGATCAACTATAATCAGATACGCTTTTTCGCCGGCACCACTTGGCGGTTAAAAGTGTCGCCATTCGCCGATCCTCAGACTTTCTACAACCATGCTTTCGCAATCTTCGACATCGCGCCAGAACAGGTAACGGTAAACTACTACGAATATCCGAGCTGGGGGCAGTCGAACGGCCCCAGCAAAGACCCGGACATCGGCAACCCGCTTTTCACGGAAGATTTGGCACCAACGCGGTAGTGCGAATCGCCTACGCCGCTTTCGCGAGCGCCTCGACCAGCCCGACGAACAGCCCGCGGCCGTCGGTCGCGCCGATTGCGGCTTCGACGTGATTTTCCGGGTGCGGCATCATGCCGAGAACGTTGCCGCGATCGTTGACGATGCCGGCGATGGCGTTGATGGCGCCGTTGTGGTTCCAGTTCGGATCGATCATGCCGTCCGGCGAGGCATAGCGGAAGACGACGCGGCCCTCGCCTTCCAGCCGCGCGATGGTCTCGCCGTCGGCGATGTAATTGCCCTCGCCATGCGCGACCGGCACGCGGATCACCTGGCCGGCATTATAGCCGCGCGTGAAGGCAAGATCGGAGCGCTCGACGCGCAAGTAGACGTCGCGGCAGATGAAGCGCAGGTTCTCGTTGCGCATCAGTACGCCGGGCAAGAGCCCCGCCTCGCACAGGATCTGGAAGCCGTTGCAGACGCCGAGCACCAGGCCGCCCCGGTCGGCGAACGTGCGCACCGCCGCCATGATGGGCGAGCGCGCGGCGATCGCGCCGCAGCGCAGATAGTCGCCGTAGGAAAAGCCACCGGGCAGCACCACCAGATCGGTGCCGGCCGGCAGTTCATGCTCGCCGTGCCAGACCATGGCGGGCGCGCGGCCCGACACAATCGCCAAGGTGCGCGCCATATCGCGTTCGCGATTGATGCCGGGAAAGACGAGAACGGCGGCGTTCATCTAAAGCACGTCGACCTGGTAGTTCTCGATCACGGTATTCGCCAGCAGCTTGTCGGCAGCCTGCTTGAGGGCGGCTTCCGCCTTGGCGCGATCGGCGCCTTCCAGTTCGATGTCGAACACCTTGCCCTGGCGCACGGCGGTGACGCCCTCGACGCCGAGCGAGCGCAGCGCGCCCTCGATCGCCTTGCCCTGCGGGTCGAGGATGCCGGTCTTCAAGGTGACGGTGACGCGGGCTTTCATAGGAACGGCTTATGCCATGAGTCGCTCGTCATGGCCGGGCTTGTCCCGGCCATCCACGCCTAACTTAAAGACGTGGATGCCCGGCACAAGGCCGGGCATAACGCAGGCCGAAAAACCGAACAGAGGCTTCAGCCTTTCACCAGCACCGGGCCCGACCCTTGCGGGCGCTCGCCCTCGCTCATGATGCCGAGACGCTTGGCGACTTCGGTATAGGCCTCCACCAATCCGCCGAGATCGCGGCGGAAGCGGTCCTTGTCCAGCTTCTCGTTCGACTTGATGTCCCACAGTCGGCACGAATCGGGGCTGATCTCATCGGCCACCACGATGCGCATGATGTCGTTTTCCCACAGCCGGCCGGCCTCCATCTTGAAGTCGACCAGACGGATACCGACCCCGAGGAACAGGCCGCACAGGAAGTCGTTGACGCGGATGGCGAGCGCCATGATGTCGTCGATCTCCTGCGGGCTGGCCCAGCCGAAGGCGGTGATGTGCTCCTCGGAGACCATGGGATCGTTGAGCGCGTCGTTTTTGTAATAGAACTCGATGATCGAGCGCGGCAACTGGGTGCCTTCCTCGATGCCGAGGCGCTGCGACAGCGAGCCGGCGGCCACGTTGCGCACCACCACCTCGAGCGGAATGATTTCCACCTCGCGAATCAGTTGCTCGCGCATGTTGAGGCGGCGGATGAAATGCGTCGGCACCCCGATGTCGTTGAGGTGCTGGAACAGGTATTCCGAGATTCGGTTGTTGAGGACCCCCTTGCCTTCGATCACCTCGTGCTTCTTGGCGTTGAAGGCGGTCGCGTCGTCCTTGAAATGCTGGATCAGCGTTCCAGGCTCGGGGCCTTCGTAGAGGACCTTCGCCTTGCCTTCATAAATTCGGCGTCGGCGGCTCATCGGGGTGTACCGTGGTTTGTGAAAGTCCATCGGGATTGCCGTGGCTCCTGTTAGAGTATCAGATCCGCGGCGGGACCGGAGCGCGCTTTCAAGACGCACACGGTCCGGGCACGGGGTCAACCTAGCCGATCGATCCGGGCAGCACAATCGACGTTCCGGGCGGTTTTCCACTCCGCAATTTCGCCGCAAATGGCGGACCGGATGTTGCCTTGACGCTGCCGTGACGATATGCAAGGCGCGAGCGGCTTATGTGTGTATGCGGCGGCAGAGCCGCAAGAAACGAGGGCGGCGATGGCGACGACGTTCGACAAGCGCGAGGAAGGCTTCGAGAAGAAGTTCGCGCACGACGAGGAACTGAAGTTCAAGGCGATGGCCCGCCGCAACAAGCTGCTGGGCCTGTGGGCCGCAGGCCTTCTTGGCAAGAGCGGCGCGGAGGCCGACGCCTACGCCAAGGAAATCGTCATGGTCGACTTCGAGGAGCCGGGCGAGGAAGACGTCTTCCGCCGGGTGATGAAGGACCTCGACGGCAAGGGCGTCAGCGAGCAGCAGATACGCGCAAAGATGGGCGAATTCCTGGCGCAGGCGGTCGAGCAGATTTCCAAGAGCGGCTGACGTGGCCGCCTTTTCCCTCGCCCGCCGCCTGCGCGCCGGCGACACCGTCTTCACCGCCTGGTGCGGGCTTGCCTCGCCGCTGGCCGCCGAAGCGATCGCGCGCGAAGGCTTTGACGCGGTCACGCTCGATATGCAGCATGGGCTTTGGGACACCGCATCCCTGATCGCCGGCATCAATGCGCTGCACCACGCGGGCAGCGCCACGGTCGTGCGGGTGCCGCTTGCCGATTTCGCCATGGTCAGCCGCGCGCTCGATTTCGGCGCCGAGGCGATCATCGCGCCGATGATCAACGATTCGTCCGACGCGCGCGCCTTCGCCTGCGCCGCCAAGTTTCCACCGGTGGGCGAGCGCAGCTTCGGGCCGCACCGCGCGATGGCCCTGCAAGGCCGCAGCGCGGCAACCGACTATTTGCGCGAGGCGAACGAGCATACGCTGACGCTCGCCATGATCGAGACGCCGGCCGCGCTCAACAATGTCGACGACATCGCGGGCACCGATGGCATCGATGCGCTGTTTATCGGCCCCTACGACCTTTCCATCTCGCTCAGCGCGGGCGCAGCGCAGGACATCGCTGCCCCCGAAGTGGAGCGCGCGATCGACGACGTCTGCGCGGCGGCCAAGGCAGCCGGCATAATTCCCGGCATCTATTGCAGCGACCCCAAGCGCGCGCTGACGATGGCCAAACGCGGTTTCCGCTTTGTCGCGGTCGGCAGCGATCTCGGCATTCTGCGCGCCGGCGCAGCCGGCACGCTGAAGGCTTTGCGCGGTTGACACTACTATTTTGCCGACAAGCGTTACTCCGCTACGGCTACCGCTAAAGATTTCGCTCCGCGATTAAGCCTCCGCCAACAGGCTAGATCCTATGCTTCCGTGCATTGAGCCGCACGGAGGCGCCGCTATGAATCTCAATGCCACCAAGCCGCGCGACGCGCTCGCCAACGCCGGCGACTACCTGGTCGCGATGGAAGACCTGGTCGGCGTCGTGCAGCAACTGTCGCAGGCGCGCGACGTGGACACGGTGGCCGCGATCGTGCGCGAGGCCGCGCGCCGGCTCACCGGCGCCGACGGCGCCACTTTCGTGCTGCGCGACGGCGAGCAATGCTACTACGCCGACGAGAGCGCCATCAGCCCGTTATGGAAGGGCAAACGCTTTCCGATGAGCGCCTGCATCAGCGGCTGGGTGATGCAGCACGCCCGGCCGGTGACGATCGACGACATCTACAGCGACGCGCGCATTCCCATCGAGGCTTACCGGCCCACTTTCGTGAAAAGCCTGGCCATGGTGCCGATCCGCCGCGCCTTGCCGATCGGTGCGATCGGCAATTACTGGGCGAAACCCCACATGCCGACGGAGAAGGAGCTTTCCATCCTGCAGGCGCTTGCCGACACCACGTCGGTGGCCCTGCAGAATGCCGAGCTTTACAGCGAGCTTCGCCAGAAGGTACGAACGCTCGAGGAACAGGCAACCCGAATCAACCGGCAGCGCGACGCGCTCGAAGTGTTCACGCGCGCACTCGCCCACGACCTGAAGGAGCCGGTGCGCACCATCCGCTCGTTCAGCGAGCTCATCCGGCAGACCGACATGCCGCCCGAGAAGGAGCAGCGCTATTTCGACTACATCCAGCGCGCCGCCGACCGCATGGGCATGCTGGTCGAAAAGGTTTTCCGCTACACGCAACTGGACGATCCCGAGCGCGCGCCGAAGGAGCCCTGCTCGATGACGCAGACGCTGGAAGCGGTGAAGGAAAATCTCTATTTGCTGATCCGCGAGCACAACGCGACCGTAACCGGCGGCGCGCTGCCCGATGTGGAGGCCAACCCGTCCCAGATGGCCCGGGTCCTGCAGAACCTGGTCGCCAACGCCGTCCGTCACAACGACAAACCTGTCACCGTCACGGTCGGCGCCGAGGACGGCGGCAACGAGTGGCGATTTTTCGTCCGCGACGACGGCGAGGGCGTTCCCGCCGAGTACGCCGAGACGATCTTCCAACCCTTCAAGCGCCTGAATGCCAATCCCGAATGCGCCGGCCTCGGCCTGCCGACCTGCCGCAAGATCGTCGCCATGCACGGCGGGCGCATCTGGTGCGAACCGGCACCCGAAAGGGGCGCCACCTTCCGTTTCACCCTGCCGAAAGCCACCGCCATGCCGACCGAAGAACCGCAATTTATCACCACCGACGCCCCGCCGACCGCACCCGCCGAGCCCGGCGAGCAGCCGCTCGCCACCGTTCTGCTGGTCGACGACCTGGAAGATCACCTGGAACTGACACGGCTGATCCTGTTCGATTCGATCGGCCTCAAATGCAACATGATGACGGCGGCCGACGGCAGGGATGCGCTCGACGTCATTCGTCGGACTGTGGCCGGTGGCCAGCACATCGACCTCGTCCTGCTCGACATCAACATGCCGCGCATGGACGGCTTCGAGCTGATGCAACATCTGCGCGCCGACGAGACGCTGAAGGATCTCGAGATCGTGATGTGCACCGGCTCAAACTATGACGACGACCGCCGGCGCGCAGACGCGCTGGGCGCGGCCGGCTACATGGTCAAGCCGCCGTCCTGGCAGGACTTGAAGCCGATCCTCGACAAGATCGACGGAGTGCGATTTCTAAACAAAGACAACTGCACGGTGCTGTTGCGCGCGGCATAGCGAGAGGTCACGGCCGCCCCGACCGATAGGGATCAACCTCCGCCGCCGCTGGGTGGCGGCCCGGCGACGGCGGTGGAAAGACGTTCCAGCGCCTTCGGCAGATCGTCCTCCACCTCGTCCACCCTCACCTCCACCACGCGGTATTCGCGCTCCGCCAGATAGGCGCGCTTGGCGGCGCGGTTTCGCGCCGCCTCATCGCTTTCCTCGGCCGGCTTAAGATCGATCACGCAGCGCAAGGGGAACGAGACGAAGTCGGTGATATGCGGGCCGACCGGCACCTGGCGCTTGAAGCCGCGCCCGGCAAAGCGCCGGTCGGTGGTAAGCGCCTGCCATAAGCTACGCTCGGGCTCGGTCGGATTTCGGCGCAGCAGCCGCGCCAGCCCGCGCACCGGCCCACGCTCGCCCGGCACCCTGCCGGCGCCATGTTCCGCGATCAATTCGCGCAGGCGCGTCGCTTCCTCGGCGTCGAGCACGCCGCCGCGCGCCGGACCCTTGCGCCCTTGGGCGATCGCCATGAACACGCCGTGCAGCGTGCGCAGGTCCTGCTGCGTCAGCGCCATGCGGGTGAAGATGTTGCGCAGGTTGACACGCATGGTGCCGCGCTTTTCCTCCGGCCGGAAGAACTCGACCTTGTCGAGCTCGCGTTCGAGGTCCTCGAAAAACGCCGCGAACTGCTGCTTGGGCGCCGGCGGCGACTTCTCCGGCTGCGCGAAAGGCAATTCCCCGCGCACCGTTTTGAGCCATTCATAGGCGAGGATCACCACCGCCTGCGCGAGATTGAGCGAGGCGAAGGCCGGGTTGACCGGCAGCGTGACGATGGCGTCGGCCAGGCCGACCTCGTCGTTCTCCAGCCCGATGCGCTCGCGCCCGAACACCAGCGCCACCGTTTCGCCGGCGGCGATGCGCGGCGCCATTTGCGCGGCGGCCTCGCCGGCGCCGAGCACGGGCTTGGCCTGGTCGTGGGCGCGCGCGGTGGTGGCGAGCACGTAATGGCAGTCGGCGATTGCCGCGGCGAGGCTCTCGTGCAGCGTCGCCGCCTCCAGCACGCGGTCGGCACCGGAAGCCATGACGCGCGCCTTCTCGTTCGGCCAGCCCCGCAGCGGCTTGACGAGCCGAAGCTGCGACAGTCCGAAATTGGCCATGGCGCGCGCGGCGGCACCGATGTTCTCGCCGAGCTGCGGCTCGACCAGCACCACGACCGGCGCCGGCGTCGTGAGCCAGCGCTTGGTCTTGTCGGTGCCGGCGCCAGGCATGAAAAACCTCCGTCCGACGCGGGTATAGCGGGCCCGGGGCGGTGGGGGAAGAATGCCAGTGGGACGGCTTTCACCGGCGGATTGCGAATGCTATAGGGCGCGCGCCGAACTCCCCGTCAAACGGCCTCCCGGTTGGCGGGGTCCCGCCGAAAACTTTTTATTCGAGGGCCAGCGGGAAGCTATCCCACCGCGCCCGTCAATGTTCCGTTTCCGGTCGGCCCGAACAAGCACGGCCCCCAGAGGTTCAGAAGCATGCCCGATCTCGAAACCGTTTGGACCAAAGTCGATGAAGCCCCGGCGCTCGCGACCTATTCCCTGCTGCCGATCGTCGAAGCCTTCGTGGGCGCGGCGGGGGTGTCCATGAAGCTGAAGGACATCTCGCTGGCCGGCCGCATCCTCGCCCAATTCCCCGAGAGGCTCTCGCCTAAGCAACGCATAAACGACGAGCTCACCGAGCTCGGCGAGCTCACGTTGCGGCCCGAGGCCAACATCATCAAGCTGCCGAACATTTCCGCCTCGATCCCGCAGCTCAGGACCGCGATCAAGGAACTGCAAGGCAAAGGCTACGACGTCCCCGATTATCCGGACAACCCGACGACGGACGCCGAAAAGGAGATCAAGTCCCGCTACGCCAAGGTGTTCGGCAGCGTCGTCAATCCCGTTCTGCGCGAGGGCAATTCCGACCGCCGCGCGGCGAGCGCCGTCAAGCAATTCGCCCGCAACAATCCGCACAAGATGGGCGCCTGGAGCAAGGACTCCAAATCGCATGTGGCCTTCATGTCGCACGGCGATTACTACGGCTCGGAAGTCTCGACCACCGTCGCGTCGGCGACCAATGCCCGCATCGAGCTGGCCGGCGCCGACGGCAAGACCACGGTGCTGAAGGAGAAGACGCCGCTTCAGGCCGGCGAGATCGTCGACGCGGCGGTCATGAGCCGCAAGGCGCTGCAGGCCTTCTTCGCCGAGCAGATCGAAGCCGCCAAAAAGGAAGGCGTGCTGTTCTCGCTGCACGTGAAGGCGACCATGATGAAGATCGCCGACCCCATCGTGTTCGGCCACGCCGTTTCCGTGTTCTTCGCCGACGTGTTCAAGAAGCACGCCGCCACGCTGAAGAAGCTCGGCGTCAATCCCAACAACGGCTTCGGCGACCTGGTGACGAAGATCGAAACGCTGCCGGAGCCCGAGAAAAAGGCGATCAAGGACGACATCGCGGCCGAGTACGCCAAACGGCCCGGCCTTGCCATGGTCAACTCCGACAAGGGGATCACCAACCTGCACGTACCGAGCGACACGATCGTCGACGCGTCGATGCCGGCGATGATCCGCGAATCCGGCCGCATGTGGGGCGCCGACGGCAAGCTGCACGACGCCCTTGCCGCTATACCGGACCGCAGCTACGCGCAGATGTATCAGACGGTCATCGACGACTGTAAAGCGCACGGCGCGTTCGATCCCAAAACCATGGGCACGGTGCCGAACGTGGGCTTGATGGCGCAGAAGGCCGAGGAATACGGCTCGCACGACAAGACGTTCGAAATCCCCACGAACGGAACGGTCCGCGTCGTCGCCCAAGATGGCGAACAAGCCGGCAAGGTGCTCTTGGAGCGTCCGGTCGAGACCGGCGACATCTTCCGCATGTGCGAGGTCAGGGACGCGCCGATCCAGGACTGGGTCAAGCTCGCGGTCCGCCGCGCACGCCTGAGCAACACCCCAGCGGTATTCTGGCTCGACAAGAACCGCGCGCATGACGCGCAGGTCATCGCCAAGGTCGAGAAGTATCTCAAGAACGAAGACACCGCGGGGCTGGACATCCGCATTCTGGCGCCGGTCGAAGCGATGCAGTTCTCGCTCGACCGCATTCGCAAGGGCGAGAACACGATCTCCGTCACCGGCAACGTGCTGCGCGACTATCTGACCGACCTGTTCCCGATCATGGAGCTCGGAACCTCGGCTAAAATGCTGTCGATCGTCCCGCTGATGGCGGGCGGCGGCCTTTTCGAGACCGGCGCCGGCGGATCGGCGCCCAAGCACGTGCAGCAGTTCCAGGAAGAGGGCTATCTGCGCTGGGATTCGCTCGGCGAATTCCTTGCGCTGGGCGCCTCGCTCGAACATCTGGCGCAGACCTACAAGAACGCCAAGGCGCAGGTACTCGCCGAGACGCTCGACGAGGCCATCGGCAAAATCCTGGCGTTCAACCGCTCTCCGGCGCGCAAGGTCGGCCAGATCGACAACCGCGGCAGCCATTACTACCTCGCCCTCTACTGGGCGCAGGCACTGGCCGCGCAGACCAAGGACGCAGGATTGCAAGCCCGCTTCAAGCCGCTCGCCGAGACGCTCGCCAAGAACGAGGACAAGATCAACGCCGAACTGATCGGCGTACAAGGCAAGCCGGTCGACATCGGCGGCTACTACCTGCCCGACGACGCCAAAGCCTCGGCCGCCATGCGGCCGAGCCCGACGCTGAACGCCGCGATCGCCGCGCTCTAAAAAGGTGGCCGCTCAAAATGGCGAAGATCAAGGTCGAAAATCCCGTCGTCGAAATGGACGGCGACGAAATGACCCGCATCATCTGGCAGCTGATCAAGGACAAGCTGATCCACCCCTATCTCGATATCGATCTTCTGTATTTCGACCTCAGCATCCAGAAGCGCGACGAGACCGACGACCAGATCACGATCGACGCGGCCAATAAGACCAAGGAAGTCGGCGTGGCGGTGAAATGCGCCACCATCACCCCCGACGAAGGGCGGGTGAAGGAATTCAACCTCAAGAAGATGTGGCGCTCGCCCAACGGCACCATCCGCAACATTCTGGGCGGCGTGATCTTCCGCGAGCCGATCATCTGCAGAAACGTGCCGCGCCTGGTGCCCGGCTGGACGCAGCCGATCATCGTCGGCCGCCACGCCTTTGGCGACCAATACCGCGCGACCGACATCAGGGTGCCGACCGGCGCCAAGCTCACCATGAGCTACGTCACGCCGGACGGGCAGAAGATCGAGCACGAGGTGTTCGAGTTTCCGGGCTCGGGCGTCGCCATGGCGATGTACAATCTCGATCAGTCGATCCGCGACTTCGCCATGGCCTCGTTCAACTACGGCCTGTCGCGCGGCTATCCCGTGTATCTGTCGACCAAGAACACCATCCTGAAAGTCTACGACGGGCGCTTCAAGGACATCTTCCAGGAAGTGTTCGACGCCCAGTTCAAGGACGCGTTCGAGAAGAAGAAGCTCACCTACGAGCACCGCCTGATCGACGACATGGTGGCGTCGGCGCTGAAATGGTCGGGCGGCTATGTGTGGGCCTGCAAGAACTATGACGGCGACGTACAGTCCGACATCGTGGCGCAAGGCTTCGGGTCGCTCGGGCTGATGACCTCGGTTCTGATGAGCCCGGACGGCAAGACGGTGGAATCGGAGGCCGCCCACGGCACGGTGACGCGGCACTACCGCCAGCACCAGAAGGGCGAGCAGACCTCGACCAATTCGATCGCCTCGATCTTCGCCTGGACGCGCGGCTTATCCCACCGCGCCAAGCTCGACAACAACGCGGCGCTGGCGAAGTTCACCGGGACGCTCGAAAAGGTCTGCGTCGACACGGTGGAAGCCGGCTTCATGACGAAAGACCTGGCGCTGCTGATCGGGCCGGACCAGAAATGGCTCTCCACCACCGGCTTCCTCGACAAGGTGGACGAGAATTTGAAGAAGGCGATGGCTTAATGCCTCTCCCCGGTTGAAGCGTTGTCATGGCCGGCCTTGTGCCGGCCATCTCGTTTAGGGAGGCGCCGCACCTTCCTAAGCGAGATCGCCGGGACAAGCCCGGCGATGACGTGCGGTTGTGCGGCGGCGGCGCTACTTCTCCTCCGTCGCCTTCTCGATCTCTTCCGCCACGATGTCGCCGCGGGCGACCGCGCGGCCGATGCGCGTGTCCACCACTTCGTTGATGCGCTCGGCGATGCGCGGGTTGCGCTCCATCAGCGCGTGCAGATCCTGCGCGTCGAGCACCAGCAAGTTGGTGCGGGTTAGCGCGACCGCGGTCGCCGAGCGGTGTACGCGCTTCAACACGGCGACCTCGCCGAAGAACTGGCCGACGCCGAGCCGCAGCCGCTCCTTGCGCAGCGCCACCTCCACCTCGCCGGCGGCGATGAAATACATGGAATGCGCCGGGTCGCCCGCCCGCACGATCACCTGGCCGGCCTCCACCACATGCGCGCGCAACAGCCCCATGATGTCGGAAATCTCGGCGGCGTCGAGCTCGGCGAACAGCGGCACGCGCGCGATCATGCTCCAGGTCACGACGAAGTCGCGGCGGTGGATCTGCTCGGCGAAGGCGGTGGCGACGATGCCGACCGGCAGCGCGATCACGATCAGGCTGAACACGATCGTTGCGGAAGCGATCAGCTTGCCGAGCGCGGTCACCGGCACCACGTCGCCGTAGCCGACGGTGCCGAGCGTGACGATCGCCCACCACAGCGCCTGCGGGATGGTGCCGAGCTTGTCGGGCTGCACGCGGCCCTCGGCGAGATGCATGAGCGCGGCCGAGACCAGCGCGATGCCGAGCGCGATCACCAGGCAGCCGAATAGCGCGCGCCGCTCGCGATAGAGCACGTCGAGCAGCGAGCGCATGGCCGGCGAATAGCGCGTGATCTTGAAAAAACGCACGATGCGGAACACCAGCACTACCCGCAGATCGGCCGGCAGCACCAGCGCGAACCAGAACGGCAGCACCGCGACGAGATCGACCAGGCCCGCCGGGCTGAGCGCGTATTTCAGCCGCGCGCGTGCCGGCGAGAGATGCCGGTTGGGCCCGTGCTCGGCCGCCACCCACAAGCGCAAGCCGTATTCGGCGGTGAACACGACGAGCGAGACGACTTCGATGACGTCGAAGGCGATTTCGTAACGCGCGGCAAGCGCCGGCACCGATTGCAGCGCCACCGACACCAGATTGATCAGAATGAGCGCGATCAGCGCGCGGTCGACCAGCACGCTCATGCGGTCGCCGACCGGGCCCTGTTCGAGCACCTGATAGACGCGGCGGCGCAGCTCCTTTGCACGGGCCCGGGCCATGCGTGCGCTTATAGCCGATTCCGGCTACGCGAATTTGCGGAGGATCAAGGGGTTAAGCGCGGCACGGCGCTTGCGCTCCCTCCCCCTGAAAGGGGGAGGGTCGGGGTGGGGGTCAAAAAGCGATTCCCCACCCGGCGCGCCATAAGCGCGTTTAGCGCGTCTTCGACGCGCCGTGCGCGCGCCGACCTCCGCTTTGCAAGGGGAGGTAACCAAGCGCCGGATCAGCCGCCCAATGCGGCTTCGACAGCCTGGAGCGCGGCTTCCGCCTTGGAGCCGTCCGGGCCGCCGGCCTGCGCCATGTCGGGGCGGCCGCCGCCGCCCTTGCCGCCCAGGGCTTCGGCGCCCTTCTTCACCAGGTCCACAGCGTTGAAGCGCGCGGTCAGGTCCTTGGTGACGCCGACCGAAATCCCGGCCCGGCCCTCCTCGCTCACCGCGACGATGGCGATGACGCCGGAGCCGATCTGCTTCTTGGCTTCGTCGATGAGACTGGGCAGCTCCTTCGGGCTGATGCCGGAGATCGCGCGCGCGATCAATTTCACGCCATTGACCTCGCGCACCTCCTGGGCGGCTTCCGCCTTGCCGCCGCCGCCCATGGCGAGCTTCTTGCGGGCCTCGGAGAGCTCGCGCTCGAGCTTCTTGCGTTCGTCGAGCAGCGCGGCGATGCGCGCCGGCATGTCCTCGAGCGGCACTTTCAATTCGGCCGCCGCGACTTTCGCCACTTCCACCTGCTTCTCGGCCGCCTTGCGCGCGAGCTTGCCGGTCAAGGCCTCGACGCGGCGCACGCCCGCGGCGACGCCCGAGTCGGACAGCACCGAGATCAGGCCGATATCGCCGGTGCGCTTCACGTGGGTGCCGCCGCACAGTTCCACGGACCAGCCCATGGTGTTGTTGTTGTTGCCGCCGCCGCCGTCGCCCATCGCCACCACGCGCACCTCGTCGCCGTATTTCTCGCCGAACAGCGCGCGCGCGCCGGAGGCAATGGCGTCGTCCTGCGCCATCAGCCGCGTGGTGACGGGCGTGTTCTGGAGGACGATGTCGTTGGCGATGTCTTCCACGCGCGACAGCTCGTCGCCGCTGATCGGCTTGGGATGCGAGAAATCGAAACGCAGCCGGTCGGGCGCGACTAATGATCCCTTTTGCGCCACGTGATCGCCCAGCACATGGCGTAGCGCCTCGTGCAACAGATGCGTGGCGGAATGGTTCTGCCGAATGGCGGCGCGGCGGTCGTGGTCGACCTCCAGCAGCAGCGGGTCGCCGACCTTCAGCGCGCCCTCCTCCACCGTGACGGCATGCGCGAACAGGTCGCCCGCCCTCTTCTGCGTGTCGGTGACGCGCGCGCGCACGCCCTCGCGCCGCATCTCGCCGCGGTCGCCGACCTGGCCGCCGCTCTCGCCGTAAAACGGCGTCTGGTTGACGATCGCCGTGCCGCTGTCGCCTTTTTTAAGTTCGGCAACTTCCTTACCGTCCTTCACCAGCGCCGTGACCACGCCTTCCGCGCTTTCGGTGTCGTAGCCGAGGAATTCGGTCGGGCCCACGCGCTCGCGCAGCGCAAACCACACCGTCTCCTGCGCCGCTTCGCCCGAGCCCGCCCAGGAGGCGCGCGCCTTCTCGCGCTGGCGCTCCATGGCGTCTTCGAACGAGGCGAGATCGACGGAAATACCGCGCGCGCGCAACGCGTCCTGGGTGAGGTCGAGCGGAAAGCCGTAGGTGTCGTAGAGCGTGAAGGCGGTGTCGCCGTCGAACATGTCGCCTTTTTTCAACGCGCCGCTCTTTTCTTCCAGCAGCGCGAGGCCGCGCGTCAGCATGGCGCGAAAACGGGTCTCCTCCAGCTTCAACGTCTCCTCGATCAGCGCCTGCGCGCGCCCCAGTTCCGGATAAGCCTGGCCCATCTCGCGCGTGAGCGCCGGCACCAGCTTGAACATCAGCGGCTCCCTGGCGCCGAGCAGCTCGGCGTGGCGCATGGCGCGCCGCATGATGCGGCGCAGCACGTAGCCGCGGCCTTCGTTCGAGGGCAGCACGCCGTCGGCGATCAGGAACGCGCTCGCGCGCAGGTGATCGGCGATCACCCGGTGCGAATTTTTCTGCGCGCCTTCCGGGTCGACGCCGGTCAGTTCGCCGATGACGCGAATGAGCGTGGCGAACAGGTCGATGGCGTAATTGTCGTGCGTGCCCTGCAGGACGGCGGCGATGCGCTCGAGCCCCATGCCGGTGTCGATCGAGGGGCGCGGCAGATCGAGGCGCTTGCCGTCGGCGAGCTGCTCGTACTGCATGAAGACGAGATTCCAAATCTCGATGAAGCGGTCGCCTTCGGCGTCGGGCGAGCCGGGCGGGCCGCCCGGAATATGCGGGCCGTGATCGTAGAAAATCTCCGCGCAAGGCCCGCAGGGGCCGGTGTCGCCCATCTGCCAGAAATTGTCGCTGCCCGGGATGCGCAGGATTTTCGATTCGGGCAGCCCGGTGATCTTCTTGGCGAGATTGAAGGCGTCGTCGTCGTCGACATAGACGGTGAACAGCAGCCGGTCCTTGGGCAGGGCGTATTCCTTGGTCACCAGCTCCCAGGCAAGCGCGATCGCGCGCTCCTTGAAATAATCGCCGAAGGAGAAGTTGCCGAGCATCTCGAAAAAGGTGTGATGGCGCGCGGTGTAGCCGACATTGTCGAGGTCGTTGTGCTTGCCGCCGGCGCGCACGCATTTCTGCGCCGAGACGGCGCGGGCGTACGGGCGCTTTTCCAGGCCGGTGAACACGTTCTTGAACTGCACCATGCCGGCATTGGTGAACATCAAAGTGGGGTCGTTGCGCGGCACCAGCGGCGAGGACGCCACGACCTGGTGGTCGTTGCGCGCGAAGAAATCGATGAAGCTTTTGCGGATGTCGTTGACGCCGCTCATGGAATGCCGCTGGCCACTCGCCCTTATTGACCCGGCCGGAGCCTAAGGCCCCGGCCGGCTTGACGTTTCGGGAGGCTATTTAGCGACGGGGGGTGGGAGAGTCTAGGCAAGGGGCCGTTGCGGGGCGGACAGGCGGTGCCGCTGGCTCTCTTTCCCTCTCCCCTTGGGGGAGAGGGTGGCGAGCGCGGAGCGATAGCGAGCGCGAGCCGGGTGGGGGGGCAAGGGCCTGTAGAGAGTCACTTGCCCCCTCACCCGCCCTCGCTCGGCTTCGCCTCCGCTCGGGCACCCTCTCCCCCGAGGGGAGAGGGAAAGCCAGACCGTGGCCGCTTCGCGGGGAGGGATAAGCGTGCCTAAAACGCCTTCGCCCCCGTCCTCGGTGGCGGCCGCTTTACGCAGCCGGGTGCCGACGGGGGCGATACGCGCGACTAAGGCTATTCGAGCGACGGCCTTTTCGGGCCGCGTCATTTCGGTTTCGAATCCTCCCGCTTGGCCTTTTTCTCCTTGCTCGTTTTCGGGCTGCTCGCTTTGAGCTTGGCTTTTTGCCGCTTCCCCCTCGCCTGCTTGCTCGTTTCGCTTGCGCGTGTGGCAGCGGCAGGCTGAGAGGAAGCGGTCTTGCTCGTCGTCTCTTGCGTGCGCTTTTTCTGCTTCGTTCGCTTCGTTTCCTGGGACGTCCCGGCGCCGGCGGCCGCCGACGTCACGTCGATCTCGGCTCCGCCGTTGCCGGCAACATCTGCCGTCAACGCGACGACAGCTGGCGCGGCAGTCTCAAGCGCGGCAGGCGGCGTGACCGTCTCCGGATTGGCAGGCTCGGACGCTTGCGGAGATTGAAGCTCTCCCGCCGGCTCGACAGCGAGGAAGGCCATGCCCTCCTCCGCGAAGCCGGCGCCCGGCGACGACAGCACTGCGCCGTCGAGGGTTGCGCCCTGACCCTTTCAAGCCTCGGCCGCGGCCTCGCCGTCGTCCTCGTCCTTTTCTTCTTCCGCGCCTTGCATGATCGCTTCCGCGATCAGGCCGGCGTTCTGGCGCACCTGCGCCTCGATGCGATTGGCGACGTCCCGATTGTCCTTGAGGAACTGCTTGGCGTTCTCGCGCCCCTGCCCGATGCGCTGGCTGTCATAGGAATACCAGGCGCCCGACTTCTCCACCACGCCGGCTTTGACGCCGAGGTCGATCAGCTCGCCGGTCTTGGAGACGCCTTCGCCGTACATGATGTCGAATTCGACCTGTTTGAACGGCGGCGCCAGCTTGTTCTTGACCACTTTGACGCGGGTCTGGTTGCCGATCACCTCGTCGCGCTCCTTGATGGCGCCGATGCGGCGGATGTCGAGCCGCACGGACGCGTAGAACTTGAGCGCGTTGCCGCCCGAGGTGGTCTCCGGCGAGCCATACATCACGCCGATCTTCATGCGGATCTGGTTGATGAAGATCACCATGGTGCGCGAGCGCGAGATCGACGAGGTGAGCTTGCGCAGCGCCTGGCTCATCAGCCGCGCCTGCGAGCCCGGCTGCACGTCGCCCATCTCGCCTTCCAGCTCCGAGCGCGGCACCAGCGCGGCCACCGAATCCACCACCAGCACGTCGATGGCGCCGGAGCGCACCAGCGTGTCGGCGATTTCCAGCGCCTGCTCGCCGGTGTCCGGCTGCGAGATCAAGAGGTTGTCGGTGTCGACCCCGAGCTTGCGGGCATAGACCACGTCGAGCGCGTGCTCGGCGTCGACGAAGGCGCAGATGCCGCCCTTCTTCTGGGCTTCCGCTACCGTGTGCAGCGCCAGCGTGGTCTTGCCGGACGACTCCGGCCCGTAGATTTCCACCACCCGGCCGCGCGGCAGGCCGCCGATGCCGAGCGCGATATCGAGCCCGAGCGAGCCCGAGGAAATCGCCTCGACATCCATGGTCTTGTCGTTCTTGCCGAGCTTCATGATCGAGCCCTTGCCGAACTGGCGCTCGATCTGGCTGAGCGCGGCGGACAGGGCCTTCGACTTGTCCATGGAGGATCCTTCGACGACACGCAGGGCGGGCTGACTCATGGTTGCGCTCCTATATGGCCGGGATTGCGCGGCAAGGCGAGGGTTGCCCGCCCGGCCGGATTCGACTTAGCAGCACTGTACCCTATTTGTTCTAAGTTCGCAATATGTTCTTTTGGGGGGTCCGGCACACATATCCCCTTGGAACAAGTACCAAGAATCTGGTAGGTTTGAGGGATGCACAACCGTTCGCATAGACCATTCTTGCCGGCGATCGCCCTATCTCATCGGCGATGGGACTGCAGCCAATTTTGAGACGGGCTTATCAATATTGGCAGAGCTGCCGCAGATCTGCCGAATTGGTTTGGCGAATAGGGTTGGTTGTTTCCATCTTATTGCGATGTTTGCGGTCACGTGGTCATACTGGCCCTTGATCGTCCGGGGCTTTCATTGGTGTTGGACGCGAAGACGAACATTTGTGCCGACTAGGCGAGCCGCAGCGCTGGCCATGGCGAGTTGAGAGGTACTGATCTCGGTCAAAGTATCGAAGCCGACGCCAAGAGTGCCGATGATGTCTTAGATATTGTCGGAACACACATTTTGAATAATGCGGATGTTTTGGTCAGGCGTCATCCCTCGCCTAATTGGGAAATATTCCCGAAGACAGAACTAAATAAAATCGGAGTTTGCCAAGGAGCAATGGGCATTAGTTATTGGGGCCATCAAGATATCTTTTTTATGTCGATCTAAAGTGTCAAAAAAAGATTTAACAAGAGTATAAAAAACTGAAAACGCACGTAATTTCTGTGAAGGATCTGTCTATCACACCACCAAGAGATACCGCTGCTGCCATTCGCAAAGCCGAGGAGTTATTAGTTCAGCTAAATACTAATCCCACACAAATCGGAGCGTATACGCCTGTGTGCGCGATTACGGTGCAAAATATTAGCTCTCGTGAGCTTGATCATTGTCTCGTAGATGTGAAGGAAATTAGTAGCCATTGGCCGAAGCAGATGCCAAATCCGCTAGTTTAAGAACGGATGGTCAGATTCGCGGGAAGCGTTCGGGTCGGTTTATTTGTCACCCGGACAATCAAAATCAATTCCAATAATATTCCGTGGTCCAGTACGTCATAATGAATGGTTTTTCTTCGACGAACCCGGCAACCAAAATTTTATCGTCGCTGACCCCATCAAAATCGTTTTGACCATTTACGGTGCCACAGAAACTAAAACGGCTTTGATTTTCTAGAGTAGATGCGGGCAAGAATCCATTCCCGCATCTTGAAATAGTAGCTAACGATTACAAGCTACCTCAGCCACAGCATGAACGGACAACACTTGTTCGCGACATGACCATGACTGAGGTGCTTATGGTTCTCAACGATGTAAAAGAGTATCCGGGTTTCGAAGACGCCCTTTATCAGGCACTTTTTGATGGAGAAGTAATAGCTTGGGGACGAAAGCAGTTAAATCAACTCGATGCTCACGAACTTGGTCCCTACCAAGTCATCGGGCAAGATTACTGGGCCACCGGGCGGCTTGAATGGATTACAACTGGCCCAGGTGGGACCGAAAGAGCCAAACGCGAAGACGAACTCGACTACACAGGAATAAGATTAATGCCGACCAAATCAGAAAGCTCGCGCGAAAATCGCAAACCAAAAGCCGTTTCGACCGCCTCCTTCAAATGATGGCTACCCAACCCGAACCTTCGGAAAAGCAGCAAGGAGACAATCGAACATCAGGTAAGGGGTCCGGCGCAGGTTATGGCGATACTCGAACTCGCGCAGGTAAGAAGGCAGGTGCTTCTTCGAAACGTGCACGTAAGTCCCCTTGATGCCGCGCTTCACGTTCGCCCAAAAGCCTTCAATGTTGTTCGTGTGAACGTCGCCGCGCACATATTCTTTCGCTGAGTGATCGACCATTTCGTGATCGAAGCCATACCGCTCTTTCAGCAAGCGGAAGTTTGAGCCTTCATCCGTATTGATCTTCGAACCCGGCTTCACGAATTTCACGATATGCGGAATGATGTGGTGCTTCGTGCGGGCCTGCACGACGCGCGTCACAACGTCCCCGCCCCGCTCGACCATGCCAAGCACAATGGCTTTGTCGTCCGGTCGATTTGCCGTTGATCTCGGATCACGACCGCCGATGAAAGTTTCGTCGGCTTCCACGGTCTTGCCGGGGCCGCCAATCGGCCAGTCGCCGTCAACATAGCCCATGTACTTGCGGATCAGATTGCACATGCGCCAAGCGGTCTTGTAGGTCACGCCAAGCTGGCGCTCGACCTCCTTGGCCGCCACGCCGTTCCGCGAGGCGCAGAACAGGAACATGACGTAGAACCAGGACCGCAGGGGCGTCCGGGTGCTCTCAAAGGGCGTTCCGGCCGTCGGATAGACCTGATAGCCGCAATGTTCGCAGGTGAAGGACCGGCGGCCCTTGGTGCGGTAATACGTGGCCTCTTTTTGGCACTTGAAGCAGGTCAGCCGCTCGCCAAAACGCACGATTTTAAGGTGGTTTAGGCAGCTATCTTCGTCCGGGAAGCGCCTGTTAAACTCTTGAATACTCGGGCCTTTTTTAGCCATCTCTTGCCCCCTCCCTAGGAGCATGGCTATTCTATACCACGTTCTGTTCTACTTGTCTAGAGGGTATATATGCGGAGTCCGGTACTGTCCTCGGACAGC
>CAVZAR010000009.1:0-165637 GCA_963773305.1 uncultured Pseudomonadota bacterium
GAGGCGGTCGAGCGCGCGCATGACCCCTGCGTTCCTCCATCGAAGCGCATCTGGCAAGCGACGTCGGTTACACCGTCCAGCTTTCCGGCGGTGTCGACTCCAGCCTGATCACGGCCATCGCCGCCGAGCATACGTCCGGGCGCGCTGGCCACATTCGGCATCAAGCTCGCCGACATCGCCACGATGAATCGAAATGGCGCAATCAGGTAATCGACCGCTACCGGGTCGATCATCACGAGATCGCGCTCGGCGCGCGCGAATTCGCCGACGCCTTACCCCGCGCCGTCCGTCACATGGAAGGCCCGAGCCCGCACATGGGCTGCGTGATGCTCATGCTGTTGTGCGACCGCATCCGCGAGATCTCGAAGGTGGTGTTGACCGGGCGAGGGCGGCGACGAGTTCTTCGGCGGCTATGATCGTTATGGCAAGCTGGCGCAAGCTCGCGGCACAGGAGAACTGGAGCCGCCTTTTGCCAACTTCGATTTTGCCAAGTCGGCCCCCTTTCATTGGCTTGAAGCGTATCGCAGGCAAGGATGCCGCCAGCTACGCGTCCGTCTATCACGACTTCTCCGGCCATGCATCGCATGTTCCCCGCGCTGGTGCCGGGCCGCCGGCTTGCGCGAGCGCGTCTCGCGGACGCTTTCCCGAATTCCGCGATCGTCTGCTGGCGGTCGATCAGTCGGCCTATCTGGAATCGCTTCTGGTGCGGCAGGACAAGATGGCGATGGCGGCTTCGGTCGAGGCGCGCGTGCCGTTCGTCCATCTGCCGCTTGCGCGCGTTCTCAATCGCCTGCCACGCGCGCTGCGCGTGCCGGGCGGCGTTACAAAGCCGATCCTCAAGGCGATCGGCGAACACTATCTTCCGCGCGACCTGCTGTATCGCCGCAAGGTCGGCCTGACGCTGCCCTACGACGATTGGCTGATGCAGCCCGATGGTCTCGGTCGCTTTCTTGACGACCTCACGGCGCCCGACAGCCGGCTCGGCGACCTATACCGACCGTAGCCGCCTCCATCGGATCGTCGAGCGCTTCCGCAGCGGCGACCGCGCCGGGCTGCCAAGCATGGTGCGGCTGGTCAACGTCGAAACTTGGCTGCGGTCGCTGGATGTGCCGCAAGGCGCGCGCGACTTGCGCGCCGCCTGATGGCGCCAGGCTTCGCGGCCCATGCCGCCAGCGCGTGACCTTCGTCCTTCCCGATTTCGAGGCCGGTGGTGCGCAGCGCGTGGTCGTCGCGGTAGCCAATGCGCTTCCCCGCTCGCGCTTTGCGCCGTCGATCCTCGCGCTCGAAGCGCGCGGCCCTTGGCGCACCCTGGTGGCGGATGACGTGCCCGTCACGAACCTCGGCCGGGCCCGCTTGCGCCAAGGGCTGCTCGCGTTGCGTCGCGCGCTGCGAGAAGCGACGCCCGACGTGATCGTTTCGACTATCGGCTACATGAATCTCGCCGTGCTGCTGGTCAAGCCAACGTCGAGCCGTGCCATTGTGCGCGAATCCAATACCCCGAGCCAGGGTTCGTCGAATCGTTTGGCGCGTGCCGCAAAGCGCCTTGCCTATGCCACGCTCTATCGCCGTGCCGATGTCGTGATCAGTCCCAGTGAAGCGATCGCGCATGAGCTCGTACGCGACTATGCCGTGCCGGGCGATCTTATTCGTGTGATCCACAACCCGGTCGACGAAGCGATGCTGCGCCACGCCGCCACGCCGCCACGCCGCCGCGCGGGCGCCGGCGCCCGCTTCGTCGCCGTCGGCCGTCTAGCGCGCCAAAAAGGTTACGATCGGCTGCTCGCTGCGCTAACGCCGAATGCCGACGACACGCATGTTGCCGTGTTCGGTGAAGGCGAGGAGCGTGCTGCGCTTGAAGGTCAGGCGCGTACGCTCGGCTTTGCCGATCGCGTAACGTTCGCGGGCTTCGACCCCAATCCAGCACCCTGGATCGCGGGCGCCGATGCGCTGCTGCTGCCGTCGCGCTGGGAGGGCCTGCCGAACGTCGCGCTGGAAGCGCTCGCTTGCGGCACGCCGGTGATCGCCACGCCCGAATCGGGCGGCATTTACGAGATCGCGCGGGCGGCCCCACCCGGCGCCGTGACGGTTGCGCCAATCGGTCCGGAGTTCTTGGCGGCTATGGGCCGTACACCACGCAACGCGCAAGCTGACTTGCGTTCCTCGCTGCTACCGGAAGAGTTCCGTCTCGCTTCGGTCGTCGCCGACTACGCGCGCGCTTTGAGCGAAAGCGGAAGTGAGGAAAAGGCCCGCCCATGAGCCGCATTCTGGTCACCGGCGCCGACGGTTTCATCGGCTCGCATGTAGTCGAAGAGCTCGTGCGCCAGGGCCGTAGCGTGCGCGCTTTTGTGCTCTACAATTCGTTCGACCATTGGGGTTGGCTCGATTCCGTTCCGTCCGAGGTAAAGGATTCGATTGAGGTCGTGGCAGGCGATGTGCGCGACCGGAATTGCGTCGACGCTGCGTTGTCTGGCTGCGCCGGCGTGCTGCATCTCGCCGCGTTGATCGGCATTCCCTATTCGTATCGCGCAGCCGAGAGCTACGTGGACGTCAACGTGCACGGCACGCTCAATGTCGTCGAGGCGGCGCGCGCCGCGGGCCTGGAAAAAGTGGTCGTCACCTCCACCAGCGAGGTTTACGGCACGGCTCAGTTCGTCCCCATCACCGAGGAGCATCCGCTGGTCGGGCAGTCGCCCTATGCGGCCACCAAGATCGCCGCCGACCAGCTCGCGCTGTCCTATCACAAGTCCTTTGGCGTGCCGGTCGCGGTCGCGCGGCCGTTCAACACCTATGGCCCTCGTCAATCGGCGCGCGCCGTCATCCCGACCATCATTACCCAGATCGCCGGCGGTGCCCGTAAGATCAAGCTGGGCGCCTTGTATCCGACGCGCGACCTGACCTTCGTCGCCGATACCGCGCGCGGCTTGATCGCCGTGCACGACAGCGAGAAATCGATCGGCGAGGTGATCAATCTCGGCGCCGGCTTCGAAATCTCGATCGGCGATCTGGCGCGCCTGATCGCTGACGTCATGGGCGTCAAGATCGAGATCGAAAGCGAAGCGGAGCGGTTGCGCCCGTCTGCCAGCGAAGTGGAGCGGCTGTGCGCCGCCACCGGCAAGGCGGAGCGGCTGCTTGGCTGGCGGCCGCAGTTCGAGGGCATCGACGGCCTTCGCCAGGGCCTCGCGGCGACGGCGAAATGGTTTGAGGACCCGGCCAACCGCGCGCGCTATCGTGCCGGCCGCTACACGGTGTAATCCGTTGCGCCTTTCCTACCTCCTCTCCCTGACCCCGTTGGAAACCTGGCGGCTGGCGCGCCATCGGCTGCCCGGCCTGAAGGGCGGTCCGGCCTGGACGCCGTCGGAATTGCTGTCCTCCACCAAGCATGGGCGCGGTATCCGCTTTGCGGAATTGCTGCTGCGGCAGGAGGCGGTGGTGGGCCGGCATATGCCCTGGCAGCCGCTCGAATTCGAAGGCGCCCGGGTCGTGGAGATCGGCTGCGGGCCGCTCGCCGGTTTCGGTCCGCTGGCGGTGTTCTGCGGCGCCGCTTCCTTCGAGAGCGCCGAGCCGGAATGGGATCCGGACCTTTTCTTCAGCGCGGAGGTGCGCGAGCGCTATTTACGCACGTTTCATGCCGACCTGTGCGCGCTATATGGGCCGCGCATGGAGTTCGATGCCTTCCGCGCCGTGCTCAGGGAGCGCATGCACATTGCCCGTTGCGGCTTCGAGACGGCGCCGATCGAAGGGCCGGTTAACGTTGTGCTCTCGCAGTCGTGCCTCGAGCACGTCTTTCCGCTTGAGGCCACCGTCGCCAAGCTCGCCGCCATTCAGAACCACAGCACGCGTTTTCTGCACCTGGTCGATTTCGGCAATCACTACCCGACCGGCAACCCGTTCGACGGCCTCTACGAACAGCCGGCGCCGGACTACATCGCGCGCCGCGGCAAGGCGATCAATCTGGCGCGCGCGCCCGACGTCGAAAAGCTGTTCTCCCAGCACAGCATTGCGGCCCGCCTGATACCTTCGCGGGTGATGCGCGACGGCTATGCCGGCGCGGTCCACCCCTGGTGGCGCGAGCGCTACGACGATGCGGCGCTGTTCACGCAGCTCGCGCTCGTCGCCGGCCCGCCCGCATGATCGATGTGCTGCACGTCATCTCGGGGCTGGGCACGGGTGGGGCGGAACGAATGCTGGTGCAGCTCGCAGGCCAACTGCGCGCGCGTGGGCTTTCCCAGCACGTTATGAGCCTCAGTGCGCATGCCGATCTTGCCGTCGATTTGCGTTCGGTTGGCGTCGATGTAACGGTAGGCGGAGCGGAATCGCTCGTCTCGCTGCACGGCGCGATGCACGCGCTGGCGCGCACGACGAACAGAGCGCGCCCACGCGTGCTGCAAGGCTGGATGTATCACGGTAACCTCGCGGCCTCCGTTGCCCACAATCTTTGCCGGGGCAAGCGCGGCCGCCGGCTGTTCTGGAACTTGCGCGCCTCCAACATGGATGCGCGCCGCTACGGCCGCATCGTCCGCTTGAGCGCGCTGTTGTCGCGTCAGGTCGATGCCGTTATCGCGAATTCACAAGCCGGTGTCGACTTCCACCGCGCGCGCGGGTTTCGGCCCAAGCGGTTCGAGTTGATCGCCAACGGCATCGACATCGACAAATTCCGTCGCGATCCGCAGGTGCGCGCGGAGATGCGCTCCGAGCTTGGTCTTCCCGATGACGCTGTCGTCGTCCTGCATGTGGCGCGCGTCGATCCCATGAAAGATCACGCGACTTTTCTCGCCGCCATGGCCGAACTGGCGCAGCAGGTGCCTTCCGCGGTCGGGATCATGGTCGGTGCCGACACGCAGGCGCTGCCGCTCCCGCCCAATGTGCGGGCGCTCGGCTTGCGCCGCGACACCGAGCGCCTTTACGCCGCGGCCGATATCGTCGCGTCGACCTCCGCATTCGGTGAAGGCTTTTCCAACGTGATCGCCGAAGGCATGAGCGCCGGGCTCGTCCCGGTGGCGACCGACGTCGGCGATGCTCGCCGCATCGTCGGCGACACCGGCTGGATCGTGCCGCCGCGCGACCCCAATGCATTCGCCGCCGCGGTCGGCGATGCCGCGCGGCTTGCTGCCGCCGAAAGGCAGCGCCGGGGCCTCGCCGCGCGCGCGCGCATCGTCGAGAATTTTACGCCTTCGCGCGCGGCCGACGCCTTCGCGCGCCTTTATGCGGCGTCCTGAAGCCGGCGCCCGCGCAGCAGCACATAGCCCGCGCCGGTCAACACGCATAGCGCGGGCTCGATCGGCAGCCGGTATTTCGGCGACGCCACCGGCCCGTTGGCCGCGAGAATGAAGCCGATCCACAAGCCCAATAAGACCAGGATTGGCCATGCCTGCCGGTCGCGCAAAAGCGCGAAAGCACCGCAGAGCTGAATCAGCCGGATGACGGCAACGCCCGCTACCCCGAGCAACAAAGCCCACGCATAGGCCGCGTTGTCGGAGTGGAAAAAGAAGTTGCCGATCTTGCCCATCGTCGAACTGCCAGGCGTTGCGTAGAAGCCGGTACGCGGTAGTTGCGCGATTGGAGGCGAAATGATGATGGCCGGCGCCGCGAGATTGATCGCCGCACCGACCGCCCAGGCCTTGATGATGGCAGGCACCCCCAGTCTTGCCAGCTCTTCCCGGCCAATCTCGGCATAGTGGCGCGAGAAGGGCGGGCCGGCCTGGACGCCGTCGGAATTGCTGTCCTCCACCAAGCATGGGCGCGGTATCCGCTTTGCGGAATTGCTGCTGCGGCAGGAGGCGGTGGTGGGCCGGCATATGCCCTGGCAGCCGCTCGAATTCGAAGGCGCCCGGGTCGTGGAGATCGGCTGCGGGCCGCTCGCCGGTTTCGGTCCGCTGGCGGTGTTCTGCGGCGCCGCTTCCTTCGAGAGCGCCGAGCCGGAATGGGATCCGGACCTTTTCTTCAGCGCGGAGGTGCGCGAGCGCTATTTACGCACGTTTCATGCCGACCTGTGCGCGCTATATGGGCCGCGCATGGAGTTCGATGCCTTCCGCGCCGTGCTCAGGGAGCGCATGCACATTGCCCGTTGCGGCTTCGAGACGGCGCCGATCGAAGGGCCGGTTAACGTTGTGCTCTCGCAGTCGTGCCTCGAGCACGTCTTTCCGCTTGAGGCCACCGTCGCCAAGCTCGCCGCCATTCAGAACCACAGCACGCGTTTTCTGCACCTGGTCGATTTCGGCAATCACTACCCGACCGGCAACCCGTTCGACGGCCTCTACGAACAGCCGGCGCCGGACTACATCGCGCGCCGCGGCAAGGCGATCAATCTGGCGCGCGCGCCCGACGTCGAAAAGCTGTTCTCCCAGCACAGCATTGCGGCCCGCCTGATACCTTCGCGGGTGATGCGCGACGGCTATGCCGGCGCGATTCACCCCTGGTGGCGCGAGCGCTACGACGATGCGGCGCTGTTCACGCAGCTCGCGCTCGTCGCCGGCCCGCCCGCATGATCGATGTGCTGCACGTCATCTCGGGGCTGGGCACGGGTGGGGCGGAACGAATGCTGGTGCAGCTCGCAGGCCAACTGCGCGCGCGTGGACTTTCCCAGCACGTTATGAGCCTGAGCGCCCATGCCGATCTCGCCGTCGATTTGCGCTCGGTCGGCGTCGATGTAACGGTAGGCGGAGCAGAATCGCTTGTCTCGCTGCACGGCGCGATGCACGCGCTGGCGCGCACGACGAACGAGAAAGCGCCCGCGTATTCTGCAAGGCTGGATGTATCATGGCAACCTCGCGGCTTCCCTTGCCCACAATCTTTGCCGGGGAAGACAGCGCCGCCGGCTGTTCTGGAACTTGCGCGCTTCCAATATGGATGCGCGCCGTTACGGCCGGGTCATCCGCTTGAGCGCACTGCTGTCGCGGCAGGCCAGTGTCGTCATCGCGAATTCTCAGGCCGGCATCGATTTTCATCGCGCGCGCGGGTTTCGGCCCAAGCGGTTCGAGCTGATCGCTAACGGCATCGACACCGACAAATTCCGCCCTGATGCGCAGGTGCGCACGGAGATGCGCAGGTCGCTCGGCATTCCCGATGACGCGGTCGTCGTCCTGCACGTGGCGCGCACCGATCTCATGAAGGATCATGCAACTTTCCTGGCCGCCATGGCAGAAGTTGCGAAGCAGGCGCCTTCCGTGGCGGGGTTATGGTCGGTGCCGGTACGGAGGCCTTGCCTCTTCCGTCCAATGTACGCGCGCTAGGCCTGCGCCGCGACACCGAGCGCCTTTACGCCGCGGCCGATATCGTCGCGTCGACCTCCGCATTCGGTGAAGGCTTTTCCAACGTAATCGCCGAAGGCATGAGCGCCGGGCTCGTCCCGGTGGCGACCGACGTCGGCGATGCTCGCCGCATCGTCGGCGACACCGGCTGGATCGTGCCGCCGCGCGACCCCGATGCATTCGCCGCCGCGGTCGACGAAGCCGCTCGGCTCCCTGCCGCTGAAAGGCAGCGCCGGGGCCTCGCCGCGCGCGCGCGCATCGTGGAGAATTTTACGCCTTCGCGCGCGGCCGACGCCTTCGCGCGCCTTTATGCCGCGTCCTGAAGGCGGCGCCCGCGCAGTAGCACATAGCCCGCGCCGGTCAACACGCATAGCGCGGGCTCGATCGGCAGCCGGTATTTCGGCGACGCCACCGGCCCGTTGGCGGCGAGGATGAAGCCGATCCACAAGCCCAATAAGACCAGGATCGGCCAGGCCTGCCGGTCGCGCAAAAGCGCGAAAGCACCGCAGAGCTGAATCAGCCGGATGACGGCAACACCCGCTGCCCCGAGCAACAAAGCCCAGGCATAGGCCGCGTTGTCGGAGTGGAAAAAGAAATTTCCGATCTTGCCCATCGTCGAACTGCCCGGCGTTGCGTAGAAGCCGGTACGCGGTAGTTGTGCGATCGGCGGCGAAATGATGATGGCGGGCGCCGCGAGATTGATCGCCGCACCGACCGCCCAGGCCTTGATGATGGCAGGCACTCCCAGTCTTGCCAGCTCTTCCCGGCCAATCTCGGCATAGCGGCGCGACTCGGTGAACGGATTTGCCGCTCGCGGGCCCGAAGCGCTCACGCGTTCGCTTTTCCATCTCCGCGCTGCCGCGTCCCCAAGGCGTGCCGTCCTTGGCCTCGCGCACCAGCGGCGCGACCCAGAGCGCGAGATGTGAACCACCTTGGTTCGTCAGCGCCCATGCGCCGTACGTGTTCACGTTGCGCGCCAGGATCGGCGCGATGGCGAGTGCGAAGATCGCCGCCATCGCCGCGATCTGCCCGACTTGGGCGGCGCGCAGCCGGCCGGTGAGACGCGCAGCCACCAGCAGGACGACGAGCATCACCGGCACCCAGGGCGCAACCACGATGCGGTCAAGTGCCGCGCCGCCCAGTCCGATGCCGATAGTCAACGTCGCGGGCCAGGTGGGTTTGCGCAGCCATGACGCCGCTACCGGCCAGGAACAAGGCCACAAAGAACACGAACAGCGTGTCCGTATAGACGATCCCGCTCAGCACGATCTGCGTTGGATTGATCGCGGCGGCGATTGCGGCCGGCAAGGCGATGCGCGGGTCGATCGCTTTTCCGATTCGATAAATGAGCAGGCAGGTTACGCTGTCGATGGCGCCCTGCAGCAGAACGATCGTGAGCGGTGCGATCTTGCCGAAAAGCAGGACGTTGAGCGTCACCAGCCATGGATAAATGCGGCATGATGCCGCATGTCGGACCCGAGCCACGCCCAGCCATGCAGACTCGCCATGCATGAGCTGTGCCGCCATGATTTTGGCGTCGCTGAGGTAGCCGCGCGAGTCGGCGGCCGTCAGTCCGGCTTTGCCCATGGCCGCAAATAACGCAATGGCATAGAGCCAGCGCAGCGCGAGCGCGCCCAAGAAACACTTTGCGTAGTGTACCGGCGGTGGGCGCCATCTACAGCGCCTTCAGCTTCTTGAACGCGAACACCACCATCCGCAGCAGCAGCCAGCCGTGCTGGAAGCGCGAAATCTGCGTTTCGCCATAGGCGCGCGCGGCGTAGCGGATCGGCACCTCGGCGGTCTTCAGGTTCAGCTTGCTGGCGCCGAAGATCAGGTCGAAGTCGCCGAACGGATCGAACTCGCCGAAATAGCCGCGGTTCTTCACGATCTCGTCGTAGTGCCGGCGCCGCAGCACCTTGGTGCCGCACAGCGTGTCGGTGTAGCGCTGGTTGAGCAGGAAGGTGAAAACAAGCGCGAACATGTGATTGGCGAGCAGATTGAGAAAGCGCATCGATTCCTTCTCGCGCGGATAGGTCAGGCGCGAGCCGTTGATGAATTCGCCCTTCGATTGCGCCAGCGCCGCATAGAATTTCGGCAGGTCTTCCGGCGGCGTCGTGAGGTCGGCATCGAGGATCATCAAGACGTCGCCGCTTGCCTCGGCGAAGCCTTTGCGCACCGCATCGCCCTTGCCCTTGCCGGGCTGCTTGAAGGCCTTGATGGCAAGGTCGGGATAGGCGGCTTTGACGCGCTCGATTTCCTCCCAGGTGCCGTCGGCGCTGCCGCCCTCGACAAAGATGATCTCCTGGCTGGCGGCGAATTTCGGCGTGCGCGTGACGGCGGCCTCGATATTGCCGCGCTCGTTGCGGCAGGGAACGATGATGCTCGCAGACAACGCCTCTGCCGGCCGCTGCGGCAGCGCGCGTGCGATGACGTAGTTGCGCAGACACAGCTTCCTGATGAGCGGCAGCGTCGCCACGTAGCGGTTGAGCAGGCGACCGATCCCGAGCAGGCGGAACGGCGACAGCATGCGCCATTCGCGCTTGATTACGTCGAAGTCGGACAGGAAGAACAAGTTGGCGATGTCGCGGCTCGACAGCCAGTTCTGCGGGCGCGACGGCCGCCGCCGGGTGAGGCGGCCGTGCAGCATCGACAGCGGCTCCCACATGCGGTTGTGGTAGACGACGATGATGCGGGTATCCGGCGTGCAGAAACGGTGCAGGCTGCGGAAGGTCTCCTCGCAGTCGTCGAGCGTGCCGATCGTGTCGGACATGACGATGACGTCGAACGGCCCGCCGAGGTCGAGCCCGTCGAGCGCCTCGACGTCGCCGTGCACGAAGGTGAGGTGAGGGTGCTTGGCGCGCGCGCGCTCGATCATGGCCTCGCTGAAATCGACGCCGACGCCGCGCGCGGGCTTGATCTCGGCGAGCAAGGCGCCGGTGCCGCAGCCGAGGTCGAGTACGCGCAGTCCCTCGGGCACCAGAAAGCGCAGGTAGCGCCAGTCCTCCTCGAAAAAGAACCGCTGGCGCGCGATCCAGTCGTCGCGCTGCGCGGCCAGCCGGTCGGCGAGCTCGCGCGCGCGCTGCTTGCGCGGCGAAAACTTGCGCCGCGCGGAAGCGGGCGGGTAGCCGGCGGCGGCAAGGTCTTGTCTTGCGTCGTCATCGCGCCTGCGCCCGTTTCGTGATCACCAGCGCCGAGACGCCGAACGGCGGATGAATGATTGGCGCGCTCGCGCAATCCAGACGGAAAATCGCGGTGAGCAACCGGTTGATGGTCGGTGAATTGACTTCGTTTTCGCTTTCGAGCTCGATGCGCAGCACTCTTATGACCTGCCGCGCCAGCCAGATCGGTACGAACAGCAGATAGTTGAAGTAGTAGGCGCGGGAGGGCGTAAGCCCCGCCGACCGCAATTGGCGCAGTAGTGGTCCAAGCCGGTAGCGGCGCTTGTGCTGCGCGCGCCTGTCCTGCAAACCCCACAAGGAGGGGAAAGTGGGCACGGTGATCAGCCCAAATCCGTCGGGCGCCAGGATGCGCATTATCTCGCGTAATGCGCGGGCGTCGTTCTCAACGTGCTCGATCACGTCCGTCGCGAGCACCAGCGCCTGCGAACCGTCCGCCACCGGCACCGACAGAATGGTGCCGCGCTCGACCGGCCCAAGCCCCTTGGCCGTGCAATAACGGATTGCTTCGTCGCTGGCATCGACGCCTCGAACATTGGTGAAGCCGATATCGCGCAGCATGCGGAGGTTTGATCCAGTGCCGGTTCCGATGTCAATGACAGGAGCATCGGGCAGAAGCCCGAGCCTTTGGATTTCGCGCGCGAACAGGCGGCGGCGGCCGGTGAACCACCAATGCGTCGCCTCGACGCGCGCTTCTACAGCGAAAGTCTCCGTGTCCATCGCGCGCCGGTCCTACCATTGTTTGCCGCAATATTGCACGCTCAGCCAGCTCCACAGGAACAGCCGGTGGTCGGCTCGGCCGCTGCGGTGCTCGTCCCAGGCCTGCCGCGCCCAGGCCGTGGAAACGCCCGGCATCGGCGCCAGCGGCGGCGCGGGCGGCACCGTCTTCAACCATTGCCCGACCGGAATGCCAAATCCTTTCTTCGGCCGCTCGACGATCGCGCGCGGCAGCAGCGTTTCCGCCACCCGGCGCAGCAGATATTTACGCTCGCCGTTGCGGATCTTGAAGCGGCGCGGCAGCCGGCGGCAGAACTCGACCAGGTCGTTGTCGAGAAACACCGCGCGCGATTCCAGCGAGTTCATCATGCTGGCCCGGTCGGTCTTGGTCAGGATGTCGTCCTGCAGATAGAAGACCGTGAAGAATTCCATCAGCCGGTCGGCCGGATCGGGACTGGCGCAAGCTATTCCACAGCGCCATGGCGTCGCCATAGAGCGCCTCCACATCGTCGGGAGCTTCGAACAGTTCATGGTGCAGATCGGGCTCGACCGGCGCCATCCAGGCCGGCGCCCAGGCGCTCTGCGGATAGGACAGGCCCATCAGCGTGCGGCGCAGCTTGAAATCGAGACTCATATTGTCGTGGGAGTGGGGCAGTCGCTCGGCCACGGCGCGGAAGAAGCGGTGCAGAACAGCCGGCACCAGCCGCATATAGGCTTGCGCGGGCCCAAGCGCTGCGAACGGATCGTAGCCGGCGAACAATTCGTCGCCGCCGTCGCCGGAAAGCGCGACGGTCACCTGCTCGCGCGCGAACTGCGCCAGCAGATAGGTCGGTAGAATGGAAGGGTCGCCGAGCGGCTCGTCGAGCCGCGACAGCACCGAGGGGATCAGTTCCTTGGCGGCGTCGATGCTGAGCACTTTGAGATGATGGTCGATGCCGAGATGGCGCGCCACCGTCTGGGCATAATCGGATTCGTCGAAGGATTTCTCGACGAAGCCGATGGTGAAAGCCTTGACCCGTTCGGGCGGGTGCTTCTGCACGGCGGCGGCGGCGATCAGGCTGGAATCGATGCCGCCCGACAGGAAAATCCCGAGCGGCACGTCGCTCACCAGCCGCCGCTCCACCGCCTGCACCAGCAGATGCCGCAATTCCTCGATCAGGCTCGCTTCGCTGCGTGCCTCGTAAGCATCGTCCGGCTCGATGCGGAAGCGCCAATAGGGCGTGACGCTCGTCGCCTGCGTCGCGATATCGAATTCCAGCACGTGGCCGGCCGGCAGCTTGGCGGTGCCTTCGTAAAAGGCCATGGGTGCCGGGATATAGCCCCAGGCGAAGAATTTGCGCACGGCATCGAGACGGGGCCGCGCCGCGATCCCGGAATGACACGGCAGTGCGGCAAGCTCGCTCGCGAAGGCGAACAGGCCGTCGGCCTTGTAGTAATAGAGCGGCTTCTCGCCGAAACGGTCGCGCGCCAGCAACAGGCGGCGTTGCCGCGTATCGTAGACGGCGAAGGCGAACATGCCGTTCAAGCGGACGGCAAGCCCCGCGCCCCATTGCTCGTAGCCATGCACCAGCACTTCGGTGTCGGAATGGTCGGAGCGGAAGACGTGGCCGTGCTGCTCCAGCTCCCGCCGCAGCTCGACGTGGTTATAGATCTCGCCGTTGAAGATGACGCAGACCGTGTCGTCCTCGTTCCACATCGGCTGCACGCCGCCGGCCGCGTCGCGGATGGTCAGCCGCTGGTGGCCGAGGAAAACCGCCTGTGCCTCGTCGATGTGGAAACCGTCTTCGTCCGGCCCGCGATGCGCTTGCGCGCGCGTCATCGCGACGAGGTCGTCGCGGCTGCCGCGCCCGACGAAGCCTGCGATGCCGCACATTAGAGCCCAATGCTTTCAGGCCGAATCACTGCGTCCCCGACATTTTGAGTGCGCACGATCTTATCCGAAAATCGGTTCCCACTTTTCGGGATCAAGCGCTAATCTTCACGCGCGCCGCCGATGACGGCGCGAATGCTGTAGACCGGCCGCTGCTGCGTTTCGAAATAGATGCGCACCAGTATTTCGGCCAGCAGACCCATCAGGATGCTGATCACGCCGACCAGGAAGGTCATGCCGGCCAGCACCGGCATCGGCGTCTTGATCATGGCAATGCCGTCGGCGAGCTTCCAGTACACACTGAGTCCCAGAAAGACGAGCGAGCCGATCAGCGCCAAGATGCCGAAGCCGCCGAAGACGTAGATCGGCTTGGTGAAATAGCGGTCGAGAAACTTGACCACGATCAGGTCGAGCACGACTTTGAACACCCGCTCCAGCCCGTATTTCGATTTGCCGACCTTGCGCGCGTGGTGCCGCACCGGCATTTCGCAGACCCTCGCCCCCATCCAGCTCGCGTAGATCGGAATGAAGCGGTGCATCTCGCCGTAGAGCCGCACGCCCTTGAGCACGTCGCGCCGGTAGGCCTTCAGCGTGCAGCCGTAATCGTGCAGGTGCACCCCGGAGATCAGCGAGATGATGCGGTTGGCGATGCGGCTCACCAGATTGCGCCGGATCGCCATGTCGCGGCGCTCCTTGCGCCAGCCGGAAACGACGTCGTAGCCCTCGCGCAGCTTGTCGATCATCGCCGGGATGTCGGCCGGGTCGTTCTGCAGGTCGGCATCGATGGGGATGATCACTTCGCCGCTGGCGTGATCGATGCCGGCCATCAGCGCCGCGGTCTGCCCGTAATTGCGCACCAGGTCGATCGCCGTGACATGCGGAAAACCGTCGACCGCCGCCCGCATCTCGGCGAGCGAATTGTCCGTGCTGCCGTCATTGACCAGGATGATTTCGTAGCGCAAGCCCACCGTGTCGAGCACCGTCTTCAAGGCGCTCACCAGCGGCGCGATATTGCCCTGCTCGTTGTGGACGGGTGCTACGACCGACAGGCTCTGGAATTGCCGCTCGCTTGCGGCAGCAGCTGCGGCGGCGTCGGCAGGCGATTCATGTGCGATGGCCATGTGTCTGGAGCTCTGTCCGGCGACGCTAGATAGCACGGCCGCACGCGGGGGCAAGGCAATATTACCTGTTGATTTTTTGTCGGTTTTCGCGCCGTTTGGCGCTCCGGCGCCATTGCCTGGCGCGCGGTTCGGAGGCTAACAGGTGACCGGCGGGGTAGGGAGCCAATCTTGAAGCACGGGCGCAAAATCGCCGTGATCGGCCTGGGCTACGTTGGCCTGCCGGTCGCCGTCGCGTTCGCCCGTTCCGGGGCGCCGGTCATTGGTTTTGACATCGACGACCGCCGCATTAGCGAGTTGCGCTCTGGCCGCGACCGCACCCGCGAGGTCGAGCCCGGCGACCTTGCGCACGCCGCGTTGCGTTTCGAGAACGATCCCGCCTCACTGGCGCAAGCCGATTTCTACATCGTCACCGTGCCGACGCCGATCGACGCCGCGCGGCGCCCCGATCTCGGCGCCGTGCTGGCGGCGTCCGAGACCATCGGTGCCCATCTTAAGCGCGGCGACATCGTGGTCTACGAATCGACGGTTTATCCCGGTGCGGTCGAGGAGGACTGCCTGCCTGTGCTGGAGAAGAAGTCGGGGCTCGCCGGCGGGCGCGATTTCAAGCTCGGCTATTCGCCCGAGCGCATCAATCCCGGCGACAAGCAGCACCGTTTCGAGAAGATCGCCAAGGTCGTCTCGGCGCAAGACGAGGCCACGCTCGACATCGTGGCCGCGGTATACGGCTCGGTGGTGACGGCGGGCATTCACCGCGCGCCCTCGATCAAGGTGGCCGAGGCCGCCAAGGTCATCGAGAACACCCAGCGCGACCTCAACATCGCTTTCATGAACGAGTTGTCGGCGATCTTCCACCAGCTCGGCATCGACACCGGCGACGTGCTGGCCGCCGCCGCCACCAAGTGGAATTTTCAGAAATACGAGCCCGGTCTGGTCGGCGGCCACTGTATCGGCGTCGATCCATATTATCTGACCTTTCGCGCGGAGAAGGCCGGTTACCACCCCGAGATCATCCTGGCCGGCCGCCGCATCAACGACGGCATGGGCGGGCGCGTCGCGCACGAATGCGTGCGCGCGCTCATGCAGCGCGGCGCGCCCAAGCCGACCGTCACCGTGCTCGGCATCACCTTCAAGGAAAACGTGCCGGACATCCGCAATTCCAAGGTAATCGACGTCGTGCGCGAACTGGAGAAGGCCGGCGTCGCCGTGCAGGTGCACGATCCGCTTGCCCTATCGGACGAAGTCCGCCACGAATACGGCATCGACCTCACCCCGCTCGAGGCCCTGCGGCCCGCCGACGGCATCATTCTCGCCGTCGCGCACGGCGAGTATTTGCAAGGGGGCTGGCCCTTCGTCGTGAAGCTGCTCAAGCAAGGCGAAGGTATCGTGTTCGACGTGAAATCGCGGCTCGACCGCGCGCAAAAACCGCAAGGGATAGATCTGTGGCGTCTCTAGAACGAAGCCGCGCGGCCGGCACCCGGAAACCACGCCATGGCTGACCAACCCGTCCTCGTCACCGGCGCCGCCGGCTTCATCGGCTATCATGTCGCGCGCCGTCTGAGCGAGCAGGGCCGCGCGGTGGTCGGCCTCGACAATCTCAATGCCTATTACGATCCCAAGCTGAAAGAGGCGCGGCTCGCGGAGCTCGCCAAGTTCGGCAGCTTCCGTTTCGTCAAGCGCGATCTCGCCGACCGCGCCGGCATGGCCGCGCTGTTCGGCGAGCACCGGTTTCCTTATGTCGTGCATCTCGCGGCCCAAGCCGGCGTGCGTTATTCGCTGGAAGACCCTTACGCCTATGTCGACGCCAATCTGACCGGCTTCGCCAATATTCTGGAGGGCTGCCGGCACAATGGCTGCCGCCATCTGCTTTATGCCTCGTCATCCTCGGTTTACGGCGCCAACACGCACATGCCGTTTTCGGTGCACGACAATGTCGATCATCCGCTCAGCCTCTACGGCGCTTCCAAGAAAGCGAACGAGTTGATGGCGCACGCTTATGCGCATCTGTTCCGCCTGCCGGCGACGGGCTTGCGCTTCTTCACCGTCTACGGCCCCTGGGGCCGGCCCGACATGGCGCTCTGGCTGTTTGCCGCCGCCATCTACGCCGGCAAGCCGATCAAGCTGTTCAACAACGGCGATATGCGGCGCGACTTCACCTATATCGACGACGTGGTGGAGGCGGTGGTGCGGCTGATCGAGCGGCTGCCTGCGCCTAATCCGAACTGGTCGGGCGAAGCGCCCGACCCGGGCTCGAGCAATGCGCCCTGGCGCGTCTACAATGTCGGCAACAACAACCCGGTCGAGCTCATGGAGCTCGTGCGGCTCCTGGAAGAGAACATCGGCAAGAAGGCATTACGGAAATTGTTGCCGATGCAGCCGGGCGACGTGCCGGCGACCTATGCCGATGTCGACGACTTGATGCGCGAGGTCGATTTCAGGCCTGCGACGCCGCTTGCCGACGGCGTTGCGCGATTCGTTGCGTGGTACCGCGGCTATCACCGGCTGTGAAGCGGCGTCCGTGCCGAAAGGCCGCGCGATCTAACGGCTGCCGTCGACCGGCGCAATCTCCCCTTGGAATTTCTGCCTGCCGGTGGTCAGCCAGACCAGCCCGCCGAGCGCGCCGGACACTAGAAGCGTGGCCCCGATCAAAAGCGACACGATCAGCCCGTCGCCGGGCGGCAATCCTGCATATCCGAAGGCAGCGACCATCGCGCTCTCGCGAATGCCCCAGCCGGCGATCGAGATCGGCACGACGGCAACCAGCATCACGGGCAGTACCAGGAACACCGCGTAGAGCAGCGTGACATCGGCGCCGATCGCGCGTGCCGCGCACCAGGCGTTGACCGCCGTCAGGAATTGAATGCCGAACGAGAGCCCGAAAACCCTGATAAGGGCCTCCGGCGAACGCAGGATGCCGGCGGCGACCGCGGCGCTTGCCGCGAGATGTCGCGTCGGAGTCCACCGTTGCAGGAACCGCAGGCGCTCCCACGCCAGGCTGACGAAGACGATGCCGCCCGCAATGCAGCCCAGCCCGATCACCAGCAGCGCGGCGCGCCCGACCGGATTGCGCACCAATGCAAGCGTCCAGGGCAGGCAAGCGGTCACCAACATCGCGAGCGCGACCAGGCCCACGACGCGGTCGATCAGCACGGCATAGCTTGCGGTGCGCCAGTTGGTCTGTTTGCCGACCAGCCAAATGCGCATGGCGTCGCCGCCCACGCTGGAAGGGAGCGTCTGGTTGAAGAACAGCGCCACCATCCCGTAGCGGAACAATTGCCCGAACGGCAGGTCGGTGCCGCAGTGGCCGAGGATCGCTCGCCAGCGGCTGGTCAGCAGGAAGTTCTGCGCCAGCGGTACGGTAATGGCGAGCGCGACCCATGCCGGGTCGATTTCGCTCAGCCGGCCGACGACCTTCCCGAGATTGACAGATTTCAGCGCCAGATAGAGCAAGAGGCCGGATACGACGAGCTTGGCGAGGAAGGAAAGCGCCCTGCGCATTGCCTGATCCTGGGTGATGCCGCGGTTCCCCGGGGCGGGTCGGCCTCAAATGCCGGGAGAACTTGGGTCTTGGCGCGGCTGGCGCATTGGATCGCGCCGGCGGCGACCCTATAATGGAAAGCGACGGTAAAAGAAAGCAAGGCTGCGCCATGACGACCCCGACCCTGGGAACCCTGAAAGTGAAGCTTTTCACCGACGGCGCCGACAAGGCGCAGATCGTCGAGATGGCGAAGCATCCCTGGATCGCCGGCTTCACCACCAATCCCTCCTTGTTGAAGAAGGCGGGCGTGTCGGATTACGAGGCCTATGCGCGCGAACTGGTGGCCGCCGTCCCCGACCGCCATATCTCCTTCGAGGTCTTCTCCGACGACATTCCCGAAATGGTGGCGCAGGCGCGCGTCATCACCACTTGGGGCGAGCACGTGCACGTCAAGCTGCCGGTCACGACGACGCGCGGCGAGCCGCTGTTCGACGCGGTGCGCGCGCTCTCGCGCGACGGCGTCAAGGTCAACATGACCGCCATCTTCACGGCCGATCAGGTGGCCCGCGCGGTGGAAGCGCTCGACGGCGGCGCGACTGCTTGCGTCTCGGTGTTTGCCGGCCGGCTCGCCGATGTAGGCATCGATTATCGCCCGCTCATGCGCGACGCGGTCGCGCGCGCGCGCAAGACCCGCAATGTCGAGATCATCTGGGCGTCCACGCGCGAAGTGTTCAACGTGGTGGAAGCCGAGGAGATGGGCTGCCACATCATCACCGCGCCCGCCGACGTGCTCAAGAAGCTGCCCGGGCTCGGCAAGACGACCGATGCCGAGCTGTCGCTCGGCGCCGTCAAATCCTTCCGTGCGGATGCGATTGCGGCCGGCCTGCACCTTGACGTCGCCGCCTCGCGCGCCGCCGAATAGCCTGCTGCAGGCGCTGCAACTTTCCTGTAACGCTTTGAATCAAAACGTGTTCACCGTCCTTGCGCGGAACGGGTGCGCCGCTCGTCGAAAGCGTGCTAGGGATGCCGCCGACGGGCCGCGGGCCTGGGGGAAATCGTTAAGATCATGACCCAATCGGTCAATCCGGGCATGGAACGCCCCTTGCGTGTCGGGGTGGTTGGCGTCGGCGTGATGGGTTCGAACCACGCGCGCGTCTTCGTCGGCCTGCCCGGCACCGAGCTCGTTGCCGTGGCCGACCCCGACCGCCGGCAAGCCGATTTCGTCGCCCGCACGCTCGGCTGCACCGCCGTTCCCGATGTCGAGGCGCTGCTCGGGCTCGGCGTCGACGCCGTCACCATCGCCGCGCCCACCCATTTGCATCACGACATCGCGCTCACCTGTATCGCGCGCGGCGTCCATGTCCTGGTCGAGAAGCCGATCGCCTCGACGGTGGAGGAGGGGCGCGCGATCATCGCGGCCGCGCGTCAGGCTGATGTCACGCTGATGATCGGCCATGTCGAGCGCTTCAATCCGGCGGTCGAGACCGTCAAGGAGGCGCTGCGCAACGAGGACATCCTCTCGATCGCGATTACCCGCGTCGGCCCGTTTCCGCCGCGCATGTCGAATGTCGGCGTGGTCATCGACCTCGCCGTGCACGACATCGATCTGATCCGGTGGTTCACCAACTCCGAGATCGTCGAAGTGCAGCCGCAGCTCTCCAGCGCGGTCGCCGAGCGCGAGGACATAGCGCTTCTTCAGTTCCGCACCGCGTCGGGCGTACTCGCCCACATCAACACCAACTGGCTCACGCCGTTCAAGGCGCGCAGCGTCACCGTCGCCACCCGCGGCAAATACATCATGGCCGATCTGATCACGCGCCAGGTCACCGAGTGCTTCGGCTTCCAGCCGGACGGCAGCTATTCCATGCGTCATCTCTCGGTCGGCCATGCCGAGCCGCTACGCTCCGAGCTTCTGGCCTTCGTGCGTGCGGTGCGCGCCGGCGCCAGCCCGGCGGTGACCGGCGAGGAAGGCGTCGCCAGCCTCGAGATCGCCACGCAATGCCTGATCTCGCGTCCGGCGGTGGCGTCGTCGGCCGGGCCGCGCACCGCGCGCGCGGTCGCCGGCTGATCGCCGCAACCCGGGCTGTCCGATGAACCAGCATACGCAACTGCCGCCTATCCCCTTCATCGACCTTGCCGCGCAGCGCCGCCGTCTCGGCGCCGCGGTCGACGAGGCGGTGGCGCGCGTGCTCAACCATTGCCAGTTCATCGGCGGTCCCGAGGTTCGCACATTCGAAGCGGCGCTCGCGCAGTCCTGCGGTGCGCGCCACGCGGTGAGCTGCGCGAGCGGCACCGACGCGCTGATGCTGGTGCTGATGGCCAAGGGCATCGGCCCGGGCGACGCGGTGTTCTGCCCGTCCTTCACCTTCTGTGCCACCGCCGAGGTGGTGGCACTGGTCGGCGCCACGCCGGTCTTCGTCGACGTCGACGAAGCGACGTTCAATATCGATGCCAAGTCACTCGCGGCCGCGCTCGACTCCGCCGGCAAGGCCGGCTTGCGGCCGAAGGCCGTTATTCCCGTCGACCTGTTCGGCCTGCCGGCCGATCACGACGCAGTCGCTCTCGTCGCGAAAGACGCCGGCCTTTTCGTTTTGGACGATGCCGCGCAAGGCTTCGGCGGCGCCTATAAGGGCCGCGCGCTCGGCACGTTCGGCCATGCCACCGCCACCAGCTTCTTCCCGGCCAAGCCGCTCGGCTGCTACGGCGACGGCGGCGCGGTGCTCACCGACGACGACGCGCTGGCCGAGACGCTGGTGAGCCTGCGCGTGCACGGGCAGGGCGCCGACAAGTACGACAACGTTCGTATCGGCCTCACCTCTCGCCTCGACACAATTCAGGCCGCCGTGCTGATCGAAAAGCTGAAAATCTTCCCGGAAGAGATCGCCGCGCGCGACCGCGCGGCGCGCCATTATGCGCAGGCGCTGAGCGACGTCGTGACGGTGCCGCGCGTGCCGGAAGGCCTCACCTCGGTCTGGGCGCAATACACGATCCGCATTGCCGGCGGCCGCCGCGACGCGGTCGCCGCGGCGCTCAAGGCGGAAGGCGTGCCGACCGCGATCTATTATCCGATCCCGCTGCACCGCCAGCGAGCCTATACGCACTATCCGGTCGGTGCCGGCGGCATGGCCGTGAGCGAGAAGCTCGCGGGCGAGGTGCTGAGCCTCCCGATGCACGCCTATCTCGACGCGCCGACGCAGGACCGCGTCGTAGAGGCGGTGCGCCGCGCGCTGCGGTGATGCGAGATCAAGGACCGTCTGCGATGCACAGTCCGCGGGAAAACGCCGGGGCGGGCGATACCGTGGGCGCCGCCACGCGGCCGCCCTTGTGGCTGCTGACCTGCGGCACGCGCGGCAGCGGCAAGTCGGCACTGATCGTCCGGCTGTTCGACGATGCCGAGGCCGCGCGCGCGCCCGATAGCGCCGCCGATTATCGCGAATATGCGAGCGCACACCGCGCCTTCATGGTCGCCGATAGCTCCGGCGAGGCGTTGGCGAACGTCGCCACGCACGCCGAGCTTGCGCTGCTGCTGGTCGACGCGGACGAGGGCGTTTCGGTCGAGACGCGCCGCCAGGCGCTGATCGCGCGCCTGATGGGCGTCCGCCGGCTGGTGATTGCGGTCAACAAGATCGAGCTCGTCGGATTTGAGCGCACCGTGTTCGACGATATCTGCGGCAATTTGCGCGGCTTCGCGCAAGATGTCGGCTTCGACCGTGTCGCTTGCATTCCGGTTTCGGCGCGCGACGGCGATAATGTCGTAAGCCGCGGGCGCGCGCACACCCTGGTACGAGGGCCCGCCGCTGCTCGGCTGTCTCGAACAGGTCGAGGTGGACGATGATCGCGCGGGCAAGCCTTTCCGCATGGCGGTGCAGGCGGCCACGGAAGCCGGCCTGTCCGGCCGGCTTGCCAGCGGCACCTTGCGTGCCGGCGATCGTGTAGTGGTGCTGCCGTCGGGCCGCGCCGCCACCGTCAAATCGCTGCGCGGCGCGGGCGGACCCGTCGATGTGGCGCAGGCCGGCGATACCGTCGCCGTCGCGCTCGCGGAGGATATCGCCGTGAAGCCGGGCGACATGCTGGCCGCTCCGCGCAACCGGCCGCAGGTGGCCGATCAATTCGCCGCCCATCTGGTCTGGCGGTCGCAGGCGCCGCTGCTGCCCGAACGTGACTATCTGATGAAGATCAACGGCGTCACTTTGGGCGCCTCCATAACCAATCTCAGACACCGCATCGACGTCGACAGCCTCGCCAAGCTCGCCGCCGATACGCTGGCGCGCGATGAGATCGGCGTGTGCAACGTGTCGGTCGCGCGCGAAATCGCCTTCGATCCTTATGCCGACAACCGCGAGACCGGCTTCTTCGTGCTGCTCGACCGCGACAGCGGCGAGACCGCCGCCGTCGGCATGATCGATTTTGCGCTCCGGCGCGCGACCAACGTCCATTATCAGAGCATCACGATCAGCAAGGCCGAGCGCAGTGCCGCCATGCCGCACCGGCCGGCGGTGCTGTGGTTCACCGGCCTGCCGAGCGCGGGCAAGTCGACCATCGCCAATCTGGTGGAGGCCGGTCTGCACGCGCGCGGGGCGCATACCGCGCTGCTCGACGGCGACAATATCCGCCACGGCCTCAACCGCGACCTCGGTTTCACCGAGGTCGACCGCGTGGAGAACATCCGCCGCATCGGCGAGGTGGCCAAGCTGATGACGGAAGCCGGCCTGATCGTGCTGTGCTCCTTCATCTCCCCGTTCCGCGCCGAACGGCGCATGGTGCGCGAGCTGCTGGACGAGGGCGAGTTCGTCGAGATTTTCGTCGACACGCCGCTGCAGGAATGCATCGCGCGCGATCCCAAGGGGCTCTATGCTCGCGCGCTCTCCGGCGAGATCAAGAACTTTACCGGCGTGGACCAGGCCTACGAGGCGCCGGAGAACGCCGAGATTCGTCTGGAGGCCGGGCGCGAGAGCGCGGAGGCATTGGCGCAGACGGTGATCGAGAATTTGGCGCGCCGGAAGATCGTTTAACGCCGCCCGGCGCCCTCAGATCATCACCGAATAGCCGCCGTCAACCGGAATAGCCGTGCCCGTTATCCAGTCCGATGCGGGCGAGGCCAGGAACACGGCGATGCCGGCGAAATCGGCAGGGCTGCCCCAGCGCTGTATCGGCGTGCGCGCGAGCACGCGCTCGTTCAGGCCCGGCACCTGCTCGCGCGCCGAGCGCGTCAGCGCGGTATCGACCCAGCCCGGCAGGATGCAGTTGACCTGGATGTTGTCCTTCGCCCACGCCACCGCCATGGCGCGCGCCATCTGCACGATGGCGCCCTTGCTGGCGGCGTAAGGCGTCGCATAGGACGAGGCGAAGATCGACATCATCGATCCGATATTGATGATCTTGCCGCGGCCGCCACGCAGCATGTGCGGGTAGGCGGCCTGCGAGCACACGAAGGCGCTGGTGAGGTTGACGTTCATCACCCGGTGCCATTCCTCGGAGGTCAAGTCCTGCGGCGCCTTGCGCGCGGTGGTGCCGGCATTGTTGACCAGGATGTCGAGACGGCCGAACTCGCTCGCCGCGCGGTCGACCGCCTGCCGGCAGGAATCCTCGTCGAGCGCGTCGAAGGCGACGAACTCGGCCTTGCCGCCGAGCGCGCGCAATTCCGCCAGCGCCGCCTTTGCCTTCTCCTGGTCGCGGCCGGCGATCGCCACGCTGGCGCCCGCCTCGGCCAGCCCCTTGGCCATGCCGAGACCGATGCCGCCATTGCCGCCGGTGACGAAGGCGACGCGCCCGCTCAGGTCGAAATCCGGCATGGCTTGCCCTCACTCGCGCTTGTAGATGTCGTCCAGCCGCACGATGTCGTCCTCGCCCAGATAGCTGCCGGTCTGCACTTCGATCAGCTCGAGCGGGATCTTGCCCTGGTTGGCGAGCCGATGAACGCAGCCGATCGGGATGAAGATCAACTCGTTCTCGTGCACGGTCTTGCGCTCCTCGCCGATGGTCACCTCGGCGGTGCCGCGCACCACTATCCAGTGTTCGGCGCGGTGGCGGTGCTTCTGCAGCGACAGCATGCCGCCCGGGTTCACCACGATGCGCTTGACCTGGAAGCGCTCGCCCATGTCGATCAACTCGTAATAGCCCCAGGGCCGGTGCACGCGCCTGTGGTCGGTCGCTTCGGGGCGTTTGTCTGCCTTGAGCTTGGCGACCAGCTCGCGCACCTCCTGCGCCCGCGCGCGCGGCGCCACCATCACCGCGTCCGAGGTCGACACCACCACCAGGTCTTCGACGCCGAGCAGGGTGGTCAGCCGCGCGTCGGAATGCACGATGTTGTTGCGCGCGTCCATGGTCGTCACTTCGCCCTGCAGCACGTTGCCTTGTGCATCGCGCGGCGTGATCTCGAACAGCGCGTCCCAGCTGCCGATGTCCGACCAGCGGAAATTGCCCGTTACCACCGCGGCGCGGTCGGTCTTTTCCATCACCGCATAGTCGATCGATTTCTGCGGGGCACGCGCAAAAGCGTCCGGCTCGAGCCGCAGAAAGCCGAGATCGGTCGTGGCATTCTTGACCGCCGCCTCGATCGCCTCGGCCATCTCCGGCTCCAGGCGCTTGAGCTCGTCCAGCAGCACGTCGGCCCGGAACAGGAAATTGCCGGAATTCCACAGATAGCCTTCCGCCGCATATTTCGCGGCGGTGGCGGCGTCCGGCTTTTCGACGAAGCGGGCCACCTTGTGGGCGCCCGTTTGCCCGATCGGCTCGCCCGGCAGGATGTAGCCGTAGCTGGTCTTCGGCTCGCTCGGCTTGATGCCGAAGGTGACGATATGGCCGGCTTCCGCCGCCGCCCGCCCGGCCGCGCAGGCCGCGCGGAAGGCTTCCACATCGAGGATGACGTGATCGGCAGCCAGCGCCAGCACCACGGCCTGCGGGTCGCGCTGGCGCGCGATCGCCGTCGCGGCCGCAATGGCCGGCCCTGAATCGCGCCGCGCCGGCTCGATCACCACGGTCGCCTCCACGCCCACGTCCTGCGCCTGGCGGTGGGCGAAGAAATGGAAGTTCGGGCCGGTAATGACGATGGGCGCGGCGAACATCGGGTCCTGCACCCGCAGCAGCGTCTCCTGATAGGTCGAGCGCTCGCCCACCAGCGGCAGGAACTGCTTGGGATAGGCGTCGCGCGAGACCGGCCACAGCCGCGTCCCGGCGCCGCCGGCCAGCAGAACGGGAATGATCGGGGAGGCCATGGGCAGGTCCAGGCTCGTCGGGCCCTAGGTTCGGGTCAAGAATCGTCTTAAGCCAGATCGGCTTGGCCGGCTATTGCTACCTCAAAACCGGTTTCCAACCCGTTCAGCGGCGCTTGATAATGGTACCACAGGCCGATGATTGAGCGCATCCTCACGGTCGGCGGCTTTACGCTGCTGTCGCGGATTACCGGCTTTGCCCGCGACATCGTGCTGGCCGCCGTGCTCGGCGCGGGGCCGCACGCCGACGCCTTCTTCGTCGCCCTGCGGCTGCCCAACCATTTCCGCGCCATATTCGCCGAGGGCGCCTTCAACGCCGCCTTCGTGCCGGCCTATGCGCGCATCCGCGAGCAGGGCGGCGCGGAGCGCGCAGGGCTGTTCGCCGACCGCATCTTCACGCTGCTGCTGGCGAGCCAGATCGTGCTGCTCGCCGTCGCGCTCGTCTTCACGCCGGCGGTGATCGACGTGCTGGCGCCCGGCTTCCGCGACGATCCGATACGGTTTTCGCTCGCGGTTAAGCTCACCCGCATCACCTTTCCTTATCTGCTGCTGATCACGCTGGTCACGCTCTATGGCGGCATCCTCAACGCGCTGCAGCGCTTCGCCGCCGCCGCCGCCGCGCCTATCCTGCTCAACCTGTCGATCGTCACCGCGCTCTTGCTTGCCGCCTTCTTCCCCGATGCAGGCCATGCCGCGGCCTGGGGCGTGCTGGTTTCCGGCTTCTTGCAGGCGCTGCTGGTCGGCGGCGACGCCTTCCGGCAGAACGCGCTCGCCGCACTGCGCTGGCCCGAGCTCGACGCCGACGTGCGCAAATTCTTCCGCGCGCTCGGCCCCGCCACGCTCGGCTCCGCCGGCGTGCAATTGGCGCTCTTCGCCGACACCATCATCGCGAGCTTCCTGCCGGCCGGCGCCATCTCCGCGCTCTATTACGCCGACCGCATCAATCAACTTCCGATCGGCGTTATCGGCATCGCCGCCGGCACGGTGGTGCTGCCGGAAATGGCGCGCCGCATCGCCTCAGGCGACGACGCGGGCGCCGCGGCCGCGCAGAACCGCGCTATCGAGTTCGCGCTGTTCTTGGCGATCCCTGCGCTCGCCGCCTTCTTCACCATTCCCGAATTGATCATGCGCGCGCTGTTCATGCGCGGCGCCTTCACCGCCGCCGACGCGGTTGCCGCCGGCCAGACTTTGGCGGCTTACGCCTTCGGCCTGTTGCCTTTCGTGCTGATCCGCAGCGCGGTCGCGACCTTCTTCGCGCGCGGCGACACCGCGACGCCGGTGAAGGCCGCGCTCGCCGCGGCCGCGGTCAATATCGGCTTCAAGGTGCTGCTGATGGGTCCGCTGGCGCAGGTCGGCCTCGCGCTCGCCACCTCGATCGGCGCCTGGATCAATCTCGGCCTGGTGCTCTACTTCGCGCACCGTGCCGGCTTGCTCGCGATAGACGAGCGGCTCCGGCAATCCGCCGTCAAACTGTTGGCCGCCGGCCTCGCCATGGCGGCGGTGCTGTGGCTTGGCCGCGCGCCGGTCGAGCGTCTGTTTGCCGACTGGGGCCACTGGCGGGCGCTGGCGACGCTGATTGTGCTAGGGGCGATCGCGGCTGTGGTTTACGGCGCTATCGTTCTGGCGTTTTTCGGCCGCGCCTGGCTCACAAGGTTTCGCGCCATGGTGGGACGCTGAAACGAAGTTTCTCCAGCCTCGCTTTCGCCGCTATTGCGCGGCCCTGCCAGTGGACTTAAGTGCCACCGGGCGCTATGGGGGCGAGCCGCGTCTTAGCGGGCCCGGTCCATGCCGCAGGGTTATATGAACGCCACACGGGTTTTCCCGCCATTTTCGTCGCTATCGCGCGCCGGCACTGCCGCGGTGGCTCTGGCGCTTGCGACTTTGGTCGCAAGCTGCGGCCAGGGTGAGGCGCAGAAAAAAGCCGGCGGGCCGCCGCCGGCGCCCACGGTCGTCGTCGCCAAGCCGGTGCAGCGCAAGGTGGTCGATTTCGACGAATATGTCGGCCGCTTCGCCGCGGTCAGTTCGGTCGAGGTGCGTGCGCGCGTGTCGGGCTATCTCGACAGCGTGCATTTCAAGGACGGCCAGATGGTCAAGCAGGGCGATCTGCTGTTCACCATCGACAAGCGCCCGTTCCAGTACACGCTCGACCAGGCGCGCGCCAATCTCCTCACTGCCAAGTCTAACCTCGCTTATGCCGAATCCGACTTGAAGCGCGGCCAGTCGCTAGTGAAAGAGCACACCATCACCGAGCAGATCTTCGAGCAGCGCTCGCAGAGCTTCCGCAACGCCCAGGCAGCCGTCACCGCCTCGCAGGCGGCGCTGCACCAGGCCGAGCTCGACCTGCAATTCACCGAATTGCACGCGCCGATCGATGGACGCATCGGCGCCCGCCAGGTCTCACCCGGCAACCTGGTGGTCGGCGGCAACGTGCCGAGCCCCACGCTGCTCGCGACCATCGTGTCGACCGACCCGATCTATTTCGAATTTACCTTCGATGAGGCCTCCTACCTGCGCTACGAGCGGCTCGCCAAGGACGGCGGTGACGTCGCCAGCCGCGGCGGCGGGGTGAAGGTCGCGCTCAAGCTCATCGACGAGAAAGGCTTCCCGCACGAAGGCCACATGGACTTCGTCAACAACGTCATCAACACCTCGACCGGCACCATCCTGGCGCGCGCCGTGTTCAAGAATCCCAAAGGCGTGCTCACACCCGGCATGTTCGGGCGCCTGCGCGTGCCGGCCTCATCGCCGCACGAGGCCCTGCTGGTGCCGGACGCCGCGGTCGGCTCGGAGCAGACCGAGAAATACCTGCTCCTGGTCGGCCCCGACGACAAGGTGAAGCAGCAGGTCGTCACGCTCGGCCAGCTCACGCCGGACGGCCTGCGCGCGGTCGAAACCGGGTTGAAACCCGATGACCGCGTCATCGTCGAAGGGTTGATGAGCGCGCGCCCGGGCCAGAAGGTCAAGCCGCAGGAGCGCAAGGCAAAACCGAAAGGCTCGGCCAAGGTGGGTGAAGCCGCCTCGGCTAAGGACTAAACTATGTTTCGTTTGGGTCGATGCAAACTCCGCTCATTCCCGCGAAAGCGGGAATCCAGGGATGCGATCGCATGGCCGGAGGCTTCCGCCCTGGGTCCCCGCTTTCGCGGGGACGAGCGGGTGATTTTGCCCATTGTCAATTCGCTTTAGCGGGCGCGTCACTCCATGCGCATTTCACGTTTCTTCATCGACCGGCCGATCTTCGCCTCCGTCCTCTCGATCGTGATCGTGATCCTGGGCGGGGTCGGCTTCCTGCGCCTGCCGATCGCGCAATACCCGGAGATCGCGCCGCCGACCATCACCGTCACCGGTTCGTATCCGGGCGCCAGTTCCGACGTGGTCGCCGCCACCGTGGTGACGCCGATCGAGGAGCAGATCAACGGCGTCGAAAACATGCTCTACATGACGTCGAACTCGACCAGCGACGGCAGCTTCTCGGTCTCGGTCACCTTCGACGTCGGCACCAATCTCGACACCGCGCAGGTGCAGGTACAAAACCGCGTCTCGGTCGCGCTGCCGCGCCTGCCGGCCGACGTGCGCGCGATCGGCGTCACCGTCGACAAGCGTTCGCCCGACATCATGATGGTCGTGCATCTCTATTCGCCCGACAAGTCGCGCAACACGCTGTTCCTGTCGAACTACGCCAACCTCGAGATCTCAGACGCGCTCTCGCGCATCGACGGCGTTGGCTCGATCATCGTGTTCGGGGCCCGCGACTATGCAATGCGCGTCTGGCTCAACCCCGACCGGCTGCAGTCGGTCGGTCTGACCGCGCAAGACGTGGTTTCCGCCCTGCAGGGCCAGAACGTGCAGGTCGCCTCCGGCGTGCTGAGCCAGCCGCCGGTCGACCATCCGCGCGCCTTCCAGATCTCCGTGCAGACGCAAGGCAGGCTCAAGGACGCCAAGGCGTTCGGCAATATCGTCGTCAAGAAGACCGCCGACGCGGTGGTGCGCCTGCGTGACGTGGCGACCGTCGATCTCGCCGCTCAGGACTACACGACCAATTCCTATCTCGATAAGGACCCCGCGGTCGCCATGGGCATATTCCAGCGCCCGGGCTCCAACGCGCTGTCGACCGCCGACGCGATCGAGAAGACCATGGCCCAGCTGTCGCAGCGGTTTCCGCCCGGCATGAAATACGCCATCGTCTACAACCCGACCCAGTTCATCGCGCAGTCGGTCACCGCGGTCGAAGAGACGATGGCCGAAGCCATCGTCCTGGTCGTGCTGGTCGTCATCTTGTTCCTGCAGACCTGGCGCGCCGCCGTCATTCCGATCGTCGCCATCCCCGTTTCGCTGATCGGCACGCTGTTCGTGATGTCGGTGTTCGGATTCTCGCTCAACAATCTGTCGCTGTTCGGCCTGGTGCTCGCCATCGGCATCGTGGTCGACGACGCCATCGTCGTGGTCGAGAACGTCGAGCGCAACATCGCCACCGGCCTGCATCCGCGCGAGGCGGCGATCAAGAGCATGGACGAGGTCGGCACCGCGCTGGTCGCGATCGCGCTGGTCTTGACTTCGGTGTTCGTGCCGACCGCCTTCATCACCGGCATTTCCGGCGAGTTCTACCGGCAATTCGCGCTCACCATCGCGGGCGCCACCGTCATCTCGCTCACCGTTTCGCTGACGCTGTCGCCGGCGTTGTGCGCGCTGCTGCTCAAGCCGCACGGCGCGCGCGAGCGCCGCCATTGGTGGGGGGCGCCGCTGCGCGGATTCTTCGGGGTGTTCAACCGGGGCTTCGGGGCGTTCACGCGCGGCTACGGCCGGCTGACCGGCAGACTGGTGCGCATCGCGGTGCTGATGCTGGTGGTCTATGCCGTCGTCATCGGCTTCGGCCTCAACGAGTTCCGCCAGACCCCCACCGGCTTCATCCCGCAGCTCGACCGCGGCTTCCTCATCGTCGTGACGCAATTGCCGCCGGCCGCGTCGCTCGACCGCACCGACGCGGTCAACCGGCGCGCCGTCGATATCGCGTTGAAGACGCCGGGCATCGCCCACGCCGTCAACATCGTCGGCTTCTCCGGCGCGACCTTCACGCGCGCGCCCAATGCCGGGGCCGTCTTCGTCGTGCTCGACCCGTTCGAGGAACGCGCCAAGCACCCCGGCGAATCGGCCGACGCCATTCGGGCCGCGCTTTCCCGCAAGCTGTCGGCGATCCACGACGCACGGATCTTCGTGGTGGCGCCGCCGCCGGTGTCCGGCATCGGCAATGCCGGCGGATTCCGCATGATGGTGGAGGACCGTGGCGGCCGCGGGCCGCTCGCCCTGCAGCACGCCGTCTACGCTATGATGGGCGCGGCCGGCCGCACGCCCGGCGTGACGCAGGTGTTCTCGCTGTTCGAAACCAACACGCCGGAAATCTATCTCGACATCGACCGCACCAAGGCGCAGCTCCTGGGCATCAATATCCCGGACGTGTTCGCGGCGCTGCAGATCTATCTCGGCTCGTCCTACGTCAACGACTTCAACATCCTCGGCCGCACCTACCGCGTGATTGCCCAGGCCGGCAGCGAGTTTCGCAACGACAACAAGGACATTCTGAAGTTGCGCGTGCGCAACAATTCCGGCGGCACGGTGCCGCTCGGCGCCTTCACCACCGTCAGGAACATCGCCGGCCCCTACCGCGTGCCGCGCTACAATCTCTATCCGGCCGCCGAGCTCGACGGCGCCGCGGCGCCCGGCTACAGCCAGGGCCAGGCCATCCAAATCATGGACCGGTTGGCGCAAAAGGTGCTGCCGGCCGGCTTCTCCTATGAATGGACCACGCTCGCCTACGAGCAGATCCGCGCGGGCAACACCGCGATCTTCGCCTTCGTGCTGGCGGTGGTGTTCGTGTTCCTGGTGCTGGCCGCGCAATTCGAAAGCCTGACGCTGCCGCTCGCCGTGATCCTGATCGTGCCGATGTGCCTGATCGCGTCCATCGTCGGCGTGGTGCTGCGCGGCATGGACAATAACCTGCTCACGCAGGTCGGCTTCATCGTGCTGATCGGCTTGGCGGCGAAGAACGCCATCCTGATCGTCGAATTCGCCAAGCAGCTGGAGGACCGCGGCAACGGCCGGCTGGAGGCGGCGGTGGAGGCGGCGCATTTGCGCTTCCGGCCGATCCTGATGACCTCGCTCGCCTTCATCCTGGGCGTGACGCCGCTGGTGTGGGCGGTGGGCGCCGGCGCCGAATTGCGCCAGACGCTCGGCACCACCGTGTTTTCCGGCATGATCGGCGTCACCGCCTTCGGTCTGATCTTCACGCCGGTGTTTTACGTGGTGACGCGCTGGATCGCGCTGCGCTTTGCCGGGCGGCGCGAGCGGCGCCGGCAGTCGCAGCATCCGGCGGAATAGCCGGTCGTTAAGGGCAGGCGAGGGCGCGGAATGAAGTTCGGCTTCGGCGAGGCGGTCACGCGCAAGGAGGACGATGCGCTGCTGCGCGGGCAGGGCCATTACGTGGCCGATTTCGCGCCCGCGGGCGCGTTGCACGCGGTGGTTCTCCGCTCGCCGCACGCCCATGCCCGCTTCCATTTCGTCGACCTCGGCGCGGTGCGGGCCATGCCCGGCGTGCGGCTGGTGCTGACCGGCGAGGACAGCGCCGCGCTCGGGCCGCTGCCGACGCCCGGCGTGCTGGAAGGCGTCGACATCCCGGTGCCGTACTACCCGATCCTGGTGCGTGAGGAGGTGCGCCATGTCGGCGATGCAATCGCCTTCGTGGTCGCCGATACGCTCGAGCAGGCGAAAGACGCCGCCGAAGCGCTCAACGTCGATTGGCAGCCGCTGCCGCACGTGGTCGGCGCGATGGCCGCGCTTGAGAAGGGCGCGCCCTTGGTTTGGTCCGACCGGCCCGGCAATCTCGCCTTCGAGACCGCGGAAGGCGACGAAACCGCCACCAAGCAGGCCTTCGCCCAGGCCGCCCGCACGGTGGAAGTCACCATCGTCAACCAGCGCCTGGTGACCAACTACATGGACACCCGTGCGGTCGTCGCCGAGTACGACGGCGAGCGCTACACGCTCACGCTCGGCAGTCAGGGCAGCCACATCATTCGCGACATCATCGGCGGCGCGGTGCTGAAAATCCCGCCGGAGAAGATGCGCGTGATCACGCCCGACGTCGGCGGCGGCTTCGGCACCAAGCTGTTTCCCTATCGCGAATACGCGCTTGCCGCGGTCGCCGCCGAGCGCCTGCGTAAACCGGTGAAATGGGTGTGCGAGCGCTCCGAGCATTTCCTCGCCGACAGCCATGGCCGCGACAATATCTCGACCGCGCGGCTGGCGCTCGACGACAAGGGCAAGTTTCTCGCGCTCGAGCTCGATATCGTGGCCGACATGGGCGCGTACCTGTCGTGCTACGCGCCGTATATCCCGTGGCTCGGCGTCGGCATGGCGACCGGTGTCTATGATATCCCGGCCGCGCATATCCGTCTGCGCGCCGCCTACACCAACACCGTGCCGGTCGACGCCTATCGCGGCGCCGGCCGCCCGGAAGCTTCTTATCTCATCGAGCGTGCGGTCGACGCCGCCGCGCGCGATACCGGCATCGCACCCGATGTTTTGCGCCGGCGCAACTTCATCAAGCCGAAGCAGATGCCCTATACGACGCCGACCGGCAAAGTCTACGACTCCGGCGATTTCGCCGCCACGCTCGCGCGCGCGCAGGAGGTCGCCGACTGGGCAGGCTTCAACAAGCGCGCTGCCGAATCCAAACGCCGCGGCAAATTGCGTGGGCTGGGCGTCGCGACTTATGTCGAAGCCTGCGGCGGCAACGGTCCGGAGACCGCCACCCTCAAGCTCGAGCGCGACGGTTCCGTCACCGTGCTGATCGGCTCGCAGTCGACCGGGCAGGGCCACGCCACGTCTTACGCGCAGATCGTTGCCGACAGGCTCGGTCTGCCGCCGGAGAAAGTGCGCATGGTGCAAGGCGATACCGACGCAATCGAAAGTGGCGCCGGCACCGGCGGCTCGAGCTCGATCCCGGTCGGCGGCGTTTCGGTCGAGCGCGCCGGCAGGAAGCTCGGCGAGCAGCTGAAGGAGATCGCGGCCGAGGCGCTGGAGGCCTCCATCGGCGATATGGAGGTCGCCGACGGTACCGTGCGCGTCGTCGGGACCGACCGGGTCATTTCCTTTGCCGATATTGCCGCCCACCCGAAAGCGTCGCCCGAGCGCCTGCGCGCGGCGAGCGAATTCGGCCCGGACGTGCCGACCTATCCCAATGGCACCCATATCGCCGAAATCGAGATCGATCCCGACACCGGCGCAACGGCGATCCTCAACTACGTGGTGGTGGACGATTTCGGCGCTACCCTCAACCCGCTGCTGCTCGCCGGCCAGGTACACGGCGGCGCGGTGCAGGGTATTGGACAGGCGCTGATGGAGGATACCACCTACGATCCCGCCTCCGGCCAATTGCTCGCCGCCAGCCCGATGGACTACGCGCTGCCGCGCGCCGCCGACGCGCCCGCCTTCGTGTTCGAGACGCGCAACGTGCCGTGCAAGACCAATCCGCTCGGCGTGAAGGGCGCGGGCGAGGCTGGCGCCATCGGCTCCTGCCCCGCCATCATCAACGCCATGGTCGACGCGCTTTGGCGCACCTATCGCATCCGCGACCTCGACATGCCCGCCACCCCGCAGCGGGTCTGGCAGGCCATCGCGAAGGCTCGGAAAGCTCAGGCTTCTTAAGGCTTTATGTGACGTTCACGATTTCGTGATCGGCTGCGGCAAACGGCGTCCGCGCGCCCGCCGGAATAACCCATTTAGCTTTGGTGTTGGCGGGACACACAAAGTGCCACGGGAGCAATCCATGAAATTTTCGACCGGTATTGCGGTTGCTGCGCTCGCAGCCGTCGCTTTCGGCGCGACCGCCGTTCTCGCGCAATCCGACCCGATCAAGGAGCGCATGCATCTGATGAAGGAGAACAACGACAACGCCAAGGTCGTGGTGCAGATGGTCAAGGGCCAGCGCCCCTACGACGCCAAGGCGGTGGCGGCCGCCTTCGCGCAATGGCACGAGACGGCCGAGAAGCTGCCCGGTCTGTTTCCGCCGAATTCCAAGAGCGGCGAGAAGACGCGCGCCGCGCCGAAAATCTGGGACAACAAGAAGGACTTCGACGCCAAGGCCGCGGCCTTCGGCAAGGCGGTGGCCGACAACCGCGCCAAGGCGGAAAGCTCGCTCGAAGGGCTAAAGGTCGCGCTCAACGCAGTCGGCAAGGCCTGTTCCAATTGCCACGACGACTACCGGCTCGAAAAGAAATAGACAAAACCGCCATAAAGCGTTTTGTTTGGCGCGCCGCCGCAACTCCGTCGCGGCGGCGTTCGATTGCGATCGCGCATGATCCCGAAAAGTGGGTACCGGTTTTCGGAAAAGATCATGCGCATCAAAATAACTGCCGAGCAGGGAATCGCTGCGATGCTCCGAATCCTGATCGTGCTGGCCGCTGTCCTGGCGCTCGTCGCTGCCGGCGTATTCTGGCTGATCACCATCCCGCAGACGGTGTCGGCGAGCGCGCTTCCGCCGCACAAGCCCAATCTCGGCAACGGGCGCACGCTGTTCTATATCGGCGGCTGCGCGTCATGCCATGCCACGCCCGACCAGAAGGACGAAACGCAGCTCGGCGGCGGCCGCGCGCTGAAGTCGCCGTTCGGCACCTTCTATCCGCCCAACATTTCCTCCGATCCGACCGACGGCATCGGCGGCTGGAGCGAGGCGCAATTCATCACCGCCATGGTCAAGGGCACCTCGCCCAAGGGTGAGCATCTCTATCCGGCGTTTCCCTACGCCTCCTACCAGCACATGACCGACAGCGACCTGCGCGATCTGTTCGCGTTCTTGAAGACGCTGCCGGCGGTCAAGGGGCGCGCGCCGCCGCACGAACTGTCGTTCCCGTACAATGTGCGCCGGCTGATCGGCGCCTGGAAGCTGTTGTATCTCGACGGCCTGCCGTTCCAGCCCGATCCCGACAAGCCGGACGACTGGAACCGCGGCGCCTATCTGGTGAACGGTCCCGGCCATTGCGCCGAATGTCACTCGCCGCGCGGTTTCCTCGGCGGCATCGTTGCGAGCGAGCGCTTCGCCGGCGGCCCCAACCCGGCCGGCAAGGGCTGGGTGCCCAACATCACCCAGATGGGCCTCGCCAAATGGTCGGTGCAGGACATCGCCTATCTGCTGGAGAGCGGCTTCACGCGCGACGGCGATGCGGTCGGCTCCTCGATGTCCGACGTGGTAAAAAACACGTCCAAGCTCTCGACCGACGACCGGCTGGCGATCGCCACCTACATCAAATCGCTGCCGCCGGTGGAAGGCCCGCCGAAGCCGGCGAAAAAGTGAAGCACGTCATTCCGGGGCACGCGCGAAAGCGCGTGAACCCGGAATCCTTACGCCGCAGCGCTGGGATTATGGATTCCGCGTTCCGGCCTTCGGCCGGCCCCGGAATGACGATGTGGGGAACGTCAGGCCGTGAACGCCTTGAACGTGATGATGGTGTAGGTGTCCTTGATGTGCGGGATCGTCTGCACCTTCTCGTTCACGAAATGGCCGATGTCGGTCTTGTTGTCGACGTAGAACTTGACCAGCAGGTCGTAGTCCCCGGCGGTCGAATAGATCTCGGAGGCGATCTCGGCCTCGGCCAGCGCGTTGGCGACCTCGTAGCTCTTGCCGAGCTCGCATTTGATCTGGACGAAAAAGGGCACCATCGCTCGCGGCCTCCGGTTCAGTCGCCAATCCAGCAAAAAGGCGCGGGCCTGGCAAGCAGGGCGGACGGGCTTGCCAGGGCCACCAACGCGGACTAGGTAATGGCCAGCAATCTCGCGGGGTGTCCGGCGTCTTGAAAGCGCCGGGCTGAGAGGCCTCTAAGGCCAACCCAACGAACCTGATCCGGGTCATGCCGGCGGAGGGAGAAGAGATGCAGCACCCCGCTCCCGCGCTTGCCGATATGGCGGCTTCGGCCGCCGCCGCGCTCGATCGCCTGCGCGTGCGCGGTCCCCGCGTGCACTGCATCACCAACAACGTTGCGCAGAATTTCACCGCCAATGTGCTGCTGGCTGCAGGCTGCGTACCCTCGATGACGCTCTCGCCCGAGGAGATCGGCGCTTTCGTCGCCGGCGCCGACGCCCTGCTGGTCAATCTCGGTACCTTCGACGCCGAGCGCCGCGCCGCAACCGAGATCGCCGTCAAGACCGCGCGCGCAAAGCCGCTGCCCTGGGTGCTCGATCCGGTCTTCGTCGACCGCGCGCCCGCGCGCAACGAATTCGCCCGCGCGCTGCTGCGCGCTCAACCGGCGGCGGTGCGGCTTAATGAGGCGGAATTTGCAGCGCTCGCCGGCGGCGATGACGAGCCCGCCGCCTTCGCGCGTGCCCACCGCACCGTGCTGGCGATTTCGGGCGCAACCGATCGCCTGTTCGACGGCGCCCGCGCCGTATCGATCGCCAACGGCCATGCCTTGATGGCGCGCGTTACCGCCATGGGCTGCGCCGGCTCGGCGCTGGCCGCCGCTTTTCTCGCGGTCGAGCGCGATGCGCTCGTTGCCGTCGCCGCGGCGCTGACGATGCTTGGCGTCGCCGGCGAAATCGCAGCCGAGAAGGCGCAAGGCCCTGGCAGTTTCGCGGTCGCGCTCGTCGATGCTTTGTACGTGCTCGACGGCGCAACGCTCACCAGGCGCGCAAAGGTTTCCTGATGACGCCCGATCTCCGCCTCTATGCCATTCTCGATCCGTCCGTCGCCGGCGGCCGCACGCTGGTCGACCTCGCCCGCCTGATCGCCGGCCACGCCACGCTGGTGCAACTGCGCGACAAGCATGCCGACACCGGCGCGTTCGTCGCCGAAGCGCGCGCCCTGCGCGACATTCTCAAGCCCGCCGGCGTGCCGCTGCTGATCAACGACCGCGTCGATGTCGCGCTCGCGGCGCAAGCCGACGGCGTGCACATCGGCCAGACCGACATGGCGCCGCAGGACGCACGCGCGCTGCTCGGGCCGGGCGCACTGATCGGGCTCACCATCCAGAGCGTCGAGCAGGCTGAGGCCGCGCCGCTCGACCTCATCGACTATGCCGGCATCGGCGGCGTCTATGCCACCGGTTCCAAGGCCAATACCAGGCCGCCGATCGGGCCTGCCGGCCTGGCGCGCGTCGCGCAGGCGCTCCGCGCCCGTAAGCCCGGTTTCCCCGTCTGCGGCATCGCCGGCATCACCGGCAGCAACGCCGCCGACGTCATCGCCGCCGGCGCCGACGGCGTCGCGGTGATCTCGGCCTTGTCGCTCGCCGACGACCCGGCTGCAGCCGCGCGCGACTTGCGCGGCGTGGTCGATGATGCGCTCAAGCGGCGAGGGCGGTCATGACGCCCATTGCTCTCACCATCGCCGGCTCCGATTCAAGCGGCGGCGCCGGCGTCCAGGCCGACTTGAAAACCTTCGCCGCGCTCGGCGTCTATGGCGCTTGCGCCATCACCGCACTCACCGCGCAGAACACGCAACGCGTGACTGCCATCCACGACGTGCCGGCCGATTTCGTCGCAGCACAGATCGACGCCGTGTTCGCCGACCTCGACGTCGCCGCGGTGAAGATCGGCATGGTATCGCGCGCAACCGCCATCGCCGCGATCGCCGACGCGCTCGACCGCCACTCGGCACGCAACATCGTGCTCGATCCGGTCATGGTGGCGAGCTCGGGCGCTTATCTCTTGGCGCCCGAGGCGGTCGCCTCGCTGAAGGCCATGCTGTTTCCGCCGGCACTGATCGTGACGCCCAATTTGCTTGAGGCCGCCGCGCTCACCGGCGGCAAGCCGGCACGCGACGAGCGAGAGATGGAAGAACAGGCGCGCGAAATCTTGGCACTCGGCGCCCGCTGCGTGTTGATCAAGGGCGGCCACGGCCAAGGCGAAGAAAGCGTCGACCTCCTGGTCGGGCAGGGTGCGGTCAAGCGCTTCGCCGCCAGGCGTATCGCCACCAAGAACACTCACGGCACCGGCTGCACCCTGTCGTCGGCCATTGCCGCCGGGCTCGCCAAGGGCCTCGCGCTCGAAGAGGCCGTCGCGCGAGGCAAAGCTTACGTCACTGCCGCTATTGCCGGCGCTGATGCGCTTGCCGTCGGCCACGGCCACGGCCCGCTCGATCATTTCCCCGAAAAATGGAGGTCCTCATGACCACGCGACGTAATTTCGTCACCGGCGCCGGCCTCACGCTTGCCGGTGCCGTCGCCGCTCCCGCAATCGCCCGCGCAGCGACGCAGAAATGGAAGATGGTCACCTCCTGGCCCAAGCGCCTGCCGGGCCCCGGCATGTCGGCCGAACGCATCGCGTCGCGCATCCGCGACCTTTCCGGCGGCCGTATCGACATCGCCGTTTATGCCGCCGGCGAAGTGGTGCCGGCCTTCGGTGTGCTCGATGCGGTCGGCAACGGCGTCGCCGATATCGGCCACTCGGCCTCCTTCTACTGGCAGGGCAAGATGCCGGCGGCCGCTTTCTACACCACCGTGCCGTTCGGCCTGACGCCGCAGGAGCACGTCGCCTGGATCGATGCCGGCGGCGGGCAGGCGCTATGGGACGAATTGTACAAGCCGTTCGGCGTCAAGCCGTTCATGGGCGGCAATACCGGCATCTGCATGGGCGGCTGGTTCCGCCACAAGCTCAGCGGCCTTTCAGATCTGAAAGGACTTAAGCTGAGGTCGCTCGGCCTCGGCGGCGAGGTCTATCGCCGGCTTGGCGCCACGCCGCAAACCACCCCGCCGGCCGAGATCCTCACTTCGCTGCAATCGGGCGTGCTCGACGCCGCCGAATTCGTCGGCCCCGGCACCGATATCGCGCTCGGGCTCTACCGCGTGGCGCCGTTCTACTATTATCCCGGCTTCAACAAGCCGAACGGCACCGGCGAATGCATCGTGGCGCTCAAACGTTGGGACGCGCTCGACGACGAACTGAAGGCCGTGGTCAGACACGCTTGCGCGGCGGAAGCGACCTACGCGCTGGCCGAGATGGAGCGGCTGAATGCGCGAGGCGCTGCAAGCGATGACCACGCAGCACAACGTCAAGCTCACGGCCTTCCCCGGCGACCTGGTCGGCGCCGCGCGCAAACAGGCTGAAGACGTTCTGGGTGAGCTGACGTCACGCAGCGCCATCACGGGCAAGATCCACAACTCCTACATGGCCTTCCGGGGGCGTACGGCGCCCTGGTCGCGGGTATCGATTCAAGCCGTGCTGGCGGCGCGGGAGGCGTGAGACAGAAAAAAGAAGGCCGCTAAACCGCCATCCGACGCGCCTCGGGGGGCGGCCGGCTCCTTGGTGGGCGCACAACCTCGTTCACGCATTCGACGCGCGAAGACCCGCATGGGTTCCCGGAACCAGGGCGGACTCCAAGCGTAAATAAGAAGGGCGATTCCATGCAGTCACGAGGCCGTCGATGTCAGTGCAGCCGAAGCAAGAATCCAATCCCGCCCACACCGAAAAGAGGCCGCGCGCCGCCGGCGGCTGGGGTTCGGTAAGTACGCTGACCAACATTCTCACCCAGGAGCAGGTTCCGGTCCTCGGCAGCGAGATTCTTTGGAAGCAGAACAAGCCCGACGGCTTCATGTGCGTGAGCTGCTCCTGGGCGAAGCCCGCCGAGCCGCACAAGTTCGAATTCTGCGAGAACGGGGCCAAGGCCACCGCCTGGGAAATCACCGAAAAGAAGACCAAGCCGGAATTCTTTGCCGAACATACCGTCAGCGAGCTGCGCGGCTGGTCGGATCACGCACTGGAAGAGCACGGCCGGCTGACCCACCCGCTGCGCTATGACGCGACCAGCGACAAATATCTGCCGGTCTCGTGGGATGAGGCTTTCAAGGAGATCGGCGCCGAGCTCAACAAGCTCGATCCCAAGTCGGTGATCATGTACACCTCCGGCCGCGCCTCGCTGGAAGCAAGTTACATGTACCAATTGTTCGGGCGCATGTACGGCACCAACAATTTTCCCGACTCCTCGAACATGTGCCACGAGTTCGACTTCCGTCGGCCTGCCGCCCGTGATCGGCGTGCCGGTCGGCACCGTGCTGCTGCCCGATTTCGACAGGACCGAATGCATTTTCTTCTTCGGCCACAACACCACCACCAACGCGCCGCGCATGCTGCATCCCCTGCAACGCGCGGCCCAGCGCGGCGTGCCGATCGTCACCTTCAATCCGCTGCGTGAGCGCGGCCTCGAGCGCTTCGTCAATCCGCAAAGCGCGTCGCAGATGGTCGCCGGCGGCACCCGTATCTCTTCGCAGTATTACCAAGTCAGGGCCGGCGGCGATATCGCGGCCATCGTCGGCATCTGCAAGGCGGTGATCGAGGCCGACGACAAGTCCAAGAAAGAGGGCCCGCGGCGCATTGTCGACGTCGGGTTCATCGAGCAGCACACGCACGGTTTCGAGGCGTTCGCCGACTACTGCCGCGCGCGCCAGTGGTCGGAACTGGAAAAAGTGTCCGGCATCACCGAGGCCGAGCTGCGCAAGGCCGCCGACACCTACATGAATGCCAATTCCGTCATCGCCAATTACGGCATGGGCGTGACTCAGCATGAACACGGCGTCGAAACGGTGCAGATGATCGTCAATCTGCTGCTGCTGCGCGGCAATATCGGCAAGCCGGGCGCCGGCATCTCCCCGATACGCGGCCATTCCAACGTGCAGGGCCAGCGCACCGTCGGGATCACCGAAAAGACCAAGCTGGCGCCGCTCGACAAGCTGAAGGAGCTTTACGGCTTCGAGCCGCCGCGCGAGGACGGCCTCACCACCGTCGATGCCTGCAAGGGCATCCTCGACGGCACGGTGCGCGGCTTCGTCAGCCTGGGCGGCAACTTCGCCCGCGCCATCCCCGACCATTCGCAGATGGAGCCCGCCTGGATAAAGATGCGGCTGTCGGTGCAGATCGCCACCAAGCTCAACCGCACGCACCTTTTACCCGGCGAGGTGACCTACCTCTTGCCGTGCCTCGGCCGCATCGAGGTCGACGAGCAGGCGACCGGGCCGCAGGCGGTATCCATGGAGGATTCCACCGCCTGCATCCACGGCTCGCGCGGCCAGCGCGATCCGGTGAGCGAGCACGTGCGGTCGGAGCCCTTCATCGTGGCGGGCATGGCCAAGGCGACGCTGCCGCCCAATCCGAAGGTCGATTGGGACAAATGGCTGGGCGACTATGCGCTGGTGCGCGACGCCATCGAAGCGACCTATCCGGACCGCTTCAAGGACTTCAACAAGCGCATGTTCACGCCCGGCGGCTTCCCGCGGCCGCTCGGCGCGCGTACCCGCATTTGGGAAACGCCCAACGGCAAGGCCAATTTCACCGTCCCGGAAAGTCTCGACAATCTGCTGGAGCAGGGGCCCGATATCTACCAGCTCCTGACCTTGCGCGCCGACGGCCAGTTCAACACGACGATCTACACCGAGGACGACCGCTTCCGCGGTGTCGAAGGCGGGCGCAAGGTCGTGCTGATGAACAAGGCGGACATCGAGAGGCTGTCGCTGAAGGAAGGCGACCTTATCGCGCTGTCGACGGCGGTCGAGGACGGCGTCACCCGCACGCTCGGCGGGCTGAAAGTGCTGCGCTACGACATTCCGGAAAAATGCATCGCCGGCTATTACCCGGAATGCAACGTGCTGATCCCGCTCTGGCACTACGCCAAGCAGAGCAAGGTGCCGGCGGCCAAGTCGGTGCCGGTGCGTATCGCGCGCGAACGGCCGGCGGCCTGACACGAACGCGGTGCGGCGGCCGCACCGGCCGCCGTGCGCCCCTTCGGCAGCGCAGGCGCCTTACACTTCTTGGCCGTCAAAATATTTCGCGCCGGGCGTGCGGACCTTGCGCGTATAGATATCGGCCCAGATCATCGACGCGGTGAGGACGCCGAAAACGAAAACCAAAGCGGCGACGACGATCGCGGTTTCTGTCGGCATGATGGAAGCCCCCGGTTGCTTGGACAGAAAGTCTAGGCGAGACGCCGCGCGGCCGGCCTTGATCTGCATCAAGGCGTACAGCGGCTGCGGCGCTAACCGGCCAAATCACCCTCGTTCCATTAGCGAACCGCGGTCGCTCCGGCCGCCGCCGGCGCGGAGTGATTCTCTCTGCGCGGAATGGTGCTGAGCGCGCGCCGGCGGCGGCGCGGAAGTGCCTTGTTACCGGTGTTTTTCATGGTTAACCGGCCTTTAACCATTCTCGGGCTCTGATGGCTTTACTCGCCCGCATGCGCCGCTCGCGGTTCATGCATCGTGACGGGTAACGGAATTCGCGTCGTCAATCCCGGGTGGATCTGATCTCGAAACGATCGCCCGCCTGCAAACCAACTCTTAAAGCAGTCAAGGGGCCGTAGATATGAAGAGCAAAATGATCCTCGCCGGCATCGCAGCCGCCATGTTGTCGCTGCCGCTTGGCGCGCAGGCCGCCGACCTCGTACGTCCGGCCTACAAATCGCCGGCCTATGTCGCGCCGGTCGCCGCCAACTGGACCGGCTTCTATGTCGGCCTCAACGGCGGCTATGCTTTCGGCAGTTCCGATTGGGACAGCCCGGCCGTCAGCCCCGATCCGACGGGGTATCTGATCGGCGGCACCCTCGGCTATAATTTCCAGACCGGCCTGTGGGTCTGGGGCTTCGAGGGCGACATCGACTGGGCGAGCATCTCCGACGACCCGACCTGCGGCGCCGGCACCTGCAAGACCTCGCTCGACTGGTTCGGCACCGCGCGCGCGCGCATCGGCTACGCCGGCTGGAACAACTGGCTGCCCTACATCACCGGCGGCGCCGCCTTCGGCGACGTGAAGGCGAGCAACTCCAATCTCGGCACCTCCGCGAGCAGCACGCAGATCGGCTGGACCGCGGGCCTGGGCGTGGAGTACGCGTTCCGCTCGAACTGGAGCGCCAAGCTCGAATACCTCTACGCCGACCTCGGCTCGTTCGACTGCGGCACGTCCTGCAGCGCGATCACGCCCGACAACGTCTCCTACAAGACCAACATCGTGCGCGCCGGCCTCAACTACCGCTTCTAAGCGCGCCGTCTGCCGACAAGGACAAGCCCCGGGGCCGCGCGGCGCGCGCCCCGGGGTTTTCTTTTTTTGAGCCGCAAAAGCCTTCCGCAATCCCGCCACAAATCCGCTTGCACCCGGCGGCGCGCGGCAAACGGGCCTGCCGCGCGGGCTTTTGCCCCGGCGCGCGCGCCCGCGATTGTGGCGCCGCCGTAATAACGCCACCGTGTTTTTATGCCGGCGCTAGCGCGCTGCGCCTGCGATTTAACGCCGCCGCTACGCGCGCCGCCACGGCGCCGCCGCGCGCCGGCGCGAGCCTCTTGCGCGTCCGGACAGCGATCCGGCCAACATGGAGAGTGAAATGAAACGTCTGATTCTGGCCCTGGTTGCGGTTTCCGCCCTCGGCCTCGCCGCCGCGCCTGCTTCGCATGCCGCCGACGACGAGCAGCAGGGCTCGAGCGTGCAGGCGCCGTCGGATCAGGGCGCGCCGTCGGGCAACACCGTGAAGGACGACGAGCAGAAGCCCGACAGCGACACCCAGTCGGGCGACCAGAAGTAAGAAAGCGTTTCGCTCCCTCAAAGGGCGACGCAAGGTTTCGACCCCCGGGGCGAGCGAGCCCCGGGGGCTTTTTTGATTTTGGGGCAGGCAAAGCCGGCGATCATCGGTATTCTTTGACGCGAGGGCGAATCGTGAGCGGGGAGGGCGGGCATGATGGCTCGATTTCTCGCCGCGCATGTTTTTCGCTTTCGTGATTGCGCAGCCGGTATTCGCCGCGTCGTGTCCCGCCGGAAAAATCACCTGCGGCCAGTGGTGCCGAAAATACGATCCGCGTGGCGGCAATTGCCTGTCGGGCGGGTCGCGCAGCTGCGATACCAAGCCCGGCGGCACCAGCGCCTGCGTGCATGACCGTGCGTCCCCGGCTAAATCACCTGCCGCAGCTGGTGCCGGAAATATCGCGGCGGCTCAAAGTCCTGTCTCTATACGCATCCGCGCAGCTGTATGAATCTCTACGGCACCTTGAACAAATGCGTAAGCGATGCGCCGCCGGGCTAGGCGCAAAGCCTGCGGCACACCAGGAAAAAATACCTTGACAGCGTAACGCTCCTTCGGTAGGGTTCGCGCATGCTCGCAAGTTGCGCCCGGAGGGCGCGCGCCGCGGGCTTTTTTATTTCCCGACAATCGAAGAAGGACGATCGCCCATGGCGAAACGAGTGCGCGCGCCAAAAGCGCGCAAGCGCCCGCGCGCGGCTGCGCGCAAGAGCAAGACGCGCGCGGCTGCGCGCAAGACAAAGAAGCGCGTGAGCGCGCGCAAGACTTCGACCCCACCCCCCACCCCCAACCCCTCCCCACAAGAGCCTGCGCCCGGGCGCGCGCAAGCGCGGCCCGGGTGGGGAGGGGAGGAGTGTGCTGCGCGCTTGGAGCAAGCGCACAAGAAGCGCGGGCCGAAGCCCGGCACGCGCTCGCGGCGCAAGTTCGCCTATACGCCGGAGCTGCTAGCGGATTGCCGCTATCGCATCGAGCAGACCGACGAAAGCATCGTATCGATCGCGCGCGACTACGGCGTGGGCGAAAAGGCGATCCGCAACCTGATGAAGGACGAGGGCTGGACGAAATTTCCGACCGAACAGCGCGACCTGCCGGCGGCGGTGAAGCTGCGGCGGCGGGCGGCGGCGCTGGTGGAGATGGCGGCGGCTTCAACGCCGTTCGTTCCCGCGCAAGCGGGAACCCAGTTCTTAACTGCCGAGCAGGCCGCCCCTGGGTCCCCGCTTGCGCGGGGACGAGCGGATGAGGGGGCGCCGCCCGCACAAGAACCGCACGCGCAGCTGCCGGCCATCATCGCCGCCGGCATCGCCGAAGCGCTCGGCGACGTGCAGAACCTGCTCGCCGAAGTGCGCAGCCTGCGCGCCGCCAAGACGCCGCCGCGCACGGTGCTCGACCTGCAGCGGCTGGCGCAGACCTATGCGACGCTCAACGGCGCGCTGCGCGATCTCGTGAGCGCGCAGGAAAAGCTCGCGCCGCGCGACCAACAGCCAAGCAACGAAGGAACGACCGATGACGATCTGCCCGCCGATCCCGATGCCTTCCGTGACGAACTTGCGCGACGCATTCGAGCTTTCGTCGCAGGACGGCGATCTCGAGGCGATGCTGGCGCAGACGCCGCTGCGCCAGTGGACGCGGTTCAGCCGTGACTTCATTACGCTCGCGCACGCGCACCAGGAGCCGCCGGCGTTCGCGCGCAACGGCAAGGCCTCCGGCCTTCCTTGGACCACCTGGCTGATGCTGGGCGGGCGCGGCGCCGGCAAGACGCGGCTGGGCGCCGAATGGGTGCGCGCGCTCGTGGCGGGCGCTTCGCCTTACGCGACGCGGCGCCACATGCACATCGCGCTGATCGGCGAGACCGAGCACGACACGCGCGAGGTGATGATCGAGGGGCCGAGCGGCCTGCTCGCGGTGACGCCGCGCGCTGAGCGCCCGCGCTGGACCTCGACGCGCCGGCGGCTGGAATGGCCGAACGGCGCGGTGGCCTATGCGTTCTCGGCGGAGGATCCGGACGGCCTGCGCGGGCCGCAGTTCGACGCCGCCTGGTGCGACGAGCTCGCCAAGTGGAAATACCCCGACGACACCTACGACATGCTGCAATTCGGCCTGCGGCTGGGCGAACACCCGCGCCAGCTCGTCACCACCACGCCGCGGCCGATCAAGCTGATCAAACGCTTGCTCGACGATCCGCGCACGGCGGTGACGCGCGCCTCGACGCACGCCAATGCGCGGCATCTCTCGCCGGCGTTTCTCGACGCCGTGGTCGGCCGCTATGCCGGCACGCGGCTGGGGCGGCAGGAGATCGACGGCGAGGTGATCGAGGAGCGCGCCGACGCGCTGTGGACGCGCGAGCAGATCGAGCAGGCGCGCGTCGCGCAGGCGCCGGCGCTGATGCGCGTCGTGATCGGGCTCGACCCGCCGGGCTCGGCGCGCCCCGGCGCGGACGCCTGCGGCATCGTGGCGGCGGGCTTGAGCGAAGCGGGCACCGTCTATGTGCTGGAGGACGCGAGCCTCGAGGGGCTGGCGCCTGAGCGCTGGGCGGCGCGGGCGGTGGCGCTTTATCGCCGGCTGCAGGCCGACTGCCTGGTGGCCGAGGTCAACATGGGCGGCGACATGGTGCGCGCGGTGCTGCAGCGCGTCGACCCGCATCTGCCGTTGCGGCAGGTGCGCGCGACGCGCGGCAAATACCTGCGCGCCGAGCCGGTGGCGCTGCTCTACGCGCAGGGGAAAGTGAAGCACGTGGGCGCCGGCTTGGCGGCGCTGGAGGACGAATTGTGCGACTTCGGCCCGGACGGCCTGTCGGACGGCCGCTCGCCCGACCGGCTCGACGCGCTGGTCTGGGCGGTGACGGCGCTCACCTCGCGCGGCTGGGAGGGGCCGCGGATCAGGTTTCCTTGAGGCTGGCTGCTGGTGCCGAGGAGTGTGTGGCCAAGGTAGCCACGCGTCATTCCGGGGCGCCCGCCGAAGCTTTGGCGCAGGCGGGCGAGCCCGGAATCCAGGGCTTTGGGCAATGCGTATGCGGCATACGCTCTTTCCCTCTCCCCTCCGTGGGAGAGGGTGCGCGAAGCGGAGGCGAAGCCGAGCGAGCGCGGGTGAGGGGGCGTTAGCATCTCGTGAGGCAGCGCGCCTCCGTTCGCCTCACCAAAGCGGGAACTCAGGACCTATTGACCCCGCCGCGATCGACCTTATAGTATATTCACTATAACGGGCGGCGGGCCGATGGCGACCGAGTTCCCAGTATCGCGGCCGGTCGAGTTCATCGCCTCGGCCGAGGGCGATCTCGCGGCGATGCCGCAGCCGGTCAAGAAGATTTTCGGCTTCGCCATCTTCAAGGCCGAGCTCGGCGACAAGCATCCCGACGCCAAGCCGCTGAAGGGCTTCGGTGGCGCGGGGGTCCTGGAAGTGGTGGAGGATTATCGCGGCGACACCTATCGGGCCGTCTACACCGTGAAGTTCAAGGGCGTCGTCTACGTGCTCGACGCCTTCCAGAAGAAGTCGAAGAAAGGCGCGGGCACGCCGAAGCACGACATCGACCGCATCAAGGCGCGGCTGAAGCTCGCCGAGCGGCACTACAAGGACAACTACGAGGCCTCGCAGAAAGGACGCCGACAATGACCGCACGCAAAGTCACGCGCAGCTCCGGCAACGTCTTCAAGGACATCGGCGTCGCCAATCCCGAGCAGCACCTGCTCAAGGCCAAGGTCGTTCACTTCCTTGGCAAGCTCATCGAGCACAGCGGGCTGACGCAGACCGCCGCCGCCGCGCGGATCGGCATCAAGCAGCCCGATCTGTCGAAGGTCCTGCGCGGCAACTTCGCCGGATTTTCGCTCGAACGGCTGCTGCTCGCCGCCAACGCCATGGGCGCCGACTTCGAAATCCAGTTCAAGAAGCCGCGCACGAAGCGGCCAGGGCGCGCGGTGGTGAGGGAGGTGGAGTTGAGGTGAGGCTTTTCAGCCGTTCGTTCCCGCGAAAGCGGGGAGCCATGCTTGGGGCACCGAGCGCGCGGCGCGCCCGCTTCCCTCGCCCGGCTCCGTCAAAGGCAGTCGCGTTTTCGACCAATGTCGACTTCAAGATAGCTCAAACAATCACGTCCTCATCGCGGCGGAGTTAAACAGAAACACTTCATAAAATTAGAACCGTCGCTAGAAAGCTGGCTTAACGCCTGCTGCATACAAAAGAGGCGATGGTCGCTATTCCCGAGAGACAAGAGAGGCGGCTTGAGCGTCGGTACGCAGTCAACATGCGCGCGGACATTCAAGCCAAACTCGGGGCGCCCAAAATCGGGTGCCGCATCGTCGACATTTCGACGTCGGGCGCTAAAATCAGCGTTGCGAACGGCGATGTGCCGGACAATTTCGTTCTCCACTTCAACAGCGCCGGAACCGTGATCCGCATTTGTCGAGTCGTGTGGCGCGAAGGGTCCGCCATAGGTGTCGAGTTTACGATGCCGAATAGGAAGAGGACCCTTTAACAACTTCGCGCTGCCGCTGAAGCGGCGAAGAACGACTAAAAAAATTCCGACTAAGATTGCGTCGATGTATCGCCACCTGCCGGCGCGCCGGTGTCCGCCGTAACCGCGCCGAGCAAGAGCCCGCTCAGATCGACGCGAGCGGCAGCGGCCGCGCGCGCGCCGAGCGCGGCGCGCAAGCCGTCGGTCTTGGCCAGCACGCCGTCGATGCGCGCCAGTGCCGCGTCGATTGTCGCCGCGTCGGGCGCCTTCACCGCCGTTGCGAGGTCGCCGCTGCGCAGCAGCGCGGAGACATCGGCCGTGAAGCCGCCGTCCGCACCGACACGCGAGGCCAGCGCGCCCACCGTAGACGCGAGCGACCGGAACGCGTCGCCCACTTTGAGCGCAGCACGCGGCGTGCGCTCAAAGCCGACCACGACAGAGCGTGTGCCGGCCGGGACGTCGATCGTGCCGGTCTGAACCGGCTCGCCGGCAATGGTGACGAAGGTCGGTTTTTGCTGCGTCCGCGCGACGTCGGCGGTGACCGGCGTGAGCGTGGTGTCGCCCGGCACGGCGTCGGCCTGCGCGCGCGCGGCTTCGAGCGCGTCGCGCAAGCTCGTCAGCGCGGCCTTGATGCGGGCAACGCTCGAGGCGCCATCGTCGAGCGTTTGCAACGTCGCGCCCGCATTGTCGAGCAGGCGGCCGGCCGGGCGCGCCGGCGCGGCCAGCGCGTAGTACCCCGAGAAACTGGTCGATGAACCAATCACCGGCCGTCCATCTCCAAAGCGTCGCGCCGCCGTCGCGCGAGGGGCGCGTGAAGGAGCCAGGATAGGCCGATTTTATTGACGCCACGCAGCCTGCGGGCCGCGCATTCGAATAAAAGTTTAGCGGCGCGGCCTCGGGCTCGTTGGCGCGCCCCCTCAATCTTCCTTGCTGAGCTGATGCTCCTCGGCCGTGCGCTCGAACGTCTCGGCCGCGCTCTTGATGCGGTAGCTGAGCCTGTTGTCCATCTCGACCGGAAGCTGGCGCACGATCTTGTAGCTGCCGCGCGCGCCCGGCGTCAGGGTGCCGCCGTTGTAGTAGACGCTGGAGCCGATGTTGAATTTGTGCGGCATGGGGCGCGCTCCTGTCGGTTTGGCGTGCAAGCCCGCATTCCGCTTGGCGCGGTGCGGGCGACCGGTCGCGGGGGCGCGCCGGAACGACCGAAAGAATCGATCAGCCGTGGCCAGTATAAGACGAAAACGCCCGGCGCGGGCCGGGCGTTCGAATGCGTGTGAAGCGCGTGCCCGCGCGATCAGGCCGGCTGCAGATTGCCCGCCGCCTGCTTGCCGCGCTCGGTCACGATCTCGTAGCTGACGCGCTGGCCCTCGTTGAGCGTGCTCATGCCGGCGCGCTCGACCGCGCTGATGTGCACGAACACGTCGCGCGAACCGTCGGACGGGGTGATAAAGCCGAAGCCCTTCTGGTTGTTGAAGAACTTCACGGTACCGGTAGCCATAGTTTCAGTATCCTTGCATTGACTGCGTTTGGGAGTGAGTTTCGCGCAAAGCGAATTCCCGCTTCAGGCGAATCGAAACATCCGGATTTTCAGGGTGTCTTGGGTGGCGCCCGGTTTCGGGCGGAACAGCAAGGCAAGAACCAAAAATACATCGGTTTCAACGCGGGGCTCATACGCGGATTTTGCGGCGGGGTCAATGGGGGGTAGGGAACTTGCGGGCGAGGGGTTTAGCCGCTGCCGTCTCCTGCGCCGCGCTCTCGCTTCCCTCTCTCCTTGGGGGAGAGGTGCAAAGCGAATGCCTTTGGCATTCGCGTACTTTTCGCCAGGAACGGCCAGCGCGGAGCGCCGGCCTATGGCGGAGGCGAAGCCGAGCGAGGGCGGGTGAGGGGGCAAGAGCCCTTCGAGAGTCACTTGCCCCCTCACCCGGCTCGCGCTCGCCATCGCACACGCAGTCAAGCTTGCGCAGACTGCGTAAACTTGTCTGCGATGTTCGCCACCCTCTCCCCCGAGGGGAGAGGGTAAAGAGTGCCCGCGGCGCGCCGCGTCACTTCTTGAACCCCACCACCTTCTGCTTCTGCTCGCCCAGCTTCTCGATCCCCAGCGTGACCACGTCGCCGGGCTTAAGGAACTTCGGCTCCGGCTTCATGCCGAGCGCCACCCCCGGCGGCGTGCCGGTGATGATGATGTCGCCCGGCTCCATGACGAAGAACTGCGAGCAGTACCACACCAGGTGCTCGCAATCGAAGATCATGGTCTTGGTGTTGCCGGTCTGGCGCCGCTCGCCGTTGACGTCGAGCCACATGCCGAGGTTCTGCGGGTTGCGCACCTCGTCCTTGGTGACGAACCAGGGGCCGATCGGCCCGAAGGTCTCGCAGCCCTTGCCCTTGGCCCACTGGCCGCCCGAGCGCTCGATCTGGAAGGCGCGCTCGGAGACGTCGTTGGAGACGAAATAGCCGGCGATGAAGTCCTTGGCGCGCTCGCGCGCGATGTAGCGCGCGCGGCGGCCGATCACGATGCCGAGCTCGACCTCGTAGTCGAGCTTGGTGGAATCCTTCGGCTGCACGGTGTCGTCGTTCGGCCCGCAGATGCACGAGGTCACCTTGTTGAAGATGATCGGCTCCTTCGGGATCGGCATGCCGGCTTCGGCGGCGTGGTCGGAATAGTTGAGCCCGATGGCGATGAAGTTTTTGACGTTGCCGAGACAAGGGCCGAGGCGGGGGCGGCCGGCGACGGGCTTCATGCGTTTCAGGTTGGCTTTCCTGATCTTGGCGAGACCGCCGGAGGCGAGCATGTCGCCGTCGATGTCTTTGACCAGGCGCGAGAGGTCGCGGATCTTGCCGTCGTCGGCGACGATGCCGGGCTTCTCGCGGCCGGGCGCGCCAAAGCGGACGAGTTTCATGAGGTTAAGCCTCCCTGGGGCGTTTTTTGCGGTATTCGAATGCGTGGATAATGCGAACGGCGGGTCGGGGCGCATATTGCGCCAGGCAAGGGGCGAGGGGCAAGCGGGGGTCCCGCGCGGCGCGAGGGTTACCAAACGCTAACGCAAAAGCGCGGTTTTCGATGCTGACTTGCACGATCGGCTAAAGCCTCGGGCGTATCGTGCGGGCGATCCGAACGCGGGCAAAGGAGGTGCCCCATGGAAGAACGCCGCAAACTGCCGCGCCATCGCACGCTCAAGCGCGGCTCCATCAGCTTCAACCGCGCCGCCGGCATCGACTGCCGCGTGCGCAATCTGTCGCCGGCGGGCGCTTGCCTCGAAGTCGCGAGCCAGCTCGGCATCCCGGACGATTTCACGCTGGTGATCGACAGCGATCGCTTGCGCGAGCAGGCGCACGTGATCTGGCGCACGGCGACGCGGTTGGGCGTCGAATTCGGCGCAAATTAGAACGCGCCGGCGAAGGCGCCGCCGTCGATCAGCAGGTTCTGCCCGGTGATGTAGCCGGCCTGCGCCGAGCACAGGAAGGCGCAGGCCTGCCCGAACTCCTCCGGCGTGCCGAAACGCTTGGCCGGAATGGTGGCGGCGCGCGTCTCCGCCGCCTTCTCCTCGCTCACGCCCAGGCGCTTTGCGGTCGCCTTGAAGTTCGAGCGCAGCCGGTCGGTGTCGAACGAGCCGGGCAGGATGTTGTTGATCGTCACGTTCTTGGCGGCGACGGTGCGCGCGACGCCGGCAAGGAACGCGGTGAGGCCCGCGCGCGCGCCAGAGGAGAGATCGAGTCCCGCGATCGGCGCCTTGACCGACGAGGAGGTTATGTTGACGACGCGGCCGAAGCCGCGCTGCGCCATCGGGTCGAGCACCTTCTGAATGAGCTCGATCGCCACCACCATGTTGGCGATGACGCCGTCGAGCATGGCCTGGCGGTCGAGCTCGCGGTAGTCGCGGAAGGGCGGCCCGGCATTGTTGTTGACCAGGATGTCGGGCTGCGGGCAGGCGGCGAACAGCCTGGCCTGGCCTTCGGGCGTTGCGACGTCGGCGGCGACCGGGATCACCTTCGCCTTGGTCGCTTTCGCGATCTCATCGGCAGTGGATTTGACGCCGGCTTCGTTACGCCCGTTGACCACCACCTCGCAGCCGGCTTGCGCGAGCGCCATGGCACAGCCTTTGCCGAGCCCCTTGCTGGAGGCGCAGACGATGGCCTTGCGGCCGGCGATACCGAGATCCATGGCGATTTCCTCCCCGCGTTTTTCTTGCGCGCGGAGTGTCGGGGGCGGGGCCGGGGGCCGTCAAGGGCGGGGCGTGTTGCTCGCGAGCGCTGCGGCGATGGACTACCCTGCCTGAGAGGAAGGCACGCAACTGGCCGCACAGGACGGCCTATTCCCCTCCCCCTTGTGGGGAGGGGTCACCGTGTCCTGCGCTTTTGGAATAGCGACGTACTTTCGAATATCGACGGCGTCCTGACGGAAATACTGAACGCTCGCGCGACGACCCCCACCCCCGACCCCTCCCCACAAGGGGGAGGGGGAGAAGAACGTGCGGCGGCGCTTCCTCTCTAGCAGACGGTAGAACGCCGCGGCGGTGCCCCTTGTCGCCAGACTGTCGCACAGCGTTGCTACCCGAAATCGTGACGAGGCGATTGCGATTCGCGGACGAAGGGGAAGGGACATGCTGCGCGAACAGGAGCTGCACGGGCAGGGCTTGCGCGATCCCGAGCGGGCGATGATGGAGAAGGCTTACGCGCGCTGGGCGCCGGTCTATGACGCGCTGTGCGGGCCGTTCTTTCTGTCCGGCCGGCGGGCGGCGGCGCTGGCTGCGCGCGAAGTGGGCGGCAAGATCCTGGAGATCGGCGTCGGCACCGGGCTGTCGTTCGACGACTACGACGCGAGCACGGAGATCACCGGCATCGACCTGTCGGAGCCGATGATCGCCAAGGCGCACGCGCGGTTGCGAAGCGGCCGCTATCCTTACGTCAAGGACCTGCGCGTGATGGACGCCGAGGCGATGGACTTCCCCGCCGCCACGTTCGACTGCGTGGTGGGGCAGTTCGTCATCACCCTGGTCGAGGACCCCGAGCGGGTGCTGTCGGAATGCGCGCGCGTGCTGAAACCCGGCGGGCAGATCATCCTGGTCAATCACCTCTATTCGGAAAAGGGCCTGGCCGCCGCGGTCGAGCGCATGCTGGCGCAGAAGGCCCGCAAACTGGGCCTGCGGCCGGAATTCCCGTTCCAGCGGCTGGCCGACTGGGCGGTGAGCCATGGCGGGGCCGAGCTGATCGCCCGGCAGAAGGTGAGGCCCTTCTTCACCCTGGTGCGCTTCCGGCGGGCCGGGCGCGCGGAAGCGGCGGCGTAATCGCGTTTGTGACAAATAGGTAAATAGCACTGTCATAAAACTGCAATGAAGGCCTGCTAATGACCTCGCGCATGAGCAACCGCCTGGAGAAGGTCGCCGCGTGACGGAGCCCGCCACGAAGCGATATCGCGCGCTTTTCATTTCCGACGTGCATCTGGGAACGCGCGGCTGCCAAGCAGAAAGACTGCTCGACTTCCTCCGCCATCACGAAGCGGACACCATCTACCTGGTCGGCGACATCGTCGACGGCTGGGCGCTGCGCTCCTCCTGGTACTGGCCGCAGACGCACAACGACGTGGTGCAGAAACTCTTACGCGCGGCGCGCAAGGGTGCGCGCTTGATCTACGTGCCGGGCAATCACGACGAGTTCCTGCGCGGCTATTACGGCACGCATTTCGGCGGCATCGAGGTGGTCGAGAACATCGTGCACGAGGGCGCCGACGGCAAACGCTATCTGGTGGTGCACGGCGACGTGTTCGACCTGGTGGTGACGCAGGCGCGCTGGCTGGCGCTGCTCGGCGACAAGGCCTACGAGTTCGCGCTCGCCGCCAACCGCGTGTTCAACGCCTTCCGCCGCGTCTTCGGCGCGCCCTACTGGTCGCTGTCGAAATGGGCCAAGCACAAGGTCAAGAACGCGGTGAACTATATCGGCGCCTTCGAGAAGGCGCTGGCGACCGAAGCCAAGCACCACAATGCCGACGGCGTGATCTGCGGCCACATCCACACGCCGGCGATCCACGACGATTACGGCCTGCGCTACATCAATTGCGGCGACTGGGTGGAAAGCTGCACCGCGGTGGCGGAGGGTTACGACGGCACGTTCGAGATCATCACCTGGACCGAGACGCACACGAAAAGCGCGCCGGCGGCGCTGGCGCCGCCACGGGCGGCGTGAGCGGATGGTTCGGGCGCCTGCTCGCCAACGGCACGGCGTGCACCCTCTCCCCTGTGGGGAGAGGGCTGGGGTGAGGGGGCTCCAAAACTCGCGAGCCTATAACCCCTCACCCGGATCGCCACCGCGCGTCATAGACGCGCGTGAACGCGCTTATGGCGATCCGACCTCTCCCCATGGGAGAGGTGAAGAGTGCGTGTGGCGCGGCTCCCCAAACTTCATGCGGACATATCGATGAAAATCCTGGTCGTGACCGACGCCTGGCATCCGCAGGTGAACGGCGTGGTTCGCACTTTGGGTCATATGGCGCGCGAGGCGCGCAAGCTCGGCTGCGAGATCGAGTTCCTGACGCCGGGCGAGTTCTTCACGCTGCCGATGCCGAGCTATCCGGAGATTCGTCTCGCGCTGCCGCCGCCGGGCGCTGTGGCGCGGCGGCTCGCCGCGGCGAAGCCCGACGCCATCCATATCGCGACCGAAGGCCCGCTCGGCCACATCATGCGCCGCATCTGCCGCCGGCGCGGGCTGCCCTTCACCACCAGCTTCCACACCCGGTTTCCCGATTACATGGCCGACCGGCTGCCGTTGCCGCGAGAGTGGACGATGGCGCTCGCCTGGGCCTGGCTGCGCCGCTTCCACGGGCCCGCCGCGGCGGTGCTGGCGGCGACGCCGACGCTGGCCAAGGAGCTGGAAGCGCGCGGCTTCAAACACGTGAAACTGTGGCCGCGCGGGGTCGACGCCACGCTGTTCCGCCCGCGCGAGCGCTGCGCGCTCGATCTGCCGCGGCCGATCTTCCTGACGGTCGGGCGGCTGGCGGTGGAGAAGAACGTCGAGGCCTTCCTCAAGCTCGATCTGCCGGGGACCAAGCTGGTGGTGGGCGACGGGCCGGCGCGCAGCGCGCTCGCGCGCGCCTATCCGAAGGCAGTGTTCACCGGCGCCAAGCAGGGCGAGGCGCTGGCCAAGCTCTATTCAAGCGCGGACGTGTTCGTGTTCCCGAGCCGCACCGACACGTTCGGACTTGTGCTCTTGGAAGCGCTGGCGAGCGGGGTGCCGGTGGCGGCCTATCCGGCCGACGCGCCGCGCGACGTGATCGGCGAAGCGCCGGTCGGCGTGCTCGACGAGAACTTGCGGCACGCCTGTCTCGAAGCGCTGAAGTGCTCGCGCACGGCGGCCCGCGATTTTGCGCTCACCATGACCTGGGAAGAGAGCGCGCGAATTTTCATCGGCCACGTGGCGGAAGCGAACAACAAGGTGGTGCCGATGCGCCGCACCTGGCTGAAGCGGCGCAAGCGTGAGGCCGCGACGCCGGGGGAAGAAGCGCCGCCGGCCGCGGGCCGGCGCCTCAGGCGGCGGCGAGTGCGGGGCGGGTGAAGGCGAACCATCGTATTCGCAGCGTCATGTGCGGGCTTGACCCGCGCATGACGCTTGGTGACGCAGTGCCTTCCTAAGCGGGATGGCCGGGACAAGTTTACAGCCGGGTCGGCCTCCGGCCGGACCCGGTTGCCCGGCCATGGCAGGGCCGCGGTAGTTGCGCTAGCTTGCCCGCCATGAACGTCCTCGACAAATCGCTTAACCCCACCGCCGCCGACGTCGAAGCGGCGGCTAAGCGGCTGAAAGGCGTGGCGGTGCGCACGCCGCTGATCAATGCGCCGGTGCTGGATGAGCGCTTAGGCGCGCGGGTGTTTCTCAAAGCAGAGACCCTGCAGCGCACCGGCTCGTTCAAGTTCCGCGGCGCCTATAACAAGATCGCGTCGATACCGCCCGACAGGCGCGCGGCGGGCGTGGTGGCCTATTCGAGCGGCAATCACGCGCAAGGCGTGGCGGCGGCGGCCAGGCTCTGCGGCATGCGCGCGACCATCGTGATGCCGTCCGACGCGCCGCGCGCCAAGCGCGAGCGCACGGCCGCGCTCGGCGCCGAGATCGTGCCCTACGACCGCGACAAAGAAGATCGCGCGGCGATCGGCGAGCGCATCGCGCGAGAACGTGGCGCCACGCTGGTGCCGCCTTACGACGATCCGCTGGTGATCGCCGGGCAGGGCACCATCGGGCTGGAGATCGCCGAGGATATGGCGGGGCTCGATTTGACGCCCGAGATCGCGCTGGTCGGCGCCTCGGGCGGCGGGCTGGCGGCCGGCACCGCGCTCGGCCTCAAGGCACGCGTGCCGGCGGCGCAGATCTACGCGGTCGAGCCGGAAGGCTTCGACGACACGCTGCGCTCGTTCAAGAGCGGCCGGCGCGAAACGAATGCGCGGCTGAGCGGCACCATCTGCGACGCGCTGATGAGCGCGACGCCGGGCGAATTGACCTTCCCGATCACGCGCGCGCTGATCGGCCAGGGCTTCACCGTGAGCGATGCCGAGGTGGCGGCGGCGGTGCGCTATGCGTTCGCCGAACTGAAGCTGGTGGTGGAGCCGGGCGGGGCGGTGGCGCTGGCCGCGCTGTTGGCGGGCAAGCTCGAGGTCAAGGGCAAGACGGCGGTTGCCATTCTGTCGGGCGCCAATGTGGATACGGAGTTGTTCGCCAAGCTGATCGCCGGCTGACGCCGCTCACGTAAACAGCGCCAGGCGCTCTTCCTCGGAAAGCGCCAGGAGCGCGGCCAGCGGGTCGGAGGCCGCGAGCGCTTCGGCTGCCCGCGTCATTTGTTGCGGCGTCGGCGGTTCGGGCGGTGCGGCGGGTTCTTGCGGTGGCTCGGGAGTTGCGGTGTGCACAGCATGCTCTCCTCCCCCGAGAGGGGGGAGGGAATCCGCCGTGCCGGCGGCGGGCCCGAGTGCCAACTCGATCGAAGCAACGCTCACGATCTCGGCGGCGACCGGCGCGGCCGGCGCGCTGTCGAACCAGCTCACTTCGGGGATGGCGGCGGCGCTGGCCGGTTTTTCCGGCAGCGCCGGCGGCGCGCGCTCATGCGCCAGCGTCAAGGCCGGCGCCGGCGCGGCGGCGGGGCTCGGGATCGGCAGCTCGGGCTCATCGGGCGGCGGCACGAGCGCCAAGCCGGTAGGAGTTGTTGCCGACTCCGGGCCTGCGGCCGCGGGCTCTGCCATCGCCGCCAGCCGCCGCTCCAGCAGGTCGACCAGCCGGGCGAGCTTGGCCGCGCGCGCCGGCAGCGCGGCCTCGGCAATCTCCGGCCTGGCGCTGCGGATGGCCGCGACCAGCGCGCGCAACTGGGTGCGCAGGTCATCGGCGCCCGCGCTCGCCGTGCGCGCCTGCGCCCGCACCAGCGCCTCCAGCCGCGCCAGCGCCGCCAGCAGCGTCTCGGTGTCGGCGCCGCGGTGACGGCGGGCATATTCGTTGAGAAATGCGCGGCCGCGCGCGCTGGCCGTCAGCGCGGCGCAGAAGGTCTGGTATTCATCTTCGCTCGGCCTTACCGGCGGCTCGGCCGGCAAAGCCGCGTCATTGACCATATCGAATCCTCAAGGGTCAGCTTATCAATCAGCCGGCCCGATTCGGCCAGCCGGGAGCGGCAATGCAATTGCGGTCCATGCTCGAAAACGAGCGCGGCTTTGCCCCGCGCCTGGCGGCGCTGTACGGCGCTTATTTCGTCGGCATCGGCATTCAGATGCCGTTCTTCCCGCTCTGGCTCAAAGCGAAAGGGCTGGACGCGCAGTTGATCGGGCTGGTGCTGGCGGCGCCTTTGATCGCGCGGCTGATCGCCATTCCGCTCGTCACCCGCGCAGCCGACCGGCGCGAGACCTTGCGCGGCGCCATCATGCTGGCGAGCGCGGCAAGCGTCGTCGGCTACGCGCTGGTCGGCCTGGCGCACGGGCCCGGTGCGATCATGGCGGCCTTCGTGCTCGCCTCGCTCGCCTTCACGCCGATCATGCCGCTGGCGGAGACCTATGCGCTCAGGGGATTGACCGCGCGCGGGCGCGCCTATGGGCCGGTGCGGCTGTGGGGCTCGGGCACTTTCATCCTCGGCAGCATGGCGGCCGGCCTGATCGCCGACACGATCCCGCCGCGCGAATTGATCTGGCTGATCGTGGCGGCGGTGATGTTGACGGCGCTGGTGGCGCTCGCGCTGGCGCCGCTCGGACAGGCCGGACAGCCGGCCGCGCGCGATGCGCCGCGCCGGCGCCTGCTGCGCGAGCCGGCCTTCGTCGCGGTGCTGACGGCGGCGAGCCTGATCCAGGCGAGCCACGCGGTGTTCTACGGTTTCTCGACGCTGCAATGGCGCGCCGCGGGCCTATCCGCCACGGCGATCGCCGGCCTGTGGGCGCTCGGTGTCGCGGCCGAGATCGTGCTGTTCGCGCTGCAGGGCCGGCTGCCGGGTTATCTGACGCCGGGCGTGCTGATCGTCATCGGCGGGCTGGGCGCGTCCTTACGCTGGAGCGTCATGGCGCTCGATCCGCCGGCGGTGCTGTTGCCGTTGGTGCAGCTTCTGCACGCGCTGTCGTTCGGCGCCACCCATCTCGGCGCGCTCGGCTTCGTCGCGCGTCACGCCCCGCACGGGCAGGGCGCGACCGCGCAAGGTTATCTTGCGCTGGCGATCGGCTCGACCACCGCGGCGATGACGGGCTTGTCGGGCGTGCTCTACGGCGCTTACGGCGCGGGCGCCTATGCCGCCATGGTGCTAGCGGCGGTAGCTGGCAGCGTTGCCGGCTATGTAGCGATACGAGCCGCGCGGACTGCGGTAGCGTGAGCTCGCCTCATAGCGCCGGTGCGAGCTTGCCTGATAGGTGCGGCGCGGCGGCGCGCAGCTGCGAACGATGCTGCTCAGGTCGCGGCCCTGCAGGAAGATCATGTGGCGCGACAGGCCGCCGTGGCGGTTGATCCAGCGCCGCACCGACACCGGATAGATATTCCACAGCGCGCGCGTGCCGAGCGTGCTGGTCACCGGATTGCCGTCGCGGTCGGGCATCCAGGCGGCGTGAAAGCCGAAGCGGGCGCGCGAGGTGACGCACAGGTGATTGCGCGGGATCATGCCCAGCACCAGCGTGCAGGCCGACAGGCAGTTGCCGTCGATGACGACGTGCTCGCCGGTCGAGCGCAGCATGGCGAAGGCCTGTAGGTAATGGCCGATCTGGCCGCCGCGGTCTTCGGCGATGCGCATGGCCGCCGAGGCGGGCGCGATGCCGGCGCTCAGCACGGCGGCGCACAACAACAGGCCGCGAATTCCCATGACCCCCGTCCCCTTTATCTTCGTCTTCGTGGCCCGCCTCGATCGGCGCGCCGATTTTGGCGGTAAGTCTATGCCAAGGGGAGGGGGTGCGTTAAGGCTTGGTTAACCAAATTTTGGGGACAATTCGTGAACAAAACCAGGAACTTGCCGGAATGGCGGGCGGCGTTAGTGGAGCGGCTGCGTTCTCGCGTTGCGCTCGGCTTCGGCCCGCGCCGCCGCCTGCGCGCATTCGCGCGCCATGCGCCGCAGCTCGGCAGCGGTTTCCTCGTTCCAGCAGCCTTGCGCGATCTCGATGCACAGCCGGGCATGCGCCCGCAGGCGCTCGGCGACGGCGGGAGAAGTCGACATTGACGGCTCGGGGCGGTTCGCGACCATGCTGGATCAATGCCCGTAACCGCGCGCGGTCGCATTGAGCAAGGTCAATCGGGCGGAGGTATCGGGATGGCTTCAGCCCCATAGCGCGGGGCTGGGCGGCAGCACCAGGCTGTCTTGGTAAACCAGGCCCGGCGCTCGGTCTTTGGCGAGCAGCAGCGGCCCGTCGAGATCGACGAAGCGCGCCTTCTGCCCATAGAGCAGCGCGGGCGCGACGGCGAGCGAGGTCGCCACCATGCTGCCGGCCATCAGGATGAAGCCCAGCCGCTCGGCCTCCGCACTCATGGCGAGCGCCTCGGTGAGCCCGCCGGCCTTGTCGAGCTTGACGTTGACGGCGTCGTATTTGCCGGCAAGCGCGGGGAGCGAGGCGCGGTCGTGCGCGCTTTCGTCGGCGCAGACCGGAATGGGGCGCACGATACGGGCAAGCACTGCGTCTTCGCCCTCCGGCAGCGGCTGCTCGATCAGTTCGACGCCGGCGGCCTGACAGGCGGAAAAATTGGCGGCGAGGTTGCGCGCGTTCCAGCCCTCGTTGGCGTCGACGATCAGCGTCGCTGCGGGCGCGGCGGCGCGCACCGCGGCGATGCGCGCAGGGTCGGCATCGTCGTTGCCGCCGAGCTTGACCTTCAAGAGGGCGCGCGAAGCAACCAGGGCGGTCGCCGCCGCCATCGCATCCGGCGGCCCGAGTGAAATCGTATAGGCGGTGGTGAGCGGGCGCGGCGCGGGGAGGCCCGCGAGCGCATAGGCCGGCTTGCCGCTGCGCTTGGCGTCGAGATCCCAGAAGGCGCAATCGAGCGCGTTGCGCGCGGCGCCCGGCGGCAGGGCGTCTTGCAAGTCCAAGCGGGTGAGGCCTTGCGCGAGCCGCGGGCGCACGGCCTCGATCTGCGCGCAGACGCTGTCCACGCTTTCGCCGTAGCGCGCATAGGGCACGCATTCGCCGCGCCCGCGGTTGTGCCCGTCGCCGAGCGTGGCGACCACCACCAAGGCTTCGGTCTTGGCGCCGCGGCTGATGGCGAAGGCGCCGCGGATGGGCCAGCGCTCGACGGCGAGGGCGAGGGTCAGGGAGGTATTCATGGGTTATAAGCCGCACCCTCGACAGGTTCGCGGGCAATGGTCAAGTATGGCCGCCGCCGACACCGATCACCCGCATTCGGAGTTTTTCACGTGACCGACATCCTGCTCGCAAGCAGCGCCGAAGGCGCCCGGCTGAAACTCGCCGGCGCCGGGGCCTGGACCGCCCGCAACGCCAAGGCGCTGGAGGCCACGATCAGCGCCGAGACCAAACGCGGGGGCGCTATCAGTTCCGTCGAGATCGACATGGCTCGCGTCGAGCGGCTCGATACCTTCGGCGCCTGGCTCTTGGAGCGGCTGGTGCGCGCCTTCTCGGCGCGCGGTTGCGCCACCTCGGTGGAAGGGCTGAAGGAGAACTACCGCGCGCTGGTCGACGAGGTGCACGGCGTCAAACCGGAGCAGGGCGGCCGGCAACGGCCGAACCGTTTCGCCGAGGCGCTGGTTTCGCTCGGCCATGGCGCCACCGCGGGCGGCACGGTGCTCGGCAATTTCGTCAACATGCTGGGCGCGATCTTCGTCGCGCTGGGGAGGGTGGCGGTTCACCCCAAGCGCTTGCGCTTGACCTCGACGGTGCATCAACTCGATAAGGTCGGCTGGCGCGGCGTGCCGATCATCCTGCTCATCACGTTTCTGGTCGGCGCGATCATCGCGCAGCAGGGCATTTTCCACTTCAGCAAGTTCGGCGCCGACATCTATGTGGTCGACCTGGTCGGCATCCTGGTGCTGCGCGAGCTCGGCGTATTGGTCGTCTGCATCATGGTGGCGGGCCGCTCGGGCAGCGCCTACACGGCCGAGCTCGGCTCCATGAAGATGCGCGAGGAGATCGACGCGCTGCGCACCATGGGCTTCGATCCGACCGAAGTGCTGATCCTGCCGCGTGTGCTCGCGCTGGTGATCGGCGTGCCGATCCTGACCTTCCTGGGCTCGCTCGCCGCGCTCTATGGCGGCCTGCTGGTGTGCTGGCTTTACGGCGGCATCGATCCCGCCATTTTCATGCAGCGGCTGCACGAGGCGATATCGATCCAGCACTTCGAGGTCGGTATCATCAAGGCGCCGTTCATGGCGCTGGTGATCGGCGTGGTGTCCACCATGGAAGGGCTGAACGTGAAGGGCAGCGCGGAATCGCTCGGGATGCAGACGACGGCCTCGGTGGTGGAATCGATCTTCCTGGTGATCGTGCTCGACGGGCTGTTCGCCATCTTCTTCGCCTCGATCGGGATGTGAGCGATGGCTGCGGGCAACGGCAAGGAAGTCGTCATTTCGGTACGCGACCTGGTGGTCGGCTTCGGCGAGCATATCGTTCTCGACCACGTCGATCTCGACGTCTACCGCGGCGAAATCCTCGGCTTCGTCGGCGGCTCGGGCGCCGGCAAGTCGGTGCTGATGCGCACGATCATCGGCCTGCTGCCGCGGCGCCAGGGCACGATCACGGTGCTGGGCGTGGACCTCACCGCGGCGAGCGACGCCGAGCGCGAGGCGGTCGAGCGGCGCTGGGGCGTGCTGTTCCAGCAGGGTGCGCTGTTCTCATCGCTCAGCGTGCGCGAGAACCTGCAATTCCCCATCCGCGAGCTGCTCGAACTGCCGGAGGACCTGCTCGACGAGCTGGCGGTCGCCAAGCTCGACATGGTGGGGCTCGATAAAAGCGTGCTCGACAAGTTTCCGTCCGAACTGTCGGGCGGCATGACCAAGCGGGTGGCGCTCGCCCGCGCGCTGGCGCTCGATCCGGAAATCGTGTTTCTCGACGAGCCGACCTCGGGGCTCGACCCGATCGGCGCCGGCGAGTTCGACGAATTGATCGCCACGCTTCAGCGCACCTTGGGACTGACCGTGTTCATGGTCACGCACGATCTCGACAGCCTGCACACCGTATGCGACCGCATCGCGGTGTTGGCCGATCACAAGGTGATCGCGGCCGGCACCATGGAGACCATGCTCGCGTCCGAGCACCCGTGGCTCAAATCCTACTTTCGCGGCAAGCGCTCGCGCGCGGCCCATACGGCGGAAGCCGCGCGTCCGTAGCTGCGGAAAGTCAGTCCATCCGCCCGAGCGGCGCGGCGGCCGCGGCCGGCGCCAAGGCCGGCCGATCGATCACCACCTCGCCGGTGTCGACGTCCTCCACCTTGCGCCGCACCACCAGCCAATAGCCGATGGTGGCGAGCACGAGGAAGGAGACGACGGTCGACAGCGTGTCGTTGAACGAGAGCAGGACGTAGAGCGACATGGCCGCCAGCACCAGCCGCACGAGACGGTCGACGAGGCGCGAGGCGGAGAAAGTGCCCTGCACGCTGAAGGTGAGGCCGAGCGTCGCCACCAGGATCAGATAGGCCGCGCCCATCTGGTCGAGGCCGGGTTGAATGACCAGCTCGGGGTGGATGAAAATGCCGACCATCAGCGTGAACAGCGACATGCAGATCTGCACCGAGCGCCAGAGCGTGACATAGAACGAGGTATTGGCGATCTTGGAGGTGATGGCGGCGGTGATCGAGGTCGGCGGCGTGAGCTCGCCGAACACCGCCACGAAGAAGGCGAAGAAGTGCACGACCCACGGATTGATGCCGGCCTGCATGAAGGGCGGCGCGATCACGATGGCGACCAGGATATAGACCGGCGCCGGCGGCAGGCCGGTGCCCAGCACCACGCCGAACAGGAAGCCCATGGCCACCATGGCGGCGATGTTGACGCCGGCCGCGTCCACCAGGAGAAAGCCGAGCTTGGTCGGCACGCCGGTGATCACCAGCGTGCCCGCCATGATCGACAGCGTGGCCAAGAGCAGCGCCAGATCGGTTATCATGTCGATAAAGGAATCGAGAAACGCCTTCAGCGGTTTGACGAATTCCGCCAGGGTCAATTGCCGGTCATGCACCATGAACCCAATGTGCACGACCAACATGCCTGCGCCGATGACGCAGAACATGTCGAGCGCGGCGAATTGCGGCGCCAGGAACAGCGCCGCCATCAACCCCACCAGGCCGCCGACGGTGGCAACAAAGAAACCAATGTTGATCATGTCGCGCAGGCTCATCGGCTGGGCGCTGCGGTCGATCACCATGCGCGTGCGGTAGTGGATCGCCAACAGATAGACCGAGACGGCGACCGAGATGTAATAGATCAGTGCCGGCACCCAGCCGCGCGCGACCACGTCGAAATAGTCGACGCCGAGGAACTCGGCCATCAGGAAGGCGGCGATGCCCATGACCGGCGGCATCAACTGCCCGCCCATGGAGGAAGCGTTCTCGATCGCGGCGGCGGTCGCCGGCGGCAGGCCGGCATTGATCATGGCGGGAATGGTGGCCGAGCCGACGGTGATCGAATTGGCGGCGCCCGAGCCGCTGACGGTGCCGATCGCCATCGAGCCGATGACCGCCGACTGCGGAATGGCGTGGTGGGAGCGGATGGCCACGCGCTTGGTCGCGCGCAACAGCGAGTCGACGCACCCGAAGCCGCGCAGCAGGCTCAGCACCAGCAGGAACGAGCCGATCAGCGTGAGCGCGAGCTGCGGCAGGCGCGCGAATATCCCGGTGGCCATTTCCACGCTGGAGGCGGCGATGACGCGCTCCCAGGAGAGGCCGGCGTGATAGAACATGCCCGGCACGACGTAGCCGTAGACGGCGTAGAAAATGAGGATGACGGTGAGGACGAACAGCGGCACGTGGCGCTTGCGCGCGTATTCGATGATCAGCAGCGCCATCAGCCCGCCGACGATCAGGTCCTGCAGGTCGTAATTGCCCGAGCGCTCCTCGCCGAGCGCCATATAGTTCGTATTCATGTAATAGGCGCAGTACAGCGAGAACAGGCAATAGGCGAGCGCGATGACGTAATTCACGTTCGTCGGCAGGCGTGGATAAAACTCGCCGTTGCGCAGCGCCTGCAAGGTGAACAACACATAGATGATCGGCACCATGGTCATCGCCAGTACCATGGGGCCGCCGGCGGCGGTCCAGTAGTAGTAGAACATGTAGATCGTGAAGCCGATGCCCGAGATGTAATAGACGATGTCGAGCGCGAGCGGCGGCCGGTTTTGCGGCGCGGTGGCGGCGACGGTCATGGCGGTCCCATGTGCTTCATCGGATTCAAGCGAGGCGGGCGCGAGGGGCGCGCCCGCCTCGGATTACCGTGCGGTCAAGGGAACGGACCCGCTACATCTTCGCCTTGGCGACGTTGGCGTCCCACTTGCTGTCCCACATGTTCTTCGACTTCAGGTACTTGGCGAGGCCGGGATGGATGGGGACGAGCTTCCAGGTGGACTCCAGTGCCTTGTGCTCGAACTCGGCCATCTTGCCGCCGCCGATCTGACGGAAGCTCGGGTCGAGCTTGGCGAGCTCATCGGCGTGCTTCTCGATGATGTTGAGCATCTTGAACATCTCGTCGGTCGAGACGTTCATGCCGAGGTCGAAGCCCCAGTAAAAGGGCAGCAGGGTGATCGTCTTGACGTGATGATCTTGCTTGCCGAAGCTGGCCGCGGGCACCTGCTCGATGCCGAAGCCCTTCTCCTTGAGCTCGGCGAGCTCCTTCGCCGTCGGATTGAGCGCCGCCCAATCGACGGCAAGCGAGGCCTGCGACAGCCAGCTCGGCGGGGTCTTGCCGCCGGCGGCGTAGATGATCATGGCCTTGATGGTGCCGTTGTTGAGCTGCGAGCCGGCGGTCGACAGCGCCACCTCGGTGTAATTGTGCTTCACGCCGACCGCGTGCAGCGCGTTCTCGAGATGCTTGCGGGTGTCGAACGGCGCCGGCCCCGTGAACACCGGCTTGCCGGTGAGGTCGGCCCACGACTTGATCGTGCCCATGTCGCTTGCCTTGATGGCGACACCGACGTCGAGGGTGTAGCACCACAGCGACTGCACGGGCGTGACCTTCACTTTGGACTTGAAGCCCTTGAAGCGCCCGCTGTCGGTCGCGAATTCCCGCATCGCGACGTCGGAACCGTAATAGCCGTCGATCTCGCCGGTGGCGAACGCCTTCACGGTGCCGACCGCGCCCGGATAAGGCAGCACGGTGATGCGGAACTCGGGCATCGCCTTGTTGATGATATTGGCCAGGACGACCAGCGCCTTGCCGCCCGACGAGCCGGCCGGGCCGGTGCCCCATTTGATGTCCTTGGGCGCCGACCAGGCGGTCGACGCAAACAGGCCTGTGGCGGTGAAAACGCAAGCGGCAACCAAGGCCGCTTTCAGGCTGCGTGCAGCGACCGCACGTGCAGTAAACTCGCGCATGGCTTTATCCTCCCAGAACTAAGCCGAGTTTGTCATCGACGCCTGCCGGCGCCTGGCTAACACCTCCGCGCCGCCCATTATTCTTTGTCGGCGGCGCACTTTATCTCGAAATCATCTCTAAATCTCAGACACAAACGCTGCGTCGCCCCACGAGCAGCGCCGATAGCTCGGTACTATCCGATAGTTGGCTGGCGCTGGCAATTCGTATTTACGCCCGTCTACGCGCAAAGCGGGGCAAAAATTCTCTTGAACAGCCCACATCGCGGGCCGTGCCGGAACATTGTTCAATGGGTGAAAACGCGAGAGCCGGCCGAGCGCTCGTGTTGTCAGTCGAAGCGCCCGGCCGCGTGCGCCAGCATGGTGTAAACCTTGCCGGTCTCCGAGGTGAGATAGGTGCGCGCCACCACCTGGCCGCGGTCGTCGCGCGAGACCTCCTCGAGCAGCCGCTCGAACTCGCCGATATAGCGATCGACCGTCTGCCGGAACTCGCGGTCGGCGCGGTATTTGCGGCGGATCTCGTCGAAGGCCTTCTGGCCCTGCAGCGTGTAGAGCCTGCGCGTGAACACGTTGCGCTCGCCGCGCTTGTAGCGATCCCACAAGTCGGCGGCGGCGTCGTGATCGATCATGCGCGCGATGTCGACCGACAGCGAATCGAGCGACTCGATGGCGTGGCGCGGCGTGCGTTCGTCGAGGGTGCGCGCGCTTTCGCGTGCCGGCTCGCGCGGCAATTCGCGCGGTGCTTCGCGCGGCAGCTCGCGGGCCGGCTCTTCTTCCTCGCGCGAGGCGCGGGTGAGCAGGTCGCTGAGCCAGCCGCGGCTGCCGCCGGCGCCGGGCGGCGGGGCAGGCGGCGGTTCCGGACGGCGCGGCGCGAAGCTGCCGACGTCGCCGCGCGGCGGCGGCGCGGCGCGTGCAACGTCGCGCGGCAGTTCGCGCGGATATTCGCGCACGGCTTCGCTACGCCCGCCGACCACGGCCAGCGTGGGCTCTTCGCGCGTACCGGTCCGGCGCGCCGGCTCGGCCGCGTCGAGACTGCGGCCGTGGCGGGCGACGATGCGGTTGAGCTCGGCGAGCGCCTCGATCTGGTCGACGATGACGCGGCGCATCTGGGCCGCGCCTTCGGCGGCCTCGCGCGGCAATTCGAACACGCCGCGATGCAGCTCGGCGCGCGTCGCCTCCAATTCCTGCTGCATCTCGGCGGCCATCTGCTTCATGCCCCGCAGCACCTCGGCGAAGCGTTCGCCGGCGTCGTGCAGCATGGCGTCGGTGTCGCCGGCGGTGCGCTGGTAGACGTCCTGCATGGCCTCGATGGTGCGGCGGCGCTCCTCCTCGGCATGTTCGCGCACGCGCTCGTACTGTTCGGCGACGGCGCGGCTGCCTTCGGTGCTGGCGTCCGATACCACGCGGGCGACGTCGCGCGCACGGGCGGCGGCGGCTTCGAGCGATTCGTCGAGCAGGCCGGAGAAACGCTTTAGCCGCTGGTCGATATCCTCGCTGCGCGCGTCGAGGCCGGAGACGAGCTCTGCAAGCGCGGCGCGGCGCTCGCCGAGCGCCAGGTCGGCGCGCTGATTGCTCTGGTCGATCAGGTCCACCGCCTTGGCGAGATCGCGGCCGTGGCCGTCGAACTGGGTGGCGAGGTCGCCGAGGCCCGCCACCACGCGGGTGGTGACGTCGTTGAAATTGTGGATCGTGGTTTCCACGCGCTGGGTGGCGTCGCCGGTCGAGGCGGTGACCTCGTTCATCGAGTTGACGAAATCCGACACGCGCAGCATCAGCGTGTTCTCGAGCGCGCTCATGTTCTCGTGCGCGCCGGAGAGCACTTCCTGCAGCATGATGTTGGCTTCGCGCAGCCGCTCGAACAGCGCCGTGGTGTCCGAGCGCAGCATGTTGTGCGTCTCCACCATCTCGCTCACCGCGGAGGTGGCGGTCTGCTTGGAGTCCTCGATCGCCTTTTGCGCCGCCTCGTTGAGCTCGTTGAAGGTGCGGTTGACGGTGTTGGAGGCGGCTTCGCCGGCGCTGTTGATCATGCGCGCCATTTCGGAGCCGTTGTCGAGCATCGAGCGGGTGAAGGCGAAGCCGCGCTCGTCGATCGAGCGGATCGCCTGCTCGGTGGCGGCGCCGACGTCGTGGGCGAACTCGCGGCCCTTGACGGTGAGGGCCTCGATCACGCCGCCGCTGTTCTGCGACAATACATTGGTGATCTCGCGTGCGCGCTCGCCGACCTCGTTGGCGACTTCCTCGGCCTTGCCGATGAAGCCGGAGGCAATCTCGTCGCTCACGCTCTTGAGCGTGCGCTCGGCCTCGTCGGCGGAAGCGCGGATGGCGTTGCCGGTGGAGGTCGCGAGCTCGCCGAGCGAGCGCTCGGCCTGCGATGCGTTGGCGCCGATCGACTCGGAGAGCTCTTCCATGCGCGCCTTGAGCGCGTCGGCGGCGGCCCGGGTGCGGGTCTCGATCTCGCCGGTGACGGCTTCGGCGCGTCCGACCAGCAGTTCTTCGAAGCGGCCGATGCGGCTGTCCAGATTATTGGCGGCCTCGAGCGCACGCGCGCCCAGCGTGCTGTCGATCTCGCCGATCTTGGCGCCGATGGTGTCGGCGAGCTCGGCGCCGCGCGCGGTGATGGTATTCGACACGCCGGCGATGCGTTCGTCGAGCGTATCGATCACCTGCTGGCTGCCGACGGTGAGGTTGCGCGTGAGGCCGGCGACGCGGCTGTCGATATCCTGCTCGAACTGGGAGAGACGCTGGTCGAGCGCGCCGGACAGCGTCGCCGATTTGTCGGTGACGCGCTGATCGAACGTGTCGATGTAGGCACTCATGGCCTCGGCCACGTCCTGCGTGCGCGTTCCGAGTCGGTCGACCAGCTCGCCGCCGTAGGTCTTCACGGTGCGGTCGAATTCGGCAAGGTGGGTGGTGATCAGGTTGCCCAACGTCGTGGAGTCGCGCGAGACCTTCTCGGTCAACTCGGTGCCGCCGTGGTTGAACATGTCCTCGAAGGCCTGCAGGCGGGCGGTGAGCATGTTCTTGACTTCGTCGCTGCGGCTCGCCAGCGACTGCGCCAGCGCCTCGGCGCTTTCGCGGAAGGTGTCGGCGACCGCGTCGCTGCGGGAAGTCATGGTGTCGGTGATCTGCTGACCCGTCTGCTCTAGCTTGGAGACGACCTCGCCGCCGCGCGTCGAAAGATCGAGCACCAGCGAGTCGCCGGTCGTGCGCAGCGTGCTGTTCACCTCGTCGGCGCGCGTCGCGATGGTCTCGGCCATGCGCGTGCCGGTTTCGGTCAGCGCCTCGGTGAAGGCCTGCGAGCGGCTGCCCATGCCTTCGATGGTCTGCGCCGCGCGCTGCGCGAAGCCCTGCGCGACCTGGTCGAGACGCGCCTGCATCATCTGCTGCAGGCGGGCCGCGAGATCGGCGAACTCGTCGTGCACGCGCTCGGTCTTGAAATTGAGGCTGTCGGTGAGCCGCTCGCTCGCCGACGAGATCGCGGTGGTGGCGCGCTCGCTGGTGGTTTCCAGGCGGTCGAGCAGGGTCGAGCCGCGCTCGGTAAGCGCGTCGATCATGGAATCGCCGGCGTGCCCGAGCGCCAGCGTGATGTGCTCGCCCTTTTCGGTGAGCGAGCGCGTGGTGCGCTGCGCCACCTCGTTGACCTTGTCGGCGACCAGGTCGCCGACCGAGGTGATGTCGTGCGAGAGGTCGAGGTGCACCGACGCGATGGCGTTGCGCACCTGCTCGGCCTGATTGACCAGCGTTTCGCGCTGGCTCGACAATTCGCTGAGCAGGTCGCGGATGCGCACTTCGTTGTCGTTATAGGCGCGCTCGAGCGCGGAGACCTCGTTGTGCACCAGCGCTTCCAGTTCGGCCGCGCGCGCCAGCGCCCGCTCGACACCGTCGCCCATGGCGGCGACCTCGCGGCGGATGGCCTGCCCGACGGTCATGATCGACTCGCGCGCTGCCGTCTCCGGCTGCGCCAGCCGCATCGCCACCTCCGCCATCAACTCCGCGACCAGCCGCAAATCCTGCGAGCGGCGGAACATGTGGGCGAGCACGTAGAAGGTGACGATCGGCGCGGCCGTCGCGCCGGCCAGCGCGATGAGGACGGCGAGCCCGGTGCGCGGGGTCAGCAGCGCCGCTTGCAACTCGGGCCAATAGAGCACGGCGGTAAGAGCGGAGCCGCCGGCCCAGATCAAGGCGGCGACGGTGGCAATGATGTAGGGGAGGCGATTGGGACGGCGATGAAGCGTCTGCAGGATCTGGCCGATGCTGGCGCGGTCGTCGTTGGCGGGCTGGCGCGGGCTGGTGTCGCCGGTCCAGGCGTCCGGCTTCGGTTCCTCGTTAAAAAGGTCGGGCGTGGGCGGCGGCTGGTCGGGCGGTGCAAGTTGCGTGGGCGCGCCGCTGCGCGCGTCAGGCTGGTGCAGGTTGAGCGCTTCCTGAATGGCGTTGAGCGCCTCTTCGGTGGCGTCCTGGGATTTCTGCGGATTGTTCGCCATTGTCGGTCGTCGCCTCGTCGTTACGCCGGGACCATCGCCGCGGCCCAAGTAATGTCGCCAGGGCCGCGCCACGAGCGCGGGATCGCGTGCCGGCGTCGGGAACCGCTTTGAACGAAAGGGTGCCCACCGCAGCCGGTCATTCATCCTATCGCCTTGGCAAAACGAAAGAAACGGGGGCCATTTAGGACTTTTTCATCATCGTTAACGTTTGAGTAACCATGACTTTTCGGCTCCCCGTCCGGCCTGCGGGCCGATCATGGGGGCCCGATTGCGGCCGTCCTGCGGCCCGTCCGGGCGCCTTTGCGGGCAGGGTTAGAGGCCGATTAACCAGCGCCGGCGATCCGGCGCCGATTTGGCCTCCGATTTACCCGGCTTTGGTCCCGCGCGGGCCAAACTCCCCGGCAACAAGAAGCCGGTGACAGGAGGGGACAGCCCGTGCCCGCGACCATGACTGCCGAAGCCATGCCTTCAGCCGAGCCCACCATCGATCGCGGCCATCTCGAGCAGATGACGTTCGGCGACCGCAGCCTCGAGCGCGAATTGCTGGAGCTGTTCGACCGCCAGTCCGCCCTGCTGATCGCACGCATGCGCGGGAGCGATGCGGAAGCGGTGGCGACGCTTGCACACACGCTGAAGGGCTCGGCCCGCGGTATCGGCGCAGGCGCCGTGGCGCGTGCGGCGGAAGCGGCCGAAGAGGCCGCCGGCGGGGCCGACTGCCTTGCCGCCGTCGAGCGGCTGGCCGCGGCCATCGAGGACGCGCGCGCGCTGATCGCGGAGCTTTTGTGCGCGCGGTGAGCGGATCGGTCGCTCTGGCGCCTCGGGCGGAATGACTATATAGGAGGGCGCCCGCGCCAATTCCGGCCAGGACTTCTCCGTCAATTTCCGCCTGCCGCCATGCCGAAGATCACCTTTATCGATTCCGACGGGACCGCGCGCGCGGTCGAAGGCGAGGTCGGCTCCACCGTGATGGAGACGGCGATCCGCAACAATGTTCCCGGCATCGAGGCGGAATGCGGAGGGGCCTGCGCCTGCGCCACCTGCCACGTCTATGTCGACGAGGCCTGGCGCGAAAAGACCGGCGAGCCTTCGCCCATGGAAGAAGACATGCTCGATTTCGGCTACGACGTGCGGCCGAACTCGCGGCTTTCCTGTCAGATCAAAGTCACCGACGAACTCGACGGGCTAGTGGTGCGGGTGCCGGAACGGCAGGCGTAACCTTTCGGGGCGCGAAGGCTTAAGCCGCCGCCATTCGACACGCGGCGCGAGCCTCAACCGGAACACGGGAGGCGCCAATGGCGACATCGTCGATCAAGACCACGTGTTGCGTCGTCGGCGGCGGGCCGGCCGGCATGATGCTCGGCTTTCTGCTGGCGCGCGCCGGCGTGCGCGTCACGGTGCTGGAGAAGCACAAGGATTTCCTGCGCGATTTCCGCGGCGACACGATTCATCCGTCGACTATGGAATTCATGGTCGAGCTCGGCCTGATCGACGAATTTCTCAAGCTGCCGCATTCGCGCGTCGATCACCTGAGCGGGCAGATCGGCGATACCACCGTCAGGCTGGCGGATTTCGACCATCTGCCGACGCACTGCAAGTTCATCGCGCTGATGCCGCAATGGGACTTCCTCGATTTCCTGGCCGCGCACGGCAAGCGTTATCCGACTTTCGATCTGCACATGAAGACGGAAGCCACCGATCTGATCGAGGAGGGCGGGCGCGTGGTTGGTGTGCGCGCCAAGGCGCCGGCAGGCGACCTCGAAATCCGCGCCGATCTCGTGGTCGGCACCGACGGCCGGCATTCGACGATGCGACAATGCGCCGGATTCAAGGTCGAGGACATCGGCGCGCCCATGGACGTGCTCTGGTTCCGCATATCGCGGCGCGCGGGCGATACGACGGAGACTTTCGGCCACGCGGAAGCCGGCCACATGATGGTGATGCTCAACCGCACCGACTATTGGCAGTGCGCCTATATCATCGGCAAGGGCAGTATCGACAAGGTGAAGGCGGCGGGGCTTGAGGCTTTCCGCGACAGCGTCGCGCAAATATCGCCGTTCCTGCGCAATCGGCTCGGCGAGATCAAAAGCTGGGACGATGTGAAGCTCTTGACCGTCGCGGTCGACCGGCTGCCGCACTGGCACAGGCCGGGCCTGATCTGCATCGGCGATGCCGCGCACGCCATGTCGCCGATCGGCGGCGTGGGTATCAATCTCGCGGTTCAGGACGCGGTGGCCACGGCCAATATGCTGGCCACGCCGCTCAAGGAAGGCCGGGTGACCGATGCGCTGCTCGAGGCGGTACAGCGCCGGCGCACCATGCCGATGCGCGTGATCCAATGGCTGCAGGTGGGAATTCAGAACAATGTGCTGGGCACCGTGCTCAAGCGCACCACGCGGCCCAAGCCGCCCTTCGCGGCCAAGCTGCTCAACCTCGTTCCGCTGCTGCGGCGCCTGCCGGCGCGCGTCATCGGTCTCGGCGTGCGGCCGGAGCACGTGCATACGATGGAGGCTGCGGCACCGCAGGCGGCGGAATAGCGCGGCGCGTCGGGAGGCCGCTCAGGCGCCGCGATACTTCCACCGCTCGAGCCGCGAAATCGTCTCCGGCGGCAAAGGCCGCGGCTTTCGGGTCGTCGCATCGAGCATGACCATGGTCGCGCGTCCGGCCGCCGCGCAAACCTCGCCGGCGAAGACCGCCTGCGCGACGGTGAACGAGCTGCGGCCGAGCGCGGTGAGAGCGGTGCCGACAACGACGTCGCCCGGCCAGTGCAACTCCCGGAGAAAGTCGATTTCCTGGCGCACCAGCACGAAGGTGGCACCGGGAACGCCGATGCTGAGGTCGGGCTCCCGAAACATCGTAACGCGGCCGGTTTCGAGATAGGTCGAGATCGCCGCGTTGTTGACGTGGCCCTGCGGATCGAGATCGCCGAAGCGGACGATGTCGGCCGCGCGGTGCGGATAGTCGGCAAGTTGCGGCGGCGCCTTGCGCGGGCGTGCTGTCGGCTGCGACATAGGTCCGGCTACGGCTTCATGCCGGCCGGCGCAACGACCGACGACTTCAGGCCCATGTCGTCGAGCGCGCGCCGCACGAGCCCGGAGGCTTTGGCCTCCTCGATGAAATCGCTGACGTAGCCAAGCGCGGCCGGCCGGCCCTTGGGCACGCAGACGGCGGTGGAAGAATTCAGGAAGGCGTCGTCGAGAATGCGCGAGCCCGGAATCCTGGGCGCCAGCCCGCCGAGCAACTCGCGCGACAGCGCGATCGCCTCGATGCGCTTTTCGTTCATGGCGGTGACCGCGGCATCGACGCCGGCGAATTCGATATGGGTGGCCTCGGGCGTCGCCTTAACGGCGGCGCGGAAGGTGGCGGTGTTAGCGACGCCGCCGATGCCGACTCCCTTGGCATTGGCGCCGGCGACCGAAGCGATCTTGGAGCCAGGCGCCACCAGAAAGGTGCTCTGCAACAGGTGATAGGCATTGCCGAAGTCGACGAATTTCTTGCGCTCGGCGTCGACCGGCAGAAAGGCCACGTCCCATTTATTGTCGCCGGCGGAATTCTGGATTTCGCCGGAGGCCTTGTGCGGCACGATCTGGAGCGGCACGCCGAGCTTCGCGGCCAACGCCTTGCCGAAGGTGACGGCGACGCCCTTGTACGTGTCGCCGTCCTGCACGGCGAATTGCGCGGACGGCGAGGGCGCCACCGCGATGGCGAGGCGAAGCTTTCCGGTGGGGGCGAGTTGTTCAAGGACGGCGGCGTCGGCCATTTTCCCCTCTGAAGAACGGCAAAGGCGGCGCCACGCCGCCCGTTTCGGGACAAGTCTGGCCCGCTGCGCGGAGGGCGGCAAGCGGGGTGCCTCGCCGGCGCTTGACGGCGCTCAAGCGAAGGGCAATCTGTCGCCCATGTTCGTCACTTTTTTCCAGGAACTCAAAAGCGCCGGCGTGCCCGTGACGCTGCGCGAATATCTCACTTTGATGCAGGCGATGGAGGCCGACCTCGCTTCGCGCCGGGTGGAGGACTTCTATTACCTGTCGCGCGCCGCGCTGGTGAAGGACGAGCGCAATCTCGACAAGTTCGACCGCGTGTTCGGCCACGTGTTCAAGGGGCTGGAGCTCGTCTCCGACGGGATCGAAGCGGAAATCCCCGAGGAATGGCTGCGAAAGCTCGCCGAGAAATACCTGACCGAAGAAGAGAAGAAACAGATCGAAGCCATGGGCGGTCTCGACAAATTGCTCGAGACTTTGCGCCAGCGGCTGGCCGAGCAGAAGAAGCGCCACCAGGGCGGCTCGAAGTGGATCGGCACCGCCGGCACGTCTCCGTTCGGCGCTTACGGCTACAATCCGGAAGGCGTGCGCATCGGCCAGGAGGGGAGCCGCCACCGGCGCGCGGTCAAGGTGTGGGACAAGCGCGAGTTCAAGGATCTCGACGACGAGGTCGAGCTCGGCACCCGCAACATCAAGATCGCGCTGCGGCGGCTGCGCAAGTTCGCGCGCACCGGCGCGCCCGAGGAGCTCGATCTCGACGGCACCATCAAGGGCACCGCGCATAAAGGCTATCTCGATATCCTGATGCGCCCGGAGCGGCACAACGCGGTGAAGGTGCTGCTGTTCTTCGATATCGGCGGCTCGATGGACTGGCACGTGAAGGCGACCGAGGAACTGTTTTCGGCGGCGCGCACGGAGTTCAAGCACATGGAGCATTTCTACTTCCACAACTGCCTGTACGAGCGCGTGTGGAAGGAAAACCGCCGCCGCTTCCAGGAGACGACGCCGACCTGGGACGTGCTGCACACCTACCCGCACGACTATAAAGTCGTATTTGTGGGCGACGCCTCGATGAGCCCTTACGAGATCGCGGCGCCGGGCGGCTCGGTCGAGCATTTCAACGAAGAGCCGGGGGCCTTATGGCTCGAGCGCGTGGCGCGCACCTATCCGGCGGCGGTGTGGCTCAACCCGGTGCCCGAGCGCGAATGGGACTTCACCCATTCGATCCAGATGGTGCGGCAGCTGATGGGCGGAAGGATGTATCCTTTGACTCTCGAAGGGTTGGATCGGGCGATGCGGGAGCTGGTGAGGTGAGCGACAATTCGTGTCAACGTTCCCACGGCCGCAGCCGCGCGCCGTGCAGCACGCGCATGATCTGAACTTTGTCCTCGACGATGGCGTAAAAAATCAAATAAGGAAATCGCCCGGCGGGCGCCATGCGTATGGTCGGTTCGTCGGTTGTTTGGGCGGATCGGGAAACATCGCGACGCGGGAAACGGTCGTTTCGATCGCTTGACCGACTGCGATTGCGGCGCGCGGATTGCGCTCAATCAGGTAGTCCAGAATGTCTTCAAGATCGGCAGACGCAGTATCGGTATAATGGACCTTCATGCCGTCCGGCGAAAGCGGTTGAATATTTCCGCAATCTTTTCGTCACTCGCAAAGCGCCCATGCTTTGCGTCGTCGAGGCCTTTACGGATGGCGGCGCGTTCCTCGTTGCTTAGCCGGTAGACGCCGAAATGCTTGGCCTCGGTATCGATCATGAAGCGCACCAATTCGGCCTGCGCTTCGTCGGGCCAGGAGGCCGCGCGCTCCATCAGGGCTTCAAGCGTCTTCGTCTCGCTCATGGCCTATTCTTACCATATTCGGCCGAGGTTGCCCAAGCGCAACGCTTTGCCGGTTTCCGGCGGCGCCTGTGCCCGAACGCTCTTCCAAATCGCGCACCGCTGCCTATATGCTGGCCATCGTCCGAAACAACAGAAAGGAGGTGATCCAGTGTCTCATTGTCTATCGCCGCGGTCGCCGGCAGTCGTGACCTGGATTCTCAGCCTTCCCGAGGTCCTCGCCTAGCTGGCCTAATCCGTCGGCGGCCTCACGAAGCGCAGGGCTCAATAAGCCCGCGCAACCGGGCCGCGGCCTGACAATGGAAGGGTCGTCCGTAAAGGGCGGCCCTTCTTTGCGTCTGCGAGGAGGTGAGCCGCTGTAATCGGCGCCTATAAATTCTGGCTCGTCATGCGCGGGCTTGACCCGCGCATCCATCCGAAATCGGAAAAGTCATTTCAACAAGTTGGATTGCCGGGTCTAGCCCGGCAATGACGACTTGGATAGGGCGACGCCAACGGCGGCGCTCACATCACGTCGGCGATCGGAACCTCGTCGATCTTGCGGCCGTGGGCGTCGAGCACGGCGACGAACCAGCCGTCCCAGTTCCAGCCCGGCATCTTGTCGCCGTTCTTGAGATCGCCGGCAAGCTTGCGGGCGTCCTCGACCGCGGCGGCCTCGCCGGGCAGGTCCATGCCCTGGTGGTTGGAGAGGACGTTTTTGCCATCGGTGATGTGGAAGTAGTAGCGCGGCATGGCGGGGTCTCGCAGGGGATGGGGGCTCGGTCGGGGCCGTCCTAGCATCCCCTTAAGTAGTCGTCACGGGGCCGCGCTTGCGCTGGATCAAGGCGACGGCAGCGGCGGCCGGGCAAGGTGCCCTTATGATGACCTGGAATCGCAAACAGCGGCCGGAGCGGCCTGTCCCTGCCAGGGACGTGCACGAGCTGGTCCCCAGCCCCGCCGAGCGGGCGGCCGAGCGCCCGGCGCCGGCTGCCTGGCCGACCGGGCTTGCGCATCTGTGGCTCAAGCGCGCGCCAAACGCCATTACGCTGCCGAAGCGGAAGCCGACGCGCGACCGCGATCGATAGCTCTCGTAAAAAAAGCCTACACCGCCACCGAATGGCGTTTGCCGCCGGCGTCCAGATAGGCGTCGAATACGGACGCCGCGATGCGCACGAAGGGGCGCGCCCGTTCGGTCATGACGATGCGGCTGCCCTCGACCCTGACGATACCTTCCCCGGCTAGCGAGCGGAAAATTTCGAGCTCGGCGGCAAAATAATGCGCCCCGCCCGCGAGCGCGGCGAGGTCGACTTCCAGATCGCACATCAGCCGTTCGATGGCGGCGGCGCGGATGCGGTCGTCGGCGGTGAGCGCGCGGCCTTTCACGGTGGCGAAGCAGCCGGTGTCGAGCGCGCGCGCATAGCCTGCAAGATCGGGCGCGTTTTGCACGAAGCCCTGCGGCAGCTTGCCGATGGCGGAAGCGCCGAGGCCGATCAGCGCGCCGGCGTCGTCGGTGGTGTAGCCTTGGAAATTGCGGCGCAGACGGTGTTCGCGTGCCGCTACCGCGAGCGCGTCTTCCGCCAGCGCGAAATGGTCGAGGCCGACCGCCCGATAGCCGAGCCCTTGCAAGGTCTCGGCGGCGACCTCGGCCTGCTTGAGCCGTTCGCTCAGGCCCGGCAGGGCGGCATCGTCGATCAGCCGCTGATGGGTCTTGAACCACGGCACATGGGCGTAGCCGAACAGCGCCAGGCGCTGCGGATCGAGGGACGCTGCAAGCTCGGCGCTGCGCGCCACGTCGCGCACCGTCTGTTCGGGCAGGCCGTACATGAGATCGACATTGAGGTCGCGTATGCCGGCTTCGCGCAGCCAGCCGGCGGCGCGCTCGACCAGCTCGAAGGGCTGCACGCGGCCGATCGCGCGCTGCACGTGAGGCGCGGCGTCCTGCATGCCGAGGCTGGCGCGGGTCACGCCGATCCGGGCCAGCGTTTTCACCAACGGCCGGTCGAGCCGGCGCGGATCGAGCTCGATGGCGTGTTCCTTCAGCTCCGACAGGTCGAACAGCGAGGCGAGCTTGCCGGCGATCGTCTCCAGCCATTGCGGCCCCAGGATCGAGGGCGTGCCGCCGCCCCAGTGCAGATGCGTGAGCCTGCGGCCCGCGAGGCTGCCGAGCAGCGCGATCTCGTCGATGACGCGCCCGGCATAGGCGTCGATCGGCTCGCGCTTGCGCACGGCGCGGGTGTTGCAGCCGCAGTAGAAGCACAGCTCGGTGCAAAACGGCACGTGGATGTAGAGCGACAAGGTCGCGTCGCGCGGCAGCTCATCCAGCCATTGCGCATAGACTTGCGCGCCGACGGCGGCGGAAAAATGCGGCGCGGTCGGGTAGGACGTGTAGCGCGGCACGTTGCGCTCGGCGATCGCCAGCGAGCGCAATTCACCCGCCGGGGCGGCATGCGGAACGGTATTCCCGATTTCAGGCATCGCGCGGAACCCACATGTCGCCCGTCTTGACGTAAGAGCGCTTAACCGCGGCCCAGGCGATCATGTGCGAGCGCTGCTCGCGATCGGCCTCGCCGGCATGGGCGCCATAGGCGTGATTGAACGCCTCGCGATAGATGTCCTGCGCGTGCTCGGGCAGGTGGCTACGCACAGCGGGCGGCAGATCGGCATTGATGCGGTACGGCATTGGGTCAAGACTTTCGGCGCCCCCGCCGGGGTGAAGCGGGAAAGATTTAAAGCGGCGGGGCTCACCGCACCTTGCGATAAATCAATAGGTGCGCGCGGCGTTCCGGCCGCGCTTAAAAACACATTGCCGGGCCAAGGCCCGGCAATGTGACGGTTTGTCTCGAATGCGGGCCGGTGCCCGGCCCCGGCGCTAAGCCGCGTTGGCGGCCTGCGGCTGCGGGGCCGCTTCCCGTGCGGTCTGATTGCGCTGCAGGGTCATCACTTCGCGCGCGACGCGGGCGAAATCCTTGCGGGCGGTTTCCAGCGCGCCGTCGGCCATCGCGCGCTCGAGCTTCTCGCGCCGGAGCGCGGCGTTGAGGTCCTCGATTGCCTGCTCGGCGATCTGCTTGTCGGCTTCGCGCGCGGTTTCCAGCGCGCCGACGCGCTCGTTGAGCGCGGCGATGGTTTCCTCGGCGCGCTCGAGGGTGGCCTCCTTGGCGCTGTAGGCGCGGGCGAGCGCGGCGCTGCGCTCCATCAAAGTGGACCTCGCCTGCTCGATCTCGCGCAGCTCGGAATCGCGCCGGATGCGATCGGCCTCCAGATCGGACACGCGCACCTGGATGGCGTCGCGCTCGATGGCCGATGCGCTCAGGCGGCGGTCATAATCGCGGATTTCCTCGGCGCGGGCGAGCAGGTGTTCGCGCGCCTCGCTCAGAAGCTTCTCGGTGGCGCCGGCGCGCGCCTGCAGCGCCTCGAAGCGGGTGCGCTGGTTGGCGCGCTCGTGCTCGTTGCGCTCGTTGGCCTCGTCGAGCGCGGCGGCGAGCCGCGTGCGCTCGGTGTTCAGTTCGGCGTAGTTGGCCTCGACATGGCGCAGCCGCCCCTGCGCGGCATTCAGGCTCGCTTCGGTCTCGGCCAGCTTGCGCGACAGGCGCGCGGATGCCTCGCCCGCCTTGTCGAGCGAAGCCTGCTGCGCACGCTTCTCGTCCTCGGCCATCAACAGGCGCTGGCGGGCGCCGTTGAGCTCGGATTCGAACGCGATGGCGCGCTTTTCGGCGGCGGCGAGGCGGCTGTCGAGCCGCTGGTTCTCTTCGCGCAGCGCCTTGGCCTCGCCGGTCTCCTGCGCGAGCAGCGATTCAAGCTCCGCGATCTGCGCCTTGCGGGCCGCGACTTCGATGGCGATTTCGGCGCGCGTCGCCTCCGCCGTGCGCAGGAGATTTTGCGTATTGGCAAACTCCTGGCGCAGATCCTCGCATTCGTCGCGCGAGGCGCCGAGCTTCTTTTCCAGATCGGTAATCTCATTGCGCACCTTGCCATAGGCGGCGCGCGTATTGTTGAGCACGGTTTGCAACGCGAGCTTTTCCGACCGCTCGGCTTCGATCGCGCGCAGCGCCTTGCCCACCGGGTCGACCAGTTTGCCGACGGCGTTCTTGATCGTGTCGAGCTCGCCGATCTTGGCATTGGCGTCGAGCAGCAGGTTGCGCAGCGTCTCGTTCTCGCCGCCGAGCTGGGCGCCGATCGCCGAGAACAGCTCTTCGTCAAGCTCGAGCGGGTTGTCGGGCAGGCCGGTAGGCTGAATTGCCGCCGGCTGGGGCGCGGCCATTGCCGCCGACACGGCAAGAACAGGCGCGTCTTCGATCGCGATTTCCGGAACGGCGGTCTTGCGGCCGAGGAAGGCCCCGAATTTTTTCATTGTCGTGATCCCCTATGCGCCGATCCGCCCGGCTCGAAGCGACGCCGAATCGCACCAAAGGCAAGTCCTAACGGAATCTGAACGGCGGTGGTAAATGGGTGGTTAATAGAGAAAATAAGCGCGCGATCAATGACTTAAGACGCGGCGTGAGCCGGCGGCGAGACCCGTTACGGCCACGCGGCGCGCCCGGCATTCTCCACGCCGCTGTTGCCGCAGGGTCATAGGAGCCCGGCCGCTCAGCCAATAGGGTGATGGCCCAGCGATTTCGGCCGTGACTGCGGGAACGTGCCCGCAAGCCACGGCATTGACCCCGCGTTCTCGGAGGAGGCCCGGTCTTGTTCAGAAAGCTTGCCGTCCTCGCCGCCGCGATCGCAACCATCGCTTTGACCGTGCAGGCAGCCGACGCCCGCGCGCGCAAGCCGATCGACCGCCGCCTAGACGCGGTCAGCACCGGCGTCGGGCTGCCTTTCACCGCGCTGTTTTTCTGGCACGACGCGCCGGCCGGCGCCGCCACCGTGCTTGGCACCGTCGGCTGTGCTGCGGCGTCGCCGATCGTCGCCACCGCCGTGCTCAAGCGGCCGCTCAGCTATCGCGAGGCCCATATTCTGATCGGCTCGTGCGTCATCCCGATCATCGGCGGCTGGCTGGTCAACGAGGCCTACAACAACGGCTGGCTATGGGCGCCGGACGAGAAACCGGTGCACCGCGTGCATCACCGAAGCCGACATCGCAGGCGATAGGCGCGTCCCGCGCCGTCTTGGTTATGCCTTCTTGGCGATGAACAGGCCTTCGCACAGGCGGAAGCTCAAGGCGTCGCCGTCGCCGGCGGGCTCGAGCGCGGCCCGCACGTCCGGCGTCACTTGGCTCAGCATTGCCCGCAGCAGACTCTGCATGGTCGCGTCGTGGCGCGCGGCCCAACTCTTGAATTCCATTTTTTTGTAGATTTCTTCCTCGTGCGCGACGGCCAAGCCCGCCTGCTTGAGCGCGTCGCGCCATTCCGCCATGGTCCAGGCGCGCAGGTGGCTGGGGTCGCGGAAGCGTTCGAAAGCGTTGATGTAGTCGCCCACGCTGCCCGCCGGCACCACATTGTCGACCAGCGCGAAAATGCCGCCGGATTTGAGCACGCGATGCGCCTCGGTCAAAAAACCGGCGATCGATTCGAAATGATGCGGGGCGATGCGGCAGGTGACCAGATCGAAGCTTGCATCCTCGAACGGCAGCGCCTCGGCCTTGGCATAGGCGGTGCGGATATTGGCGAGCCCGCGCTTTTGCGCCTCGGCCCGCACCATATCGAGCATTTCCTGGGTGATGTCGGTCGCCCATACGCGCGCGACGTGCGGCGCGAAGGTGTAGGCAACATGGCCGCCGCCAGTGGCGATATCGAGCGCGCGCCAGTCTTTCTGCGGGGCGGTGAGGGCGACCAGCCGCTCAAGGCTCGCGCCCTTCGCATGCGGGACGGAGGTGAGATAGCTCGCGGCGGTCTTGCCGAACTGTTCCTGTACCAGGGTCTTGGTCATGGCGGTGCGCTTTTTCGTAGGCGGCCGGCGGAGCGCATTGATAGCGCCTTCGGAGCGCCTGCGATACGGGCCAATTGCGCCGGACAGTTTTTCCGAATTGGTTAGAGTCCGGTCCGTTTAGACTGAACCACTGTGCCTTCGCGGCATCTTGCTTGCGCATGATCTTTCGGGTCGGGCCCGTAGGCATGCTTATCCGAAAACCGGTTCCCATCCCCGACTTGATCGGGGACAGGCATTGTCGGGATCATGCGCTAAAACTCGCCGCGGTCGATGTCGTCGTAGCCGTGGCGGTTGGAATAGAACATCAGCGCCATCAGCCCGCCGCCGACCAGGATCGAAAAGAACACGCCGCCCGCGATGGCGAGCCAGCCGTAGAACGGGATATCGCCCGGCAGATGGGCCCAGCTGTCACCGACGAACCACAGCGCGGCCGCGAGCAGGGCAAACAGCGGCGTAAACAGGATGGCTTTGCGCATGGCCGCCATATAGGGCGCGGGAGGCGCGAAGTCACGCGGGACGGTGCGCGGCAAAACCGCCACGGCCGGCCGCGGCACGCGGCCTTGCCCGGCTCGTTAGCGCTTCAGGATGGGGTATCAGCCCTCGGCGGCTTCGGCGCTTTGCGTCTTGGCGCTTTGCGTCTTGGCCGGCTTCTCCGGCGCGACGGAGGCCGCTTCGAGCGGCTCGCCGCGGCGCAGCGTCGAGCGCAGCGAGCCCACCTCGCTTTGCAGCCGCGAATTGTCCTTGCGTGCGGCCTCCAGCGCGCCTTCCACCACCGCACGTTCCATCTGCTCGCGCTGCAGGGCGGCGTTGAGCTCCTCGACGCGCTTTTCGATATTGGTGCGCGAGATCTGCACGTCGGCTTCCAGATGCGCGTTGCGCTCGGTCAGCTGCGCGATCTTTTCCTCGGCGCGGGTGAGCGCCGTCTCGCGCGTCTTCAAGGTCTTGCCCATGGCGTTGTTGCGCTCGGAAAGCGCCGCGCGCTGCTGGTCGAGATCCTTTATCTGGCGCTCGCGCGCCTCATGCGCGGCTTCGAGCTGGGCGAGGCGCTTTTCGGCGTTGTTGCGCCCGATGGTCGCCTCCACCGATTTGCGGTCGAAGGCGCGCACTTCTTCCGTGCGGGCGATCAGGTTCTGACGCGCCTCGGCCAGGAGCCGTTCGGCGGTGGCGGTGCGCGACTGCAGAGCGTCGAGCCGCATGTTGAGCGTGTTGCGTTCGGCCTGATGCTGGTCTTTGGCCTCGTCGAGGGCGGCGGCGAGCCGGCCGCGCTCGCTATAGGCTTCGGCGAAGCTCGCCTCGACCTTGCCGAGCTGGGCGCGCGTGGCGGTCAGCGTGTTTTCGCTTTCGGTGAGCCGGCGGGTGAGGCGGGCGATCTCGTTCAGCCCCTGGTCGACGGCGGTCTGCAGCGAATGCTTCTCGTCGTCGAGCAGAGCGAGCTTTTCACGCGCGGCGGCGAGCTCGCCTTCCAGTTCGACGATGCGCTTCTCGGCGCCGTCGAGCTGTTCCTGCATCGTGCGGCGGTTCTCGCTCAGGGAGCGGCGCTGACTGGTTTCCTGCTCGAGCTGGCGCTCGAGCTCGGCGATCTGTGCGGTGCGCGCGGAAATCTCGTTCGACAACTCGATGCCGGTGCTCTCGAGCGAGCGGCCGTTCTCGCGCGCGAGCTCGAGGTCCTCGCGCAGCCGCTCGGCTTCGGCCTCGAGTCCGGTCGCCTTCTTCTCGATCTGATAGAATTCGTCGCGTAATGTCGCATAGGAAGCGCGCGCGTCATCCAGCAAACGCGTGAGGCTGAGCGTCTGCGACTTTTCCTGCTCGAGCGCGCGCAGCGTGGCGTTGAACGGCTGGACAAGTTTGTCGAAGGCCTGCTTGAGCTCGTCGAGCTCGCCGATCTTGCGGCCGGTGTCGGTCAACAGGCCGCGCAGAACCTCGTTTTCCTCGCCCATGCGCGAGCCAACGTCGGAAAAGGCTTCGATGGAGATGGGGCGGCCGCCGCCATTGCCGTTGGCGGGACGGCCGGGCAGCCCTTCGCCCTCCGGCTCGTCGCCCTTGCGGCCGAACAGTTCGGTCAATTTCGCCATGACAAACGCCTCCAAACCCCTGACGCCACCGAGATATGCCAGGCACGCTCAGTTAACGTATTATATACCGTTCTCGATTGGAACGGTGCCGGTCATTGCGATTAGGCTAAATGCCGCCGTGAACATGGTTAACGGCCAAGAACGTGCATAAAACCGGCGCTGCGCGCCATTGTCACAGGAAATAGACGTATGAGTGCCGATCAGGCGGGGCCGCCGGCGGAGAACCATGAATACGCCTACCGGCCCTCGTTGTTGGGGGCGCCGTTCGAGTTCCGCCTCAGGGGCGAGGTGCTCGACTGGACGGCCGGACGCCGCTCGGGCCACATCATGCTGCGCGACGTGCGGCTGGTGCGCATGTGGTTCAAGCCCGCCAGCATGCAGCCCTACCGCTTCGTCACCGAAATCCGGGCGGTGGGCGCGCCCAAGCTGGAGATCGTGTCGTCGTCCTGGAAGAGCATGGTCGAGCAGGAGCGGCTGGACGAGCCCTATGCCGCTTTCGTGATCGAACTGCACCGGCGCATCGCGCTAGCCGGCGCGCCGGCGCGCTTCGTGCAGGGCAAGCAGGCGCTGCTCTACTGGCCGGGCCTGGCGCTGTTCGTCGTGGTCGGACTGCTGCTGGCCGCGCTGGTGCCGCGCGCGCTGCAGGCGCATACGCTGGGCGGCGCCGCCTTCATCGTGGCCTTTCTCGCGCTGTTCCTGTGGCAGGGCGGCAACTTCTTCCGCCGCAACCGGCCGGGCGAATACCGGCCGGATGCGCTGCCGGCGGAATTGCTGCCGAGACGGTGAGGCAAGCGCAGTCTCGACGCAAAGCGTGGCTCACGACGTGCGCATCTCGCCGCCGGCGCTTTCTTCCCTGAGCGCGAGCAGCGCCAGCCGCAGCATGCACACGAACAGCGGCATGTGCATCTTGGCCCCTTCCGCAATGGCATAGTCGAGCATGGCGGACAGCGCGGCGACTCCGTCCGCATCGACAGTCGATGCGCGCGCATGCGCTTGCGGGCGTCTGCGTGGAGGCGGTTCGAGGGTCGCGATGTCTCTCAAGCTTGCGATATTCATGGCACAACCTCGGTTCACACCATGAATAGTGAATCACAATCCGGCGCACACGCGTTACAACCGCGGTTGCGCGCGGCACGTCGCGTAGCGCGTGGCGATCTTCGTGTTTCGCCGCTTTTTCGGGTCAGTTGCGCACAACCAGCACCGAACACTTGGCATAACGAACCACATGTCCGGCGTTGGAGCCGAGGAAATAGGTGCGCATGGCGGGCCGGTGCGAGCTCATCACGATCAGGTCGGCATCGATCGCGGCGGCCTCTTCCAGCACCTCATGATAGATGCCGCCCTGGCGAATGGCGAAGGAGACGCGCGACGCATCGAGCCCGCATTCGCGCACGACGTTGCCGAGCGCTTCCTCGGACGACTTGCGCTGCTGCACGTCGAAATCGGGCGGCACGTATTCGGCCAGCATCACCGGCGTCATCGGCAGCACATTGACGAGCCGCACCGAGCCGCCCGAGGCCTTGGCCAGTTCGACCGCGGTGTTGACGGCGGGCTTCACCAGATCCGGATCGCTGAGATCGACCGGCACCAGGATATGTTTGTACATGGCCCGAGACCCCCCTCTGCGGACGGCAAGATCATGACATGTTTTGGCGGGCAGGGGAGAGGCTTTGGCGCCGCTCAGTTCGCCGCCGCCTCCAGCGACTTCGGACTGACGAAGCGCTCGAGCCGGCCCGACTGGGGATGCAGGCGGCCCCAGTCATCGAAGGCGAATTCGACGATCACCAGGCCGGAGGTCGGCAGCTTCTCGTTAAGCCGCTCGCGCGCCTCCACGTCGCCGGAGGCGATCAGCATCTTGGCGAGCTCATGCAGGCCCGGATTGTGCCCGCACACGAGCAGCGTATGGGCCGCGACCGGCGCATCCTTGATCGCGGCCAAGATGGCGTGCGGTGTCGCGTCGTAGAGCTTTTCCACCGACATCGCCGCCGGCTCGGGCTTCATCGCCTTGGCCGCGTATTTCCACGTCTCCTGGCAACGCACCGCCGGCGACAGCAGCACCCGGTCCGGCACCAGGTGATGCGTCGCCATATAGCCGCCGATCTTGCCGGCATCCTTACGGCCGCGCTCGATCAGCGTGCGGTCGCGGTCGGGGGTGCCGGGGATGGCGCGTTCGGCCTTGGCGTGACGGAACAGCAGCAGGCGGCGCATGGCTTTGATCGGGCCCTCGGGTTATGGGGTTGGCGGATCCGAAGCCGTCGCTTTCGAATCTGCGGCAGTTTAGCATGCGCGCCCCAGCGGCAGGACCTGCCGTTTCGACGCGGGTGGACCCGAGCGGTGGACGATGAGCGAGCCCGAGACCACGGCCGATAGCTGGTATGAGACAACCCGGGTTGCAACCCGGGAGCGCGGCGCGCTGAGCTTCGAGCTCGACACCGACGTCTGCGTGATCGGGGCGGGGCTTGCCGGGCTGACCGTCGCGCGCGAGATCGCCAGGCGCGGCTGGCAGGTCGTGGTGCTGGAGGGGGAGCGAGTGGCCTGGGCTGCCTCCGGGCGCAATACCGGCTTCGTGCTGCCCGGCTTCCACGAAGACACCGACTCGATGATCGAGCGCGTCGGCCTCGACCACACCCAGCGGCTCTATGCGCTGTCGAAGCAGGGCGTCGACTATGTGCGGCGCGCGATCGACGAGACCGGCATGCCGGGCGTCGATCCGGTGCCGGGCTGGCTGCACGTTTCCAAGACCGACGGCGACGAGCGCGTGCGCGAGAATGCCGAGCGGCTGCGCTGGATCGGCGCCGAATGCGAGGCCTGGCCGGCCGAGCGGGTGCGCGAGGCGCTGCCGAACCCGCGCTATTTCGGCGCCATTCATTATCCGAACGCCTTCCACATCAATCCGCTCAATTATGCGCTCGGTTTGGCGGTCGATGCCGAGAGCGCGGGCGTGCGCATCTTCGAGCATACGCCGGCCTTGTCGATCGACCCGACCGGCGTGCGCAAGCGCATCGCAACGCCGGAGGCGCGCGTGCGCGCGAGCCATGTGGTGCTTGCGTGCAATGTGCATCTCGGCGACCTGATGCCGGAGCTCGCCGCCACGCTGTTGCCGATCACCACCTATGTGCTGGTAACCGAGCCGATCCCGAATTTGAACGAAGTGATCCGTTATCGCGGGGCGGTGAGCGACACCGACCGCGCCGATAACCACTACCGCATCGTCGGTGGCGACGATCCGGCGCAGCAGCGGCTGCAGTGGGGCGGCCGCGTGCGGCTGTGGGAGGCCGAGCCGCGCAAGGTGGCGCGCGGGCTCGTGCGCGACATCGCGCGCGCCTACCCTGAGCTCGGCAAGGTGCAGATCGCGCACCTGTGGGGCGGTACGCTCGGCCGCGCCGTCCACCGCATGCCGCAGGTTGGCCAGATCGAGCCGGGCCTGTGGGTCGCGAGCGGCTTCGGCGGCCACGGGCTCAATACCACCGCCATGGCGGGCGACCTGATCGCGCGCGGCATTGTCGACAACGACGAGACCTGGCGGCTGTTGGCCGCGCCCTACGAGCTGGTGTGGGCGGGGGGCACGTTCGGCCGCGTGCTGGCGCAGGGGCTTTATTGGGGCGGCCGGTCGGTCAAGTTGGTGGAGGAGGACATGGCGCGCTATCGCGCGCGCGCCCGCGCGCGCAAGGCGGCGCGCATCGCGGCGCGGCTGAAGGCGGAAGCGCACCGCGCGATCGCCGCGCACACGACTGAAGGCCACGAGGCGGAAGCCGCCGCCGAACATGCGGCGGTGGAGCACGGCGCCGAACCGCGACCGCCGGTCGACTTCGGCCATCGGCAGCACCCGCCGGAGGGGACGCAAGGGCCGCCAGCGAGTTGATGGCCCGCCGCAATATCCGCGCGTCATGCGCGGGCAACCGGGTCCGGCCTTCGGCCGGTCCGGGTGTAAACTTGACCCGCGCATCCATCCTTTTTCAAAGAATGATGGATTGCCGGTCAAGCCCGGCAATGACAGTGGAAAGGTTACCGACCTTCCCGCCTCGCCATGAATGCGAGACGCTCGAACAGGTGCACGTCCTGCTCGTTCTTGATCAGCGCGCCGTGCAGCGGCGGAATCAATTTCTTGGGATCGCGCTCCAGTAGAAGTTCGGGGCCGATGTCCTCCACCACCAACAATTTGAGCCAGTCCAAGAGCTCCGAGGTGGACGGCTTCTTCTTCATGCCGGGCACGTCGCGGATTTCATAGAACAATTTCAGCGCCTCAGAGATCAGCCGCTTTTTGATGCCGGGATAATGCACCTCGATGATGGCCGTCATGGTGTCGGTGTCCGGGAAGCGGATGTAGTGGAAGAAGCAGCGGCGCAGGAAGGCGTCCGGCAATTCCTTCTCGTTGTTGGAGGTGATGATCACGATCGGGCGCCGCCGCGCCTTCACCGTCTCGCTGGTCTCGTAGACGAAGAACTCCATGCGGTCGAGCTCCAGCAACAGGTCGTTGGGGAACTCGATGTCGGCCTTGTCGATCTCGTCGATCAGCAGCACCGGCCGCTCCTCTGAGACGAAGGCGTCCCACAGCTTGCCGCGCTTGATGTAGTTGCGGATGTCCTTGACCCGTTCGTCGCCGAGCTGGCTGTCGCGCAGGCGCGAAACGGCGTCGTATTCGTACAGGCCCTGCAACGCCTTGGTGGTCGACTTGACGTGCCATTCGATCAGCGGCGCCCCGAGCGCCTGGGCGATCTCCAGCGCCAGCACGGTCTTGCCGGTGCCGGGCTCGCCCTTGACCAGGAGCGGCCGCTCCAGCGTGATCGCCGCATTGACCGCGATTTTCAGGTCGTCGGTCGCCACATAGTCCTTGGTGCCTTCAAAACGCATGGAATTCCTCGTGTTTTCGCGGGCGGACACTAGGCAGCGCAGCCGCAGCCGGCAAGGCCGCGGGGGGAGGGCTTTTATCCCTCGCACAAGCGTGATGGGAGGGTGATGGACAAGTGAATAGCGGTCCGGCGGGGAGGTTATATGTCAGAGCGCAAGAAACATCCCGGGAGGTCCCTCATGCCCCGCCTGTTGCTCAGTCTGGTCTTCGCCGCCGCATTCGCTGTGTCCGGCATGGCCGCCGAAATGGCTCCACTCCCGAAACCGGCGCCCGGGCAGGCGGTGGCGACCTTCGCCGGCGGGTGCTTCTGGTGCGTGGAAAGCGATTTCGACAAGGTGCCGGGGGTGATCTCGACCACTTCGGGCTATGCCGGCGGCCATACCAAGGATCCCACCTACCATCAGGTGTCCGCCGGCGGCACCGGCTATGCGGAATCGGTTCAAGTCATCTACGACCCGAAAAAGGTCTCCTACCAGCAACTGCTCGCTTATTACTGGCATCACGTCGATCCGACGGTGAAGGATCGCCAGTTCTGCGACGTCGGCCACCAATATCGCACCGCGATCTTCGTGAACGACGCCGAGCAGCGCAAACTGGCGGAAGCATCGAAGAAAAAGGTCGAGGCCGAGCTGAAGGTGCCGATCTATACCGAAATCGACAATGCCGGCCGTTTCTATCCGGCCGAGGTCTATCACCAGAACTATTACAAGAAGAACCCGGTCCGCTACGAGTTCTACCGCTGGAACTGCGGGCGCGACCAGCGGGTGAAACAGATCTGGGGCGGACACAACAAGGGAGACAGCTGATATGATGACCCGCCGCACCCTGTTAATGGCGGGCGCAGCCTTGGGCGCGCTCGCGGCCACCGGCAAATACGCAAAGGCAGGAACCATGAGCACGGCTACGCAAGACATCGACTGGAAGAAGCTCACCGACGCCGAATGGCGCAAGCGCCTGACGCCGGCGCAGTACAACGTGCTGCGCAACCACGGCACCGAGCGTCCGGGCTCCAGCAAGCTGCTGCGCGAGCACGGCAAGGGTACCTTCGTCTGCGCCGGTTGCGCGCTGCCGCTGTTTGCCTCCGCGACCAAGTTCGAGAGCGGCACCGGCTGGCCGAGCTTCTACGAGCCGCTGCCGCACGCGGTCGAAACCAAGACCGACCGCTCGTTCTTCATGACGCGCACGGAGGTGCATTGCGCCCGTTGCGAAGGCCATCTCGGCCACGTGTTCGACGACGGCCCGAAGCCCACCGGCTTGCGCTACTGCATGAACGGGGTGGCGCTAAAATTCGAGCCGGCGGCCGGCGAGAACAGTTGATGCGCTAAGGGGTTGCGGCGGCGGGCATTTTCACCGCCGCCGCCCGCATTTACGGCTGGACAACTCAGCCGTAGTTTTCTACCTCTCGGCGTCGGAAAGTGCCGATGCCGCAGACGCTTCCGAAACAAGCCGCTCCCAATGTGGCGCAGGTCTTCGCGCAAGGCCTCGCGTTGCATCATCAAGGCCGCCTGGCGGAAGCCGCGCGGCTTTATACGGACGTGCTGCGCGCGCGACCCGATCATATCGACGCCTTGCAGATGTTGGCGGTGATCAGGCTCGCGCAAGGCGCGCCTGCCGAGGCGCTGCAACTGATCTCGGCGGCGATGCGCGTGCGCAAGCCGTCGCCGCAGGTCCTGCTCAATCACGGCATGATCCTGCACGCGCTCGACCGCTCGCAGGAGGCGCTGGCGGAATTCGACGCGGCGATCAAGCAGAAGTCGAAATTCGCCGAAGCGCACAATAACCGCGGCGCGGTTCTGGCGGCGCTCGGGCGCGACGAAGAGGCGCTCGAAAGCTTCACGAAGGCGCTGCGGATCAAGCCGGATTACGCCGAGGCGCATTATAACAACGGCTCCTCGCTGCGCGTGCTGGGCCGGCTCGATGAGGCGCTCAAGAGCTTCGATCGCGCGCTCGCGTTGCGGCCGAATTACGCCAAGGCCCACAACAATCGCGGCGCGGTGCTGGAAGCCTTCACGCGGCTCACCGAGGCACTGACGGCTTATGAGCAGGCGCTGGCGCTCGATCCACGCTTTGCCGAAGCGCGCAAGAACCGTGGCCGCGTGCTGCTCGGCCTCGACCGCGGCGACGAAGCGATCGAGAACTTCACCGTCGGGATCGAGCTTGCCCCGCGCGACGCCGAGGCCTGGCACCAGCGCGGCCGCTTCCTGCTCGAGCTCAGCCGCAACGAGGAAGCCGCCGCCGATCTGGCGCAGGCGCTGGCGCTCGATCCCGGCCATGCCGAGGCGCGCATCGCGGCCTGCTTTGCCGAGCTGCCGGTGGTCTACGAGGACGAAAGCGAAATTGCGCGCCGGCGCGATGCCTATGCCCTGAAGCTTCAGGGCCTGTGCGCCGATATCGAGGCGGGCCGCCTGAAGGGCGATCTCGTCAAGGCGCTGGGCGCGCGCCACCCATTCCTGCTGGCCTATCAGGGCGCCGATGATCGCGCCCTGCAGGAAGTCTACGGCGCGATGATCGCGCGGGTGGTCGGCGGCCGCTATCCGCCGGCGCCGCTGCCGGAACCGCCGGCGCCGGGCGAGCCGATCCGGGTCGGCATCGTGAGCGCGTTCTTCTACCGGCATTCCAACTGGAAAATTCCGATCAAGGGCTGGGTCGACCAGCTCGACCGCAGCCGCTTCCGCGTCACCGGCTATCATCTCGGCACCATCCGCGACGAGCAGACCGAGGCGGCGGCCAAGCTGTTCGACCGTTTCGTGCACCGCACGCTCGAAACGGACGGCTGGCGGCGCGAAATCCTCGCCGACCGGCCGCACGTGCTGATCTATCCCGGCCTGCTGATGGACACCGCCGCGCTGCAGCTCGCCGCCCAGCGGCTCGCGCCGGTGCAATGCAATTCCTGGGGCCATCCTGAAACCAGCGGGCTGCCGACGCTCGACTATTTCCTGTCGAGCGATCTGATGGAGCCGCCGCAAGCGCAAGACTATTACACCGAAAAGCTCGTGCGCCTGCCGAACCTGTCGATCTACTACGAGCCGGTGGAAACGGAAGCGGTGACGGTGACGCGCGAGGAACTGGGCCTGCGCGCCGACGCAACCGTGTTCTGGAGTGCGCAGTCGCTTTACAAGTATCTGCCGCAGCACGACGAAGTTTTCGCCCGTATCGCGCGCGAGGTCGGCAACTGCCAATTCGTGTTCCTGCGCCATTTCGGTGCGTCCAAGGTCACGCAGGTCGTGCAGGCGCGGCTCGATCACGCCTTCACGGCAGCGGGCTTGCGCGCCGCCGACCATTGCGTGTTCCTCGACCGGCTAAGTCAGAGCAAGTTCGTCGCGGCGGCGGGTCTTTGCGACGTGTTCCTCGACAGTATCGGCTGGTCGGGGTGCAATTCAGCGCTGGAAAGCCTGCCGCACAATCTTCCGATCGTCACGGCGCGCGGGGCTTTCATGCGCGGGCGTCACAGCGCCGCCATCCTGGAAATGATGGGCGTCACCGACACCGTTGCGGAGACGGTCGACGACTATGTCGCGATCGCCGCGCGGCTCGGCAAAGAACCGGACACGCGCCGCGCGCTCAGCGGGCGCATCGCGGAGAATAAGCACAAGATCTACCGCGACCGCGCTTGCGTGACGGCGCTCGAGGAACTGCTCGAAAAGGCGGTGCGCGAAGGCGCGCGCTGAGCGCCTCTGCCCGGCAAAATGTGCCTGCTTGCGGCAGAATGCGCCCGTTGCGGCGCGCCGATGGCCCCCACGCTCTCATCGTAAGCTATTGAAATAACTAAATAATAGTCCCTGGCATGGGGATTGCGATGGCTGACGCGCGGGATTGTCCGCGAATGCCCGATAGCGGGCTGCCGTCGCGTCGTGGAGAATTATCATGGGTTTGTTCAACGCGCTTTCGTCTGCGGTGAGCGGTTTGCAGGCGCAGTCCTTCGCCATGCAAAACATCTCCGGCAACATCGCAAACTCGCAGACCGTCGCCTACAAGGGCACCAATACGAGCTTCCTCGACCTCATCCCCGGCAATTCCGCGCCGTCGGCGCAGGTCGCCGGCGGCGTGGTCGCGCTTGCAGCGCATACCAACAACGTACAGGGCGCGATCCAGGCCGGAACGACCGGCACCGACATGGCGATCAACGGCGACGGCTACTTCATCGTGCAGCCGCCGCTCAGTTACAGCGGGACCACGCCGATATTCGGCGGCGTCGACAGCTACACCAGGCGCGGCGATTTCCAGCTCGACTCGCAAGGCTACCTGGTCAACAGCGCCGGCTATTATCTCGAGGGGCTTCCGATCGATCCGACGACGGGCTTGCCCACCGGCAGCGTCGCGGGACCGCTGCAATTTCAGAACAACTTCCTGCCGGCGAACCCCACCAGCACGATCAGCTACGGCGTCAACCTGCCGACGCTGCCGCAGACCAACGCTTATGATTCGACGATCGCCAACTCGGAACTGCTGAACCCGGCTGACTTTACCAGCGACCCGACGATCGCGGGCACCGGGACGGTGATCGGCAGTGAAGTGCCGACCTTCGTCGACGAGTCGCTCGACGGCGGATCGGTGACGATTTACGACAGCGCCGGCACGCCGGCCAATCTCCAGCTCCGCTGGGCCAAGACCGACAGCGTCGCGGCCGGCGGCACCGACACCTGGCAATTGTTCTACCAGACCGACGCCAGCGCCACCGGTGCGACGCCGGCCTGGCTGAACGCCGGCACCAGCTTCGTGTTCGACGCGAGCGGCAATCTCAGCCCCCCGGTCACCAGCCTGGCGCTGACCGGCGTGAGCATCAACGGCGTCTCGATCGGCAATTTGGGCTTCAGCATGCCGACCGGCTCGGTGACGCAATATTCCAGCACCAGCGGAAACACCACCGTCAATAATATGCAGCAGAACGGCTACGCCGCCGGTCAGCTGCAATCGATTGCGGTCTCCGACAACGGCAGCATCACCGGCACCTTCTCGAACGGCCAAAACGTCGCGCTCGCCAGTATCCCGCTGGTCCACTTCAACAGCCCGAACAATCTGAAATCCCTGGACGGCGGCGCCTATCAGGAGACCCCCGATTCCGGCCCGCCCTTGAGCGGCGCGTCGGGCAAGATCATCGGCCAGTCGCTGGAGTCCTCAAACACGGACATCGCGACCGAGTTCACCAAGCTGATCGTCACGCAGCAGGCCTATTCGGCCAATACCCGCGTGATCACCACCACCAACCAGATGTCGCAAGACCTGCTGAACGTGATCCGCTAGCGCGGCCGATGGCGCGCGCCTGATCGCGCGGTGCGACGAAACGGAAACGGCACATGACCGGCCTCACGCAAGCGCTGGCTTCCGCCCTCCAGGGGCTGCAGGTCAATCAGCAGAGCATCGCGCTGGTATCGGCCAACGTCGCCAATGCCAATTCCCCCGGCTATACGCGCAAGTCGATCCAACAGGTCACCACGGGCGCAAGCGGCGTCACGACCGGCGTGCGCATCGGCGACGTCCAGCGCGCGGTCGATGTCTACGTCCAGCGACAGCTGCGGGTGGAGAATTCCGGCGCTTCCTATGCGGACACGCGCGCGCAGCTTTACAGCCAGCTCCAGGACATTTACGGCCAGCCGGGGTCGAGCAACACGCTCGAAACGGCGTATAACAATTTCACCGGCGCGCTGCAGGCGCTGTCGACCAGTCCGGACGACCCGGCCTCGCGCTCGGCGGTGGTCAGCGCCGCCCAGCTTCTCGCGCAAAATCTCAATCAGATGAGCGACGGCGTCCAGGCGCTGCGCGGCGACGCCGAACTCGGCATCTCCAATGCCGTGACCCAGGCCAACTACGCCATGAGCCAGATCGCGGCGATCAACCAGAAGGTCGCCGGCAATTCGGTCAACGACGTCGCCATGGCCAACCTGCTCGACCAGCGCGATCAGTATATCGACCAGCTCTCGCAGCTGATGGACATCAACGTCATTCCCGGCGACCACAACCAGGTCAACATTCTCACCAATTCGGGCATTCAGCTGGTCGGCGCCCAGGCCGCGCAGCTTTCCTTCAACGCGAAAGGCACCATTACGCCCGCTTCGCGCTGGAACGCCGATCCCACGCAGTCGACGCTCGGCACCATCACCTTGACGACGGTCGGCGGCAATACCATCGACATGATCCAGAACAAGGCGATCCGGTCCGGCGCCATCGCCGCCTATCTGCAGATGCGCGACCAAGACCTGGTGCAGGCGCAGAACCAGCTCGACGCCATCGCGGCCGGCATGGCCTCGGCGCTGTCGGACAAGACCACCGACGGGACGGCGGTCACCGCCGGCGCGCAGGCGGGCTTCGACGTCGACATCGGCAGCCTGTCGGCCGGCAACACCGTCACGCTCAACTACACCGATGTCGGCAGCAGCACGTCGTACAAGATGACGTTGATGCGGGTGGACGACCCCTCCGTGCTGCCGCTGTCCAACAGCGCGACCGCCGATCCGAACGACACGGTGGTGGGCATCGATTTCTCCGGCGGCATGGCCTCGGTCATCACGCAGATCAACGCCGCGCTGGCCGCGACCGGCATGACGGCGTCCAACCCGTCGGGCAACACGCTGCGCGTCCTCGACGACGGCGCCGCCAACACGGTGAATGTGGACGGGCTCAGCACGACCGCGACCGAAACCTCGCTCGCCGGGGGCGACGCCGCATTGCCCTTGTTCACCGACGGTTCCAGCACCCCCTACACCGGCGCGATCACCGCCGCCGGCTCGCAGCGGGTCGGCCTGTCCGCCCGCATCGGGGTGAACGCGGCGCTCGCCGCCGACCCCTCCGGCCTCGTCGTCTACCAGTCCGGCACCGCCGCCGGCGACAGCACGCGCCCCGATTTTATCTATCAGCAACTTACCGCGGCCTCGCTGACCTATCCCCCGGATTCCGGACTCGGTACCGCCGCCTCGCCGTTTTCCGGCACGGTCAGCACGTTCCTGCGCCAGGTCATCAGCATGCAGGGAGAGGCCGCGAGCGCGGCCAGCAATCTGAAGGATGGTCAAGACGTGGTGCTCAACGCGCTGCAGCAGCGCTTCAACGACACCGCCGGCGTCAACGTCGACCAGGAGATGGCCAATCTGCTCACATTGCAGAATTCCTACGCCGCCAACGCGCGGGTGCTGTCGACGGTGAAAGACATGTTCGACGCCCTGCTAAACAACGTCTGAGGCCGCCATGAGCATCTCGTCCGTCGCCGCCTCCAGCGCGCTCGCGATCCAGCAGCTGGTCAATATGCGCAGCCAGTTCGACGACCTGCAGCGCCAGCTTTCGACCGGGCAGAAATCGGCCACTTACGCCGGGCTCGGGCTCAACCGCGGCGTTACCGTCACCCTGAACGCGCAGCTTGCGGCCATCGACGGCTACGACAACAACATCACCAACGTCTCCACCCGCATCGACCTCATGAATACCGCGCTTGACGGCGTGACGAGCGTGACGAGCAATGTGAAGCAAGCCATTGCCAACATACCGACAGCCGCCAACGGCACGGGCGCGGGGCTTGCGCAGCAAACCGCGCAGAGTTCGCTCGACCAGCTGATCGGCATGCTCAACAGCCAGGCCGGCGACCGCTATCTTTTCGGTGGTCGCGCCACCGATCAGGCGCCGGTCGACACGCTCGATCACATTTTGAACGGCGACGGCGCCCGCGCCGGCCTCAAGCAGCTCATCGACGAGCGCCGACAGGCCGATCTCGGCACGAGCGGGCTCGGCCGTCTCGTCATCAGCGCGCCGACCGCGAGCTCGGTTCAGGTCGACGAGGATGCCGTTTCGCCGTTCGGCTTCAAGCTCGCCTCGGTCACCTCCGGCCTGACCAACGCCACGGTCAGCGGGCCTTCCGGCTCGCCCGCCTCGCTGTCGGTCGACCTCTCAGGCGGCAACCCGAGCAACGGCGACGCCATCACGTTCCGCTTCACCCTGCCCGACGGCACGAGCCAGAATCTGACGCTGACGGCGACCACCAACTCGCCCCCCGGCGCCAACCAATTCACCATCGGCGCAACGCCTGCGGCCACCGCCGCCAATCTGCAGACGGCGCTCACCGGCGCGGTCGGCACGCTGGCGGCGACCTCGCTGACGGCTTCTTCCGCGGTCCAGGCTTCCAACGAGTTCTTCGATGGGGACGCCAGCAATCCGCCCTTGCGCGTCGACGGGCCGCCGTTCGATACCGCCACCGGCCAGGTCGCCGGCACCGCCGCCAACACGGTCATCTGGTACACCGGCGAAACCGGCAGCGATCCGGCGCGCGGGACCGCGACGGCGCGCATCGATCCGTCGCTGGTAGTCTCCTATGGCGCCCGCGCAAACGAAGATGCTATCCGCGCGGTGGTGCAGAACGTAGCGACGCTTGCCGCCGTGACTATCTCTCCGTCCGACCCGAACGGCCAGAGCCTGAGCGCGGCGCTGAACCAGCGTTTGGTTTCCAATCTCACCCCGGCATCGGGCGCGCAGACTGTTTCCAATATCCAGAGCCAACTGGCGTCTGCGCAAACGGCGATGGATTCCGCGAAAACGCGTCACCAGCAGACCAGCACCACGCTGAATAATTTTCTGCAGCAGATAACGGGCGTTTCGAACGAGGACGTCAGCGCCCAGATCCTGGCGCTGCAAACGCGCATGCAGGCCTCGATGCAGACGACCGCCCTGCTGTTCAAGACCAGCCTGGTCAACTATCTCTGACCCCAGCGACGACACAGGCGTAAAAAAGACCGCGGGGCTCGGCACCCGCGGTCTTTGCACTTCCAATGCGGCTTCGATCAGGGGCGGCCGAGCAATCCGGCGGCCAGCTCGCGGTTGATATTGATGAGCGTGCGGAGATTTTCCGGCCGCGGATCGGCGAGCACGCGCAGCGTCTGCCTGAACACGAAAATCCCGATATTGGCGACGTTCTGGCGGATCGGCGCCGGCAGCGGGTTTTCCGGGGTGGTCGCGGAGGTCACGAAGATCGACCAAAGCCTGCGATTGTAGCGCAGCGCCGCGTCGAGCTCGCCGGTCTTGCCGTCCCAATCGTCGCGGATCGTCTGCAGCTTGGCCGCCGCGGTCAGCAGCAGGTCGGCTTCCAGCTCACGCGGATTTGCGCTCTTTTTGGCGATCTTGCCGTAGGTTTGCGCCGCGTGTTGCATGGTCAAGCAACTCCTTTTCGTAGGCAATGAGCGTTTTGGCGCTCTTCAGCGCCTTGTACATTTCGCCCGCCAGGATGTGATTGGAGATCGCCGCCACGTGCGGCCAGGCACTGGGCGCGGCCTCCACCAGCTCGCGCATCAGCGTGAAATACGTGTCGTGGTGGGCGCGCTGATCGTGCGCGGTATACATGAGCTGGACCGCGAGGTAGATGCGCTTGGCCGGCGTGTCGGCCTTCGCCGACACCATGATGTCCTTTTCGCGCAGGATCGGGACCTGCCCCTCGATATGCAGTCGCGCGCGCTGGTCGCCGTTGGTGACGAGGCATTCTCCGAGGATCAGGCGCTCGCCCGGCTTGAGTTCGACCTTGAGGCCCATTCGTTTTTCGCCTTTCTAGGCGGCCGTCTTTGCAACTTGCGCCGCGCGCATCCTTTAGCCGAACAGGCGCAGCACGTTCCGGTCGGCCTGCGCCGCCAGCGAGAGGGCCGTAGTGGACAGTTGTTGACGCGTCTGCAGCGCGAGCAGGTTTGCGCCTTCTTCGTTGCTGTCGGCCAGGGTCAAGGAGTCTGCGCCGGCGTTGAGCGTGTTGATCATCGCCTTGGTAAAGTCCTGGCGGGTCTGAACGACCTGCAGATTGGAGCTCAAAGCCTGCGATTGCGAGCGCAAGGTCACCAACGCGGTGGTCAGTTCGCTGGCGGCGGCGCTCACATCGGCTGCGCTCGCCCAGTTATTGGCCGAGCTGTTGACTGCCAGGGCGCCGGACGTCGTATCGGTAACGCCGCTCACGGTAACGGTGGAACTGCCGGTTTCATTCAACGTGAGCGTAAGGCTGTCACCATTGAGCAGGTTGACGCCGTTGATACCGGCGTCGCCGGCCAATTGGTCGATCTGGCTCAGCAGAGAATCGTACTGAGTGGCCAGGGTCGCGCGCACTGTCGTGTCGGTGGTTTGCTGCGCTTGGGTGACCAGGGATTGGGCCGACTGCACTAGCTTGGTGATCGAGGTGATGCCGTTGTTGGCGGCCTGGATGGTGTTGATGCCGGTGGACATGCTGTCCAACAGCGAATTGAGATCGTCCGCGCGGACGTTCAGGCCCTGAGCTGTGAAATAGTTGATCGGGTTGTCGAGCGCGGAATTGACGCGCTTTCCGGTCGCAAGGCGGGTCTGCGTTTTCGTGATGAGGTCAGCGGTCTGCTGCAGTTGCAGAAGGTTGGACCGCACGCCTTGCGAAAGTACGATGTCGCTCATGGACAGTATCCTTGCGAAAAAAGCTCCGAGCCCGACGAAGATGCTCGTTTATGGTTTACAGCCGGTTAAAAATTCCGGTCCGTTAACCGGCCGTTAACCATAAATTAACGCGCAAAAAAACGGCGGCCCGCAGGCCGCCGTTCAAGTTCGTTCGCTGGACGACTAGCCGAACAAGCGCAGCACGTTGCGGTCGGCCTGCGCGGCGAGAGACAGCGCGGTGGTCGACAGCTGCTGGCGGGTCTGCAAGGCGAGCAGGTTGGCGCCTTCCTCGTTGGAGTCGGCGAGGGTGAGCGAGTCCGAACCGGCCTGCAGCGTGTTGATCGTGGCCTTGGTGAAGTCCTCACGGATCTGAACCACGGACAGGCTCGAGCTCAAGGTCTGCGACTCCGACCGGAGCGAAGTGAGCGCTGCGGTCAGATCGGTCGAGGCCGCCGTGATGTCGGCGGTGGCGGCCCAGTTGTTGGCCGAGGCCGTGATGCTGAGCGGCGAGGCCGAGGCGTTGGAGTAGTCGACGCCGGATACGGTGGTGGTCGACGTGGCCGTCTCGTTAAGGGTGACGGTCAGATTGTCGCCGGCGAGCAGGTTGATGCCGTTGAAGCCGGAGTCGCCGGCCAACTGACCGATCTGGGTCAGAATGTCGTCGAACTGGCCCGCCAGCGTCGCCCGCGTCGAGGTGTCGGTCGTCTGCTGCGCCTGGCTGGCCAAGGACTGAGCGGACTGCACCAGCTTGGTGATCGACGTGATACCGTTGTTCGCCGCCTGAATGGTATTGATCGCCGTAGCCTGCGTGTCGAGCAGGTTGCTCAAGTCGCTGGCACGGTTATCGAGGCCCTGGGCGGTGAAGTAGTTGTTCGGGTTGTCGAGAGCGGAGTTGACCCGCTTGCCGGTGGCCAGCCGGGTCTGAGTCTTGGTGATCAGGTCCGAAGTCGACTGCAACTGCAGCAGGTTCGCCCGAACGCCAGCCGAGAGAACGATGTCAGACATCTTACGCTACCTTTCTGGTCTACTAAATGCCTACTGGCATTCCACACGTGTCGATCCAGTGGATCGCCGACCGTCATCGCATATGCCTGCAAACGGCCCGTAAAAGAGCATGGTTAACAAGTTATCGATCTGTATTTTTTACGACGCGCATTTGAGTCGAATTTGAGCGGCGTGCGCCGGAAGCAGGCCAATACCGGCGAAAATGCGGATTAACGGTTCGGTAACTTTCAGACTTTTTTAAACCTGTTCGACTATAAGGGGCGTTAGGAAGTGTACGATGAGCGTGATCAGTTCAAGCGTCGGCGCCAGCGCGGTGTTCGCCACGGGCGCGGTATCGAGCTGGCTCGGTGACACGCTCACCGCCATCCAGAACTCGCAGCAGTCGGGCGGCATTCTCGGCGCGCTGTCGAGCCCGAACGACGGCAGCCTCGGCTCTTTCCTGTCGCAGGGCTCGCAAGTCGCCGGCAATTTCGCGACGATCGCGCAGAGCAGCGTGACCAATGCGTCGGCATTTTACGCTCAGATCGCTTCGCAGAACCACAGCGACAGGACCAAGGCGGCCATTCAGAAGGTGCTCGCCGATCTTTCGGCGGCGCAAAACCAAGTGAAGCCCCACAACACCCTCGATCCGGTGATCTATCTTGGGGATGGGACCACGATCGACACCGAAAACAACATCATGACCAAGTCGGACGGCACCCAGTACGACACCGTCACGGGTGCGCTCTACGTCGATCCGGCCTCGGTCATTCAGATGGCGAACGGGGCCTATCTCGACACCCAGAACAACATCATGACCTTGCCCGACGGCACCAAGATCGACACGGTCACGGGATTGAAGATCTCCACGTCCGCCTGAGCGCGCGGCCGGATAAATCGGCATTTCACCGAATTCGTTTGAGAAACCCATCCGGGGCGGCGGTCATCAAGAGCTTGTATTGAATGCTCTTGTCGATTTCGAATTCCGGGTGGCTTTTGAGGAATTCGATGACTGCGGTTTTTGGATTGTTGCCGGGCCCCCACGGAGCATTCCTATAGCTCTCCGCCGGAAACTCATCGACGATCGTATCGAAGACGACGCAATAACTCCCCACCGATGTCAGCCGCGCATAGGCCTCCAACTCCGCCAACACGTGGTCATGGGTATGGTTGGAATCCAGGCAGACAATCACCTTGGCCTTGCCGCGTGCGACCGTTTTGACCTTGTCGATAACATCCGAAGAAACGCTCGATCCCTCGATAAGCGAAACCCGTTTGAAGAGCGGATGGGCCTCGATCTTCGTCCGGTTGTGTTTGCGGATGTCGATATCTATTCCCAGGACCTTTGCATTCAGCGGTCCGCCGCACGCCGCGTTCAATTCGAGCAGGGAGGCATAGAGCATGAGCGATCCGCCGCGCGCGACGCCGGTTTCGACAATCAGTTCGGGCTGGATACGCCAAACCAATTCCTGCATTTGCACGACATCTTGCGGACATTGAATGATGGGCAGGCCGGCCCAGGAAAAATGGTGGAAATAGTTGTGGGCGCCCATTGCTCGATGAAGGGCCCGGGTCGCCGCCAATAAAGGCGCGTCCGCGCCTTGCGACGCGATCTCGCGGGTGGACTGTTGGGCAAATTCATCGGGGTTCATGTCTGGTCGCAACCGTCGAGGGCGGACGTTTACCCTGGCCATCCGCGCTGTGTGTCTTAGTCTTGCGATGACAAAGTGAGCGCGCTCACTCTGCCATCGCATACTGCTGAAACCGCTCCAGCAGAGAAGGCGCGGCATCGTCGATGTCGTCGATGCATGCCACGGTCGGGTATCCGCATTGCCCGCACAGCGAATGGCATGCGCGCTCTCCCCGCAACATCATCAATCGGAGGTCGTTGAATTCCTTGCCGTGCCAGATATCAGTCAATGAGGCGTGTCGGATGTCGCCGACGACCAATCTAACCTGCCAATCCGCACAGCAAGCCGTCACGCGCCCGTCGGAACAGACGGTAAAGTTGAAGAACGGCTGTGGGCAGACCTTTTTGTACGGGCGGACGCTTTGTCCCATGACCCCGACGTCCGACGCGATAAGGTTGCCGCCCTCGTCGAAGTTGAAATCCGGCCAGGTATCGACGCAATGCTCGAAAAATACCACATCAGCTATGTCGCCGAAGGTCGTCAGAAACGTTTGTTTTGCCTCCTCCGAAAGGCCTTCCTCCATTATTTTTATATATAACTTCGCGCTGTTCTTTCGGCTGTACAAGTCGGCGATATTCTCGACGTAGCGGTCGAAATCGACATTGGCTTTCGTGCTCTCCTTGAAGCTGCTCGTCGAAAGGCCGTAGACGGAGATTTTTATTCGATCGATTCCGGTGTCGACGAGGCGCCGGTTGAGCTCCGGGTTGAGCAAGACGCCGTTGGTCGTGGTTTCGATCTTTTCAATGTTTGGTGATCTGCGAGCCGCAAGGACCATGTCGCAGAATTTTGGATGCATCAGCGGCTCGCCATCCTTGTGGAGATGGAGAGCCTTGACCGGCGTCGGCAGAGTGTCGATGTCCGCGATCAGCTTCTGAAACAGCGCGAACTCCATCAGGCCGCGGAATTTTCCGGTTTCTTTCGTCAGCTTGATGTCCCCGGTAGGGCAGAAATGGCACCGGAGGTTGCACACGCTCGTCACTTCGGCGACCACCGTCAGCGGCGCGGAAAGCGGAATGACGTCCGCAAGATCGATCCGGTCTTCAATCGGGCTTCGCGTCTCGAATTTTGCCTTCATAGTGTGATGCTGTTTTTAGCCGGTTGGACGCGCGACGAAGGTGGTCTTCGTTGGTTCACTGGACTGGCAAGGACGCGGGAAAATCGACACGAAATCGGTGACGGTTTACGCCCAAGACGCCTCCTGGAGCGGGCTCTTGGAGCGAGAGGTTGATTACACGTCAGATGCGCGGCATCGAGCGAATCACCGTTGCATAGGCTACATGCCCAACATTTCGGGTGTCGAGGGCTATGTGCGCTATCGGCGACGCGCTGGCGATAATCGTCGGCCCGCTCCGCGGGCGCCCCACTCGTTTTCCGCTTCAGTCTGTCCAGCAATAGAGCACCGATTCCATTAGCTGCGGCGAATGATGGCGCAAGGCGAACCGATAGTCCGGCACGAGCTCGGCGAGATAGGTCGCGATGTCCGGAATGTCGGTCGGATAGTGGTAGACGCAGATGCTTAGCTTGGGCCGGTGGCGGCGGATCGTCTCGCGCGCGCCTTTTAGCAGCGCCATTTCCATCCCCTCGACGTCTGCCTTGAGGAAGCTGATGCGGCGCCCGTCCAGAAAACGGTCGAGACCGACGATGTCGACGGCCGTGGCGCCCGCGCCGATCTCGCCGGCAACCGCCAGATTGGTCATTTGACCGTTGGCGCTTTTCGCGCCACCGGCGCGCTCGGCTTCGCCCAGCGCGGCGTTGACGAGTTCGATGCTGTCCGGATCGAGCGCCCACTCCTCAATCAGGCGGCGGCTGCGCGCCTTGAGCGCGGCGAATTGGCGGGGGCCTGGCTCGAAGGCATAGATCTTCGCGAACACGCCGTTCTGGGCCCACAGGAACCGCTCGGAACTGTCGCCGGTGAAGGCGCCGGCGTCGACATAGATTTCCGTTTCCCAGCCGCGGAAGCGCGGCAGGCAGAAATACTGATCCTTCTCGTAGACGGCCGCGCAATAGCGCTTGTCGCCGGTCAGCATCGCCATCATCAGTGCGCGCAGCACGGCGCGCGAGCGCTCGTCGTTAAGTAGCTCGTCGTGAACGCGGCGGAAGGCCTCGAAATTCGACGCCACTTGCCATGCATCGTAGGACACATGCGCGATGCCAAGTCCGGACAGCATTTGCGATACCCACGGTACGGCGTGCCGTGCGGCCACGACCATAAAATCGGGCGCGGAGGTCTTGAGCGCGCCGGCGTCATGGACCGGCAGACCCTCGTGCAACGTGCCTTGCAACGCGCGGCTCGCGTCGTAGCAAGACACGAGCCGGACGGCGCGCGCTTGCAGTTGCGCAAAGGCCGCGCGCCCGAGGAATCCGAGCCCGTAAAGACCGACGGAAATCTCGCCGCGCATGAGGCCTTCCGGCACCGCCTCCGACACGCCGGCCGCCGCCGCTCGCAAGGTTTCGACGGTCGGGATCATGCCGCGGCTCTCTCGCGCGGAATGGCGTAGACGACGGCGCCGGTGCCGCACCAGGAATGCACGCGGAACAGGAAGCGGTAGTCGGCGAGCGTGTCCATCAGCCAGCGCGGCGTTTTCCAGATGCCGTCGGCATTGTGATAGACGGTCGCGGCCACGATGGGCCGCGCGCGTAGCAGCGTCTCGCAGCCGCCGAGCAGCGCAGGCAGCTCGCCGCCTTCGAGATGGAGCTTGACGAAGCTCGGCGAAAGATCGAGCGCATCGATCCGCCGCGTCGTCACGCGCATGCGGCCGGTGTCGGAAAGCTGCGAGGCATAGCCCAAGCCGTCATGAAAGGGCGCCGCATGCTCGTGGTCGGCCAGCGCGAAGTCGCAGATGGCGATTCGCGCATCGTCCGGCAGGTTGAAGCGCAGCCGGTCCTGCAGCACCGCCCGGTTGGAAGGGTCGGGCTCCACCGCCACGATCTCGCGGAATTCGCCGCCGGTCTGCCGCATGAAGCACTCGGCCACGCCGCCGTGATAGGCGCCGGCGTCCAGGAAGGTTTCCTCACCGTGCAAGGCGCACGCGACCTCGGGAATGAAAAACCGTTCGCCCTCGGGCGTGGGCGCCGGCGCGAAGGCCCATTCCTCGCGCAGCCGCCGCCAGGCCAGGAACTGCAAGTGATGCGCGCGCGAAATATCGTCGTCCCAATGCGCCAGCACTTTCGCGGTGTCCTCGCGTTCGGCCGCGCCGAGCGGTGACGCGAACCAGCCGTTCGACAGCGGGTGCAGGTGGCGAAAGCTTTCGGCCAGATCGTAGAACGGCACCACGTCGGCGAAGCCTTGCTCCGACAGAGCTTGCCTGATCGGCACAAACGGCGCGTTGGCGACGCTGACCGCCACGCGGATGTCGCCTTTGATCGCCGGGGCCACTTCGTCGGGACGCAGCACAGCCGTGCCGTTCCATGCAGCGCCTTGCGCCAGTTGTCCTGCGTTGCGGTCGATAACCAGATCGAAGCCCACGCCGACGGCGGACAAAAAGTCGCGCGCCAGCAGACCGAGATTGCCGGCGCCGTAGAGCGCGATCGGCTTATCGGCTGGAACCGGGCCGCACGGGCAGGGCGCCTCCGCGATCGCGTCCAGCAAGGCCAAGGACTGATCGAGGTTGGGCAGGGCGTCAAACGATCGGGCCCGGTATGGCAATTGCCGCTCGCTTCCGTTTCCGGCGAATCAATCAGCATCGTTTTTGCCATTGCCGGCCGCCCTTGCCCAGCGCCGAAAGCGTCCGGGGCGACAGCGAATCAGATAGACAGGCCCCATGCGGTGGGACCTTTCCGGTCGCGCCGACAGCGGCGATTGGAACCTATGCAGCTTTCGGTCCTGCTTCCGACCCACCGGAAAGACATTCAGGCTTGCGCGCGGATCGCGCAGGCCTGCTCCTGGGCCGGGCCGAACGTCGAGGTTCTCGTGCGCGACAATTCGGGCGACGCGCAAAAGCGCGAACTGCTCGGCTACTTCGCCCGCATGCAGGCTGAAAACTGCAACATCGTCTCGGTCGAACCGTGCGGGCCGCTAAAAAATATCACCGAGCTTTTGAACGTTGCGCGCGGCGAGTTCGTCTTCATGTTCGGTGACGATGATATCGGCTTCGACCGCGCGCTGGCGGCGCTTTCACGCGCCATCGAGGGCGCCGCCCGGGATTCGACCGTCGCAGGTATCACCGGCACCTTCCTGATCGACGGGGGCGCCGGCTCCTCGCTCGTGAACTATCAGGATACGGAATCGGGCGATCCGGCCGCGCGCGTGACCGGTTATCTCAAATATGCCGGGCCGAACGTGCTGGTCTATTCCGCCGTGAGGCGCGCGTTGGTCAACCGCATCATGGCCTTCATCAAGACCATGCCGTTTTATTTTTCGTTCCACGATCAGATCATGAGCTTGCTCTACCTGCTCAATGGGCGCTTCCTCGACCTCGACCGGCTGTTCTACTTGTACGACATGGGTCCATGGGAGGCGCCCGAAACGGCGCAGCAACGCGACCTCGCGCACTATGCCGACGCCGGCATGGACCCGGCGATCAACAAGCTGCACTGGTTTCTCTGCGGGTTCGAGGGGGCAGCCCTCATCCGCAACGCCGACATATTCCCGGACTACCCGCTGAGCAAGCGCCAGCCGATCGCCGATCTGTGGTTCTCCGCGATGTTCGAGCGCTTCCGCGTTCAGCAGCGCACGAGCTTCGGCTCCGACCTGACGCCCGAAGTCGACAAGCTCTGTGCCGTGCTGCTGCGCGCGAGCGGGCAGATGTCGTTTCACGCCATGCTGGCCGGCGTCAGCGGCTTCATGGCGCTGTTTTCGCCATCGGCCGCGCAAAGTTATTTCGATTTCTGGCAGGCGGTCATCGACCGGCGCGCGGGACAGGCGCCTTTGGCCGCGGCCGCCGGCGGCTAGGTGTTTACTTACCGAAGCCGCCGCAGCTAGACTCACGGACGAATCAGTTGACGCGTTGTGAGCAAAAGGGGGCTGGCGCCCGGGCGCTGGCACTTTGATCGATTCCTGATCCAGCGCATCAAAAACGGCCATGAAAGTCGTCATCCTCGCCGGCGGGCTCGGCACGCGCATTTCCGAGGAAAGCTATCTGAGGCCGAAGCCGATGATCGAAATCGGCGGCAAGCCGATCCTCTGGCACATCATGAAGATCTATTCGGCGCACGGCGCCAACGATTTCGTGATCTGCTGCGGTTACAAGGGCTACGTCATCAAGGAATATTTCGCCAATTACTTCCTCCACATGTCGGATGTCACTTTCGATCTGTCCGACAACAGTGCGATCGTGCACCAGCGCAAGGCCGAGCCTTGGCGGGTGACGCTGGTCGATACCGGCGAAAACACGCTGACCGGCGGGCGCCTCAAGCGCGTCGCCGACTATATCGGCAACGAAAAGGCATTCTGCTTCACCTATGGCGACGGCATCGCGGATGTGAACATCCGCTCGGCGGTCGATTTCCACCACACCCATGGCCGGCTGGCGACCGTCACCGCGGTGCGCCCGCCCGGGCGCTTCGGCGCCCTGGTGCGCGACGGCGACATCGTCACCGGCTTTTCGGAAAAGCCGCGCGGCGACGGCGGCCTGATCAACGGCGGCTTCTTCGTGCTATCGCCGCGCTGCCTCGATTTCATCGACGGCGACGACACGCCCTGGGAGAGCTCGCCGGTCATCCGGCTCGCCGCCATGGGCGAAATGATGGCCTTCGAGCACCGTGGGTTCTGGCAGCCGATGGACACGCTGCGCGACAAGAACGTGCTGGAAGAGCTGTGGGCGTCCGGCAAGGCGCCGTGGAAGGTCTGGCAGTGACGCCCGCGCCGCGGGCTTCGTTCTGGCGCGGCAAGCGGGTGCTGCTCACCGGCCATTCCGGCTTCAAGGGCGCCTGGCTGACGGTCTGGCTGAACCGGCTCGGCGCAGATGTGACCGGCATCGGCCTGCCGCCGCTCACCGAGCCCAATCTGTACGAGGCGGCGAATATCGCCGCGCTGTGCCGCAGCCATTTCTGCGATATCCGCGACGGCGAGGCGCTCGCCGCGCTGGTGCGGGACGCGCGTCCCGAGATCGTCCTGCATCTGGCGGCGCAGCCCTTGGTGCGCGCCGGCTACCGGGCGCCGCTCGTCACATTCGAGACCAATGTCATGGGCACGGCGCATGTGTTGGAGGCGCTGCGTGGGCTCGAAGCGCTGCGCGCGGCGGTGATGGTGACGACCGACAAGGTCTATCGCGACCGGGGCGACGACCGACCGCATTGCGAGGGCGACGCGCTCGGCGGGCAAGATCCCTACAGCGCCAGCAAGGCGGCCTGCGAGATCGTCATCGACAGCTATCGCCAATCTTTTCTCGCGGAGCAGGGCACCGCGGTGGCGAGCGCGCGCGCCGGCAATGTGATCGGCGGCGGCGACTGGTCGGACGACCGATTGATTCCGGACGCGGTGCGGGCGTGGCAGGCGCGGCAGCCGATGCAGGTGCGGCGCCCGGGCGCGGTGCGGCCGTGGCAGCACGTGCTCGAACCGCTCGCCGGTTATCTGGCCCTGGCACAGGCGCTATGGGAGCAGCCGGCGCTCGCCGGCGCCTATAATTTCGGCCCGGACGCGGACGGCGCGGCCGCGGTGCGCGAAGTGGTGGAGCTTGCGCGCGCGGTCTATGGCGCGGGCGAGGTCGTTTACGGCGACGGCAGCGAGGGCCCGCACGAAGCCGCCTGGCTCGCGCTCGACAACGCCAAGGCTCGCGCGACGCTTGGCGTAGCGCCGGTGCTGACCTTGGTGCAGGCGGTGCATTGGACCATGGCTTGGTATCGCGCCCAGCGCGACGGCGCCGCCGCACTCGATCTATGCCGCGCGGATATCAGTGCCTATGAGGCGCTGGCGCACGGCCAAGAGCCGGTGCCGGCGCATGCGCACGCCTGACATGAGCCGCTTCGCCGTCATCGATCTGCCTTTGCCGGGGCTCAAACTCATCGAGCGTCAACCTTTGAGCGACGCGCGCGGAGCTTTCGCGCGGCTGTTCTGCGCCGAGGAATTGCGCGCGGCCGGCTGGAACGGCCCGGTCGCGCAGATCAATCACACCTCAACGGCCAAGAAAGGCACCGTACGTGGGCTGCATTTCCAACGCCCGCCCCATGCCGAGGCGAAGCTGGTGAGCTGCATCCGCGGCGAAGTCTTCGACGTGGCGGTCGATATCCGCGAAGGATCGCCGACCTTTCTGCGCTGGCACGGCGAGCGCCTGTCCGCCGCCAACAATCGCGCCCTGCTGATCCCGGAAGGCTTCGCGCACGGCTTCCAAGCGCTGAGCGGCGGCGCCGAATTGATCTATTGCCATTCGGCGCCTTACAACGCCGCCGCCGAAGACGGCCTCGATCCGCGCGATCCGGAGCTCGCCATCGACTGGCCGCTGCCGATCGCCGCGCTCTCGGCGCGCGATACGCATCATGCGCGGATCGGCGCCAGCTTCGCAGGCGTTTCGCCATGAACTGCCGCCACTGCGGCGCGCCGCTCGCGCACACCTTCGTCGACCTCGGCGTCGCGCCGCCGTCCAATGCCTATCTGACGACGGCGTCGCTCGGCCGTCCCGAGAAGCGCTATCCGCTGAAGGTCATGGTCTGCGAGCGCTGCTGGCTGGTGCAGACCGAGGACACGGCTGCCGCCGACGAACTGTTCGATGCCGACTACGCTTATTTTTCCAGCACCTCCATCGGCTGGCTCGACCACGCCAAGCGCTACGCCGGCAAAATGATCGGCGAGCTTGGGCTGACGCAGCGATCCTTCGTCATCGAGGTCGCCTGCAATGACGGTTACCTGCTGAAGAACTTTGTTGCGGCCGGCATTCCCTGTCTCGGCATCGAGCCGACCGCGAGCACTGCGGCGGCCGCCGAAAAGCTCGGCATCCCGGTCTTGCGCGAATTCTTCGGCGAGACGCTCGGCCGGCGGCTCGCGGCCGAGGGGAGCCAGGCCGATCTGATCGCGGGCAACAATGTCTATGCGCACGTGCCCGACATTAACGACTTCACGCGCGGGCTGAAGGCGGCGCTCAAATCCGGCGGCACGATCACGCTGGAATTTCCCCATGTCATGCGGTTGATCGAGCGCGCCCAGTTCGACACCATCTATCACGAGCACTTTTCCTATCTGTCGCTGTTCACCGCCGCGCGCATCTTCGCGGCTGCCGGCCTGCGCGTGTTCGACGTCGAAGAATTACCGACCCACGGCGGCAGCCTGCGGCTCTACGGCTGTCACGATGGCGACGCGCGCGCGACCTCCGAAACCGTCGTCGCGCTGCTCGCCGAAGAAGGGCGCCGTGGCTTGCAGACGCTCGCGCCCTACCGCGCCTTCCAGGCGCGCGCCGACGCGATCAGGGACGATCTTCTGCGTTTCCTGCGCGAGCGGAAAAGCGCGGGGCAGTCGGTCGCCGCCTATGGCGCGGCCGCCAAAGGCAACACGCTGCTCAACTATGCCGGCGTGACCCCCGAGCTGCTGCCGTTCGTCTGCGACGCCGCCGCCTCCAAGCAGGGCAAGTTCATGCCGGGCAGTCACATCCCCATCCTGCCGCCCGCCGCGCTTCGCGCGAAGCCGCCCGACTATCTGCTCATCCTGCCGTGGAATATCGCGCCGGAAATCAAGGCGCAGCAGGCAGCGCTCGCGGCGTCGGGAATGAAATTTGTTACCGCCGTGCCGCGGCTGGAGGTCGCATGACCGTCCTGCTCACCGGCGCGACCGGCTTTGTCGGGCGGCAGGTGCTCAAGGCGCTGCGCGCGCGCGGCGTGGCGGTGCGCGCGGTTATCCGGGAAGGAACGCACGCGCGGCTGGCTGCGCCAGTCGAAAATATCGTCGAGGCGCCGGATTTGTTTGCCGAGAGTGCCGACTGGTGGGCGCACGTCTGCGCGGGCGTCGATACCGTCATTCACGCCGCCTGGTACGCGGAGCCCGGGCGCTATCTGCAATCGCCCAAGAACCGCGACTGCCAGGAGGGCACGCTGCGGCTGGCGCAAGGGGCGGCGCAGGCAGGCGTCAGCCGCTTCGTCGGCGTCGGCACCTGCTTCGAATACGACCTCGCCGCCGGTCACTTGAGCGTCTTGACCCCGCTCAAGCCGGCAACGCCCTATGCCCAGGCCAAAGCCGACACGTTCCAGGCGCTGGCGCGGCTGCTGCCGCCGCAAGGCGTTTCGTTTGCCTGGTGCCGGCTGTTCTACCTTTATGGCCAAGGCGCGGAAGATGGCGAGGACGCGCGCCGGCTCGTGCCTTACCTGCGCGCGCAGCTCGGCGCCGGGCGCCCGGCCGAACTGTCGCGCGGCGATCAGCTGCGCGATTATCTCGACGTGCGCGCGGCCGGCCGCCTGATCGTGGAAGCGGCGCTCGGGGGTCGGGAAGGGCCGATCAATATCTGCTCGGGCAGGCCGATCGCCGTGCGCGCCCTGGCGGAAGCAATCGCCGACGAATACGGCCGCCGCGACCTGCTGCGCTTCGGCGCCCGCCCCGACAATCCCGCCGATCCGCCGGTCGTGGTCGGTATCGCCGGCTAGCCACCTGCGTTTGGTTAATTTCTATTAACCATTGTCCTGTACCACAAGAGGCGAACGCCTCTTGCCTTAGGACCGCCATGAAAGCCCGCCTCGAACCGCGTATCAATCTCACCGGACGCACCGCGCTCGAAACGGTGATCCCGCTGTCGACGCCGTTCGTCGTGTTCGTCGACCCGGCGAGCTCGTGCAATTTCAAATGCACGTTCTGCCCGACCGGTCATCGCGACATGATCGCCGAGACCGGGCGCTTCCAGGGCGTCATGAAGCTCGACCTGTTCCAGAAGGTGATCGACGACCTCGGCGCGTTCGACAAGCCCATCAAGGTACTGCGCATGTACAAGGACGGCGAGCCGTTCCTGAACAAGAAGCTCGCCGACATGGTCGCCTATGCGAAGAAATCGGGCCATGTCGACTATATCGACACCACGACCAACGGCACGTTCTTGTCGCCCGAGCGCGTCGGCCCGGTGCTGGAAGCCGGCATCGACAAGATCAACATCTCGGTCGACGGCATGACCGAGGAGACCTATCGCCGCTTCACCGGCTTCGCATTCGACCTGCCGAAGTTCATCGAGAACGTGAAGTGGCTCTACGCCAACAGGGGCACTTGCGAAATCGTGGTCAAGATCCCGGGCGAGCTCGTAACCGAAGCGCAGCGCCAGGAATTCCTCGATACGTTTGGCGATCATTGCGACCGCATCTTCGTCGAGAACTTTGCGCCCTGCTGGCCCGGGTTCGACATAGAGGCGCATACCGGCGTCACGATCAGCAAGGGCATTTACCAGCAGGAGATCGGCGACACCGATACCTGTCCCTATATCTTCTACGGCTATTCGGTGAACGCCGATGGGCTCGTTTCATCCTGCTTCCTCGACTGGGGCCGCAAGCTGATCATCGGCGACGCGCGCACGCAGGCGATGAAGGACATCTGGAATTCGGAGGCAATGAACGCGCTGCGCCTGCAGCACCTCGAAGGCCGCCGCCGGCAGAACGGCGTGTGCGGCAATTGCGGCCAGCTCAGCCATTGCCTGCCGGACAATATCGACGCGCACCGCGTCGCGCTGCTTGATCGCTTCAAAAAGGCGGTTGCCGTCGATCCCGACCTCGAAGCGCCGGGCGGCCGGCGCGAATTCACCGCCGTGGCGGCCGAATGAAGGTTTTGCATGTAACACCGCATCTGGGCGGCGGCGTCGGCAAGGCGCACGCGGCGCTCGCGCCCGCCTTGCCTGAGGTCGTGCGGCAGACTTACGTTTTGCTCGAGCCGCCGCGCGAGCGGCGCCATGTCGATGCGCTGGAAAAGGCCGGCGCGCGGGTCGTCGTCGCCGGACGGTTGGAGGAGGTCGCCACGCTCGCGCACGAGGCCGACATCGTCCAGTTCGAATTCTGGAACCATCCGCGTCTGTTCGAGTGCCTGGCACGCTGCGACTTTCCGGCCATGAGAACCGTCATCTGGTCGCATGTCTCGGGACTTTTCCGGCCCCTGATCCAGCCGGGGCTTATTGCAGCGGCGGGACGCTTCGTGTTTTCGACAGAAGCCTCGCTGTCGATCCCCGGACTTTCGGCGCTTCCCGATAAACGCAAGATTTCGGTCATCAACAGCGGTTTCGGTTTTATCGGTCGACCGCGGCGCCAGCCGGTGCCGGGACGGCCGCCGGCCATCGCCTATCTCGGCACCGTCGATTTCATCAAGATGCATCCCGGTTTCTTCGAGGCGATCGACCGATTGATCGGCGGTGACATTCAGGTCGCAGTGTGGGGTGCGGCGAGCGAAGCCGTCGCCGAATGCGTGCGCGAGATGCGCCATCCCGACCGCGTCCGTCTGTGCGGTGAAACCGACGATCCGGCCGCCGCGCTCGGCGAAGCCGACATCTTCTTCTACCCGCTGCGGCCGGACCACTACGGCACCGCAGAGAACGCGCTGGTCGAGGCCATGTCGCTCGGCCTGACGCCGGTCGTACTCGGCAATCCGGCCGAACGGGCGATCGTGCGCGACAGCGAGACCGGCTTCATCGCGCGCGACATCGCGGAGTGCGCATCGCTGCTGCAGATGTTGCTGCTGCTGCCCGAGTTGCGCGACAAAATCTCGCAGAACGCGACCCGCTACGTATCGGAGAATCTGACGTCGGCGCAGGCCGCCATGGATTTTATGGTGCTCTGGCTCGGCCTGCTCGCCGAGCCGGCGAAGCAATATGACTTTCGGGCGGCGATCGGCGACAGCCCGGCCGAGTGGTTCGCCGCCACCCAGCGCCTGCCGGACGCAGCCTGGATGCCGCCGGCAGGACTTAGCGGCGAGCGGCCCGCCAAGGGGACGCTCGCGCATTTCGAAAGCGTTTTCGCCGACGATGAGTCGCTCACGCGGCTGCGGCGCGGCGCGCCGGCGAAGGCCAAGCCGGCGTCGAAGCCGGCGCGTAAGCGCGCTTAAAGGGTGCGCGAGAGCGCGAGCGGTTGGCTGGTCTTGGCCGCGGGCGCGTTGGCGCGGCCGCAGGCGCCATAAGTCGAAGGCGTGTGCTTGCGGGCGAGCTCGCCGGAGACGCCGCGTACGATGCCTTCGCAGACAGCGTATGCCGTCGCCACCACCGTCAGATTGGTCTGCAGCAGCGACTGAAACCGCTCGTGCCGGACGCGCAATGCCTGCGCCGCCTCCGGCAGCGTCCGGGCGATCAGCCCGCGCGCCGCCTTCACCCGCTCGCTCTGCACCGTGTAGCGGCGGGTGAGATCGGTCTTGGCTTTCTCCAGCTCGTGCGCGGCGCTCAAGCGGCCGGCGCGCAGCCGGATCGTTTCCTCGGCGATGGTCGTCTCCAGCCCGTCCAGGGTCGCGTAGAGCTCGGCGATCGCCTGCTCGGCGTCGCCGGCGCTGGCGATCGGGGCTTGCATCTCAGCGCTCATGGGTGCGCCTCCTGCTGGGCCAGCAGCGTCTTGTAGACCTGGTCGGCGATGCCGACGCCGCCGGCCTTGGCGAAGGTGCGGGCATATTGGTCGGTCAGCATCGAGCGCCACACGCCGGTCGCCCCGTTGCCGCCGAAGGGGCCGTCGCCGCCGATGTCGGTGAACATCTGCTGGAACATGGAATTGAGGAAAACGGCTTCGAAATTCTGCGCCGCCGCCTTGGCTTTCGTCTTGGTCGCGGCCTCCGGCGCCTTGATCGCTCCGTTCATCAGGAGGTCGATCGGCTTGAGGCCGGGCGCCGGTAGGCTGAAGGTACCGGCCATCACATCACCTCGATGTCGGCTTGGATGGCGCCCGCCGCCTTGATCGCCTGCAGGATGGCGATCATGTCGCGCGGGCCGATGCCGAGCGCGTTGAGCCCGTCGACCAGTTGCTGCAAGGAGACACCGTCGCGCACGATGGCGAGCTTCTTGCCGTCCTCCTGCACGCCGATGCGGGTGCGCGGCACGACCGTGGTGGTGCCGCCCCGCGAGAACGGCGTCGGCTGACTGACCTGCGGGCTCTCGCTGATCGTCACGGTGAGGTTGCCCTGCGCCACCGCCACGGTGGAGACGCGCACGTCGGCACCCATGACGATGATGCCGGAGCGCTCGTCGATGACGATCTTGGCGGCCTGGTCGGGCTCGACCTGGAGCTGCTCGATGTCGGTCAACAGCGACACCACGTTGCCGCGATATTGCTTCGGCACGGTGATGCCGATGGTGGCGGGATCGAGCGGCTCGGCGGTCGGCACGCCGATGAAGTCGTTGATGGCGGCGGCGATGCGCCGCGCGGTGGTGAAATCGGGATTGCGCAGCGCCATGCGCAGCTGGTTCTGGCGATTGAGATTGAAGTCGATCTCGCGCTCGATCAGCGCGCCGTTGGGGATGCGGCCGACGGTGGGCACGCCGCGCACGATCTTGGCGGCATCGCCTTCGGCCTGGAAGCCGCCGATGGCGACCGAGCCCTGGCCGACCGCGTAGACATTGCCGTCTGCGCCGAGCAGGGGCGTGACCAGCAGGGTGCCGCCTTGCAGGCTCTTGGCGTCGCCGAGCGCCGACACGGTGATGTCCATGCGGGTGCCTTGCGTCCCGAAGGCCGGCAGATTGGCGGTCACCATGACAGCCGCCACGTTGCCGGTGCGCAGCGTCTGGCCGCGCACGTTGACGCCGAGCCGCTCCAGCATCGCCTGCAGCGACTGCTTGGTGAAGGGGATGTTGTTGAGCGTGTCGCCGGTGCCGTTGAGGCCAACCACCAGGCCGTAGCCGATGAGCTGGTTCTGGCGCACGCCCTCGATATTGGCGAGATCCTTGATGCGCGACGTCGCCCCGGCTCCCACCGGGACGCACAAACCCATCAAGACGGCCAGCAACGCGGCCCGCAACGTCTGCGTCATCACTGCTCCCCAATGTGACGTTCGACTTCCCCTTGTTATGCGAAGCCCGTGCCAAGCCGGCGCCTGTGCGCAAGGCTTTGGCGATGCTCGGCTTTTTGAATCGGACAGGCTGCGAGGGCGCGCCGGCAGCCGGGCACGTTCGGCCGGGGCGGTAATTTCTGCCGGGTTGTTTACCGGCGGTTAACCATAAAAGCCCAGGCTCAAGGGTATCGGGGGACCGATCGCCATGCGCATCTACGGACCGAACGGAACTGCGCTCGCCGGCAAGCCGGCCGGGCCGCGCCGTGCTTCCGGCGGCGGCTTCACGCTCGCCGAGCAGGAGGCGCCGCGCAATGCCGCCGCCGCCGGTTCGCTGCGCGCCATTTCGACGGTCGATGCGCTGATCGCCCTGCAAGGCGTGGAGGATGCCGGCACGCGCAAGAAGCGCGCGGTCGCCAAGGGCAAGCGGGCGCTCGACGTGCTCGATGAGCTGAAACTCGGGTTCATCGACGGCTCGGTCGACCGCTCCATGCTGTCCCGCCTCAAGGTCGCCGCCGACGGGCTGACCGACGCTTCCGGCGACGCCGGGCTCGATGCGGTGCTCGGCGAGATCGACCTGCGGGTCGCGGTGGAACTCGCCAAGGCCGGCTTGAGCTGAACCGGCGACAGGCTTTCCGGCCTGCGCCGATCTTGCGGCATGCTTAACGGCGCGCCGCGGGCAAGCCTCAAGTCATTGACCTGTCACACAAATCGGGTGAATCCCCCAGCTGTATTCGGATATTGTCGGGCCGGCGGCGCGCGTATATAAGCCTGCCGCACCGGGAGGGTGGCTTCGCTACCAAGAAGAAAAAGACCAGGGAGTCAGTGGGATGTTGGCCAGGACCAAGACCTATCGGCCGAGCGACAAGGAGCCGTTCATGAACGAACGGCAGCGGGAGTACTTCCGCGTCAAGCTGCTGGCGTGGCGGGAGGATATCCTCAGGGAGGCCAAGGATACCCTGCAGCACCTGCAGGAAGAGAACCAGAACCACCCCGATCTGGCCGACCGCGCCTCATCGGAGACCGACCGCGCCATCGAGCTGCGCGCGCGCGACCGCCAGCGCAAATTGATCGCCAAGATCGACGAGGCGCTGACCCGTCTCGAGGACGGCACCTACGGCTATTGCGAGGAGACCGGCGAGCCGATCTCGCTGCGCCGGCTGGAGGCAAGGCCGATCGCCACGCTGTCGGTGGAGGCGCAGGAGCGTCACGAGCGCCGCGAGCGAGTGTATCGCGACGATTGAGATCGAATGCAGATTTGACGCTCAACCGATGCCCGGCCTCAGCGCCGGGCATCGTCGTTTCAGTCGGCTATTTTACCGGCAATAGTGCCGGCGGCCGTCATAGCCGAGATAGGTGCCGCTGCGCGGATCGAACGAGCGATAGCGCGAGAAGCAATAGTCCAGCCACGCATCGTCGCTCGAGCCGCGGTAATAGCCCGGCGGCGGGGCGTAATCGTAATAGCCATAGCCCGGCGACGAGGCGATCATGCCGCCGAGGAGCAAGCCGCCCAGGATGCCGGCGGCGACCGCGGCGCCGCTGTTGCCGTGGTGGTGGCGGCTGCCGCGCCAGCGCACGTTCGTGAGCGGACCGGCGACCGCGGATTTCAGTGTTGCGACGCTCGATGGCGCCGGCGCCGCGGCCGCCGGCACTGCTGCGGTGGCGAGCAGGCCGGCGATGGCCGCGGCGGCGGTCGTGCGGGTGAAAGCGTGTGTGAACATGCTGGAGCTCCTGCGAGATATGCCGGGACCATCGCCACAACAACGCGCGCCCGCCTTGATCCTGGTCAAAGCCGCGCGGTCGCCCGCGCGCGCCGTTCGGAGCCGCGCTCGCCCAGCATGGCCAGCACGTTGGCGCGCTCGAGCGTGACGCGCAGCGCCTCGTCGGAGACGTGGGTGTAGATCTCGGTGGTGGCGATGCTGGAATGGCCGAGCAGGCGCTGCACGAAGCGGATGTCGACACCGGTCTCGATCAGCAGCGTCGCCGCGGTGTGGCGCAGCATGTGCGGCGTGATGCGCCGCGCAAGCCCGATCTGGCGCGCATAGCGGCGCAGGCGCGCGCGGATCGACTGCGGCTTCATCGGCGCGCCGTGGCGGTTCAAGAACAGCGCCCCATGCGTGCGGCCCTCGCGCCGGCGCTGATCGATCAGCGCGCGCAGCGCGCGTCTGAGTGCCGCGTCGCTGACATAGACCACGCGGTCGCGCGAGCCCTTGCCGTGCACGCGCGCGGAAGCGCCGTCGGGCGAGACGTCCTCGATCGCGAGCCGGCACAATTCTCCCACGCGGACGCCGGTCGCCACCATCAGCCCGACCGCGAGGCCGAGCGCGGCTTCGCTTGCCTGCGGCGCGCCGGCGACGAGCGCGAGCGAGGCCATGAGCGAAGAAATCTCCGGGCGCGACAGCGTGCGCGGCAGCCGCTTGCGGCGCGGCAGTTGCAGCTTCAGGGCGGCGCAGGGGTCTTCGAACCCTTCCGCGTGCGCGCGCTGGCGGAAGAAGGCGCGCAGGCAGGCAAAGCGCCGGCGCACGGTCGAGGCGCTGAGCCGGCGGCGGCCGAGCATGTCGGCGAGATAGCGCGAGAGGGTTTCGGGGGTGATGGCGGCGAGGGTGGTGGGGGTGGAGCTGTCCGCAGGTGCCGTGCCGGCGGCGGCATCCGAAGCCGCCGCATCGGCGATCAGGAATTTGCGGAAATCGGCGAGATCGTTGGCATAGGCGCGGACGGTGTGGCCGGACAGTTGGCGCTCGATCTCGCAGTGGCGCAGGAAATTACAGACGCTGGTACGGAATTGCATGGGACGCTCCTGGGGTGGAGCGGGGAGCGGGGACTGTAGGCAAGGAGGGAGCGCGAAAAAAAGCGGCTCTACAATTACCTGTAGCGTGGATGAAAGTTACGTCGCTGATAACTCCGAATTATGGGGCCATTCAGCAACTACAATATTGTTAGTGGCATTGAGCGGGTAATACTGTTCTATCTCATAGTTGCAGTCGCTCTTCTCGGGTTGCTCTCTTTCCAGCTTTATAAGAGTCTTCAGTTGCAGGACTCTTCGTTGGCGGCGGGGACCACAACGGATATTCGTTCGCAAACCCTATTGATTGTGAAACGCGCAATTCTCTGGATTTTTGGTTACAAGGGCGAACAGCGAGAGAGGACGCCCTTCGGTGAAGTTGACATCGCATGGATTAACCGAAATAGGCTAGCCATTATTCAAAGGCTCGCTCCTGTATATGGCTTGTATATTTTAGCTCTTGTTGTCTTAACGAGACCTGTTTTCTTTGATGGCAGCGGTTACCAAATTTTCAAATACTCAACAAATTTGCCCGCGCTTTTTGCCATGTTTATTGCTTATGTGTCTTCAAATCTTTTTTTCGATTATTTTTCACTCAAGTTCACATTCTCTTATGTAGCGCGAAGCCTAGAGACCAAGAAGTATACACCTTTATTCGCCCAGAACGCGATGATTGCGGTGGCGTTGTTTTTCGTATCCCAAATCATTTCCTGTGTTTTTTGGTTATACAAACGTCAAAATCCGGCCTTCCCTAGATTTGATCAGAACATGTTCCATAATGTGCTGGAGATCGCCCTGTGGCCCTATGCGTTTGTTACGGGCCCCGGTTCAAGCCAAATCATATCTGATCTATTTCCAGGTCAATTGCTGATTACGGGAACCGTCTTTTTCCCGACGATAATGTTGGTCTCACTTTTCATAATATTTTCTTCATTCCTAAAGTTGACAGAGATCATAAAGATAGCCCTTCTGTCGCGCCAATTGGATCGCCTTTGTCGGTTATTTTTGAAAGTTCGGTTGATCGGAGCTTTTGAGCCGCCTGAAAAGATTAAGACCTTCGGATATTGCAACCTTGCTTTCTTAGCTCTGCTTGACCTCTCGCTCGTTAGTGTAGCTGGTGCGCTTGTTGCTCGCATTCTCTAATGTCGTAGCAGGATTTGCACATTATAGCAGTAGCCATTTTTTGAATTGAAAACCAGTTGACTGGCGTTGAGATAAAACTCCCAAATTCTCATGATCGATTCACTATCGGGATCGGAGACAGTGGCGGGCAAGATATTTTTTAGCTGCTCCTCATTTTTGTAATAGTTATTAGTCCACGCTCGGAGCGTTCGAAAATAGTTGCTCTCATCGTGCGTGAAAATCTGCGTAATTCGAAGACCGGAACGATCAATGTGTTCGATGACATCCGATAGTTTCGGGATATAAGCGCCGGGAAACACTTCGCTATCGATCCAGCTGTTAGTTGAACCCTCCTGCCGTCTAACGATGCAATGAACAAGCGTGCGGCCATCGGATTCCAACAAATCGGAAATCTTCGCAAAATATCCGCTTAACTTGCCCCGTCCAATATGCTCCAACATTCCAACCGAATAGATCCGATCAAATTTTTTGGCTGCGCTAAAGCTGTCATAGTCAGTTAAAACGAATTCTAGCAAATCGGATGTTTTTTTCCGCTGCGCAAACTTGATCTGACCTTCCGAAAGATTAATGCCGACAATTCGAGCGCCGACTTTTCGAGAAATCAATTCCGCAATTTGACCCCAGCCACACCCCAAATCCAAAACAAAGTGGGCGTCCGAAATATTCAGTCTTTCAATGATTTTGTCTATTTTATTTTCTTGAGCGGCTTCCAAGCTTGTGTGCTTTTGATCAAAAAAGGCGCATGTGTATTCAAGTCGGTCACCTAGAATTAGTTTCATAAACTCTGGCGAAGTATTGTAGTGTGTTGCAACACTTTCTTTGACCTTCAGAGGAAAAAGCCGATAAACGACCTTGTCACGCAACTGGTTCCTATTGAAAAGTCTAAACCAGCTATGAAGCGGAGAGATATTTTGCGTGATTAAGGCTTCAAGAAATTCGTAAAGCTTTCCCTTTTGGCAGCACCAAAATCCCTTCGTGTAATAGCTTGGTACACGATAGTCAGGCCTTAGCAATAATAGACAGAGGCGGAGAAATGAAGGTGGCGCAATGGTGCAAATATAGTTGCCAGACCCTATTTCAACGATCCTATCTCTAAATTGGATTCCTACGGTGCCGTCCTTAATGCTAGTTGCAAAAAGTGCGACAATTAAGTTTTCTGCCCATTTCGCAGGGTAATTGTATCTAGGGCCGGTCGGGATTTTTGCCGAGCACCACTGCCCATAATTCGGAGTTATCCTATCACGAAGTCAGGCGAGAGTTTTCCTTTGCAGCCAATAATTGCGTGCAACGTCTATTTACGTCAACCTTTGGTCGATTGGTTTTAGTCAACATAAACACCGCGGCCCCCGGCTGGGGAGCTGCCGGGGGCCGCGTCGTTGTCGCCGCTTCCGCTCTAGAAACGAAAACGGCGCGGGAGCTCAAGGACTTACGCTACGTGCGGCGGCCGCGCCCGGCCGCCCGACGCCACTCAAACCTCCGCCGTATGACTGGGCTCGCCACCCAGCCCTCGCGAAAACCTCCGCCGATTATCAGCCAGGGCTCGGCTGCCGCCCCCCTCCCGGCGCTCCCTGCGCCGGCCTCCGCCTCGCCGCGCGAGGCATCCCCGAAACGTCAGAACGGCAACAGCACATCCAGCACCTGCTGCCCGTATCTCGGCTGCTGCACGTCGCTGAGCTGGCCGCGCCCGCCATAGGCGATGCGGGCCTGCGCGATCTTGGTCGACTCGATCGTATTGTCGCTCTCGATGTCCTCCGGCCGCACGATGCCGGCCACCACCAGTTCGCGCATCTCGAAATTGACCCGGATCTCCTGCTTGCCCTCGATCACCAGGTTGCCGTTCGGCAGCACCTGCGTCACCACCGCCGCGACATTCGTGGTCAAGGCTTCCGAGCGGTTGACCGAGCCCTTGCCGTCGGTCGACGTCGTCGAATCCGCCGTGAAGAGACGCATCGGCAGCTGGTGGTTCAGCACCGGCAGCTTGTTCTTGCCGAAGAAATTGTCGACGCCGGAATCGTCCTTGGCGTCGCGGCTGCGCTTGGTCTCGTTGTCGATGATCGCCTTGTCGGTGATGTTGACCTTGACCGTGAGAATGTCGCCGACCTGGTGCGCGCGCTGGTCCTTGAAGAAGGCGCGCGAGCCGTTGCGCCACAGCGAATTGGGATTGTAGGAGGCGGGCTGCGCCGCCGGCATCGGCATCTGCACCGGCTTGTAGCCGGGGCGCGCGGTCGGGTTGTTGACCGGCGACAGCGGCGGCGGCTCGCCGATCGTCGCCAGCCGGTCGAAGGCGGCGCAGCCGGAAAGCAGCGACGCCGCAAGGGCCGCCAGCACCGCGTTACGCGTCAATCTCGTTACGTTCATCGCATTCACTTTCACAAAAGGCGCGGCTTGCGCGCCGGGTTCGGCTTGCTAGCGGTTGCTGACATTCGGTGGGCTGTAGGCGGGTGCGAAATTGGCCGCGAGGTGGCGCATTTGCGTGCTCACCACGACATGGCCGGGCCCGGCCACCACGCCCTGGATGACGCGCTTGGATTGCTCGTTGAGCACGGAGATCGTGTCGCCGATGGCGCCGCTTTCGGTCGCCTTGCCACGCACCGTCAGCGTGATGCCGGGGATGCGGTAAACCAGCGTCACCTGCTCGCTGCGGTGGACCACCAGCGGTTTCATCAGCTCGGCGGCGCGCAAGGGCCGCCCCGGCTCGAGCGTGGTGCGCGCGGCCAGGCCGATCGCCTTGTCGCGGTCCGCGATGAAGTCGCGGCCGAGCTCGCCGCGCGGGCGCCGCACCATGAGAATGTCGGCGTCCCGCAGCGTGGTGCCGCGTGCAATCGGCACCGCCACCGTCGCCACTTCCAGCGTGGCGGTGGCGCGCCCGGCCACGCGCAGCGTGAAGCGCGTGGGGCCGTTCGGGAGCGTGAGCCGCGCATGGAAGCGGCCGCTGCGCCCATCAAAGGTCAAATGCTCGACGCGCGGTTCGCCCTTGGCGCCGGGTTCCATATTCAGCCGGTGCAGTTCGCTGTCGAGGCTGAGCGTTATATCCTTGGCGGCGCCGAGCGTGAATTTGGCGGCGAGCGCGCGCGTGATCGCGGTTTCGATCTCCTCCGGCTTGAAGGTGCGCGCGGCGCGCGTCACCGACACTTCGGTCAGGCCGGCGGTGTCGAGCCCGTGCAAGGCATGCGCGCGCACGGCCTCCACCACCGCGTCGGCCGAAACCGTGCCGGTGGTGCCGAGATCGGGCGAGCGGAAGATCGGCACGTCGGCCGCGGCGCCTGCGTTTTCGACGAGGTCGCCGATGCGCACCAGCCCGCCGGTGACGGTGGCGGCGGCCTTCAGCTTGGGATGCAGCGAGGCGGGCGGGGCAACGCCTTGCGCCAGGCTCGATGCGCCGAGCAGCAGGAGGGCGATGCAGGTTGTGGCGAGGGTGCGGATCATGGGGCGTGCCTCAGCGCATCAGGTTGGCGGTCGACTGCAGCATCTGGTCGGCCGCCGTGATCACCTTGGAGTTCATCTCGTAGGCGCGCTGGGCGGCGATCAGATTGGTGATCTCGGTCACCGAGTCGACATTGGATTGCTCGAGATTGCCTTGCAGCAGGTCGCCGGCGCCGTCGGTATTGGGCGTGCCGTCCTGCGGCGTGCCGGAGGCGGGCGTCTCGGTGTAGAGATTGTCGCCGATCGGCAGCAGGCCGGCCTGGTTGATGAAGCGGGTGAGCGTGAGCTGGCCGAGGATTTGCGGCGTGGTCGACCCTTGCGGGATCACCGAGACCTGCCCTTGCGAGTTGATGGTCAGGCCGGTCGAGTTCGCTGGAATGGTGACGGCGGGCATCACCACATTGCCCTGCGCGGTCACGACGCGCCCTTGCGCGTCCATCTGGAACGAGCCGTCGCGCGTATACGAGTAGGTGCCGTCCGGCATCTGAATCTTGAAGAAGCCGTCGCCGCGGATGGCGACATCGAGCGAGCCGCCGGTCTTCGACAGCGTGCCCTGCGTCATTAGCCGCGGCGTGCCGACCGGCTTGACGCCGGAACCGAGGTCGATGCCGACCGGCAGGATATTGCCTTGCGAGGAGGTCTGCGTGCCGATGCGGCTGACGTGGTCGTACAGCAGATCCTGAAACTCGGCCCGCTGCCGCTTGTAGCCGGTGGTGGTCATGTTGGCGAGATTGTTGGAGATGACCTGGACGTTGAGCTCCATGGCCATCATGCCGGTCGCCGCGGTATTGAGCGCGCGCATCTTATCTATTCCCCTTCATCAGGCCGGAACGTCGGCGAGCTTGTCGAGCGCGGTCGTCCCGATATCGCTCTGCTGCTTCAGCATGTCAGAGATGTTGACGTAGGCGCGGGTGATCTCGATCATGCGCGCCATCTCGACCACGCCGCGCACGTTCGACTTCTCGATCGCGCCCTGCACGAGGCCTACGTCCGCGGGCGCCGCGGTCGGCTTTTCGCCGTCGGGCGCGGCGAAGGTGCTGGCGCCGTCCTTTTGCATGTTCTGCAGGTTCGCGAAGGTGACCATCCGCAGCCGGCCGCGCGCGGAATCGGCGTTCGAGGTGCCCTCGCGCACGCTGATGGTGCCGTCGCGGCTGATGGAAACCTGATGGTCGTTGGGCTGGAAGGTGATCGGCCCGGAGCCGCCGAGCACCGGGTAGCCTTCGCTGGTGACGAGCTGGCCGGTGGCGTTGATCTGCAGCGCGCCGTTGCGGGTGTAGCGCTCGCCGCGCGGCGTCTGCACCACCAGAAAGGCGTTGCCGTCGATCGCCACGTCCAGCGGATTGCCGGTGCGCGCGATCGGGCCCTGGCTCATGTCGTGCCAGAGGCCGCGGTCGACCACGAAACTGACGCGGTTGTCGCTGCTGCTGCTGCTGCTGCTGCCGCTGCTGCGCGCCCCGGAATTGAGAAATTCCTCGAACAGCGACCCGTCGGCCTTGTAGCCGGTGGTGTCCATGTTCGCGACGTTGTTGGCGACCACGTCGAGCTCGCGGGCGAGCGCGACTTGGCGCGACAATCCGACGAGAATGGTATTCTGCATCGGTCTTCTCCCCTGACCGTCCCGCGATCGGCGGCCCTCCCGAGGCCGGCCCGCTGCGGGGCATCGAAGCGCTGCCAGGCTCTCCCAAGCCGGCAGTCGTCCGACGCTGTGCAGAGGTCGTGCCAAGCTTCAAATGCTCGTCAAATCATGTGGTTAGGAGACAACAGTGGATGCCGAAGCGGGGCAAAAAGAGCCATGCCCGGCAAAACCTGCCGGCATCCGGGGCGCACGCAATAATCTGTTAACCATACCAACCTACCTTTCCCGCAAAGGGGGGCGCGACGCCGCGCACCGCCGGCATTTCGCATCGAAACGCCGGCGCGCGGAGCCACCCGGAACGGGATTGGGGTCGTCATGGCAGCCAAGGCGAAAAAAGCGGACACCGACGTCGAGGACAAACCGGACGAGGGCGCCGAGCCGTCGGCGGCGAAGCCGAAGAAGAAATTCTCGCTCAAGATGATTGTCATCGCAGCCGCCGGTTTTCTGGCGCTCGGCGGCGGCGCGGCCGGTTACATGTTCATCGGCCACTCCGGCCACCAGAAAGAAGCAAAGAAAGCGGAGGCCAAGCCCGCCATCTTCGTCGACGTGCCGGACGTGCTGGTCAACCTGTCGAACGCCGGCAGCGACCGCACGCAATATCTCAAGGTCAAGATCGTGCTCGAGGTGCCGGATGCGCACGTGGTGGAGGAGATCAAGCCGCTGATGCCGCGCGTAATGGACGCCTTCCAGACGTACTTGCGCGAGTTGCGCCCGACCGATCTCGACGGCTCCGCCGGCCTCTACCGCCTCAAGGAGGAATTGACCCGCCGCGTCAACGCCGCGGTCTCGCCCAATCGCATCACCGCCGTGCTGTTCAAGGAGATCGTCGTCCAATGACGGCGTAACCGACCATGGCGCAGAAGGACCAGATCGACCAAGACGCGCTGGCGGCCGAGTGGGGCTTGGCGCTGGAAGAGGACGCCGGCACGGCCAAGGAGGCGCCTGCCAACCAGCAGGGCGTCGACGAAGCGGCCGCGCAATGGGCCGCCATGGTCGACGACGGCTCGGGCTTCAACGGCAAGGGCGGCGCCGAGCGCATCCTCAACCAGGACGAAATCGACAGCCTGCTCGGTTTCAGCCTGACCGACGTCTCGCTCAACGACAATTCCGGCATCCGCGCCATCATCAATTCGGCGATGGTGTCCTACGAGCGCCTGCCGATGCTGGAAATCGTCTTCGACCGCTTGGTGCGGTTGATGACGACCTCGCTGCGCAATTTCACCAGCGACAACGTCGAAGTGTCGCTAGACCGCATCACCTCGGTGCGTTTCGGCGATTACCTCAACTCGATCCCGCTGCCGGCGATCCTCGCCGTGTTCAAGGCGGAGGAGTGGGATAATTTCGGCTTGGCTACCGTCAATTCGAGCCTGATCTACTCGATCATCGACGTGCTGCTCGGCGGACGCCGCGGCCAGAACAGCGTGCGCGTCGAAGGCCGGCCCTACACCACCATCGAGACCAACCTGATCAAGCGACTGATCGAGATCGTGCTGGCCGATGCCGAGCTTGCCTTCAAGCCCTTGTCGCCGGTCAAGCTCAACATCGACCGCCTCGAGACCAATCCGCGCTTCGCCGCCATCACGCGTCCAGCCAATGCGGCCATCCTTGTGCGCCTGCGCATCGACATGGAGGACCGCGGCGGCACCGTCGAACTGCTCCTGCCTTACGCGACCATCGAGCCGATCCGTGCCGTTCTGCTTCAGATGTTCATGGGCGAGAAGTTTGGCCGCGATCCGATCTGGGAAGGGCACCTGGCGACCGAAATCGGACAGGCGCAGATCGCCGTCGATGCCGTGCTTTACGAGGATCGGCTGCCGCTGCGCCAGATGATGAAACTGAAGGTCGGCGACACGCTCATGCTCGAACTGAAGCCGGACGCAATGGTCAACGTGCGCTGCGGCGACATCACGCTGACTGAGGGACGCATGGGCCGGCTCGGCGACCGCGTCGCCGTGCGCGTCGCCAAAGCGTTGCGCCGGCCGCGCACCACTTTCGCCATGTTCGAGATGGCCGACGAGCCCAACAAACGCACGGAGGCGTCGTGAGCTTCAATTACGGATACCTGATCGAGTCGATGGTCTCGATCCTGCTGCTGCTGACGATCCTCTATTGCGTCCGGCTCAACAGGCAACTGCGTCTGCTCAAAGCCGACGAGCAGACGTTGCGCGCGACCATTTCCGAACTCGTCACTGCGACCGAGGTCGCCGAGCGCGCGATTGCCGGCCTCAAGTCGACCATGCACGACGGCGAGCAGAACCTGAACGAGCGGCTTGAGCGGATGAGCGAGGTGTCCGAGGAATTCGACGAGAAGATCGCTGCCGGCGAGGAACTCATGGCGCGCATCGGCCGCATCGCCAGTGCCGTGCAAGGCGGCAGCCCGGCCGCGCAGCCAGCGGTTCCCGACGCCAAGGCGGTGGCGGCGGCAGCACAAGCTTTCGCGGCGCGCGCGCAGGCGCGCATCAGCGGCCGCGCGGCATGATCCGTTTTGCGCGCGATTTCCGGCTGATCCCGGTCGTGCTGGTCGCGACCATCTGCCTGTTCGCGCTCAAGGTCTCCGGCCTGGTGTTCGACGGCGGTTACACGCTGGCCGAGCGCATGGAAAACCACACCAAGCCGCAGCTCAAGATCGCGCCGGCGGAAAGCGTGCCGGAGTACCCCAAGATCGTGGTCGCGGGCGATCCAGCCGATCAATCCGAGCCGGCGGCGAACGAATCCTGGGCGCAGCAGATGTTCAACTTCGGCACCGCCGGCCGCGACGTCACCGGTTCGGTCGACAAGCAGGCGAAATCATCCGAGGAGAAGCCGAAAGGGCACGACCCCAAGGTCGGCAACAAGGCGCCGCCGCCGCCCAAGTTGGAGGCCGGCGGCACCGTCATTTCGATCGTGCCGGGTCAGATCAATTCGCCGGGCGAGCGCGCGATCCTCGAGAGCTTGCAGAAGCGCCGCCACGAGCTCGACGCTCGCGCCCGCGACCTCGACATGCGCGAAAGCCTGCTCAAGGCCGCCGAACAGCGCGTCCAAGCCAAGGTCGACGAGCTCAAGCAGGTCGAGACGTCCGTCAAAACCGAGGTCGGCAATCGCGACGCCGCGCAGGCCAAGCACTTCAAGGGCCTTATTACGATGTACGAAAACATGAAGCCGAAGGATGCCGCCCGCATCTTCGACCGGCTCGACATGAGCATCCTGGTCGAGGTTTCGACCCAGATGAAGCCGCGCGCCATGTCGACGATCCTGGCCGAAATGTCGCCGCAGGCCGCCGAGCGGCTCACGGTCGAGCTCGCCAACCGCGCGAGCGGCCGTCAGACCGAGAAGGCCCAATCCAAGGAACTGCCTAAGATCGAAGGCACGCCGAGCGGGGGCTGACGCCGTTTCATGACCGCTTCGCAGACCAGCTTGTCCAAGATACGCCGCAGGCCCGCGACGATCGTCGCCTGGGCGGCGGCGCTGCTTGCGCTCGCCGTCGCACTGGGCGCGCCGGCGCGTGCCGAAGACCGCATCAAGGGCGACGTCGAGGTTTTGACCGACGGCGGTTACACGCGCCTGGTGTTTCATTTCGCGCAGGAAGTGCCGGCCAGCGTGCGCATGCGCTTCCCGATCCTGGTGCTGAAATTCGCCAAGCCGGTGGACGTTTCGGTCGCGCGGCTTAACGCGGGCGCGCCGCATTATATCAGCGCCGCGCGCGTCGATCCGGACGGCAGCGCGATCCGCATCGCGCTCGCGCGCAAGCTGAAAGTACACACCATCCCGGCGGCCGAACAGTTGTTCGTCGATCTGCTGCCGGAAAACTGGGGCGCGGTGATGCCGGGCCTGCCGCAGCAGGTGATCGAAAATCTGGCGCGCCGCGCGCGCGAGGCCGAGCGCCTGCTGCACGGCAAGAAACTGGCCGCCCGCGCGCGCAAGGCGGACAACATCAGGGTGCGGGTGGCAAGGCAGCCGACCTTCGTGCGCTACATTTTCGACGTGCCGGACGGCGTCAACGTCGTGCCCGAGCACAAGGACGGCAGCCTCACGCTCGAATTCGATCAGAAAATAAAATGGGATCTGGCCGACGCGATCGCGACCATGCCGCCGACCGTGAAATCGATCGGCGGCAAGGTCAACGAGGATTCCGCGGCGGTCAACTTCATGTTCAACGGCAGCCCGAAGGTGCGCACGTTCCGCGAGGATTCGAGCATCGCGGTCGATGTCGCGACGGGCGAAGCGCCCAAGCGCGAAGGCGTGATCGTTCCGGATCTCGCGCCGCCGCAGACGGTGGCGGCGGGCGGCGCGGCGCAGTCCAAGAATCCGGCCAAGGAAGTCGTCCAGCCGCCGGCCGAGCATTCCACCGAGAAGCCGGCGCCCCCTGCATTGCCGAAAATCGTCGGCCATGCGGCGCCGGAGCCGAAGGTCACGAAGACAGAACCGCAAACCGAGCCGGCCGCCCCTAAGCCTGGTGAAGCCAAGACGAAAGAATCCAAGGCCGAAAAGTCAAAAACCGCGGATCCAAAGTCCGGTGAGCCAAAGACCGGCAAGTCAAAGGTGTTCGAATCAAAGGCCGTCGAACCCAAGCCCGCCAAGCCGGCCGAGCCCACCGCCGCTAAGGTAAAACCGGCCGCTGCTCCGAATTCGTCCGCGCCGGCCGTCGCCAAAATAGAAAACGGGATAGAGAGCAAGGCCGAAAGCAAGCCGGAAATGCCGAAGCCACCGGTCATGGCCGCGGTCTCGCCGGCAAAGCCGGCAGCCGCACCACAGCCGACCCACGTGCCGAAGCAGGCCGTGCCGAAGCAGGCCGCCTCCCATGCCGCCGCCGCGCGCGCGCCGCCGACGAACGGCCCCGGCACGGTGACCGCCGTGCTGCACCGACACGGCGACCGGCTGCGCATCGAATTGCCCTTCGCACAGCCTGCGCCCGCCGCAGTCTTCCGGCGCGCCGATACGCTGTGGCTGGTGTTCGATAGCAAGGCCAAGATCGATCTCGCCGGGCTGGAGGCGGCCGCCGGCGCAGCGATCCGTGGCGCGCATTTTTCGCGCGCCAAGGACGGCGCAGCCATCGTGCGCCTGAAGCTCGCGCGCCCGCAACTGGTCAGCGTGACACATGACGGTCCGGTCTGGATCGTCTCCATCGGCGACAGCATCGCGGCGCCCACCCGCCAGCTCACCGTCACCCGCAGCGTCATCGGCAAGAACCGCGCGAGCATCGCCATTCCCTTCGAGCATGCGCGCACGGTTCACCGCATCACCGACCCGGCCATGGGCGACCGGCTCATCGTGATCACGGCGTTGGCCCCGGTGCGCGGCTTCCTCAAGCCGCAGAATTTCGTCGAGCTGCGCGCGCTGCCGTCCGCGCAAGGGGTGGCGCTGCAGCCGCTCGCCGACGACCTCACCGCGACGCTCGCCCCCGACAAGATCACGATCAGCCGCCCGCACGGCCTGACGCTGTCGGCCACTGCCATCGGCCAGCAGCGGCTCGCCAGCAATTTCCGCGCGGTCACCTTCGACACCCAGCTCTGGGGCTTCGACCGCCAGGCCAAGTTCTATCCGCGCCAGTCCGCGCTGATCTATAAGGCGGCGACGGCGCCGGCCGGCGGCAAGCGGCGGCAGGCGCGGCTCGATCTCGCGCGCTTTTACATTGCGCGCGATATGCTGGCCGAAGCCAAGGGCGTGCTCGACTTCACGCTCTCGCAGGAGCGCGGCGCCGACGACGTGACCGGCACCGTACTCAGTGCGGTGACCAACGTGATGATGGACCGGCCGGCTGCCGCCCTGAAGGAGCTTGGCAATCCGCAGATCGGCAATCAGCTCGATGCCCCGGTCTGGCGCGCCATGGCCTATGCCCGGCAGGGCCAGTGGGCGGAGGCGCACAAGCGTTTCAAGCAGATCGACAGCACGGCGCTTGGCGTGCTGCCGATCGAGTTGCAGCGCCTGGCGCTGCGTGCGGCGCTGCGCGCGGCCATCGAAGTGGGCGATTTCGACGACGCCAGCGGCGTGTTGGCCGAGCTGAAAACCGCCGGCGTGCCGCCTGCATTGGCGCCCTCGGTCGCCGTACTGGTCGGGCGCATAGACGAGGGTCTCGGCCGCAACGAGGCCGCGCTTAAGGAATACCGCAGCGCCGCCGGCTCGACCGACCGCCCGGCCGCCGTGCAAGGCCAACTGCGCGAGATCGTGCTGCGCTCCAAGCTCGGCGACCTGCCGCGCAAGGAATTGGTAGGCCAGTTGGAAACCCTCACCACCGTCTGGCGCGGCGACGCCACCGAGACCGAGGGCCTCAAGCTCCTGGCGCACCTTTACACCGAGGACGGCCGTTACCGGGAGGCCTTCCACGTCATGCGCACGGCGATGCTGGCGCATCCCAATTCCGACCTCACCCAGAAAATCGAGGACGAGGCGGCGGCCAGCTTCGAGAGTCTGTTCCTCGGCGGCAAGGCCGACGCGCTGCCGCCGATCGAGGCGCTCGGGCTGTTCTACGACTACCGCGAGCTCACCCCGATCGGCCGGCGCGGCGACGAGATGATCCGCAAGCTCGCCGACCGCCTGGTGTCGGTCGATCTGCTCGATCAGGCGGCCGAACTCTTGCAGCACCAGGTCGACCACCGCCTGCACGGCGCCGCGCGTGCGCAGGTCGCCACCAAGCTCGCCACCATCTATCTGATGAACCGCAAGCCCGACTACGCGCTCAAGGCCCTGCAATCGACGCGCACCGACGGGTTATCGAACGAATTGCGCGATCAGCGCCTGCTGCTGGAAGCGCGCGCGCTGTCGGAGATCGGGCGCCACGATCTGGCGCTGGAGCTGATCGCCAATATCGACAGCCACCAGGCCACGCGGCTGCGCGCCGACATCCTGTGGGCGGCCAAGCGCTGGGGCAAGGCGGCCGAGCAGATCGAGCTGCTGTATGGCGACCGCTGGCGCCAGTTCACGCCGCTCACAGATGCCGAGCGGGTCGACGTCTTGCGCGCCGCGATCGGCTATGCGCTGGCGCAGGAGCCGATTGGGCTCGCGCGCCTGCGCGACAAGTACATGGCCAAGATGGCCGACGGCCCGGACGGCCATGCTTTCGAGGTGGTGACCGCGCCGATCGGCACCGGCGGTGCCGAGTTCAAAGGCGTGGCGCAGAGTGTGGCGAGCGTCGATACGCTCGACGCCTTCCTCGCCGATATGCGCAAGCGCTATCCGGATGCCGGCAAGGACAAGCCGGAAGAGGCGGCTGAAAAGCCGGATGCGCCGAAGCCCACCCCGCCGCCGACGACGCCGGCCAAGCCGGAGCCGACCGCGCAGAAGGACGGGCCGGAGAAGGCGGCCGCCAATGCGCCGGCAAACCCGAAAGCCGGCAAGCCGGCGAAGCTGCCCGGCGAGCCGCTCAAGCCGGTGCCGGTGCCGACCGGGTCGATCGGGCAAGCGCCGAATTGAAGACGTTAGCTAGCGCTAGGCTCTAGCTGCCGTAGCTCTGGATCAGGCTGCCCGCCACCAGGCTCCAGCCGTCCACCAGCACGAAGAAGATCAGCTTGAACGGCAGCGACACCACCACCGGCGGCAGCATCATCATGCCCATCGACATCAGGACCGAGGCCACCACCAGGTCGATGATCAGGAACGGCAGAAACAAGAGAAAGCCGATCTCGAAGGCGCGCTTGAGTTCGGAGATCATGAAGGCGGGTACGAGCACGCGCAGCGAAAGATCCTGCGGGTCCTTGGGCGCCGCCTGCTTCGACATGTCGAGGAAGAGCTTGAGGTCCTGCGCGCGCACGTTTTTTTCCATGAAGGCGCGCAAGGGCTGCGTGCCGCGCTCGAAGGCCTGCTCGGCGGTGATCTGATTGGCGACCAGCGGCTTGACGCCGGTGTCGTAGGCCTTCTGCAGGGCCGGGCCCATGACGAAGGCGGTCAGAAACAGCGCGAGCGACACGATCACCGCGTTGGGCGGGGCGGTCGCGGTGCCGAGCGCGGTGCGCAACAGCGACAACACCACAACGATGCGGGTGAACGAGGTCATCATCACGAGGATGGACGGCGCCAGCGACAAGACCGTGAGCAGCGCGATCATCTGCAGCACGCGTTCGGTCAGGCCTGAGCCTTGCGCGAAATTGATGCTGACGTCCTGCGCCCCTGCCGGGACGACCGTCAGCGCCAGGAGCCCTACTACCCCGGCCGCTCCCGTCGCTAGACGGACGCAGCGGCCGAAGCGGCCTGTCAAGATTTATCGGAAGGACGGCCGAGCAAGCTCGCCATCTCCTCTTCCAGACTGTCGTAGAGCTTCTTCTCCGGCGCGGTCGGCGCTTCCGGCTTCGGCTCGGCGGTCGCCGGCCGCACATCCTGCCGGGGCGCGTGCGGCGTTTCGAGCTTGGGTTCGGGCCGGCTCTCGAACTTAGGCTCGTGCCTGGGCTCGTGCCGCGGCGTCTCGAACTTGGGCGGCTCGAATTTCGGCTCGTGCTTGACGAATTCGTATTTCGGCGGCTCGAACTTGGCAGGCTCGGATTTGGGCTGCTCGAACTTGGCCTCGAACTTGGGCTCGAACTTGGGCTGCTCGAACTTGGGCTCCGCGCGCGGCTTGCTCTCGCGTGTCGGCGCGCGCGATGTGGGCGGCACCGCCAGCGCGTCGGTCACGGGCGGGCGGCTTTCCGGCGCTGGCGCACGGCGCAGCGCTGCTTCCAGCTGCTGCGCCATTTCCGCGAGGTTATGGTCGGTCTGCGGCGCCGCGGTGGGCGGCTCCGGCGCCATTGGCGGCGCGGCGGCGGTGCGCGGTACTTCGCGCTCTCGCTCGCGCGGCGGCGGCGTGAGTTCTGCCGGCACGGAAAGTTTGGATGATAACTCGGCGGCGAGCCCGGTGAGGCTGTCGCTCGGGCGCGCGCGCTCGCCGGGTGCCGGCGCATGCCAGGGTTCTTCGGTCGCGGGCGCGCGATAGCTGCGCTGCGGCACCGCGACGGGCGGGGGAGGCGGCGCCGGCTCGCTCACCGGCGGCCAGGCGCTTTCGACCGGGGGCGGCGTCACCCGCATGACGGGCTCGGGCGCTCCGCCAAGCCGTGCCGGCTCGCGCGCGCCGGCGGCGGCCGCGCGCACGATATTGGGCTCGATCACGACGTCGGTCGGACCGCCGATCATCAGGAGATGTTCGACATTGTCGCGGCGGATCAGCACCAAACGGCGGCGCCCATCGACACTCGCCGCGTCGATCACCGCCAGCCGCGGCTGGCGCCCGCGCGCTCCGCCGCCCAGGCGGTTGGCGCTGAAGCGGCGCACCAGCCATGCGGTCAGGCCGATCAGTGCCAACACCACCAGGAAGGCGATGAAGAAGCGCACCGCGAGCGGCATCGTCGAGCCGAACAGGGCATCCATCGATCAAACTCCCGAGCGTTCCGTCCCGAGCCCAGCGGGCGGGGAATCGCCCAAATGGTTAACACTCCAGGCACTATTTGCCGCCCGGCATACTAACAGATCGTTAACAGATAAAGAGCCTTTTCGTCCGCAGGCGGCGGTTTCGCTTGCGGAACTGGTTAATCGCGGCCGGCGCAGCGCGCCCCGATCCCTATCCTTTTACCCGTCATTAACCATACGCCCGGCAAAGTCTGCCTAGTCGCGGCTGCCGCGGACGGCGGCATTGCGGGGAAGACCATGGCCATCAGCGAAATTCCGATCCTGTCGATGCTGCGCACGCGGCTTGAATGGGCGCAGTCGCGGCAAAAGGTTCTGGCCGAAAACGTCGCCAATGCCGATACGCCGGGCTTCCAGGCGCGCGACGTCACGCCGCCGAAATTCGAGCCGACCGGCGCGAGCGCTGCCCGCGACATCAATCCGTTGGCGCTCGCCACCACCGAGCCAGGCCACATTGCCGGCGGCGGCCAAACGGGCTTCGCCGGCCAAAGCGACCACAAGTACGAGATCCATCCGACCGGCAACGCGGTCAATCTCGAACAAGAAATGATGAAGGTCGCCGCCAACCAGATGGATTACCAGACGGTGACCGCGCTCTACGCGCACAGCCTCAACTTGATCAAGATTGCGCTCGGCAAGAAATAAGGAGGCGGCCTCATGGATTTCATCAAGACGCTGGCGATCGCCGCCTCCGGCATGCGCGCGCAGGCCGGCCGTATGCGCATCATCTCGGAGAACATCGCCAACGCGGATTCGACGCCCTCGGCGCCGGGGCAGGATCCCTACCGGCGCAAGGTGCCGGTATTCGAGAACGAGGTCGACCGCGAGCTCGGCGTGCGGCTGGTCGAGCTCGGCAGGCCGGAATCCGATACCTCGGCCTTCCGCATCCGCTATGAGCCCGGCCATCCGGCGGCCGACAAGAACGGCAACGTCAAATATCCTAACGTCAATACGCTGATCGAAATGAGCGACATGCGCGAGGCGCAGCGCTCCTACGAAGCCAACATCAACGTGGTCACCGCCACGCGCCGCATGCTCCAGCGCACCCTCGACATCTTGAAAGCTTGACCGGCGCATGATCCCGAAAAGTGAAACCTGTTTTCGGAAAAGATCATGCGCAAGCAGAAGGGATAGCCCATGGCTTCACCGCTTAACGCCGCCGGCGCCTATGCCGCGATCGCGCGCCTGACCTCCGCCGCCGCGCCGCTCGGGCAGGTGGCGGGCGCCACCGAGGCCAAGAACGGTTCGAGCTTCGGCTCGGTGCTCAAGGAAGCGCTCGGCGCCGTCGAGCAGATGGGCAAGAAGTCCGACGCGCAGGCTGTCGCCGCGGCCAACGGCAAAGCCAATATGGTGGACGTCGTCACCGCGGTGTCGCAGACCGAAGTCGCCATCGACGCGGTGGTGGCCGTGCGCGACAAGATCATCGCGGCTTACGAAGACATCATGAAGATGCCGATCTAGACCATGACCGGACCGGAAGTTCTCGATATCGCGCGTGAGGCGATTTTCACGCTGATCCTGGTGTCGGCGCCGGTCATGCTGGTCGGGCTCGCGGTCGGCGTCGCCATCTCGCTGCTGCAGGCGCTCACGCAAATCCAGGAAATGACCATCGCCTTCGTGCCGAAGATCCTGGCGATCTTCGTCGCCTTATTGATAGCCCTGCCCTTCATGGCCGAGCAGCTGCACGCGGAAATGCTGCGGATCGCGGCGCGCATCGTGTCCGGATGAAGGTCGACGTCTCCTTCCTGCCGGCGCTTGCCGCCGCGTTCCTGCTTACCTTCGCGCGCGTCGGCACCATGATCATGCTGCTGCCCGGCGTCGGCGAGCAGATGATGCCGCAGCGCGTGCGGCTCACCGCCGCGCTGGTGCTCACCGCCGTCTTGGTGCCGGCGCACGAGAAGGCCTACACGGTCGATCTTACCGCGCTCGGGCCCGTGATCGTGATGGCCGTGCAGGAGATCATCATCGGCGCGGTGCTGGGCTTGACCGCGCGGCTGGCGATCTCGGCGCTGCAGGTCGCCGGCGGCGTAGTGGCGCAGCAGCTTGGCCTGGGCTTCGTCACCGCGGTCGATCCCACCGCCCCGAACGAGCAGGGCGCGCTGGTCGGCAATTTCCTCACCGTGCTCGGCATCACGCTGGTGTTCGCCACCAACATGCACTACCTGGCGATCGCCGCGCTCAACGACAGCTATACGATCTTCCGCCCCGGCGAATTGCCGCTTTCCGGCGACGTGGCCCAGCATTTCACGCAAGTGATCGCCGGCGCCTTCCGCATCGGCGTGCAGCTTGCCGCCCCGTTCCTGGTGTTCGGCCTGCTGTTCAATCTCGGGCTCGGCCTGCTTTCCCGGCTGATGCCGCAGATGCAGGTGTTCTTCATCGGGCTGCCGCTGTCGATTCTGCTGGGTCTGCTGCTGTTTATGCTGGTGATCGGCGCCATCATGGGCACTTTCGTGGATTACCTGCAGGGCGTGCTCGCCAGCCTGGCGCCGCATGCATGACCGCGACGTGAACGATGGCTGACGAACAAGACGATACCGAGAAAACAGAAGACCCGACGCAAAAGCGCCTGGACGAGGCGCTCAAGCGCGGCGACGTCGCCAAGAGCCAGGAGGTCAATACCTGGTTCGTGATCGCGGCCGCCACGCTCGTGCTCACGACCTTTTCCGGCAGCGCCGGGCACGGCGTCGCCGTCACCATGCGCGGGCTGATCGCTAATTCCTTCGCGCTTCGGACGGACGGGCCGGCGCTGTTCACTCTGTTCGAGAAGATCGGGTACGAATTGCTGGCGGTGCTGGCGGTGCCGTTTCTCTTGCTGATGTTGGCGGCGATCGCTGGCAACGCGATCCAGCACCGTCTGGTGTGGTCGTTCGAGACCATGAAGCCGAAGCTGTCGAAGATTTCGCCGGCCGGCGGCCTCAAGCGGCTGTTCTCCGCGCAGGCGCTCGCCAATTTCGCCAAGGGCCTCGTCAAGCTGGTGCTGATCGGCACCGTGCTGACCGCGCTGATGTGGCCGGAGCGCGGACGGATGATGGCGCTCAGCCGCAGCGACATCGGCGCCGTCGTGCCGCTCGTGACCAAGCTCGCGCTCAAGCTGATGGGTGCGGTGGTCGCCATGCTGGCCGTGGTGGCAGCCGCCGACTACCTGTTCCAGTACCGCCAGTGGTACCAGAAGCAAAAAATGTCGCTGCGCGAGTTGAAGGACGAGTTCAAGCAGAGCGAAGGCGACCCGGCCGTCAAGGGCAAGATGCGGCAGGTGCGCCAGGCGCGCATGCGCAAGCGCATGATGGCGAACGTGCCGAAGGCGGCGGTGGTGATCGCCAACCCGACACATTTTGCGGTGGCCCTGCAATACGAGCGCGGCATGGACGCGCCGGTCTGCGTCGCCAAGGGTATCGACGCGCTGGCGCTCAAGATCAGGGAGATCGCCGACGCGCACGACATCCCGATCGTGGAAAACCCGCCGCTGGCACGCACGCTGCATGCCTCGGTCGAGGTCGATCAGGCCATCCCGCCCGAGCATTACAAGGCGGTGGCGGAAATCATCGGCTATGTGCTCAATCTCAGGCGGGCGGTTCCGCGCCGGTTTCAATAGGCTATGAATGAGGCTGTGCGCCGATTCGGAAAACCGCTTCGCGCTCTGCCCGATCATGCTCTAATGAAGGGCCCGAGGCGCCTTATGCTCCGGCGCGGCCGGTAGCCCCCAACCGTTAAGGAACGCCGCGGCGATAAAGGATCCCGTAAACGTCATGGCAGGCGAGGATCGGACAAAACGGCAGGCGGCCGACGGCGACGACGGACGGCGGCCGGCCTTCGACCGCAGCCAGAGCGTGCCGCGCGCCGGCTCGATCGGCTGGGTCCTGCTGGTCGCGCTGGTGCTGGTCGGGGCGGCGGCCGGCCTCGGCACTGTCGGGCGCGAGCACGCGGCGAGCTACATCCTTATCTTGCTCGCGGCGCTCGGCACCGTCGGCGTTTTCGCGCTGTTTGCGCTCGCCGCCGGCGTCATGCGCATCGGCCACCGCGAACACGGCAATCCGGTGCTCAAGGCGCTCGCCGACAACGCCTTCGACGGCATCGTCGTTACCGACGTTTCCGGCCGGGTGTTCTACGCCAACGCCGCCTATCTCGATCTGATCGGCGCGACCGGCGAGCATGACGTGCGGCCGATCGAGCGCGTGTTCATCGGCGAGGCGGAAGTTTCGGAATCGATCTATCGTTTGCTCAAGGCCGCGCGCGAGCACCGCCGCGCGCAAGAAGAAGTGCGCATCGTGGAAGGAGAGGCGGTGCGCTGGCTGCGCATGCGCGTGCGTCCGCTCGGGGCCGGCAAGCGCGGTGCCCGGCTGTCGGTGTGGTCGATCGCCGACGTCACGCGCGAGCGCGAGCGGCAGGAAAACGTCTTTCAGGAATTGCAGCACGCCATCGATTATCTCGACCACGCGCCCGCCGGCTTCTTCTCGGTCGATGCCAACGGCGACATTGTCTATCTCAACGCCACGCTCGCCAACTGGCTCGATCACGACCTCGCCCAGGTCGGCGCCGGCTCGCTCAAGCTCACCGACATCGTGGCGGGCGAGGGGGCCGCCCTCATCACCACCTTCAGCGCCGCGCCCGGTGACGTGAAGACCGAGGTGCTCGACCTCGACCTGAAGACGCGTGGCGGCAAGCCGGTGCCGGTGCGCCTATTCCACAAGGTGGCGTTCGGCGCCGACGGCAAGCCGGGCGCTTCGCGCACGCTGGTGCTCAATCGTGCCAGGGATGACGGCATCGATTCCGCCCGCGCGGCGGAAGTGCGCTTCATGCGCTTCTTCCAGAACACCCCCATGGCGATCGCGACGGTCGACCGGCAGGGCCGCATCGCGCGCAACAACGCGCGGTTTGCCTCCGCCTTCGAAATGCCGCTCAAGGGCGGCGATGCTCGTTCGATACTTGCGGTCGTGGCCGAGCGCGATCGGGCAGCGTTGGAAGCGGCCATCGCCAAGGCGGCCGCCGGGCAAGGCGACATCGCGCCGGTTGAAGCCGCCCTTGTCGGCCCGGGCGAGCGCTACGCCAATTTCTTCGTCTCCGCGGTCGAAGAGGACGAGCGCGACGGGGAAGCGGCCATCGTCTACGCGCTGGAGACGACGGCGGAGCGCACGCTGGAAAACCGCGTGCAGCAGCAGCAGAAGATGGAGTCGGTCGGGCAACTAGCCGGCGGTATCGCGCACGATTTCAACAACGTCTTGTCCGCCATCATGATGGCGACCGACTTCCTACTCAATGCTCACAAACCGACCGATCCCTCATTCAAGGACATCATCCAGATCAAGCAGAACGCCAATCGCGCCGCCGCCCTGGTGCGGCAGCTCTTGGCGTTCTCGCGCCGGCAGACGTTGCGCCCGCAGGTGATCGACCTCAACGAAACGATCAGTGACCTGACGATGTTGCTCCGCCGGTTGATCGGCGAGCGCGTCACGCTTACGCCCGCGCTTTCCCGCGACCTGTGGCCGGTGAAGGTCGACCTGTCGCAGTTCGAGCAGGTGGTCGTCAATCTGGCGGTCAATGCGCGCGACGCCATGCCGGAGGGCGGCAAGCTCACCGTGCGCACCGCCAATGTCACCCCCGCCGAATGCGTCAAATACGACACCAAGGGCATGCCGGCGGCGGACTACGTGCTGGTCGAGGTGTGCGATACCGGCAGCGGCATTCCGCCCGACATCATCGAAAAAATCTTCGAGCCGTTCTTCTCGACCAAGGAGGTCGGCAAGGGCACCGGGCTCGGGCTGTCGACGGTCTACGGCATCGTCAAGCAGACCGGCGGCTTCATCTTCGCCGAGTCGCAGCCGGGCCAGACCGTGTTCCGCATTTTCCTGCCGCGCCATGTGCCGGGCGTCGAGGAGGCGCAGCCGGCCGAGGCGCCGGCGATCGCCGGCGCTATGACGGCGGCCGAGGAGGTCGCGCGCGCGGCGCAAACTGATCTGACCGGCCACGGCACCATCCTGCTGGTCGAGGACGAAGAGGGTTTGCGCGCGCTCAACGCGCGCGGCCTCGCCTCGCGCGGCTATACCGTGCTGGAAGCCGGTAACGGCGCGGAGGCGGTCGAGCTGTTCGACAAAGAAGGCGGCAAGGTCGACCTCGTAGTGTCCGACGTGGTGATGCCGGAGATGGACGGGCCGACGTTGCTCAAGGAACTGCGCGCGCGCAATCCGGACCTGAAGATCATCTTCGTGTCCGGCTATGCGGAGGAGGCTTTCGCCAAGAACCTGCCGAGCGATGAGCACGGCAAGGAGCAATACGCATTCCTGGCCAAGCCCTTCACGCTCAAACAACTGGTCGCCGAAGTAAAGAAGACCATGACCGCGTAGCTAGCTACCGCCTTCGATAAACGAGCCGGCGATCCCCTCTTACTCGCAAGTCTGCACGACCTGCGTCGTGCCGTGGGTGAGGCGCAGACGAAAGGCGCAAGGGAAAATGCGCGTGGCGCCCGCCTGCGGCCGTGGCACGCTGAAATAATCCCGTTCGATCATGGCGCCGGCGGGCCCAAGATAGATGGCCCCAGTATCGATGCGCGCCGTCGTCGGGCGCCGCTCGGCCGGCGCCGTGTCGGCGGCGGCGCCGACGATTAAAAAGTGCAGCAGGGCAACACCGATCAAAGAACGCATCGCGACAGCTTCCTGAACCATCATGGCACGGTCGCTTCTTCCGCACCAACCGCGGCGGGCTTCACGATTTGTTCCGGAAGGGCCGCCACGTTCGGCGGTCCGGCAATTTCACGTCGGAATTTTGCGATTATGCCGGCTGTGCCCGCGCGCGACCGCGGTCTGCCGTTGACCTTGCCCTCAAATCGGTCTAATTGCGCGCCCGCAATCTGGTTTTCGGCTTCATCTTGCTGCCACGCACCCGGCTTTGGGCCCGCGCTTCAAGTGATCTCCCAAAACACGGATTGTTGCCGCCTGTCGCGATGAGCGCGCGGGCGTCCAACGAAAGCGTGAAAGGAACTCTGATGGCTACCGGAACTGTGAAGTTCTTCAATACCCAGAAAGGCTACGGCTTCATCCAGCCGGATGATGGCTCGAAGGACGTATTCGTCCACATCACCGCGGTCGAGAAGGCGGGCATGCGCTCGCTGGTCGAGGGTCAGAAGATCAGCTACGAGGTCCTCACCGAGCGCGGCAAGCCGGCCGCTGGCAACCTGCAGCCGGCCTGACGTTCGGAACGTCGGCAAGAAGCAAGAAGAACTTCGCGAGATGAAGCCCGGCGGCGACGCCGGGCTTTTTTGTTTCGCCGACCGGACAGGGGCGTTAGCCTCCGCGCGGCCGAACGATAAGGGAGGACACCCCATGGACATTATCGCCTGCGGCGCGCGGCCGTCGCGCAAGATGGGTGCGCCGAGCTTCACCGGCACGGTCTGGCAGGACCCGATCATCCAGGCGCCCGATCCCGCGTTGCTGCGATCGGCCTGGGTGCGTTTCGAGCCGGGCGCGCGCACGGCCTGGCATACCCATCCGCTCGGGCAGACGCTGCACATCACCTCCGGCATCGGCCGGGTGCAGAGCTGGGGCGGGCCGATCCAGGAAGTGCGCGCCGGCGACACGGTATGGATTCCGCCGGGCGAGAAACACTGGCACGGCGCCACGCCCGAACACGGCATGGAGCACGTCGCCATGCAGGAGCATCAGGGCGGCTCGCACGTGCAGTGGCTGGAGCCGGTCACCGACGAGCAATACGGCGGCAAGGTCGGCTGATACGCGCCTTGGAATAGCCATCGCGGCGCGGTGTTGTTTCCTCCCGACAGCGGGGCGATCGGGCTTGCCGCTGCAACCGGGAGATATCCCCAATGACGATCCGAGTGGGCTTGCCGCTGGCGGCATGCCTGGCCTTGTTCTGCGTTGCGCCGGCCGACGCGCAGCAGGCGAACATGAGTTTCTTCGTGACCAGCCACGGGCCCGGCAAGGGCGCCGATCTGGGCGGCCTGAAGGGGGCCGATGCGCATTGCCAGGCGCTGGCGGCGTCGGTCGGCGCCGGCGGCAAGACCTGGCACGCCTACCTGTCGACGCAAGGAGAGGGCGCCGTGAACGCGCGCGACCGCATCGGCAAGGGGCCGTGGGCGAACCTCAAAGGTGTGGTCGTCGCCATGAACGTCGAGGATCTGCACAGCGCCAACAATAAGCTCAACAAGCAGAACAACCTGTCGGAGAAAGGCGAAGTGATCAACGGGCGCGGCGACAAGCCGAACCGCCACGACATCCTGACCGGCTCGCAGATGGACGGCACCGCCTACAAGGACGATAAGGACCACACCTGCAAAAACTGGACGAGCAGCACGCAAGGCTCGGCGCAACTCGGCCATAATGACCGCATGGGTCTGAAGGACGACGCCGAGTCGAAATCGTGGAATTCGTCGCACGCTTCGCGTGAGCCGAAGGACGGTTCGACGCCCGGTCAAGGCTGCACCCAGAAGGCGCTGCAAGGCACCGGCGGCGACGGGCTATTTTACTGCTTTGCGGCGAACTAAGGCGCTTACCCGGCGCGAACATTTCCGCCGCTCTTGCGGTTGATCCCGCGCGCAAGGCAGGCTTTGCGCGCGGGAAGCAGGGAGGTGCGTCATGCGCTACCAGTTCTACTATTGGCCGGGCATCCAGGGCCGCGGAGAATTCGTGAGGTTGGCACTGGAGGATGCCGGCGCGTCCTACGAGGATGTGGCGCGCAAATCGGGTGGCACCTCGAAAATGATGGAAATGATGGACGGACGCGACAAGCGTCCGCCCTTCGCGCCGCCCTTCCTCAAGGCCGGCAAGCTCGTCGTCGCGCAGGTCGCCGCGATCCTGTTCTATCTCGGGCCGCGCCTGAAATTGGCGCCGCGCGCGGAGGCCGACCGGCTGTGGCTGCATCAATTGCAGCTGACGGTCACCGATTTCGTGAAGGAAATTCACGACACGCATCATCCGCTCGGCGGCGAGTTCTATTACGCGGACGCCAAGCCGGAGGCCAAGCGCTACAGCGAGAATTTCCTGAGCGAGCGGGCGCCGAAATATCTCGGCTATTTCGAGACCGTGATCGAGAAGAGCAAGGGCCCTTATCTGTTCGGGCGCCGGCTCACTTACGTCGATCTGTCGGTGTTCCAGCTGATCGAGGGACTGCGTTACGCTTTTCCGAAGGGCATGCGCGTAATCGAGCGCGACGTGCCGGGGCTGGTCGCGGTGCGCGACAAGGTCGCCGCGCGGCCGAACATCAAGAAATATCTCGCCTCCGAGCGCCGCATTCCGTTCAACGAGGACGGCATCTTCCGGCACTATCCGGAGCTCGACCGTTAGCCAAGCTACCCTTGCGCGTCGAGGGTCTTGCCGCCGGCGCTGACCGGCTTGGCCGCAACAAGCGCAAAGGCGATCACGCAGGGCTCGCTGCCTTTGTTGACCCAGTTATGGATGGTGCCGCGCTGCACCAGCACGTCGCCCGTCTTCAGGTGCACGCTGCCGCTGTCGAGCACCATGTCGATCTCGCCGGAGATGACCACGGCGTAGTCGATCGAGTCGGTGCGGTGGTTGCGCGGGGTGACGCCGGGGCCGAAGGAGACCACGCGGAACACCGAGCCGCCGGGAATGGTGGTGCCGATCTTGCGGCCCGAGGGGTCGTCGCTGCCGTCATTGTCCGCCGGCAGGCTGTCGGTCGACCAGATCACGCTGTATTCGGCGCCGGGGCGCTGCGAGTGCACGTTTCTGACCTGCTCGTCGATCAGCACCTTGGCGCGGCCTTGTTCGTCATGGCCGGTGACGACGCGGCGGATGGTCAGGCTCATCGGTTTTCTCCCTTGGACTAATCGGGCTCGGGTGGCGCGGCCTTGCCGCGCTCGTGCCAGAGCAGGAACAGGCCGGAGCCGACCACCACGGCCGAGCCCGCGAGCAGCAGCGGCGTCGGTATGTCGCCCCAGAAGATGAAGCCCAGCACCATCGCCCACACCAGCGAGAAATAATAGAACGGGCCGACGGCCGCAGTCGGCGCGAGGGTGAGCGAGCGGATCCACAGATATTGCCCGACGCCGTTGAAGGCGCCGTTGATCAGCAGCGCGCCGAGGTCGCGGTTGCCCGGCCAGATGAAGCCGATCGGCAGCATGACGACGGCGAAGGCGAGCGTGAGCGAGACCATCTGATGCATGGTGAGCGTCTCGGCGGACTCCGTCGCGCTCAGGCCCCGCACCGCGGCGGTGACCGCGCCGTACATGATCGCGTTGACGATCGCCAGCACGACGCCGATGTTGAAGCTCTCGGTGCCGGGCGAAGCCACCAGCAGCACGCCGATGAAGCCGACCACCAGCGCCGTGCCGCGCGCGCGCGCCGATGCGCTCGCGCAGGAACAGCGCGGCGATCAGCGCCGCCCAGATCGGCGCCGAGAAATTGATCGCCACCACGCCGGCGAGCGGCATGAGCGCGAGCGCCAGCACGAACAGGCTCTGCGCCGTGCCTTGCGCGATATTGCGGCCGAGCTGCGCGCCGAAGCGCCGCGTGCGGAACACCGCGAAGCCGCGGCGCGGCAAAATGAGCGCGGCGCACACGACGAGCGAGCCGAACGAGCGGAAGAACAGCACCTCGGCGAAGGAATAGCTCGCCACCTGCCATTTCGAGATTGCGAAAGAAGCGGCGTAGAGCAGCGTCGCGCCCAGCATGAAGGCGATGCCGAGCGGCACGCGCTCGGCGCGGGCGGGGGAGGCGGGGGTGGACACCATTGAGCTCCGCGGGGAACGCGGGCACCTAGCACGGCGGGCCCTCCGCTGTCATTGCCGGGCCGAGCCAAAAACGGAAGAAGGCCTACCGCCCGCTTCGCCTTTTGCGCCTGGCCCGCCGCTCCCGCGCGAGGCGCGCCTCGCGGCGTTTGTTCAAGGCGCGCCGCTCGCGCGCGCGCTTGGCCCGCCGGCGGCGGCAGCGCGAGCATTTGCAATTCGAGCGGCCGATCACGTTCTTCAGGTAGTCGGTGCCGTAATCGTAGACGATCTCCTCGCCCGGCTTGATGTCGCGCAGCGCCTTGATGAACACGCGGCCGCGGAAGATCACGCTTTCCGCGTTGGGATTGCAGGAATGGTTGGCGTAGCGCGCGAGGTTGCCGCGCGGAGTGCCGTCGATGGTGCGGTGCTTGGAGACTTCGTAGAGATAGCGGTTGCCGCGCCGCTCGGCGCGGTCGGCTTCCTCGTGGTCGAGGATCGGGCCCTTGTATTCGGCGATGCGGGCCTTCTTCTTGATCGGCCGCGTGGCGAACAGGCCGAGGCCGGTGAGCGAGCGGCCGATGCGGAAGGGGCGACGGGACATTCTTGCGTGCGGTGGGAGAGAATTTTCGGAACCGGCTTGCGCTAATGCCGGATGACGCGCGCCGCGTCAATGTTGCGGGGGCCGTCATCCCCGCCTAAGCGCGCCTCCGATTCGAATGCCAATGAGCCTGTGACGCGGGCGCGCGAAATCGCCCCTGTTCTTTGGCGGCCCGGGGAAGGCCGTATTGCCACCCGGCGTCTGCCGGGGTCTCCTTATCCCTCGGCAATGCCGAGGGGGACGGCGCGCCGATGAAGCGCAGCCTTTCTTCAAGTGCACGCGCCGTTGCCGGCACGTGGCGCCTTTCGGCGCGCCATCGCGGCGTTCTCCTTACGGCGCCGGGCCGCGCTTTGCCCGCGGCCCGCTTCGTTTCACCTCCGGCTCCAAATTCGCGACGCCTTTCGGGTCAATCGCTCCTTCGAAGCCTCGGGCAAACCTCGGCGGCCCGCCGTCAGCCAGCTCCTGGCAGGGGTCCGTAGTGAGCCCGGGCGGTGCCCCGACGCCGCCCGAGTGCGGGGTTACGAGCCCCGCCCGCGGGCGCCGCGCAAGCCTGCCCCTTGTCGGGGCCGGCCCGGGAGGAGCGTTTTCGTGGCGCATCTCCGCCACCGCTTCCTCCCGCTTGCTCCGTCATTCGAAGCGTCCCGCGAAGACGCCCTCAGCTCGAGCAAGGCGATGTTGATTAAAGTCCTAGATTGTGGCAAAATTATGGATGATATTCCTATAACGCCGCGGGCCTGGCGGGCGTTGCCGCGCCCGCGCCGCCACCGCATGATCGCCGGCATGGCGCAGACCGACCGCTGGCCCGAACTGCCCTACGCCGCGTGGCGCGACACCGCTGCCACGCTGCACCTGTGGACGCAAATCGTCGGCAAGGTGCGGCTGGCGCGCGCGCCCTGGCTCAATCACTCCTGGCACGTGGCGCTCTATGTCACGGCGCGAGGGCTTTCCACCTCGCCGATCCCGGACGGCGCGCGGCAATTCGCGATCGACTTCGACTTCATCGACCAGGTGCTGTGGATCAGGACGAGCGACGGCCACGCGCGGCAGATCATGCTGGCGCCCAAGCCGGTGGCGGCGTTCTACGACGAAGTGACGATCGCGCTGCGCGAGCTCGGCATCGAGACCCGCATCCGCACCATGCCCTGCGAGATCCCCGACTGCATCCCGTTCGATGCCGACACCGTGCACCGCTCCTACGACGGCGAGGCCGCGCGCCGCTTCTTCCGCGTGCTCGCCTCCACGCACGATGTGATGAGCCGCTTCCGCACCGGCTTTCTCGGCAAGGTGAGCCCGGTGCATTTCTTCTGGGGCTCGTTCGATCTCGCGGTGACGCGCTTTTCCGGCCGCCCGGCGCCGCGCCATCCCGGCGGCGTGCCGCACCTGCCGGACGCGGTCGCGCGGGAGGCCTATTCGCACGAGGTGTCGAGCGCGGGCTTCTGGCCGGGCGGCGACGGCCAGGACGCCGCGTTCTATTGCTACGCTTACCCGGCGCCGGCCGGCTTCGCCGAGGCGCGCGTCGCGCCCGCGGCGGCGTTCTTCTCCAAGGAGCTGGGCGAGTTCCTGTTGCCTTATGAGGCGATGCGCAACGGAGCGCGACCCCGACGCGGCGCTGATGGCGTTTCTCACCAGCAGCTATGAAGCCGCCGCCGATCTGGCGAAGTGGGACCGCGGCGCGCTGGAATGCGCGATGGGCGAGGCGGGGAAGGTGAGGGTGGTGTAAAACACGCTGGTTGAAGCGCCACCGAGGGAAGGAAAGAGCGCCATGAGCCAAAGCCAAGAATTCCACAATCTCGACCGGCCGGACGACGGGCTTGAGCGCGAGCTGGCGGCCGGCGTCGTGACGCGCATCTTCGCCGGCGAGGAGGCCATGCTGTCGGTGGTGACGATGGCGCCCAACGCGGAAGGCAAGCTGCATCATCACCCCGAGGAGCAATGGGGCGTGCTCTTGGAAGGCTCTGCGTTGCGCGTGCAGGGCGGCGAGGAAATCCCGGTCAACAAGGGCGACTTCTGGCGCACGCCCGGCAACGTGCCGCACACGCTGCGCGCGGGCGCGCAGGGTGGCCCACGTGCTCGACATTTTCGCCCCGCCACGGGCAGAGTACCGCAAGGCGGGGAAGGGGTTTGGGTAAAGCGGCGAGGGGCACGAAATGCCCTCGTAAGCGCGGCATGTTGAGTCCCTTTGCCCACGCCGCGCGCGCCGTGTTATTCTTGCCGCCAAAGAATCGAGGCCACCGATGGCGCACGAGCGGATCGAGATCAATCCCGAGATCATGGGCGGCAAGCCGGTGGTGCGCGGCACGCGCATTCCAGTCGAAACGGTGTTGCGCAAGCTCGGCGCCGGCATGAGCATGGACGCCATCCTTGCCGATCATCCGCGCCTGACGCGCGACGACGTGCTCGCCGCGCAGGCTTTTGCGGCGGATTATATGGCCGACGAAGACTTGATTTACGGCTAACCCGTGCGCTGGCTGGTCGACGAGTGCCTCGACGCCGCGCTCGTTGCTCATCTTCGCGAACTTGGCCATGACGTCATCTATATGGCGGAAGTTGCGCCGGCCACCGGCGATGCGGATGTGACGGCGCGCGCGCAGCGTGAGCACCGTCTACTGCTGACCGAGGACAAGGATTTCGGCGACCTGCTATTCCGGCGCGGCGCGCGGGTGCCGGGAATCGTGGTGCTGCGCATCGACCCGGCCCAGCACGCGCTCAAGCGGCGCCGGCTCGACGCGGCCATTGCCCGCTTCGGGGAAGAGGGCTTGCATGGCCGATGCACGATCGTCGAGGCCGGCCGCTTTCGGGCGCGGAAGCTGCGGGGCTAGCCCGTAGCCCGCATGGAGCGAAGCGGAATGCGGGGCCAAGAAATCCCGGATTACGCTACGCTTCATCCGGGCTACGCTTGCTACCAGTTGGTGATCAAGCAGAGGCGGTAGGGGGCGATGACCAAATTTAGTGCGCTTCACAAGAAGTGGATGAAGGACCGTGAATACCGCAAGGAATACGACGCGCTGGAGGAAGAGTTCGCGCTGATTGCCGAGGTCGCGAAGGCGCGCCAACGGGCGGGCTTGAGCCGTGCGCAGCTCGCCAAGCGCATGAGGACGACGCTGAGCGCGATCACGCGGCTGGAAAGCGGGCGCCCGTTGCCTTCGAGGCGCACGCTTGAGCGCTTCGCCAAGGCGACCGGGCACCGGCTGAAGATCAGCTTCGAGCCGGTGAAGAAAAAGGGCCGGAACGGCAAGCGGCGGGCGCGGTCTGCGGCATCATAGTGAGCGGGCGGCGGCTCCGGAGTCGTCATGCCGCGCTTGACCCGGCAATCGATCTTGCGAAGAAGGCGTGGATGCCCGCGGACCGCGCTCGGGCAGGACGTGCGGATCACGGTGAGGCCGACACGGAAGCGGGTGGGGGAGATGGAGGTGGTCGTTTCGTAGGGCGCGTTAGCGCAGCGTAACGCGCCGCCTTGTTGAGAATGGCGGAATACGCTTCGCTATTCCGCCCTACGGGCTCGCATAAAATTCTGTGCGCTATTGGTAAATATTAGTGATTTGAGCTTTACCGCACGAAATTGACAATTATCGCCGATAGACGATTGATTCGGCAGCGTAAGTGCAGCGAGGATGCTTTGAAGCTCGGGCGAAATCAGCTCTGCTATTGCGGCAGCGGCAAGAAGTTCAAAAGGTGTCACGGGTCCTATGACGCGCAGCAAGTCCGCGATGCAGAGGCCTCGCGAATATTTGCGCAAGCTCAAGCTTCCGAAAGAATCCGTCAGAGCCAACAAGGCTTAGGCAGGCCGATATTATCGACGACACTCGCCGACCGTCGCCTTGTATTTGTAAAAAACCGGGTCTTTCATTCACAGAAGTGGAAAACAGTACCGGACTTTTTGGGTGATTACATCAAGCTTACGCTCGGTCCCGAATGGGGAAATAAAGAACTCACGAAGCCATTCGAGCAGCGCCATCCAATCATTCAATGGTACTACCATTATTGTAAGTACCAAGAAAAAACGATTCCGAAACCCGGCGAGGTGCACAATTCCCCTATAACGGGCGTCGTCGCCTGCTATTTAGGCTTAGCATATAGCCTTTACTTGCTCGCGCATAATCTTGAATTGCAAGGCCGCCTAGTGAGGCGTCTGAAAGATCCTGGAAATTTCCAGGGAGCTTACTATGAACTCATCGTCGCGAACTCACTCATTCGCGCGGGCTTCACCTTAGAACTTGAGGACGAGACAGACGGAAACACGAAGCACTGCGAGTTTTCTGCTGTCTCAAAAGCAACAGGCAAAAAGTATTGGGTCGAAGCAAAGATGCGGGCGGTTGCGGGACTTCTTGGCCGCACCGAGCAGGACGGCACAACATCCGAAGACCCGCTCTCGCGCCTCACTCATCATTTGACGGCCGCGCTGGCCAAGCCAGCAAAGGATGAAAGGCTAATCTTTGTCGACCTGAACACGCCCTATGATCCTGCGCTCTTCGATAAGCCGGAATGGCTGCCGAGGTTGCGGCGCACTCTCGAAAAATACGAGCGCAGGCATCGAAATGAGCGGGCCTACGTAATCGTTACCAACACACCATTTCATCGAATGCTCGGTGAAGCAGCACCAATTATGGGCTTGCCCTTCGGCATTGGAATGCCGGACTTAAACCGGCCGGGGTACTACCGGCTGTCTGAAGCCTACCTAAACAAGCGCAAACACGTTGACATCTACAATATCTGCGACGCGTTGGAGAAATATCTATCCTTTCCTTCTACGTTCGACGGCTCACTTCCGTCCGAAGCATTTTATGGTGCGCAGCCAATCAGGATTGGTGAGACTTATGTTTTTCCTGATTCTGATAATCTCGTAGGGACCGTCGCTGACGTCACCGTCGATGACGTAAACAAGGTTGCGTATGTGATGGTCAACTCGCAGGACGGCAAATGTGCCATTCTTAAAGAACAAATGTCCGATGCCGCCTTCGATGATTACAAACGGCACCCTGATGCGTATTTCGGCAAAGTCAAAATCCCACAGCGCGTGCTCAACTCTAAGATCGAACTCTTTGAATGGTTTATGGAGGTTCACGAAAACACCCCGCGCGCAAAAATAATGGAGCACCTCAGCAAATATCCGCCTCCTCCCGGTGGGTATGGCCACTTCAATGATGAGGAGCTTCGCGCGATCTATTGCGAAGGCTTGGCTGCGATGGTGCCGGAGCCGACAGTCGCAAAATAGATATTGTGCGACGCGGGCCTTGTGCGCGGCCAAAACCGGCTTTATTCGCGGGGCGGTGTGCTGTATCTGATGCGGCAGACTTGGGCCGAGAGTGCTCATGTCGCTTGGAGCCCCCATGAACGCCCCCGTCCCCCCACCGCGCCCCCCTACCACCACTCGCCGCTGTTCCCCCTCGGCCCCGACGAGACGCCCTATCGCAAGCTCACCGCCGACGGCGTGCGCGTCGAAAAAGTGATGGGCCGCGACGTGCTGGTGATCGAGCGCGAGGCGCTGCGCGCGCTTTCCGAGGCCGCCTTCACCGACATCAATCATCTGCTGCGCCCCGCGCACCTGAAGCAACTGCGCAAAATCCTCGACGACCCGGAGGCCTCCGACAACGACAAGTTCGTCGCCTACGATTTCCTCAAGAACGCCAATATCGCCGCCGGCGGCGTGCTGCCGATGTGCCAGGACACCGGCACCGCGATCATCATGGGCAAGCGCGGGCGGCTGGTGTTCACCGACGGTGACGACGAGGCGGCGCTGGCCGAGGGCGCGCGCGACGCTTACCTGAAAAAGAACCTGCGCTATTCGCAGCTCGCAGCCCTGTCCATGTTCGAGGAGAAGAACACGCGCTCCAACATGCCGGCGCAGGTCGAGATCTATTCGGAAGGCGAGGACGCCTACAAGTTCCTGTTCATCGCCAAGGGCGGCGGCTCGGCCAACAAGTCGTTCCTGTTCCAGGCGACGCCGTCGATCCTCACGCACGAGCGGATGCTGGCGTTCCTGAAGGAGAAGGTGATGACGCTGGGGACGGCGGCGTGCCCGCCCTATCATCTGGCGATCGTCATCGGCGGCACCTCGGCCGAGCTCACCATGAAGACGGTGAAGCTCGCCTCCACCAAATATTACGACGCGCTGCCGACCGAAGGCTCGGAGGACGGCCACGCCTTCCGCGATCTCAACATGGAAGCGGAAGTGTTGAAGATGACGCAAGTAGCGGGCGTCGGCGCGCAGTTCGGCGGCAAATATTTCTGTCACGACGTGCGGGTGATCAGATTGCCGCGGCACGGCGCGTCGCTGCCCATCGGGTTGGGTGTGTCGTGCGCGGCCGACCGGCAGGCCAAGGGCAAGATCACGCGCGAGGGCGTATTCCTGGAGGAGCTCGAGCATCACCCGGCGCAGTATCTGCCCGAGGTCGATCAGGAAAAGCTCGGCGGCGCGGTGGTCAAGGTCGATCTCAACCGGCCGATGTCCGAGATATTGGCGCAGTTGTCGAAGTATCCGGTGAAGACACGGCTGTCGCTCAGCGGGACGATGATCGTGGCGCGCGATCTGGCGCACGCCAAGCTGCGCGAGCGGCTGGAGGAGGGGCTCGGGCTGCCGGATTATTTCAAGAACCATCCGATCTATTACGCCGGCCCGGCCAAGACGCCGGAGGGCTATGCCTCCGGCTCGTTCGGGCCGACCACGGCGGGGCGGATGGACAGCTATATCGACCAGTTTCAGGCCGCAGGCGGCTCGATGATCTCTTTGGCCAAGGGCAACCGCTCGGCGCAGGTGCGCGAGGCCTGCCAGAAGCACGGCGGCTTTTATCTCGCCTCGATCGGCGGCTCGGCGGCCAAATTGGCCGAGCACTGCATCAAGAAGGTGGACGTGCAGGAGTATCCCGAGTTCGGCATGGAGGCGATCTGGCGCATCGAGGTCGAGGACTTCCCGGCCTTCATCGTCATCGACGACAAGGGCAATGATTTTTTCAAGGAGTTGAATTTGGGCTGAGGCAGGGTGACGGGGAGCACTTTTCCTCTCCGCGCGGAGCGCGGCATAACGCGCGCGGTTTATTGTGCAGCGCGGCAATTAATTCTTCGACCAAAGTCGGAACCATCGGCGCCGACGTGGCGTTCGCGTCTCGGGGCGACTGCGTCAAATTTTCCAGTGTCGCGCAATGAGCGGCCACCCGCGCCGGCGGTGCGCGGGTTTGCGCCTCGTCTGGATCGTTTGCGCACGTGCGAAGGCCCCCAACCAAAGTCGCACATGCGAAAGTGGCATTGACGAAAAAGCGTTCGCGGATGGCAATGGCCGCAATAAGAACGAGATCGGCGGCGACGCGCGGCGCCCGTGCCGCCGGGGGAGGCGCGCGAAACTCAACTATGTCAACGCCGCTCGCCGAAAGGCGGGCGTGACCGTCAGGCGCAACTGTCTCCGCGCGTTCGCGGGGGCGATGGAAGAAACCCCTCAGGGAGGATATTCAATGGCACATCGAGACAAGACCTTACTGAACTCCGGCGTGTCGCGTCGCAGCCTGTTGCAGGCGGGCGCGGGTCTCGCCGGCACCGCGCTGCTGCCGGTCGGCATGAGCATGCCGGCCTTCGCGGCGATGGATCATCCGGCGATCGGCACCTACCCGGCCGGCACGCAAGGGGCGGACGTCACCATCGGCGCCACGGTGCCGCGCACCGGCGCCTATGCGGTGCAGGGCGAAGACGAGCTCAAGGGCGTTCAGCTCGCGATCGAGCACATCAACGAAGGCCATGCGCTGATCAAGAAGATCGCGCCCAAGGTCACCAAGGGCCTGCTCGGCAAGCAGGTGAAGCTGGTGGTCGCCGATTCGGGCGCCAAGCCGAACAACGCGGTGCAGGAGCAGCAGCGCTTCATCAACGAGAACAAGGTCATCGGCATGTACGGCGCGACCTCGTCGGCCGTGGCGGTTGCGCTCAACCACTTTGCCGAGCGCGAGAAGGTGCTCTATCTGGTGGGAATCTCCGGCTCCAACGACACCACCGGCAAGGACTGCGTGCGCTATGGCTTCCGCCAGTGCTTCTACGGCCAGACGGCGGCGGCGGCGATCGGCCCGGTGCTGATCAAGCAGTTCGGCAAGAACCGCAAGGCCGCGTTCATGACGCCGGACTACACCTACGGTCACACCGTGACCAAGTCGGTGAACGACTATCTGAGCTCGCATGGCGGCTGGAAGATGGTGACCAACCAGGTCTCCAAGCTCGGCACGCAGGACTTCAGCCAGTTCCTCACCAACATCGCCAACTCGGGCGCCGAGTTCATCGTCAACGTGAACTGGGGCCGGGACGCGGTGCTGTCGGTCCAGCAAGCCAAGCAGTTCGGCCTCACGCCGAAGATGAAAATGGTGATCCCCTATCAGATCCCCTTCCTCGCCAAGGAAGTGGGGCCGGCGCTCACCGAAGGCGTGTTCGCGGCGACCGACTTCTGGTGGACGCTCGAGGACAAGTATCCGCTGGCCAAGATGTTCGTCGAGGCCTTCGACAAGAAATTTGGGTACAAGCCCGAGTGGGGCGCCAACAACGGCTATATGCAATTCGCCATCTGGGCGCGCATGGTCTCGGAGGCGGGCAGCTTCTATCCGCCCGACATCATCAAGCAGTACGAGAAGGGCGAGACCTTCCCCTCGACGGTGGGCGACGTGCATTTCCGCCCGCAAGACCACCAGCTGGTTCGTCCCGTCATCATCGTCCGCGGCAAGAAGCCGTCCGACATGAAGAACAAGGAGGACTACTGGGAGGTGCTCGAGGTCGTGCCGGGCGCGCCGCTGATGCAGAAGCCCGACGCGTTCGGCTGCAATCTCGGCTCCTATACCTGACGGCCGAAACCGCCTTCTCCGCGCTGCCCGGCGCGGAGAGGGCTTTCATGCGTTCATGGCCGGGCCGAGGGCGCGAAGCGCTAAAACTTCGCACCGTACGGCCCGGTCATTTGCCTGTTGCATAACGCCGCGGATGCCCGGATAAATCGCTTAGGGGCGCGGCGGGGACCTTCGCGGAACTTCAGCGCATTGGATTGCGGACCTAGAGCGTGATCAACTGGGCCAATTTCGTCTCGCAGTGTTTCAATGGGCTGGTGCTCGGCGCGCTATTGGCGCTGATCTCGTCGGGCCTCACCATCATCTATGGCACGCTCGGGGTACTCAATCTCGCGCACGGCGCCATGTTCATGCTCGGCGGCTACGCCGGCTGGGTAGCTTTCACCTATACGCATTCCTTCATCGTCGCGATCATCGCGGGCTCGCTGTTCGTCATGCTGGTCGGCGTGGTGATGGAGCGGGGCATCATCCGTCACTTCTATTCCAGGCCGCATGAGGACCAGCTTCTGGTCACCTTCGGCCTCAGCATCGTGTTCGTGGAGGCGGTGCGCTTTTTCTTCGGCAGCCTGTCGAAAACGGTGCCGCCGCCGTCGGGTCTCGTCGGCATCATCAATCTCGGCTTCATGTTCTATCCGACCTATCGTATCGCGCTGCTGGGGATCGTCGCGGTCGCGCTGTTCGTGCTCTATATCGTTCTCTACCGCACCCGCATCGGCATGATCGTGCGCGCCGGCATCGAGGACTCCGTCATGGTCGATGCGCTCGGCATCGACGTCTACAAGATCTTCATGCTGGTGTTCGGTATCGGCGCCATGGCGGCCGGTTTCGCCGGCATCGTCAACGCGCCGGTGGTATCTGTCGCGCCCGACGTCGGCGAGGAAATCCTCGTGCAGACCTTCGTGGTGGTCGTCATCGGCGGCGTCGGCTCGTTCCCCGGCGCCGTGCTGGGCGGCCTGATCGCCGGCGAGATCATCTCGATCACCTCGATGTTCAACCCCGGCTATTCCTACGTCATGCTGTTCGTGGCGATGACGCTCGTGCTGGTGCTGCGCCCCTACGGGTTGCTCGGCACGGCGGGCCGCGAGTAAGCGGGCCGCCCCATGGTCAGAAAACGCCCCCATCTCGTCGAGGCGCTGACGGCGGCCGGCCTGGTCGCCGCGCCCTTCGTGCTGCCGTATCTCGGCTTTTCGCCCACCACCGTGAACCGCATCCTGGTCTGGGGCATTTTCGGTCTCGGCTTCGACATCCTGTTCGGCTTCACCGGGCTCCTGTCGTTCGGCCAGTCGGCCTTCTTCGGCACAGGCGGCATGGTGGCCGCCTATCTGATCACGGTGCTCAACTTTCCTTACGTCACTGTTGCGGTCGTCATCGGCATGATTGCCTCGGCAGTCATCGGTTACCTGGTGGGGCTGATCGCACTCAGACGAACCGGCATCTATTTCGCCATGATCACGGTGGCGATCGCGGAAGTGTTCTATTTCGTCGAATTCAATCCGCTCTCGGCCTTTACCGGCGGCGAGAACGGCTTGCCCGGCGTGCCGACGCCCACGCTTTTTCTCGGCTTCACGACCGTCAATTTCGACAGCGACTGGTCGATGTATACGTTCCTGGCGTTCTGGTACTTCGTCGGCCTCGTGCTGGCGCTGCGCATCATGCGCTCGCCGGTCGGCGCGGTGTTGAGCGCGATCCGCGACAACCCGCTGCGCGCCGCCGCGGTCGGCCACAATATCCACAGCTACAAGCTGACCGCCTTCGTGGTGGCGGCCGCCTATGCCGGCTTTGCCGGCGGGCTGCTCGGCCTGATGCAGGGCTTCATGCCGCCCGACGCTTTCACTTTCGAGACCTCCGGCCAGCTCGTCATGCAGACCGCCATCGGCGGCGCCGGCACGCTATTCGGGCCGCTGGTGGGCGCCACGGTGTGGTTCTATCTCTCCGATTTTTTCCAGACCACGCTGCATCTCGGCGCGTCCTGGAAACTGATGCTGGGCCTCGTGTTCGTCGCGCTGGTGGTGTTCCTGCGGCGCGGCATCGTCGGCGGGCTGATCGATCTGTGGCAGCTCGCCGCCGGCCGCGCCAAGCATCGCGAGGCGGCCGAATCCGATCCGCATGCGGTGGCGGCAAGCGCGGCGGCAGCGGCGGAAGATAGCGGTCCGGTGGTGCAGTTCACCCCGTCGCCGCGCCGGCCCAAGCCCGCCGACAGCAACGGGCTGATCCTCGAGGCGCAGGGCATCACCAAGCGCTACGGCGGCTTGGTCGCCAATGACAGCATCGATTTCTCGGTCAAGCGCGGCGAATTGCGCGGCATCATCGGCCCGAACGGCGCCGGCAAGACCACCTTCTTCAAGATGCTGACCTGCGAGGTGCCGCCGACCGAAGGCCGCATCAGTTTCGAGGGCCGCGACATCACCGGCTTCGACGTGACGAGCGTGTGCCAGCTCGGCCTCACCAAGAGCTATCAGGTCAACCAGTTGTTCACCCGGCTGACCGTGCGCGAGAACGTCACCATCGCCGCGCTCGCCGAAAAGCGCGGGCCGTTCCGCTTCGACCTGCTGCGCGACATCCGCAGCGTCGGCGGGCTGACCGAGCGGGTCGACGATACGCTCAAGCTGGTGCGGCTCTCCGAGCGCGCCGAACTGCCGGTGTCGGAGCTCGCCTATGGCGAGAAGCGCCGGCTGGAGATCGGCCTGGCGCTCGCCACCGCGCCCAGCCTGCTGCTGCTCGACGAGCCGCTCGCCGGCATGAGCCCGCGCGAGCGCATCGAGACGGTGCGACTGCTCAAGTCGCTCGCGCGCGGCCGCACCATGATCGTCATCGACCACGACATGGACGCGATCTTCGAGCTGGCCGAGCGCATCACGGTGCTGCACGAGGGCAGGGTGCTGACCGAGGGTACGCCGGAGGAGATCAAGCGCAACGACACCGTGCAGGAAGCCTATCTCGGCGGGGTGGTGGCGGCATGAGCCTGCTCGAGGTCAAATCGCTCAACAGCTATTACGGCGACTCGCACATCCTGTTCGACGTCTCCTTGCGCGTCGAAGCGCACGAGGTGGTGGCGCTGCTCGGCCGCAACGGCGCCGGCAAGAGCACCACCCTAAAGACCCTGATGGGCGTGGTGACACCGCGCTCGGGCGCGGTGGTGTTCGACGGCAAGGACGTGGCGGGGCAGAAGGCGCATGCCATCGCGCAGGCCGGCATGCAGCTGGTGCCGGAGGACCGGCGCATCTTCGGCAGCCTCAATGTCGAGGAGAACCTGGTGCTGGCGGGGTTGACGGCATCGAACCGCTGGCCGCTCGACCGCATCTACGAGATGTTTCCGCGGTTGAAGGAACGCAGCGGCAGCCGCGGCACCGACCTCTCCGGCGGCGAGCAGCAGATGCTCGCGATCGCCAGAGCTCTCGTGCGCGACCCCAAGATCGTCCTGCTCGACGAGCCGTTCGAGGGGCTGGCGCCGGTGATCGTGCGCGACCTGATGCAGGCCTGCCGCAATCTCGCCGCCGCCGGGCAGACCATCGTGCTGGTGGAGCAGAACCTGGCGGCGACCTTGGCCTTGGCCAACCGCGCCTACATCATCAACAACGGTCACATCGTGCACGAAGGCCCGGCGGCCGAGATCAAGGCCAATCCGGAAGTGCTGCAGCGGCATTTGGGGGTGTGATCCTGGGTGTCATTCCGGGGCGCACGCGTCAGCGTGCTAACCCGGAATCCAGAGCCACCTGTAGAGGATTATCGTGCGGCCCTGGATTCCGGGCCCGCGCCTTCGGCGCGTCCCGGAATGACAGCTTCCTCAAAACCCCGTCGCGAATTTCGCCATCACCACGACGATCGCCACTTGCAGCGTGCCCTGGAAGGCGACGATGCGCACATAGGTGCGCATCCAGCGCTTGAGCTTGTCGTGGTCGGGCGCTTCCTTCTGGATCTCGAAATAAAGCCGCAAGTTCATCGGCAGCAGATAGCCGAGGCCCTGCACGGTGAGCACGGTGACGATCGCCAGCGCCGCGATCACCCAATAGAAGGCGGGATAGGACAGATCGAGGAAGCCGAGCCGCACCGCCAGAAACCAGCCGGCGGTGGTGGTGATGGCCGACAGCGTCGGCATCAGCACCAGCGTGCGCGGGATGATGCCGGCGATCATGGCGCGGCGGGTGTCGAGCGAGACCTTGCGCAGCACCGGGCCGATCACGAAGCCCATGAACAGGTCGATGCCGGTCCACAAGACGCCGGCCATGACGTGCACGAAGTCGAGAAACCACAGCGAGTTGCCGCGGATCGCCGCGACCATCGCCGCGATGGCGACCGCGGCGGCAGCGAAGTAGCGCCAGCGCAGGGGTGCGGCAGCGCGTGCCGGCTGGGACCGCAGGGCGGTTTCGGTCAATGCGGCGATCCCCTGGCGACGATCCCTTGGCGACGATCCTTTGGCGGCGATCCCTTGCGGGCGCACGATCTTTTCCGAATGGGTACCCATCCCGAAGCAGGTCGGGCTTTTCCGGGATCGTGCGCCAAGCGAACGCGCCGACGCTAGCGAGGCCGCCGGGAAATGCCAAGGCACTCTTTGGGCCGCGCCCTCGAGAAGCCTTGGCAGGCCGCGGGGCCGCCTCAGGCGTTCGGCCGCCAGACCACCTCGCCGCTGGCCTGCGGCCGGCTCTCGATGTCCGCCGCCTGCGACCGGACGTTCTCCAGCACATAGACGCGGATGGCCGACGACAGATTGGCGTTGCGCCGCTCCAGGTCGATCTGACGCAACAGGCTCGACACCGTCATCTGCTGATGGCCGGCAATTTCGCGAACCGCGTTCCAGAACGGTTCTTCCAGGCTGACGCTGGTCTTGTGCCCGCCGATGACGACGGAGCGCTTGGTGATGGCCGATTTCATTGGGAACCCCCGATTTGGGTTGCAACCATCTGGGATTGCTTTCCCGGACGCGTCACAAACGCCTGTTACTCAAAAGGGTTCCGGGAACTCACAGGGGCGGTACGAAAATATTTATCGGCGGGGGCTCGCAGGCCTCCGGCCCCGCCGTTCCGGGGCCAAACTGGCGTTAACGGTCGTTAAACCGCCTCAGGGCGCGCGGCCGGGTGGCTGGGTTTCTGATCTAAGTCAATGCCGGGACTTGGCGGCCACGCAAACTGCCCGCATGTGGCAGCCTATCTCGACCGCCCCGTTTGACCGTGACCTCGAGCTTGCCGTCATCGACGGCGACGGTCCGCACGCGCTGGTCTTCGCCTGCCGGCGCATTCTCGATGGCTGGATGAAGACCGAATCGCGCGAGCGGATCGACGTGCGTCCCACGCACTGGCGCGAGTGGCTGGACGGTGCGGGTTAGCGAGCGCGCTTGTCGCGGGGCGCGGACGGATCGGCGAGCTTGGCCTCTTCCTCGGCCAGCAGCTTCAAAAGGGTCTTGCGGCGGGACTCGTCCGCCTCGCTGGCGAGCAACCGCCGGTAGTGCTCAACATTTAGACGGGCGACAGTCCGGTCCATGGCGCGCTCCGTCGGCTAGCGCATAGTCGGCTAGCACACATAAATCTTTTTATAACTGACTTCTTTGACGATTTAAACTCGTCAAATGAGGCAGCCCTGCGGGCATCTCCCGAATTCGTTAGCAAAGCCCTGAGCGGAAAAGGCTATTTTGCCGTAGCCGGGAGTTCGGTCGGCAACATATAGGTGCGGGTCTGGTTGCAGCCGTAGCACACGAAGGTGTTGCGCTGCATGCCGGGCACGATCGGGTGGGGGGTGACCGCGACATGCACCATGCCGGCTCGGCATTTCGGACAGGTGGCAGAGGTCGAAGCGGTCATGGTTCGGTGCCCCGTTACCGGTATGATTTTGCCATCAGTGTGGCGTGCGATCCTGAAGATTAGGTTTCCGAGTTTTACAGGCAGAATGCGGATTTAACAGGCGGGGGAAGGAGTTGCAGGCGGCGCGCAGGCGCGCGCAAGCCCGTGCGCAGCCGGAACGCGTCCCGGGAATGGCGAGGCCGCCTTCCCGGCGGCCCCGCTTAGCCAAGCAAAGCGACTAGAGCTTGGCGCAGGTGATGACCACGGTGGCGCCCGGCTGGCCGCTGCCGACGCAGCTCGCGCTGCGCGGCGGCGTGATCTGGGGCCCGCGCGCGGTCGAGCCCACGCAATAGGCGCTGATCAAGGTCTCGCCGTCGCTGCAGCTGTTGCTGGCCTTGCCGCTGAGCACGCGCAGCGAAGCGGAGTTGCCGGCGGGACCCTGCGGTCCGGCGGGACCGGCCTCGCCCTTGGGGCCTTGCGGACCTTGTGGGCCTTGCTGCCCTTGCGGGCCGGCGGGTCCGGCCGGGCCGGGCTCGCCTTTCGGTCCCGGTGCACCGGCAGCGCCCGCTGCGCCCTTGGCGCCGGGCGGGCCTTGCGGGCCTTCGAAACAGCCCGCGAGCGTGAGCGACATGACGCACGCGAGTGCGATCATAGCAAGACGCATAGTTTCCTCCCCTTCGGTTCTTATCGTTGCTTGTTTTCGTTGCCTGGGGAGTGTGAAGCACGTGCGACGCCAGTCAACCGGCGAATCCCGGTTGCGCGCGCGCGGCGCAATTTCTTTTTAGGGAACCCACAACAGGTTTGGGCGCCGCGCGGGAAAGCTCGACGGGCTCGGCGTTAGTCGCAAGTTAACCACATCCGCCGGATGGACCATGCGTTCAAAAGCGTCGCGCCATTTGGACGCTGCGCTTGATGCGGTGCATCTCGCTTTCCATGTCCTTGATCTGGCGCACCAGCTCGTCGACGGCGCGGATCAGACTTTTGTTGATGTCGGTCTGTGACATTTGCCGCTTGGCGTTGTGTAGATAGGTTTCGGTAGTGGACAGCGACATGCGAAGAAACCTTTGCAGCGTGAACGGGGGGCTTGCCCGGCATCATGCGCAGCAAACGTGAATTTTTCCGAATGAAAATCGCTGCAATGCTCGGGACCTGCGCGCGCGCTGGCCGCTAGAGCTTGACCAGGATAATTTCCTCCGCCTCGCAGCGCGTGCAGCGGAGCGTGTGCTTCTCATGGCCGTGCTCATGCGGCTCAATGGCGGCGATCCACATGGTCCAGCCGCAATTGGCGCAGAGCGGACGCTCGATCGGGTTTGGCGGTTCGAAGTTCGACGGGTCGGACATGGGCGTCTCTACCGTGCGGGCCATTGGCGGCGCGATTTTAGGCGGCGCGGTCGGCTTGCGCCAGGGGCGCCGACTAGCGGCAGACGGGGTAGAGCGCGCGCAGCGCGCGCCCGCTCAGATAGATCAGGCGATCCGACAAGCCGCCCTGCGCGACGATCCAGCGCCGGATCTTGGTTGGATAGATCGTCCACAGCTTGCGCGTGCCGGCGTCGTTGTCGAAAGCAATGCCGAGGAAGCCCGGCTTCCAGGCGCCGTGGAAGCCGAAGCGCGCGCGCCGCGTCACGCAAAGCCGGCTGTCGGGGATGATGCCGAGCACCAGCGTGCACGCCGACAGGCAGTCGCCGTCGACGATCACCTGCTGGTCGCTTTGGCGCAGCCGCTGGAAGCGGTCGATATAGGTACCGATGCGACCGCCATAGTCGTGGTGGATGCGCACCGAGGCCAAGGCGCCGTCCGCGCCGGCGGCGATAAGAACGAGCGCCAGGAGCACAGTCATGCGAGGCATCGCGGAGACTCGCGAGGTTGCGATGCGACAGCGTGCCAGATTCGAGCAGAGGTTACACCTATCACGCGTGCCCTTAGCGGGCGGCCCCGGTCGCCAGCGCGGGAGCTGATCTTATTTTTTGTGCTTTTTCTTGGCGGCTGCCGACCGCGCCTGGCAATTGTTCTGGCAATTCGTCAGGCACATCGGCGCGCGAATTTAGTGGGCGGCAACGGCCGGAATTTCGCCGGCGGGAGCGGACGCTCGCTCATGCAATTCTTTGAAACCCGAAGACGCGGGACCGCAGGCAACCCGCTCAGCGCGGCGGCGCCGCCTCCTTGACGCTGCGCAGCGTGGCGTGGCCGCAGCCGCGGCATTCAATCTCTTGCCGCTCGAAGCCGGGCCGCGTCGTATGCATGGCCCGGCGCGCAACGACCATCGCGGCTCCGCATTTGGGGCATTTGAGGTCTTCGTTCGGGAGTGGGGAGTCGGTCATTGCTAGCCGTGCTTACGGCGGATTAGCTGGACAAGACCCGGCGCCCCCTCCCTGCGGGATGGTATTCGAGTAGTACAGACCGCGCTATGTCGCGCAAGTTACAAATCGAAAATTCAGGCCGGTTAAAAAAACACTATCATTTCAATTGATTGCTGCGACCGCTTGCGGCAGTCGCGCCGCGCAAATGAAAGGGCCGCCAACCGTGGCGGCCCGCTCACGCGAAGAAGAACGAAAAGCCTTATTTCCAGCCGGCCTGTCTATCGCATTCCTTGCGTTCTTTCGGAGGCGATTTTTCCCAGTGGCTGATCGAATTATCGTAGCGGTCAGTGGAACTCGACCCAGTGATGGCCGCGCCAATAGCCGCGCCCTTCGTGCTCGCGGATGACGATCTTGGGTCCGTGATGCCAGGTGTCGGCATGAATGACGACGTGGGCGCCGCGGGGATAGTGATAGCGATGGTGGACGTGCCAGCAGACGTTGCCGTTGCACGCGTAATCCGCCAAAGCGCCAGCCGAGCTGAACGCCAAGGCGCCGGTTCCGACGATCGCGGCAGCCAGTATCTTTGTTGCGGGTCTCATGTTTGGTCCTCCGGTTGGCCTCCCGACATTCCCTCCTGCAAAGTCGAAAGGGGCCGCTTCCGTTCCGCAACGGGCCTGCTCGTAGCGAGGGACCGAAAGAGGGCCTGCGCCCGTCCGCCCTACGGGCCGCGGGGAGGGAAACGAAAGGCAGCGCTGGAACGTGTCCAAGCGGCCGCCAACCGAGGCGGCCTATTTCAGCGGTGAACGTCCGGTGGCGCTCCAATGAAATAATCGCATTTCCGGCGGCAGTATCCGCGAGGATAGGAACTCCAAAGGCCCGCATTTCGTAGTTTCGTTTGGCAGGCTCTAAGGCAGGCCAACCCTTTGGCGTTGTCGGCTGCGTCCGCGCTCGTAAAGGCAAATCGACGCCAACAGCCCGAAAAGAAGCAGCCGACTAAACATGGGTGTCTTCCCGCGCCCGAAAGATTGCGCCAGCAAGCTATTGCAATTTTTCATGGCCACTCCTCGCAAAAGCGCGTCGAAACAAAACATGAGGAGATCGGACAGGCATCGCTATTTGAGGATAAAATGGAAGAGGCCGCCGACCGGGGCGGCCTCTCGGGCCTCTCGTTTTCCGGATCGCTATTTTCTCTTCGTAGTACTACAATGATACAGACATGTGTTTAGACATTTGGCGCTTTTGCCGGAGCAGTTTTGCCGACAATGATTCTGGCACTGTTTGAGGGTGGCGGCGGTGGCCGGCACCGGCGCCGCCAAGAATGCGGGTGCCCCCAAAAGGCAAGACGCTATGACGATCAAGGCGAACTTTGACATTGCATGTTCCCTTTCTGGTAGTCGCCCGCAAAAAATTACTCCCTCGCAACCGCTCTGGAAATGCGTCTCGCGGGGCTCGGAATGCCCGCATGGCGCGGGCCAATGACGACCCTAAACTGTTGCGCCAGCAAATGGCCACTGCCAAATCCAAACTAAGCCATTAGGGGGTCAAAACAGGCCAGGACCACCGGTGCTGTCCTAAATGGCGGTGGTTCCCGTCAGGGTGTCCTAAGTGGCGGGAAAGGGTGTCCTAAGTGGGTACGATGGCCCGCAGCGCTAATCTTCGTATTCGTAGTCGGGGCTTTTGACAGGACGAAATCTGCCGTTTTTCATACGACGGCGGCAGAAGCCCATGAAGCGATCAGCTCCCGCCTCGTCCTGATACCGAATTTGGCCCATCACAAAGATCACCCAATTCTCTTCGTCGAAAGCCCGCAAGAAAATCTCTTGTTCGCCTCGCGTGCCGTCCATGATGATTGTGTCTTCAATTGGCGTGGCGACCGATTCTCCCACCTTCAATATTTGTCCCGGCATCAGCAAATTGCTCCGAAAGTTGTCGTCATACGGCGCTTTGGCTGGCAATCCAGTTTTTGTGAAAAAATTCGATAGCAACTCTCGACGATCTTCGCATTGCTGCCGCCTACATTGACGACGACAAGGCCCCCTTGCGCTTGCTGTCCGTCGTTAAAGAACAAAGTCGGGTGCCCGATATGGTCTGCGGTGACGATGGACACATGTCTAACTCGCAATCTAGGTCGATGCGTTGCGAAAAATTGGCGCGCGCTGAGGTCAATAGTACGTTTCGTCAATCCACCAAGTTCATCGCTGGACTGCCACAGTCTCCAGGTGAAGGCAGCGATAAAGATAGTAGCTATCGCGGTAACAAGCCCATTGTGAGTATCAAGCTCGCCAATGATCCAAAGAACGATGAAGGGTCCCAGATGGTGCTTGGTGCAATTTTCATAGCGACTGTAATCGGCTGGGCTGCATATTTGATAACCGGCGGCAAATAGAAATGAGATTGCAAAAAGCAAAGCGACAAGCGCAGCGATTGCCAACGCTATCTTGTGCCAACGCTTTAGCATCCGGCGACTATCGCCCCAAATCTCAAACATCCTCCAGTCTGACGTTCTCGGTGCCTATTGCAACCAGGGACGCAAGCAAGAACGTCGCTGAGAATGTGCCCCGGCTGATCTTGTTCGCGATAGATGCCTCAGTCTCTTTCAGGCCGTGCTTTTTGAGCCGCTCGGCCAGCTCTCGGTATCCTATATCCGCTCGTGCCAGCTCGGCCTTTAGCAGCCGCCTGGCCCGATCTTCCCAAGAAGGCGGTTTCGGAGCCATCGCAAATCTCCCGTATCAGAATTATTCATATCATATACGATATTTTCCTATTGACAAGCATATTATATGTGATATTGTACTCCCAGATACGGGAGATTTGGTTATGAGCCAGTTGTCGCGGGACCAGCAAATCCAGGTCATCGGGTGCCTCACGGAAGGCATGTCGATCCGGGCAATCGAGCGGCTCACCGGCATCCACCGTGACACCATCATGCGCCTTGGCGCGAGAGTGGGGCGCGGCTGTGCCGAATTGCACGACCGCATGATGGTCGGGCTTCGCGTTGGCCGTTTGGAATTGGATGAACTGTGGTCCTACGTGGGCAAGAAACAGCGCAATGCGAAGCGCGCCGAGATCGAGAAGGGCGACCAGTGGACCTATGTCGCGCTGGCGTCATCGTCTCGCGCCATCGTCTCCTATCGCACCGGCAAGCGCGATAGCGCCAACACGCAAGAGTTCATTGCTGATCTTCGCGAGCGCGTTTTGGGCTCGCCGGAAATCTCTAGCGATGGCTTTAAGCCCTACCTGCCAGCCGTGCGCAGCGAGTTCAACAATAGCGCGCATGGCGTGATCGAAAAGACGTTCAGCGTCACTCACCTAAACATGGGACCTGCGCAGCATCGCTACTCGCCTGCGGCAGTGGTCGCGGTTGACCGGCAGATTGCCTATGGGATGCCTGAGCAAATCAGCACGTCCTATGTCGAGCGGTCGCACCTGACGCTGCGGCAGTCCTGCAAGCGTTTCGTCCGGCTTGGCACCGGCTTCTCCAAGAAGCTGGCAAATCACGAAGCGGCGGTAAGCCTCTATGTGGCGCATTACAATCTCTGCCGGGTCCATGAAAGCCTACGGCAGACCCCGGCGATGGCGCTGGGCATCGCGGACAAGGCTTGGTCGCTCGGGCAGTTGATTGACGCCGCCCTGGCCGTCGCCACCCCGGACCCGACTGAAACCGCCCCGGAGCGCCGCCGCAAGTTCACGATCATCCAAGGGGGAGTGTCCTAAATGGCAAACCCGAGTGTCCTAGGTGGTCGGAGTTCGGACACGACCGGA
>CAVZAR010000010.1:0-84571 GCA_963773305.1 uncultured Pseudomonadota bacterium
GGAGCAAGACGACGAAGTCGAGCAGGAGAACCATCGCTTTGCGCCCTGTTCGTCAAGAATTCAGTCAATTGTTCGATAAACATGCCCTCGCGCGTCACGTCCTCCGGCGCCAACTCCTCGGTGATGATCGTCGATGCCTCGCGAAGAGTCGCGGTCCACTCGTTCTGCTTCATCGGCGAGAACACCCTGTTCAGCTGCGCCAGACACTGATCGCAGAAGCGCCGGTAGTTGGTCACGTCGTCTGCGCGCGTCAGCTTCAGTTCGCGCTCGCTTCCCTCGATGCGCATGATCCAGGAGGGGTTCTCGTCCGAGACGATTTTTCGCCAGCAGACAATGACGGGGTACTCCGTGTCTTCATCCGTGGATGGCGGCGGCACCAACATGCCCCGCTCGATGGGACCATTGCGCCGATGCAGGAGCCCTTCGACCTTTCTCGGGTCCATGCTTATCGCGTTCGCAACCTGGCGAAGCTCGCGCTCCACGATCTCGCGCTCGATCCAGCCAGCGCCGATCATGCTACCCATCTCGAATAGCGTGCTGTTGAGCAGATTGTTTCGGCCCTCCCCGTCTACCGTCGTCGCTAGCTTGTCGCACAGTTGTTTCAGGCGACGAGCGGCGCGCCCCTCGCCGTCCACCGCATTGGCGCTCGGCCTATAGGCCGACACTGCCGCGAGCTTCTCTACGTCGTCGCGAGAAAGGCGCTTCTGCTCCGCGGCCATCAGGAACTCGCGAAGCGACATGCTGGCGGCGGTCGGCTTCACGCCTCCGCACTGGTCTCCGCCGAGATAGGGCATCCACACGTTGCCGCGAACGATGATCTCGGTCTTGCCCCCGGCCTCCTTCGGCGTAAGCCCGAGTCGCCGGGCGAGATTGCGCAGCGCTCGCTCCATCGAGTCGACTGGCACTGGCTCGTCGGAGAACAGAAATAGATGCGCCCCGCCCGACTTGCTCGAAGCCACTACGAGCGGCAACTTCAGCCGCCTAATCTCGCCGGCGAGCTTGGCCGCCACCTCGTCGTAGAGATCAACGTCGATGCAGCCGAACCGCGCCATTCTCTGCGCGTCGGCCGGAATGACGCCAAGGCCAATCGCGCCGTCTAGGTGCTGCTGCCAGAGTTTCGGCGCTGGGGCCCTCGTCCAGCCGTGCACTTTGACTGGTCTCGCTTTTCCGCTCGCGTCCCGCCGCATGCTCGGGGCGTAGCCATTTGCGCGGTCGCCGCCGAACAGCGCCGCTAGCCGCCTTGCCTCGCCTGACGCGATGGCGGGGCTCGTGCGACGCACGGCGCTTGTGGTCGCGCTCATGACGACACCGGCCTTCTCGCCTCGCGCAGCGGGCGCAGTGCCTCGTCCAGCAGGGTGAGCCAGTGGTCGTCGCGCAGTGGTGCGAGTTGCACGCCGTGCACGGCGGCATAGGTTCGGAAGCGTCCATGCGATTGGAGCGCTCGCGTCGGCACCGTGAGCGTCGTGCCGCCGCAAAGGGTCACGCGCCACTGGTCGACGCCGGGAAGCTGCACTATCCGCTCGATGCGCGCGGGCCGTCCTGGCGCGTCGGTGGGCAGCGTGCTAGCGGTAGCCGACCTGCAAAGAGCTGGATTGCCACCCGCCCCGCGCACCGTGCCAGCGGTGCCGGGGTTTGCTTTGTGCGCACGACTCATGCCTCCGCCGCCACCTTGGCGCGGCGCTGCTCGCGCTGCGCAGTCGAGCGGCGCACCATCTTAGCCTTCCAGTCCTCAAGTGCGCGACGGCTGCGGAAATTTCGGTGACGAATTTTGATCGCCGCGGGAAAGCCGAGGTCGGGATCACGGGCGTAGCGCCAACCCGTCATGGGCGTAACGCCAAGCTCTCGCCATACGACCGGATCGGGAACTAGCGCGTCCGGCTCCGACGGCGTGGTGAGCGCGGCGAGCGGCCTAGTTTTGCTCATTGCGGTCCTCCGTTATTAACGGGGACCACGCTACGCGGTCGGCAGCACCGCTAGCGCACAACAAATCGCCCTGATTTCAGTGCGTTCCGAATGTTTTGCTCGTCGATCTTCGTGCGGGGCACGTTGAACGCCTTGGAAGCCTCACGGATCGCTTCGCCAATCATCTTGTTCGTGACTACTGAAGGTACGCGCTCACGCCTGGTCTTCTCGCGCCACGCGCCTTGCATCTGCGCGACGAGATTAGCCGCGTTGCGCTCGGCCTTTTCCGCAGAATTCACTTTCTGCGGGTCGCGGCGCGGGCGGCCCGCGCGCTTCTGCGTGGCCGCCGTGTCTTTCGACAGCTGCTTAATGAAGGTGGCGAGTTGCCCTCGCTCTCGCCGCGAGAGTGGCTTATTCGACGCCACGTAGCTCACCAGTGGTCCGGTCTGTTTGGTTTCGACAGCCAGATTCAGTGCGTTTCCAAACCCCACGTCGCCCTTCCACGCGCTAATAATTTGCGCGTCGTAATAACGGTAGGCCCGCGCCCGCCCGTTGCCATCCGGCGTCTCGGTCGACTTCTTTCGGGTCACCGCGCGTCTTGTATGCCTTCCAACTCCGCTCATTTCGCGCGGCCTTTCTTTCGCATCGGCACTACGTTGGCTGCCTTGCCCGACACCAGCCCAGCAATGTGAGCACCCCATCTCTCCAGCGCCGCGCGCTTCTCCTCGGCGTACGCCGCGCGGTTATAGGTGCCCGCGACGCCCGCCTTGGCACCGCTGACGTGGTTCAGCGCCGCCTCGACGATGTGGGGTGGCACGCCCAACTCAGCCATGCCGGTGGCCGCCGTACGCCTCAGGTCGTGCAGCCGCCACGGAGGAGGATTCCCCATCTTCTCGTCGAGCCGTCGCTTGACCTTCGACCATCCGGAGATGGGTGTCTTGCCCGTGGTGGTGAACACGTGACCGCCCTCGATGGTCCGCACGCTGTCGATTATCTCGCGCGCCAGAGGCGGAAGTGACACGACGTGCGGGCGTCCGTTCTTCGAGCGCGTCCCCGGTATCGTCCAGGTCTTGCCGTCGTCGCTCAGCTCGGCGCGGCGCATGTCCGCCACCTCGCTCAAGCGGCAGCCCGTCAGCAGCAGCAGCTTCAGGGCCTGCCCGAAGGGCTCGCCCGCCGCGTCGCAGGCGCGCCAGAATGCGGAAATCTCGGCCCCCGTCAGCACTCGGTCTCGAGCCTTGGGTGCCGGCGGGCGATGCACGCCGATGCAGGGGTTCTCGGCAACCAGGCGGTGCCGCGCGCACCACGTGAAGAAGGTCGATAGCGCGGACAGCATGGCTCTTGCGCGGCTGTCTGTCGGTTTTTCGGCGCGCCGCTTTAGGCCGGGCGCCCCGCTCTTGCGCACCTCGTCGAGAAGCGCCCACACGTCACCGCCATCTAGGCCGGTCACCGGCGTATCCCGCCAGCGCTCGCACAGCCCGCCGCGTATGACCTTCAACTCGTCGCCCTCTGGTCGCAGGCCCAGCAGCCGGGCCGTCTCCCGCCAACGCCGTGTCCGCTTGCGGGCATGCTCCACGACGAACCGGGGGGCTAGGGCGCCGAACGTATTGCTCGCGCTCTCCTGAATCTCGGAGGCGCGCCTGCGCTTGGCGGCAAGATGGTCGGCAACAACGTCGCGGCCCATCGCTCGCTGCCGATGCACCTCGGCGGCAACCGCGCGCGCCGCCGCCAAAGTCAGCGGCGCGCCGATGACCGGCTCGCTCGCCGCCTCCTTCCCCGACACGTCGCATGGCCCGAGGTGCAACTTGGCGGTCCTGCCGTTAGGTCGGCGCAGGCGCATGCACCAGCTCTTCGCCCCGGTAGGCTGCACGACCAGATAGAGGCCGCGCGCGCCGCCGTCGGCTATTTCGCGCCGACCTTTTGCCTCCCGGTACCGTTCAACTGCCGCCGCCGTGAGCACTTTGGCCATGTTCGGGACCCTCCCCCAGCCGGGTAACGTAGGGGTAACGAAATAGGACGTTATTGCTCGTTACCCTAAGTTGGGAACTTAGCATAACAGCAGCGAAAAAGCTAGGAATTTGTGGTATTTGTAAAGCGGCGGGCCAACGGTTTGGTTGGGCCGCGTTACGGGTGAGGGCCGGTTTTGTAAACCGTTGGTCGGGGGTTCAAATCCCTCACCCGGCACCGGAATTCGACCCCCCGCGGTGCACGAAAAATGCGCTTGACGAACGCCCCAACCGGGCGCGCGGGACCTTGTGAGCCGGTCTGGCGCGTGCAACACTAACGGCGTTAGGACTACCCTGGAGATCAAGCATGCCGCAGGGCACCGTGAAGTGGTTCAATCCGACCAAGGGCTACGGGTTCATCCAGCCGCAGGAAGGCGGCAAGGATGTCTTCGTTCATATTTCGGCGGTTGAACGTGCCGGCCTCAGCACATTGAACGAAGGCCAAGTCGTCCAGTACGAGTTGGTCGAGAACCGTGGAAAGACATCCGCGGAGAATCTCAAGGTCAAGTGACCGCGGCGCCCGCGCTTACTCCCGACCTCGTTATCTGACTGAGCGACCGCCGCGCCGGCCCCAAGCCGGGGCGGCGGACGGCCTGCGTCCCTGGCGCGGGCCATTGGCGCATGCGCTAACGTCGGAGCCGGGCGAGTTCCGGGAACGGCGCGAAGGCGGCGTCCTTGCAATAGGTTTTGGCCTCCTTGCCGTCGAGGAAGCGGTCGAGCTTGCCCGAGACGTAGACCGCGGCGCCGGTCTTCACGCCCATATATTTGCGGCCGTTGTCGCGCGCGTCGTAGCGCACGCAGGCGACATAACGCTTACCCGGCCCGACCGTCTCGAGCACCGGCGGCGAGACCGCGCCGTCGCGGATATGGCTCGGATCGTTGAGATAGGTGCGCAGGAAGGCGAGCAGATCCTGCTTGTAGTTTTGCGGCAGCGAATTCTGCGCGTCCCACTGCGCGCGCAGCTCGGCCTGGCTCGGGCCCAGATCCGTGTCGCAGCCGGCGGCCGCGAGCAAAACCGGCAAGGCCAACAAGGGCAGCCACCGCATAACCGTCTCCAAGACCTTCTCGAAGTCCCCCGCCGCCGCCCCGCGACTTCCAGCCGTCTTAGCGTCCGGCGGGTCGCCGCGCAATCGATCGCACTTCGCTGGGCGAATAAGCGGGCGGGCCGCGGTGTTGCATAGCCGGGGCGATCGGCGAAAGACAAGCCGAACGGAGAACCGATCATGTCAGAGCTTTCGCGCCGCGCCCTCATTGCCGGCGGCTTCGCGACCGGCGCCGCGGCGCTGGCACGGCCGGCTGACGCCACGGCGCCGCAGGCCAAGGCGCAAGCTCCCGGCGCCTATCGCTACCGGCTCGGCGATTACCAGCTCACCGCGCTTTATGACGGCATCTGGTATCTGCCGATGGACGACAAGTTCATGCGCAATGCAAGCGCAGAGCAAGTCGACCGGGCGCTGGCGGCTGCGTTCTTAGCTCCGCGCGTGCTGCCGGTCAGCTTCACCGCGATCCTGGTCAACACCGGCAAGCGGCTGATCCTGATCGACACCGGCACCGCCGGGCAGATCGCCGACACGGCCGGTGTCATGCTCGACAACCTGGCGGCCGCCGGCGTCAGGCCGGCGCAGGTCGACACCGTCGTGATCTCGCATTTCCATCCCGACCATATCGACGGTATTAAGACCAAGGACGGCGCCAAGGTGTTTCCCAATGCCGAGATCTTCGTGCCGGAGCCGGAATGGGCATTCTGGATGGACGACGCGAACATGAGCCGCTTCAAGGGCGCGGTGCACCGCTATTTCCTGAACGCACGGCGCATCTTCGCCGACATCGCGCACGAAGTGCACCGCTTTGCGCCGGGCCAAGAGGTTGCGCCCGGCATCGTCTCCATCCCCGCTTACGGCCACACGCCCGGCCACACCGCCTTTTCAATTCATTCCGGCAAGGAGTCGCTCTTGGTGATGAGCGACACCGTGCGCAATCCTTACCTGTTCGCGCGCCATCCCGACTGGCAGCCGATTTTCGACATGGACGGACCTCAATCGGTGAAAGCGCGCCGCGCCATGCTCGAGCGCGCGGCGGCCGAACGCATGCGGGTCGCGGCCTATCATTTCCCTTTCCCGGCCTGCGGCCATATCGTGCGCCGCGGGCCGGGCTTCGATTTCGAGCCGGCGATGTGGTCACCGCTCTAGCCATACGCATGATCTTTTCCGAAAACCGGTTCCCACTTTTCGGGATCATGCGCCTCAATTGGTGGCTAGCTTGACCCCACCGAACACGCCGAAGCGCGGCCGTTCGAAGCCGTAAGGATTCTGGTAGTCGCGGTCGAACAGATTGTCGATATGGGCGAACACGGTCAGATTCTTGTTGACCTCGTAGTTCGCCGCGAGGTTGACCGTCGTATAGGCCGGCGCGTTGAGGCGCGGGATGAACACCGCGGTGTCGCGGTTCACGTCCACCCATGAGCTGACATAGAGCACGGTCGACGACAGGGTCAGGCCGTCGAGCGGCGTCCACACCGTCGAGACGCTGAGCTTGTGCGCCGGCCGCCGCAACAGACCGAGGCCGGTCGTATTGTCTTGCGTGGCGGTCCAGGTGTAGTCGGCCCGCACCTTGAGTTGCTCGGTCAGCGTGGCGGCGGCAAAGGCTTCCACGCCATGGGTCTCGGCGCTGCCGATGTTCTTGTAGGTGAAGGTGAAGGTCGCCGGATTGAACTGCGTGACGATCAGGTCGGAAATGTCGTTGTGGAAATAGGTCGCACCGACGCGCAGGCGGCCGTTGAACAGCGGCTGCTCGAAGCCGTAATCGTAGCCCTTGCTGATTTCCGGCCGCAAGTTGGGATTGGCGACCTGCCCGATCGACGGATTGTTGACGTAGAGCTCGGTCAGCGTCGGCGCCTTGAAGCCGGTGCCGTAGCTGCCTTTCAGCTTGGTCTCGGTGCCGGGCACGATGACGGCCGGCGCCACGCGCCAGGTGGTATGCGGCCCGAAACTGGCATTGTCGTCGTAGCGGATGTTCGAGACCAGGAAAAAGCGCTTGGCGATGTCCGATTGCAGCTCGGCATAAGCCGCCTTGTTGGTGTTCTGCGCATAGGTCTCGACCGGCACGAACACGCCGCCGACCGCAGAGCCGGTCGAATCGGTGCGCAGCTTCTGCGTCTCATGCTGCAGGCCGAGCACCAGCGTCTCTCCGCGCATCACCTGCGCCACGCCGCGCCAGTCGTATTGCAGTCGCTCGCCGACACTGGTGCTGGGCGGCGCCACCGAGCCGAACGGCGTAAAGCTGTCCGGATTGGGATCGAAATTCCAATTCCAATGGTTGACGTAGTCGACGCCGAAGTAATTCTTGAGCTTGCCGTCGAACAGCGACCAGACCGCCTCGCCGCGAGTGAACAGCTTGTGGTTTCGTTGCGTGTCCCGCATGGCCTCCGGCGCCGGCGTGGCAAAATTCACGTAATCGTCGCCGGTGAACAGGAGCTTGGCATCGGTATAGCGCGCAACCGCGTTGAGCGTGAGATTGTCGGAAAGATCGGCGCCGAGCTTGGTCGAATAGGTCCAGTTGTCGTAGGAATCGTTGTTGCGCTTTTCGCCCGGCGCCAGCAGATCGAGCGGCGTCACGGGATTGTCGGTCGAGCGCAAATGCAGCGCGCTGAACGAATAGTTGAAGCGGTCCTGCGAGCCGCTCAAATTTGCCGACTGGTTGAAGGTGCCGAACGAGCCGCCTTCCAGGCGCGCGGTCAGCTTGGGCGGGCCCTCACCCTTCTTGGTGACGATCGAAATGACACCGCCGATCGCGTCCGAGCCGTAGAGCCCGCTCTGCGGCCCGCGCAGCACCTCGATTCGCTCGATGTCGCCGGTCAACAGGTGCGCGAAATCGAAAGCGCCGTTCGGTGTGCTCGGGTCGCCGATGTCAATGCCGTCGACCAGCACCTTGACGTGATTGGAATTAGTGCCGCGCATGAAAACCGCGGTTTGCCCGCCCGGCCCGCCGGTCTGCACCACGTTCAGGCCTGGTACGGTCCTGAGCGCGTCGGGGATCGTTCTGATCTGCTCGCGCTGCAGTTCCTGGCCGGTGATCACCGTCACCGCGCTCGCGATTTCGCTTGCCGGCGTCGGCAGCGTGGTCGCGCTCACCACGATCGCCGGCAGCGCGACCGCGCTCTCGGGTGCGGCGTCCTGCGCCCGCGCCGGCTGCACCAGCACAACACCCAGCGCCATAACGGCGCCGCCAAGGCCCAAACCCTTCCCCATGACACGACGTTCCTTCGTGTACGCGCGGCGCAAGCGCCGGCGCATCGGGTGAAACCAAGCCCGAGGCGAAGGACAAGCGACGGCACGCAAACGAACTCGCGGTCAGCTTTGCGTACCGAATGTCGTGAAAGGACAAGATCTTTCACGGCCTTCGCACCGGCATTGACGTCACCGCTGCGAAAGACCGCTCCGTATGGACGCCCCGTCCACCGGTTGGGTGACCGCGCTGGCAGGTCTCCTGGCTCGCGGGTCTCCGCCTCGCTCCGGCCTTCCCGGTTTCCCAGTGGCCCTTGTTGGACGAGGCTCGCCGCTCACAGTTGCGGGGGCAGCCGCGGGGCACCGCAAAAAGCGGCTTCCGCGTTCCCTCTTTCGTCTCCGGATCGGGTCCGGAGAACCAGCACGCGGGCGATGTTCCGCCGGACAGCTTTACAAGTCAAGCACGCCCGAGCTGGGCCGGCGCCGTTTGGCGCGCAAAATATTTGCGTGCACCGGGACTAGCCGTCGCGCTTGAATTGTTTGTCCGCTGAAGCACCGTTTCGCGCTACGCTCAAGCCAAGCGTCGACAGGAAAGGTCATGCCATGACGCCAGTCCGCCCGCTCTCCCGCATCGGCCTGCTCGCCGCCGCCGCGCTTATTGCGATCGGTCTCGGCGTGAGCCCGCTCTATGCCATGGGCGACGACAACCCGGCGCCGCCCGCGCCCAAGGTGGAAAAGAAAAAGCCCGGTCAAAAGAAATCCACGCGCAGCAAGAAAAAGCAGAAAAAATCGGAGGAAGAATTCCTGCGCAAATACCACGCCGCTCGCGACCTGATTTTGGCGCATGACTACCGCGCCGGCATCGCCGCCATGCACGCCGTCGGCCATGACGAGCATCCCGACGTCGCCAATTATATCGGCTATGCTTACCGCAAGCTGGGCGACTACAAGGATTCGCAAATCTGGTACGAGAAGGCGCTCGCCGCCGATCCCAACCACGTGCGCACCTGGTCCTATTACGGCATGTGGCAGATGGAGCAGGGTAACCGCCTGAAAGCGCTCGACGACCTGCAGAAGGTGAAGCTGATCTGCGGCAACACCGGCTGCGAGGCTTATAAAGAGTTGAAAGCGGTCATCGACGGCAAGGCTAGCTATTGAGGTTGGCTCAGCCGCCCTCTGTCTCCTCGATGATCCAGCGGTAATATTCGGCGTCGACGCTTTCCACCGGCAGCACCATGATCGACGGCGTCTCGTACTCGTGCAGGTCCTTGACCGCCTCGCGCACGCTTTCGGCGAGCGCGGCGCGGGTCTTGAAGATCGCCACCGCCTCCTCGGCGCGTTCGAGCGCGCCCTCCCACCAATAGTGCGAGATCATTCCGGGCACGATATTAACGCAGGCCGCCAGCCGTTTTTCGACGATCGCGCGCCCGGCCTTCTCCGCCTCGACAATCGAGGGCCAAGTCGTATAGACGAGCACGGTGCGTTCCATCGTCGGGTCCCTCATGCGAAGCCCGGGCCAGGGTCAACAGCAGATCGGTTTTGTCGCCGCCTCCAGCCCAGAGGCGCGCGAGGCCTATGAGCGGCTGGAAAACCGCTACGGCAATATCGACCCCCGCTCCGCCGACGTGATCGTTGCGCTGGGCGGCGACGGGCTGATGCTGCAAACCCTGCACAAGTTCATGAAATCCGGCAAGCCGATCTACGGCATGCACCGCGGCACTGTCGGCTTCCTGATGAACGAATATTCCGAGGAAGCCCTGCCCGAGCGCATCGCCGCCGCCCAGACCACCGTCATCCACCCGCTTCTGATGCGCGCGCGCGATTCGCAAGGCCGCGTGCACGAGCACCGTGCCATCAACGAGGTCTCGCTGTTCCGCCAGAGCGCGCAGGCAGCCCACCTGCGCATCCTGATCGATGGCAAGGAGCGCTTGGCCGAACTGATCGCCGACGGCGTGCTGGTGGCGACGCCCGCCGGCTCCACCGCCTATAACCTGTCGGTGCAGGGGCCGATCATCCCGATCAACGCCTCCCTGCTCGCGCTCACGCCGATCAGCCCGTTCCGGCCGCGGCGCTGGCGCGGCGCGCTGCTGCCCGACCGCGCCAAGGTGACGGTCGAGGTGATGGAGCCGGACAAGCGCCCGGTGGCGGCGGTCGCCGACCACGATGAAGTGCGCTCGGTGCGCGCGGTCGACGTGGTCATGGACCGCGACATTTCGCTCGATATGCTGTTCGATCCCGGGCACAATCTCGACGAGCGCATCTTGCGGGAGCAGTTCGGCTTTTGAGCGGGCTTGTTGATCGCGCCAGGCGTCCCGCTGGCACGCGGCAAAAACGGGTGCTAATCTTGCGCTTCGGCTGGAGGACTTCGATGGCGCGCAAATTGCTGACCGGCTTGGCACTGGTCTTGGCCGCAGGCCTTGCCGGCTGCGCCTATGTGGGCCCCGGCGGCCGGGGCAACGATTCCGGCGGCATATTCCCCTGGAGCCCGGAAAACCAGGCGCACGCGCGCGAACTGGCCGGGGAGCATTGCGCCCATTACGGCCGGGTTGCGCATCTGGAGCCGATCGACGCCCGCTACGGGCAATACATCAGCTTCACCTGCTACATCCCGCGCGGCTACGCACATCGCTAGATCCGCCGCATCGGGTGGAACAGCGAGATCAGGCAGCCGAGCGCGGCAAATCCCGCCATCAACAAGAACGCGGCCCGGAAGGCTTCCGTGATATCGGCCTGCATGGCGGCGGCGTGGGGGCCGGTGAGCGCGGGCCCCCCGCCGCCGGCCTGCTCCACCATGCGCGCGAAGGCGGCCGCCGCCTCGGAATTCTTCAGCGCCAGCACGGCGAACAGCGTGAAGGCCACCAGCGCGGTCCCGAAGGCCGCGCCCATCGAGCGCGAAAACTGCACCGAAGCCGCCGCCTCGCCCAGACGGTGCAGGCCGGAGGCCGACTGCACCGTCACCTGGACGACGCCCATCACCGTGCCCATGAACAAACCGTTCCATAACAACAGCGCGCCGAAGGCGAACGTGCTCATGATCGGCGCCCATAGCGCGATGGCGATCAGATTGCAGGTGACCAGTGCGAAACCGACGGTGGGAAACAGCGCGGTGATGCCGGTGCGGCTGACCAGCCGGCCGGTGATCAGGGAGCCTGTGCCCACGCCGATGGTGAGCGGCACCAGGATCAAGCCGGTCTGCGCGGGCGTGACGCCGCGCACCACTTCGAGATAGACCGGCAGGAAGGTGATCAGCGACACCAGCGCGCCGCCGTGGCAAATCGCCATGGCGTCGCTGCGCCAGATCGCCGGCATGCGGATGAGGCCGAGGGGGATGAGCGGCGAAGTCGCGCGGTTCTCCTGGCGGATCAGCAGCGCGAGCGCGATCAGCCCCAAGACGAACAGCGCGCCGGCAAGCGGCAGCGAGTCGATATCGACGCGCTGCGCGCGCTCGAGCGCGAGCAGGATGGTGGCCACCGCGACGGTGAACAGCACGAGGCCGTAAGGATCGGCGCGCCAGCCGTGCGCCTGATGCGGCGGCCGGCGTGGCAGCCGAAAGGCGAGCACGGCAGCGACGAGCCCGATCGGCAGGTTGATCAGGAAAATCAACTCCCAGCCGAAATGTTGTGTGAGATAGCCGCCGGCGACCGGCCCGAAGGTATTGGCCGAGACAGCGACCGTCGCGATATAGCCCTGGTAGCGTGCACGCCCGCGCGGCGGCACCAATTCTCCGATCAGAGCCTGCGACAGCGTCATCAGCCCGCCGCCGCCGAGCCCCTGCAGCACGCGCGCGGCGGTGAGCAGTTCCACGCTTGGGGAAACCGCGCACAAGAGCGAAGCGGAGATGAACACGCCGAGCGCCACGAACATCATGCGGCGCCGGCCGAGCGCGTCGCCGAGCCGGCCGTAGATCGGTGCGGCGATGGTGGCGGCAATCAGATAGCCGACCACGATCCAGGAGGCGCGCTCCACCTCCCCGGTCGCCGCCGCGATCGCCGGCAGGGCGGTGGCGACGATGGTCTGGTCGACCACCGCCAGAAACATCGGCAGCATGATCGACGGGAAGACCGTGAGAAAGCCGGGATAGCCCGCCGTCTCGTCCGGCAGGCGGCTCGTCTGGTCTTCCCCGTCCTGCAAGCTGATCTTCCCGCTCCCGCGCGCGCCCCCCGCGCCTGAACCGTCAATGCGCCATGAACACCGGCACGGCCGCATGGGCAAGAATGTGGCGCGTCGCGCCGCCGAAAATCATCTGGCGCAGACGGCTGTGAGTATAGGCGCTCTTGACCAGAAGATCGCAGCCGAGCGACGTGGCATGTTCGAGGATGGCTTCGCCGGTCGAACGCGCGCCCGGCTTGACCGTCAACGCGGTCGCCTTGACGCCATTCCGGCGCAGCTGGCGCGCGGCGTCCTCGCCGGAGGGGCCGGGCGTAATGCCGCCTTCCACCGTCAGGACAGTCACCGTCTCGGCCAGCCGCAACAGCGGCATGGCGAAAGCGTTGGTGTGGGCCTGCTCAGTGCTGCCATTCCAGGCGATCAGCACGTTGCGTGCGAGCGTCGCCGGCATCGTGTCCGGGGCGATCAACACCGGCCGCCCACTCTCGAACAGCGCCGCCTCCAAAGGCGCCATGCGCGGGTTCTGCGAGGACGGCCCTGGCCGGCCGAGGGCGATCAGGTCGAAGACCCGGCCGTAATTTCCAATAAAGCCGTCATCGACCGCCTCGGCACGCGGCCAGCTGTAGGACAGCACGGCCGGCTCATGCGCGCCCTGCGGCACGCCCTGGCGCTGCATGAAGGATTCGAACTGGGCGCGCGCGGCCTGCGCGGCCTCGGCCTGATCGGCGCCGGGGATGGCGAGCCCGCTGACCGGCTCGACCGTGACATAGGCCGCCGCCGCCGGGCGCACGGCGAGCCCTTCTATGTAGCTGTCGAAGGCGCGCGCGACCTGGAGCGCGGCCTCCAGCACCGTAGGCATGCGGTCGTGGTCTTCGGTCGGGACGAGGATGGTTTTCATGGGCTGTTCCGGCGAACGAAAATCCGGTCCGAGGGCGTGAAATGTGGCGCGGCGTGGGGCCTCGCCGTTATTCTAAACCAATTCTTAACGGCCCTCTCGCTAATTTAAAACCCGACGGTATCGGGCTGTAGCGCCCAGGGGCCCGAGACGCCATGGTCCGCATCGACTTCAACCGCCTGCGCTTTCTGGTCATCGACGACAATGCCCACATGCGCCGCATCGTGCGCACGCTGCTGCACGGCTTCGGGGCGCGCGACGTTTACGAGGCCGAGGACGGCGCGGCGGGGCTCGAAGCCTTCACCCACTACGTGCCCGATATCGTGATCACCGACTGGGCGATGCCGGTCTTCGACGGCATCGAGCTCACGCAGATGATCCGCCAGCCGGGCGCCAATTCCAACCCCTACGTTTCGATCATCATGCTGACCGGCCATTCCGAGAAGAAGCGCGTGATGTCCGCGCGCGACGCCGGCGTCACCGAATTCCTGGCCAAGCCGATCTCGGCCAAGGGGCTTTATCATCGCATCGTCAACGTGGTCGCCAATCCGCGCCCGTTCATCAAGACCAAGACTTATTTCGGCCCCGACCGCCGCCGCAACGTCAATCCGAACTATGTCGGGCCCGAGCGCCGCAAGGGCGGCAAAGCGGACGTCATTCGGCAGGCGCCGCTGCTCGAAAAAGTCCGCGCCGCCGATTGATGGAGAAAGAACCTCCCATGCCTCCTCGCAAGCCATCCGCGGCGGTCGCCACCTACGGCGATCACGAGGTCATCACGCCGGAGAACAAGCTGCGTAAGTTGGTCTCCGAGAAGCCGCTGGCCCCCGGCGAAGACGATCCGGTCACGCGCGCGGAAAAGGCTCTGGCCGAGCTGTCGAGCGAATTCGGCAGTTGGATGGATTCAGAGTGCGAACGGCTCGACCAGGCGCGCCGCACCGTAGCGCAGAGCGGCTTCACCGCCGCCAACCGCGAGGCCCTGTTCCACGCCGCCCACGATATCAAGGGCGAGGCAGCCACCTTCGGCTATCCGGCGGTAGCCGGCGCCGCCGACAGCCTGTGCCGGCTGATCGAATTCACGCCCGACCCCAACCGCATTCCCATCTCGGTGATCGACCAGCATGTCGATGCCGTGCGCGCAATCCATCGCGAATATGCCCGCTCCGACGCGCAGGAACTGGCCAGCCGGCTGAACCTTGCGCTGCGCACGGTCACCGACGAATTCCTGGTGCACGAAAACCAGGGCCGCCCCGACGTGATCGAGCAGATTCTCGGCAGTCCGGGCAGCCCGTCGATCGCGCCGGAGTAAGGCCCTTTACGCTTTAGCGGCGAGCCGCGCGGCTACGTTCTCGGCCCAGGTCGCGATCGTTTGCGTCGGCGGCGCGCCGGTCGGCGCCGGCAGCGCCGCGGAATCGGCGACGTATAAGCCCGGATTGTCGTGCACCTCGCCGCCGGCATCGATGACGCCGCCGTCCTCCGGCTTGCCGAGGCAGGCGCCGCCCATCGGATGCACGGTCGACGGCCGCCGGCCGACATAGACCTTGCGGCCGGACAGGCGCGCCATTTCCTGCATGGTGTCGTAGATGCGCGCGAACACCGGGCTGTTCTCCGGGTGAAAATCGATGTCGAGCCGGCCGTCCTTCACGCTGACGACGCCGTCCATGGCGTCCAGACCCATGCTGCTGACCACGACGCCGCGCTTGAGACGCTCGCGCCAGGATTTGGGGATCGGATAGGCGTCGATGCTCGGCAGATTGTTGCGGCCGATCGGCGAGCGCGGCTCGGGCGCGTTGCGTAGCACGAAGCCGCCCTTGCTCGGCAGGCCGGTCGTGTAGTCGCTGCCGGGCTCGTTCAAATCCCAGAAGCCGCGCATGTCGCCATTGGCGCCGAAGCGCTTGCCGAGGTTCGCCATGCCTTGCAACCCGCCCACCGTGTCGCGGCTGTGCAGCAAGAGACGCAAGGTGTTCATCGTGCCGGCGGCAACGATCACATGGTCGGCGGCCATGGATTCCTTCACGCCGCGGCCATGATCGACGAAATCGACGCGGTAGCGCCCGCCCGCGTCGGACGAGCGGGAGATGGCCAGCACCTCGCACAGCGCGCGCACGGTGAGACCCTTCTTCATGGCGGGCGCCAGATAACAGACGTCGAGCGTCGACTTGGCGCCGGAGGGCGCGCCGAGGAAGCCGAGGTCGCCGCTCTTGTAATCCGCCTGCCAGCGTTCGACGCCGGCCTCGGTGACGATTCTTTTCGGTTTATTGGGATCGTCGGGCAGCAGAAAGCCGGCGCGCACTTCTACCTTCGGCACCGCCGGCGCGAAATGCGGGTCGTTGTGGTAGCGCTCCATCGCGCTATGCGGCGGCCGGTTGTGCGGGCCGGCTTGCGTCGAGCCCATGCGCTTAAGGAACGCCGCGCCGTGCGCGGCCATCGTCTGCTCTGAAAGATCGTCGTAATAGCCGTCCCAATAGTCGTCCTTGAGCGGGCGCCGGTGTACGGCCGAATAGACGTGGCTGCCGCCGCCGACGCCCGAAGAGCACACGACTTCGAGGCCTTTCGAATAGAACAGTTCGAACATCCCCTGCCGGTTGGTAGTGAGCCGGCCGCCTGGGAGCGAGGAATGGTTCAATGTGCGCAGGAAATTAGTGTAGATCCGCCAGCCGCGCGGAAATGGCGTGCGGTGCGCGATCTGCATCGAGCGGGTCGGCACACTGTCCCACCAGGGTCCGCGTTCGAGAAGCGTGACGCGCGCGCCCGCTTCGGCAAGCCGCGCGGCGGCGACCGAGCCGCCAAAGCCGCTGCCGATGACGATCACGTCGATGTTGGCGTTTGCCAAGGACTTCGCCATGCCCCCTTCCGCGCTCGCCGCAGCCCGGCAACTTGACGACCGCGCGGGCGAGTGTTTGCATCCTAGTGTGGTGGTTCGGAAGTCCGCTTCATTCTTGCCGCAACCTCATCAAGCGGACTTCCGGACCAAACCACACTAAAATCATAAAGTTCTAGTGTCCTTCGAATCCGAAGTCCGCTCCGGAGCGAGCCGCAGATAAAAGCGGACTTCGGATTCGGGACACTAGCGAACGATAATTGCGCTCAACCGTATTGTGAAGGAGTTTCGACGATGGCCGACAGGCTGGGGCTGAAAGAGGCGCGCGCGATCGTGGACCTCATGCTGGCGGAGGCGGAAAAACGAGGCTTGAATTTCGCGGGCGCGGTGGTCGACGCCGGCGGCGAGCTCATCCATATGGCGCGCATGGACGGCGCTTCCGCGCTCAACGCGCGCATGTGCTTCAACAAGGCCTACACGGCCGCAAAATGGCGGCGCGACACCAAGGTGCTTAAAGAACGCATGTTCGACCCGTCGCTCGGCGACGAGCGGCGCGAAGTGGCCTGGTTCTGCGATCCGCTGTTCACGCCGATCTGGGGCGGCATCGTGCTGTGGTCGAGCGACGGCAAGACCGCGCTCGGCGCGCTCGGCGAAAGCGGCGGCACTTACAAGCAGGACGAAGAAATCGGCCAGTTGGCGGCGAAGCTGTTCAAGGAGATGTGAGTGGGGTTGAGTGGCGTGCTCATAAATTCGGTTCCGCAAGCGCGGCTCGGTCGATGTCTTCTTTGCTGCGAAAGCGACCGAATTGTTGAGTTGCCGCGAAGTGAGGGGAAAGGCCGCAAGAAGCCAATGCGCATTTGACTCATGCCAACGATTCACGACGGCGAAAGCCCGCAAAAATAGGCCGGCCAAAGATCCCTTCGAGCGCACGGCATAATCGTCGTGCTATCCAATATAGCGCTCCGGCGTGCGGTCGCGGTTTCAGCCCACGTTTTTTTGCAGTTGACGTTTTGCCTTGCCGGGCGGCGACGTTGTCGGTGCAGAATTGCGGAAGTCCGCAAGCACAGTTGCGCCAAGCTCGCAGGCCGGAACCGGCCGGCCAAAATAGAAACCCTGCACTTGGTCCGCATCGGCGCCGGTGAGAAAGTCGGCCTGTTTCGAGGTCTCGACGCCCTCGACGGTCACCCGCATACGCAGTTCCCGCCCGAGCGCAATGATGCTCTTGACGACCGTCTCAACGTCGCGGCCCGACTTATCGAAGTCCAGCATGAAGCTGCGATCTATCTTGATTTTGTCGAAGGGGAATTTCCAAAGATAATTGAGGCTCGAATAGCCGGTACCGAAATCGTCCATCACGATAGAGACGCCGAGAGCTTTGAGTTCGCGCAGCTGTCTCATCGTGCTTTCGCTATTGCCAAGCAGAAGCACTTCGGTGATCTCCAGCTCGAGCCGATTGGCATCCAGCCCCAACTCCTTCAGCGCGCCGGCAACGACCTCGACGATGGTTTCGGATTCGAATTGGGCAGGCGACAGATTGACCGCGATTGTCAACTCCTTCGGCCATGCGGCAGCGGCGCGACACGCTTCGCGCAATACCAAGGCGCCGATCTTGTCGATGAGGTGCATATCCTCGGCCGCCGGAATGATTGTCGCCGGAGGAATCAGCGTGCCGTCCGGCGCGGGCAGGCGCAACAGCGCTTCGAATCCTACCAGACGCGCGCTACCTATCTTAAAGATAGGTTGATAGTGCAGAACGAACCCGTCGTTCAGGGTCGCGTCCCGGATCGCCTTTTCGAGCGCGACGCGAGCCTGGAGCGCTTTGTCCATCTCCGGCTTGAAGAAGCAAATACGATTGCGCCCGGCAGCCTTGCCACTATAGAGCGCAAGATCGGCGTGCTTGAGCAAAAGTTCCGCGGTATCACCGTCTGCCGGCGCTATCGCGACACCGATCGTGACATTGGCTCTTATTTCCTGCTCATTGAAAGTCATCGGCTCGCTCAGCGCCGTTGCAATTCGCTGCGTGAAATCCCCGGCCTGCTCTTTGCCGGCCACTCCCGTTTGAACAACTACAAATTCGTCGCCGCCGAGCCTGGCTACCATGTCCTCGATGCGCGAGAGTTCGCTCAAACGCCGGCCGAGCGTGCTAAGCAGAAAGTCGCCGCCGGCGTGACCGAGGGTGTCGTTCACCTCCTTGAATCGGTCGATGTCAAGGAAGTGCACGGCAACATGGCCGCCCCTGGACGGTAGCATTGCGAGGGCGCCGTCCAGCCGTTCGACCAGGCGGGTGCGATTGGCGAGGCCGGTCAGCGCATCGTGATGGGCCAGGAATTGAATGCGCCGGTCGGCTTGCCGCTTCTCCTGCGTGCGCCGATACCATCCGATTGCCGGCACGCCGAATGCCAACGCCGTGATCAAGCAGAGTACGACCGCCGCGCCCATAATGACGAAAAAGTGTTGGCTGCGCGCTTTCGTTTCATCGACAAATGCCGCCACCGCTGCAATCGGCTCCCCATTGACAATGATCGGAACATAGGCGCGAGCGAAATATTCTGGCAGGCCTGCGGTCTTTCCTTCAAAAATGTCGATGACGGTTTTTCCGGTCGCGATCGCCCGCGCGGCTTCGGCGCTGAATTCAGAAATGCTTACCAGGCCAACCTTTTCGCGATCACCCAAGAGTTGCGAATAACCTTGCCTGTTATAGATCGCAAATCGAAATACCTGCCCGTATTTCCGTGTTGCCTGCAAAAATGCCATGCTCGATGCGTTCGGGAGTTCGCCAGCGGCGATTTGCTTGAGATCGGGAATATTCGCCGCAATAAATTGCGCCCAGTCGCTGGCATCTCCCCGGGCATCATCGTCAATGAGACGGTCGGTTGTCAGCCTGACTGTCATCGCGGTGCCAGCCACAAGGATCGCCACAGCAAAAGTCAGAAGCATAATGGCGCGTCGAAACGAGATGTCCGCGAGAATTGGCATTGATGGCCTCAGTCGCCGGCGTGACTGCTCGTTCGAAACTTCGAAAGCGCAACATCAGCGGCGTTGACGAGCGCGGCATTGTGGGGATCGGCGCCCGCGTAGGCATCGACGATGGATTTGAAAATAGCGTCGGCCGTTCTCATGTCCGCCTTCGATGGGATCACGACCTTCCGGTGAGAATCCGACTTCAGCATGGTCATGACCAGCGCAGTCGATGATTCATTGATTCTGTCATACTGTTCCGTGAACCAGGCTCCGCTGTGCTTGCGAATGATCGCTTGCACGTCGTTGGGCAGACTTTCGAATCGCTTTCGGGTCATGAGCAGCGACAGCGGCACGCAGGACGTGGGGAGCATGTAGTGGTTGGCGGCGACCCGGCCAATGCCGAATTCGATCATGGGGACGGGCGGCACCATGGCGCCGTCTATTTTGCCGGCGCTTAAGGCTTCCGCCGTTTCGTTAAGGGGTATGAAGATGGGCTTGGCGCCAAGCTTCTCGATAATCGTGTATTCCGTTTCGTTGTTGGCGCGAATGACCTTGCCCTTCAGGCCGGCGAGCGAGGCAACCGGTTGGCGGGTATGGATGTTCTCTGGGCCGGTGGCAAAGGCGCCGATCACAAAGTAATTCTTGAATCCGCGCATCAAGCCGGTGGCAACGAGGCGGGAGAAGACGTCCGTTGCCTCGCGACCATTGCGATACAGCCCGGGCAACTCGATGACGGGGCTATCCGGAAAGGCTTTGCGCTCGTACGGCAGCACGATATAGGCAATGTCCGCGATTCCATCGCGCACTAACTGCGTTTGCTTGGCTAGATTGCTTCCAAGTTTGCCGCTGAGATAGACGTCGATTGAAACTCGGCCCTTGCCCTCGGCATTGACCGCATCGACGAACGGCTTGATCGCGGAAAGGTACAGATGATTGCTGTCCGAACTGAAGAAGGCGAGCTTGAGCCTGATCGGCGCCGCGCTGGCCATCGCCGGCAGCAACGCAAGCGCCACTAAAATAATGCGCAGTAATTTGGCGATCATATCGACCTCGAAGCACCCGCCGAGGAGCCCGGCACGGCGCGAGCCAATCAATAAAATTAAATGCTTTCAGCGCGCTTACGGCATTGACGAAAATTCGCGTGACAACCCCGTAAGCGTCCGAGGTAATATTGTATATAATGGCGCGCTTCTTAGAGGCGAAACGGACCTGAGGACTGCGGACGCCCCACCGAAATAGCGGATGAATTCATCTCGTACATGACGAGCGATGCTTTATAAGAGGACTGACCGCGCGCAAGGCTTGTTTGATATGCGTGGCACGCGTGGTCGCAAGATCGGGTCAATGTCCGAAACGGGTCATTCGCTACATTTGTATTCGTCCAGCTAGCGTCGATCAGGCTATGGCTGCGCGTTCAGGCTACGGCCTGGCGTTGATTGAGTTCACGCCCTAAGCCACCAACCTCGCATCGGCCTCGGGAAACATGGTCGGCGGCGGCACCGTATCGTTGGCCACCAGGTCCTCGCAGAACAGGCGCGCTTCCTCGCGCGCGGCCTCGACCGCAAAGCGCCGCAGCAGCGCCAGCAGCGACGACAAGTCCGCGTCGGATGCGTGGGCCTCCTGCGTGCACGCTTGCAGCACGCGCTCGACCATGCGCCGCTTGAGCCGCCCCACCCCGCCCTGTTCGCCCAAGAGCGCGCCTTCGCGCATGGCGGCGAGCGCCTCGCGGAACGCCGGGTAGGCGATGTCGGGCAGGCCGGCCTTGGCGTAGAGCGCACGGAAGCCGGAGATGTTGCGGTCGTGGATGTAGCTGGCGGCGCGATCGAGCGGCACGCCGGACAATTCCGCCAGCGCCTCCTCGAACAGCACCACGTTGCCGGAGAGCAGCGCGCGCAGAATCATGCCGGCGGTCAACTGCTCGCTCTTGCGCAAATGATGCACCAGCTCGCCGATCTCCTCGTAGGGCGTGTCGGCGGCGAGCGCGACCGTCGCCTTCTCGCAGGCTTCTCTGGCCGCATATTCGGCATGCTCCGGCCCCAGCCATTGCCGCGCGGCGACGAAGCCGGCCAGCGTCCGCGACAGCTTGGCGAGCAGCGCCTGGCGCGTCGCCATCGGCAGATCGTCGCGCGCCATCAGATTCTCGCGGATGGCAGCCAGATGGCCGAAGCGCTCTATGATGCGGTCGACCGAGAACAGCGCGATCTCGGCGTCGGAATTTTCCAACAGCGCAAGGCAGGCTTCGGCGCAGCCGACTTCGGCGATGGCCGCGGCGAGCGAGCGCGGCAGCATGACTCGCGTGGCGATGGCGACTTGCGCCTCCGGGTGGCCGGTGGCGATCAGGTCGACCAGATCGTCTTCCAGGAGCAGCGGCGATTGCGTCAGCACCGGGATCGCGACTTCCGGCTGATCGCAGGCGAGCGCGTGCACGATTACGCGCGGGGCCTTCTGCGCGCTGGCGAACACCTCGGCGAGCGCGCGTCGCACCAGCGGCGAGGGATCGTCGAGCAGCATGATCATCGCGCCTTCGGCGGCGGCGAGATCGTCGGCGGAAAGATCGGAATGGAGATAGGCGCGCGCGAGCGCCGAGGTGGCTTCGGCCCGATGACCGGGCGGCGCATAGCGGACCCACTGCAGGAACTGACGGACGATCATCTGACTACCGACAAACCACAAGCCGCCTCGACCGACGGCACTGGGAAGCCTAGCGAAGGAGGCTTAACAAACGGTTCACCATAGAAATTGAAGCGGCGTTAACGACGTTTTTTCCGGCGTCAAACCTTGCCGCCCAAGGACCTGCGCAGCGCCGGCGGGACGTCCTTGAACAGATCGTAAAGGCCGGAGGGCCGCGCCACCGGCTGCGGTGCGCCGCCCTTCTCGGGCGCCCACAGCTTGCTGACGGTCTGCGATACGCCGTGGCGCGGCACGTCGGTGAACATGGCCTGGAACAGCGGCTTGCTATCGTCGACCGGCCGGCGCAGCCGGACCGGGGCGGCGCTGCGCGCCTCGGCGAAGGCCTGCGTGACGGCGGCGGTATCGGTGACCGGCACATCCGGGATCGGCGCCGGCGGTACCGGCGGCTTTTCCGATTGCGGGGCAAAGGCGAGCGCACGCGCCACCTCGTAGCGGCCGGTGAGCTTGCGGTAGACGGCGCCGGCGCCGAGCGCGCGGCCGGCGCGGTCGTAGAAGATTGGGCGATTGGCGGCGGCCGCCGCCGGGAACATGGCGGACGCGTTGCTGCGCGGGGCGCTGGCGGCGGCGCCGATCAGCCGCGCCGCCCCCTCCGGCCCGAGGAAATGGGCGATATAGAGCTCGCCCTCCGAGGGCGCGCGGCCGATCGAGGCTGCGAGCTTGACGGCATTGCTGCGGGTGAAAATGCCGGCCAGTTGGGCGCTGACCGCCGGGTCCGAGCGCAGCTTCAGGATGGCGGCACGCGCTCCCGCGTCCGGTACCGCATAGCTGCCGTCCGGCGCCTGCACGATGGCGTCGGCATATTTGGCAAGCCCGAGCGCCGGCCCCGCCTGCTTCATGGTGGCGAGCCAGGTCTGGTCGATGAACTGGTAGAGCCCCCTGGCCGAGGAAGTCGCGGCCTGGGCGCCCGGGTCGAGGTTGGATTCGATCTGGGCGGTGGTCAGCAGGTATTCGAAGCTCGCACCCGTGCTGCGCGCGGCGTCGCGGATGGCGACCGCGATCGGAGACGCGGCACCTGTGACTGAATCGATTGCCATATCGGATTTGGCCGGGGGCTTTGGCAGGACTGCCCGATTGCGCTAAGGCTTTGCGGCCCTTAGCCGTGCCGATCCTGGGTAATTATGGTAAACGGGCGGTTAACGGGGGCGGCAGGGCCGCGGACAGGGAAAGTGCGGAGGAACCCATGGTCGAGACGATCGAGCGGCATAAGCGCGGCGGGCTTTATTTCGAGGATTTCGAGGTCGGGCGGACCTACGAGCACCGCTACACCCGCACGGTCACGCAGATGGACAACATGTTGTACTCCAACATGACGCTCAACCCGCAGCCGCTGCACATCGACCGCCACTTCTGCGAACAGGAGACCGAATGGGGCCAGCCGCTGATGAACTCGCTGTTCACGCTCGGGCTGATGATCGGCATCCAGGTTTCCGACATGACGGTCGGCACGACCATCGCCAATCTCGGCATGACCGACGTCAAGTTCCCCGCGCCACTGTTCGAGGGCGACACCGTGCACTGCACGACGCTGGTCGTCTCGAAGCGCGAGTCGAAATCGCGCCCCGGCGCCGGCATCGTCGAATTCCATCACAAGGCCTTCAAGCAGGACGGTACGCTGGTGGCCGAATGCCACCGCAGCGCCTTCATGCTGATGCGGCCGAAGTGAATGCGCTGATGCGTTCCATGTTGTTCGTCCCCGCCACCGGCGGGGCCCGGCTCGAAAAGGCCTTCAACAGCGGCGCCGACGGCGTGATCCTCGATCTCGAGGATTCGATCGCGCCCGCGCGTAAGGACGAGGCGCGGCAGGCGGCACTCGCCTATCTCAAGAGCAACGCGGGCCTGAAGGACCGCCCGCGCCTGTTCGTGCGCGTCAACGGGCTCGACACCGGCATGATCGATGCCGATCTCGACGCCATCGTGCCGGGCGCGCCCGACGGCGTGCTGTTTCCCAAGGCCGAGGGCGGGACGACCGTCGCCCATCTCGACGCCAAGCTGACCGCGCGCGAAGCGATCGCGGGACTTGCCGAGGGCTCAGTGAAGATCCTGGCGCAGTCGGTTGAGACCGCCATGGGCGTGTTCACCGCCGGCACCTACCGCGACTGCAGCGCGCGGCTGATGGGCGTGACCTGGGGGCCCGAAGATTTGTCGGCCGAGCTCGGCGCCGAGGCCAATCGCGAGGCCGACGGCACGCTGACCGAACCCTATCGCATCGCGCGCGCCATGTGCCTGTTCGGCGCGGCGGCGGCGCGCGTGCCGGCCTTCGAGACCATCCATGTCGATTTCCGCAACCCCGAAGTGCTGCGCGCCGACACCGAGATCGCGCGCCGCGACGGCTTTGCCGGCCGCATCGCCATCCACCCGGCGCAGGTGCCGGTGATCAACGAGGTTTTCACGCCGACGCAAGACCAGATCGACAAGGCCAAGGCCGTGGTGGCTGCTTTTGCCGCCAATCCCGGCGCCGGCGCGGTCGGCGTCGACGGCAAGATGCTCGACCGCCCGCATCTGGTGCGCGCGCAGGCGCTGCTGGCGCGGGTGAAAAGCTAACCGCGCTTGCGATTGAGGAAGGCCGAGAGCATGCGCTTGGGCTCGTCGGTGTCGTAGGCCCGCACATAGGCGTCGATGCCGGCTTGGATGGCGGCATCCGGCGGCAATTTCTCCCATTGCTGCATCAGCGCCTTTTGCGCGCGCACCGCCTGCGCGCCGGCGGAAAGCAGCGCGGCGATCACCTTCTCGACCTCGGCGTCGAGCGCGGCAGGCTCAACCATGCGCTCGATCAACCCCCAACGCAGCGCGGTGTCGGCGTCGATGATCTCGCCCAGCATCAACAGTTCGCGCGCGCGGCCCCAGCCGATCAGCTGCGGAATGAGGGCCGCCTCCACCACCGAGGGGATACCCACCTTGGTTTCCGGCATGCCGAACCTGGCGCGCGTGGTGGCGACGCGCAGATCGCAGGACACCGCCACTTCCAGGCCGGCGCCGAGCGCGTAGCCGTCGATGCGGGCGATCACCGGCACCGGCAGCTTGCGCAAACAATCGCAGGTCCTGTGCACCAGCGTGATGAAGTCGCGCGCGGAGGATTTGTCGAGCGCCGCCATTTCCGGAATATTGGCGCCGCCGATGAAGGCGTTGTCGCCGGCGCCGGCGAGCACCAGCGCGCGCAGGTCTGAGCGCGACGCGAGCCCTTCCACCTTGCCGATGAAGTCGTTCATCAGCGCGCGGCCAATCGTGTTGAGTTTGGCGCGGTTGTCGACGGTGAGATAGGCGATCGCGCCCTCGGCGCGCTCATCGAGCCTGAGATCGACGCGGGGCTCGCTCATGGCTTGCCGTACACCGCGCTGGGATCGAAGGTCTTGTCGGCGTCGCGAAACTCGAGCGTGAGCGCGCCTTTTCGGCCGAGCGGCACGGCGCGGTAGAAGCACGACTTGCGCCCCGTGTGGCAGGCGCCCGGCCCAAGCTGCTCGACCCTGAGCCAGAGCGCGTCCTGATCGCAATCGACGCGCAATTCGACGAGGCGCTGCACGTGGCCGGAACTCTCGCCCTTCTTCCACAATTTCTTGCGCGAGCGGCTGTAGTACCAGGCCTCGCCGGTTTCGACCGTCTTGGCGACCGCCGCGTCGTTCATATGGGCGACCATCAGCACGTCGCCCGTGCCGGCGTCGGTGACGACCGCGGTCAAGAGCCCGTCCTTGTCGAACTTGGGCGTGAAGGCGAGACCTTCTTCGATGTCTGCCGATTGGTTTGCCATGGCAATCGCCCGGTTATGATGGAGGGCCGGCGCCACAGTCTCGGCGTCACCTCTCCCGTTGGGAGAGGTCGACGCGCGAAGCGCGTCGGGTGAGGAGTTATAGCCTAACGAGGGTCTCGGAACCCCCTCACCCCGACCCTCTCCCCGCAGGGGAGAGGGAGCACGCCTGCGCGCGCGGCAAACTTGGAATACGCGAAGGGACGCCGAAGTTACCGCTGCGACCCGCGCAGCATGGTCATGAAGCGGACCTGCTCGGTGGCCTCGTCGCGGAAAGCGCCGGTGAAATGCGTGGTCACCGTGAGCGCGCCCGGCTTCTCCACGCCGCGCAGCGACATGCACATGTGCTCGGCCTCGATCAGCACCGCGACGCCGCGCGGCTTCAAGATCTCGTCGATCGCGGTCGCCACCTGCGCGGTCAGGTTTTCCTGCGTCTGCATGCGCTTGGCAAAGACATCGACCAGCCGCGCGAGCTTGGACAGGCCCACCACCCGCTCCACCGGCATATAGGCGACATGCGCCTTGCCGAAGAACGGCATCATGTGGTGCTCGCAATGGGAATTGAACGAGATGTCCTTGACCAGCACGAAATCGTCGTAGCCGCTGGTCTCGCTGAAGGTGCGGTCGAGCACCTCCACCGGGCATTCGTTGTAGCCCTGATAGACTTCCTCGTAGGCGTCGACCACGCGCTTGGGCGTATCGACAAGGCCCTCGCGCAAGGGGTCGTCCCCGGTATAGGCGATCAGGGTGCGCACCGCCGCTTCGGCTTCCTCGCGTGAGGGGCGCGAGCCGAGCTTGGCGGGCGCCGCCCGCACATGCTCCGACAGGCCCTGCTTCGGCCAACTGGCCACATTGGTGGTATCGTTCTTCGCGTCCATAGACGGTCTCTCCGTTCGACCGGCGTCCGAGCCGGGAGTGTCACCGGGGCCGCGTCAATTAACCCACGGCGGAGCAATTTAGTCCCCGCGGGGCCTGGACGCTGCATTCCCATTTTGCATGGCTTTTTGCCAAGCGGAGAGCGCTGAGAACCCTTCTCGCGCCCTCGGATCGCTCCCTATATATTGGTTTGCGCGCGCGAGGCAATGCGGCGGAACCGTCAAGGGCAAAAACCCCAATGCTGAACGATGTTTACAACGCCCGGATCCTGGAACTGGCCGGCAATATCCCCCGCCTGGGGCGGCTGCCGGCGCCGGACGCCTCCGCCACCACCCATTCCAAGCTGTGCGGCTCGACCGTGACCGTGGACCTGAAACTGGACCACGGGCAGGTCGCCGACTTCGCCCATGACGTGAAGGCCTGCGCGCTGGGCCAGGCCTCCTCCTCGCTGATGGCGCGCCATGTGGTCGGGGCCAAGCCCGAGGAACTGCGCGAATTGCGCGAGACCATGCGCAAGATGCTGAAGGAGCACGGCGCCCCGCCGGCCGGCAAATGGGCCGACTTCGCCGTGCTCGAGCCGGTGCGCGACTACAAGGCGCGGCATGCTTCCACCATGCTGACGTTCGACGCGGTGGTGTCGGCACTCGACAAGATCGAGAGCGGGACCAAGCAGGCGGCGGAGTGATTGCGCGGCACGGCCTTTGAGCGTCATGGCCGGGCTCGTCCCGGCCATCTCGCTTAGCGGGGCAATGTGCCCTCCTAAGCGGGGTCACCGGGACAAGACCGGTGACGACGAGCCTGGATTTTTTTGCTCGCGCGTCACCTTGCCTATTCGATTTTCAGACAGCCCGCGGAGCTTCAGCCCGCCTTCGCTTCGCTACGGCGCGACAAGCCAACGCTTCGCCGCCCTGCTGTTTGTAGAGGCCCGGGAAAGGCCTTTCTTTCGTTGTCCCTCCGAACGGGGGGCCGGGGAGTCGCCCCCCGCAAAAGGCGAGGGGGACGGCGCGCCGACGAAGCGCAACCTTCCTTCTAGGAGACGCCTTCTTTTCGAAGGCGCCGCGCCTTTCGGCGCGCCATCGCGGCGTTTTCACTGCTGCGCCGGGCCGCGCTTTGCCCGCGGACCGCTCGAAGCGTGAGCAGTCCGCCGTCAGCCAGCTCCTGGCAGGGGTCCTTAGTAACCCCGGGCGGAGCCCCGGCGCAGCCCGAGTGCGGGGTTACGAATCCCGCCCGCGGGCGCCGCAGCCTCCCCCGCCCTCGTTTGCGTCTCATGAGAACGCCCTTCGGATGGGGAGGCCGAGGAGGAATATAGTCTAGGAGACGCGGGGCGTCAAGGACTTTTTTCCACAAGCGGCGCGACGGGCCGGACCGTCACCCGCGCGTCTCGCGGCCATGGAAAACGCGCATGATGACGATGCGATCGCGGTCGATGCGGTATTGGAACACGTAGGCGGCGTTGAACCTGCATGACGATTTGCCGGTATTCTTCACGGCCGGCGATCGGACGGCCAAGCCGCGGCCGGTCCGCCAGCACCCTCGCCTTTTCGAGAATCTCGCGCGCAACCACACGCGCCAGGGCGGGAAAGTGTCGATGAAGAAAAGCGGCAAAGCGATCGAGGTCGGCGAGCGCGTCGGCCGACCATTCGAGCCTCATCGTTCAGACCATGACCGGAATTCCGCCGTGCCCCAAGTGCGCAGCCAGCGCTCGACTTCCGCATGCGGCACCGTCGGCTTGCCGGCCTCGATTGCGGCCCAGCGGCGGTCGAGCTCGGCCACGGCGGCGTCATCGATGGCAAGCGGCAGGAGCTCCGCCACCAGCTCGGCAACGCTGACGCCGCGCGCGGCCGCGCGCGTCTTGAGCGCGGCGGCGGTGTCGCTATCGACGTCGATGGACTCGGTTTTGGTGCTCATGGGCGGACGGTAGAAAGACGTGGATGCCCGGGTCAAGCCCGGGCATGACGCGGAATTTGTCGAAAGCTCCCCCACCCGGCCGCTTGCTGCGCAAGCGGCCACGCTCCCCCGCAAACGGGGGAGGGATAAGAAACTACTTCGCCGATGCCAGACCGCCGACGCGGCGCTGCTCGACCGAGGCGCGGTCGCCGACGCCCTTGCCGCAGACCGAAGCCAGCTCGGACAAGCTCGCCCGCGCGCCGGTATTGCCGAGGCGGATCGCCGTTTCGAGCTTGCGGCTCACGGTGGTGACCATCATCGAGTGGTCTCCGTCGGCGGCGAAGGCTTCGATCAGATCGGCCGGCACGGTGGCGGAAGCATAAGTGATGAGCTCGGCCGGGTCGCTGCGCCGCTCGGACGAGACGACCTTGAGCCGCGCGACGCCGGCATTGGTGGCGACCGTCACGCTGCCGAGCTGCGCGGGCAGCCTGGTGTGGTCGCCGTCGCGGCGGTGCTCGACATAGCTCACGTCGAACGAGCCCTTGCCGCCGCAGGCCACCATCAGATCGAAATCGCCGATCGACTCGCCCGAGGCGGTGAGCGGGTGGCGGCGCGCCAGCGCCGTGTGGCCGGCGTGGGCGACCACGGCCCAACGCTGCTCGCTGATAGTGGTGAGCGCGCGCGCGCCGTTGGTGATGCGCGGGACGAGTTGCGGGCGCGACAGCGCAGGCGGCGAGGATGCGACCGTCGCGGTCGCCTCACCCGGCATGACGGTTTCGACGCGCGCCGAGCGGATTTCCTGGCGCGTCATGATGTGCATCGGCTCCCAGGGCGGGATGCGCAGCGCGATGTCGACGAGTTCCATCGAGGCGCCCATGTCGGCGGTGTAGCGCACCAGCCGTCCGATATCGCGCTGCACCAGCACCAGGTCCTCGGCCGAATAGGTGGCGGCGGTCGGATCCTCGCGGCGGTCGCCGAGCCAGATCTGATGCACCATCACGCGCGCTTGCGGCGGCACGCTGCGGTGGATGCCGGCGACCAGCACGAAGGCGCACATGGATTCGCAATTGGCGTGCGGTGCGATGCCGGCGCGGCCATGCGCGAGATCGATGGCACGCCCGACCGTGGTGTCGAGGCCGGCTTTGCGGATTTCGCGGCCGAAGGCGATGGCGCCGTGCACCGAACCGCCGTCGGAATCGAGCACCACGGTGGCGCCGCCAAGATCATGATCCTGCGCGAAGGCTGCGAACGCTTTCGGCGTGTCGGCGGTGATGGCGCCGCTCGCGAACACCAAGCGGCGGCACTGCTCGCCGCAGGCCTTGGAAGGGCCCTCCTGGCGCAGATCGAAGCGCATCGGCAAGGTACGGTCGGAACCGCGCGAGGAAACCGGCAACAGGACGAGCGGCGCCGCGAATGCGAGCGCGAGAGCAGCCGCAAAGGAGCGACCCATTTAGACCCCCGTCATTTTTGCCGCCTTGTTTTTGTTCCGCGTGGTAAGCCCACGTTCTCTTTTGTATGGCGGCCTGTCCCCCAAGATTGAGGCACGTTATGTCAAACTTAAAGAGCGAGCTGAATCGGGTCTAGACTAAAATCATGGCTGTCAAAGGTCTTTTTGCTGAAGAAGCAGGCAAGACACGCGGTTCGTAAAATGACATTGGAACTTCGGCGCGAAAGCGCGCAATTGGAACTTTACGGCCGGCGCGCCGGGAACCGCCGTGGGAGATAGGGAACGGCGGTGGCAGAGATGAGCAAAGCCGCCTCGCCATGGGCCGCGCTCGCCCGGCTGCCGCGGCGTGCCGGGCGCGGGCTCATTTTGTTTTACCGCTATACGCTGCTGGCGCTGATCGGGCCGCGCTGCCGCCATCTGCCGAGCTGCTCGGAATACGCCGAGGAGGCGGTGATGCGCTTCGGACTTTGGGCGGGGGCGTGGATGGCGCTGGCGCGCATCCTGCGCTGCCAGCCTCTCGGGACGAGCGGGCTGGATTTCGTGCCGGGCGAGGCGCCGCAGGGCGCGCATTGGTGGACGCCCTGGCGCTACGGCAGGTGGCGGGGGACCAACGCGGTGCCTCCTCCTCCAGTCATTCCGGGACGCGAGCAAAGCTCGCGGACCCGGAATCCATAACCCCGGCTGCGGAGTATGGATTCCGGGCTCGCGGGCTGGACGCCCGCGCCCCGGAATGACGCTTGAGAGAGTTGCACTCGCCCGTTCGCCTGCTATATCCCTGCGCATCAAGCGACGCTTACCTGCATTCGTAGGCAGCGAGTGAGCAAGGAGACGAGATATGGCCGAACCCGGCATGGCGGGCGCGCAGGCCCGCGCCAATTCCCCTCAAATCACGCTCACCTTCCCCGACGGCGCGCAACGCCCCTACCCGGCCGGCGTGACCGGCCTGGAGATCGCCAAGGGCATCTCGCCGTCGCTCGCCAAGCGCACGGTGGCGATGGCGCTCGACGGCGCGCTCGCCGATCTCGGCGACCCCATCGCGCATGACGCCAAGATTGAATTTGTATCGAGAGAAGACCCGCGCGCGCTGGAGCTGATCCGGCACGACGCCGCGCACGTGATGGCGGAAGCGGTGCAGAGCCTGTGGCCGGGCACGCAGGTGACCATCGGCCCGGTGATCGAGAACGGCTTCTATTACGATTTCTTCCGCAACCAGCCGTTCACGCCCGAAGACCTGCCCGCGATCGAAAAGAAGATGAAGGAGATCATCGCGCGCGACAAGCCGTTCACGAAAGAAGTGTGGTCGCGCGAGAAGACCAAGCAGACCTTCCGCGACATGGGCGAGAACTTCAAGGTCGAGCTGGTCGACGCCATTCCGGCCGACCAGCAGATCAAGATCTACCGCCAAGGCGACTGGTTCGACCTGTGCCGCGGCCCGCACATGACGTCGGTCGGCAAGGTCGGCAACGCCTTCAAGCTGATGAAGGTGGCGGGCGCCTATTGGCGCGGCGATTCGAACAATCCGATGCTGACGCGCATCTACGGCACGGCCTTTGCCAAGCAGGACGAGCTCGACGCGTATCTCAAGCAGATCGAGGAAGCCGAGAAGCGCGACCACCGCAAGCTCGGGCGCGAGATGGACCTTTATCATTTCCAGGAAGAAGCGCCCGGCTCGGTGTTCTGGCATCCCAAGGGCTGGACGCTGTTCCAGGAGCTCGAAGGCTACATCCGCCGCCGCCAGCGCGAATTCGGCTTCGCGGAGGTCAACGCGCCGCAGCTCATGGACTCATCGCTGTGGGTCGCCTCCGGCCACATGGCGACCTTCCGCGAGAACATGTTCATGACGCAGCCGCGCGAGGACGACGAGCGCGTCTATGTGGTCAAGCCGATGAACTGCCCGGGTCACATCCAGATTTTCAAGAACGGGCTGAAGTCTTATCGCGAACTGCCGTTCAAGCTCGCCGAGTTCGGCAAGGTGCACCGCTACGAGCCCTCGGGCGCACTGCACGGGCTGATGCGCGTGCGCGCCTTCACGCAGGACGACGCGCATATCTTCATCACCGAAGGCCAGATCGAGGAAGAGTCGCTCAAAGTGAACGACCAGATCCTGTCGATCTACAAGGATTTCGGCTTCGAGGACGTGACCATCAAGTTCTCCGACCGGCCCGAGAAGCGCATCGGCGAGGACGCGCTGTGGGACAAGGCGGAAGCCGCGCTAATGGCGGCGTTGAAAGCGTCGGGCCGGCCGTGGACGCTCAACAAGGGCGAAGGCGCCTTCTACGGGCCCAAGCTCGAATACGTGCTGCGCGACGCCATCGGCCGCGACTGGCAATGCGGCACGGTGCAGGTCGATCTCAACATGCCGGGCCGGCTCGGCGCCTTCTATATCGACGAGCATTCCAACAAGGTGACGCCGGTGATGCTGCACCGGGCCATGTTCGGCTCGCTCGAGCGCTTCACCGGCATCATGATCGAGCACTATGCCGGGCACCTGCCGCTGTGGCTGTCGCCGGTGCAGACGCTGGTCGCCACCATCACGTCGGACGCGGACGACTATGCGCGCACGGCGGTCGAGGCGGCGCGCAAGCTGGGCCTGCGCGTGGCTTCCGACCTGCGCAACGAGAAGATCAATTACAAGGTGCGCGAGCACTCGCTCGCCAAGGTGCCGGTGCTGCTGGTGGTCGGCAAGAAGGAAGCGGCCGAGCGCACGGTCTCGATCCGCCGGCTCGGCAAGGAGGGCCAGCCGGTGATGCCGCTGGACGAGGCGCTGAAGATGCTCGCCGACGAAGCGGTGGCGCCGGACGTGAGGCGAGCCAAGGAATCGTCAAAGAGATACAAAGTCGATAAATTGAAGAGGCTATTCGACGATCAATAATGGCCACTGCGGGGGCCCTTAATCCAATCTTACCACGCTTTTTGCGCGAAATGGATGTGAAGGGGGCAAGGCAGCGGCGAAAGATTTGTTACCCTGCCCGTAAAAGGCTGGCGACCGAGATATCCTCATCGACATCCGGCCAGTGAATCCCCTGCCCACGCCCGATCAGGCGCCAGTTCTTTCTTTGCTCGGCCGACGCCTCCGCCAGCCGCGGAAACCAAGCCAACGGCGCCGCAAGCTCACGCCCGTCGGCAAGGACGACGAGCAACTGGTCGTCCGTCACCGTCACGGTCACGGCCGTGGCATCGAACTTAACGGCGGAAGTGGGCATTCCAAGCCTCCAGAAAACGCGCGCGGTTCTCGATCACGAGAGCCCGCAGGCGCGTCAGCTCGTGCGAGCGAAAACCATGTGCCTCCGCTACGCCGATTGGATCAAGCCAAAACTTGGCGACATTGTCGCCGTGTTCGACATGGACGTGCGGCGGCTCCGATCCCTCAAGACTATAGAAAAAGAAGCGATAGCCTCTAGCCCGCAGAATCGTCGGCATCAGCAAGCCTCAGTCCGCAAACTACGACCGTGCGCCTATCGATTCAATGGGCAGCCATATCGAGAGCAGGCAAAGCCACCCTACTCCCCCTGTTTCTTGATATAGGCCGCGAGATCGCCCGCTTCGTTGCGGGTCAGGCTCATGTCGGGCATCGGCGGGTGCGGGCGCAAGAGAAACAGCGCGATCGAGGCGGCCGTCAGACCCGGCTTCCGGGCGATTTCGGAAAAAGGCGGCGCCTGCGTGTTGCCGCGCTTCTGGTCGGCCGAGACCACATGACAGGACGCGCACCAGCGCTTGGCCAGCGTCCCGCCCTCGAACGGATCGGCCGCGCGCGCCGACGCCGTCAACGCCGCGATGAAGGTCAAGGACAGCAGCGCGGCGATCGTCTTTTTCATTGGGATTCTCGCGATTGAGCTCGAGATGAGGCCACGAACACCGGTGGCGGGCGGCGCCCCGCCTTCCCTCTTATCCGGTTTTTCGGCCTTGGCAAACTTACCGCGCGGCGGCGACCATCGGCCGCCCGGCCGCGCGCCGGTCCGGCTCCAACAGCGCCAGGAAGCGCTCGGCCCAGTGGGTGATGTCGTTTTCCACCAGCACCCGGTAATTGTGCTCCTGGCGCTGGCGCCGCTCCGACAACGGCATCGACAGCGCGCGGTTGATGGCGATCGCCACGCCCTCGGGATCGTAGGGGTTGACCAGGAGCGCGGCGGTGCATTCGCGCGCGGCGCCGGCAAAGCGCGACAGGATCAGCACGCCCGGGTCTTCCGGGTTTTGCGTCGCGACATATTCCTTGGCCACCAGGTTCATGCCGTCGCGCAAGGGCGTCACCAGCGCCGCGCGCGCGGCGCGGTAGAGGCCGGCGAGCGCGGTGCGGCTGTGCGCCTTGTTGATGTAGCGCAGCGGCGTCCACGAGGCCTCGCCGAAAGCGCCGTTGATGCGCCCCACCGCCTCCCCCACCCGGCGGCTGATGTCGGCATATTCGGGAATACCGGTGCGGCTGCGCGGGGTGATCTGCAGATAGGTCACCTTGCCGCGCCAGTCGGGGAAATTCGTCAGAAAGCGCTCGAAGGCGTCCATGCGCTCGGGGATGCCCTTGGTGTAGTCGAGCCGGTCGACGCCGATGATCATGGCGCGGCCGGAAAGGCTGCCCAGCACCTCGCGCACGAAGGCGGATTCGATGGCGCGGCGCGACAGGCGCTGCAGGGCCTCGGTCTCCACCCCGACCGGGAATTGTCCGACCTGCAAGACGCGGTCGCCGAAGGCGAAGCTGTCGCCGTTGACGCGGCGCAGGCCGCACTCGTTGGCGAGGTAGCGCGAGAAATTGGTGGCGTCGGTCTCGGTCTGAAAGCCGACCAGGTCGTAATGACCGAGCGCGGGCACGAGCTGCTCGTGGTTGGGCAGCGCGGTCAGGATCTCCGGCGGCGGGCACGGGATGTGGATGAAGAAACCGATGCGGTTCTTGTGACCGCGCTCGCGCAGCGCCTTGGCGAACGGGATCAGGTGATAGTCGTGCACCCAGATCACGTCGTCGGGCGTGAGCATCTTCTCCAAATGGCTGGCAAAATATTCGTTGACGCGGAAATAGCCGCCGAGGTCGCGACGGGTGAATTCGGCGAGGTCGAGCCGGTAATGCAGGATCGGCCACAGCACCCGGTTGGCAAAGCCGTTATAGAATTCGTCGTAGTCGTCCTTGCGCAGATCGACGGTGACGTAGGAGATGTTGTCCTGATCGACGGTCTTGGGCGGACCGGGCTCCTCGTCGCCGACACGCCCGCTCCAGCCAAACCACAGGCCGCCGCGCTTCCTGAGCGCCGCACGGATCGCGACCTCGAGTCCGCCGGCGCGCGCCGAACCGTCCGGCACCCCTACCCTGTTCGAAACTACGACGAGCCGCTCCAAAACCGATCTCCTCAGCCCTGCGCCGATCGATTTGGCTTCAAAGCTGCGCCCGTGCCCCCAAGAATGCATTGATCGACCTCAATCGGCAAATCAAAAAAGCCAGTCCTGACAAGCCCAAACACAACCCCTGCCAAACATATAACGCCCGATCGCGGCCGAAGTTCACGAAATAGACGAAAGTGGCCTAATCGCCCGATGCCAGCGACTTTTCGGCCAGCCGCCGCAGCGCTTCCTGCACGTCGTCGGGAGAATCGAACAATCCGCTCGCCCCTTCGAAACGGCGGCCGACGGCGTAGCCCCTGCCGCCCAGCGCGGGTAGAATCGCGAACACCGATTCATCGGTGACGTCGTCGCCGATGAAGACCGGCTGGCGGCCGGCGAATGGGGCAAGCTCGAGCAACCGCCGCACCGCTTCGCCCTTGCTGACGCCCGGCCGCTTGACTTCGAACAGGGCCTTGCCGGGCAAGATCTCCACCGTTTCGTCCGGATGAGCCGCGCGGCTCTGCGCGATCAGGTCGCGCAAAGCGGCCTCCTGGCCGGGCGCGTTGCGGTAGTGGAGCGCCAGCGAATAGCCCTTGTCCTCCACCACGATGCCGGCATCGAGATCGCGCGCGGCGGCCAGCCGGGCGCGCAAGGCCTGCGGCAGCGGCGCGACCGTGCCGACGATCTCGCCGCCTGCGCGCACGCGCATCTCGGCACCATGGCCGCCGACGATCGGCAATTCGAGCGGGGAAAACTTCGCGTCGAGATCGGCGATCGGACGCCCGCTCACCAGCGCCAGCGCGCCGCCGGTCGCGTCCAGCAGGCGCGCGAGCGCATCGCACAGCGCTTTGGGGACATGCACGGCGTCCGGCGTGGCCGCGATATGCACCAGCGTGCCATCGAAATCGAGCAGCAGCGCGATCCGCTCCGGCGCGAGCGCGGCGAAATCGGCGACGGCCGCGTTATTGGCGAGCGGCGCGCCGGTCACCGCGCCAGCACCTCGAGGTCGTTGTCGACGCCCGCGTGTACCTTGAAGTCGCGCTGATAGACGCGGCCGTCGTTGCGCGCGATGGCGCGGTATTCGCCCGCGGCCAGGATAACGCGCGGAAAGGCGCCGAGCGCTTCCTTGATCACGTCGCCGCCCGGCGTCAGCACCGACCAGGCAGTGTTGGCGAGCGCCTCGCCGCCCTTATCGGTCACCAGCTTGAGCGTGATGGCGGCGGCCCGGTGCGAGACGGTGACGTCGGTGATCTTGCCGGCCTGGACGCGGATGTCGGAGCGCACCACCGCGTTGGCGTCGCCGTAATGCGAGACGATGTTGTAGGTGGCCTCGGGCAGGATCACCACATTGCCGGTCAATACGTGCTCCGCGATCGGGCGGCGGTCGCCGGGCTCGAACTGGCTGCCCTTGAACACGTTGAACGAGATCTGCGACGGCGGGATGCGGACGTTACCGACGCGGCCTTCCATGCGCAGTCCGCCGGCCGGCAGGTTGAATTCCTCGCGCACGGTCGGCCCGTTCAGCGTGACCGGCTTGACCGCGGTGGCGAGCCCGAAGCCGACATAGACGATGTAGTGGCCGGCCGGCAGCACCAGCGTGGGCGCAGGCTGCTTGTCTTCCTTGACCAGGTGGAAGCCGCCCTTGGCGTCGGGCTTGGCGGCGTAGACCCGCCAGGTGAGACCGCCGTCGATGACCCCTTCGCCCTTGCCGAAGCGCGCGCTGAGCGCGAGCGCCACCTTGCCGGCCGGCACCATCAGCAGCGGGGCATGCGGCACCGGCGCAGCCTTCGGCGGCCATTGCGACGGCGCGGCCAGGCTGCCGGGGGGTGAAAACACCTCGCCGCGCGTGACCGTGCCGGGCGAGATCAGGCCGGCCGCGGGCGCGGTGGAGAACAGGGAGCTGTCGCCGGCATTCTGCGCCCAAGCCGGCGGGGCGCCGAGCAAGGTGAGGAGAAGCGCCAAAGCCGGCCAGAGCCGGCCGCAGGCGACGGCGATTGTCGGTGGACTGTCCATGACGAGAGCGGTTTTCGGCCGGAATCGCGGCGATTTCAAGCCGCGCGCCGCAGCTCACGGATTTGCGGGCGCCCGCAGGCTTTCGACCGCCGCCTTGACCTTGGGATCGAGGCCGGCGCCGCCGGCCGCCAGATGCGCCAGGATGGCGGCCCGCATGCGCGGATCCCAGAATTTCTTCAGATGGGTGGCGATGCCCTCGACCGCCTGGTCCTCGCCCTGGCTGACGAAGAACTTGCCGATCTGGTTGGCCATATAGACGAGCTTATCCGGCGACGACATGAAGGCCCTGCTCCGCCCCGATGCGTCGGGGATGGGTGAAAATCTCGAAACCGTCGCTGCGCGCCACGCCGACCAGCGTCATGCCGGCGGCTTCCGCCGCGCGTACGCCGAGCGCGGTCGGCGCCGACACCGCGACCAGCAGCGGGATGCCGATCGCCGCCGCTTTCTGGACCATCTCGACCGAGACGCGGCTGGTAACGATCGCAAAGCCGTCCGCGCCGGCATGACCGGCCCGCGCCAGAGCGCCGGCGAGCTTGTCGAGCGCGTTGTGACGGCCGACGTCTTCGCGCACCGCGACGATGCCGGCCGCCGGCCGGTAGAACGCGGCGCCGTGCACCGCGCGCGTCTCGCGATTGATCGCCTGCTGCGGGGCGAGCGCGCCCAGCGCCCGCATGATGTCGTCGGGCGAATAGCGGCCGTCCTGCGCGACCTTGCGCGGCGCGCGCATGGCCTCGTCGAGCGATTCGATGCCGCACAGGCCGCAGCCGGTCGGGCCGGCGAGAAAGCGGCGGCGTTCGCGCAACGCGCCGGCGCGCGGCTCGGCAAGCCGCATGCGCAGCTCGATGCCCTGCTCTTGTTCGATGATGTCGAGCGACTCGATCTCCGCGGGCGTGCGCACGACGCCCTCGGTCAGGCTGAAGCCGACGGCGAAGTCGTGCAGGTCCTGCGGCGTCGCCATCATCACCGCATGGCTCGAGCCGTCATAGGTGAAGGCGACCGCGCTCTCCTCCGGAACGATCCGCTCGCCCGGCGCCAGCCGCGTGCCGCGCCAGGCCTCGCTCACGACGCTGCGGGTCGGGCCGGCCACCGAAAACTACTCCGCCGCTTCCGCCGGCGCGATCCGGCGGGTCGAGCGCGTGAAGGCGGCATAGTCCTCCTGCCACTGCGACGGCCCGTTGGAAGGCATGACCTGCACCGCGGTCACCTTGTATTCCGGGCAATTGGTCGCCCAGTCGGAATAGTCGGTGGTGATGACGTTGGCCTGCGTGTCCGGGTGATGGAAGGTGGTGTAGACCACGCCGGGCGCGACGCGGTCGGTGATCTGCGCGCGCAGCGTGGTCTCGCCGGCGCGGCTGGCGAGCTTGATCCAGTCGCCGTCGCGGACGCCGCGCTCCTCGGCGTCGTGCGGATGGATTTCGAGCAGGTCCTCGGCGTGCCAGACCACGTTCGGGGTACGCCGCGTCTGCGCGCCGACATTGTATTGCGTGAGGATCCGGCCGGTGGTGAGCAGCAGCGGAAAGCGCGGGCCGACCTTCTCGTCGGTCGCCACATAGTCGGTGACGACAAAGCGGCCCTTGCCGCGCACGAAGCCGGGCACGTGCATGACCGGCGTGCCCTGCGGCGCCTTGTCGTTGCAGGGCCACTGGATCGAGCCGAGCTCGTCGAGCTTCTTGAAGGTGACGCCGGCGAAGGTCGGCGTGAGGGCGGCGATTTCGTCCATGATCTGCGAGGGGTGATCGTAATGCATGTCGAGGCCGAGCGCCTTGGCGAGCAGCACGGTGATCTCCCAGTCGGCATAGCCGTTCTTGGGCGGCATGACCTTGCGCACCGGCTGGATGCGGCGCTCGGCATTGGTGAAGGTGCCGTCCTTTTCCAGGAAGGTCGAGCCGGGCAGGAAGACGTGCGCGTAGGCCGCGGTCTCGTTCAGGAACAGGTCCTGCACCACCACGCATTCCATGGCGGCGAGGCCGGCGGCGACGTGATGGGTGTCGGGGTCGGACTGGAGGATGTCCTCGCCCTGGATGTAGATGCCCCGGAAGGTACCGTCGACCGCGGCGTCGAGCATGTTGGGGATGCGCAGGCCCGGCTCCTTGTCGAGATGCACGTCCCACAGCGCTTCGAACAACTCGCGTACCGCGTCCATCGAGAGATGGCGGTAGCCGGGCAGCTCGTGCGGAAACGAGCCCATGTCGCAGGAGCCCTGCACGTTGTTCTGCCCGCGCAAGGGATTAACGCCGACGCCGGGCTTGCCGATATTGCCGGTGGCCATGGCGAGATTGGCGATCGCCATCACCGCGGTCGAGCCCTGGCTGTGCTCGGTGACGCCGAGACCGTAATAGATGGCGGCGTTGCCGCCGGTGGCGTAAAGCCGCGCGGCTTGGCGGATGGTCTCGGCCGGCACGTTGGAAATCTTCGCGACCTCTTCCGGGCTATTCTTCGGCAGCGAAACGAATTCCGCCCAATGCCGGAACGCCTCGTCCTCGCAGCGCTCGCGCACGAAGGCTTCATCGAAGAGGCCTTCGGTGACGATCACATGGGCGAGCGCGGTGAGCACCGCCACGTTGGTGCCGGGCTTGAGCGGCAGATGATAGGCCGCCTCGATATGCGGCGTGTGCACCAGATCGATGCGGCGCGGATCGACCACGATCAGCTGGGCGCCCTCGCGCAGCCGCTTCTTCAGCCGCGAGGCGAAGACCGGGTGGCCGTCGGTCGGGTTGGCGCCGACGATCATCACCACGTCGGCCTGCTCGACGGAATCGAAATCCTGCGTGCCGGCCGAGGTGCCGAAGGTGGTGGACAGGCCGTAGCCGGTGGGCGAATGGCAAACGCGCGCGCAGGTGTCGACATTGTTGTTGCCGAAGCCGGCGCGCACCAGCTTCTGCACCAGGAAGGTCTCCTCGTTGGTGCAGCGCGAGGAGGTGATGCCGCCGATGGCGCCTTTGCCGTATTGCGCCTGGATGCGCTTGAACTCGGCCGCCGTGTGGGCGATCGCCTCTTCCCAGCTCACTTCCTTCCAGGGGTCGGTAATCTTGGCGCGGATCATCGGATTGAGGATGCGCTCTTTGTGGTTGGCATAGCCCCAGGCGAAGCGGCCCTTGACGCAGGAATGGCCGCGATTGGCCTTGCCGTCCTTGTAGGGCTGCATGCGCACCAGTTCGCCGCCACGCATTTCCGCCTTGAAGGTGCAGCCGACGCCGCAATAGGCGCAGGTGGTGATCACCGAGTGCTCGGGCACGCCGACCTCGATGACGCTCTTCTCGTTCAGCGTGGCGGTCGGACAGGCCTGCACGCAGGCGCCGCAGGACACGCATTCCGACGACAGGAAATCCTCCTGCATGCCGGGCGAAACCACTGAGTCGAACCCGCGGCCGGCGATGGTGAGCGCGAAGGTGCCCTGAACTTCCTCGCAGGCGCGCACGCAGCGCGAGCACACGATGCATTTCGACGGCTCGTAGGCGAAATAAGGATTGGAGGTGTCGAGGCCGGGATCGGGGTGCTTTTCGCCGGCGTAACCGTAGCGCACGTCGCGCAAGCCGACGGCGCCGGCCATGTCCTGCAACTCGCAATCGCCGTTGGCCGAGCAGGTCAGGCAATCGAGCGGGTGGTCGGATATGTAGAGCTCCATCACGCCGCGGCGCAGGCGCTGCAGGCGCTCGGTCTGCGTGCGCACCACCATGCCTTGCGCCACCGGCGTGGTGCAGGAAGCGGGCGTGCCGGCGCGGCCCTCGATCTCGACCAGGCAGAGCCGGCAGGAGCCGAACGCGTCCACCATGTCGGTCGCGCAGAGCTTGGGAATCTGCGTGCCCATCTCCATGGCGGCGCGCATGATCGAGGTGCCCTCCGGCACCGTGACCGGCATGCCGTCGACGGTGAGGGTGACGGTCTTTTCGGCTTTGCTGCGCGGCGTGCCGTAGTCGATCTCGTGGACGAGGGACATATTTCGTCCTCCTATTCCGCTGCTTGCAGGCGCGGGCCGGCGCCGAAGTCTTGCGGGAAATGGTTGAGCGCGCTCATCACCGGATAGGGCGTGAAACCGCCGAGCGCGCAGAGCGAGCCGAGCTTCATGGTGTGGCAGAGGTCTTCAAGCACGGCGATGTTCTGGTCGCGGTTCTCGCCGCGCCTGATCTTGTCGACCGTCTCGACGCCGCGCGTCGCACCGATGCGGCAGGGCGTGCACTTGCCGCAGGATTCGAACGCGCAGAACTCCATGGCGAAGCGCGCTTGCTTGGCCATGTCGACGGTATCGTCGAACACCACCACGCCGCCGTGGCCGATCAGGCCATCTTTGGCGGCAAACGCCTCGTAATCGAAGGGCGTGTCGAACAGCGCGCGCGGGAAATAAGCGCCGAGCGGACCGCCGACCTGCACCGCCTTGACCGGCCGGCCCGAGGCCGTGCCGCCGCCGATGTCGTCGACCAGTTCGCCGAGCGTGATGCCGAAGGCGGTCTCGAACAGGCCGCCGTGCTTGATATTGCCGGCGAGCTGGATCGGCATGGTGCCGCGCGAGCGGCCCATGCCGAAGTCGCGGTAGAAGGCGGCGCCCTTGTCCATGACGATGGGCACGCTGGCGAGCGTGAGCACGTTGTTGATGACGGTCGGCTGGCCGAACAAGCCGCGATGCGCGGGCAGCGGCGGCTTGGCGCGCACCTCGCCGCGCTTGCCCTCCAGGCTTTCGAGCAGCGAGGTCTCCTCGCCGCAGACATAGGCGCCGGCGCCGACGCGCACCTCAAGATCGAAAGCGTAAGACGAGCCGGCGAGCTTGCCGCCCAGCATGTTGCCGCGCCGCGCGACTTCGATGGCATCGTTCATCACCGCGATCGCGTGCGGATATTCCGAGCGGATATAGACGTAGCCCTTGCTGGCGCCGACGGCGATGCCGGCGATGGTCATGCCTTCGATCAGCACGAAGGGATCGCCTTCCATGATCATGCGGTCGGCGAAAGTGCCGCTGTCGCCTTCGTCGGCATTGCAGACGATGTATTTCTGCGCGGCCTTGGCGTCGGCCGCCGTCTTCCATTTGATGCCGGCCGGGAAGCCCGCGCCGCCGCGGCCGCGCAGGCCCGATTGGGTAACCTGATCGACGATCGCCGCGGGATCGGCGAGCGCTTTGGTCAGGCCGCGGTAGCCGCCGTGCGCGCGGTAGTCGTCGAGCGAGCGCGGATCGACCACGCCACAGCGCGCGAAAGTCAACCGCGTCTGCCGCTTCAGGAAGGGAATGTCGTCGGGCGCGCCGAGCCGCAGCTTGTGCGCGCCGTCACCTTGCACGGCATCGAGCAGCGCCGCGGCGTCGCCCGCCTCGACCGGACCGTAAGCGATACGTCCTTGCGGCGTTTCGACCTCGAGCATCGGCTCCAGCCAATAGAGCCCGCGCGAGCCGGTGCGCACGATCTCGATGTCGAGCTTGCGCGTGGCGGCGGCGGCAGCCAGCGCGGCCGCCACCTCGTCGGCGCCGACCGCGACCGCGCCGGAATCGCCCGGGATGTAAATGCGTAGGCTCACCGCTCCGCCTCCTGCATGAGCGCATCCAGCTTGCCGTCGTCGAGCCGGCCGACCACGCGGCCGTCGATCATGGCCGACGGGGCGGTCGCGCAGAGACCGAGGCAGTAGACCGCCTCCAGCGAGACGCGGCCGTCGGCGCTGGTCCCGCCGAGCTTGACGCCGAGACGCGCTTCCGCGCGCGCGGCCAGCGCGTCGCCGCCGCAGGACTGACAGGCCTCCGCGCGGCAGAGCTTGATGACATGGCGGCCGGCCGGCACCGCACGATAGTCGTGATAGAAAGTGACGACGCCGTACACCTCGGCGCGCGTGAGATTGAGCGCCTCCGCCACCTGGCGCACGGCTGCTTCCGGGATATGGCCGAAGGTCTCCTGCAAATCGTTCAGGATGGGCAAAAGCGGCCCTTCCCGCCCGCTATGCGCGGCAATCAGTTCCGCTGCCAGATCGGGGTTCCAGGCTTGCGGCTGCATCATCGGCTCGCACCCTTTTCTTGCCGCCTTCACGTCGAAGTAGAGCCGGCAGGCCGCGCGATCAATGGCACCGCCCCTATCAACCGATTGATATTTTCTATCGAAACTAGAACTAATGATAGGGGAATCTTATAGGGGCGAGGGCGCGCCAGGGGTGCGCCAGGCGCCCGGGCTTGGCGCGGACCGCCCGCCTTGGTGGCCGGCAGGCGCCATGCTAGGGCGCACCGGCCAGTAGATGAGGCCCATGAATGCCTGACGCTCTTGCCCTTCTGAAAACCCGCCGCTCGGTCAAGCCGATGGAATTGGGCGGCCCCGGCCCGAGCGCCGCCGAGATCGAGACCCTGCTCACGATCGCCACCCGCGTGCCCGACCACGGCAAGCTCGCGCCCTGGCGCTTTGTGGTGTTCGAGGGCGAGAGCCGCGACGCGGCGGGCGAAGCGATCGCCGCCGTCTTTCGCCAGGACCATCCGGACGCCACCGCCGACCAGATCGACTTCGAGCGCAAGCGGCTCGCCCGCGCCCCGCTCGTCGTCGCGGTCATCAGCCGCGCCGGCCCGCACGTGAAGATCCCCGAGTGGGAGCAGCAATTGTCGGCCGGCGCTTCGGCGATGAACCTCGTCAACGCGGCGCACGCGCTCGGCTACGCGGCAAGCTGGATCACCGAATGGTACGCCTACGACCGGCGCGTGCTCGACAAGCTCGGCCTTGCGCCGAACGAGCGCATCGCCGGCTTCGTGCATATCGGCCGGGCGGCCAAACCGCCGGAGGACCGCGACCGGCCGAAGCTTTCCGATATCGTCACGCGGTTCGGCGCGTAGTCATGTTCTACGAGCCCGACAAGCGCGACAAGCGCATCCTGCCGAACGATCCGTTCAAGGCGATCGTGGCGCCGCGTCCGATCGGCTGGATCACCGCGATGAGCGCCAAAGGCGAGATCAATCTCGCGCCCTACTCCTTCTTCAACGGCATCGGCAGCAGGCCCAATTTGGTGATGTTCGCGAGCGAAGGCTTCAAGGATTCGATCGCCTTCATCGAGGAGACCGGCGAATTCGTGTGCAACCTCGCCACCTGGGATCTGCGCGAGCAAATGAACGCGACCTCGGCGCCGCTCGCGCGCGGCGTCAACGAGATGGAGCGCGCCGGCCTGGCGCCGGCGCCGTCGCGCGTGGTCAGGCCGCCGCGGGTGGCGGCCTCGCCTTGCGCGCTCGAATGCCGGCTGATCAAGATCGTGCCGGTCGAGGCCCTGGGCGGCGCGCCGCTCGACTGCCACGTGACGATCGGCCAGGTGGTCGGCGTGCATATCGACGACCGGTTCATCGTCGACGGCAGGCTCGACATCGCCGCCTTAAAGCCGATCGCGCGCTGCGGCTACGACGAATACGCCGTGGTGGAGCGCGTGTTTTCGATGACGCGACCCACTTCCTGAACTTTGCCGCCGCCGCGGCGTTTAACCATAATGTAATCACCGAGGCGCACGCTCGCCGTCACGTTTCCGTCACAGCACTCCGCCAGCAGTCTTCACCATAGCGGGGTGAAGGTCTTGCCGGCCGGCTGGCCCGAGTCGCATCATCGGGCCAGGGGAGAACTACGTTGGTTTTCGAGGGTTTTTTCGCGCGTGCGCGTAACGGCGGCGACCGCTCGGCGGAAGCCACGCCCACTGAAGAAGAAAAAGCGGCCGAGACCCGCCCCAGCATCGGGCTCGCGCTCGGCGGGGGCGCCGCGCGCGGCTTTGCCCATATCGGCGTGATGCGCACGCTCGCCGCGCACGGCATCGTCCCGGACGTCATCGTCGGCACCTCGATCGGCGCGGTGGTCGGCGGCTCTTACGCCGCCGGCCAGCTCGACGCGCTGGAGTCCTGGGCCCGCGGGCTGACCGTGCGCAGTGTGCTCGGCAACCTCGATCTCAGCCTGTCGGGCTCCGGCCTGATCAGCGGCAACCATCTCGCCCGCCAGCTGGAAGCGGCCTTGACCGACACCCGCATCGACGACCTGCCGTTGCGTTTTGCGGCGATCGCCACCGAATTCAACACCGGCCACGAGATCTGGCTGACGCGCGGGCGGCTCACCGACGCGCTGCGCGCTTCCTATGCGCTGCCCGGCATCTTCCCGCCGGTGCTGATCGGCGGGCGCTGGCTGGTGGACGGCGCGCTGGTCAACCCGGTGCCGGTGTCGGCCGCACGCGCGCTCGGTGCGCGCCTGGTGATCGCGGTCAATCTCAATTCCGACCTGTTCGGCCGCGGCACCATCATCGCCAGCCACGGCTCCGACGACCAGGACGAAGCCGCGCATGCCGCGATGCTCGCCAAGGCCAATGGCGGCGGCGGACTGTTCGGCATGTTCGGGCGCGAGCGCTCGCTGCGCCGGCAGATATTGGGCCGGCGCGGGCGGCCCGGCATTCCGACCGTGATGATCGAAGCCTTCAACGTGATGCAGGACCGCATCACGCGCGCGCGGCTTGCCGGCGATCCGCCCGACGTGCTGGTTTCCCCACGGCTCGGCCAGATCGGCTGGTTCGACTTCCACCGCGCGGCGGATGCGATCGCGATCGGCGCGGAGGCGACGGAAAAATCGATCGACGCGCTGACCGAGGCGGTCGCCGCGCTGTCACAACCGTTCGGCTCCGAGCAGATCGCGAAGTAGCGCTCACGCGCTCTGGATATAGTCGCGCATCGCTTCCTTCTCGGCCTCGATCTCGCCGACGCGCTCCTTGACCACGTCGCCGATCGAGATGAGCCCGACCAGCGCGCCGCCCCGCATCACCGGCAGGTGGCGGAATTTGTGCGCCGTCATGCGCTCCATGATCTGCGCGACCGTGTCCTCCTCGCCGCAGGTCTGCACCTCGCGCGTCATCACCTGGCCGACCGGCAGGTCGAGCGCGGCGGCACCGTGCTTGGCGAGCGCGCGCACGATGTCGCGCTCCGACAATATGCCGGCAAGGCGTCCGCCCGCGCCGCGGATCACCACCGCGCCGATGCGGTGCGAAGCCAGGCACTTCGCCGCCGCCGACAGATCGGCCGTCGGTTCGATGGAAACAATGTCGCCGCCCAAGTTGCTCTGCTTGGCGGCCAGGATCGCCTTGACGTTCATGGCAGCCTCCCTGCCCGGCAGCGGGGACATGGACCCCCGTGATTCCGGGCCATGCGAGAACGATCCCGCCGCGGGGCCGGTTCCGTCAATAGGCAAGATTGTGCGCGCTGGCCCGCGCGGGCGGCATTGCTAAGGACCGCTAATGGCTAACGCCGCGTTGCACCGCGGTCGCCCACTTGCCGAAAATCGGCCGCTACCGGGTCGAACCACGGAAACAGCAGCAGCCCGGCGAGGAATCCGCCGATATGGGCCTGCCAGGCGACCACCTCGTTCTGTCCGATGAGCGGCGAGGCCCACAGGCCGAACACGAAATTGAGCCCGAACCACACCGCCAGGAAGACGATCACCGCCGGCTCGCGCAGCGCCCGCAGCAGCGGCACCGCCGGCACGCGGTAGTCGGCTTCGCCGCCGGTGCGCCAGAAGCTCAAAGGTCCGCCGCGCTGGAAGGCAAAGCGCATGGCGGCCGCCATGGTGCCGGAGATGGCGGCGGAGGCCCCGATCACCGGCGCGTTCTGTCCCGCATAGGCGAACAGATGCGCGATGGCGCCGGCCGCCGCCGTGACCGCGAAGAAGACGAGGAAGCGCGCCGGCCCGAAGCGGCGCGCGACCGCTGTGCCGAAGGCGAGAAACCAGATCGCATTGACGCCGAAATGCGTCCAGCTGGCGTGCAGCAGCGAATAAGTAACGAAGGTCCACACCTGCGCGCCGAAGCCGCCGGGCAGGCCGCCGGCCGGCAGCAGCGCCGCGCCGTAGCGCAGGGGATCGAAGGCGAACAGCCAGAGCAGCTCGATGTTCTCGGCCGGCGTCAGCACCACGGTGCGCACGAGATGGATGAAGGCCATCACGGCGATCATCGTCACCACCACGCCGGGGATGTTGAAGACGGGTTCGCGTCTGGCGGAAGGTTCTGACACGGGCTTTTGAGTTACGCGCTTGCCCGCGTCGCCGCAAGCCCGAGCCCGCGCGAAATAAACCAGGCAAAAAGACAAAAAAAAGGAGGGCTTGCGCCCTCCCTTGAGCCGACGTCTCGCCAGGTTCTCGGTTACGCCTTGACGGCGCTTGTCACGGTCCCCTCGCCTCCCCGTGGCTCGATCGGTCATGCCGTGGTGTGGATCTCGACGCTCACCTTAAGCGAACGCCGCGCGCGCTGCCAAGGCGCCGTTGGTTTTAACACTAATTCGTATCGCCCCTTCGGAACTCGCCCGCCCGGCACGCGCCCTGCTGCGTGCCACGTGTCGCAGCGCGCGGGCGGCGCCTTTGTCCCGATCGGGGACAAGCGGACGCCGCCACCGTCTCGCGACGGCACAAGAGGTGGCGAGCATGAAACATCCATCGACGCGGGCCGTGTACGACTATTGGAACAAGCGCCGCGGCAGCCGTCCGGCGCCCGAGCGCGGCGAGATCGACCCGACCGATATCCGCCACGCGCTGGGCGACACGTTCATGCTGGCGGCGGATTTCGTCGACGAGCTGCGCTTCCGGCTCGCCGGCACGCGGGTCTGCGCGCTGTTCTGCCGCGAGATCAAGGGCGAGGCCTTCGCCGAGATTTTCGACGTCGAATGCCGCAAGGCGGTGACGGAGCTGGCGGCGGTCGCGGAAGAAGAAAAGGTGCCCGCGGTGGCGGGCCTTACCGCGCATACCGAGGGCGGCTGGAAAGCCGAGCTCGAAATGCTGCTGCTGCCGCTCGCCCATAGCGGCCATGCCCGCATCCGCGCGCTCGGCGTGCTGGCACCGACGGTGCCGCCCTACTGGCTGGGCGCGCAGGCAGTCGCCGGCATCGAGCTCGTCACGGTGCGTCACATTGGGCCCGAACAGAAGGCGCGCACCGCGCCGCGCTTCGGCCGGGCGGTGGCGGGGCGGCGTTTGCGTCACGGGTTCGTGGTCTACAGCGGCGGGCGGCAAACGCCGCCCGGCGAGCGCACCGGCTAACGCGGCGTTAACGATAGCCCCATAGGGTCGTGGTCCGGGCCTTTGCGTCCGCAACGTGCATGAACTCCATGGCCTTGCCGCTGACCAAACCGAAAATCCTGCCGCTGGCCGACGAGCGCCGGCGCTTCCAGCGCGTCAAGGTCAATCTGCTCGGCCGCTACATGCTGGAAGACCGGCGCGAGTTTCCCTGCCAGGTCGTCGACATGTCGCCGGGCGGCATGGCGCTGGTCGCGCCGGTGATGGGGATGCCGGGCGAACGGGTGATTGCCTATGTCGATCATCTGGGCCGGCTGGAAGGCAAGATCGCGCGCCGGCTCGACAACGGCTTTGCCATGACCATCTCGGCGAGCGCGCGCAAGCGCGACAAGCTCGCCGCTCAGCTCACCTGGATCGCCAACCGGCACATCCTCAACCTGCCGGAAGATCGCCGCCACGGCCGCTTTACGCCGAAAAACCAGAGCGCGCGGCTGATCCTGCCGAACGGCAACAATATCGCGGTGCGGGTGATCGACTTGTCGCAATCGGGCGCGGCGGTGGCGCTGGCGCCCGAGCAGCGGCCGCCGGTCGGCGCCATGGTCATGCTCGGCAAAACGCAAGGCCGCGTGGTGCGCCATATCGACGAGGGCTTCGCGATCGAGTTCACCCGCCTGCAGCACACCGACTTCATCGAAGACAACATCACCGGCGACTAGGTCCTTGCACGCGTTTCGCGCGTCAGCATGACCATCCGGTAAAATTTACCGCTAAAATTCGGCAGTCCGGAAACCGCGCACGCGAGCCCGTGGCGGTGCCTTCGTGCCGTCGCCACCCGCCATCCTGGTATCGCGGCAAGGTAAACGCGCGCGGCGCGCAAGCGATCAGCGCCGCGGGAACGCGCACGTATGGCGCTTAATGCCGACAATTTTAGACAAATGGTATTGGCTAAGATTTTAGTCAAATTCTACTTCAACTATCATAGTATTCGTCTCTTTCTTTATTTTGGTTCTTCTTAAAATGACTTGCTCGACTTAGTCGCGACGCAAAAGCTTTGTGGGAAGAGTGGCCCCAACAAGACGGGAAGGGGTCACGAAGATGGGCTGGCGTATCGGGAAGGTGGCGACCGGCGCGGTGCTGGTCACGGTGTGTGCGGCGGCCTTGGCCGCCTCGGCGGAAACGGCGGCGGCGCGCGAGCGCTTCACCTACGTCTCCGCGATGCACGAACGGATTGTCTATGCCGCGGTCGGCGCGACCACACGCGCGCCGATCGGCTGGGTCGAGTTCTGCATCGAGTACAAGCCGGAGTGCAAGACCAAGCCGTCGGTACCGCGCGACATCGTGCTCACGCCCAAGGTCTGGTCGGACATGGTGAAGGTCAACGACTGGGCGAACGACAACATCAAGCCGATCACCGACCTCGAGCATTGGGGCGTGGTCGAGCGCTGGAACTACCCGGACGACGGCTACGGCGACTGCGAGGACTATGTGCTGCTCAAGCGCCGCATGCTGATCAAGGCCGGCTGGCCGCGCGAAGCGCTGCTGATCACGGTGGTGCGCGATCAGAAGGGCGACGGCCATGCCGTGCTCACGGTCAAGACCAACCACGGTGAGTTCGTACTCGACAACCAGTCGACGCAGGTCCTGCCCTGGAACATGACCGGCTACCAGTTCGTGAAGCGGCAGTCGCAGACCGACCCCAATCAGTGGGTCAGACTCGGCAAACCGACGGTGGCGCCGCCCGTGGTCTCGGCGCGCCGCTGAGCGGCAAAGCAACCGCGCATGATCCCGAAAAGCGGGAAGCGGTTTTCGGAAAAGATCGTGCGCCAAGGAAAACAGGAGAATCGCGCTCCCGGTCACGTCCCCACCCCTCCCCGTCCCCAGACCGGGTTCGCGAGCGGCCGGCCTCCCCCAAGGCCGGCCGCACCTTTTTTGGCGGAAACGCGCCGATCAAACTGCGTCAAAGACCGGTAGCTGTTTTATTTTGGCCGCGAGTTCGTCTTCGGCGGTTTCCAGATCGTAACGCGCCTGAATGTTCATCCAGAATGCACCGCCGGTCTTAAAGTAGCGACCGAGACGCAGCGCGGTATCGGCCGTCACCGGCTTTTCCTCGCGCGCCAGCCGCTCAATCCGCGTCCGCGGCACTTTGAGCGCCGCCGCCACCGCATAAGGCGTCAAGCCTAGCGGCTTGAGGAACTCTTCGCGCAGGATTTCGCCTGGATGAACAGGCGCCAGTTTTTTAGTCATGCATAACCTCGATCTCGATCCGGCCCATTCGGTTCATTTCAGTGGTAGTCGACGATCTCAACGTCTTCCGGTCCGGTCTCGGTCCACCTGAAGACAATCCGCCATTGCTCATTGATGCGGATTGAATGCTTTCCCGACAGCCTTCCTTTAAGCGCCTCAAGGCGGTTTCCCGGTGGCGACCGCAAGGCATCAAGGAAGGTCGCAGCATCCAGCATAATCAACTTGATACGCGCCGACTTCGCCAATGTAGCGGGAAATCCCTTGGGAGCCTTGCGGCCCTGCAGGATGGCCTCGGCAAACTTGCCCTTGAAGCTCTTGATCACGCGCCAACGTATCCTACCGCGATACGTTTGGCAAGAGGGCGTATCCCCGCAAGATACTAATGCCAGCAGGCCGCCCTGCAGTCGCCGCCGCTACTTCACCCGCTTCAGGCCCTTCGCGTAATCCTTCCAGCGCCGCACATAAATGTCGGCGCCCTCGCGGATCATGGCGGCGGCTTTCTCGTCGAGCGTGCGGATGACGCGCGCGGGTGCGCCGACGATCAACGAATTGTCGGGAAACTCCTTGCCTTCCGTCACCACCGCGCCGGCGCCAACCAGGCAGTTCTTCCCGATCTTGGCGCCGTTGAGCACGATGGCGCCCATGCCGACCAGGCTTTCGTCGCCGACGGTGCAGCCGTGCAGGATGACGTCGTGGCCGATCACGCAATTCGATCCGATGGTGAGCGGAAAGCCGGGATCGGTGTGCAGCGTGCAATTGTCCTGGATCTGCGAGCGCTCGCCCAGCTCGATCCACTCATTGTCGCCGCGCAGCACCGCGCCCCACCACACGCTGGCCTCGTGCTTCAAGCGCACGCGCCCGATCAGCACGGCGGTCTCGGCCACCCAATAATCGCCCTCGCCGGGAAATTCCGGCGCCTGCCCGTCGAGCGCGTAAATCGGCATTCCTGCGTCTCCTTCAGCGACGCGGGCGAACTTGCACGAAGGAAGAGTGCGAGAAAAGGCCGTTTAAGCGAAGCAGGCCTGCAGGCCCATCACCAGGACGAGCCCCGACATCAGGCTCCAGAAGCCGGCGATCAGGGTGGCGAGGAAGACGAATTCGAAGCGGCGCTGCTCCTCGGCCCAGCCGAGCAGCGTGTTGCGCATGATCAGGAACGGCGCCGAGAACACCAGGAGCGGCACCGACGCCAGCGCGGTCACGCTCGGGCCGGTGGCGAGCAGGCCGAAGCTCGGCAGGCGGCTGGTGAGCGCGCGATAACCGGAGCAGCACATGCCGGCGACCGCATAGCCGAGCACCACGGCGAACAGATTCTGGACGGCCTCAGGACCCATGACGCACTCGACGCATGAACGAAGCCGTTTTCTGGCAAAGGGCGCGCCTGCCCGCCAGCAAATCCTTAATGAAGGGTTAACGGCGGTAGCCGGCTGCCCGCGGCCGGCCGTGGCATACTCCGCTTTGATTCGAATTCGGACACGCGCGCCATGGCCTCGCTCGCCCACCACCGCCGCGCTCACGGAAAGCGCAAAGCCGGCCACAATCCGCTCGCCGGCCCCTTGCTGCTGTTCGGCGGCGCGGTGCTGATCGCCGCGCTCTACATCGCCTATGTATTGTGGCCGCGCTGGCCGGGGGTGCCGGTGGCGCTCGATGCGCCCTCCCTGCCGATCGTGGTGGCGGGCGTGAATTTCAACATCGAGCCGGCCGCGATCCGCCGCGCCATTCAGCGCCGGCCGGGTGCCGAGGACCGCGTCGACCTCGCCTACTTGTGGCCGTCGCTGACGCCACCCGACCCGCAGGCCAAGCCGAGCGTCGGGCAACCCGCCGATCCCAACCGGCGCCTGTTCGCAACCATCGCCGCCGGCGACACCACGCTGCCGATCATGAGCCGCGTGAAGGAGATCTATCCGCGTTATCTGGTGGCCGAGCCGCATGCCGGGCCGGAAGGGCTGACGCTGCGCGGCTTCCGCGACGGCACGCCCTACCAAGGCGAAGAGCTGGCGTTCGAGCAGGATAATCCGGCGCATTTCCTGGCGCGCTGCACGCTCAAAGGCGCGGTCAATGCCGGCAATTGTCTGCTGGAGCGGCGCATCGGCAATGCCGACATCACCTTCCGTTTTCCCCGCGCCTGGTTGAAGGATTGGAAGAGCGTGGCGGCGGGCGTCGATAAATTATTGGCGCGGCTGCATCCGCAATAGGTGTCATTGCAGGGCCGCCGCGAAGCGGCGAGCCCCGGCAATCCAGCATCCTTCGGAATGAGATGGATGCGCGGGTCAAGCCCGCGCATGACCAGGGAGAGTCAGTCCACCAGATCCAGATCGACGTCCAGGATCGGCAATTCCAGAATATACGAGCGCCGGCCCTTCTCGATCTCGACGAACAAGACGCCGATGAATTCATCGCCGATATAGACTTCGAGCGAGTCCATCTTCTTCGGCCGCGTCACCACGCGGATGTTCTCGTTGTCGAACTTGCGGCGCAGATACGCGTTGAGCGCCGGCACCGGCTGGATGGACGGGTCCTGGCCGAGCTGGATCACCATGCGGAAATTATAGGAGCGCTCGCCTTCGTCCTCGGTCACGGTCAGTTCGCCGGCATCGTCGGCGCCGACGAAAATCTCGGCGGCCTCGTCCGTCTTCGGCACCACGCGGATGGTGTTGTTGCCGAACAGCTTCTTGAGGTACGCGTCGAGCTTTCTGATCTCCTGAACGTCCACCGGGCGGCTCCTTTGCAACGGGACATCGCCTCCTTGCCCGATTGCGCCGCCGGGCGCAAGCCGCGCATTGGAACGGCTCAGCCGTCCAGCATCACGCCGTAGAGCATCTGGTCCATGGCGCGCGAGGGCTCGGGGCAGCCGGCCTCGCCGACCACTTTGGCGGGCACGCCGGCGACGGTAACGTTGTTCGGCACCGGCTTGATCACCACGGAGCCGGCCGCGATGCGCGCGCAATGGCCGACCTCGATATTGCCGAGAATCTTCGCGCCGGCGCCGATCATCACGCCGCGGCGGATTTTCGGATGACGGTCCTCGTGCTCCTTGCCGGTGCCGCCGAGCGTGACGCCGTGCAGGATCGACACGTCGTCGTCGATCACCGCGGTCTCGCCCACCACCAGGCCGGTGGCGTGGTCGAGGAATATGCCGCGGCCGATCTTTGCCGCCGGATTGATGTCGCACTGGAAGGCGGCCGAGGAGCGGCTCTGCAGATAGAGCGCGAAATCCTTGCGGCCCTTGCCCCACAGCCAATGCGCCAGACGATGCGTCTGGATGGCGTGGAAGCCTTTGTAGTAGAGCACCGGCTCGATGAATCGGTTGGTCGCCGGATCGCGGTCGACGGTGGCGACGATGTCGGCGCGGAAAGCGTTGCCGATCGCCGGCGCGTCCCCAAGCGCGTCATTGTACGCTTGGCGGATCAGGTCGCCGGAAACGTCGGCATGCTCGAGCCGCTGGCTGACGCGATGCACGATCGCGGCTTCCAGCGTGCCGTGATGCAGGATGTTCTCGTAGATGAAGGTGGCGAGCTCCGGCTCGCGGCGCGCGATCTCCTCCGCTTCTTCGCGGATGCGCGTCCAGACCGGATCGACTTTGTCGATGCCTTTTGCGGCGCGTGTCTGAGTGTGAGCCATCTTGGTTGTCTCCCGGCGCCTCTCAACGCCAATCCCTCGGGCACTCATCTAGCACATAACGCGTGAGGCCACGAGCCTGGGTGATGCACCACACGCATAGCTCGCGCGCCTGTTCGGCTCTTCACGGGCGTTGGTTAAGAAAGTCGAGCACGCCCGCCTTGAACACCTTGTCGCCGACCGCCAGCATGTGGTCGCGGTCGGGGATGTCGAGCAGGCGGGCCCCGGGAATGGCGGCCGCGAGCTCCGGTCCCGAACCCGCCACGTCGTCTTTAGTTCCAACTGCAACCAAAACCGGCAGGTCGATCGCGGAAAGCTGCGCGCGGTTGAGCGGCCGGCGCGGCCGCCGCATGCAGGCGGCGAGCGCCTTCAGGTCGGACTTGGTCTGCTCGGCGAAACGGCGGAACGAGCGCCCGGTCGGGTCGGTCACGTCGTCGAGCGAGGGCGCTTCCAGCGCCGCGACAACCCGGGGCGCGATGCTCGGGCCGTCGGATTCCACCATGCGAATGCCGAGCCCGCCGATAACGAGCGAGCGCACGCGCTTCGGGTGATGCACGGCGAGGAAGGTCACGATGCGCGCGCCCATGGAATAGCCCATCACGTCGGCGCGTTCGATGTTCAGATGATCGAGCAGCGCGCGCACGTCGCCCGCCATCAGCGTCATGTCGTAGGCGGCCGGATCGTACAGCTTGCTTGAGGCGCCGTGCCCGCGGTTGTCGAGTGCGATGACGCGGCGGCCCGCGCCGGTGAGTTCGCCCACCCAGCTCGGATTGACCCAGTTGAATTCCTTGCTGGAGGCAAAGCCGTGCACCAGCACGATCGGCTCGCCCGCACCCTGGTCGAAATAGGCGATCTCGACGTCGCCGTTGTGGAATGTCGGCACCGAACTCTCCGCGTCATGCCCGGCTTTATGCCGGGCATCCACGCCTTAAGACATGGATGGCCGGGACATAGGCGTTTTGAAAGAACGCCGTTCTTCGAACGGCTATGGCCGGGCATGACGCTGAGATAGACCGCGCCGCTCTGACTGGCAACCAGCCGATCAGCCATTAGCGGTCAGTGGCTCGTACCGCTGCATCGCCTGGCGCAACCGGCGCGCCTTGCGTTGCTGCAGCACGCGCCAGGTCAGCCGCTCGGCCATGCTCTTGAGCGCGGCGACGAAACCGATGAGCGTAAACAACGCGCCGATCAACCAGATGCCGAGATCGAAGGCGCCCAAGGTCAGCATGATCGCGGCGCGCCCGGCGACTTTGAGGATGGCGCGCGTCTTAGCCCCCGCCTTCTCGGCGAGCTTGGCAATGCGCGACATTTCACGCGGGCTTCGCGCCAGTTCCAATCCTTCGAGCGCGGCGCGCGTGCCGGCCTTGGTCTCGACGGTGCCGACGTCGCGCGCCAGATGCACGAGCGAGCGCGCGCGCCGCAGCTTCACCGCCTCGCGCGCGGCGCGGATCGCCAGCGCCGGCTCGGACACCGACACTCCCTTGATCGCGGTTTTCAAGCGGCCCCAGTCCACCACCCCGCGCAGCATGCGCCAGACGCTCGCGGCGAGATCGGCGCTCAAGCGCCCGGTCTTGCGCGCGGCCTTGGCGAGCGAGAGCCCGACGCGCGCCGGCGCTTCCGCGCCGAGCGTGGCATAGGTGCCGGCGGTGATGGCAAGCCCGACGCAAGCGAGCCCGAGGATCAGCTTGTCGGTCTTCTCGCCCAGCGCCAGCCGCGAGCCCTCGCGCACCGCGTCGCGAATGTCGCCGAATACGAACAGATCGCCGAGCGTGGTGCCGGCGAGCGCCGCCGCATCGTTCGGCTCACCCGCCACGAAGCCGTAGGCGAAGCTTTGCGCGGCGTGCTGCAGCGAGGATTGCTCTTTCACCGCCGCGGCGACTTTCTTTTTGAGCGCGGGATCGAGCGGCACGTTACGCGCTTGTGCAAGCTGCGCGTAGCTGTCGGCGAGATCGGCGTCCTTGTTGGCGAGCGCCTCGTCGATCCCGCGCGTCGCTACGTCGGCGTTGAATTTCTCATCGAGCGCGCGGTCGGCCAAGCGCGCCGGATCGTCGGCGATTGTCAGTTGCGTGCCGGCAGCGATCCCGCGCGGCACCATATAGGCCGCACCCGCCGCCAGCAGGGCGGCGATCGCCACCGCCGGCAGCAGGCGCGGCCGGCGCATGGCTTTCATTTCCTTCAGCTCCGGTGGGGCGAAGCCTTCCGCGTCGCGCATGTGCTTGCCTCGGACAGCATGTGCTTGCCTTGGACAGAAAGACGGCTAAAGCGCGGCCCCCGGCGATCACTGCTGGCGCGCCGCGCTTCCATGACGAAAACGCCGCGCCCTTACGTACCGTTCCGGACGGCCGCAGCCCAGGGTTAGCGAAGCGTGATGCGCGGGCATAATCCGTTTCGCACCGCTAGGCACGGCCGATTCGCCCCGCTATGGTGCGCCGCCTTAGCGCCGCGCGCCAAGCGCGAAGATCGACGATAAAGCCGAGGGTTCCATGGCCGAGCACGCGATCCCCCATTTCCACAACGATCCCGGCGTGCCGGCGATCGAGATCGGCGCCAAGGAATTCATGTGCGTGGGCGCGACGCCCCCTTACGACCATCCGCACGTCTTCCTCGACATGGGCGACGAGAGCGAGATCGTCTGTCCCTATTGCTCGACGCTCTACCGCTTCAACGCGAGCCTCGATCCGCACGCGGCCAGGCCGCCGGAATGCGCGCTGCCCGCCGACGCAACCGTCTGAGCGCGGCCGGAGCAAGCCGATGGCGGCCGAGCGCCATGTCATCGTCGCCGGCGCCGGCATTGCTGGGCTGACCGCCGCCATCGCCATGGCGCGCGCGGGTCTGCGCGCGACCGTGCTGGAGCAGGCCGCGAAGCTGGAGGAAGTCGGCGCCGGCATCCAGCTCGGGCCCAACGCCACGCGCGTGCTGATCGACATCGGCCTGCGCGAGCGGCTTAAACCCCTCGTCATGGCGCCGACCGCGATCCGCGTCATGGGCGGCGGCTCGGGGCGCGAGATCGTGCGCATCCCGCTCGGCGAAACGGTCGAGCGCCGCTACGGCGCGCCCTATTGGACGATCCATCGCGGCGATCTGCAGGCCGCGCTCGCCGCGCAGGCGCGCGCCGAGACCGATATTCGTTTGCGGCTCGGCCTGCACGTGGAAGACTTCGCCGGCCACGTCAAAGGCGTCACCGTGCTGGCACGCGGCGCGACGCAAGTGGTCGACGAGCGCGGCATCGCGCTGATCGGCGCCGACGGTGTCTGGTCGGCGGTGGCGCAACGCCTGCGCGGCTATCGCCGCCCGCGCTTTGCCGGCCGCACCGCCTGGCGCGCGCTGGTGCCGGCCGGCGACGTGCCGGCGGAATTCCGCGAGCCGGTCGTGCATCTGTGGCTCGGCCTCGACGCCCATCTGGTGCACTACCCGGTGAAGAACGGCCGCCTGATCAACATCGTCGGCATCGTGCACGACGATTTCGACCACCACGGCTGGTCGGCGGCCGGAAAGCGCGACGAGATCCTGCGCGCCTTCGCGCGCTGGTCCTGGAGCGAGAAGGCGCGCGCGCTGGTGGCGCTGCCCGACCGCTGGCTGAAATGGGCGCTGTTTCATCGGCGTCATCCGTTCCGCGGCGGCACGGGTCCGGTCACGCTGATCGGGGATGCCGCCCACCCGATGCTGCCGTTTCTTGCGCAGGGCGCCGGCATGGCGATCGAGGACGGCGCGGTGCTCGCCGCCGTGCTGGGCCGTTATCTCGACGACCCGCCCGACGCGCTGCGCGGCTACGAAGGCCAGCGCCGCCGCCGCACCGAGCGCGTGCAGGCCGCCTCGCGCAAACAGGGCCGCATCTATGGGATGAGTGGGCCGGAGGCGCTGGTGCGCAATGTCGGAATGCGCGCGTTGGGAGGAGAAAGACTGCTCGCGCGGCAGGATTGGCTTTATAGTTGGAAGGTCCCCGAAACGCTTTAGCAAAAGAGAGTTGCGCGCCTCATGCTGTTTCCCGCTTCCACCGCCGGCAGTCTGCCGAAACCGTCCTGGCTCGCCGAACCCGACAAGCTGTGGCCGCAGTGGCGGCTCAGCGGCGACGATCTTGCGCAAGGCAAGCTCGACGCCACGCTCCTGGCGATCAAATGGCAGGAAGACGCCGGCCTCGACATCGTCTGCGACGGCGAGATGTCGCGCCAGCATTTCGTGCACGGCTTCCTCGAATATGTCGACGGCATCGACTTCGCCAACAAGGTCGAGATGGGCATCCGTGCCGACCGTTACAAAGCCATGGTGCCGCAGGTGCGCGGCGCACTGAAGCTGAAGGGCCGCGTGCACCAGAAGGAGACGCGCCACGCGCGTGCCCACACGAAAAAGCAACTGAAGATCACTTTGCCCGGCCCGATGACCATCTCCGACACCATCGCCGATCGCCACTACGGCGATAAGGTGAAGATGGCTTTTGCCTTCGCCGGACTGCTGAACGAGGAAGCGCGCGCGCTGGAAAAAGACGGTATCGACGTCATCCAGTTCGACGAGCCGGCCTTCAACGTGTTCATGGACGAGGTGACCGGCTGGGGCATCGAAGCGCTCGAGCGCGCGATCGACGGCCTCAAGTGCAAGACCGCGGTGCACATCTGCTACGGCTACGGCATCAAGGCCAATATCGACTGGAAGAACGCGCTCGGGCAGGAGTGGCGGCAATACGAGAAGATTTTTCCGGCGCTGGCCAAGAGCAAGATCGGCCAGGTCTCGCTCGAATGCATCAATTCGCGCGTGCCGATGGAGCTAATGGGCCTGCTCACCGGCAAGGACGTGCTGGTCGGCGTCATCGACGTGGCGACCGACACGATCGAGACGCCCGAGCAGGTGGCCGACGTGATCGGGCAAGTCATGAAGATCGTGCCGAAGGAGCGCATCGTCGCCTGCACCAATTGCGGCATGGCGCCGATGCGGCGCGCGGTGGCCGAGGCCAAGCTCGTGGCGCTCGGCGCCGGCGCCAAGCTCGCGCGCGAGCGCTACGCTTAAGGGGTTGGAAAAGGCCGCCCGCTTCGACTATAGACGCGCAAAGCCCGGGGAGCATGAAACAATGGCCAAACTCGCAGTCGTAGGCGCAACCGGCAATACCGGGCGCGCGGTCGTCAAGGAGCTGAAAGGACTGGGCCAGGACCCGGTCTGCATCGTGCGCAATGCCGAGAAGGCGCGCGAAGTGCTGGGCGCCGACGCCAAGACGGCGGTCGCCGAATTGAATGACCCGGCGGCGCTCGAAAAGGCGCTGCAGGGCGTCGAGAGCGTGTTCGTGGTGACCGGGCACAATCCCGGCATGGTCGAGCAGCAGAACAACGTGCTCGACGCCGCGCTGAAGGCGGGCACGCGCTATCTCGTGCGCGTGAGCGGCGGCCGCGCGGTGGTGGTGAAGGATTCGGAATCGGTCGTCGGCCGCTCGCACTTCCAGATCGAGGAACGGCTGCGCGCGAGCGGCATCGAATGGGTAATCTTGCGGCCCGGCCTGTTCATGCAGAACGTGTTCACGCAAATCCCGGCGATCAAGAGCGAGAACAAGATGGTGCTGCCGTTCGCCGCCGACCTGCCGGTGGCGCTGACCGACGTGCGCGATACCGGTGCGGTCGGGGCGCGCGTCCTCGCCGACCCCGCTCCGCATGCCGGCAAGACCTACGAATTCACCGGCGCGCTCACCACCTACGCCGATTTCGCCAAGGTGTTTTCGCAAGTGCTCGGCCGCACGATCGGCTACGTCGGCGTCACGGCGGAGCAGGCCGAGCAGGCCATGAAATCGCGCGGCATGCCGGACTGGCTGATCCAGCACCTGGTCACCATCGCCAAGCTGGGCGCGGCCGGCGCGTTCTCGAACGAGAACACCGCCCCGATCCGCGACATCGTCAAGCGCGACCCGATCACGACGAAGCAGTTCGTCGAGGACCACAAGGCGATGTTTGCGTGAGCGGCGTTGCCACCTCCCGGCATCGCATCCCGATCGGGAGCGCACTTGCCTTCCTAAGCGGGATGGCCGGGTCAAGCCCGGCCATGACGATGGACAAGCCCTGCCGCGCGCTTGATCCTGATCAAAGCCGGAGTTCCACCAGCCGCTAAGCTGCTCCGCGATCAATTCGCATGGAGCATGGCAATGACCCTGAATGTCGGAATGTTCGACCGCCTGGCGCGCATCATCGTCGGCCTGGCGCTGATCGCCTTCGCCCTCGGCTATATCGCGCCCGGCACCTCGTGGAGCTGGGTCGGCTGGATCGGCGTGGTGCCGATCCTGACCGCCCTGTTCGGCCTGTGCCCGCTCTACAGCGTGCTCGGGCTGTCGACGAAGTAGCAGCGAGAGCGCGACCCTCGCCTTTCCTATACCTCCCCCTGCCAGGGGAAGGTCGGCTGTCGCCGCGCAGCGGCGATGGCCGGGTGCGGGTCAAACGATGCGCTACCGTCCCGCCCGGCCCATCACGTCCATCAGCTCGGCCACCTTTTGCCGCTGATCGGCCTTGTCGCCGCTGGAAATGGCGTGCTCGACGCAGTGCGAGACGTGCTCGCGCAGGATTTCCTCCTCCGCGCGCCGCAGCGCCGCGCGCACCGCGGCGATCTGGGTGACGATGTCGATGCAGTAGCGGTCGGCTTCGACCATGCGGGCGAGGCCGCGCACTTGGCCCTCGATGCGCTTGAGCCGTTTGAGGGTCGACGTCTTGCTGTTCCGGTTCATCGCCGATATATACCCCCTACCGGTATGGAGTACAAGCGATCTTAGGGGCCGACATGAGCACGACCGCCGATCATCATCACCACCATGGCCCGGCCGAGGGCGCCGCCACCGATCCGGTCTGCGGCATGAGCGTCGATCCCGCGACCGCCAAACACAGCGCCGAGCATAAGGGGCAGACCTATTACTTCTGCTGCAATGGCTGCCGCACCAAATTCGCCGCCGATCCCGAGAAATATTTAAAGTCGCGCGAACCGGAGCCCGTCATCGAGGGCGCGATCTACACCTGCCCGATGCATCCGGAGATCCGCCAGCAAGGCCCCGGCACCTGCCCGATCTGCGGCATGGCGCTCGAGCCTGAGGTGATGACCGCCGACACCGCGCCCAACCCCGAGCTCGCCGACATGTCGCGGCGCTTCTGGATCGGTCTGGCGCTGTCCATACCGGTGATGGCGATCGAATGGAGCGGCATGCTGATCGGCGCGCAATGGGTGACGCCGCCGCAGGCCAATGTCATCCAGTTCGCCTTCGCCACGCCCGTGGTGCTGTGGGCGGGCTGGCCGTTCTTCGTGCGCGGCTGGCAATCGCTCGTCACGCGCAACCTCAACATGTTCACGCTGATCGCCATGGGCACCGGCGTGGCCTACCTCTACAGCCTCATCGCCACCTTCGCGCCGCACATCTTCCCGCCTGCGTTCCGCGGCCACGGTGGCGCGGTGGCGGTCTATTACGAAGCCGCCAGCATGATCACCGTGCTGGTGCTGATCGGCCAGGTGCTGGAGCTGCGCGCGCGCGAGGCGACCTCCGGCGCCATCAAGGCGCTGCTCGATCTGGCGCCCAAGACCGCGCGGCGCGTGCACGACGACGGTAGCGACGAGGAGATTTCGCTCGACGCCGTGCAGGTCGGCGACAAATTGCGCGTGCGTCCGGGCGACAAAGTGCCGGTCGACGGCGTCCTGCTGGAAGGCCGTTCGGCGCTCGATGAATCCATGGTCACCGGCGAATCCATGCCCGTCACCAAGGACGTCGACGCCCGCGTCATCGGCGGCACGCTCAACAAGTCCGGCAGTTTCGTCATGCGCGCCGACAAGATCGGCCGCGATACGCTGCTGTCGCAGATCGTGCAGATGGTGGCGCAGGCGCAGCGCAGCCGCGCGCCGATCCAGCGCCTCGCCGACCGGGTGGCCGGCTGGTTCGTGCCGACGGTGATCTTCGTTGCGCTGCTGGCGTTTGCCTCCTGGGCCACCTTCGGCCCCGAGCCGCGCTTCGCCTTCGGGCTGGTCGCCGCGGTGAGCGTCTTGATCATCGCCTGCCCCTGCGCGCTGGGCTTGGCCACGCCGATGTCGATCATGGTCGGCGTCGGGCGCGGCGCGCATGCCGGCGTGCTGATCAAGAACGCCGAGGCGCTCGAGCGCATGGAAATGATCGACACGCTGGTGGTCGACAAGACCGGCACCCTCACGGAGGGCAAGCCCAAGGTGGTCGCGGTGGTGCCGCTCACCGGCTTCGACGAGGGTGACGTGCTGCGGCTGGCGGCCAGCGTCGAGCGCGGCAGCGAGCATCCGCTGGCCGCGGCCATCGTCGCCGCCGCGCAGGAACGCAAGATCGAATTGGCGCCGGTGCGCGGCTTCGATGCGCCGGCCGGCAAGGGCGTGATCGGCATGGTGGAAGGAAAACGCCTTGCGCTCGGCACCGCCGCCTTCCTCAAGGAACTTGGCATCGACCCCGCGCCGCTTGCGGGCGGCGCCGAGCGCCTGCGCGCCGACGGCGCCACCGCCGTGCTGCTCGCCGTCGACGGCAAGCCGGCCGGCGTCATCGCCATCGCCGACCCGGTGAAGCAAACGACACCGGCGGCGCTCAAGGCGCTCGCCGCCGACGGCATCCGCGTGGTCATGCTTACCGGCGACAACCGCACCACCGCGTTGGCCGTGGCCAAGCGCCTGGGCATCGCCGACGTCGAAGCCGAAGTGCTGCCCGATCAGAAGAGCAAAGTGATCGAGAAGCTGCGCCAGCAGGGCCGCGTGGTCGCCATGGCCGGCGACGGCGTCAACGACGCGCCGGCGCTCGCCGCCGCCGACGTCGGCATCGCCATGGGCACCGGCACCGACGTGGCAATAGAAAGCGCCGGCGTCACGCTCTTGAAGGGCGACCTCACCGGCATCGTCAAGGCGCGCGCGCTGTCGGCGGCCGTCATGCGCAACATCCGGCAGAACCTGTTCTTCGCCTTCGTCTACAATTCCTTCGGCGTGCCGATCGCCGCCGGTATTCTCTATCCCACCTTCGGCATTCTCTTGTCGCCGATCATCGCGGCGGCCGCCATGGCGATGTCGTCGGTGAGCGTGGTGAGCAACGCGCTGCGGCTGCGGCGGGTGCGGCTCTAGTCATCAGCCGTTCGGTTTTTTGCGATGGATTCCCGCTTGCGCGGGCATGAGCGGAGGCCGGATCGCGGCCCTTAGTGCACCGCGGGCACGCCCACCGGTGTCGCGCTGCGCGCCGCGCTCGGCACGAACTTGCATTTCTTGTCGGCGGCGGCCTGGCGCAGATCGGCCATGCGCCCGCGCAACTCGTAATATTCCGGCTTGTAGGCGACGGCGCTGACCAGCCGGCCGGCCGAGTCGCTGCCGGCCTTGGCCATCAGTTCCTCCAGCTCGTGCTGCCGCTTGGCGTTTTCGTCCGCCGTCTGCTTGATCTCCTTGCAGTTGAACAGCACGTATTTGCCCGGCGCGACCAGAAAGCGCGCGGTGGAATCCTGCTCGTTGGCGGCGCAGCCGGCGAGCAGGCCGGCCACCACCACCACCACCATCAAGGCGGCGAGCGGGAAAGCGGGTACGCTGTGAGCTTTGAATCGAGGCATCGGCGCGCTGCGGCAGGCCCGGTGTTCTGTGGAAAAGCGTGACGGCGACAACTTGCCGGCGTTTTCGGCGCCGTTTGGCGCCGTTCGGCCAGACTACTGAGATTCCATAACAAAACCTTCAAAAATGGCGGGATTGAGTGGCCGCCGCGGGGAAAATTACAAAAATGTAACCCCCGCCCCCGCCCGTGTCATCGAACCGCAATCGAAACGTCATCGAACTGAAATGCGGCGGACTTCTAGTGCCCGGCGCGGGCCTCGGGCGAGGGCGACCCTGGCAGGCCGGCATCCTCGGGAGGCTTTCCATGCGAACCCACCTCGTTGCCGCCGCTGCGGCGGCGGCGCTGACCTTTGCCGCCACGAATGTCCAAGCTGCCACCATCAACGGCGCCGGCAGCTCGTGGGTCTACCCGCTGGTCGCCAAATGGGCGGCCGCTTACAATAAAGAGACCGGCAACAAAGTGAACTATGCGTCCATCGGCTCGGGCGGCGGCATCAAGCAGATCGAGGGCGGTATCGTGGCGTTCGGCGCCAGCGACATGCCGCTCACGCCTGAGACACTTTCCAAGCACGGCCTGATCCAGTTCCCCACCGCCATTGCGGGCGAGGACCTCGTCTACAACGTGCCCGGCATCGCATCCGGCAAGCTCATCCTGTCCGGCCCCGTGGTGGCGAACATCTATATGGACAAGATCAAGAAGTGGAACGATCCGGCCATCGCCAAGCTCAACCCCGGCCTGAAGCTGCCGGACATGGCCATCACCGTGGTGCATCGTTCCGACGGTTCGGGCACGACCTTCACCTTCGCGAACTATCTGTCCAAGGTCAGCCCCGAATGGAAGAAGACGCTCGGCGCCAATACCGCGATCAATTGGCCGACCGGCATCGGCGGCAAGGGCAACGAAGGCGTGTCGGCCTACGTGCAGAAGGAAAAAGGCTCGATCGGCTACGTCGAATACGCCTACATCCTGCAAAACAAGCTCGACTATGCCCGCATGATCAACAAGGCCGGCAAGACGGTGAGCCCCAATCTGAAAGGCTTCCAGGCCGCCGCCGGCCATGTCGACTTCACCAAGGCCAAGGACTTCTACGTCATCCTGACCGATCAGCCGGGCGCCGATACCTGGCCGATCTCCGGCTGCACCTGGCAGATCCTGCGCAAGAGCGCGCCCAAGGCGACCAACGAGGAAGTCACCAAGTTCTTCCTGTGGGGCTTCGAGAAGGGGCAGAAGATGGCGCGCGATATCGCCTTCGGCCCGCTGCCGCCCAGCACGGTGGACGCGATCAAGGCCTATTGGAAAACCAATCTCGGCATCAAGATGGCGGCGAAGTAAGCGCGACGACATTCGCCGCCGCGCTCTTCAATGCCCCGGCGGCGCACACGGATGGGGGCGAGCACGAAGGCTCTCTCCAGGCCTTTGAGACTTGGGGGCCGGCGGCAACGCCGGCCCTCATTTTGTTTTACGAGTGCGTGGGGTTTGCCAGTCGAAGCCGCGTGAGCGGCGAAGGCTGGTGCGGACGCCGGGACTCGAACCCGGACGGGATTACTCCCAAGGGATTTTAAGTCCCTTGCGTCTACCATTCCGCCACGTCCGCACATGGCTTTGCTGCCCGCGCCGGCGCGCGGGCTTCGGCCACGCGGGCGGCGCGTTCAGATCAGTTCGGTAATAAGGCGCCCCAGACTTCCTGCCAGTCCTTGCCGGCGGAATCGGTCACGCGCCCGTCCTTCTCATGAAACTTGTTGGGGATCTGGAAGATGGCGACGAACACGCCGCCCTTGGGCGCGCAAGCCGAATGCCGGCTGCCCGCGGGGCGCCAGACGAACTCGCCGGGCTTGACTTCGAGGCCGGCGTCGGGGCCGTCCTTGTCGACCAGCGAGCCTTCCAGCACGTAAGTCTGCTCGATCAAGACGTGCTCATGGTCGGGCAATTCCGCGCCCGGCTCCATCTTGAACAGCAGCGTCGCCAGCCCGCTCGACGGGTCGACCATCAGCGGCTTCACCGAACAGCCGGGAAAGCGCGTCTTCTGCCATTCCATCTGCTCCGGGCGCAGATGGTGCGAGCGCAGGTCCTTTGCTTGCGGCTTGCGGGCGACGGCACCGGTCATGGTCGTTTCCTCTGGTGACTGTGCGGCGATGTTACCGACTTTGCCGCCGCCCCTCAAACGTCATTCCGGGGCGCACCGAAGGTGCGAGCCCGGAATCCAGGGGCTAAACGACGGGTCTTTCAATTTCGTCCCTGGATTCCGGGCCCGCCGCTTCGCGGCGTCCCGGAATGACAGAGAAAATACGCACAGCCCTCAATCCCCACCCGCCCTGATCGGCGGCTGGAAGGCTAAGCCGGTATCCCAGGGAAAATAGATCCAGGTGTCCTGCGACACCTCGGTGATGAAGGTGTCGACCAGCGGCCGCCCCATCGGCTTGGCGTAGACGGTGGCGAAATGGGCGCTCGGCAGCATCTCGCGCACGATGCGCGCGGTCTTGCCGGTGTCGACCAGGTCGTCGACGATCAGCACGCCCTGCCCCTTGGCGCGCATCGAGGTGACTTCCGGGCCGACGCCCTTGATCACTTTCAGCTCGCCCACGTTCTGGTAGTTCAGATAGCTGGCGATGCACACGGTCTCGATCAGCCGCACGTTGAGTTCGCGCGCCACGATCGCCGCCGGCACCAGCCCGCCGCGCGTGATGCACACCACCGCCTCGAACGGCCCCGCCGCGTGCAGCCGCCAGGCGAGCGCGCGCGCGTCGCGGTGAAACTGGTCCCACGACACGGGGAAGATCTTTTCGGGACTGGGCGGGAGCTCGGATTTCGCCATCAGCGCGCCGCTCGCCACCTGCTGGCGCACCGCAATCAGCATGTCCTCCACCGCTTCCTTCACCAGCTTCAGCTTCTCCGGGTCGCGCGCGCGCACCACGATATTCGTGTTGGGGCCCATCTTTTCGTCGAAGAAGGGATAGCTGCCGATCAGCGCGCCCGGATGCGCCTTGGCGATGGCGCCGAGCTCGCTTCCGACGTCGCCTTCCTTGGCGTCGGCGCGGATCGTCACCGACAGAAGCTTGGCGCCGGTCTTGAGCTTCGGCGCCACCTCGTCGAGCATGGCCTGCATGATCGCCGGCACGCCGGCCATCACGATGACATTGCCGATCCAGAAGCCGGGCGCGCCCGATACCTTGTTGGTGACGAGCGCCGCGCCCTGCGGAATGCGCGCCATGCGCATGCGCGCTTCGTTGAGCTCGCCGCCGATCTTGGCCATACGCTCCTTCAAGAGCGCCACCACCTCCGGATGATAGGGCAGCGCGACGCCGAAGGCTTTCGCCACGCAGTCGGCGGTGATGTCGTCATGGGTGGGGCCGATGCCGCCGGTGGTGAACAGGTAGTCGTATTGGGCGCGCAGCGCGTTCACCGCCGCGACGATCGCGTCCTCGTCGTCCGACACCACACGCACTTCCTTCAAGTCGATGCCGAGCGCGGTGAGGAAGTCGGCGGTGTAGCCGATATTCTTGTCCTTGGTGCGGCCGGAAAGAATTTCGTCGCCGATGACCAAGAGCGCCGCGGTGACGATGTTGTTTTGCGCGTCCATGGCGGTCTGTAGCCCTTCCGGCCCCGCCGGACACTTAATCCGCAAGCCCGGCGGCGCTCAAGCCATGCCGGCCGCCCGCTCCCGCTGTCCCCAGCGCCGCCGCCCAAAATATAGGCAGGCGGGGCCTCCCGCCCCGGTCGGAACTGCCCAAATAGGAGGTCTGCGGGGCTTTTGCCATGGCCTGAAGCTTGCAACCCTCAAGGCACCGGGGCGGCTGGGGGGCCGCCTGCGGCGGAGCAAGGCCGGGCCTTGAGGCAGCCGGGCTTGGCCTAAAGCTTGACCCGAAATGCGGGTGGCACGCTGGGGACTTCGACATGGACACCGCCTTCGACGAAATGCACGGCACCAATGGCGGGCTGCGGCCCGCCTATGGCGAGCTCGCGCGCTGGCTTCAGGAAGTGCCGCCCGAGGTGCTGGACTATCGCCGGCGCGAGGCCGAGCTGATCTTCCGCCGCACCGGCATCACCTTCGCGGTCTACGGCGAGGCCGAGGCGCAGGAGCGGCTCATCCCCTTCGACGTCATCCCGCGCATCATGTCGGCGGCCGAATGGCAAAAGCTCGAAGCCGGCCTTACCCAGCGCGTCAACGCGCTCAACGCCTTCATCGCCGACATCTACGGCCGGCGCGAGATCCTGCGCGCCGGCATCGTCCCCGACGATCTGGTGTTCCGCAATCCCGCCTTCCGCCCCGAGATGAGCGGGCAGCCGGTGCCGCACGGCATCTATGTGCACGTCGCCGGCATCGACATCGTGCGCGTGGACGCCGACACCTTCTACGTGCTCGAGGACAATGCGCGCACGCCCTCCGGCGTCTCCTACATGCTGGAGAACCGCGAGATCATGATGCGGCTGTTTCCGGAACTGTTCTCGCGCCATCGCGTGGCGCCGGTCGAGAACTACCCGGACGAACTGTTGGCGACATTGAAATCGGTGGCGCCGCTGTCGAGCAGCCGCGATCCGACCGTCGTGCTGCTCACGCCCGGCATCTACAATTCGGCCTATTACGAGCATTCGTTCCTGGCCGACCAGCTCGGCGTCGAGCTGGTCGAGGGCCGCGACCTCACCGTCAAGGACGAGTTCGTCTACATGCGCACGACGCAAGGACCGCGCCGCGTCGACGTTATCTACCGCCGCATCGACGACGAATTCCTCGATCCCCTCACCTTCCGTCCCAACTCGGCGCTCGGCGTGCCGGGTCTGATGTCGGCCTATCAGGCCGGCAACGTCACGCTCGCCAACGCGGTTGGCACCGGCATCGCCGACGACAAGGCGATCTATTCGTTCATGCCGGCGATCGTGAAGTTCTATCTGGGCGAGGAACCGCTCTTGAAGAACGTGCCGACCTGGTGCTGCCGCGAAGAAGACCATCTCGCCTATGTGCTCGATCACCTGCCCGATCTCGTGGTCAAGGAAGTGCACGGCTCCGGCGGCTACGGCATGCTGATCGGCCCGGCGGCAAGCAAGGTGGCGATCGAACAGTTCCGCGCCAAGCTCAAGACCGCGCCGAAGAATTTCATCGCGCAGCCGACGCTGGCGCTCTCCACGGTGCCGACCTGCGTCGATGCGGGCATCGCGCCGCGCCATGTCGACCTGCGTCCCTTCGTGCTGTCGGGGCGTGACCGCGTGCGCATCGTGCCGGGCGGCCTGACGCGCGTTGCATTGAAAGAGGGTTCGCTGGTGGTCAACTCCAGCCAGGGCGGCGGCACGAAGGACACCTGGGTGCTGGACCGATGAATTCTTACCACGTCATTCCGGGGCGCAAGCGCAGCGAGCGAACCCGGAATCCAGGGGCGACACGGTATATGGCCCTGGATTCCGGGCCCGCCGCTTCGCGGCGTCCCGGAATGACGAGCATGGAATAACGCACGCATGCTCTCCCGCACCGCCGATAATCTGTTCTGGCTGTCGCGCTATATCGAGCGCGCGGAATATCTTGCGCGCATCCTCGACGCCACCCACCGGCTCTCAGCGCTGCCGCTCGCCTATGCCGGCGGCAGCAACGAATGGGAGTCGGCCGTGCTGACCGCCGGCTGCGCCACCGCCTTCTATAAGAGCTACGAGGAGGCGAACGAACACAACGTCACGGATTTCCTCGCCTTCTCCTCGGCCAATACCTCCTCCATCCGCTCCTGCTTCGAGCAGGCGCGGCAGAACGCGCGCAGCGTGCGCACCGCGCTCACCGTGGAAATGTGGGACGCCATCAACGGCGCCTGGCTCGAACTCAGACGCTACGGAAACGGGCCTTCGTCGCGCGAGGAAATCTCGCGCTTCCTGCGCTGGGTGCAGGAATCCTCGCTGCGCTACGACGGCTCCGCCTACCGCACCATGCTGCGCAACGACGCCTACTGGTTCTCCCGCCTCGGCGTCTATGTCGAGCGCGCCGACAACACCGCGCGCATTCTCGACGTGAAATATCACCTGCTGCTGCCCGAGCACGCGCGCGTCGGCGGCCCGCTCGATTATTTCCAGTGGGCGGCGATCCTGCGCTCGGTGTCCGCCCTCACCGCCTATCACTGGGTCTATCGCGAGAGCCTGAAGCCCTGGCTGGTCGCCGATCTGCTCATCCTGCGCGAAGAAATGCCGCGCTCGCTCGCCTCCTGCTACGAGGCGATCGTGCGCAATCTCGACGCCGTTGCCGGCGCCTACGGCCGGCAGGGACCCGCGCAGCGCCAGGCGCGCGGCATCCGCACGCGGCTGCAGAACAGCCGCATGGACGGCATTTTTCAGCGCGGTTTGCACGAGTTCATCGGCGAGTTCATCACCGAGAACAACCGGCTCGGCAGTGCCATCACGCAGCAGTTCCTGGTATGAACCGAATCGTCATGGCCGGGCTTGTCCCGGCCATCCACGCCTTGCTTAATTGCGTACACTTCGGCTCAAGACGTGGATGCCCGGCACAAGGCCGGGCATGACGGACTAAAGAACGCCATGCACCTGCGCATCTCCCACGCCACCACCTACACTTACGACACGCCGCCCACGACGGTGACGCAGGTGCTGCGCAAGACCCCGCGCAACCACGACGGCCAGTACGTGACGCGCTGGCGGCTCGACCTGTCGCAGGACTGCCAGCTGCACCAGCACGAGGACGCTTTCGGCAACATCACCCATTCCTTCACCGCTGAAGGTCCCTTCGACCGGCTGTCGGTGATGGTGGAAGGCGAAGTCGATACGACCGACACGCAGGGCGTGGTGAGCGGGGCTGTCGAGCGCTTTCCGCCGCAGTTCTATTTGCGCGAGACGACGCTCACGGCAAGCGATCCGGCCATCGCCGACTTCGCCCAGACCGTGCGCGCCGACGCAAGCAACGACACGCTCGCGCTCATGCACGCGCTGCTCACCGGGCTCAACGGCGAGATGACCTTCGACACCGATCCGACCCATGTCGCCACCACCGCGGCGGAAGCCTTCGAGCTGCGGCGCGGGGTCTGTCAGGACCTGACGCACATCTTCATCGCCGCCGCGCGCACGCTCGGCGTGCCGGCGCGCTATGTCGGCGGCCATTTCTACCGGATCGACGGCGTGGTCGACCAGGAGGCGGGCCATGCCTGGGCCGAGATCCACATCGACAACCTCGGCTGGGTCGGCTTCGACCCCACCAACGGCATCTGCGCGACCGAGGCGCATGTGCGGGTTGCGGTCGGGCTCGACTATCTGGGCGCGGCGCCGGTGCGCGGCACCCGCCGCGGCGGCGGCGGCGAGCATCTGCAGGTCGCCGTGCATGTCGACCAGGCCAGCCAGCAGTCGCAGAACTAGCCCGCCCATGCCGCCCGCCCACCGCATTGCCGGACGCGCCCGCGCGCCGCTATAAGACGGGCGCCGGGAAGGAAGACCGCTCCCATGACCTATTGCTGTGGAATCCTCGTGCGCGACGGCCTCGTCATGGTCGCGGACACGCGCACCAATGCGGGCCTCGACAACGTCTCGACCTTCCGCAAGCTGCACGTGGTGGTGCAGCCGGGCGAGCGCGTCATGGCGCTTGCCGCCTCCGGCAACCTGTCGCTCACGCAGACCGTGCGCACGACGCTGGAAGAGGGCATGGAAAACCCCGAGACCGGCGAGATCGAGACCCTGCTCAACGCGCCCAGCATGTTCAAGGCCGCCCAGCGCGTCGGCAAGGCCATCCGCATGGTGCAGACCATGGAGGGCAAAGCGCTCGCCTCCGCCGACGTCGACAGCGAAGTGTCGTTCCTGTTCGGCGGCCAGATCAAAGGCGGCCGGCTGCGCCTGTTCATGATCTACGCGGCCGGCAATTTCATCGAATGCACCATCGACACGCCCTATCTGCAGGTCGGCGAGCACAAATACGGCAAGCCGGTGCTCGACCGCGCCATCAGCTTCGATACCGATCTCTACGACGCGCTCAAGATCGGGCTGATCTCGATGGATTCGACCATGCGCTCCAATCTCGGCGTGGGGCTGCCCATCGATATTCTGGTGGCGCGGCGCAATTCCTACGACGCCGAGGTGAATTACCGCATCGAGCCGGGCGAGCCCTATTTCCAGGACCTGCGCGAGCGCTGGTCGAGCGCGCTGCGCGCCGCCCATATCGCGATCCCGCGGCCGCCCTATCGCGGCACCGGCGGCACGGGCTAAGCCGGATTGCGCACTCGGCGGCGGCTTTCCAGTCCGATTTGCCGGTTGCTTTTTACCAGTGGTTAACGCCGCTGCATGAATTCCCGGCACGATCCCCTGCGCATACGGCCGAAAGGGTGAAAAACAGCGAAATCGCAAGCATTGCGCGCTACGGTCCGGGGCGAAAAGTCCAGCAGGTAGGACAGCTTAGGGGACTGCCGTGGCGGCCAGCCCGCGCGCTTATGAGCGGCGTCATCAGACCACGAGTTGGGACCGCGCGCGCCTGAGCGTCGTGGTGCCGATCGGCGTCATCGTCGCCGTCGCCATTATCTGCATCGTCGTCGCCGTCCTCTCGTCGGCCCGCCACGCCGACAGCGTCGCCGCCACGCACGAGCGCGAGCAGCTTTCGCACGCGCTCGACAGTTACGGCAACCGCGTGCTGCGCGTGGTCGAGAGCGTCGCTTCCTCGCGGGCCGCGATCCGCAATATCCGCCTGAACTTCGACGCGGCCTGGGCCGACCGCGCGGTCGGCCTCTGGCTGCGCGACAATTTCGAGCACGATGACGTGTTCGTGTTCGACGGCGCCGACCGGCTGATTTATTCGCTGATCGGTCGCGCGCGCACGCAAGCCTCCGGCGGCGCCGCCGCCCTGCCGGCATTGGCTCCGGTGCTCGCCTATCTGCGCGGGCACGCGCCGCCGCCGGGCGACGCCGTGACGCTGAACGCAGCCGGCGCCCGCGGCACCCATACGCAGACGGCCGCAATCGGCCGCTTCCACGACAGGCCGGCGGTAATTGCAGCGGCCACCATCGGGCCGGTGGCGGGCAATGCGGCCTTGCGCGACGATGCGGCGCCGGTGCTGGTATCGGTGAAGTACATCGACGCCAATACGCTTGCCGGCATCGCCGCGCGCACGCGGCTTACCCACCTGCGCGCGCTCGGCGCGGCGCAGGCGGCGCAACCCGGCGAATTCGTCTACGCGCTCGCAAGCCCCACAGGGGAGACCGTGGCGCGCTTTGCCTGGACACCGCGGCAGCCGGGCGCCGAGATCGTGCACAGCGTCGTGCCGTTCATCGCGGTGGCGCTCGCCGGCTTCGCGCTGCTCGCCGCCTTCGTGCTGCGTTACATGCGCCGCACCGCCGCCGCCATCGCCGCCGGCGAAAGCCGCCTGCGCCATCTCGCCATGCACGACCCGCTCTGCGGCCTGCCCAACCGCATCTATTTCGGCGAGCGGCTGGAGGCGGCGATCGACGAGGTGCGCGCGGGCGGGAAATCCGCCGCGGTGTTCTATATCGACCTCGACCATTTCAAGGACGTCAACGACACGCTCGGCCATCACATCGGCGACGAGCTGATCCGCAACGCCACGCTCAGGCTGTCGCACGCGTTGCGCGGCGACGATCTGGTGGCGCGGCTGGGCGGCGACGAGTTCGCGGTGATCTCCTCGCTCGGCGACGATGCCGCCGCGACAATGGCGCTGGCCCAGCGGCTTATCTCCGCGATCTGCGCGCCCTATGCGATCGGCGGCCACAACATCGCGATAGGAGCCTCGATCGGCATCGCCGTGATCGACAATAACTGCGCCGGCTCGCCCGACATCATGCGCTATGCCGACATGGCGCTCTACCGCGCCAAGAACGAGGGCCGCAACCGCGCCTGCATTTACGACGCCGCGATGGACGCCGATCTTTCCCAGCGCAAGCTGCTGGAAGCCGACCTGCGCGAGGCGATCGAGAATGAGCAGTTGCGCGTGCTTTATCAGCCGATCGTCGACAAGAGCGGCGACAAGATAATCGGCGTCGAGGCGCTGTGCCGCTGGACGCATCCCGTGCGCGGCGAAATCCCGCCGAGCGAGTTCATCGCAATCGCCGAGCATTCGGGGCTGATCATCGAGCTCGGCGCTTGCGTGCTGCGCCGCGCCTGCCTAGACGGCAAGGCCTGGCCGCAGCTGAGCGTGGCGGTCAACGTCTCCCCGCTGCAATTCCGCCGCACCGACTTCTGCGCCATGGTGGAGCGCACGTTGATCGACACCGAGTTCGAACCGACCCGGCTCGAGCTCGAACTCACCGAAAGCGTGCTGCTCGGCAACGCCGACACCGCGGAAGCCGCCATGATCCGGCTGAAGGAACTGGGCGTACGGGTGGCGCTCGACGATTTCGGCACCGGCTATTCCTCGCTGCTCTATCTGCGCCGCTTTCCCTTCGACAAGCTCAAGATCGACCGCAGCTTCGTGCTCTCGATCGAAAAGGCCGCCGACGCCGCGGCCATCGTGCACGCGGTGGTCGGCCTCGGCCGCGGCCTCGGCATGAAGGTGACGGCGGAGGGCGTGGAGACCGCCGACCAGCAGCTGTTCCTGCGCGCGGCCGGCGTGCATTCGATGCAGGGCTTCCGCTTCGGCAAAGCCGTGCCGGCGGCCGAGATCAGCGCGCGGCTTGCCGCCGCCGACAAGCCGGCCGACGCGGCACTGGCGGGCTAAAGACCGGTCAACTCCAAGCTCATCTGTCTCAACCGCCGCCGCGCCTCTTCGTCATAGGCCTGCGCCAGCGCGCGCGCCTCGCGCTGGCCGTTGAAATAGCCGCCGCTGTGCTTCGCGCCGGCCTCCCCCACCGCCAGGTTCAGAATGGCGTCGGCGCCCTCGTCGACGCTGCTGGTCGGCGTAATGCCCGACGCCCGCACCATGCCGGTGTCCATGAAGGTCGCCGGATGCAGCGTCGTGACGGTGACGCCCGAACCGTCGAGCGCGCGCGCGAGATCGATGGTGAACATGATCTGCGCGAGCTTGCTCTGGCGGTAGGCGTGCAGGCCGCTATAGCTTTTCGTCAGCATGACATCGCCGAAGTCGATCTCTTCCTGGCCCGCCGACGACACATTGACAATTCGCGCCGGCGCGCTCGACTTGACCAAGGGCAGCAGCAGAGTAGTCAGCAGGAAGCCGGCGAGATAGTTGACCGCAAAGCGCAGCTCATGGCCGTCGGCGCTGGTCTCGCGCGGGGCGTCGGCGGGACCGCGCCCGATGCCGGCATTGTTGATCAGGAGGTCGAGGCGATCGGTGGCGCGTTTCACGTCATCGGCGAGACGCCGCACCTCGGCGAGCGAAGCGAGATCGGCCTGCAGGAACACCGCGTCGCCGCCTTTGGCCTTGATGTCCGCCACCGTACCCGCGCCGCGCGCTTTATCGCGCCCATGCACCAGCACGCGCGCGCCCATCTCGCCCAGCCGCTCGGCCACGCGCCGGCCGACGCCGTAGGTTGAGCCCGTCACCAGCGCCGTCTTGCCTTCGAGCTTTGTCATCTCGCCTCCCTCCTGCCGCCGCTTTATGCTATTTCCCTGCCGACTATAACGGGAGGAACGAGCCGATGACGACGAAGATTGCGCTGGTCACGGGAGCGGGCACGGGCGTGGGCAAGGCGGTGGCGACCGCGCTCGCCAAGGCCGGCTATAATCTGGTGCTGGCCGGGCGCCGCAAGGAGCCGCTCGACGAGACCGCCGCCGCCGTCAATGCCACCGGCCAGCAGGCGCTGGTGCAGCCCACCGATGTTTCCAAGCGCGAGTCGGTCGTCGCCCTGTTCGACAAGGTGAAATCCTCCTTCGGCCGCCTCGACGTGCTGTTCAACAATGCCGGCATCGGCGCCCCGCCCGTCCCGCTGGAGGATCTGCCGTTCGAGGCCTGGCAGAACGTGGTCGCCACCAACTTGACCGGCATGTTCCTGTGCACGCAGGAAGCCATCAAGATCATGAAGGCGCAGAACCCGCGCGGCGGCCGCATCGTCAACAACGGCTCGATCTCCGCGCACGCGCCGCGCCCGTACTCGGTCGCATACACGTCCACCAAGCACGCGGTCACCGGTTTGACTAAATCGACCTCGCTCGACTGCCGGCAATACGACATCTGCTGCGGGCAAATCGACATCGGCAATGCGGAATCGCCGCTCACCGATCGCATGGTGCAGGGCGAAGGCGTGCTGCAGCCCAACGGCACCAAGATGATCGAGCCGCGCATGCCGGCCGAGCACGTCGGCAACGCGGTCGTCTACATGGCGAGCCTGCCGCTCAATTCCAACGTGCTGTTCATGACGGTGATGGCGAACAAGATGCCGTATGTGGGGCGGGGGTAGCCTCTTTCACGCCTTCGCGAATTGATCCGTTCGCTAATCGATCTTGCTCACCGTCACCTGCGTGCCGGTCTTGACCTTGGCGAGCGTCTTCACGTTGCCGAGCGCCTTCGCCCAGATGTTGCACGGGCTCGCCAGCCGCGTCTCGTCGCCCTTCGAGATCGGCGTGCGGCCGAAGCCGATGGCGATCGCGGTGCCCTGCGGCCAATAGGCGATCTCGCCCGGCGTGACCACCGCGCGTGCGTCCCGTTCGCGCGCAACCTCGACCGCGATGTCGAAATAGACCTCCTCGCCCCAGGTCAGCGCGGCCGCGGTCAGCGGCAGCGCCGCGGCGATGGCGCGCGCGGTCGGCGTATCGAGCAGTTCGGCGTCGAGCGTGAGCGAGCCGAAATCGAAGCGGATGCGGCTCAAGGGCGCCTCCCATTGCTTTGCCCCCAGCGAGTCATGCATTTTCCAGAGCGCGGCCGGCTTGGCAAGCCACCGCGGGCCCGCCCGGGGGGAAGTGGAACATGCAACAGTTGCAATCGGCGTTCGGCGCGCTCGTCCTCATTGCCTTTGCCTGGGCGATCAGCGAGGACCGCCGCGCGGTCGACTGGAAAAGCGCCGCCGCGGCGCTGGCCGTGACCTTCGTCACCGCCGTGCTGCTGTTGGAAATCCCGCAGATCGAGCACGCCATCGCGCTCGTCCAGCACCCGGTCGACGCCATTGGCGCCGCTTCGCTCGCCGGCACCTCGTTCGTGTTCGGCTATATCGGCGGCGGCCCGGCGCCCTTTGCCGCCAGCAACCCGGCCAATGAGTTCGTGCTCGCCTTCCAGGCGCTGCCGATCGTGCTGGTGATGAGCGTGCTCACGACGCTTTTGTTCTACTGGCGCATCCTGCCGCCGATCGTGCGCGGCCTGTCTTGGGCTTTCGAGCGCAGCATCGGCGTCGGCGGCGCGGTCGGCCTGTCGACCGCCGCCAATATCTTCCTCGGCATGGTGGAATCGCCGCTGTTCGTGCGGCCCTATCTCAACGGGCTCGCGCGCGGCGAACTGTTCATGATCATGACCGGCGGCATGGCCACCATCGCCGGCACCGTCTACGTGCTTTACGCCACCATCCTCAAAGGCGTCATCCCCGACGTCGCCGGCCACCTGCTGATCGCCTCCATCATCAGCGCGCCGGCGGCGCTTCTGATCAGCGCCCTGATGGTGCCGGTGCCGGCGGAGGAGCGCACCGACATCGGCGCGATCGAGCTCGCCCCGGTCGCCCAATCGACCATGGACGCCATCGTGCGCGGCACCGCCGCCGGCCTCGAACTGCTCTTGAACATCGTCGCCATGCTGATCGTGCTGGTGGCGCTGGTGCATCTCACCAACGCGCTGCTCGGCCTGCTGCCGGATATCGGCGGCGCGGCGATCACGCTGCAGCGCCTGCTCGGCTACGCGATGGCCCCGGTGTGCTGGCTGATGGGCGTGCCCTGGCACGAGGCGGTCACCGCCGGCGCGCTGATGGGCATCAAGACCGTGCTCAACGAATTGATCGCCTATGTCGAGCTCGCGCATTTGCCCGCCGGCGCGCTCGATCCGCGTTCGCGGCTGATCATGGTCTACGCCATGTGCGGCTTTGCCAATTTCGGCTCGCTCGGCATCATGATCGCCGGCCTCACCGTGATGGCGCCGGAGCGCCGCGCCGACATCATCTCGCTCGGCGGCAAATCGATCGTCTCGGGCACGCTGGCGACCTGCCTCACCGGCGCGATCGTCGGGGTGTTGAATTGATAAGGCTGCTGGTCGCGCTTGCGCTCTGCGTCGCGACGGCAAGCGCCGCCGCCGCCCGCCCCATCACAATCGTCGCCTTCGGCGACAGCGCCACCTATGGCTGGCTGGTCAAGCGCCAGGACGCCTATCCGGCGCAGCTTCAGAAAGCGCTGCGCCGGAAGGGCTACGACGTCACCGTGAAGAACGCCGGCATCCCCGGCGACACCACGCGCGGCGCGCTGCTGCGCTTCGACCAGGCGATCGATCCCGGCACCGACATCGCCATCGTCGAGTTCGGCACCAACGATCTGCGCCGGCATGTTTCGCCCAAGCGCATGCGCGCCAATCTCGCCGACATCGTGCAAACCTTGCGCAAGCGCGGCATCGCCGTGCTGCTGGTCGGCCTCGGCAGCCTCGATCTGTCGGGCGTCGCCAAGGCCACGCACGTCCCTTACGCGCAATGGACGCTGCCGCCCGGCAAATACCGCGCGCGCGACCGCGCCCATTACAACGCGCAAGGCTACAAAATCGTGATCGCGCGCATGCTGCCGCAGATCGAAGCCTTGATTGACGGCGTCAGGGCGCGCCGCTGACTCCGGCGAATTGCGGCTCTTTCGCCCACGTCGCCGCCAGGAGCACGCAGGCCGCCGCCAGCAAGGCGACGCCGACATAACCCATCGTGTGCAGCAGGTCGGCGGCGAACAGCAGGCCGCCGATACCGGAGCCGACCGCCTGGCCGGTATAGAGCACCGAGGTATTGAACGAGATGGCGACGCCGGCGAAGTCGGGCGCGGCTTGCGCCAGCCGCGCCTGCTGCATCGAATTGGTGGCGGCGAAGCCGAAGCCCCAGAACGCCATGGAAACGCCCATGACGACGACGAGGCCCGCCCCCGCCGTCCACAGGATCAGCCCGAGGAAGGTCGAGGCCAGGAACAGCGCCAGCGTGCGTTGCACGCCGAGCCGGGTCACCGCCGCGCTGGCGGCGACGTTGCCGATGAGCCCCGCCACGCCGTAGCAGGCAAAAAACGTCCCGATGACGCCGGCGCCCGCGCCGGCGAGCCGGCTCATGAGCGGCGCGAGATAGACGAAGACGGTGAATTGACCCGAGGTCTGCACCAGCGTCAGCAGCAGGATGAGCAGGATGCGCCGGTTGCGCGCGATGGCCGTAAAGCTTTCGAGCGGCATCGCGCGCCCCTCCAGCCCGGACGGCAAGGCGGCAAACAGAAACGCCGCGCCGAACGCCGAAATCCCGCCCAACACGCCGAATGCCGTGCGCCAGCCGAAATGCGTGGCGAGCAGCGTCACCAGCGGCAGCCCGCCGGCAACGGCAAGCGTCCAGCCGAGGAAGACGAAGGCGATGGCGCTCGCGCGCTCGCGCTCGGGCACGATCATCGCGGCGGTCGCCGCCGCCTGCGGCGTATAGACCGCGGCCGCCGCCAGCATGACGAGCCGGATGGCCAGAACGATCGCGTAGTTCGGCGCCAGCGCCGAGGCCGCCTGCCCGGCCGCGACCAGCGCGAGCGACACGACCAGCAGCACACGGCGGTCGACATGCGCGGTAAGCCAGGCAACGAGCGGCGAGCCGATGCACAGCACCGCCGCGCCATAGGTGACGAGCAAGCCGGCATCGCGGATGCCGACATCGAGCCCTTGCGCCAATTGCGCAAGCATGCCGGTCGGCGCCAGCACCGACAGGCCGATGACGACATTGCCGAGCATCAGGGCCGCGCGGCGCAGGTATGATTGCATGGGGCGGGATGGCCGGTGAAAGGGCGCGCATCAAATCAGATCGCGTCCAGGGTAACTAGTGCGGGCGCGCCGCGGCCGCCATATCGGACGCCCACGCCGGCGCGAAAGTTTTGAATGGATCGGATGACGAATTTTGATCGCGCTGCCGGGCGCCGCGCGTGCCGGGCCGCTGCGCGGCTGCCGGCCGGGGCGAAAGCGGGCCCCTGCCCGGCCGGGCGCCCAAAGAATTTTTCCCTAGACACCTTGACTATTATCCCAGGCGTATTATCCTACATCCATCCCGCCTCGTTACCGAGGGGGTTATATCATAGCGGCGCCAGTTCCGTTTTTTGACCACAGCTGAGATTGTGTTCACGCCAGCACGCGCCGCACAGGATTTCAGTTGATGCGGCAAAAGCTCGTGGCGACGGCGATCCCGCGTGAGGAGCCCAGCTTGTTCGTGGTTGAAAAGGATTGCCCGGCATGGATGGCGACGGTACCGACCTTGCAGCGTTCGGAAAAAGACCCGGACGATGTAGACACCAACGGCGTCGATCACGCCTACGATGCGACGCGCTACGGTCTACGCTTTGATCGGACACCAGCGATCCGCTCTCGCCGGATTTAGAGCAGGGCACGCGCCGCGCACGCCATGCCCGCCATTTGCCTCGGGGGGCGTACACGGCCTATCGCGCGCTCAGAATATTTTTTTTGTGTCTCTCAATCCGCGCGCGGAGAACTTTTTTTTGAAACTGGTCGCCGCACGCTTGGCGATCAACCTAGAAGCGCGTACCATACTAGGTATGCGCTCATTTGGGGGCGAGGATGTCCAACAAAACAGCGGAAGCTTCCGCAGTGATGTGGTGCGGCAATCCGAACAAGTGGTTTGGTAGCGGCAGCATGGAAAACTACGTCGCTGACGCGAGCCAATACGTCTATTGGGCAACACCACCGCGCCAGTGCAGGCACAATGACATCACGGTTGGGAAAAGAGTTACATTTGGAGGACCGTGAGCACCGCCGGTCCCCGAGGAATAGTTGCAATAGGGGCAGTCGCAGAGAGCCGCGATAGCTTTCACCAAGTAGTAGGCACTTATTTGCGCGCCCCGACAGACTTGGGCTCGGAGAAGAAGCGGCATCTTCGGGATGGAAAACTGGTATCTCTATCAATGAAGTTCGGCTGAAAACGCAAATGGGGATGCTTGCTGCCGAGGAACTAGAGAGAATTGATCCTCGGCTGAATATACTCAGAACCCCCGAGGCACTGTGTACCGTGTAAATGCCGAACAGGAAAAGCAAATCGAGGTTTGTGGAAAGCAAGAGAACATGAGCGTAAGATGAGGGGTCAGCCGATGTCTAGCCTTATTAACCGTAATCGCGGCGAACTTTCAAACGACAAATACTAGAAGCAGAAGTTCCCGAATGACGCCAGCGTAATTGGCTGGTACATGAGAAGTTGCGACCTACGCACTCCATTCAGGCGCATGACGATATTACCGATGGAGCGAACCAAAGAAATTGATGCCGTCATCGTTGATGACGAAGCTCTAAGGTAATTATCATTCAAAGCAAGTTCCTTGCAGGTTCGATTGACCATCAGCCGCTGCAAGAGGTTTTGGCTGCGTGGCTCAAATTCAGAACCTTCCCGCCTTACAGGCCAACTGGAACAGAAAATTACAGGTCAAGCTCGAAGCGGTCGGCGCGGCGTTGACGCGATGATGAGATTGTTTTTGAGTTGTTGAATACGGGCAAGCTAACGGAGGCAGCCAAGAATGAACTTGCATTGTTCCAAGCAACTTTAGGGAGTTTGAGCATCCTGATGCCAGTCTTACCCTGGTAGATGCCGACATCATCCAACTCGATGGACAAAGGCCAGCGGAAAAGAATACCGAAGCTGCTACATGAGATCACCCTTATACCGGACAGTACCTGTTGGTGGACATTGCAAAATTCAAGACTGTCCTTGCGATGATCCCCCTGACGGAGTGTTAAAGTTTCCGGGCATTACCGATGGAAAATTGTTCGTCCAAATGTGAGGCAACGATTAGGTTGATGAACAAGGTCAACAAGGGTCTGCGCCATATGCTTAATAGCGATAATCTCGACTTCTCCTTTTTCTATCACGATGCATCACAGCACTTTGTGAAAAAGTGCACTGGACCCCGGAACTGAATTCACAGGTTAAGTGGATAGGAGTAGTAATGGCTGCCAGTCGCTTACAACGATCTTGCCATGCTCCGAGCGCGTTAAGTCGCATCCCGACGCGCGTGTGCTTGTTCTGTTCATGAAATTCCAGACGCGATCTCAGGGATAAGATTAGCATATATACCTACTCACAAAGTGCAGTCAAGCCTCTGATCTAAGGAGCAATGACAAGCGCGTCCTCGCGTAAAGAAAGCTTTGAAAGCTTCGACCCAGATGGCTTTCTCAATTACGAAACGAGGACAGGACCGACGGGCTGACAAAAATGAGGCACATACTGTCGATATTCTCAGTTAGCGAAATGGCTCATGGCTGGACTGTCAATGCCCGAATATTGCTACAACGAAAATCAGCTTTTTGACAAACATTTCGATCTACTCTTCAAGTCGAATTACGTGCCAGCGGATATTCCTGGCTCTGAATCGTGGGCTGGTGCTATCGAAAAGCGTTGGACCGCTGGTGACCTTTCATTGAATGAGCTCTGCTTGCCTCGCGTAGCGTCGCCAAGGCACATGCTCTACCAAGTCCAATTATTCTTCGCGGCGGCGAGCAAGCAAATGGACCGTGTGCCGGCTCCATCCGCGACGACGATTTTCCGAACCCAGATGCTCTGATCGACGTTGTGCAAGTCGTTACAATTCTGCCTTAGAGGCGGTATGACGAGTATGCCGAGAAGGGAAAGATATTCAGCCCGAAAAATTGGCTCAAATCGAAAGATAGCCTATTCAAGCTTAAAGCATCCGTACAAATGTACATGAACTCTATCCCGACGATGCCGGACGCGGAAAGTTGCGTCAGGCACTCGAACGTACCGGCGGACAAATTTAGCCCCCGATGGGCTCGGACTAGGAAGGGCGATCATGGTGATTTGCCGCAGATCGTGTCATCATTATCGATATCGACGCGCGCATCTGCCATATTACCTCAAGATGAAAAAGAAACCGAAAATTGCCGGGACGTATGGAGAGCCACATTGCGGGAAGCCTGCGCATCTATGAGGAGTGATCCATGCGTCGTATCTGACTCGCTTTGTACCTTTCGATCATCTGTCAATTGGCTTTGCGCAAGCCCAACAACAAACGCCGCCCAATTTTCCTAAGAAAGAGTTTCTGGCGATGCGTTGGCGCTATTATCTTTTTGCGGTCTCCATGATGTCAAGACCATTTTGAAGTTTTTCTGGCGTTCAAAGAAACTGGCGTGACCGCTGCGGACAAGTCGAAATCCTCGAATCCAGGATAAGGATACGAAAGGACCGAGATAAATTCACACGCCCGCGTCTCAGGAGGAGTTGTGCAAACGTGCCAAAAATGAATTCTTTCTCATAAAGACAAGGCGTAAAGGCGTCCGTCTTTTAGCTGTTCCGATACGAACAAGCAACGGAGAAAATAAAGCTCCTTCGGCGATGCTCTAGCAATGATGCTCTTTTGGGAAAGCAAATATTGATCAAAGAAAGTGGTGGGGATTATGTTCCATATGGGAATTGTCTCTGAAAGCGTGGCGCCACTTGTGGACTACGAGCAAAAACTAACAGGTCTAGCTGCGCGATACGGCACGCCGGAAAAGGCATCTAACACGTGGTGAAGATCAAAAACAATTATTATTCGTCTACCTTCATCAAGCCGTAGTGTGGCGCGCAACGCTTGGCTGATGTTTGAGGTCTCGATGGCACTATCTCGGTACAAGTCATCGGTTCTCGGTTGTTGGCTGCGGTGGCGGTCTACGTCATATGGCCGGCGCGGATGCTTTAGATTACTCATCGTGTGGGCCTAAAGGTGGTCTTTGCAACTTAGCGCAAAAATATATCGGCGCTTCTTTTGGGAGCAGGCGTTGAAACGCGAGAGAAATTAGCGGATATGAAAACTACTGAGGGAATCGGCGGACGCCGAGCGGCAAGAGAAACAGAATGATCGACGACTGAAGAAATTTATGTGAAGCATCCTTCAATTGCTCCAACTCCGCCGAGCGCACGCAGAAAATCTCGAGAGCGAGCAGATGGATCGAAGCACAAGAGGGCTTAAATCGCATTTTCACGATGGAACGTGAGATCAAAGCACAGGCGCTCAATGGCGTGCAGGTTATCAGACAAAAATTGCGCGCTATGTAAGGGGTGACGCGCATGAAGGCAGAAACCCTAGGATTGAGCGCCGTGCGAATTGCAATAGGTCCATTGCTGTTGATGCTGATGCTTCCGCTTCGTTTCCGGCCAACGCAATGAACAATGGTAACAGCGTCAATACTGGCTCCCGCATTGGAAAGCCCTAAAAAGCGCAAAACAAACAGATGAGAAGGGTGCCTACCTTGCGGGGGAGTGTCTTGGGATGATCAAAGCGTCAGCCTTCATCATTCAACGGCGGGAGGCTTGCCTCTCCGTGCCTGCTTGCGGACAATGCGATCACAACCAATCAGCTTGTCACCGTCGTCCTAGGGTGGATGGAAAATCACCCGAATCTTTCAAGCGAGGACTTCATAGTTGTCACGATGTTGGCAATGGCCGCCACATGGCCGTGCAAATGAGACGTACTGGATCCGAAATTGTCGTCGCTGGATGGATAATTTGGGCAGCGGTTGGCGCGGTAGTAATGGGCGTTATAGGTGAGAGCGCTCGACGGCTCAGTCCGAGGGACTCATCATTTCGACTTTTCTTCACGCGCCCACCTCTTAGCGAGGCTCTGATGGACCTGATGCACCAACCACGAATTAAGGGCCGACGCGAGCTAGTCAGCCGCACGTGCGCAAATCTAGTATGTCTCTCAATAGCGGTTTACTCAACGCCCTCTTCCATTCAGCGTTTTCGCTAGATTTTCCGCGTCAGTGCGTAGTCTGCGCGCTAATCTGTTTAATCCGATCCTATACCGCTCCGCGCGCGCCCAATCCAGCAATCCTGTTCCTTTTCGCGCTCTGCGGCATCGGCCGCCGCAATGACCGGCATCGCGTTTTCGATCCTCTTCAATATTTCAGGCGACACGTTGGGCTGGCGATCTGCATTGGACGAGGTAGCGCGTCCATATCGAGAAGCGGAACTAGCCGCCGCCGAATCGTGAGCTTTGAGAATTTCCTGCACCGTCTCAAGCAATTTGGCATACGCCTCCGCTTCCATTCCATATTCAGGCTGCGTCTCCGGGTCGAACCTAAGAACACTTGCTCTTCTAACTCGTCGCTTCCTTGCCAATGTAATGAAATCGGTGATCCGATATTTGACGTGTCGTCGCTGTGTCGGACCACTGTCGCGGTATTGCCCGTTGAGGAATCTGTTTCAGGATAGAGGTGATATTGCGCGGGCCTCGCGATAGGCTCCAAGAACATCGACTTTGATGGGTTTTCCCGTTTCGCCGTAGAAGCATTGTTTGGCGGCTTCGCGTGGATTGGCGTCGAACGGCGCGACGGGCTTCGGCCTGGGTGTTTGACGCTCCCTAATTGCTAG
>CAVZAR010000011.1:0-268508 GCA_963773305.1 uncultured Pseudomonadota bacterium
TTTTGTCGCGCGGCACGGTGGCGCACCATTGGCCGGGCGACGGCCTGCATGGTAACATTGGTCATTGAGGGGGATGAGGACGATGGTATCGCGGCTCATCCGCATCGGTCTGCTTGCCGCTTTCGTCTTGCCTGGCCGGCCGCGCACGCGCGCGCCGCCAAGCGCGTGGCGCTGGTGATCCGCAACGGCGCCTATGCCAACGCCCCCCATCTGCCCAATCCCGCGAACGACGCCGCCGACATGGCGGCGGCCCTGCGCGGTCTCGGCTTTGAGGTGATCGCCGCCACCAATGTGGACAAGGTGCCTTCGACAAGGAAGTGCGCGCCTTCGCGCACGCCATGAGCGGGGCGCACACCGCGCTGTTCTTCTATGCCGGCCACGGCCTGCAGGTCGCCGGCAAGAACTACGCCATTCCGATCGACGCCAAGCTCGACAGCGCCGCCGATCTGCCGGTCGAGACGGTCGAAATCGATCAGGTGCTGTCGGTCATGCAGGCCGACGAAAACCGGGTAAACATCGTCTTCCTCGACGCCTGCCGCAACAATCCCTTGACCCGCAGCTTCGTGCGCTCGCTGCCGGCGACGCGCGCGCTGTCGGTCGGCGCCGGGCTTTCGCCGGTCGATCCCGGGCGCGGCACGCTGATCGCCTTCTCGACCGCCCCCGACAGGGTGGCGCTCGACGGCAAGGGCCGCAATTCACCGTTCACCGCCGCGCTGCTACGCCACATCGACACCCCCGGCCTCGACATCGCGCTGGTGCTGCGCCGCGTCACCGCCGACGTCGAGAAAGCGAGCGGCGGCGCGCAGGTGCCCTGGGTGCACGCCTCGCTCACAACGGAAGTGATCCTCGACCCGGCCAAAGGGCAGGCCGCGCCGCCGGCGACAGCGGCGCCCGCGCCGGGGCCCGGCGCCGACGAGCTCGTCTGGGGGCTTTTGAGGGACACAAAGGACGCCGGCCAGCTGCAGCGCTTCATCCAGGAGTTTCCCTCCAGCGCGCGGCGTGGCGAAGCGGAAGCGCGCATCGCCAGCCTCGGGAAGCCGAGCACGGCGCCGGCGCAGTCCGCGCGCTCGGCGCCCAATGGGCCGCTGCCGCCGGACATGCCGGTCGACGCGGGCGTGCTGCGGCAGGTGGAAACCGACCCGTTCTTCGCCAATGCGCCGCCGGTTTCCGTCGGCGCGTACCGCGTGGATTCGACGACCAGGGCGACCGACAAGGACTTCGACAGCCGGACGAGCGCCAACGACGACGTAACGGTTCGCTGGCTGCGGCGGGGAATTATCGCCACCCACAGCGTATACAAGGATACATCGACCGTTACGGGCAAGATTTCCCACTTCACCAACCGAAGCCGTTGGATCATGGCCGCCAACGGATTGGTTTTCCTGGCTGGGCAAGGGGTCGTTCAAGGCAACTCAGGCCCGTCGAGGCAGGTTACGAAAGTTCTTCGCATCGAAAACCTGTCCGGTCATATTTTTCCGCTCGCAGTCGGAAACCGGTTCGCTTACGGCCTCGTTAGCAATTCTGAGTTGGTATATTCCGGTTCAGTCGACAACAGCGAGATGACGACAAAGAATTCATGCGAAGTGACGCGGCGCTACGATGCCAGGCAATTCAATGTTGCCTTGAAGGGCTCGGCGTATCTTCTGCAGTGCATGATAGCCACGCATTATCGAAAAAACCCGGCTTCGGTCACCACCTCTCAAGACAACAATGTCTTTTTCGACCAGCTCGGGATTTGGGTCGCCGCAGACCCGATCCTGGCGCGTGAGCATGTCATTCTGACCGGGCCCGCCAGCAGCAGTGCGCCGACCATGGTAATAACCGGATCCTTCGCGTTGAAATCGGTATCGCTGGCGCAGTAAGCCCCTCTTCTTTTGCGCTCCCGCGGGTTCGGACCGCCCGCCGCAATTGCGACGCTTTTCTTTTCATGATGGCCGGCGCCGGGGTGCACGCGCCCAGAGTCATTCGGCCGCGGCGCGCCCCAGCCCCGAATCGCTTAAAAGCGGCCCCCATGCACAGCGCACGCGCCGCCTTCAGCCTTCTTGCCGTCGCCGCCCTGCTGGCAACGGCCGCGCCCGCCCGCGCGCAGGACCAGGCGGTCGATCCCGCCGTGCTCGCCGTCTACCGTGCCAAGCTCGCCGAATACGACCGCATCCACGGCGCCTATGAGCGCGAAGCGGAAGCCTATTGGCATTCAGTCGCCAAGAAGCGGCACCTGCGCTTCGCCAAGCGCCGCCATCACCAGGCCGTGCTCTCGTCGCCGCCGGCCTGCTCGTCGCGGTCGCGCCGGCACGGCCGCAGAACACCACTGTCGATCCCGCCGCGCTTGCCGATTACCGCGCAAAGCTCGCCGAATACGACCGCATCCACGGCGCCTATGAGCGCGATGCGGAAGCCTATTGGGACGCCGTGACCAAGAAACGGCGCGAGCGCTTCGCCAAACTGCGCCACCACCACGCACTGACGCTCAAGGACTACGTGCTCAACCAGCCGCCGACCTATTCCGGCCCGCGACAGCCGGTGAGCCCGCTGCCGCCGCCGCCCAAGCCGCCGGTGCCGCCGAAGCCGGAAATCCCGGTGGAGGCCGACTTCCTGCAGGCCGCGCGCGCGGAATGGGACTTCGTGCCCAAGCGGCCGGCGAGCGACGCCGTGTTCAAGCGCGCCTATGCCAAGGCCGCGCGCGCGGCCGGCCTCACCCGCAACCAGATCGTCGGCGTCTATGCCTTCGAGACCGGCGGCCGCGGCGCCTATTTCACGCAAGCCGGCCTCGAGCCGCCCGGCCCCGGCAAGCACGCCATCTCACCCGCCATGGGCTACAACCAGCTGCTCAGCACCAACACGGTCTCGCTGTTCGGCGAGCACGGGCCCCACTTCATCGCCGCGCTCACCTTCAAGCAGGCCTCGCTGACCGGCGAAGCGCGCGCCGCTTTCGACCGGCGCTTTGCCGCGCTCAAGCGCATGATCGCCTATTGCCGCAGCCTGCCCGACCGCTGGAGCGTCTACGACAAGATCGCCAAGCACACCGAGAAGGGCTGGGGCATCCACGCCGCCGTGCTCGACATCGACGTCGGTCCGCTGCTGCAAGTGCAGAAACTGCTGAACTCGGTGAATTTCGCGCGCGCCAAGGGCCACACAAGACCGCTCACCGCCGCCGAGCTCGAATTGATGAACCTGACCGGCGACGGCAACGGCATCGACATGGTGCTGATGCCGCCAGCTTTGCGCGAGAAGGTCCCCACCTCGAACTTCTTCCAGCGCCGCGGCTACGAGCGCAACCCGGTGGCGCGCCGCACCCAGGTGGTGGCCGGGCTGGTCGCCGAGATCCAGCGCCACATGGACCGCAACGCTCGCAAAGCCCGGCGCGCGCGAACTGGCGGCGGCGTATTAGCGCATGATCCCGAAAACGTGCTGTGCATGGCGTTCTACAACGTGTGGTCGCGCCAATTCATTGTCCGCTCGAGCGCGCTGGGCTTCTTAAGCGTCGGCATGGGCGCGGGCGCCGCCGCGCTCATTCTGGTCGGCGTGCTGAGCGGGCGCGTGGCGGTGCTGGCAAGCTTCAACGCCGCGCAATGGACCGCCGGCATTTATCTCGGCCTCGGCGGCGGCGCGCTCGCCTTTATTTTCTGGGTGATGGCGCTGCAACGGGCCTCGCCCACGCTGGTCGCCAATACCATGACGGTCAATCCGATCGCCGCCGCGCTTGCTGGCCGCACAATTGGTCGGCGAGCCGATCACGCTCAATCTGGTGGCCGGCCTGGTGGCTGTGTTCGCCGGCATCGCGGTCGCCAGCACGGCGTGAGCGGGCGTCCAAACAGCAAAGCCGCGCCTCCTTTCGGGAAGCGCGGCTCTCGCGTCGTCCTCGCGAGTAAATTCAGGGCTGCCAGAACCACTTGGCGACTTCGGCGCGCGCTTCGCTGCGGCCGAAAGGCAGATCGGCAAATTGCGGCTCGCTGAACATGGTCAGCTCGCTGCGGCTACGCACCCGCCGGCGCCATTCGGCGGCACGCGCCGCGATCGCAATGCGGCTGGCGGGGGCTGGAAAGGTGAACATCGCTCGCTCCATCTCTCTCGGGTCGTTCTCAAGTATCAATCTATGCCCGCCCCCGATTGCCGGCTGTGACCCCGGTCACAGAAAGACGCTTTTATTTCCTCTTACTTTTCAGAGCTTTGTTATTAACTTCGCGGTCGATGAGACGCGCCAGCACCAGCCCCAGGCAGCGATAGCCGGCGCCGGAATTGTGCAGCTTGTCGAAACCCACCAGGCCGCGCACCCCGCCTGCGATCGCGCGCTGCATCAGGTCGAAGCGCGAGAACAGCCCGACTTTCTCCTCGCGGGCAACCTCGGCAATCACGTTTTCCATGCGCGCGGTCGCGGGCTTTGCGCGAACCATCGGCGCGTATTGCACGTCCATGAGGATCACGTCGGCGCCGGCGTTTTTGATGCGCCGCACGCCGTCGCGCACCAGCGTTTCGGCATTGGGCACGATGCCGCGCCACAACACGTCGTTTGTGCCGAGTTGCCAGATCACCAGCGCGGGCCGGTAGTTCAAAACGTTGCCGATGCGCGCGACATTGCCGGGGATGGTGTCGAGCACGATGCCGGCATTGACCATCCTTATGCGCAAGCCAGGTCGCAGGCGCTCGAGCTCTCGCTTCAGGACTTTCGGGTAGGCCGGATCGAATGTGCCGAAGCCTTCGGTGGAGGAAGAGCCGAGCGCGACGATGGTGACAGTCCGGCTCTCTTTGAGCCGCGCGCGCAGCCGCGGCAGCGGCGCCCCCAGGCTCATGGCCGCGGCGTATTCTACGCAAGCCGCCACATTGGCGGCTTCGCCGGCGCGTGCGCCGACCGGCGCCGCGAGCAGCAAAGTTGCAACGCCGGCGATCGTCAGTCCTGAACGGATCGAGCGCATCGCCGGCACGCTAGCCGCCGATCGGACCGCGCGCAATGTGCGCGGGAAAGGCGCAGCAGACCGGCACCTTCACGGCGATCGACGTCGACACCGGCAAGATCGCCTGGCAGGCCAAGACGCCGCAGCCGATGATGGGCGGGGCGCTGGCGACCGCCGGCAATCTGGTGTTCGCCGGCGAAGGCAAAGGCTGGTTCGACGCTTTCGACGCCAAGACCGGCAAGAAGGTCTGGCGCTACAATCTCGGCGCCGGCGTCAATGCCCCGCCGATCACCTATGAAGTGAAAGCCAAGCAATACGTGGCGGTGGCCGCGGGCGGCAACTACCAGATCGACTTCCCGCGCGGCGACACCATCGCCATCTTCTCGCTCGGCAAGCAGGCCGGGCAACATGCCAGCAAATAGACGCCTGGCGGTCTTGACGCCCATCGTGCCGCGGCTTCGCCCGCGCGCGATGGACGCCGGGCGCCAAACTTATATTGTCTTATAGTGTGTCGGTCAGACCGCCGGCGGGCGCTGGCGGCGCTCCTCGTCGCGCGCGAACGGCGACATCGCGTAGGTAAAGCCGCAGTCGCATTCGAACTTGGTGATCTCGCGGCCTTCGATGTCGGGCGCGATCTCGGCGAGGCGCATCGTGGTCGCACAGCGCGGGCACATCACGCGGGGAATCGCCGGATGCGGCGACGATGGCAGCGGCTGCGGCACGGCGCGTTTTGCCTTTCGATCGGGAGCGCGATCTCCCATGTCGCCCTCGCCTGAATGCCGGCGACGCCGTAATGCTGTACCTGCCCCCGACGAAAGTCGAGTGTCATTTCATATAGCGCAGAGAATATTCGCTGTTCCTATGTACGGAGGCCGACGAAAAAAGGGCCGCGCAAGGCGGCCCCAGTCGTCCCCCTTCGTCCGGCCCGCTCTTTAGCGGTCGGGCTTCGGAAAGGCGGCCTGCACCACGTTACGGCCGCGCTGCAATTCGTCGGCTTGCCGGAGATAGTCGTCGCCCTGCTGCACCAAGGCGCGCTTACTGTCGGGATCGACGGCGTCGCGCGCCTGCGCATAGCAATCCTGGGCTCGTCTGAGCAGTTCGTGGATTTCCGACATGCCGTATCGATAGCGCGGCCGAAAAGTTCCACATTGAGTCAAATCAAACGAAGGCAGAAAATTCGCCACGGCGAAACGCCGGCGTCATGCATCATTCCGGCACGGGCGCTTCGTGCCCCTCGCCGGGCGCCGCCGGCGCGGCGCTCGGAGCGTCCGACGAAAGTACGAGACTGAGCCGGCAGACGAGGCCGCCTGGCTCGAACGCCGCCTCGACCTTGCCGTCGAACTGCTCGAGCGCGCGCTGGAACAAGCGCGTACCGAAGCCGGCATGGCTCGGCGGACTGACCGGCGGACCGCCGCTTTCGCGCCAGGTGATACTCAGACGACGATTGCCGAGCGCCCAGTCGACCGAGAGTTTTCCTGACGAGGCGGACAGCGCACCGTACTTCGCCGCGTTGGTGGCGAGCTCGTGCATCAATAGGGCCATGGTCAAGGCCAGCCGCGGCGATAGAAGGCAATCCGGGCCGGAGAGCGCGATGCGCGCCATGTCGTAGGGCGCGAATTCGGCGGCAAGGATGGCGCGCAAGGGCGCGCCCTGCCCCTGCGTCGCCGTGATCATGTCGTCGGTCGCCATCAGCGACGCCAGCGAACGATTGATTTCGTTCCGAACCTCCGGATAGTCGCGCAAGCGGAAGCCGACGATGGATTGGATCGTCGCCACCTTGTTTTTCAGGCGGTGCGCCAGTTCGTCGACCGCGAGCTTGCGGAAGCGCTCTTCGTCGCGCAGGCGCTTGGTCAGTCGGCGATAATGATCGGTCGCCCAGACGATCGCGATGGAGGCGACGAAAAAGGTGAGCAGGTTGATTTCGTCCGCCGGGCTCAAAGGCAGCAGCTGGGTGTAAGGCGACAGGAACTCCCACCAGCAGACAAATCCGCCCAACACCGCTGCGAACACCCCCGGTCCCGCGCCGCCTAAAAGCGTCGCGATAAGCACCGCCGGATAGAATGTCGTGAAGGCCTGTAGATCCTGCGTGATAAAGCCGAGCGCCCAGCGCGCTAAACCCGCCAGCACGACCAGGCATGTCGCGTAGACATAGGCTTCGGTCGACCCCGGCACGGGACGCTGCCACCAAGAGCGGTGGCTATTGCCGGGCTGAAGCATGGCTTTCGGCGGTCTCCCATGTGCCTGGCGGCACAACGAACGCAAGGACGGTGCGCCCTGAAGCTAATGAACCGGCAGGCGAGATGTTCGAAAGGATAAGTGTGACCGGCCCTGGTGTCCATCCAGTCTTACCGCCGGTCGCGCCCTTGCCGCCTGTTACTCATAATCCTCCAATGTGCATCCGAAAAAGAAATGGCCGGGACGAGCCCGGCCACGATCCGAATGGAACCCCGTGGGTTGGCCGTTACGCCGTCATCCCACCGGTGCCGAACCGGAGCGTCGCGATGCGGTCGAGCTCGGCCTGCTCGCGCGCATTGGCTTCCGCCTTCTCGCGCTGCTGGTCGCGCTCGTCGAGCATCTCGACCTTTTTGAGCTCCTCGAAGGCCTCGCCCAGCGCCGCCTTGGCGTCGTCGAGCTGCGTTTTCAGCTCGTCGGCCGAACGCTTGAGATTTTCTTTGCGGGTCATCGCCGCCTTGGCATAGGTCGGATAGGCGAAGTGACCGGGATCGTGGATGCCGGCGCGGTCCTGTTCGACCTTGATCTCGCGGTCGAGCTCGGCCGCGATGCGGTCGAACTCCGCGATCATGGTCTCGATCTGCGCGACCTTGCGCCGCTTCTCGTCGACCTGAAATTTCTTCAGGCGTATGAGGGTTTCGCGTGACTTCATCGACCAAATACTCCCCCGAAGCCCCGAACAAGCGCCCGCGCGCGCCAATGATACATGTCCTGCGCGGACGTCCCGGACCGGTCAGCAGGGCGAGTATGGATAGATAACGTTAGTTTTCCGTTGCCTCATTCCGGAGGATTGTCTCCAACCGGCGATATCCCTCCGCCATACTCGTTGACTCTTCCTTAAGCTGGGCGAGGAACTCCTCCAGCGGCTGGTGCAGCGTAATCGCCTCGTCGACCTCGGCCGAAGAGCCCGGACGATAGGCGCCGAGCCTGATCAGTTCCTCCATGTCGGCATAGGTCGCCATCACCTGCTTGGCGCGCGTGATCGTCGGCAGATAGGCCGGATCGGCCGCGCGCGGCATGGTGCGCGAGATCGACTTCAGGATATTGATCGCCGGATAGCGCCCGCGCTCGGCGATGGCGCGCTCCATCACGATGTGGCCGTCGAGAATGCCGCGCACGGCGTCGGCCACTGGCTCATTGTGGTCGTCGCCGTCGACCAGCACCGTGAAGATGCCGGTGATGGTGCCCTCATCGGTGCCGGGCCCGGCGCGCTCCAGGAGCCGCGGCAGTTCGGTGAACACGGTCGGCGTATAGCCCTTGGCGGTCGGCGGCTCGCCGGCCGACAGCCCGATCTCGCGTTGCGCCATGGCAAAGCGCGTGACCGAATCCATCAGCACCAGCACGTCCTTGTGCAGGTCGCGGAAGAATTCGGCGATGGCGAGCGTGAGATACGCCGCCTGCCGGCGCATCAGCGCGGGCTCGTCCGACGTCGACACCACCACCACCGAGCGCGCGAGGCCGGCGGGCCCGAGATCGTCCTGCAGGAACTCCTGCACCTCGCGGCCGCGCTCGCCGACTAGGCCAATGACCGAGATGTCGGCCGCGACGTTGCGCGCCAGCATCGACAGCAGCACCGACTTGCCGACGCCGGAGCCTGAGAAGATGCCCATGCGCTGGCCGCGGCAGACGGTGATGAAAGTGTTGAGCGCGCGAACGCCGAGATCGAGCGGCGCGCCGACGCGCTGGCGCGCATGCGCCGGCGGCGGCGAGGCGCGGAACGGGTATGGCGCCGGGCCCGGCGGCAGCGGGCCCTTGCCGTCGATCGGTTCGCCCATCGCGTTGAGCACCCGGCCGAGCCAGCCTTGCGCCGGGCGCACCATGCCGGCCGCGGTTGCCACCAGCGCCCGGCTGCCGCGCCGCACCCCGTCGAGCGCGGCAAACGGCATGGCAAGCGCGTGGCCGTGCGAGAAGCCGACCACCTCGCAGGGCACGCCCGGCCCCGCGCCGGTCTCCAGCGTCAGCCGCGCGCCGACCGACATGGCGTGCACGGGACCGGCCACCTCGACCATCAGCCCGCGTACGGCCACCACGCGGCCGTAGGTCTCCGCGCCTTCGAGGTCGCTGATCTGCTCGGCGAGCGCTTTCATGGCGATAGAGGCCTCGGTGTCGCGGCATACGCAAGCGGGCTCCCTCTCCCCTCGGGGGAGAGGGTTGGGGTGAGGGGGCAAGGGCCTATCGTGTGCCCTTTCCCCCTCACCCGGCTCGCCATAGCGCGTCGAAGACGCGCGTAAACGCGCTTACGGCTCGCCGACCTCTCCCCCCAGGGGAGAGGTGACGCCGAGCTCGTGGCACGGGCCCACCCCCGGATCCCGCGTTCACGGCCCGGTAGGCTTACCGCCCCTGTTCCGCCTTTAACTCGGTGTTTACCCGCGTCGTTAATCATTGGGTCACATCGTCCGTGGGACAGCGGCTGACGAATCGCCCGGCCGGGACGGAAGGGGCGATAACCGGGTCGGCTAATACCGACTCTTAACGCGGAGCTTGAACGGCCAAGTGGCGAAAAAACCACTCTCCGGCAACGTCTTACGCCGATTCGGGGCATCCTGCCTACGGCGCGCTTGCCCAAGAGAATCAGGTTTTGTTAACCATGGCGGGATAGTGTCGAATCGGTTTGTCCCACAGCGTTTTTTTTCAAGCCCTCGCCGCCTCAGCGGCGTGACCTAACAGGCCCGGTTGCGGCGAGAAGGGGACTGGCATGCGCGTTCTACTGATCGAAGACGACAGCGCGACCGCTCAGTCGATCGAGCTGATGCTCAAATCGGAGAGCTTCAACGTCTACACGACCGACCTGGGCGAGGAAGGGGTCGATCTGGGCAAGCTCTACGACTACGACATCATCCTCCTCGACCTGAACCTGCCCGACATGTCGGGTTTCGAGGTTCTACGCACGCTCCGCGTCTCCAAGGTCAAGACCCCGATCCTCATCCTGTCCGGCCTCGCCGGCATCGAGGACAAGGTCAAGGGCCTCGGCTTCGGCGCCGACGACTACATGACCAAGCCGTTCCACAAGGACGAGCTGATCGCCCGCATCCACGCCATCGTGCGTCGGTCAAAGGGCCACGCCCAGTCGGTCATCAACACCGGCGACCTGGTGGTCAATCTCGACACCAAGACGGTGGAGGTCGGCGGCCAGCGCGTGCACCTGACCGGCAAGGAATACCAGATGCTCGAGCTGCTTTCCTTACGCAAAGGGACGACGCTCACCAAGGAGATGTTCCTCAACCATCTCTACGGCGGCATGGACGAACCCGAACTCAAGATCATCGACGTCTTTATCTGCAAGCTGCGCAAGAAGCTCGCCAACGCCTCCTCCGGCAAGAACTATATCGAGACGGTGTGGGGCCGCGGCTACGTGCTGCGCGAGCCGACCGAGAGCGACGAACGGATTCCGGCGTAACGCCGCGCGCGAGCGCCGCGGGTAAACGGCGACTGATCCCCGCGTAGCGTCTGCGTACATCTTGGCTGAGCCCCTTTCGGGCTCTCTCTCCTCCCAACTTCAACCCCGGGCGCAAGCCCGGGGTTTTTTGGTGGGGGATGCCGCTATCAAGAGTTGAGCGTGCCGTCCGGGCTCGCCTGATCGACCGTCTGCGGCAGATGCTCCGAGAGCAATCCCAGCACCTTGTCGACCGGCACGCCGAATTGTTCGGCGAGCTGCTTGACGTGCTCATCGCCGAGCGCGGCGCGCAGTTGATCGGCGGTGACCGGCATATTGCTGCCGTTGCCGAGCCAAGACTGCACCTGGGCGCCCAGGCCGCCTTCTTGCAGCTTGCTGACCAGCCCCTGCAGATCGCCCATGTTGGTCTTGGCCAGAACCGACGAGATCAGCGCCGGCGCAGCCGCCGCGGTCACTTCGCCGAGGATGCCGCCTAATTTATCGAATAAAGCCATTGTGCTGCTCCATGCGTATTGCGGTTCAAGGATGCTTCTCATTCTTGGCCGCGCGCATGCCCTGCGCCATGGCGTCCTTCTCGCACATATAGGCGCCTTGCTTGGTCTGGCCGTACGCGTGGCTGCCGGTGAAATGGTAGATCTTGGAGTTGAGATTGGCCCAGACCACCGTGCCGCCGCGGCAATGCGATTTCGCCGCACCTTCGCTGGCATATTGATTGGCGCCGGCCGGCTTGCCGGTGGCGGGTGCGGGCGTCGCCATCTTCTTGGCAGGCGCGGCCGCGGGTGCCGCGGTCTTCTTGGCCGGCGCGGGCGCAGCCGGCGCGCTCATCTTCTTCTCGGGCGCGGCGGCCGGCACCATGGCGGTGCCGCTGCGGCACTGCGCGACGTAAGCCTTTTCGGTGATGCTCTTGGCCTGATTGGCGGCCTTGTTCGCGCGCCATTCGGCCTCGCATTCCTTGACCGTCTTCTTGCCGGAGGTCGCGGCCGCCTTCTTCTTGCTTTCCTTCTTCTCGGCCGCCTTTTCCTTCTTGGTCTCTTTGCTCGTCTTGGCCTTCTTTTCGGCCGCCTTTTCCTTGGTCTTCGCCGCCGCCTTCGGCTTTTCGGTCTCGCCGCGGCACTTGGCGACATAGGCCTTTTCGGTGATGCCCTTGGCCTTGTTCTCGGCCTTGTGCGCGCTCCATTCGGCGCGGCATTCCTTGGCCGTCTTGGCGGCGGCGGGCGAGACAAGCGCAAGCGCGAGCACTGCGGCGGCCAGCATGGCCCCGAAGGCGGATCGTTTCATTGTCAGCTCCTTACATGAACAACCGCGCCGCCGAGGCCTCGCCTGGCGCGCCGGATAGGAAAGCGGCGCCGAGGGCGCCGCGATACGCGCCCTCGTTCGCCATTGTCGTCGCGAAGCCGCTTAGCCGCCCTTTTCGCAGGACTTGATAAAGCTCGCCTTGGCCGCTCCCTTGAGCGGCTTTCCGTCCTTGCCGATGGCCGCCTTGGTGCAGCAGCTCTTCATGAAGCTCGTCTTGGCGGCGCCGCTGAGCGGCTTGCCGTCTTTGCCGACCGCATTGCAACTCGCCGCCATGGCCGAGCCGGCCGCGAAGCTCGCGATAATCGCAGCAAGAAACACGCGTTTCATTCTCCGATTCCTCCGTCGCAGGGATCCATGTCGCGCCGCTATATCACCGCGATACGGCGCGCGCGCGAAAATTACAGTAGTGAGGCCGCGAACGCGGTCAATTGAGATAAATCAAGCGGCCGCGGAGTAAGTAGATAGCGGCCACTCACGCGTGCTTTTCGAGCTCGGCGTATACTTTCTCGCGCATATGGCCGACCTTCTTGATGGCCTTTCTCACGGTATCGGCGCTGACGCCGAACTTGCGCGCGACGTAATAGACCTCATGTGGCTGTTTGGCGGAGATGCGCGCGCGATCCGCTTTGCTGCTGCGCTTCTTTCGCTTCGCTGTTTTTCTGCGCTTCGCCATTGTCAGTGCCCTCCGAATTGTCGACGACGACATCATGCAATGGCGACGCCGACGCTGCAATCGTTTCGCCTCAAAGACTGCGATACGTTTTGTCTACTGAAACGCGCAGCCGGCTTTCAGGCCGAGCTTATGAAAGATCGCCGCCGCCGGGCAGAAGCCGGTGAAGGCGGATTGCAGCATGTTGAGCCCGACGAAGGCGGTGAGCAGCAGCCACCACGGGCTCAGCCAGTAAGCCAGCACGGCGCTGATGAGGATCATCATTCCAGCCATGGCCATCACGGCGCGATCGACGTTCATTTTCGCTTTCTCCTTTTTTCTCCCGGTCATTCCGGGGCGCGCCGAAGGCGCGAGCCCGGAATCCAGGGTCTCAAACTCCGAATTTGCCGCTCTGGATTCCGGGTTCGCTCGCTGCGCTCGCGCCCCGGAATGACGAGCAACTTAAGCCGCCTGCGCCAGCGCGCCGCGCGCCCACGCTACGATATGACCCGCGTCCATCACGCCGGCCTGGCGCGCCACGACACGGCCCCCGCGCAGCAACAGCAGCGCCGGGATGCCCTGCACGCCCAACTCGGCCGCCACCTGCGGCGCCTCGTCGGCGTTGAGCTTCAACAGCCGCACCTGCGGCTCCAGCTCGCCCGCCGCCGCCTCGAACATCGGCGCCATCATGCGGCACGGCCCGCACCACGGCGCCCACACGTCGACCAGCACGGGTAAGTCGCCCGCCTTGACGTGCTTGGCAAAGCTCGCCGCGTCGACCGCCGCCGGATGCCCGGTGAACAGCGCGGCGTGACAGGAACCGCACTTCGCTTGCGTTGCCGGCTTGCCCGCCGGCACCCGGTTGGTCGCCGCGCAATGCGGGCAGACGATGTGCTGGAACGTGGCCATCAGACGGTTTCCTTCTCCGTCTTCTTCACTTCCTTGATCTTGCGCAGGTTGAGCTTGTCCATGAGGAACTTCTCGTAGAACGGCTCGCTCTCGCCCTTCCTGATCTTGCGCATGAAATACTTCTCGAAGCCGATCTTGGCGTAGTGCACCCAGGCGCCTTTCGAGGCCCAGTTGACGTTGCGCGGCGGGATCTGCGGCTGCGCCACGAACGCCACGCCGCTGTCGCCGAAATCGGCAAGACACACCGCGTTCCAGGTCGGCTCGGCGTCCGGCTCCTCGCCCACGCAGCAGCCGGCCGATGTTCAGCGCGGTCGCCGTCACCATGGATTCGATCATGAAGCCGGTCTTCGGCACGCCGGTCGGCACCGGCGTTGCCTCCTGCGGCGCGATCGCCACGCAGACGCCGACGCTGAACACGTTCTTGAACTTCGGATTGCGCTGGTGCTTGTCGACGATGACGAAGCCGCGCGGGTTGACCAGCCCCTCGATGCCGCGCACCGCGGCTAACGCCGCGGAAAGCGGGCAGCATCATCGAATAGGCAAACGGCAGTTCGTGCGTCTTCTTCACCTGCCCGTCGTCGCCCACCTCTTCGACCGTCATCTTGCCGGCGGCGATGCCCTTCACGCGCGCATTGGTGATCCACTTGATGTGGTGCTCGCGCATCTCGCTTTCGAGCAGGCCCTTGGTGTCGCCGACGCCGTCGAGGCCGAGATGGCCGATGTAAGGCTCGGTCGTCACGAAGGTCATCGGCACCTTGTCGCGCATTTTGCGGCGGCGCAGCTCGGTGTCGAGGATGAAGGCAAACTCATAAGCCGGCCCGAAGCAGGACGCGCCCTGCACCGCGCCGACCACGATCGGCCCCGGCGCTTTGGCGAACTTCTCGAACGCCTCCTTGGCGGCTTCCGCGTGATCGACGTGGCAGATCGACTGCGTGTTGGCCTCCGGCCCCAGGCCTTCGATCTCGTCGAAGGCAAGCTCCGGCCCGGTGCAGATCACCAGGTAGTCGTAGGCGACCGACTTGCCGTCCTCCAGCTCGACGCGGTTCTCGGCCGCGTGCACGCGCTTGGCGCCTTGCGGGTAATAGCGGATGCCCTTGCGCGTCATCACCGAGGGCAGGTCGATCGAGATGTCGTCGGCCGAGCGCCAGCCGACCGCCACCCAGGGGTTGGACGGCACGAAGTGATAGCGCTCGCCCTGCCCGATCACGCTCAGCTTGTCGCCCTTGCGCAGCTGCGCTTTGAGCTCATAGGCCATGATGGTGCCGCTCAAGCCGGCGCCCAGAACCACGACTTCCGCCATGACGTTGCACTCCTTGCTTCGTTTGCGGGGGTGATCGGCTCGGGCGCTTTGATGAGCCTTGCGCGGTGCGCGCCGGCCTCTTCGCCCGTCCGTCTCGGCGCGTTATGGTCCGCGCCGCCCCTTGATTTCCTCAACCTTTCCCGTCGCTTATGCCTTACCCGGCATCCGTCGCCTTGCCCGTGCGGAAGATATATTCATACCTTCGTATATTCGCAAGTACGGGCCGCGGCGGGCGGAGCCGGGATTGCTTCGGGTCACACGCTAGCGGGTTGGGAAGGACGCGCTTTGACGGGGATCAAGGGGCGGTGCGACGCGGCACAGCCTCTCGCCGTTATCCTAAGGTGCGAGCGCAGCGAGCCTCGAAGGATGGCGGCCACCAACAGCGCCACTCGAGCGCCGGCGCGCTCGCGGAATACCGCGCCCGTCATTCCGGGGCGCGAGCCACAAGCGCGTTTACGCGCTATGGCGAGCGAACCCGGAATCCATACGCCGCAGCTTCACGATTCGCGCGCGAATGCCAAACACAGTCGCAGGGAGTATGGATTCCGGGTCCGCGCCTTCGGCGCGTCCCGGAATGACGGGGCTAAGCCTTCGCCGCGAACTTCACCACCGGCGCTGGCGCGCGCGCAACGCGCTCGCTCGGCACATAAAGCCCGCGCTTGTCGGGCACCGGCTTCATCAGGTCGGTCAAGCCCACCACCGTTTCGGCGGCGCCGAGCACGAGGAAGCCGTCCTGCGGGATCTGCCGCGCGATGCGCGCGAGCACGTCGCTCTTGGTCGGCTGGTCGAAATAGATCAGCACGTTGCGGCAGAACACCACGTCGAAAAAGCCGAGCGGCTTGAAATCGTTGAGCAGGTTGAGCGTGCGGAATTGCACCATGGCGCGCAAGTGCGGCGCGATGCGCCAGCGCTCGCCTTCCTGCGCGAAATGCTTGATCAGCAGGGCGATCGGCAACCCGCGCTGCACCTCGAATTGCGAATAAAGCCCGGCCTTGGCCTTGTCGACCACGCCCGCGCAGATGTCGGTCGCCAGGATCTGCACCTTGAAGCCTTCGAGCGCGTCGGCCATCTCGTCGAGGATCATGGCGAGCGAATAGGGCTCCTGGCCGGTGGCCGCGGCCGTGCACCAGATGCGGATGCGCTTTTCGCGCGCGCGCGCTTCGATCAGCGCCGGCAGGATGACGTTGCGGAAATGCTCGAACGGGATCTTGTCGCGGAAGAAGAAGGTCTCGTTGGTGGTCATGGCGTCGACCACTTCGGTGGCGAGCGTCGCGGCCTGCGGGCTTTTCAGCCGCGCCACCAGCTCGGCGAGCGTCGTCATGCCGTTCCTGCGCGCCAGCGGCAGCAGGCGGCTCTCGGCGAGATACTGCTTCTCCGCCGCCAGCACGAGGCCGGAACGGTCCTTCAAGAGTTTGCGCAGCCAGACGAAATCCTCCGGGCTCATGCGCGCACCCCGCTTCTCTCGCGCTCGCCGGCGAACAGCCGGGCCAGCCGCGGGCCGATCTCTTTCAGCGGCAGCACCGCGGAGCAAATCCCGGCATGCGCGACCTGTCCGGGCATGCCCCAGACGACGCTTGAAGGCTCGTCCTGCGCGATGATGTGGCCGCCGGCCGCAACCAGCGCCTTGCCGCCGTTGAGCCCGTCGGCGCCCATGCCGGTCAGCACCAGGCCGAGCGCTTTCGCTCCCCACACTTGCGCCGCCGAGGAAAACAGCGGGTCCACCGCCGGCCTGCAGAAATTGACGAGCGGCCCGTCGTCGAGCGCGATCGCCGCGGTGCCGTTGTCGCGGCGCGCGACCGTCATGTGGCGGCCGCCGGGGGCGATGTAGATGGTGCCGGCATTGACGGGCTCGCCGTCCTGGCCCTCGTGCACCGGGCATTTGGCGACGCGCGCCAGGTGCTCGGCCAGGATCGCGGTGAAGGTCGGCGGCATGTGTTGCGTTATTAAGACCGGCGCGCGGGCGATAACGCCGGCGATCTCGCCGACCACCGCGTTGAGCGCCTGCGGCCCGCCGGTGGAGGACCCGATCAGCAGCACACGCGGCGGCGTCAGCGGCATCGGGCGCAGCGCCAGCGGCGGGTGCTCCGGCTTGATGCTCGGCTGCAAAGGCGGCGCGGCATGCTTGGCAGTCGCGGCGCGTGCCGGCGCCGCCGGGGCCGCCTGGCGCAGCCGCTTCCGGCGCAAACCGAGATGACGGATCTTCTCGATCAGCTCGCGCCGGAACGCCACCCCCCCGGTGACTTCGCGGTTGCTGGCGGGCTTGGGGATGTAGTCGGCGGCGCCGAGCGACAGCGCCCGCAAAGAAATCTCGGCGTTGCGCCGGGTCAGCGTGGACGCCATGATCACGACCAGGTCGCGCTTCTTCTCGAACAGCAGCGGCAGGGCGGTGATGCCGTCCATCTCCGGCATGTCGACGTCGAGCACGACCACGTCGGGATCGGCGCGCTCGAGCTGGTCGACCGCCTCCCGCCCCGTGCGCACGGCGGCCGCCACTTCGAGATCGGCCTCCTCCTGCACCCAGCGCGAAAACAACCCGCGCACGACCACCGCGTCGTCGACGATCATGACGCGGATGCGTCTGCTAACGGCAGTGGGAGTGCGGCTTACCACGGCGACGGTCATGGGTGACGCCTGTTCCTGTTATTGTTGTCGCGAGGATGGCTCGTGCGAGCCGCGGTCAGATGAGGCCAACCTCCTGGAATTTGGCTTCCACGATTTCTTTGTCGAACGGCTTCATGATGTATTCGTTGGCGCCGGCGTGCAGCGCGCGTGCGATGTGCGCCACGTCGTTCTCGGTAGTACAGAACACCACCTTGGGCGCGTCGCCGCCAGGCAGCTTGCGCAGCAGCCGCAGGAACTCGTAGCCGTCCATCTTCGGCATGTTCCAGTCGAGCAGGACGGCTTCCGGCATCTTGCGCCGACAGACGTCGAGCGCCTGCTCGCCGTCTTCGGCCTCCACGATTTCGAAGTCGAGCCCTTCGAGTATCCGGCGGGCGACTTTTCGGATGACGCTGGAGTCATCCACGATCAAGCAGGTTTTCATCACACGTCCTCGCTTTTCTGGTTCGAAATTCTTTGCAAGCGCGCGCCCCGTCATGCGGCCTTGGCCGATCCGGCGTTCAACACACGGTCGACGTCGAGCACGACCAGCAGCTCGCCCTCCAGGCGGTGGATGCCGGCGCATACCCGCGCCAGCCGCGCATCGAGATTGACCGGCGCCGGCTCGCGGCCGGCATCGTCCAGCTTGAGCACCTCGCCCACGCCGTCGATCAACAGCCCGTAGGATTCCCCGCGCGCCTCCACGCCGATCGCCATGACCTCCGCGCCCTTCGCACGCTCGCCGAGACCGAGCAGGCGGCGCATGTCGATCAGCGTGACGATGCGGCCGCGCAAGTTCAGCACACCGGCGATCTCGGCCGGCGCCAGCGGAACCCGCGTCAGCCGCTCGGGGACGAAGACGTCCTGGACGTTGAGGATCGGCAGGCCGAACAACTGCCCCCCGATCATGACCGTGACGTATTCCCTCAGCTTCTGCACTGTTTCGTCGTTCATGACGGTCACGCGGCCCGGCCGAACTCGGCCTGCTCCTTGAGCGCCGCGATCAGCCCCTGCCGATCGAACTTGGCGACAAAATCGTGAAAGCCGGCGCGGCGGCCGCGCTCGATCGCCTCGGCCGAAATGACCGAGGACAGCGCGATCACCGGCAGGTCGGCGGTCGCGGCCTCGGCGCGCACGGCCTCGGCGAAGGCAAAGCCGTCCATCTCCGGCATCTCGACATCGGTAATCGCTACGTCGAACCGTACGCCATCGCGCAGCAGGACGAGCGCCTCGACGGCGGAAGCAACGGCCGTAACGGCATAGCCGGCGGCCTGCAGCACCGGCGTCAGCATGTTGCGGAAGAACGGCGAATCGTCGACCAGCAGCACCGAGCGGACACGCGCCTGGCTCGGCTGCTCCTTGCGGCGGAACCAGTCCTCGAAGGCAAGCGGCAGGAAATGCCCGACATCGACGATCTCGGTCGCCTGGCCCTTGACGATGGCCGAGCCGAGCACGCCGGGATTGTCGCTGCCAACCTGGACGTCGAGGCGGTCCTCGACGATGTCGACGATCTCGTCCACCACCAACGCCATCGAGCGGCTGCCGTCGGAGAACACCAGCAACGGCTGGGCGCCCTCCTCGCGCACGCGCACATGATCGCCGAGCGTGACGAGCGGCATGAGCTGACCGCGGTACTGCACCATGTGGCGGCCGTTCGACAATTCGATCTTGCGCGCGTCGATTTCTTCCAGCCGCGTGATCAACGCGAGCGGCACCGCCTTGAGCTGGCTGGAGCCGGCGCGGAACACCAGAAGCGACGTCGCCTGTTGGTCGGCGCCGGCGGGACGGCGCTCGCTTTCGCCGCCGCCTGCCATCTGCGAGACGGCGGCGGCGCCGAAAGCCTGCGCCACCCCGTTCGGGTCGATGATCATAATCACCGCGCCGTCGCCCAGTATGGTGTTGCCGGAGAACAGCGCGATGTGGCGCAGCCGGCTCGACAGCGGCTTCACCACGATCTCCTCGGTGTGGAACACCGCGTCCACCACGATACCGAAGGTCTGGTTGCCGACTTGCGTGACGACGATGAAGCCGTCTTCCACGTCGCCGTCCGCGGCGCCGAGCAGATGGGAAAGCCGCGCCAGCGGTAACAGCTTGTCGCGCAGGCGCAGGACGGCCGTGTCCTTGATGCGCTCGATGCGATGCTCGGAGCCTTTGCGCGCACGCACCAGCTCGACCACGGAAAGCTGCGGGATGGCGAAGCGCTCGCCGCCCGCTTCCACGATCAGCGCCGCCACGATGGCAAGCGTCAGCGGAATCTTGATGGTAAAATTCAAGCCGGCGCCGGCGACCGACTTCACGCCGATGGTACCACCGATCTGATCGATATTGTTGCGCACGACGTCCATGCCGACGCCGCGACCGGAAACGCTGGTGACCTGTGACGCGGTGGAGAAGCCGGGCGCAAAGATGAATTTATGGATCTGCGCTTCGGTCAGCTTCTCGATCTCGGCCTCGGTGGCGAGCCCCTGCGCGATCGCCTTGGCCTTGATGCGAGCGGTATCGAGGCCGCGGCCATCGTCGGCGATCTGAATGATGATGTAGCCGCCCTCGTGATGGGCCGACAGACGGATCGAACCGCGCTCGGGCTTGCCAAGCTTGCGCCGCTCGGCCGGGGTCTCGAGCCCGTGATCGGCCGAGTTGCGCACCATGTGGGTGAGCGGGTCCTTGATCAGGTCGAGCACCTGGCGGTCGAGCTCGGTCTCGGCCCCGTGCATTTCGATCTCGATCGGCTTGCCGAGCTCGTTGGACAGGTCGCGCACGATGCGCGGCAGCTTCTGCCAGGCATTGCCGATCGGCTGCATGCGCGTTTTCATCACGCCTTCCTGCAGCTCGGCGGTGACGTTGGACAGGCGCTGCAGCGGCGTCTTGAATTCCGAGTCCTCGTGGCGGCGCACGATGTCCATCAACTGATTGCGGGTGAGCACCAGCTCGGACACCATGGTCATCAGGTGCTCGAGCGTGTCGAGCGTGACGCGGATCGACGGGTTGACGCTCTTGTCGGCGCTCTTGTCCGCGATCGTGGCCGTTTCGGCGTCCGGCGCAGACGCCTCGGCCGACGGATTCGCAGCGACGTCGACCGGATCGGCCTCGGTTTCGCGGAAGGCACGCTCGAGATCCTCGGGCGAGGCCTCGCCGGCGCGCGACGGCGGCTCCTGCTCCTGATCTTGCGCCTGCCCGGTCGAAGGATCGTCCGCCCGCGCCTCGGCCGGCGCGGCAAGCCGTCCGACCATGCGCTCGAGATCGGCAATGAGCTCGGCATCGTCGCCCGCCGGCTCGCGCTGCTCGCGCTCGAGCGAGTCGAGGATGGACTTGATGCGGTCGATGGTGGCGAGGATCAGCGTGACCGCATCGTTGGTCGCGGGCAGGCCGTCGCGAAATTTGCCCATCAGCGTCTCGGCGGCATGCGCCAGCGCTTCCAGGCGCGGCAGGCCGATGAAGCCGCAGGTGCCCTTGATGGTGTGGACCAGGCGGAAGATGTTGTCGAGGATGCGGGCGTTATTCGGATCCTGCTCGAAGCGCACGAGCTCGACGTCGACCACGTCGAGACTCTCGTTCGTCTCGGTCACGAATTCACGCAACAGGTCGTCCATGGAAACGCCTTCGTCGACGGGCTACGGGCCCGTCCGCCGCTCTCCACGCGGGAGCGCCGCCAGTCTGGCGAGTAAGGGTTTAATTTTGGTTGCGGAACGGTATAGGACGCCCGGTTATTAACCGTTCGTTAACCGCGGTGATTGCAAAAGCCCCCCTCGCGAGCCTTGTCCGGCAGGCATTCGTCAAGCGAGTGCCAGCGGCAGCGTTCATCTCGATGACGCCAACACGGCGCGCACCCATCTATTTTCGAGCGGACGCCGAATAACGAATAATGCGCAACAAGTATGCCAAACCTTGCAGAGTGGCTCGCATATAAAGTCAAATCTGAAGCACTGGCTTGTTATAGGTCTCGATTAAATCATGCAGGGCAACCTCAGCCTTGCGAGGCAATCGGTAGCGCAATAGTCGCACGAAGACCGCCTTCCCGGCGATTGTTCAGCGTAAGTTGGCCGCCTTGTCCCTGGATTATTGAAAGCGCGATCGCCAGCCCGAGGCCGATCCCGCCAGTATCGCGGCTTCGCGACGCTTCCACACGATAAAACGGCTCAAATACGCGCTTCAGCTCATCTTCAGGAAGTCCCGGTCCATCATCGTCAATCACGATCTCGACCCATTCCGGCGTCGTTCGGATCGTTATCCGAGCCCGCTTGCCATATTTCACGGCATTGTCGAGGAGGTTCGTCAGTGCGCGTTTGAGCGCCGCTGGCCGGCACTCACAGATAACCGCCTGTGCGGGCTCCACACTAACCGGCGCACCGGCATCGGCCATGTCATGGACCACACTGGCAAGGAGCGCCGAGATATCCGTACGGCGGCGTGGTTCGGCGGTTGCTTCGTCGCGGGCAAAGCGAAGCGTTTCGGCAAGCATCGCATCCATCTCGGCGATGGTGGCCAGCATCTTGTCCCGCTCGGCGGCTTCGGTGACATTCTCTGCGCGCAGCCGCAGCAGGGTCAACGGGGTACGCAGATCATGCGAGATCGCGGCGAGCATGCGCATTCGGTTGTCAATCAGGCTGCGCAGCCGGGCTTGCATGGTATTGAAGGCATGCGCGGCCTTTTGCGTCTCGATCGTGCCTGTCTCGGGCAGCGGTGGCGCGTTCAAGTCAGTGCCGAGCCGCTCGGCGGCGGCCGACAATGAGGTGAGCGGTGCCGTGACGCGGCGGACAACCCATACGGAAATGCCGATGAGGATGACGGCCATCAGCGCCATCGAAATGAGAAACTGCCGCGACAAGGCCGGTCCGCTCGCCGGCACCGCCGAAGTGAAGGTAAGCCAGTGGCCGTCCGCCAACGGAATTGCAACACGCAAATCGCGAAATCCTCCTAACGGACCGAATGCTCCGAAGCCATGCATCATCGGACCTGGGCCCATCATTGGGCGCCACCTGCCGAAGGCAGGAGCACTATTCGATGCGACGGCAACTCGAGGCTGCCGCGCGGACCCGAGCGCAAGCTGATCGACGAGAAATTCTTTGACGGCCTCGGCGACGCCCCCACCATCGTCGTTCGACACAAGACTCGGCGGTTCGGCCGACAATGAGACGTGAAACGAGGGGTCATTCAGAGCAGCTACAATCCGCTGGCGGCCGTCGTACGGCGTATCCTCCACCAGGCGCGTGAGATTGGCGATCCGCTGCGCCGTAGCGAACCCGCCGACTGCGCGCACCGCGTCCTCGCGGTCGGTGCGGTAAATCAGCGACCCGGCAAGCTGCGAAATCAGCAGGCCCACAAGCAGAACCAGGAGAGTCTGCCCAAACAGGCTTTGCGGAAACAACCGTCTCATTGCGGAGCTACAGTTGGCGTAAACATGTAACCGCCGCCCCAGACCGTCTTGATGATCTTGGGGTTGGCCGGATCGCGTTCGAGCTTCTTGCGCAAACGGCTCACCTGCGTGTCGATGCTGCGGTCGAACGCGCTGGCCGTGCGGCCACGCGCGAGGTCGAGGAGTTGGTCGCGGCTGAGCACCCGTTGCGGCCGCTCAACCAGCGCCATCAGCAGGTCGTACTCCCCGGTGCTGAGTGGGACGGTGACGCCGTCCTTGCGCACGAGCTCGCGTTGGCCGGTGTCCAGCACCCACCCCTCGAAGCGATATCGCTTCGGCCGCTGGTCGGGAAGAGCTGCAGGAGTGCTTTCTCGGCTGCGACGGAGCACGGCCTTGATGCGGGCGATCAATTCGCGGCTGCCGAAGGGCTTGGGAAGATAGTCGTCGGCTCCCATTTCCAGCCCGATGATCCGGTCGATCTCGTCGCCTTTCGCCGTGAGCATAATAATCGGAATGTTAGACTCGGCGCGCAAGCCGCGGCAGAGCGACAGTCCGTCTTCGCCCGGCAGCATCAGGTCGAGCAGGATGAGATCGATCCGGCTGTCAGCGAGGACCTTGCGCATGACGCGGCCGTCCGCTGCCGTGCTGACTCGGAAACCTTCCTTCGCGAGCGCGCGCGACACCAGATCGCGAATTTCGCGATGATCGTCGACGACGAGAATATGCGGCCCGCTCTGCATGGCTCGACTATAAACGAAGGTCCTCTGCTCACTTTACGAAAATATGTGGCAGATCATGGCGGCCGAAGCGTTTGACACACTTTGTCACAAAATACCTTGGCTCGGAAAAACTTGGGTGACATGGGCTTTCCCATATAGGCACACGAGCAACGGATATCTCCGTTGCCAACGCATTGGAGAGAGCCATGAAGAAAAAAGTCTGGGTGATCGGCGCCATCGGCGGCGCCACATTGCTGGTCGCTGGATGGGCACTCGCGCAGTCGCACGGCCCCGGTTTCGGTCCGCCGTTCATGCAGGGCAACGGCCCCGGTGGCATGGGTCCCGGCATGATGTGGCATATGGGTCCCGGCATGGGCCCGCCCATGATGCAGCACATGCGTGGAGCAATGGGCCCGGGCATGATGGGCCCAGGAGGTCCTGGATTCGCCTTCGCCGATCAGGCGCAGATCGACAGGCTGAAGACCGAACTGGCCATTACACCCGCCCAGGAAGCAGCCTGGACGAAGTATGCCAAGACTGTGCAGGACGTCGCGGCGACGATGAAAGCCACGCGCGAAAGCGCCAATCCGACCAATCCGCAGGATCGCTTTGCATTCGCCAGCAAGATGCGGGAACAGGGACAGAAGCAGTTCGAGGCCGTGAAGTCCACAGCGAATGAGTTGCTTGCCACGCTCGACGATACGCAAAAGACCAAAGCCCAGCAGATGCTTCCGGGTCTGGCATTCGGTTCGGGCATGATGCATGGCGCGTTCGCCGGCGGCCCGCCCTTCCGCCATTGATCGTCTCGACAAGCGTGAAGGCGTAAATCCCTCCGGGCGCGCCGGGCGCCCGGAGATCGCTTGCGGACTATCTCGATGCTTCCAGGGTACGATTCGCCTACTGCGCGCTCACCACCACCGTGTCGCCTTCCATGACCATGGCGGCCTTCACGCCGCAGTCCTTGGCGAGCAGTCCGGCATAGAACGGCTGGATGCGGTGCGCATCGAGGGGATCCGCGCCCGCGTCGCCGGATAGCAGCGCGGCGGTGGCAGGCTGAACTTTGGCGTTGGTGCCGCTGGCCGCGACCTTGAAGCCCATGCCCTCGCCCTCCCCGATCGCGTCGACCGTGAGCTGGCCGCCGCGCGGGATGGCGTGGCCCGCGATCAGCAGCATGTTGAGCAGCAGCTTGACGCGATTCTTGGGCAGCAGCAGGCGCGGCAGCTTCCAGGCGAGCTTGGTCTTGTCGTCCTCGAAGAAGCCGCGCGCCACCTTCTCGGCGTCGCCGGTGTCGATCTGGGCGCCGGCGGAGCCGGCGGCGCCGAACGCGATGCGGCAGAATTGCAGTTTGGCGGAGGCGGTGTTCGAGCTCTTCTTGATGAGATCGAGCGCGAAGGTGCGCGTGGCCTCGTCCTTCTCTTCCTCCAGCACTTCCAGCCCGTTGACGATGGCGCCGACCGGGCTGATCAGGTCGTGGCAGACGCGCGAGCACAGCAGGGCGGCAAGATCGAGCGCTTCGATGGACGATGCGGACATGGACTGGTCTCCACTGTGCGTGCCATATCACCGGCGAATCGGTTGCCGCGCCGGTCGCGAGGCGTGATACACCGCATGCGCGCAAGCGCCAAGGACCGAAGGCAAGCCAAGGAGCCGCAGTTTTGGCCGCTATTTCCGAGATTTCGCCGGCCGACGCGGCCGCGCTCATCGACGAGCTGACGACTATCGTCGCGCGCGCCTGTGCCGTGATCCGCACATTCGCCCCGGGCACGGTGGGACGGCAGCTCAAACCCGACCAGTCGCCGGTGACCGCCGCCGACGAAGCTTCCGAGGCAGTGATCCTCGAAGGACTCGCAAAGCTGATGCCCGGCGTGCCGGCGGTGTCGGAGGAAAAGAGCGGGCGGGAGGCTGCGCCCGCGCTCGGCGGCTCGTTCCTGATGGTCGATCCGCTCGACGGCACCAAGGAATTCCTCGCCGGTCGCGACGAGTTCACCGTCAATCTCGCAATCCTCGGCAGCCGCGCGCCGCTCGCCGGCATCGTGGCGGCGCCGGCGCGCGGTGCGCTCTGGCGCGGCATCGTCGGACGCGGCGCCGAGCGGCTGCGCTTGCGCGACGACGGCGCCGACCGCGCGCAGCCGATCCGCACGCGGCGCTGGCCGGCGCAGAGCGGCGTCGCGGTGGTGAGCCGCTCGCATCTCGACGAAGACACGAAGACATTTCTGGAAAAGCTCGGCCCGGTCGAACGGATGCCGAGCGGCTCGGCGATCAAGTTCTGCCAGGTGGCCGACGGCTCGGCCGACGTCTATCCGCGCCTTGCCACCACGTGCGAATGGGACGTGGCGGCAGGCCATGCGGTGATCGCCGCCGCCGGCGGGATCGTGACGAAGCCGCAAGGCGCGCCACTCGTCTACGGACAGGTGGCGGCCGATTTCCGCATCCCCGCCTTCATCGCCTGGGGCGATGCGGAGAAGGCAAAGGCGGTCATAGGCTAGCGGCTGTCTTATCAGACTGTCATTCCGGGCTCGCGGCCTTGCGGCCGCGCGCCGGAATGACGGTCAGAAGCTACTGCGCAATGGTGCGCTGGAGCGCCGGCCATTTGCGCGTCGCGGCTTCGATGTAGCGGCCGGGGTCGGCGAGGAAGGCGGCGCGCGCCGCGGCGTCGTAAAACAAGTAAAGCCGTTCGCCGCTCACCGCCCAATACATCGGGTGGCCGGCGACCGAGGCGCCGCGCGCGAGCGCGACGGGATCGTAGCCGCCGAAGCGCGGCGCATAGACCTCCGGGTGATCCTTGAACGCCGCCCGGTCGCCGGCGTTGGCGAAGCGCCACACCACGCCGTCGACGCGCAGTTCGAGATCGGCCCGGCCGATGCGCGGCTTACGGTCGGCGAAATAGGCGACCGGATCGAAGCCGCTGATGGCGAGCCCGGTGTTGGGATTGACCGCCACCGGCTCGGCCGTGGCCCGCACCGGCGCGGCGGCGATAGCCAGGAAAATCCCCGCCGCGGCCAAAAAGGCGAGGCCAAAACGCGGCTTTCGTCGCTGCCGTGCCGGGGTCATAGTGCTGGGCCAGTATTGGCGTGATTCGGTTGTCTTCTTCGCCACAATATGGCCGCCGCCGTGAGCAACCCGTTAAGCGGGGCCGGGATTATTAAGACAGTTCATGGAGCACCCGATGCGCGCGACCTTGAGGCTTGCGGCTTTATCCCTGTGCCTGATCGCCTTCGGCGCCTCTCCGGCTGCCGCGCAGGACCGGCCGGTCCCGGCCCATCGCGATACTTTCTCGGTCGACGAGATCGTGCAGGCCGGCCACCAGTTCTTCGGCAGCGTGTCGCGCGGGCTGGCCCTGGTGGTGCAGAAAGCCTTCAGCAAATTCGGCGAGCCGAACGGCTACGTGCTGGGCCAGGAGGGCTCGGGCGCCTTCGTGATCGGCCTGCGCTACGGCGACGGCACGCTCTATACCCGCAACGCCGGCGACCGCCGCGTGTTCTGGGAGGGCCCCTCGGTCGGCTTCGATTACGGCGGCGAAGGCGCCCGCACCATGATGCTGGTCTATAAGCTGCCGGCGACCGACGCGATCTACCAGCGCTTCGCCGGCATCGACGGTTCCGCCTATTTCATCGGCGGCTTCGGCATGACCGCGCTGACCGCCAACAATATCGTGGTGGTGCCGATCCGCTCGGGCGTGGGCTTAAGGCTGGGCGCCAATATCGGCTATCTCAAGTTCACCCCGAAGGCGACATGGAACCCGTTCTGAGCGGAAGCCCCGCAAAACCACGGGCTTAACCCGCCACTGACGCCGCGGGCGGGTTTAGGTTAATGTCGGCCGGTGCTGGAAAGCCCAAGCCGCCCGTGCGATGGTTCGTGCGGGGTTTCAGGGCCAGGGGTGAGTTGGAGGCGTCGTCCAGATGATCGAACCGATCATGTATTTCGGGATCGGCTTTCTCGTCGCGGCCTTGATCGGTCTCGTCGTCATCCCCCTCGTGCATAACCGCGCGGTGCGGCTGACCATGCGGCGACTGGAAGCGGCGACGCCCCTGTCGATGGCCGAGATCCAGGCCGACAAGGACCAGCTGCGCGCGGAATTCGCCATGTCGACGCGGCGCCTGGAAATGAGCGTCGACCAGCTCAAGACCAAGACCACCAGCCAGCTCGCCGAGCTCGGCAAGAAGGGCGACGCCATCAACCGGCTCAAGATCGAGCTGGGCGAGAAGACCGCCACCATTTTTGCGCTGGAAGCGCGCGACAAGGCGCTGCGCGACCAGTTGCGCGCGACCGAGGACGAGATCGCCGCCAAGACCAGCGCCATGCACGACGCCCAGCGCACGCTCGCCGACAAGGAGGCCGAGCTTGCCAAGCTGACCGGCGAATTGGACGAGCAGTCGACTTTCGCCGAGGCGCAGAAGGTCGAGCTCGTCGCGCTCAAGACCCAGGTCGAGGCGCTGAAGGAGCGGCTGACCGAAGCGGGCAACGAGGTGAAGATCGCCGAAGACCGCCGCGACGCCGAGCGGCGCGAATTGCAGGTCGCGACCAAGGAGCTCGACCAGGAGCGCGGCAAGGTGGAAAACCTCGGCCGCCGCGTCGGCGAGCTCGAGCAGCATCTGGCGGCGCAGACCACCGAAGCCGAACTGCTCGGCCGACGCGCGCAGGACCTGGAAGGCCGGCTCGGCGAGGTGTCGCGCCTGTTGAGCCAGAGCGAAGTGCACATCACCAATATGCGCTCGGAGCTGGAAACCGCGCACAAGACCGAAAGCGATCTGCGCTCCGCGATCGCCGAGCTCGATACGCGCGCAAGCTCCGCGCACGAGTCGCTCAAGAGCGAGAAGGCGCAGCTGCAGGCGACGCTCGACCGCACCACCGAAGAGCGCGACCGGCTCGCCCGCGAGCTCGGCAATATTAAGCGCGAGACCGAGGAGGCCTGGGCCTCCGAGCGGGTGGAGAACGCGCTGCTGCGCGAACGCATCAACGACGTGGCGGCGGAAGTGGCGCGGCTTGCGTCCGCGCTGGAAGGCCCCAACTCGCCGATCGACGCCATCCTGGCGGCCGAGACCGTGCGCGACCGCGCGGCCGTCGCCGCCAACAGCAACGGCGACAGCGTGCACGGCGAGGAAGCGCGCTCCTCGAACGGCGACCTGGCCGACCGCATCCGCGCGCTGCAGACGGCGGCCTCGCGCGTGCCGCACGACGACAAGCCGAGCAACCCGAACTGAAGCGAAATCCGATCCGCTTCCCCAGACTCCGTTCATTCCCGCGCAAGCGGAAATCCAGCTCTTTGCCGAAACGTTCGAAATTGTCGCCCTGGGTCCCCGCTTGCGCGGGGACGAACGGCCAAGCGGTAGCGGCTTGACACTCCTCTACCGCGCTCCTTATATCGCCTCCGCCTGAAACGGCGGGCGCTTAGCTCAGCGGGAGAGCGTTCCCTTCACACGGGAGAGGTCGTAGGTTCAATCCCTACAGCGCCCACCATTCAGACCGTTGCAGCGCGCACGCTAACCCCAGTCATTGCCGACCTTCCGCGCGGCGAAGAACAGCTCGGCGCCGGCAAGACCGTCGAGCCGCGCGAGCACGTTCGAATTCGGCAGGGCGGGATTTTGCACCGGCGACGAGCCGGCGGCGCGCGGCGACCCCTTGAAGCTGCGGTCGAGAAAAACAGCATCGATGAAATTCGGGTGGGATTCGCCCCAGACCTTGCTCCACCGCGGCGCGATCCTTCTATACGCATCGCTACCATTCGGCGTGAAGGAGACGAAAAGTCCGCCGTGTCTGAGAAGCCGCATCGCGTATTGAAACGACAGCGCCGGCGCAGGCACGTGCTCGAGCACATGGGCCGAGAAGAAGCAGTCAAACGCGCCGGAAAATTCCTCCGCCGCCCGGTCCATGTCGTCGACGGTGCGCACCCTGAGCTTTTCCGACGCGTAGCGCCGGCGCGTAGGCGCGACTTCGAAAGCGGAAACCTCGAAACCCGCCTGCGCCAGTTGATAACTGCCGTAACCCCACGAGCAGCCGTAGTCGAATAGGCTGGCGCCCGGCCGCAGTCCCAGGCCGCCCAGAATCTCGATGTAATAGGCGTACGATTTTCCGGTGCCGGCGAAATTCGTCTGCATCATCGCCTGGAGATTTGCGTCGCTAGGCAAATCGGTGGTGAACCCCTGCACATATTCTTGCTCGTAAAACACTTCGTTCCGGCCGGAGCTATCGGTCGGCGTACGGAACATGATCTTGCAACGGCCGCAACGGCGCAGTTGGGTCACGAGGTATTTCCGGTCGACCACGGCGTTCGGGCCGGCGAAGCCGCAATTCGGGCAGGCGAATCGCGCTTTCGAGAACTGGGCCGCGAGACAGCGGCCCAGATAGGCAAGCTTCGTCATATGCGCCGCCTGGAGATGTCGTTCAGCGCACTACAACAGCGCCCAAAAGAGGGGTCAAGCGGCGGTCGCCGGCGAGCGGGTGCGGCCGCGCCAAATTTAGCGCGGCGCGGCCCCGCGCTGGCTGAACGCGTCGCGCGGATCGAGGCGATAGATCAGCTTGGCAGTGACGACGTGGTCGTCGAAGTCCTTACTGGGATCGTTGGAATCGTCGTGGACGTATTGATAGCTGATGCGCAGGTCGGTCTGGTACGAGAAAACATGCGGAAACAGCAGGCTGGCGCCGGGGATCAGCAGCGTGTCGTGACGCTTGCCGCCAATGACCGGCACAGTGTCGGTGCGGTAGCGGCGCTCGATCGCCGAAAACTCGGCGCCCAAGACAAGCCAGCTCGTCACGCTCTTATAGGCCTCCAGCTTGCCGCCGGCCTCGACATAGGCGCCGGACTGAATTTCGCTCACCGGCGAAATGACCGTGCCGGAAATGTCGCTGTAGCGCAGCCAGGGAGAGGCGATAACGACGCTGCCGGTGCCCAGCATGTTGGGAACGGCGAAGCGACCGCGCGCCTGCAGATAGTAGCCGTTGCCGGCCGGAAAGAATTTGTCGTAGGAGCGGTAGGCCGCGCGCAGTTGCAGCGCGCGCGAGGCGCCCGGCGTGGCGCTCTCGAAGGTCGCGCTCGCCGCGCCTTCGCCGTAGTAGAAGTGATCGTCGTAATAGGCGGCGGCGCCACCGAGCGCCGGCACCAGCGACCAGCCGGGAAACACGTCGATCACCGGACCGGTATCGAGCGCGGCCGACGCATAATCGAGATCGTGGCTCTTGCTGTAGATCTTGCCGGCGACGGCGCCGGTCGTGCGCCAGCGCATGTCGGCGATGGCGCGCTCGTCGTAGAGGATGGCGGCGGCCAGGCCCTCGATCTCGGTGCGCTTGGGCCCGACGTAGTAGCGCGGATTTGTCTCGAGCGCGGAACCGAATTCGAGCGTCACCCGGCTCACGTCCGGCTGCAGTTTGCGGCGGATGCGCTGCAGGCCGGCCTGCGCTTCCAGATTGCTCGGATCGTTCATCGTCACCCGCTCATAAGCGGATAGCGCCCAGCGCAACACGCCTGCCTGCTCGGCCGCGCGCGCAAAGCGCAAGTTGAGCGCGCTGTCCTGCGGATGCTTGAGGATCTGCGCGTAGAGCGCGTCGAGCTCGGGCGAGTGCACATTATGCACCGGCTTCGGCGTCGCGCCCGCGACGCCGGCAACGGCGACACACACGGCGAGGGACAAGACCAGCAAATAGGAATGCCGCCGACCGGGCTTTTGCATTCGTTCAATACGCGCGCGACATCGCAGGCCGTGCGCACCCTGTTACCGCGTGCAACGTTTGAAAAAATAGTATAGGTCATGACGGCCGCACTCGGCAAATTCGACTGGTGTTCGATGCATGAATAACATCGTGCGCGTTTTATATTCTCTGACGCTCATGTCGGCTCTATTCGCCGCACCCTTTGCGCCGGCGGCGGCGAAAGGAATCGGCGTCGCCTCGGCGATCGTCAACTCGGTGATGGGCAGCTACGGCGGCCAGAGCCGCGCGCTGTCGGTCGGCAGCGCGGTATTCGCGAACGAACATATCCGCACCAGCGAAGCGAGCAGCGCGCAGCTTCTGCTGCTCGACAAGACCAGCCTGAGCATCGGCCCGCACGCCGATCTCGCGCTCGACCGCTTCGTCTACAATCCCGACCGCGGCGCCGGGCGTGTCGTCGTCAACGCGACGCAAGGCGCCTTCCGCTTCATCACCGGCGCGCAGAACCCGACCCATTATACGATTAGGACGCCGGTCGCCACGCTCGGCATCCGCGGCACCATTCTGGACATATTGATTTCCGGCAACCCGACCGACGGCTACACGCTCACCGTCATCTTGGTGGAGGGCTCGGCCGACATCACGCTGGCGTCGGGCCAGGTGCTGAGCCTGACCACGCCCGGCACGGCCTATGTACTGTCCAGCAATGGCGGCGTGCAGGGGCCGGTGGAATGGGACGGCACCATTGTCAGCACGGCGGGCGGCGCGGCGTTCCCGCTCTACGGCTGGTCCTTCCAGGGCGAGGAGCCGCCCGGCGGCCTGCCGCCCCCGGGCACCGGCGGAATCGACGATCTCAACGCGGTGATCCAGCAGCAGCTCAATAATATCAGCCAACCCCCGCAAAACAGTGGCGGCGGCGGCAGCATCGGCGGCGGCGGCGGCTTGTAAAAGCCGGCAGGCGACGCGGTCAGGAACGGGCGGGCCGCGCCGGTGGATCGCGGCTCATGTTTTTCGAGGCGAGCTCGTCGACATATTCCTGCCAATAGCGCGCCTGATTGCGGCCGAGGTCGCGCAGGTATTCCCAGCCGTAGATGCCGGTGTCGTGCATGTCGTCATACACCAGTCGCACGGCATAATTGCCGATCGGCAGCACCTCGAGGATTTCGACCGCGCGCTTGCCCGGCACGGTCTTGCGCTCCTCCGCCGAATGGCCCTGCACCTCGGCGCTCGGGCTTTTCACGCGCAGATATTCGGCCGGCAGGTCGTAGCGCTCGCCGCCTTCGAATGAGACGGTGAGGACCTTGCGGTCCTTGTGCAGGCGCAATTCGCTCGGCCAGGCTTCGGTTTCGGTGCTCATGCGCGCGCTTTTAGCGCGCCCGCGCGCAAATCACAAACCGGGTCACGCCGGCATGACAGACGGAACCGGCCCGATCGAGTGTTCCGGCACGGGAGAAACGCGAAAATTCCCCTAGCTCCAGGAACTGCGCCGCGCCTGGCGACTTGCCCCGAAGAACATTGGTACCGGGTGCAATGCCGCATGAACCCGCGCACCGCGCGCAGCCAATATATGGGCGCGATGATCTGGGGCATTTCCTCGGCGTTGCACGAGGCGACCGAGATCGACCCGCGCAATGCGCGCTACGTCAACGACAACCTCGCCGACTATCTGGTGCCGGTGAACGCCGACATCGGCGAGCTGGACGTGATCCTGGTTCCGGAGGAGGACGATTTCGTCAATCCGGCCGGCATCAAGGGCATCGGCGAGCTCGGCAATGTCGGCACCGCCGCGGCGGTCGCCAACGCGGTCTATCACGCGACCGGCGTCCGCGTGCGCGAGCTGCCGATCAGGCTGGAAAAGCTGTTGGTGTAGGTTTTACTCCGTCGTTCCGGGGCGCGAATGAAGCTCGCGAACCCGGAATCCAGAGCGACACGGCAAGGCCTTCCTTGTAGCCCTGGATTCCGGGCCCGCGCCTCCGGCGCGTCCCGGAATGACGAGCCATTGTCAACTTTTCGCCGACGCCTTGCCGCCCGCCCTCAGGTCACGCACGAACTGCCGGTAATGCGCGTGCTTATCGCGATGCTCGCCACCATCCATCCGTCCTACATCCTGCGCATCGACGACGAGCGGTTTCTCGGCGGGCATGTTGTTCTAGGCGCGGCGGACGGCACCGGTTCCGCACCCGTGGCTATTGTAGCAGGCGCGTGGAATGATCGCGCCTTCGCGCGGAGAGATATATGGCCACTCCAGTCGGCTTGATCGGCATCGGGCTTCTGGGCACGGCGCTGGCGCGCCGGCTGATCGATGCAGGTTTTGCGGTGGTCGGCTTCGATATCGCCGCCGCGCGGCGCGAGGCCTTGCGGCAGATGGGCGGCGCGCCGGCCGCTTCGACCGCAGAGGTGGCGCGGCAATGCCGGCAAGTGCTGATCGCCGTGATGACCATGGACCAGGTCGAACAGGTGGTCGAAGAGTTTATCGCCGGCGGCGCGCGCGTCGCGCTCGGCGCCTCGACCGGCGAGCCCGCGCGCATCGAATCGCTCGCGGCCCGCGCTGCCGCGCGCGGACTGACGTTCCTCGATACGCCGGTGTCGGGCTCGAGCGGCCAGATCGACGCCGGCGACGGCTTCGGGCTGATCGGCGGCGACGCGCAGGCCGTGCAGGAGGCCGACGCGGTCCTCGCCGCGATCTATCCGCGCCGCCGCTACACGGGGCCTGCCGGCAGCGCTACCAAGACCAAGCTCGCGATCAACCACATCCTCGGGCTCAACCGCGCGGCGCTGGCGGAGGGCCTGGTATTCGCCGAGCGGCTCGGCCTCGACCTCGGCGAGTTTTTAAAGACCGCGCGCCAGTCGGCCGCCTATTCGCAGATCATGGACGTCAAGGGCGACAAGATGGTGGCGGGCGATTTCGCGCCCGCCGGCAAGGTCTCCCAGCACCTCAAAGATATGAAGATCGTGCTGGCCGAGGCCGAAAAGCGCGGCCAGCAACTGCCGTTCGTGAGCGTGCTCGCCGACCTGCTAGAGGCTTGCATGCGTCACGGCGACGGCGACGCCGACAACACGATCACCATCGAGGAAATCCGAAGACGCAAGTCTTAAGCCGCCGCGCGCAAGGCCGGCGCAGGCGCAATCGCAGGCACCGGCATGGGCACCGATATGGGCTCCGGCACCGAAGCAACGGCGGCGAGGCGCGGCCGCCCGCTCCATTTCCAGCTGCGGCCAAATTCGGTGAGCGGGCGCTCGACCAGCATGGTGAGAAGCCAGGCGACCCCCACGGTGACCGGTATCGCGGCAATCGTCACCGCCAACTGCTGCGACGTCGCGATGTCGGGCCGCGAGCCGAGCAGGAGCCCGTGCATCAGGCCGAGCACCGGCAGGTGCGTGAGATAGATCGCGTAAGAGGTGGTGTTGAAGAAGCCGAGAAACTTCCCGGTGAAGCGCTTGGCCTCCGGCGCACCGCGCACCAGGTTGAGCAGGAAGGCGGCGCAGGCGACCGCCGTCAGCAGCGGACCGAACACGGCGAAGAGGCGATGGCCGGCCTCCTGCGTGAGCAGGGCGAGCGCAGCCAGGATCAGCACGGGGGCGGTGCGCAAGAAAGTATCGATGCGCGGCCAGGGCAGATTGGGTGAGCGGATGGCGAGCGCCGCCAGCAGACCCATGACCAGCACGTCGGCGCGGTTCGGCAGCAACACGGCGGTAGCGATTGTTGCGTGGTCGCCCATCAGCGCAAACGTCACGGCGCGCGCCGCCACCGCGGCGATGCCGATGCCGGCCAGCACGCCGGCGATCCTGTTGCGCGGCACGATGAAGAACAGCGCCGGCACGACGAGATAGAAATGCTCTTCGATCGCCAGCGTCCAGGTCGGCGCCAGCCAATGCGCGCCAATGCCGTCGGCGGCGGCCATGAAGAAGTTCTGCGCGAAGACGAAATAGCTCCAGAGCGGCAGCGCGCGCGTCGGCGTCGGCCCAGTGCCCGGTGAACACCGAGAGCAGCACCGCGTTAACGAGGAGACAGACGAAATAGATCGGCAGCGTGCGGAAGGCGCGGCGCGCGTAGAACACGGTGAAGAAGTTGTCGTTGCCCTGCTTGTCGAGGATGAGCCGGCCGACCAGGAAGCCGCTGAGCACGAAGAACATGTCGACCGCGATCCAGCCGACCATCAGCGCGGCGATGCCGTGCGGCACCTCGGCGAAATAATGCGAGACCACGACCAGGATGGTCATCAGCCCGCGCAAGCCGTCGAGCGCGACGAGACGCTGCTCGTGCTTGATCGGCGCTGCGGGTAAGTCGGGCTGCATGGCCAGGACCATACAAGCATCTGATTACCGCCCGGTCTGGCGGTTCGTTACAATTTTAATGAGTTGCGCGTAACGAAGCGGCAACCATGACTTTAATGGCGTCCCGCTTTGGGGCGGCTTGCCGCGGGCGCTTCAGCGGCCGGCGGGCCGGTCGGGCCTCCGGCCCAGCCGGCCGTGTCCACCGCGCCCTTCAGCATCTGCAATATGCGCTCGAGCTCTGCGCGGCTCACTACGCCGCCGACGCCGGCTTCCGCCCTGCCCCGCAGGGCCAGTTGAAAGCGGTCGCCTCGGGGGGTGATATCGATGCGCTCCAGCAGATCGACCGCGGTTTCGGCGGGCGGCAGCACATTCGGCGGCGTCGGGCTCATGGCCCGCGCTGTCTTGGCCATGGCGGCGTCGCGCTCGAACTCGATCATTTGCCCGCGGATATCGGCCGGCGCCCGCTGCGCCAGCACGGAAGTCTTGGAGACCAGCGTTTCCGTGCGCTGCAGCAGCGCGAGGACCAGGCGCCGAGTCAGCCAGCAGGACCAGGCATCGGGCGTGCCGTGATTGATCGCCGCCAGGATGCGATCTTCCCGCGGTACATAGACGAAAGTAATGGTTTTAAGCGATTTCAACGCGACCCGCCCCGGCCGACGATGCGGCGGGCGATGTTCTCACTCCAGCCAGCGGTCGCGCAAGCTGGGGGGCAGCCGAACCGGGCTCGACAAATCGATCAGGCGCTGACGACGCGCTCGACGCCGTCGGGGCTGAGCGCCGTCCCGATATCGCCCCGGCGCAGCAAGTAGTTGATATGCGCCTGCGTCTCGCTGAAGGCGAAGCTCATCTGGTGCGGGTCGAGCGCTTTCGGGAACAGCACCGGCACCAGCTCGGCGGCGGAATGCGCCTCCTTGCGGCAGGCATCGAGGATCAGATTACAGCGCACGTCGTGATGCGCCATCAATTCGTCGATGCGGGTATGCAGGCCGTAGAAGGCGAGCTGATGGCCGGGCAACACGAGGACGTCCGCCGCGATCTGCGTTTTGAGCGCGCGCAGCGAGCGCAGGTAGAGGCCGAGCGGATCGCCGAACGGGTCGACCGCCCAGACGCTGACGTTCGGGCTGATCTTGGCGAGCACCTGGTCGGCCGCCAGAAACAGGTTGTCGGACTTCGACAACAACATGATCTGCTCGGGCGCGTGGCCATCGCCGGCAATGAGCGAAAACTCGCGCCCGCCGATCTTCAGCACCTCGCCATTGACGATGCGGCGGAAGGTCGGCGGCAATTGCTGCACCAGCCGCAGATAATTGTGGCCCTGCGTGCGCACGATGTCGGCCACTTTCGGATCGAGCCCGTGCCGCAGATAGAACTCGCGGTAGACCGGCGCCTCCAGCGCGCCGGGCTGCAGCGAGATGTTGATGCAGCCGAGATAGCAGGTCTGGCTGGTGTAGAGCGGCAGGTCGAAGCGCTTGCAGAGCCAGCCGGCAAGCCCGATGTGGTCGGGGTGGTAGTGCGTGACGATGACCCTGGTCAAGGGACGGCCCAGACGGCTTATGATCGTGTCCCAGACCTGCCGGCACGCCTCTTTGTCGACGCCGGTATCGAGCACCGCCCAGCCGTCATTATCCTCTATGAGGTAGACATTGACGTGGTCGAGGCGGAACGGCAGCGGCAGCCGCGTCCACAGAATGCCGTCGGCCATTTCGACCAGCTCGCCGTGCGCGGGCGGCTCGGGCTTCGGAAAGCGTAAGGCGGGTTTTTCGGCTTGCAGCGGCTGGGTCAACGGCGTCGGGCCTTAAGTGTTTGATTTTTTGGCGCTCCCTACGGGAATCGAACCCGTGTTTCAGCCTTGAGAGGGCCGCGTCCTAGACCGCTAGACGAAGGGAGCTGAGGCCAAGGCCCCCGAGATAGCCTCGATCCGGCGGGACCGCAAGCTTGCCCGGCGCTCACGAAGATTCCACCCTGCCGCAGTCATTTTCGTGACGCATGATCTGGTCCGAAAACCGGTGCCCATCCCCGATCGAGTCGGGGACAGGCTTTTTCGGGATCATGCGCGTTAAGGGGAACGTCCCGCCATGCTCGATACTCTCGCCCGCCTCGTGAACGCCGACGCCGGACTGGTGCGGCGCGGCCGCTTCGTCGACACCACTTTCCTGGTCGCGATCGACGAGGCCTACAGTCTCGTCCGCGTGCAGGAGGGCCGCATCGTCAGCGTGACGCCCGGCCCCTTCATCACGCCCAATTACAGCTTCGCGCTGCGCGCCCCGCGCGAGGTGTGGGAGAAGTTCTGGCAGCCGCTGCCGCCGCTCGGCTTCACCGATATTTTCGCGCTGGTCAAACAGAAGCTGATGCAGGTGGAAGGCGACCTGCACCCGTTCATGTCGAATCTTCTGTACTTCAAGGACGTGATGGCCGCGCCGCGCAAAGGAGCCACCCGATGAGCCCGCGCTTCGAGCCGGTGACCGGCCGTTATTTGAATTGCGAATTGCTCGGACGTCCGCACCGGCTGTTCGTCGAGGAAGCGGGCAGCGGCATTCCCCTGCTCTGCCTGCACACCGCCGGCGCGGACGCGCGGCAATATCGCGGGCTGATGAACGACGAGCGCATCACCAAGAACTTCCGCGTCATCGCCTTCGACATGCCCTGGCACGGCAAGTCTTCGCCGCCGGCCGGCTGGCAGGACGAGGAGTATCAGCTTTCGTCGCAGAGCTACGTGCAGCTGATCCTCGACGTGGCCGACGTGCTGGAGCTCGACAAGCCCGTGGCCATGGGCTGCTCGATCGGCGGGCGCATCGTGCTGCATCTCGCGCACCAGCATCCCGAGCGCTTTCGCGCGCTGATCGGTCTGGAGTCGGCGGCGTTCACTGCGCCTTATTACGATCTCTCCTGGCTCAACCGGCCCGACGTGCACGGCGGCATGGTCTCGGCCGGCGTGGTGTCGGGGCTTATCGCGCCGACCGCGCCGGCAAAGGAGCGCTGGGAGACGCTGTGGCACTACATGCAGAGCGGGCCGGGCGTGTTCAAGGGCGATCTCTATTTCTACATGATCGACGGCGACATTCGCGACCGGGTCAAGCAGATCGACATCAAGCGCTGTCCCTTGTTTTTCTTGACCGGCGAATACGATTATTCCTGCACGGCGGAAGGCACGTTGGCCGTCGCCGAGCAGACCGGCGCGCAGGCGACCATTATGAAGGGCCTCGGGCATTTTCCGATGAGCGAGGATCCGGCAAAGTTCAACGACTATCTGCTGCCGGTGCTGGAGAAGATAAACAAACTCTAGTCATTCCCGGACGCGAGCCAACGGGTCCGCGCGATGCGCGGCCCGATGGTAAACTCCGCGAGCGGACCCGGAATCCAGAGCTACGCTCTCGTGCTTGGCCCCTGGATTCCGGGCTCGCCGCTTCGCGGCGCCCCGGAATGACCGGTCAATGTTGTAGCCGCGTATGCCCCAACGGCCGCAGCGTTGCGAGGTCAAAGCTGTAAAGCGCGATCGCGCCGTCGATTTCGACGGTGAGGACAATGCGGCCGTCGCCGACCGCGCTCGACAATATCTTGGCGCCGGCGGGCAGCACGGGACCGGCCTGGGGCGGCGGGGGGCTCGCGCTTTCCCCCAAGTGGAAAATGCGATAGCCGATGACGCCCAGCACGGCGGCCACCGCCAGGAAGGTGGTGACGCTGGCAATCATCATCAGCCGGCGCACCTTGGCGATGGCGCGCTCGGCTTCCGGATCGAGAGGTCTTTGCTCGGTCATACCGTTCGAGAACCCGACGTCTAACACCATGGCGGACAGCGCAACCGAGACCGTCACCATCGCGCCCGAGGAAGCCGGCGCGCGGCTCGACCGCGTGCTGGCCGCCCGCATCCCGGCGCTGTCGCGCTCGCGCCTGAAAGCGCTGATCCTCGCCGGGCAGGTGACGGTCGCGGGCGGCACGATCCGCGATCCCGCCGCTTGCGTCAATTCCGGCGACCGGGTCGCCGTCACTTTGCCGCCGCCGGAGGCGCCAGTGCCGGCGGGGGAGAACATCCCACTCGATATCGTCTACGAGGACGATGCGGTCATCGTCATCGACAAGCCGGCCGGCCTGGTGGTGCATCCGGCCGCCGGGCACGCAAAAGGCACGCTGGTCAATGCGCTGATCGCCCATTGCGGCAACAGCCTCAGCGGCATCGGCGGCGTCAAGCGCCCCGGCATCGTGCACCGGCTCGACAAGGACACCTCCGGGCTGATGGTGGTGGCCAAGACCGACAAGGCCCACCGCGCGCTCTCCGCGCAATTCGCCAATAAGAAAGAGAGCGAATTGGAACGCGGCTATCTCGCCTTCGTGTGGGGCGCGCCCGACAAGCCCCGCGGCACCATCGATGCCCCGCTCGACCGCCACCCGCATGCGCGCGACAAGCGCGCGGTGCGCGAGGGCGGGCGCGAGGCGGTGACGCATTGGCAGGTCGTCGAGCGCTTCAGCGACGCCAAGGGCAGGCCGGTGGCGAGCCTGATCGAATGCCGGCTGGAAACCGGCCGCACCCATCAAATCCGCGTGCATCTGGCCCATATCGGCCACCCGATCATGGGCGACGCCACCTATGCCAGCGGCTTCAAGACCAAGGCGGCCGTGCTCGGTCCCGAGGCGCGCGCTGCGCTGGAGAGCCTTGAAAGGCAGGCGCTGCATGCATATCTGCTCGTCATCAGACACCCCGAAACCGGAGAAAACCTGGCGTTCCAATCGGAACTGCCGGGCGATTTGCGTCGTTTACGTCTTGCCCTGGCGGCGCAACGGCCGGCCAGCGGCGCACCAGCGGGTTGAAAAGACAAGCATATCCAAAGGCTTGGCTACAATCCCGGTTTTTGACGTAGGTCACGGCGACGTGACGGCCGGACGACTAGTTTTCGCCGACCTGCTCCGGTATGCTGCACTTGCGAAATTGGAAAGTGCGCCGTCGGCTCGGGGAGCGGCGGCGACAACAGCCTGCCGATCCGGGGGCTACAGAAGGAGGGCGCTTATCATGGCCCGTACCGCCGTTCTACCGGCACTCAAGGCCGAATCCGGCCTGTCGCATTATCTCGAAGAAATCCGCCGGTTCCCGATGCTGGAACCGCAGGAAGAATACATGCTGGCGCGCAGCTGGCGTGAGCACGGCGACCGCGAAGCCGCGCACAAGCTCGTCACCAGCCATCTCCGCCTGGTCGCCAAGATCGCCATGGGCTATCGCGGCTACGGCCTGCCGATCGCCGAGGTGATCTCGGAAGGCAATGTCGGCCTGATGCAGGCGGTGAAGCGCTTCGAGCCCGAGAAGGGTTTCCGGCTCGCCACCTACGCCATGTGGTGGATCAAGGCCGCCATTCAAGAATACATCCTGCGCTCGTGGTCGCTGGTGAAAATGGGCACCACCGCGAACCAGAAGAAGCTGTTCTTCAACCTGCGCAAGGCCAAGAGCAAGATTTCCGCGCTCGAAGAAGGCGACATGCATCCCGATCAGGTGAAGCTGATCGCCAAGCGCCTGGGCGTGACCGAGCAGGACGTCATCGACATGAACCGCCGGCTCGGCGGCGACGCCTCGCTCAACGCGCCGATCCGCGAGGAAGGCGACTCGGGCGAGTGGATGGACTGGCTGGTCGACGACAGCGCCAGCCAGGAAAGCCTGCTGGCGGCGAGCGAGGAGAGCGACAACCGCCACAAGGCGCTGGTCGACGCGCTCGACGTGCTCAACGAGCGCGAACGCCGGATCTTCGAGGCGCGCCGCCTCGCCGACGATCCCGTGACCTTGGAGGATCTGGCGGGCGAGTTCGGCGTGTCGCGCGAGCGCGTGCGGCAGATCGAGGTGCGCGCCTTCGAGAAGGTGCAGAAGGCGGTGAAGACCAAAGTTGCCGCCATGGAGAAGCCGCAGGAAGCAGCCGCGCTCGCCGCGCATTGATTTTCAGATGACGCCACCATCGTCATCTTGTTCCTGGCCGGGCCAAAGGCCCGGCCTTTTGTTTTGGGGCGCAAGCGCGCGTGTCGCCGATACGCAGCATTGGGCTATGCGCCTGAGCGTCAGCGAAGGCGGGGTGCGGCGATGCGCAATCTCAATCGCCATTACAAGGTGAAGCGCAAATCACCCCACCCCGGCTCGCATCTTCGATGCTCGCCGACCCTCCCCCTCCAGGGGAGGGTAAAGCGTGGATGCCTCACGTGAGCATCACACATTTGCCTATTCGATTGTCAAACAGCCCTAGCCAATTTCGTTTTGCGCGTGACCTTATCCGAAAACCGGTTCCCACTTTTCGGGTCACGCGCATGCGCCATCGCCCGTATTCTTTGCGAGGCCCCGGGTAGGCCCGTCTTCCCCTTCTTCCCTCGCATGAAGCGAGGGGGACGGCGCGCCGAAAGAGCGCAACCTTCCTTGTAAGTAGACGCCTTCTCTCGAAGGCGCCGCGCCTCTCGGCGCGCCATCGCGGCGTTCTCACTCCGGCGCCGGGCCGCGCTTTGCCCGCGGACCGCTTCGTGTCACCTCCGGCTCCGAATTCGCGACGCCTTTCGGGTCAATCGCTCCTTCGAAGCCTCGGGCGATCTAAAGCAGACCGCCGTCAGCCAGCTCCTGGCAGGGACCCCTAGTGGTCCCGGGCGGAGCCCCGGCGCCGCCCGGGAGGGGGAGGAGCGTTCGTCTCCCCCGCGCGGGCGCCGCGTCCTGTTCCATCACCAAGACGCCTCTAGATGACGCCCTCTGTTGAGCAGGACGGGTGCATTATCCGCGCACTTTTTGGACCGGGGATAAGTTTTTTCGATTTTTTTCGCCGTTGAATTTGCAGGGTTTTCGTCCGGACAAGCCGTCGCCCGGGTGGAGTGTCAGCGAAACCGCGAAATGCCCGTCCCAGATTTCGCTTCACTCGTCCGAGCTACGGCTCCGCGCCGGTGGCCGCCCGATACCGCCCCCCGCAAATGTGAAGAACCAAGGCGCGTGAAAGGTGCTAGGGTTCGACCCTGTGGCTCGTTGGGACTGCTGTGACCAAGGGCCCGTTACTTAACGACCCTCGTGCCGACAAGCGCCAGCGAGCCGCCTGACCGTCAGGAGGCGATCATGGCTTATTCGCATGCTCTGCTCGGCGCCGGCGAAACCCCCGCGCAGGTGACGATCAACCGCATCGGGCTTGCCGACGTGAAAGCCGCGCTGCGCGCCGGCCTCGACGACTTCTACGCCATGCCGACGCACGCCATGTTTCTGGCCGCGATCTATCCGGTCGTCGGCCTGGTGCTGGCGCGGCTGGCTTTCGGCTATTCGGTGCTGCCGCTGCTCTATCCTTTGGCGGCGGGCTTCGCGCTGATCGGGCCGCTCGCCGCGCTCGGCCTCTATGAGTTGTCGCGCCGGCGCGAAGCCGGGCTGCCGGTCTCGGCGAGCCACGCGCTCGACGTGGTGGAGTCGTCCTCGATCGGCGGCATCGTCGCGCTCGGCGGACTGCTGTTGATCATGTTCGGCCTGTGGATCGCATTCGCCAATGCCATCTACATCGCCGATTTCGGCTACGCGCCGCCCAAGTCGATCGCCGGCTTCGCGCGCGCGGTGCTGACCACGCCGGCCGGCTGGCACCTGATCGCGGTCGGCAACGGCGTCGGCCTGTTGTTCGCGATCGCGGTGCTGATCGTCAGCGCGGTGTCGTTCCCGATGCTGCTCGACCGCGACGTGGGCGCGGCGGTGGCGCTGTCGACCTCGATCCGCGTGGTGGCGAAGAACCCGCTCACCATGGCGGCCTGGGGCCTGATCGTGGCGGCGCTGCTGCTGGTCGGCTCGCTGCCCCTGCTGCTCGGCTTGACCGTCGTCGTGCCGGTGCTCGGCCACGCCACCTGGCACCTCTACCGCCGGGCGGTGTCGTGCGAGAACAGCCCACACCCGACGCAGCACCGGCCGCCGCACGAGCGGCGCTATGCCGCGGATTTCCCGGCGGTGTTGTTCCCCTGGGCGCGGTAGGCGGGGCTCAACTCAGAACTCCGTTCGTCCCCGCGCAGGTGGGAACCCAGCGTTGCGAAGGTTGGTCCCGAGATTATCGCTCTGGGTCCCCGCTTTCGCGGGGACGAACGGGGAAAATCAATTAGCGCGCGCCGGCATTGATTTGCCGGCGCCGAGGGACTAACACGGGCCGCATCGTGCGGGGCGCGCGCGTCAAGTGTGAGATCGACTTGTGGCAAATCCCGCAACATCCGCAAAACCTTCAACCGGCGCCGCGCTTCGCGCGCAGACGCGCGCCAAGAACCGCTGGATGGCGATCGGCATGGCCGGCTTCGCGATCGCGCTGTTCGTCGGCGTGATGGTGGCGACGGTGGTGAACAAGCGCTACGCCATGGCGCATCATCACGAGGCGGTGAAGCACGCGGCGGTGCGATAGGATGTGCGCAACGCAGCAATCTGTCACCCGCGGGCGGGTCCTGCTTGGGGACGCATTGCCTTTCTAAGCAAGATGGCCGGGACAAGCCCGGCCATGACGATCAAGGAACGGAAAGCCGCACTCGCGCCTCACTCCCCCCAGGCCTTGAAGGCTTCGGCGAAGGCGCGCTGGCCGGGGGTGCCCTTCTCCATCGCCAGGATCGCGCGCTTGCCGCTGGTATAGACGATCGGCACGTCGAACCAGTCACGGTTCTTCAGCATCTCGATATTGCGCTCCTTGTCGACCTGCACCGACGACAGGCCGATCAGGAAATAGCCGTTGGTCACCTTGACCGCGAGGCCGGCGAGCGGCACGCCGCGCCCGTTCTCGTTGTCCTTCATCAAGACGCCGGGCACGTTGCCGATGCCGCCCTCTGAGAAATCGGACGGCAGCGAGAACTGGATCTCGATGGTGTGGCTGGCCGGCAGCGCCTTGTCGGTGTTGCGGCGCAACGACCAGGTCATGCGCATGTGGCGCTCGGGGATCTCGACGTCGGCGCGCACGGCGAGCTCGGGCGCCAAGCCCGAGCCCGGCGACACCGTCTCGGTGCGCCAGATCGCCGAGCCGACATAACGCTTGCCCTTCGGATTGCTCGGGTCTTCTTCGTACAGCACCACCTTTTGCGCAACGGCGGCGGCGGCCGCGTTGGCGGTCTTGGGCGCGCCTTCGCTCTTCTGCACGCGGTCGGTGATCTTCGGCTGGACCGCCGGCTCCGTCTTGACCTGCTGCTGCATCTTCTTCGCCGGCGGAGCGCGGAAGCTCGCCACCAGATGGGCGATGGTGTGGCGCTGCCAGTAGCCCGCGCCGGCGAGACCGGCGATCGCCAGGATCAGCACCAGGACGGCGGCGAGGCGGCCCCAGGCGCGCGGCGGGCGCGCGTAGATCTCCTCGTCCTCGTCATAGGGCGGCGGCGGCGGCGGCAGAGACCCCTCCGGCAGGCCGTGGATCGGGCGCCCGCGCGGCGCCTCATGCGCACCGCCGGCTTCGCCCTCGTGCGGCTCTTCGTAAGGCGGGCCTTCGTGATGTTCGCCCGCGTGCGCCTCGCCCTCGTGCGGCTCGAAGTAATGGGTGGCGGGCTCAGCTTCGCCGGATGGCGCCTCGTCGGAGGAAACCTGCCGGTAGAAATCCTGCGCGGCGCGGTGCGCCTCGGCCGCTGCGCCGCCCAGCCCTTCGGCTTCCGCCATGGTCTCGCGGTAGCCGCGCAAGCCGCGATCCGCCAGCGAGTTCGTGCCCTCGTCGGGCGGCGGCGCGGGGGCGGGCTCGGGAACTTGCGCGGCGGCCTCCGCCTCCACCTTGCCGATGGCCTCGTCGAGCGCCATGCGCTCGCGCGCGATCTCGGCCTCGTCGAGCGGGGGGTCGACGCTGCGCAATTGGTTGAGCAGGGCCGCGCGCGCGCGCTCGTACAGCACGCGGCGGTTCTCGCCGGTGTTTTGGTCGAGCCCGGCGACGGCGCGGGAAATCAGCGGTTGATAGTCAGCCATTGCGCATCATGTTCTTTTGTTTCCTCGCCCCGCTTCGTGTCATTTTTTCGTTTTTACCGCGTCCGTCCGTGCCCGGATCGGGAAAAACCATAGCACGCCTCAGGTCTCGAAAGGATTCCGCACCAGGATGGTATCCTCGCGCTCCGGACTGGTGGAGAGCACCGCCACCGGACAGCCGACCAGTTCCTCGATGCGACGTACATATTTGATGGCCTGTGCCGGCAGCTGCGCCCAGGAGCGCGCGCCCAGCGTGGGTTCCTTCCAGCCCTCGATGGTCTCGTAGATGGGCTCGACGCGGGCCTGCGCCTGCTCGCCGGCCGGCAGATAGTCGACCGTGCGCCCGTCGAGCTTATAGCCGGTGCAGACCTTGATCCGCTCGAAGCCGTCGAGCACGTCGAGCTTGGTGACCGCCAGCCCGCCGATGCCGCTGGTGCGCACGGTCTGGCGCACCAGCACGGCGTCGAACCAGCCGCAGCGGCGCGCGCGCCCGGTGACGGTGCCGAATTCGCGGCCGCGCTCGCCGAGCAGTTCGCCGATCTTGTTGTCCATCTGGTCGGTGGGGAACGGGCCGAGGCCGACGCGGGTGGTGTAGGCCTTGCAGATGCCGAGCACGTAGTCGATCGCGTTGGGGCCGACGCCGGAGCCGGTCGCGGCATTGGCCGCCACCGTGTTGGACGAGGTGACGTAAGGATAGGTGCCGTGATCGATGTCGAGCAGCGCGCCCTGCGCGCCCTCGAACAATATGCGCTTGCCCTCGCGCCGCTTGTCGTCGAGCAGCGACCAGACCGTGTCCATGTAAGGCAGCACCTTGGGCGCGACGGCGGCGAGCGGCGCGTAGACTTGCGCGGGCTCGATCTCGTCGAGCGCGTGGCCGCGGCGCAGCGCGTTGTGGTGGGCAAGCAGGCGTTCGATCTTCGGCATCAGCGCCGGCAGGTCGGCCAAGTCCATGAAACGGATGGCGCGGCGGCCGACCTTGTCCTCATAGGCCGGGCCGATGCCGCGCTTTGTGGTGCCGATGCGGTTGGCGGAGGTGTCGGCCTCGCGCAGCGCTTCGAGCTCGCGGTGCAGCGGCAGGATGAGGATGGCGTTCTCGGCGATGCGCAGGTTTTCCGGAGTCACCGCGATGCCCAGCTTGCCGAGTTGCGCGATCTCGTCGATCAGGGCCTGCGGGTCGATGACCACGCCGTTGCCGATGATCGACAGCTTGCCCGCGCGCACGACGCCTGAGGGCAAGAGCGAGAGCTTGTAGGTCTTGCTGTCGATGACCAGGGTGTGGCCGGCATTGTGGCCGCCCTGGAAGCGGACGACGATATCGGCCTGCTCGGACAGCCAGTCGACGATCTTGCCCTTGCCTTCGTCGCCCCACTGGGACCCGACGACTACCACATTCGCCATAAGTTCTTTCCCCGACGCAGCGCCCGGACGCTTGACAGCCGGGAGCGCCGGCCAGGTCCACCCTCGGATAAAGGAACGGGCGGGCGGAGGCAAGGCTAAGGCGGCCGGGCGCGCGGGGCGCGGGACCGCTCAACGCATTGAACCGGAACCGATTTTCACGGCGAGGGCGGGCAGCAGCCGCCGGCAGACGAAGGGCAGACGGCGCGACTATATTGGCGGTCATGGACGACGCCCCATTCTCCGACATCGCCGCCTGGCTGACGCAGGCCGGGCTCACCGGCGCGCCCGAGACCGCGATCCTCGACGGCTTCTGCGAACGCTGCGTGGCGGCGGGCCTGCCGGTCGCGCGCGCGCACCTGCTGATCGATACGCTGCACCCCGTCTACGAAGGACGCTTGGTGCGCTGGGGCTATGGCGCGGGCGAAGCGCCCATGCTCGACTACGGCCGCACTGGCCCGGTCGCCACGCTCGGTGGCGCGCGCGCCGACGCGGCCGTCCAGGCCGAACAGGCGGAAACCGGCGAAAGATGGCAGCGCAGCCCGTTCTATCACATGCTGCAAACCGGCGAGGCGCTGCTGCGCCGGCGGCTGACCGAGGCGAGCGTCGAGGAATTCAACTTGCTGCCGCAATTGCGCGCCGCCGGCATGACGGATTACGTCGCGATCATCAACCGCTTCGCGGCCGAAGGCGCGCTCGGCGACATGGATTGCGTCTACTCGTCCTGGGGGACACGGGAGCCGCAAGGCTTCAGCGACCGGCAGATCGCCGCGCTCGAGCGCACCGTGCCGTTCCTGGCGCTGGCGATCAAATCGGTGGCGCTCACGCGCGTCGCCGCCAACCTGATGCACACCTATCTCGGGCGCGACGCCGGCCAGCGCGTTTTGAGCGGGCGCATCTTGCGCGGGGTGGCCGAGCGCATCGAGGCCGCCATCTGGTTCAGCGATCTGCGCGGCTTCACGCGCATCACCGACACCGCGCCCGAACAGGTGATCCCGCTGCTGAACGACTATGCCGACGTGATCGTCTCGGCCATTCACGACCATGGCGGCGACGTGCTCAAGCTGATCGGCGACGGCACGCTGGCAATTTTCACGCATGACGGCGGCGAGCGCGCCTGCGAAGCCGCGCTGAGCGCGGCGATCGCGGCGCAGCGCGGGGTGGCGGCGCTCAACCAGGAGCGCGCGCAAGAAGGGCTGCCGGTGACCGACATGTATCTCGGCCTGCATATCGGCGAGGTGTTCTACGGCAATGTCGGCAGCCGCGAGCGGCTCGACTTCACGGTGATCGGGCCGGCGGTCAACGAAACGAGCCGCATCGCCGCGATGTGCCGCGCGGTCGAGCAGCCGGTGCTGGTGTCGGACGCCTTCGCCAAGGTCGGCGACAACGCGAAGCGGCTGGTCTCGGTCGGCCGCTACGCCCTGCGCGGCGTCGAGCGGCCGCAGGAGCTGTTTACGCTGGATGTGGGCGCGGAGGGTTAGCGGATTTCGTAAAGCGGCCAACCACCCAACCGTTCGTCCCCGCGAAAGCGGGTACCCAGAGCGACCATCCCCAAGTCTACGATTGGGGCTCCGGATTCCCGCTTACGCGGGAATGAGCGGAGTTTAGGTCGAGTCGTCCGCAACGACCTCTAACGCCGGACTTCCGCCTCGCGCACCTCGCGCTTGGCCAGTTCCACCTCGGCCACCTGCTCGTCCGTCGGCCGGTAATGCGCCGCGTCCGGGTTGGCGAAGTGCAGCAGGAATTTGTCGGCGACCTTCGTGCACCTGCCCCCTCCTCTCGCACACCAGCGGGAGGGGGAATAGAAAGTGGGCTCAGAAATGCAGCGGCTTGGCCTGCTGCACCTGCGGCAGCGCGCGCACCTTGGCGAGCACGTCCTCGGGCAATTCGCCGTCGATCTCGATCAACGCCACCGCGTCGCCGCCCGGCTTTTCGCGGCCGACGTGGAAGGTGGCGATGTTGATGCCGGCATTGCCCAGCGTGGACGAGAAGGTGCCGATGAAGCCGGGCTTGTCGAGATTGGTGATGTAGATCATCGAGGAAGCGAACTCCGCGTCCATGCGGATGCCCTTGATGTTGACGATGCGCGGGCGGCCGTCGGCGAACACGGTGCCGGAGACCCAGCGCTTCTGCTTCTCCGTCACCACCGTGACCGTGATGAGGCTTTCGTAGTCGCTTTCGGCCTCGCGCGTGACCTCCTCCACCACCATGCCGCGTTCGCGCGCGATGACCGGCGCCGAGACCACGTTGACGTCGCCCAGCATCGGGCGCAGCAGGCCGGCGAGCACGGCGGACGTGAGCGCGCGCGTGTTCATCTGCGCCACCGCCCCCTCGTAGGTGATCTGCAATTCGGTGATCGGGTTTTCGGTGAGCTGGCCGGCGAAGGAGCCGAGCTTCTCGGCCAGCGCCACGAACGGCTTGAGCTTGGGCGCTTCCTCCGCGCTGATCGAGGGGAAGTTGATGGCGTTGGTGATGGCGCCGCGCAGCAGGTATTCCGACATCTGCTCGGCGATCTGCAGCGCGACGTTTTCCTGCGCCTCCGAGGTGGCGGCGCCGAGATGCGGCGTGCACACCACGTTGGGCAGCTTGAACAGCGGGTTGTCGGTCGCCGGCTCCTGCGCGAATACGTCGAAAGCGGCGCCGGCCACCTGGCCGGACTGGAGCGACTCGAAGATCGCCGCTTCGTCGATCAACCCTCCGCGCGCGCAATTGACGATACGCACGCCCTTTCTCATCTTCTTGAGCGCGGCGGCGTCGATGATGTTGCGGGTCTTGTCGGTGAGCGGGGTGTGCAGCGAGATGAAATCGGCGCGCGCGAACAAGTCTTCGAGCTCGACCTTTTCCACGCCGAGATCGAAGGCGCGCTCGTGCGACAGGAACGGATCGTAGGCGATCACCTTCATCTTCAGGCCGAGCCCGCGGTCTGCAACGATCGAGCCGATATTGCCGCAGCCGATGACGCCGAGCGTCTTGCCGAAAATCTCCACGCCCATGAAGCGGTTCTTCTCCCACTTGCCGGCGCGGGTGGAGACGTCGGCCTCCGGAATCTGGCGCGCCAGCGCCAGCATCAGCGAGATGGCGTGCTCGGCGGTGGTGATGGAATTGCCGAAGGGCGTGTTCATCACGATGATGCCCTTGGCGGTGGCGGCGGGGATGTCGACGTTGTCGACGCCGATGCCGGCGCGGCCGATCACCTTCAGGTGCTTGGCCTGGTCGAGAATTTTCGGCGTCACCTTGGTGGCCGAGCGGATGGCGAGGCCGTCGAAGCCGTCAACCGCGGCGGCGAGCTTTTCCTTGTCCTTGCCGAGCGCGGGCTGGAAATCGACCTCGATGCCGCGGTCCTTGAAGATCTGCACGGCGGCGGGCGAGAGGGCGTCGGAGATGAGAACTTTGGGCATTTGTTTCTTCCTTCACCCTCCCCTGGGGGGAGGGTCGGCCCGCAGGGCCGGGGTGGGGTGAAACTGCTGTGGCAAACGATCCGGTGATGGCCTGGGTGATCGGGTCACCCCACCCCGACGCGCTTCACGCGTCGACCCTCCCCCTCCAGGGGAGGGTTAAGAAGTGTCACGCCGCCTTGGGCAGCGCGGCTTTGGCTTGCGCGAAGGCCCAGTCGAGCCAGGCGGTGAGCGCTTCGACGTCGCTCGCCTCCGCGGTGGCGCCGCACCAGATACGCAGACCCGGCGGGGCGTCGCGGTAATAGGCGATGTCGTAGGCAACGCCTTCCTTCTCCAGGATGCCGGCCAGGTTCTTGGCGAAGGCACCCTGCGCGTCGGCCGGCAGCGCGGTGACCGCGGGATCGACGAACTTCAGGCACACCGAGGTATTGGAGCGCTGTGCAGGCTCACGCGCCAGATGATCGATCCAGGGCGTGGCCTTGACCCAGTCGGCGATCACTTTGGCGTTCGTGTCGGAGCGCTTGACGGTGGCGGCAAGGCCGCCGATCTTCTTGGCCCATTCGAGCGCGTCGAGATAATCCTCCACGCACAGCATGGACGGCGTGTTGATGGTCTCGCCGACGAAGATGCCTTCGTTGAGCTTGCCGCCCTTGGTCATGCGGAAGATCTTGGGCAGCGGCCAGGAAGGCTTGTAGCTCTCCAGCCGCTCGACCGCGCGCGGCGACAGGATCAGCATGCCGTGTGCGGCCTCGCCGCCGAGCGCCTTCTGCCAGGAGAAGGTAACGACGTCGAGCTTGGCCCAGTCGAGCCGCTGTGCAAACGCCGCCGAGGTGGCGTCGCAAATGGTGAGGCCTTTACGGTCGGCGGCGATCCAGTCACCGTTCGGCACGCGCACGCCCGAAGTGGTGCCGTTCCAGGCGAACACCACGTCGGTCGCGAAATCGACCTTGGAGAGGTCGGGCAATTCGCCGTAAGGCGCGCGCAGGGTGGTGACGTCCTTCAGCTTCAGCTGCTTCTCGACATCGGTGACCCAGCCTTCGCCGAAAGATTCCCAGGTCAGCATGGTGACGGGCCGCGCGCCAAGCAGCGACCACAGCGCCATCTCGACCGCGCCGGTGTCGGAGGCCGGCACGATGCCGATGCGGTAGTCGGCGGGGATTTCGAGGACTTCGCGGGTGAGATCGATGGCGCGCTTGAGCTTCGCCTTGCCGAGCTTGGCCCGGTGCGAGCGTCCTAAAGCGGCATCGGTGAGGGCTTGCAGGCTCCAGCCGGGGCGCTTGGCGCAGGGGCCGGACGAAAAGTGCGGGATCACCGGCCGCACGCCGGGCTTCGCGTCTGTCATGGTCTATCCTTCCAGATAGGCGCCCCTCGTTGGGGAGGGGTGTCCCACTGGCGGAGATAGGCCGTCCGCGGCCCGCGGTCAACTACAACTTAGGGCAAAAGAAGGGGCGAGGCCTGGCCGCTAGAATCGGATGCCGAGGCCGACGCGCGCGGTATTCACGCCGCTGGAGGTGTGTTTGACCGGCGTGAAATAGGCGTATTCCCATTCAGCGCGCAGAAACACATTAGGCAGCAGCGCGACATCGATGCCCAGCCCGCCGACGAAGCCGAGAGCATAGGCATTGTCCTGGCTCGCATAGGGATTCGAGACGGTATAGTCGAGGCGGCCGACCGCGACGCCGAGCTCGGCAAACGGCAGGAACTGGCCGAAGGCATAACCGGCGCGCGCGCGGAACGTCCCGTAGTCGACGAGCTTGTAGGAGGCGCTGCCGGTCGAGCCGGAGGTGCTGGTGTAGAGCGAATCCGGCCGCGTATAGCCGAGCTCGAGGCCGAGCACGAGATTGGGGTCGACCTGCCAATTGTAGCCGAGAAAGCCGCCGTAGCTGGTGCTGCTGGTGGACTGGTTGGGCGCGTCGGCCGGGTCGAACGTGTGCGAGTAGTCCACCGCCATGCTCGAATAGCCGATCTGGCCGCCGAGATAGACGCCGTCCCAGCGCACCGGCTGCTGCTCGACCGCGGGCTCGTAGGGGCCGCGCAGATAGCCGTCGTCGAGATCGGCGGCCTGCGCGCGGCCGCACGCCAATGCCGCCATCATGAGCGCGCAGCCCGCGGCGGCGCGGACGCTTGCGCGCCGGCGCTTATTGCGTGAACGGCTGGTCATCGAAACTCCACCGAATACCGACGCGCACCTCGTGGGCGTAGACGTTCTTCAAGGTCATCTCGCCGGTCGAGTTGCTTGCCGTGTGCACGTCGCCGAAATTGACGTAGCGGTAGCCGAGGTCGAAGGTCAGGTTCGGCGAGATGGCGTAGGCGATGCCGCCCATCAGCGCCCAGGTGAACTGCCACTGGTTGCTCGACAGGCCGGGGGTGAAAGGCGGCGCCGCGGTGCTCGAATAGTCGAAGGTATGCACCTCGGAGACACCGGCGCCGGCGCCGATATAGGGCGTGACGTGGTACCAGGTGCCGAGGTCGATATAGCCGTTGAACAGCGCGGTGACCGCCTCGACCTTGGCGGAGGTGTCGTCAGGCGTCGCGACCGTGCCCGTGTATTTCAGCGGCGAGGTGTAATCGATGGTGACGTCGGTGCGCAGCCACTTGCTCTTGTAGCCGGCGCCGAAGCCGCCCACGAAACCGTTGCCCAGCGAATTGACACTCGGGTCCGGGAAAGGCGAGGCCGATTGCGCGCCCTGCAACTCGCCGAACGCGTAGCCGAGATCGCCGCGCAGGTACCAGCCGCCGGTCAATTTCTCGACCGCCGGGGGCCGATAGGTCGGCGGCGGCAGTTCGGTCGGATAGGCCGGCATGTCGGCAGCGCGCGCTGCGCCGCCGAGCAGCGCCAGCGCCGCTGCCGAACACGCGAGCCTCTTCAACCAGACCATGACCGCTTCCTTCACTCGAGGTCCGCTCGACCCCCGCGCGGCCCCGTTAAGCCGCGCGTAACCATGAATATTCACCACCGCCGCGCGGCGTTAACCGGATCAGCCGCGCGGGGCATTCGTTTTTCGACGTTACGAGGGCGCACGGCACGCTAGCCCCTGCTCTGCAAGGCCGGCGGCGGCGGCGGAATGTAGGGCTGCGGCTGGTAGACGACGCGCGGCGGCGCCGCCGGCGGCGCGGTATCGCAACAGGTCCAGCGGAAGCCGAGCATGATGTCGTTCGAGTACAGGTCTTTGAACTTGAACGAATCGGGATTGCAGCCGCCGTAGCAGTCGACCGTGTCGGTGATCGAACCGTAATTGAGATAGCGATAGGTCAGGTCGATGTGAAAATTCTGCGTGACCTCGTAAGACACGCCGGCATAGAGCGCCCAGGCGAGATTCCATTCGCTCGGGTTGCGGCCGAAGCCGAACGAGCCGGTCGGCGGGTTGATGTCGGAGAAGTCCGACAGCGTGGTATAGGCGACGCCGATGCCGGCGCCGACGAAGGGCGTGAAGCAATCCCAGGTGCCGAGATCGACGAAGGCGTTGGCCAGGAAAACCCAGGATTTCAGGTAGCCTTCATAGGTGTCGAGCCCGTTATTCGGATAGTTGCCGAAGGCATACATGCGCGTCTTGGAGCGGTATTCGCCGGAGGCCTCCAGGCGCAGCCAGTTGTTGACGTTGTAGCCAAAGCCGAGGCCGAGGAACGGCGTGTCATCGATCGTATTGGTCTGGAACTGGAAGCCGTTGCCGACATTGGCCGCGTTCGGCTGATATTCGAGATTGGGCGTGCCGTTCAATCCGAGGCCGACATAGCCGCGCAGATACCAGTTGTCGCAGCAGGGCTGCGGCGGCGGCGGCGGAATGTAGGCGGGCGGCGGGGGCGGCTCCCTATAGTCGGCCGCTTGCGCTGCGCCCGTCGCAAACAAGGCAACGGCCGCGAGAGCCAGGATCTTGAGACGCGCACCAGACATGCCATCGTCCTTCTTCGAATCCGCTGCGTCGCCGGTGGCGGAGTGGCGAGGAGCGTCGGGGACGATGGCAGGAAATTCTTAAGTGCCTCTTAACCGTATTTTTTAACGACGTTTTTTAACCGAAAGCGGCGGGCGCGCGGGCGCATGGACCCACGGCCAAGCCGCGCGCGATTCGCCGTTAGGAAATCGTTTACGAATTCAAGTCGGGCAGCCGACGTTTCAGGCGGCGACCTCGGTCAGCGCCTCGACCACGTCGTCGACGGCCGCTTCCACCAGCAGCTTGTCGTCGCCCTCGCCCATCACGCGGATCACCGGCTCGGTGCCGGAGGGGCGCACGATCAGCCGCCCGCCGCCGCCCAGCTTCTTCTCGGCGCCGGCGATGGCTTTCATGACGGCGGCGTTCTCCAGCGGCTTGCCGTTGCGGTAGCGCACGTTCTTAAGCACCTGCGGCAGCGGCTCGAAGCGATGGCAGACTTCCGACACCGATTTACCGCTGCGCTTGACCATGGCGAGCACCTGCAGCGCGGCGATGAAGCCGTCGCCGGTGGTGGTGTAGTCCGACATGATGATGTGACCGGAGGGCTCGCCGCCGAGATTGTAGCCGTGCGCGCGCATGTGCTCGAGCACGTAGCGGTCGCCGACCGGCGTGCGGATGAGCTCGATGCCTTGCCCGGCGAGCCGGCGCTCGAGCCCGAGATTGGACATCACGGTGCCGACCACGCCCGGGCGCAGCAGGCGGCCGTCTTCCTTCCAGCTCTCGGCGATGACGGCGAGCAGCTGGTCGCCGTCGACGACATGGCCGCGCTCGTCGACGATCAGCACGCGGTCGGCGTCGCCGTCGAGCGCGATGCCGATATCGGCGCGCATCTCGCGCACCTTGCGGCAGACCGCGGCAAGGTCGGTGGAGCCGCATTCCTTGTTGATGTTGAAGCCGTCGGGATCGACGCCGATCGAGACCACGTCGGCGCCCATTTCCCACAGCGCGCCGGGCGCCACGCGGTAGGCGGCGCCGTTGGCGCAGTCGATCACCACGCGCAGGCCCTCGAAGTTGACGGTGCGCGGCAGCGTGAGCTTGGCGAATTCGATGTAGCGGTCCTGCACGCCGTCGATGCGCCTGGCGCGGCCGAGATCCGTGCCGGTCGACAGGCGGGCGCCGAGATCGGAATCGAGCAGGACCTCGATTTCCTTTTCCATCTCGTCGGACAGCTTGAAGCCGTCCGGGCCGAACAGCTTGATGCCGTTGTCGTCGAACGGATTGTGCGAGGCGGAAATCATGACACCGAGATCGGCGCGCATGGAGCGGGTCAGCATGCCGACGGCGGGCGTGGGGATCGGGCCGGTGAGCAGCACGTCCATGCCGACCGAGGTGAAGCCGGCGACCAGCGCGTTCTCGATCATGTAGCCGGAGAGGCGGGTGTCCTTGCCGATCAGCACGCGGTGGCGGTGCTCACCGTTGCGGAAGATGAGGCCGGCGGCCTGCCCGACCTTGAGGGCGAGGTCCGCGGTGATCACCTTGTTGGCCCGGCCCCGGATACCGTCCGTGCCGAAATAACGACGCACCATGAAAGCCCCTCAACGCCTACTGACGGTCTTCGGACGACCTTGGCCCCCTACAAGCCTAACGGCAGCGGGCGGCGCCAGCCCCTGGCGCGCCCTATAATACGGTCCGGGGGAGCTATCTACTTCAAAAATTGTGAATAATCATTACGAATCGCGGTTAACGGCGCCCTGGCGGGGCCGGCCGCGCCAGGCCGCCCCGGAAGGTGGCGTAACACCGCAAGGTTTGGTCTCCGCCCTCGCCATGTGCTACCCGGGAGGCCGAAAGCCCGGCATCCCCAGAGTTATCCCCATGAAGACCGCCACCTGCATCGAGGACCTGCGCGTGCTCGCCCGCCGCAAGGTTCCGCGCGCCTTCTACGACTATGTCGACACCGGCTCCTATAACGAGGAGACCTACCGGGCCAACCGCGCCGACCTGATGGACATCAAGCTGCGCCAGCGCATCCTGGTCGACGTGTCGGAGCGCAGCCTGGAGACCACCGTGCTCGGGCAGAAGGTGGCGGCGCCGCTCGTGCTGGCGCCGATCGGGCTGTGCGGCATGCAGCACCGCGACGGCGAGATCGCAAGCGCGCAGGCCGCCAACGAAGCCGGCATTCCGTTCACGCTGTCGACCATGTCGATCTGCTCGATCGAGGACGTGGCGCAGGCGACGCGCAAGCCGTTCTGGTTCCAGCTCTACGTGATCAAGGACCGCGACTTCACCAAGGACATCTTGGAGCGCGCGAGCGCGGCCAATTGCGACACGCTGGTGCTCACGGTCGACCTGCAGGTGCTCGGCCAGCGCCACAAGGACATCAAGAACGGCATGACGGTGCCGCTGCAGATCAAGCCGTCGAACGTGATCGACGTGGCGATGAAGCCGGGCTGGGCTTTGGGCATGCTCATGAGCAAGCGCAAGACCTTCGGCAATCTCGCCGGCCACGTGAAAGGCATGGAGAGCGTTACCCAGTTGGCGCAATGGACCGCGCAGCAGTTCGATCCGGCGCTGAACTGGAAGGACGTCGAGTGGATCAAGAAGATCTGGCCGGGCAAGCTGATCCTGAAAGGCATTCTCGACGTCGACGACGCCAAGACCGCGGTGAAGATCGGCGCCGACGCGCTGGTGGTGTCGAACCACGGCGGGCGCCAGCTCGACGGCGCGCCGTCGTCGATCAAAGCGCTGCCGGGCATCGCCGACGCGGTCGGCGGCGACATCGAGGTGCTGTTCGACGGCGGCATCCGCACCGGCGCCGACATCTTGCGCGCGCTGGGCCTGGGCGCGCGCGCCTGCATGGTGGGGCGCGCCTATATCTACGGGCTGGGCGCCGGGGGCAAGCCGGGCGTCAAGCGCGCGATCGAGATATTGAAGAACGAATTGAGCGTCGCCATGGCGCTCACCGGCACCAACAAGATCGCCGATATCGGGCCGCAGGTGATCGTGGGCGCGGAAGCGCGGGCGCCGGCCGCGGCGAAGAAAAAACCGGCGCCGCGGAGGCGCACGGCGAAGCCGGCGCAGGGGTAGACGGCGCCGATCAGCTTTTGGCTTTCGACTCGTTCAGCGCCACGGCGGCGCGAATGAGCGCCTTGAATGCCTTCTCGTCGAGCTTGTCGCCTTCGCGAATGTCGATGGCGCGCCGCACGTTGCCGTCGAGGCTCGAATTGAAAAGGCGCGAAGGGTCGGCAAGCGCGGCGCCCCGGGCGAAGGTCAGTTTCACTTTGTCCTTGTAGGTCTCGCCGGTGCAGACGATGCCGGCGTACTCCCATACCGGAACGCCGGCCGGGTTCGATGGCTTGCGCCATTTCACCTCCTCGGCCACGGCTGGGTCGGCTTCCTTGATGAGCTTGCGAACGCGCGCCAGCGTCTTAGCCCGCCAGTCGGCGAGTTTCTTGATTTTCGCGTCGATCAGCCGTGAAGGAGAATTGCCGTCTTTTCCGGACTTCGCGCCGCTGTTTTTAGTGGCTACTGGAACCATTGCATCCACCCCACCGATACGCCCTCGACGTTGATATATGGCCGTAAGTGCAGCAATCGGCCGCATTTAGGCGCGATATGTAAAATCTTTCGGCACGGATGTCACACCGGCGGATTCAGGCTCGTCATGGCGTCAGAACCCAAAGAAGGAGACGATACCCATGAATGCCGAAATCGACCCCTTTGCCGCGGCGCCGGAACTCATGAAGAAGTGGATGGCCGTCTCGCTCGCTTCGGCGTCGAGCCTGGAGCCGGGCCTTATCGGGCTCGTCGAAATCCGTGCCTCGCAGATCAACGGCTGCGCCAATTGCATCAATATGCACACGCAGGATGCGCGGGCGAAAGGCGAGACCGAGCAGCGCATCTACCTGCTGTCGGCCTGGCGCGAGGCACCTTGCTATTCGGAGCGCGAACGCGCCGCGCTCGCCTGGACCGAAGCGCTGACGCGCCTCTCCGAAAGTCACGACCTCGAACGCGCCCGCGCAGCGCTGAAGGCGCAGTTCAAAGAGGATGAGCAGATGAAGCTCACCATGATGATCAACGTCATCAACGGCTGGAACCGGATCGCGGTCGGCTTCGGCCTGTTTGCCGCCGATCCGGCGGCCGCCCAGGCTGCCGCAGCCCAGGCGGTGGCCGCCTGATGGCGGGGGCAGCGCATCAGGATGCAGCGGCGAGCTTCGATCCGCTGCGTCCGCAGCTCATGCGCGTCGCCTACCGCATGCTCGGCTCCGTGGCCGATGCCGAAGACGTACTGCAAGAGGCCTTCATCCGCTGGATGGCAGCCGAGCGCAGCGAGGTGCGTGAACCGGCGGCTTACTTGCGCCGCACGGTCACGCGCCTCTGTCTCGATCAGCTCAAGTCGGCACGGCGCCGGCGCGAGACCTATATCGGTCCCTGGCTGCCCGAGCCGGTCGTCGAAGAGGAGGAAGCGGACGACGTCACTCTGCCACTGATGCTGGCGCTGGAGCGGCTATCGCCGCTCGAGCGGGCGGCCTTCCTGCTGCACGACGTGTTCGGGCTGGAATTCGAGGAAGTCGCGGCCACCATCGGGCGCGATCCGGCGGCCTGCCGCCAGCTCGCAGCGCGGGCACGAGAACATGTGCGCGAGGCGCGGCCGCGCTTCCAGGTGGAAAAGCAACATGGCCTGGAGCTGGCCGAGGCTTTCTATACCGCCTCGCGCAGCGGCGACATGAAGACGCTTTCCGCGATGCTGGCGGCCGATGTCAGCGTTCACACCGACGGCGGCGGCAAACGCCCGGCGGTGCTGAAGCCGATCGTCGGCTTCGCCGCCGTGATGAAAGCGCACGAAAGATTGGCGGTGCTTTACAAGCACAGGCACTCGAAACTCGTCCGCGCCGGTTTCGTCAACGGCCTGCCCGGTTTCGTCACGCTGGAGGCCGATGGCGAATTGCAGACGACCGCGCTCGACATCGAGGACGGAAAGATCGCGGCGATCTATGTGATGCGCAACCCCGACAAGCTGAAGCATCTGCACTAGCGTGTCCCGGACGCGGCGCAGCACGAAGCGGTGCACCGCGCCCGGGAATGCATAACCCTCACGCCTCCTTCAAGCCGAGGGCCAGGTCGTTGCCGGTGGCGCCGTAATATTTGTAGGGCAGGAACTTGCCGGTCATGCCGATCTTGACGCGGTCGCCTTTGGGATCGCTCTGGCGCGCCACGTCCATGTCGAAATCGATGGCCGACATGATGCCGTCGCCGAATTCCTCCTCGATCAGCGCTTTCATGGCCGGGCCGTTGACCATCAGCAACTCATAGAAACGGTAGATCAGCGGATCGGTCGGCGGCATGGGCGTGCCGGTGCCGCGCATCGGCACCTCATTGAGCATGGCCTGCTCGGATTTGGACAGGCCGAACAATTTTGCGGCAGCGGCTGCCTGCGGTTTGGTCAGCTTCATCTGGCCGAGAATGGCGCCGGTGACCAGGATCGGCGACATACCGCCGATCTGCTCGCAGATGTATTTCCAGGTCCATTCCTTCTCGCGCTTGATGTCGAGAAGCTTTTCGGTGAGATCGGCGCGGGTCATGGGCTCACTCCTTTGGCTCGCGTCCACAGGGTCTCGTGCCCGGGGATCAAGCAAATTCAGGGCCAGTCGGCCGTCGCCTTGCCAAAGGCCCGAACCCATGCCACCCGAATAGGCATGACGGCGGATGTGACGATCGGCGACGGCGGGCGGCTTGCCGCTCATGCCCTGCGCGCCGCCATCCTGAACGAGGTGCACGCGCGGCCGTTCACGCCGATCGAGACGCCGCGGCGCGTGCTGCATTTCGCCTTCGACACCGGCGGGGAGGCGGCCAGACACGACCGGGCGGCGCTGGCCGAGTTCTGCGCCAAGCGGAGCCTCGCCCCGCTGAAAGAGGGCGCCAAGCACCACCGGGTCGCGCTGAGCGGCGCGGTGCTGCGCTGGGAGCAGCATTCCGAATTCACCACCTATAGCTGGGAGCTGCCGTCGGAGAGCGAGTTGCCGTTCCATCCGGCCGCGCAGGCGCTGGCCGCCCCGATGGGCGAACTGCCGCAGCCCGGGCCGGTGCTGGTGGCGCTCGATCTGCATCTGATAGCGGATAAGGCCGACAAGCTCGCGCTCGAGCAGACCTTCGGCCGCGCCACGCTCGCGGTGGCGGAAAGCGCCGACGGCGACGCGCTGTTCGCCACCGATTTCCAGGCCGAACCGGCCGGCTTCGTGCGCATCCTGGTGATCGACCGGGGCTTGAGCCGCGGGCGCGCCGGCGCGCTGGTGCAGCGGCTGATCGAGGTGGAGACCTACCGCACGCTGGCGCTGCTCGGCCTGCCGGCGGCGCAGGCGCTGGCGCCCTCGATCAACCGCATCGAGGCGCGGCTCGCCGAAGTCACCGACGAAATGCGCCACGCCGAAAAGCTCGTCGACAACCATCGCCTGCTCGACGAATTGACCGATCTCGCCGCCGAGATGGAAGCGGGCGCGGCGGCGAGCGCCTTCCGCTTCGGCGCCAGCCGCGCCTATAACGAACTGGTGCAGGCGCGGCTCGCCGTCATCGGCGAGCGCCGGGTCGGGACCTTTTCGAGCTGGAGCTCGTTTCTGACCCGGCGCATGCAGCCGGCCATGCGCACCTGCACCACGACCGAAGAGCGGCAGGCGATATTGTCGGAGAAGCTCGCGCGCGCCGCCAATCTGCTGCGCACCAAGGTAGACGTGGAGCTGGAGCGGCAGAACCGCGATCTGCTCAAGTCGATGAACGAGCGCACGCGGCTGCAATTGCGGCTGCAGACCACGGTGGAAGGCCTGTCGGTCGGCGCGGTGAGCTATTACGTAGTCGGGCTGTTCGCCTACCTGATGAAGGGCCTGCACGAGGAGGGCGTGCGCGTGAACGTGACGCTGGCGACGGCGGCCTTCGTGCCGGTGGCGGTGCTGGGCATCTGGTGGCTGGTGCGGCGCATCCGCAAGCGCCATATCGCGGGGGCGGAGTGAGTTTGCCGTCGTAAGCGGGCAGCATTCTCTCTTTCCCTCTCCCCTCGTGGGAGAGGGAGGATGTGGCCCGGCCGTGCCAAGGAGAAGATGCCATGCGCAGCGAGCGGTTCGAGTTTCCCAATGCAAAAGGCGAGAAGCTCGCCGGCGTGATCGATCTGCCGCTGGGCGAGGCGACCGCGTTCGCGCTGTTTGCGCATTGCTTCACCTGCGGCAAGGACAACCGCGCCGCCAAGCGCATCGCCGAGCGGCTGGCCGTGCACGGCATCGCCACGCTGCGCTTCGATTTCACCGGGCTCGGCGGCAGCGAGGGCGAATTCGCCAACACGCATTTTTCTTCCAACGTCGACGACCTGGTGGCGGCGGCCGACCATCTGCGCGAACGCCACGCGGCGCCCGCCATCCTGATCGGACACAGCCTGGGCGGCGCCGCGGTGCTCGCCGCCGCGCACCGCATCGAGGAGGCGCGCGCGGTGGTGACGATCGCGGCGCCTTACGATCCCTCCCATGTCGCACATCTGTTCAAGGACAAGATTGACGACATCCGTGAACAAGGCGAAGTGGAAGTGCAGCTCGCCGGCCGGCCGTTCCGGATCAAACGGCAGTTCCTCGACGACGTGGCGGAAAAGCGCCTGCACGAGTGTCTGGCAAACTTGCGCAAGGCGCTGCTGATCTTCCATTCGCCGACCGACGAACTGGTCGGCATCGACAACGCCTCGCAGATTTTCATGGCCGCCAAGCATCCGAAAAGCTTCGTCACGCTCGACGGCGCCGACCATCTGTTGACCAAGAAGGGCGACGCTTCCTATGTGGCCGACGTGATCGCGGCCTGGGCCGAGCGCTATATCGAGCGGCCGCAAAGCGTGCAGCAGGCGGAAAGCGAGCTCGGCGTGGTGACGGTGCGCGAGACGCGCGCCGGCAAATATCAGCAGGAAGTGATGAGCGGGCCGCACCGTTTCCTGGCCGACGAGCCGAAGGCCTTCGGCGGGCTCGAACTCGGGGCCGGGGCCGTACGACCTGCTGCTCGCCAGCCTCGGCGCCTGCACCTCGATGACGCTGCGCATCTATGCCGACCGCAAGGAGATGCCGCTTGAGCGCGTGACGGTGACGCTGACGCACAAGAAGGTGCATGTGGAGGATTGCGAAGAGTGCGACGGCAAGGGCCGCACCATCGACCGCATCGACCGCACCATCGCGCTGGAAGGCGCGCTCGACGCCGCCACGCGCAAGCAGCTGATGGACATCGCCGACAAATGCCCGGTGCACCGCACGCTGAAGACGGCGAACGAGATCAGGACGTTCGCGGCGGAGGGGTAGCCGCAAACTCGCTTCACCTCCCCCTGGAAGGGGGAGGTCGGCGTGCGAAGCACGCCGGGAGGGGGTGATTTTTTTCGTTGGTCACCCCACCCCGACCGCCTTCGCTATCGCTCGGCGGTCGACCCTCCCCCTCCAGGGGAGGGTGACCTCGCTGCGTGAGCGGGTGTAACGTCCGCGCCGCCATGCAGACCGCGGCCGCCGCGCTGACGCAAGACTTCCTCGCCTGGATCGCGGAAGCGCCGCGCAGCTATGCCGAGGCGGAAGCCTGGCGGCGCAGCTGTCCGCATCTTTCCATTTGGGAAGACGCCATCGCCGACGGGCTGGTGCGCTTCGAGAACGGCGCCAGCATGCGGGAATCGCGGCTGACGCTGACGGCGCGCGGGCGGGCGCGGCTTGCCCAACGCTGAGCTGTCCGGATTCAGGACAGGCGGATTAGGCCGGAATTAGCTTGTTGAAAGTAGCCTGTCCCTGGGGGCGTCTGTACGAAAAGGTAAAGTCCATGAGTATCGCAGCCGTCGGGTCGGCGCCCGTCATGCCGACCGGCACGGAAAAGGCCGAAGGGCCCGGACCGGATCACGATGGGGACGGCGACGACGGGGGTGCGGTTCAGGCCCCCGTGCAAGCTGCTCCGACACCGGGTACCGGCGCTGTCGTCGACAAGACGGCCTGAGCCCAACTCGACATGCCAAGAAGAGCCCGGCGCTTGCGCCGGGTTTTTCTTTTCGGGGCTAGGCATGGTGCCAGCCTTCACGGCCCTACCCCCAGGACTTGCGGCTTGACGGGTACCTGAGCCTTCGGCACACTAGAACAAATCGGGAACAATGATGCGGGCGGCGGGCTGTGAGCAAACCCGTTCTCTCCGTTCCTTCAAAGGGTTAAGTATGATCCAAGAGCTGCGGCAGAGCTTGCGGGCACTGGAAAAGCCGGCCGGTCTGGAAGACGCCGGAGTGGCCCCGCTCGGGGTGCCGGCGATCGATTTAGCGCTCGGCGGCGGGCTGGCGCGCGGCGCGCTGCACGAGATCGCGGCGGCGGGCGAGGCGCATGTCAGTGCGGCGGCCGGGTTTGCGCTTGGGGTGGCGCCGCTGCGGAGCGGCGCGGCGGTCTTCTCTTCACCTCTCCCCTCCGGGGAGAGGTCGGCGCACGAAGTGCGCCGGGTGAGGGTGAACGGGGCTATCGAGAGTCACTTTCCCCCTCACCCGACCTCCCCCGGCTCAAGGCCGGGGTCGGTCGACCTCTCCCCGATGGGGAGAGGTAACAAGCGGCGCAGCATCGTCTGGATCGCCGAGGACATGGCACTCGCCGAAAGCGGCGCGCCCTATGGGCCGGGGCTGGACGCTTTCGGGCTGCGCCCCGAACGCCTGCTGACGGTGGCGACCGCGCACAGCCGCGATCTGCTCTGGGCGATGGAGGAAGCGCTGCGCTGCCGCGCCGTCTCCGCGGTGATCGGCGAACTGCGCCACGGCGCCATCGACAATGTAGCGGTGCGGCGGCTGTCGCTTGCGGCGGCGGCAAGCGGCGCGCTGGCGCTGCTGCTGCGCGCCTCGCCGCCGCGCGAGGCCTCCACCGCCGCGACGCGCTGGATCGTGGGGGCTGCGCCTTCTCTTCCCGTCATTCCGGGGCGCGCACGAAGTGCGCGAGCCCGGAATCCAGAGCGACACGCCGAGGATTTGGCCCCTGGATTCCGGGTCTGCGGGCTGACGCCCGCGTCCCGGAATGACGAAGAAAAATTTGTAGATGAAAAAAACCCCTGCTTCGCCGTGCATCTGACGCGCAACCGGCGCGGGCCGCTCGGCGCATGGATCCTGCAATGGAGTGACGACGATGGGAGTGACGACGATGGGCGCTTCCTGCTCGCAACGCATGCTCAGCCTGTGGCTGCGCCGGCTGCCGACCGACCGCATTGCAAGGTTGCGTGAAAAGTCGCGTGAATCAGGTTTACGTGTCCCGGACGCGGTGCAGCGCGAAGCGCAGCGGAACGGTGCACCGCAGATCCGGGACCGAGACAGACAATCAATAGAGCGATCCCGGGTCTGCAGCGCACCGCTACGCGCTGCGCTGCGCCCGGGAAACGCGGCACCGCTCGCCGTCGCCGGCAAGCGCGGCAATGCCGACGTGCTCACCGCGGTCGACGACGCGGCCGAGCGGCTCGGCCTCGCGCCCGGCCTGGCGCTGGCGCAGGCGCGCGCCATGCATCCCGCGCTCGAGGTGGTGGCGGAAGACGCCGAAGCGGACGCCATGCTGCTGGAGCGAACCGCCGACTGGTGCCTGCGCTACACGCCGCTGGTGGCGTGCGATGCGCCCGACGGGCTCACGCTCGACATTTCCGGCTGCGCGCATCTCTACGGCGGCGAGGACGCGCTGGTCGCCGATCTCAGCGAACGGCTGGAGGCGGCGGGCTTCGCTTATCGTATCGCCATTGCCGGCACCATCGGCGCGGCCTGGGCGGCCGCGCATCATGGCACGCCGGGGCGTTACGCCTGCGGCGACGAGCGCAGCCTGCTGGCGCCGCTGCCGCTCGCCGCGTTGCGCATCGAAGCCGGCACGGTGGCGGCGCTGGCGCGCGTCGGCTTGAAACGCGTGGGAGACATCATCGACTTGCCGCGCGCGCCCTTGACCGCGCGCTTCGGCCGTGAGCTGCTGCGCCAGCTCGACCGTGCGCTGGGCGCCGAGCACGAGCCGCTCAGCCCGCGGCTGCCGGTTGCGCCCTACGTCGCCGAGCAGCGTTTTGCCGAGCCGATCGCGCGCGAGGAAGACGTATTGGCAAGCGTGACGCGGCTGGCGGCGCGCCTGCAATTCGCGCTGGAGCGCCGCGGCGACGGCGCGCGCCGGCTCGAGCTCACACTGTTCCGCACCGACGGCGCGCTGCGCCGCGTCGCCGCCGGCACGTCGCGGCCGCTGCGCGATCCGGAAGCCGTGCGCGCGCTGTTTGCCGAGCGGCTCGCCGCGCTCGCCGACACGTTCGATCCCGGCTTCGGCTTCGACATGGCGCGGCTGGCGGTGCTGACGGCGGAGCCCTGCCCGCCCGAGCAGATCGGCATCGGCGGCGCGGAAGACGCAAGCGAGCTCGACCGGCTGACGGATCGCTTGAGCGCGCGGCTTGGCGCGCGGCGCGTGCGCCGCCCGGTGGCGCAGGACAGCCATATTCCCGAGTTGGCGGGGATCGACGTGCCGGCGCAGGCGGCAACCGGCACCGACGACGGCTGGACCGCCTTCCGCCGCTATCGCGCGCAAGCCGAGCTGGCGCCGCGCCCCTTACGCCTGCTGACGCGGCCGGAGCCGATCGAAGCGGTGGCGGAAGTGCCGGACGGCCCGCCGTTACGCTTCAGGTGGCGGCGCGCGCTGCACGAGGTGATCGCAGCCGACGGCCCCGAGCGCATCGAGGGCGCCTGGTGGAGCGGCGGCCATCCTTTCGGGAATCTTGCACGCGACTATTTCCGCGTCGAGGACAAGACGGGCCTGCGCTTCTGGCTGTTCCGCGCCGGCTTGTATCGCGATCTCGCCCAGGGTGCGGCAACGCCGAACTGGTTCCTGCACGGGACGTTTGGGTGACTTCTTTTACCTCCCCCTGAAAGGGGGAGGTCGGATCGCGAAGCGATCCGGGCGGGGGTCTTTTCGAAAAGCAGCATGACCCCCACCCCAACCCTCCCCCTTTTAGGGGCAGGGAGCAGTCAGTGCATGGGGCGAGGTTGAGATCAGTATCATGCGTTACCTCGAATTCGCCTGCGCCTCCAACTTCTCCTTCCTGCGCGGGGCATCGCACCCGGAGGAGCTGATGATGCAGGCGCAGGCCATCGGGCTTGCCGGGCTCGGCCTCGCCGACCGCAATTCGGTGGCCGGGGTGGTGCGCGCGCATCTGGCCAAGCGCGAGCAGAACCTGCCGCTTGCCTATCACCCGGGCGCGCGCCTGGTGTTTGCCGACGGCACGCCGGACATTTTGGCTTACCCGCGCGACCGCGCGGGTTGGGGGAGGCTGACGCGGCTGCTCACCGCCGGCAATCTGCGCGCCGAAAAGGGCGACTGCCATCTCACGCTCGACGATCTGCTGGCGCATAGTTTCGGGCTCGAGCTGATCGCGATGGATGGCGATGTGCGATTGCTCACGCGCCTGCGCGAAACCGCCCCGCACCGCGTGCGGCTCGCCGCCGCGATGCTCTATCGCGGGCGCGACAAAACAAGACTTGCAAATTTGGCCGCGCTCGCGCGCGCAGCGGATGTACCGCTGATCGCCGTCAACGACGTGCACATGCATCATCCCGACCGCCGTGCGCTCGCCGACGTACTCACCTGCATCCGCGAGAAGGTGATCATCGACCGCGCCGGCCGCCGCCTCGCCGCCAATGCCGAGCGCCATCTCAAGCCGCCGGCGGAAATGGCACGGCTGTTCCGCGACGCGCCGGAGGCGGTCGAGGAAACCTTACGCCTGCGCGAACAACTCACCTTCTCGCTCGACGAATTGCGTTACGAATATCCCGACGAGCAGGTGGAGGGCTTTGCCAGCGCGCAAGAGGCGCTGGCGCATCTCGCTTACGAAGGCGCCAAGCGGCGCTATCCGCACGGCGTGCCTGCGAAGGTGCGCGCCGCCATCGAATACGAACTCAAATTGATCGCGCAATTGCAATACGCGCCTTACTTCCTCACCGTGCACGACATCGTGCGCTATGCGCGTGAGCAAGGCATCCTCTGCCAGGGCCGCGGCTCGGCCGCCAATTCCGCGGTCTGCTTCTGCCTCGGCGTGACCGAGGTCGATCCCGACCGCGCCGATCTGCTGTTCGAGCGCTTCATTTCGCCGGAGCGGCGCGAGCCGCCCGACATCGACGTCGATTTCGAGCACGAGCGGCGCGAGGAAGTGATCCAGTACATCTACCGCAAATACGGCCGCGAGCGCGCCGGCATCGCCGCCACGGTGATCTCCTATCGCGGGCGCTCGGCCATCCGCGAGGTCGGCAAGGCCTTCGGCTTGTCGGAAGACACGATCGGCGCGCTGTCGTCCTCGATCTGGGGCGGTGGCGGCGGCGGGGTGTCGGCGGAAAGCGTCAAGCGCACCGGCCTCGATCTCAAGAGCCGGCGCGTGCAGCAGATCGCAGGCCTGGCGCGCGAGATCGTCGGCTTCCCGCGCCATCTGTCGCAGCACGTCGGCGGCTTCGTCATCACACGCAGCCGGCTCGACGAGGTGATGCCGATCGGCAATGCGGCGATGGAGGAGCGCACCTTCGTCGAATGGGACAAGGACGACCTCGACGCGCTGGGGATTTTGAAGATCGACGTGCTGGGGCTGGGGATGTTGAGCTGCCTGAGGAAGGCGCTGGATCTTGTTACGAAACACTATCCCGAAGCGTTGCCCCAAGCACGAAGCGCGCCTCTCGCGCCCTCTCCCCTTGCGGGAGAGGGCTCCTCAGAAGCGCAAAGGGGAGAGGGCGCAATAACGACCGCCGATCTCTCCGCCATCCCCGCCGAAGAAGACGCCGTCTACCGCATGCTGGGCCGCGCCAATTCGCTCGGCGTGTTCCAGGTGGAAAGCCGCGCGCAAATGACTATGCTGCCGCGGCTCAAGCCGCAAAATTTCTACGACCTCGTCATCGAGGTGGCGATCGTGCGCCCCGGCCCGATCCAGGGCGACATGGTGCATCCCTATTTGCGGCGGCGGCGCGGGCAGGAGCCGGTCAGCTATCCGTCGAAAGAACTGGAAGCGGTGCTGCACAAGACGCTGGGCGTGCCGCTGTTCCAGGAGCAGGCGATGAAGATCGCCATCGTCGCCGCCGGCTTCACGCCGGCGGAGGCCGATAAATTGCGGCGCGCCATGGCCACCTTCAAGCGCGTCGGCACCATCGGCACCTTCCAGCGCAAGATGATCGACGGCATGCTGGCCAACGGCTATGAGCGCGCCTTCGCCGAGCGCTGCTTCCAGCAGATCGAGGGCTTCGGCGAATACGGCTTTCCCGAGAGCCACGCGGCGAGCTTCGCGCTGCTGGTCTATGCCTCGGCCTGGCTGAAGTGCCGCTACCCCGACGCCTTCGCTGCGGCGCTGCTCAACGCGCAGCCCATGGGCTTCTACGCGCCGGCGCAGATCGTGCGCGACGCGCGCGAGCACGGCGTGGAGGTGCGCCCGCCCGACGTCAATTTCTCGGATTGGGATTCGACGCTTGAAGCGGGCCCGCGCGCGGCCGCCCAAGTCGGCTATAGCCGACTTGGGCAATTAACAATGCCGATCTCGGGTAAACCCGAGATCGAGCGGCTGCACGAACTGCACCGCGACATGCGGGAGGACGTGCGCGCGACCCACGCCATCCGGCTGGGCCTGCGCGAGATCAAGGGCTTAAGCGCGGAGGATGCGCGGTTAATCGTGGCAAGGCGATTCCTTTCTTCACCTCCCTCTGAAAGGAGGAGGGAGCACTCAGTGCACGGGGAAAGGGAAGCACCCTACAACTCCGTGCGCGACGTCTGGCTGCGCACCGGCCTGCCGCCGCGCGTGCTGGAGCGGCTGGCCGACGCCGATGCCTTCAATTCGCTCGGGCTTTCGCGGCGCGACGCGCTGTGGGCTGCGAAAGCGCTCGGCCGCGTCGGCGACCGGGATGACGATCTGCCGTTGTTTGCGGCCAGTTCATCATTTTCGGTGTCATCACCGGGCCGGCGCGAAGCGCCGAGTCCCGGTGATCCCGATTCATTGACTCGGTGCCCTCCTGATCGAGATCGCCGGGACAAGCCCGGCGATGACAGGCAGAGAGAGCCCGAGGTCGCCCTGCCCCCCATGCCGCTGGGCGAGGAAGTTATCAACGACTACCAATTCCTGCGCCTCTCGCTGCGTGCGCATCCGGCCGCGTTCCTGCGCGCCGATCTCGAGGCGCGCCGCGTCCTGCAAAACGAAAGCTTGCGCGGCATCGCCAACAATACGCGCGTGCGCATTTCCGGCCTGGTCACCTGCCGGCAGCGGCCGGGCTCGGCCAAGGGCGTGGTGTTCATGACCATCGAGGACGAGACGGCCGTCGCCAACGTAATCGTGTGGCCGAAGGTGTTCGAGCGGGTGCGGCCGGTGGTACTGGGCGCGCGCTACGTGCTGGTGAGCGGCCGCGTGCAGGAAGAATCGGGCGTCATCCATGTGGTGGCCGAGCAGCTGGAGGACCTGACGCCGTGGCTGGCGCGGCTGGCCGAGCGCGGCGGAGAAATCGACGCGCTCGCGCGCTGCGACGAGGTGCGCCGGCCGATCGAGGACCAGCGCGAGGCACGCGCGCTCGGCAGCCGCCACAATCGCCTGCTCGCGCTGATGCGCGAAATGCCCGAGCTCATTTCCGATCTCGACGTGCCGGCGCGCGGCTCCGCGCATGCGCCGAACCGGCGGGCGGGCTGATTCACCCCGGCGCGTCGCCGCCGCGCTTTTTCAAACGCTTCGGCTTCTTGATCTTCACCGCCGGCGGCGCCGGCTTCTCCTCGATGGCCGCCGCCGGCGACACGCCGAGATCGGCCTCGACCAGCGCGCGCAGCTCCGCCGTCACCTCGGGGCGCACGCCGAACCACAATTCGAAGCCGCGCACCGCCTGGTGCAGCAGCATGCCGAGGCCGTCGGCGGTGCGCAGGCCCTTTTCGCGCGCGGCGGCGAGCAGCGGCGTGACCAGCGGCGCATAGACCATGTCCATCACCACCAGCGAAGCCGGGCAGCGCAGGTTCACCTCGAGCGGCGGCTGCCCCTCCATGCCGAGCGGCGTGGTGTTGACCAGCAGGCCGGCGCCGCCGAGCAGGCCGCCGATCTCCTCCCAGGCCGCCGGAAAGATGCGCGCACCGAACGCCTTGCGCAATTCCTCGGCGCGCTCGCGCGTACGGTTGATCACGTAGACGCGCGCGACTTCGCGCGCGAGCAGCGCGAAGGCCGCCGCGCGCGCGCCGCCGCCGGCGCCCAGCACCACCGCGCTTTCCAGCCCGCGGTCCCAGCCCGGCGTGACGCTGTCGAGATTGGCGAGGAAACCCTCGACGTCGGTATTGGTCGAGCGCAGCGAGTCGCCGTCGTACCACAGCGTGTTGGCGGCGCCGACCGCACGCGCGCGCTCGTCGGGCGCCGACACTTTGAGCGCGGCCTCCTTGTACGGCAGCGTCACATTGGCGCCGATATAGCCGTGCTCGCGCAGGTGGCTGACGAATTCGTCGAATTTGTCCGGCGGCACTGCTTCGCGCCGGTATTCGGCGTCGAGCCCGTGCTGCTTGATCCAGTAATTGTGGATCAGGGGCGAGCGCGAATGGCCGGCCGGCCAGGCGATCACGCACGCCGCTTTGCGTTCGTCGCTCATGCTTCCGCCGTGACCGTGTTGCGCAAGGTGCCGATTTCCGGGACGGTTATCTCGACCGTGTCGCCGGGCTTGAGCCAGCGCGGCGTGTCGGGCCGCGGCCCCAGCTTGATCGGCGTGCCGGTGACCAGCACGTCGCCGGCTTTCAGCGTCGTGAAGGTGCTGACATAAGCGATGATGTCGGCGAAGCCCTTGATCATGTGGTCCGTCGTGTCGTCCTGGGTGGTCTCGCCGTTGAGCTTGACGGTAATATGCAAGGGCCGCGCCAGATCGAGCTCGTCGGCGGTGACCAGCCAGGGGCCGATGCCGCCGCTCGAATCGAAATTCTTGCCCTGCGTCACGTTGAACTTGCCGTGGCGCAGCCAGTCGCGCACCGTGCCCTCGTTGCAGAGCGTGACCCCCGCCACATAGGCCAGCGCCTCCTCGCGCGCAATGCGGCGGCCGGCGCGGCCCATGACCAGCGCGATCTCGCCCTCGTAGTCGAGTTGCTCCGACTCGCGCGGGATGACGAGCGGCTGGCCGTGGCCGACCAGCGACAAAGGGGCGCGGTAGAACAGGCTGGGATATTGCGGCGGCTCGGCGTCGCCGAAATCGGCATGCCGCTTGGCATAATTCACTCCGATGCACAGGATTTTCTCGGGGGCGAGCACCGGCGGCAGCCATTCGACCTCGCTGAAGGGAAAATCGGCGCGCACGCCGGCGGCCGCCGCGCGGGCGGCATCGAGACCGTCGCCGCGCAACAGGTCGAGCACGCTTTGATAGCGCGGCGCCAGCCGGGTCTTCAGGTCGACCACGCCCTCGCCCACCACCGCGCCAAAGCTCTCGCGTCCGCGCACCTTGTAACTTGCAAGCTTCATCGAGACTTCCAGCCGCACGCGCCGCGCCGATATGGAGTCGCCCGCGTTTCGGCGTTATGGTTGAGCAGTCGGCGGCGCGCCTTGAGCCATGTATTCTCAAGCCGGCGGGCCGTCAATCTCGGGGGCTTAGCGGCGCACAGACGCGTCGCCGCGCGTCAGGCGATCCGGTTCCATGAAAAGCATTTTTCTCGATTGCAACGATCAACTGGCGCCGGTCTGGGGCAAGGTCCTTCGTGCCGACGATCCGCCGATCGACGTCAACATGACGCCGTTTGCGCCCGAAGACCTGCCGCGCGTGCTCGACGGCTACGCGGTCGCGCTCGACGATCATTCCACCATGCCGACCGAATTGGTGGCGCAATGTCCCGCGCTCAAACACATCGTGTTCCTCGGCACCGGCGCCGCGAGCTACATGAATGTCGAGGAGTTGAAGGCGCGCGGCGTGCACGTGCACACCATCAAGGGTTATGGCGACATCGCGGTGGCCGAGCACACGATTGCGCTGATGTTCGCGGCGGCGCGCGCGGTGGCGCGCATGGACCGCGAGGTGCGCGCTGGCGTGTGGACGCCGCAGGAGGGCATGCAGCTGCACGGCAAGACGCTGGGCGTGATCGGGCTCGGCGGCATCGGGACCGAGGTCGCGCGCATGGGCCGCGGCGTCGGCATGCACGTGATCGGCTGGAACCGCACGCGGCGCGCCGGCGTGCCGCTGATGGAGCTCGACGCGCTGTTGGAGCGCGCCGACGTAGTGTCGATCAACCTGACGCTCAGCGACGAGACGCGCGGCTTCCTGAGCCGCGAGCATATCGCGCGCATGAAGCCGGGTGCGATCCTGGTCAATACCGCGCGCGGCGCGCTGGTGGATGAAGCCGCCTTGATCGACGCCCTGCAAAGCGGACAAATCGGGCACGCTGGGCTCGACGTCTTCCACGACGAGCCATTGAGGCCGGATCATCCGCTGGCCAAGATGCAGAACGTCACGCTCACCTCGCACGCGGCCTTCCGTACGCTGGAAGCCTCGATGACGCTGCTGCGGCGGGCGATCGATATCGTGAAGAAGCTGCGCTAGACCTTGGACCCTCCTCCGCTCATTCCCGCGCAAGCGGGAACCCAGGGCCACACCTCGCGGCATCAATTGTCGCTCTGGGTCCCCGCGTTCGCGGGGACGAACGGGGAGAGCGGTGCCCTCAATAAAACCCCGGCGTCGCGCCGCCATCGACCGCGATCGCGGTGCCCTGGATGTGGCGGCCTTTGGCGCTTGCCAGGAACACGGCGAGCGCGGCGACGTCCTCCGGCTGGCCGATGCGGCGCAGCCCGCTCTTCTTCAGCAACTCCGCGCGCACCTCGTCCGGCGTTTTTCCTTGCGCCTTGGCGAACTGCTCGTACAGCTGCACGACGCGGTCGGTCTCGGTCATGCCGGGATGGATGACGTTGACGTTGATGTCGTCTTGGTTGCCGAGCGCGGTGAGGCCCTTGGCGAAATTCGCAAAGGCGGCGTTGACGGCGCCGCCGATCAGGAAGTCCGGCCCCGGCGTGCGCGCGGCGCCGCCGATGATGTTGACGATCGAGCCGTGCGCGGCCTTGAGCAGCGGCCAGAACAATTTGGTCAGCCGCACCGCGGCGTGGAATTTGAGCGCGAAGCCGTCGCTCCAGGCATCGTCCGGCAAGTCGAAGAACTTGCCGCCCTTGGTGGCGCCGGCATTGTTGACCAGCACGTCGCAGCGCTTGAATTTGTCGTTCACCGTCTTGAACAGCGCCTGGCAGGCGGGAAGCGTGCGCAGATCGCCTTCCACCGTGAGCGGCGCGGGCCCGCCGGCCGCGGCTACCGCCTCGGCGCCCTCGGCGAGATTGGCGGCGTTGGAAGCCGCCAGCACGGTCTGCGCGCCCTCGCGCGCGAAAGCCGCCGCGATCGCCCGGCCTATGCCGCGGCTGCCGCCCGTCACCACAACCACTTTGCCGTCGAACTCGCCCGCCATGGTATCCTCCCCTTTTGTGGCGGCAGGTTATACGAGGCAATTCGCGCTGCCGCGAGTGGGGCGCATTGACCGGCCCGCTTTCTCGGTCACAATAAGAAAAACCGCGCGCGATCCCGAAAAAGCCTGTCCCCGACTTGATCGAGGATGGGTATCGACTTTTGGACGAGATCACGCGCCGGGAAAAGACTCGGGGGAGGAATTCGTGAAGCCGGCGCCGTTCGCCTATACCAAGGCGCGCACGCTCAAGGAGGCGGTCGCGCTGCTTTCCAAGCATCGCGGCGATGCGCGGCTGTTGGCCGGCGGACAGAGCCTGATCGCCTCGCTCAACATGCGGCTGTCGGCGCCCGACCTGCTGATCGACATCAACGGCATCAAAGGCATCGACGGCATCGCCAAGAAGGGCAAATTCGTCGAGATCGGCGCGCTGGCAAGGCATGCCGACGTGGAGCGCTCCAAGCTGATCGCGCAACACGCGCCGCTGATCGCGCGCGCCATGCCGCATATCGGCCATCCCGCCATCCGCAATCGCGGCACATTCGGCGGCTCGATTGCGTTCGCCGATCCGGCGGCGGAATTGCCGGCCTGCCTGGTGGCGATGGGCGGCGAGATCGAAATCGCCGGCGCGCGCGGCAAGCGGCGGGTGAAGGCAGACGCTTTCTTCAGGGGCCTGTTCGAGACGGCGCTTAAGCCCCGCGAGGTGCTGACGGCGGTGCGCATTCCCGCCGCCGACAAGGCGACGCGCGTGGGTTTCGCGGAGCTGGCGCGCCGGCACGGCGACTACGCCATGGTGGGCCTCGCCGCGAGCGCGCGCGCCGACGGCAAAGGGCTGAAGGACGTGCGGCTGGCCTTCTTCGGCGTGGGCGACAAGCCGGTGCGGGTGCCGAAGGCGGAATCCGCTTTGGCCAAGGGTGACGTGGACGCGGCGGTGGCCGCGCTCGATCTCGATCCGGAGAGCGACGTACAGGCGTCGGCCGAAGTGAAGAAGCATCTGGCCGGCGTGCTGCTGCGGCGGGTGGCGAAGCAGTTGAAAGATTCACGGCAATGAATGACGACATGCGGCTTGCGCAGGCGGGACTCCCTCTCCCCTTTGGGGAGAGGGTGGGGGTGAGGGGGCAAGGAACCCTCGATAGGTCGCTCCCCCCTCACCCGCTCGCTTCGCTCGCGACCTCTCCCCAACGGGGAGAGGTGGAAAGCGCCGCATCGCTCCAGCGCATCGCGAGACCACAATGACCGACACCTCCGTCGCCATATCCCTCACCGTCAACGGCGAACCGGTCAGCGAGCGCGTCGACGCGCGCAAGACGCTGGTCGATTTCCTGCGCGAGGAGTTGGGCCTGACCGGCAGCCATGTCGGCTGCGAACACGGCGTCTGCGGCGCCTGCACCGTGCGGGTCGATGGCGCCATCGTGCGCGGTTGCTTGATGCTGGCGGTCCAGTGCGACGGCGCCAAGGTCGAGACCATCGAGGGCCTGTCGGACGCGGGCGAGATCGCCGACCTGCAACGCGCCTTCGAACAGCGCAACGCGCTGCAATGCGGCTATTGCACGCCCGGCATGCTGGTGGCGGCGCAGGATTTGTTGAAGCGGGCAAAGGAAAACAAATCGGTGCCGAGCCGCGACGAAATCCGCGAGCATCTCTCCGGCAATTACTGCCGCTGCACCGGCTACCACGCCATCGTCGATGCGGTGGAGGCGGTGGCGCAGGCCAGGGCGGGAGCCAAAAAATGAAAATTACCGCCAACTCCCCACCCGTGCTGAGCGCGCTCGACCGACCGAACTCCTATATCGGGCGCTCGGTGCCGCGACCCAATCTGCAGCGCTTGACGCAAGGGCGCGGGCAATATGTCAGCGACGTCAGCCTGCCGCGCATGGCGCATGTCGCTTATCTGCGCTCACCCCATGCCCACGCGACGATCGCCGGCATCAAGTGCGACAAGGCCAAAAAGGCGCCCGGCGTGATTGCGGTGGTGACCGGCGCGGAGCTGGCGAAAGTGATGACGCCCTGGGTTGGCGTGCTCACGCATTTGAAGGGCCTCAAATCGGCGCCGCAACACGCCATCGCGGTCGACCGCGCCTGCTGGCAGGGCGAAGCGGTGTGCGCGGTGGTGGCGCGCACGCGGGCGCAAGCCGAGGACGCCTGCGAACTGGTCGAGGTGAAATACCAGCCACTGCCCGCGGTGACCGATCCGGAAACCGCGCTCGACAAGACGACGCCGGTGATCCAGCCGGAGCTGGGCGACAATCTCTGCTTCGAACGCAAGCTGGAAGTGGGCGAGCCGGACAAGGCCTTCGCGCAGGCCGACGCCGTGGTCGAAACGACGTTCATGTTCGGCCGCCACACCGGCGTCACCACCGAGCCGCGCGCGATCGTCGCCGACTGGAACGAGGGCGAGCGCAAGCTGACCGTCTATCAGGGCACGCAGGCGCCGCACATGATGCAGAACCTGTTCGCCAAGCATCTCGACCTGCCCGAGCGCGACGTGCGCGTGGTCACCAAGGACGTCGGCGGCTCGTTCGGCATCAAGGTGCACGTTTACGCCGACGAGATGGCGACGGTGGCGCTGTCGAGGCTGCTCAAGCGGCCGGTGAAATTCGTCGCCGACCGCATCGAGAGCTTCGTCACCGACATCCACGCGCGAGACCACCGCATCAAGGCCAAGATCGCGGTGAAGAACGACGGCACCATCACCGCTTTCGAGATCGACGACCTGACCGGCATCGGGCCCTACTCGGTCTATCCGCGCACGTCCGGCATCGAGGCCAACCAGGTGGTGAACCTGGTCGGCGGGCCCTACACCACGCCGAATTACCGCGCCGCCGCGCGCGTCGTGTTCCAGAATAAGAATGTCATGTGCCAGTACCGCGCCGTCGGCCATCCGATCGCGGTGGCGGTGACCGAAGGGCTGGTCGAGATGGCCGCCGCCAAGATCGGCATGGACCCGCTCGAACTGCGCCGGCGCAATCTCTTCCCCGACGACGGCTACCCGGCGCAGTCGGCGGCGGGCCTCAAATTCGAGAAGCTGTCGCACCACGAGACGCTCGCCCATCTCGACAAGATGATGAACTACGCGGGCCTGCGCGCCGAGCAGAAGCGGCTGCGCGAGCAAGGCATCTATCGCGGGATTGGCTTTGCTTCGTTCATCGAGGTGACCAATCCGTCGGCGGCCTTCTACGGCGTCGGCGGCGCGCGCATCACCTCGCAGGACGGCGCCACGCTGATGCTGGACGCGCAAGGCGCGCTCACCGTGCACACCGGCGTCACCGAGCAGGGCCAGGGCGCGGAAAGCGTGATGGCGCAGGTGGCGGCGAGCGCCTTTGGCGTGCCGATCGACAAGGTGCGCGTGATCATGGGCGATACCGACAACACGCCCTATGGCGGCGGCACCTGGGCTTCGCGCGCGGCCGGCATCGGCGGCGAGGCGGCCTGGCAGTCGGGCAAGGCGCTGCGCGCCAATGTGCTCGTCGTGGCGGCGAGCATTTTGCAGGCGCAGCCGGAGGCGCTCGACATCCGCGACGGCGTCGTCGTCGACGCCGCCACCGGCAACGAGCGCCTGTCGCTGGAGGAATTGGCGCGCATCGTCTATTTCCGCCCGGATACGCTGCCGGCCGGGGTGCAGCCCGAGCTGATGGTGACGCGCCATTACCTGCCGCGCGCCTGGCCCTTCGCCTTCACCAACGGCATCCAGGCGAGCTATTTGGAGGTCGATCCGGACACCGGCTTCGTCAAGCTATTGAGACATTTGGTGGTGGAGGACTGCGGCACCATCATCAACCCACAGCTGGTCGACGAGCAGATGCGCGGCGGCGTGGTGCAGGGCATCGGCGCGGCGCTCTACGAGCATTGCCTCTACGACGAGCGCGGGCAATTGCTCAACGGCAACATGGCCGACTATCTGGTGCCGATGGCGGCGGAAATGCCCGACATCGAATGCGGCCACGTGGTCTCGCCTACCGCCGACTCCGAGCTCGGCGCCAAGGGCGCCGGCGAAGCCGGCACCGCCGGCGCGCCGGCCTGCGGTGATGAACGCCATCAACGACGCGCTGCGGCCGCTCGGTGCAGAGCCGCTCACCGACATGCCTTTCACCCCCGGAAAAATTCTCAAGGCGCTCGGAAAGGTGTGAGGCAGGCACCATCCCTCCCCTTCAGGCGGGATTACGGCGCTTGATGTCGCGCCGCGCTCCATCGCAATATCGCGCAGCGACAAGAGACGTGGAACGAGAAGAAACAAGGAAACGCGCCATGAATATCAAGGTCGGCAAAGAAGCGATTGCCGAGGCTTCTAAGAAGCTGTCGAACTGGGGCCGCTGGGGCAAGGACGATCAGGTCGGCACGCTCAACCACGTGACGCCGGAGGACATCGTCAAGGCGGCGAGCCTGATCCGCACCGGCAAGGTGTTCGCGCTCGGCATCCCCCTCGACAAGACCGGGCCGCAGACCGGACTGTTCGGCGGCCGCTTCAACCCGATCCACCAGATGCTGGCGACCGGCACCGACGCCATCGCCGGCCAGCAGGACTGGAACAAGATCCGCTACGCCGACGACACGCTGATGCTGTGCGTGCAGGGCGCCACGCACTGGGACGCGCTCGGCCACATCTTCTACGAGGACAAAGGCTACAACGGCCACGACGCCAAGCTGATCGACTCGCGCGGATTGAGCGTGCTCGGCATCGAGCATTCCAAGAACAAGATGGTGGGGCGCGGCGTGCTGCTCGACATAGCCCGCCACCGCGGCGTGAAATGGATGCAGGACGGCGAGTCGATCTCCAACGACGAGCTCGACAAGTGCGCCAAGGACGCCAATGTCGAGATCCGCAAGGGCGACTTCGTCATCGTCCGCACCGGTCAGATGGAGCGCTGCCACGAGGAGAAGGACTGGGGCGGCTATGCCGGCGGCAACGCGCCTGGCGTCAAGTTCGAGAATTGCTACTGGTGTCAGGAAAAGGAAATCGCCGCTATCTGCACCGACACCTGGGGCGTGGAGGTGCGGCCGAACGAGACCAAGGAGGCCAACCAGCCCTGGCACTGGGTGGTGATCCCGGCCATGGGTCTGTGCATGGGCGAGATCTTCTATCTCAAGGACCTGGCGGAGGACTGCGCGGAAGACGGCGTCTACGAATTCTTCTTCTGCGGCCCGCCGCTGGTCATTACCGGCGGCACCGGATCGCCGATCAATCCGCAGGCGATCAAGTAACGTGGCCCGCTATCTCGGACTGGACGGCTTCAGAAATGGCTGGGTCGCCGTCTACTTGAACAGCAGGCAGACCGGGGAGATCGAGTTTCTAGACCACATCGACGACTTACGAACGTGCAGATACCGAATGGCGGCCATCGACATTCCGATCGGCCTGCCGGACCAAGGCAACAGACCGTGCGATATGGCGGCGCGGCAGATGCTTGGCATAAATCGCAATCGCGTTTTCACTGGCGCCCGGCGACCGCTTCTGGCCTTTTGTAAAGACTATAAGAAAGCCAACCGAGCCGGAAAGGCGCTGGGCGCCGGCATTTCGCGGCAACTGTTCGGCATCTTATGCAAGATCAAGCAGGTGGATACTTTCATGCAAAGGGCCGGCCAGGGCCGGCTGCGGGAATGCCACCCAGAGTTAGTCTTCCAACGCCTAGGCGGCCGTGCACTTGAGAGCAAAAAAACGGACAAAGGGCGGAAGCAGCGTCGAAAAATTCTGAGCGAATATTTTTCCAACCTCGACGCACTGATCAATAAACGGCTCGGCACTGGTGCAAAACATGACGACGTGCTCGATGCGTGCGCGTGCGCGATTGCGGCACGTGACTGTGCCCGCGGTCGAAAATTCGTAGTCCAGTCGGGCAAAAAGCGCGACGGCAGAAACTTGAAAATGGAAATCTGGTACTGAGGAGCTTGATATGGCCCGCTACCTGAAACGCGGAATGGACGCAAGCGCCATCAAGGAAGCCGACGCCAAGGTGCGCGCCACGGTCGAGGGCATCCTGGCCGAGGTGGAAGCGCGCAAGGACGCCGCCATCCGCGAACTGTCGGAGAAGTTCGACAAGTGGTCGCCCAAGGATTTCCGTCTGACGCCGCAGGAGATCGAGAAGGCTATCGCGCAGGTGGGCAAAGCGCGACCTCGACGACATCAAATTCGCGCAGGCGCAGGTGCGCAATTTCGCGCAGAAACAGCGCGACTCCATGCTCGACCTGGAAGTGGAGACGCTGCCCGGCGTCGTGCTCGGTCACCGCCATATTCCGGTTAATTCCATCGGCTGCTACGTGCCGGGCGGGCGCTACCCCATGGTGGCGAGCGCGCACATGTCGATCGTCACCGCGCGAGTCGCGGGCGTGAAGCGCATCATCGCCTGCGCCCCGCCCTACAAGGGCGGCCCGCATCCGGCCATCGTCGCCGCCATGCATTTCGGCGGCGCCGACGACATCTACGTGCTGGGCGGCGTGCAGGCGGTCGCCGCCATGGCGCTCGGCACCGAGAGCATCGAGCCGGTCGACATGATCGTGGGGCCCGGCAACGCTTATGTGGCGGAGGCGAAGCGCCAGTTGTTCGGGCGCGTCGGCATCGACCTCTTGGCCGGGCCGACCGAGACGCTGATCATCGCCGACGACAGCGTGGATGGCGAGCTCTGCGCCACCGACCTGCTCGGCCAGGCCGAGCACGGGCCGACTTCGCCCGCGGTGCTGATCACCAATTCGGAGAAGCTCGCGCGCGACACCATGAGCGAGGTGGAGCGGCTGCTGACGATATTGCCGACCGCAGACGCAGCCGGCCAGGCCTGGAAGGATTACGGCGAGGTGATCGTCTGCGACAGCGAGCAAGAAATGATCGCGGAGGCCGATCGCGTCGCGTCGGAACACGTGCAGGTGATGACGCGCGACCCGGACGTGTTCCTCAACGGCATGACCAATTATGGCTCGCTTTTTCTCGGACCCCGCACCAATGTCGCCTATGGCGACAAGGTGATCGGCACCAACCACACGCTGCCGACCAAGAAGGCGGCGCGCTATACCGGCGGCCTGTGGGTCGGCAAGTTTCTCAAGACCTGCACCTATCAGAAGGTCGAGACCGACGCGGCGAGCGCGCAGATCGGCGAGGTGTGCTCGCGGCTGTGCGTGCTGGAGGGCTTTCTCGGCCACGCCGAGCAGGCCAACATCCGTGTGCGCCGCTACGGCGGACGCAACGTGCCCTATGCGCAGGCGGCGGAGTGACACCCTCTTGGGTGTCATCACCGGGCCGGCGCGAAACGCAGAGACCCGGTGATCTCGACAGGCAATCCGTGGCCGTTCCTTCCTAAGCGGGATTGCCGGGTCAAGCCCGGCAATGACAAATAGAGAGTACGATGGTCGACCTCACCCCCACCGCTTCCTTCCGTCTCGACGGCCGGCGCGCGCTGGTGACCGGCGCCGGGCGCGGCATCGGGCTGACCGCCGCCTCGGCGCTCGCCGACGCCGGCGCGCATGTGACGCTCTGCGCACGCACAACAAAAGAGATCGAGGAAGCGGCGGATGCGATCCGCGCGCGCGGGCAGAAGGCCGATGCGCTGACGCTCGACGTTACCGACATCGACGCGGCACGCAAGGCGCTCTCCGAACGCGCGCCCTATCAGATCCTGGTCAACAATGCCGGCACCAACCGACCGAAAATGCTGCCCGACGTCACGGTCGAGGACTTCGATATCATCATGGGGCTGAACGTGCGCGCGGCCTTCTTCATGGCGCAGACGGTGGCGCGGCGGCTGCTCGATGAAAAGCTGCCCGGCTCGATCATCAACATCTCTTCGCAGATGGGCCATGTCGGCGCCGCGCGCCGCACGGTCTACTGCGCCTCTAAGCACGCCATGGAAGGCTTCACCAAGGCCATGGCGATCGAGCTCGCCCCGCACAATATCCGCGTCAATTCGCTCGGCCCCACCTTCCTGGAGACGCCGATGACGCGGCCGTTCTTCGAGAACAAGGCATTCCGCGACGAGGTGCTTTCAAAGATCAAGCTCGGCCGCCTCGGGCAGTTGGAGGAGATCACCGGCGCCATCGTGTTCCTGGCGTCGGATGCCTCGTCGCTGATGACCGGCGCGGCGCTGGTGCTCGACGGCGGATGGACCGCGGAGTGATGCAAGCCGATCGCTTTTGGAGGATTCGCCATGACGGAAGTGAAATACCAGGATCGACAAAATCTTGAATTTTTCCGCTGGCCGGAGCTCGCGAAAATCTTCCAGGACCTGGTTGAGCTGGTCATGGTTTCTCCTAACAATGTCTCCCGGCAGCTTCGCAGCGAGCTTTTCACGATGGCAAGCGTTGCCGGCGGCTGCCAGCATTGCCAGGCGCACGGCGCCTATACGCTGCATCTGATGGGCGTCGATCCGAACCGGATTCGCGATATCTGGACGTTCGAGCAGTCCGAGGCGTTCACCGAAGCGGAAAAAGCCGCCATGCGACTGGCCCGCGACGGCGCGAGCGCGCCTAATGCGGTCGAGCCTTCGCATTTCGCGGACCTGCGGCGCTATTATTCCGACCGACAAATCGTCGAGATGCTCGCGGTGATCAGCCTGGCCGGCTGGTTTAACCGTTGGAACAATTCCATCGCCACGGTGACCGACCAGGAATCGGTCGATTGGGCTGAGTCAAATCTCCAGGCCGTCGGCTGGACATTGGGAAAGCACGCAGGAGCCGCCCATGAACAGCGGCAAAAGCATCCGCGCTCTACCGATCAGGACCGGATCGAATACTGACCGGTTCGGCGCTGGTGCTGGGCGGTGGCTGGACGGCGGAATAAATCCATAGCCGCCCCTTGACAACGTTCCTATAGGATAATATACAAGGAACCGCGCTGTCCGGGCTGCCGGCCGTCGTCTCGAGGACGGCCGGACAGCAAGGCAGGGTCCGGCGCCCGACAATGGCGCCGCGGATGGAGCGCCGGGAGGCGCAGCACCCCGATCGCAAGGGGTGCGCGCGCCTTCGCACGGCGCGCGGGCCGCCCGATCGCAAGGGTGGCTCAAAGGGGCCTCGCAAGCCCCTGGCGCCTCCCGGCGCTCCATTCCCTTTGGGGAAAGGAAAAAGGGACAACGGCGTGTCCCGCGCCGCAAGGACAGGGCCAGCGGAGCTTTGCCCGGCGCCCGTCAGGAGAGCTTCGGCAGGTCCGAGAAGTACTCAGGGTGCTCCTTCTCCACGGCTTGCATGAACTCCGGCCGGAACAGGCTGGGCACGTCGAGGCGCGGGGCACCTTTCAGCGTGTTGGCCAGCACTTCATCCTCGGCGTTCTCGAAGGCGCGCAGCACCGCCGGCGACATGCGCGGGTCGAAAGAGATGTGGTGCACGGCCTGCTTGCCGATGGCGACGTCGGTGCCCGGCACCATTTTGGCGAAAATCTCCACCGCCTCTTCGCGATGCTGGCGGGTGTAATGCGAAGACTGCGCCAGCCCGCCGGCAATGGCCTTCACCAGCTCGGGCTTGTTCTTGACGGTCGGCTCGTGCGCGGTCGCCACCATCACATAGGACATGTATTGGCCGGCGCGGATCACCGGATAAGAATCCGGCACGGTGGCGAGCACCTGCGCGATGTAGGGCTCCCACGACACCACGGCGTCGACCTTGCCCTCTTTCAACGCGGGCGCGAGCCCAAACTGCGACCAGATGTTCTCGATGGTGAGGTCCTCGTATTTCATCTTGTTCCGGCGCAGCACCATCTTGAAATATTCGTCCGAGGTCTGGCCGCGCGCGAGGCCGATGACCTTGCCCTTGAGGTCGGAAATCTTGCCGGCTTCGATGCCGCGGCCCTTCTTGGTGACGATGGCGAGCGGGTCGTCGCAATTGTCGCGCGTGGCGTCGTTCATGATCAGGCCGATCACCTTGAACGGCGAGCCGGCATGCACCGCTTTCAGATAGCTGGTGGTGCTCATGTCGCCGATCTGTGCGCGGCCCTCGTTCATGGCGTTGATCATGTCGGTGCCGGTGTCGACGATCAGCATTTTCGCGTCGACGCCGTGCGCCTTGAAGAAGCCCTTCTCGGCGCCGACGAACATCGGCAGATGGCCGAAATTATTGCCGATCACCACGTCGAGCTTGGGTAGCTCCGCCATCGTTCCCTCCCATTGCAGGTCCGCAGCTTATGCCGGAACCACTAGGCCCTTATCGGGTCGATCGCAAACGCCGGCTGCGGCCCATCTATTTGCCCAACACCTCCGGATTGACGCAGTTGGGCGGCGTCTTGCCGGCAAGCAGCGCCTCGATATTGTCGACCACGATATTGGCCATGCGCTCGCGCGTCTCGACGTCGGCGCTGCCGAGATGCGGGTTGAGCACGACGTTCCTCATTTTCTTCAGATCGGCGCTCACTTTCGGCTCGAACTCGAACACGTCGAGCCCGGCGCCGGCGATTTTCTTAGCTTTGAGCGCACGCACCAGCGCTTTTTCGTCGATGATCGGCCCCCGCGCGGTGTTGATAATGAAGGCCGTCTTCTTCATGAGGCCGAGCTCGCGCGCGCCGATCTGGTGGCGCGTCTCTTTATTGAGCGGCGAATGCAGCGACACGAAGTCGGATTCGCGCAAAAGCCGGTCGAGCGGCACATATATGAGCCCAGCCTCACGCTCCTCATGTTCCGGCTTGCGGCGTGGCGTCCAATACAGCACGCGCATGGAAAAGCCGCGCGCGCGGCGTGCGACAGCCTTGCCGATCAGGCCGCCGCCACCGACAAGGCCGAGCGTCTTGCCGTAGACCAGGGAGCCGAGCAGATGGCGCGACTGCCCGCCCGGAAACTTGCCGGCACGCACCAGCTTGTCGCCTTCCACCATGCGGCGCGAGGCCGCGAGCATCAGCCCGAAAGTGAGATCGGCGGTCGCCTCGGTGGTCACCGGCGGCACCACGGTCACCGGAATGCCGCGCTTGGTGGCTTCAGCCACGTCGATATTGGACGGCGAGATCGACTGCGCCGCCACGTGGCGCAGCTTCGGATTGGCGGCGATCACCGCGCGGTCGATCCTGTCGTGCAGCAGGCAGAACAGGATGTCGGCCTTTTTCACCGCCTGCACCAAAGTGCGGTGCGGGATGATGCGGCTGTCGTCGGGATTGACTTTCACCGATCCGAGCGCGCGCAGCCGCTTGAGCGCGCTGTCGGCGATGGGCTGGGTGACGAAAATGCGCGGCTTAGCACTCACCGCTGCCACCGCACGACGCCGGCGACGCCGTCGACCGCGCATTGCGCGCCGTCGGGAATGGCGCGGGTGGCGTCGAGCACGCCGAGCACCATGGGAATGCCGCGTTCGCGCGCAAGCGAGGCGAGATGCGAGGTAGAGCCGCCGAGCTCCGCCACCACGCCGGCAACGCGCGGCAGAATATGGCTGAGCGCCGGGCCGGCGACGCGCGTGATCAGAATGTCGCCGGGCGCGACACGCGACAATTCGCACTCGCAGTTGACGACGGTCGCGCGCCCGGAGCCCCAGCCGATGCCGGCGGGATGGCCGTTGAGACCGGGATGGCGCAGCCAGATGGCGTCGGGCACCACCGGCGCTTCCACATGCAGCGGGCGCGATTGCAGCAGCTTGAAGCCTTGCGCGTCCAGCGCCCATTCGATCTCGACGGGACTGCCCGCGAGCTGCTCGCATTTGCGCAGCAGACGGCCGAGCGTCACCGCCTCGCCGGGCGACAGACAAGGCTCGCTCACTTGATCCTTCGGCACCAGCTCGGGCGCCGCGACTCCGTGAGCACAAGTGTCGCGATGACCTTTGCGGCCCGCAGCCACCGTGCGCAGGAAGCCGTTCTTGGCAAGCACGATGCGGTCGGGCACGACTTCGCCCTGCGCGATCGCCGAGCCGAGACCCCAGGTGGCCGAAATCAGCATCTGGCCTTCGGCGGTCTCGCTCAGGCCGCCGCCGGAGGCGCGCGCATCGACCAGCGGCTGGATCAGCACGCCCATCGCGGTGTCGGCCGGCGACAGGCCGGCATTGTCCATGTAGCGGCGCGCGTGCGAGGTCCATAGCGCCGCCCAGCAGGCGCGCACGGCGGTCACGAATTCGGTTTCGTCGCTGAGGCCGAGGAAGCTCTCGAACTGACCGGCGAAATTGGCGCCCTTGCGATCCTCGATCAGCGCCGAGGAACGCACCGCGCCGCGCGGCGCCCCGGCGAGCAGCGCGCGCCAGGATTCCAGCAACGGCGCCAGAATGTCGGGCGCGATCGGCTGCTGATAGAGCGCCAACCTGATCTGCACCGACAGCCGGCGCGAATTGGCCAGGTCGGCATCGTTGTACTGCTTGAGCAGGTCCTCGATACCGAGATGGCGCAGCTGATGGCGATAGGCCGCGGCGGTGAGCGCAAAGCCGCCCGGCGTCGGCAGCCCGGCTTGCGTCAGCGACGCGAGATTCGCCGCCTTCGGCCCGACGTTGTCGGCGTCGGTGGCGGCGGGCTCGCTGAGCGGGAGGATGAACTCGGCCATCGCGGTTGCCTTGCGGCTTTTCCGTTGTCATGGCCGGGCTTGTCCCGGCCATCTCGCTTAGGAAGGCACGACTCGTGGCGCGAGATCCCCGGGTCTCGCCTTCGGCTCGCCCGAGGATGACGTCCGCTTTAAGCGGGCGTCACTTCACGTGATCCCCATAACCCGGCAGCGGATCGACCACGGTGATCTGCTTGACCGGGAAGTTCGACACGATCTCGATGTCGTTCTTGTGCACGATCAGCATTTCCTCGATGCGCACGCCGTAGCGGTATTGCTTGCCGTGCTGGGTTTCGAGCGCGAAGGTCATGCCTTCCTGGATCTCGACCGGGTGGTCGAGCGACCAGATGCGCGAAATCACCGGCGGGTCGTATTGCGCAAGGCCGAGCCCATGGCCCCACAGATTGGCGGCGGCCTGGTCCTCGTCCTCGTAGCCCCAGGTCTCCATCGCCGACGGCCATTTCAACGCGATATCGCGCGTGGTGGCGCCGACCTTCACCGCGCCGATCGAATCGTACAGCCACTTGAGCGCGGTGTCGTAGGTTTCCTTCTGCTCTTTCGAGGGCTCCTTGCCGACGCAGTAGGTGCGGTAATAGCAGGACTTGTAGCCGTTCCAGGTGAGCGCGGCCAAATCCATGAACACGATGTCGCCCGGCTGGATGATGCGGTCGGAGAAGTTGCGCCAGTTCGGCCAGGTGTTCGGCCCGGACGACACGATGACGTCCTCGACGTCCTCCATGCCGGGAATGTTGTAGAGATATTCCATCAGGTGCGCGGTCACCTGGTTCTCGGTGATGCCGGGGCGCAGAAACTTCATGCACTCCCAATGCGTGGCGTCGCCGATCGCGCCCACGATGCGGAAGCATTCCTGCTCGTCGGGGCTCTTGACGGCGCGCGCCTCCATCATCGGCGTCATGCCGTCGACCCACTCGATCTTGTTCTCCTTGAAGATGTTGATCATGTTGATGTCGATGAAGTCGCAGCCGAGCTTCTGCCCGGCGACGCCGTGTTCCTTCATCGCCTGCAACACCGCCTTGGTGAACTTGTTGACCTGCTGGGTCGAAGCGGGGCCGGCGGCGCCTTTGATCCAGGCAAACGAGTGCCGGACGTTCTCCTTGGGGATCCACGGGCTGTGCCGCTCGATCTGAAAACCGAGGTCGCCCTGCTCGAACAGGATCGGCCGCCCGTCGCCGCACAGCATGGCGTAGCGCAGGCCGGGCTTGAGCCGGTTCCAGCCCGGCGTCAGCGTGCCGGTGATGTAGCGCACGTTCTCGTCGTACATGCAGAGCATGGCGCCGAGCCCGTGTTTCTTCATCATCGTGCGCGCGCGCTCGATGCGGTATTCGCGCAGCCGGTCCCAGTTGACCCGCTGCTGCCAATCCATGCCGGCAATGCCGAAATTCGCTGTGCCCATGGCGTCCTCCCGGGCGCTCAACCGCGCCGATTATTGGGTTATTGGCCGCGATGTTAGTCGGCTGGCTTGCGCTAAAGAAATAATATAATCTGGCCTAAGCCATTATGTTTTCTAATAGCGGTTGGCGGCGGTTCCCCTCCCCCGCGAAGCTGCGGGGAGGGGTCGGATCGCGTCGCGCAAGCGATGCGATCCGGGGTGGGGGGTCTCCTCGCACCTTCAATCGCGATCGCCTGCTTGCCCCCTGACCCCTCCCCGCCCCTCGCTAGCGCTCGTGGGGAAGGGGAAGTGAGAGCCGCCCCATGCGTAACATCCCGCTCCGCCAGGTCCGCGCCGTCATTGCCGTCTGCGAGGAAGGCTCCTTCACCCGCGCGGCCGCGCGCGAGCACGCGACGCAGTCGGGCATCTCGCAGCACGTAGCCGCGGTCGAGCGCGCGCTCGGCGTCAAGCTGTTCGAGCGCGGCGCGACCGGCGTGAAGCCGACACCTGCGGGCCACCGCTACTACAAGAGCTGCGTGGAGGCCGTGGGTGCGCTCGAGCACGCGGCGGAAGAGGCACGCTCGCTCGCCGGTACCGTGACCGGCGAACTGCGCATCGGCCTGATGCCGACCTTCACGCGCGCGGTGCTGGCGCCGGTGCTCGATGACTTCGTCCCGCGCCTGCCGGAAGTGCGCCTGCACATCGTGGAAGGCTACAGCAATCTGTTGACCGAGATGGTGCTCGACGACGCGCTCGACTTCGCGGTGGTGCCGGCTTTCGAAGGCACGGTGGGCTTGAAGTCGCGGCTGCTGGTGCGCGACCGCGAAATGCTGATCTCGGGCTTGAAGCGCGGCTTTACGCCGCTCGCGCCGTTGCGTCTTTCCGAGTGCAAGCCGCTCAAGATCGTGGTGCCCGGGCCGGACAATATCCGGCGGCGCAACCTGGAAACCTATTTCCAGAGCCACGGTGTCGAGATCGAGGCCATGCTGGAAATGGACGCCATGATCGCCACGCTGGAATTCGTGGCGCGTTCCGACTGGGCGACGATTCTGCCGAGCGTGATCGCGGTCAACGACATCGGGCGCGGCGAATTGACTGTCAACCCGATCGTCGCGCCGGAGATGCATGCGGAGTTCGTGGTGATCCAGCCGATGCGGCGGCGGCTGTCGACGCAGGCGCGGCTGTTTTTGGAGCGCTTCGAGCAGGAAGTGGCGCAGATTCATGCGCGCTGGGATGCGGCGATTGGCGGACGTGCGCCGAAGCTGCGCGCCGCGACCTGACGGTCAGTCCGCGCCGATCACCTGCGGCTCGTCATAGATCAGCGGCGCGATGGGTTCTCCGGCGGTGGTCATGGCGTGCTCGCGGTAACAAGCAACGCCGGCCGGTATGACGGTGTCCTTTTGCGCGACGCTCAGAAAGATGTGCTTCGTGATCGCAGCAGGCCGGTCGAACCAGTTCGGCTCGTCGAACGTACCGCCGTAAAGCCCGACGACGGTCGGGAAGCGCTCGAAGCTCAGAAACAGCTTGGTGCCGCAAGTTGCGCAGAAATGGACGTCGACCATTTTGCCGCTACCCTCCGAGCGGTGGCGGTAGACGGACGGCGTGCCCGCGGTCACCGCGAAATCCGATTTCAAAAAGATCGGCTCGATCAGATAAGCCGAACCGGTGGCGCGCTGGCAGAACCGGCAATAGCAATAGGTCAGCCGCACCGGCTGTGCCTCGGCCGCATACCTGATTTGGCCGCACAGGCAACCGCCTTCATGCGCCGGCATGATGTCACTCCGATGTTGGATGCTCAGAACGTCTGAACCCCGCGCGGCCTGCCTTATTCCTTGGGCCTTCACGCGTCCATCCATGCCCCATCGGCATCGGTGGCGCAGATCCGCAGGCGCCGGGAGGCTGTAATCGCGTAGACGAAAAACGAAATTCCCGGCTCAAGGCACCCGGCGTACCGGGCGCGCTGCCCCTAGCGCAGGCGCGAGTTCCGCAAACCCCGATCGGCCTTCCGGCTCAGAGAGAAGCCGGTCGTTTCATGCGAGGCGCCGGAAGACCGCGCCGGCGTGGCCGGCGCAGGCTGGATGCTCTTCGGCGCAGGCTCGGAGCCATTTTGCGCCGGTTTGAATAGCGCTTCCAGGCAGGCGTTGAAGCGCGCGTCTCTGGCCTCAAGCGCGGCCTTGAGCTGCGCGCAGACCTCGTCGGCATTGCCCTTGATCGAAAATCCAGGCACGGCACTCTCCAACATGAATTGGAGGCCATTATCGGAGCAAACCGTCAAAGCTCCGCACGCAAAGCCGCTACAATTTTACCTATTTTCGACGGGCGTCCGGACAACTCGGTCACACCTCCACCCAGGCCCCGTCCGCCTCCGCCGACTTGAACACCGCCTCCAGCGCCGCCACCGTCTGCAATATCCCGTCCGGCGAAATGGGAAACGTCGCCTGCCCCAGCGCCGCCTTGGCGAAATGGTTAAGGTTGCGGCCGAGATGGTTGTCGTGCGGATAGTCGATCACTTCCGGATCGTCCTTGCCGGCGCGGCGTAGGATGACCCGCGTCTCGCCGGCGCTCTCGGCCCAGCAATTTTCCCCGAACACCGCGACTCTCCAGCGGAACGGCGTCTTGATGGTGGTGCCGAGAACACCCGTCGCGCCGTTTTCGAACTCGACCAGCGCGGCGGTGGTGTCGCCGGCCGGAAAGTTCAGCACGCGCGCCGTCGACAGGGCGCTGATGCGCTTCATCGGCCCGTTGAGGTCGCGGAAGCAGTCGAGCACGTGGATGCCCATGCCGGTCATGCCGCCGGCGCGGCTCTCCTCCTTCGCCATGCGCCAGGAATCGGCCGGATAGTTCGCCAGCCAGTCGTGGCTGTAATTGCCTTCCATGTGCATGACGGTGCCGAAAGCGCCCTGCGCCTTCAGGTCGGCCAGCGCGCGCATCGACGGCATCAGCCGGAAATGATGGCCGACGCCGATAGTGACGCCGGCGCGCTCGACCGCGTCGAGCATGGCCTGCGCGTCTTCCTTGGCCAGCGCGAACGGCTTCTCGCAATAGATATGCTTGCCCGCCTGCGCGGCAGCGATCACTTGCGCCGGATGCCGGGTATGCGGTGTCGCCAGCACCACGCACCGGATGGCGGGATCGGCCAGCACCTCGTCGAACGAGCAGAGCGCGATAGCGTGTTGGGCGGCGAAATCCTTCACCGTGTCCGGCTCCAGCGTCACGCCGTGCGTGAATGTGAGCGGCGCGCCGAAATCCCCCGCCGCTTTCACCAGGGTCTGGCCCCACCAACCGAGGCCGACGATTGCGGTGTTGAGCATTGCCCCTTGCTCTCACTTTGTCATCGCCGGGCTTGTCCCGGCGATCTCGCTCAGGAACGCAGTGCGCCCCTGATCGGGATCACCGGGACGCGGCGCGTTCCGCGCCGGCCCGGCGATGACGAAAAAACTACAACGCCGCCGGCGCGCCCGGCTGCTTGAGCGGATGGGCGCGCGCGACCGCCTCGATCTTGTTGCACTCCTCGACGATGCGACGGAACACCGGATAGGGCGCGAGATCGACCTTGAAATAGGCCGCGCCCACAGCCTGCCCGCACAGGCAGATGTCCGCGATGGTGAGCTGGTCGCCCTGCGCGAAGCGGCCGGTCTCCTTCGAACTCGCCAGATTGCTCTCCAGCGCCTGCAGCGAGACGGTGTGCCAATGATGGCCCCATTTGTTCACGCCCGCCTCGTCGGCCTTGTACTCGCGCGTGAGATATTCGCGTACGCGCGGCACGATCAGCGGATGGGTATCGCAGGCGACGATCTGCGCCAGCCCGCGCACGCGCGCGCGCGCTTTCGGCTCCTTCGGTAAGAGTGGCGGCGCCGGATGCGTCTCGTCGAGATATTCCAGGATGGCGAGCGACTCGAACAGCACATTGCCGTCGTCCTCGATCAGCGCCGGCAGCGCCATCATCGGATTGACCTTGCGGTATTCGCCTTCGCGCTGCTTGCCCTGGTGCAGATTGACGTCGATCACCTCGTCGGGCGCGATGCCCTTGAGGTTGAGCGCAATGCGCACGCGGTAGGTCGCAAGCGAGCGCCAGTACGAAAAGAGCTTCATGGGATCGCCCCCCGGTTATGACGGCTACTTCTTCCCCCGCTCCGTCCAATAGACCGTCATCTGCGCGCCGTCGCCGCCGCCGATGCCGTGTTGCGTCGCGTCCTCGAAGCCGGAAAGCGCGGCCTTGGTCGCGCGCATGTCGGCGCCCAGCGCCTCGCCGGTCGCCACCATGGTGCGCAGGTCTTTCACCGCATTGGCGATCGAGAAAGTCGTCGGCCCCGGGTCCTTGCCCTCGAACATTTTCACGATCATGTCGGCGCGCGTTTTCAGGCCGTTATTGGCGCCGTTGCTCTCGACGAACAGATCGAGCAGCCGCTTGGGCTCCCAGCCGACGCTCCTGGCAATCGAGAACGCCTCGCCATAGGCCTGCCAGGCCACCATCAGCGGCAGGTTGATCGACAGCTTGATGGCCGCGCCGGTGCCGACCCGTCCGCAATGCTCGACCTTGCGGCAGAGCTGCTCGAGCAGCGGTCGCGCGCGCTGCGCATCCGCCGGCTCCGCGCCCATCAGGCCGAGCAACTGGCCTTTGCGCGCCGGCGCGGTCGAGCCGCCGACCGGGCACTCCACCAGTGCCGCGCCCTTGGCGCGCACCTTGGGCGCTAGTTCGGTCGGCACCTTGGGCGCCACCGTGCTCATCTCGACGAAAAGCTTGCCTTTGACGTCGCCCGACAGCAGGCCGTTCGACCCGTTATAGACGGCGTCGATCGCCGCGCCGTCGGTCAGAAGCGTGAGCACCGTCTCGCAAGCCGCGGCGAGCTCAGCCGCGGAGCCGGCCACTTTGGCGCCCTGCTCCGCCAGGGGCTTGGTCTTATCGGGCGTGCGATTCCATACCGTCACTTCATGGCCGACCTCGATCAGCCGCGCGGCGATCGCGGCGCCCATGGCGCCGATACCGGCTACTCCGACTTTCATGGCCCCTCCCGCTTTAGTCGCCGGGCGCGACGATAGGCGATCGTGCGGGCCTGCGGAAGCCGCCTTGCAAACCGCAACGATACCCGCTGCGCCACTCGACAGGCCCGGCCTTCGTCCGCATAAGATTGCCGCCGACAGCAATTCCGCATTTCATTTTCCGGGAGGAAATTTCATGGCCGCGGCGAAACGCAAGAAGGGCACGGTCGGCGTGATCGGGCTCGGCATCATGGGCGGCGCGTTCGCCAAGAACCTGACGAAAGCCGGCTTTCGCGTCGTCGGCTACGACATCAGCGCTGCGCGCCGCCGCGATGCGCAACGCGCCGGCGTCGAAATTGCCTCGAGCGCGCTGGCGGTAGCGGAAGCGGCGCCGGTCATCCTGACCAGCCTGCCCAAGCCGCAGGCGCTGATCGACACCGCGCGCACCATCGCCGTCGTCAAGCGGCCGCGCCGCACCGTCGTTGAAATGAGCACCTTCGCACTTTCGGACAAGGAAAAAGCGCACGCCTTGCTCGCCAAGGCCGGTCACGTCATGCTCGACGTGCCGGTCAGCGGCACCGGCTCGCAGGCCGCCGCCGGCGACCTCGTGTTCTATGCCAGCGGCAACTCGCGCGCGATCCGCAAGCTGAGGCCGATGTTCGCGGGCTTCGGCCGCCACGTTTATGACGTCGGCGCTTTCGGCAACGGCAGCAAGATGAAATACGTGGCGAACTTGCTGGTCGCCATCAACAACGTGGCGGCCGCGGAAGCCATGGTGCTCGGTATGAAGGCGGGCCTGAAGCCGCAAGCGATCTTCGACCTGATCAAGGGCGGCGCCGGCAATTCGCGCGTGTTCGAACTGCGCGCGCCCATGATGGTGAAGGGCAACTACAAGAACGCCACCATGAAGCTTTCGGTATGGGACAAGGACATGTCGGTGATCGGCGGCTATGCCCGCAAGATCAAGGTGCCCACGCCGCTGTTCGACGCCACCAAGCCGGTGTACCGCAAGGCGGAAAAGGCGGGCTTCGGCGCGCAGGATACGGCGTCGGTTTGCGCCGTGCTGGAAAAGATGGCGCGGGTGAAGCGGAAGCGGCGGTAGCCGCAATCCACACTCCGCTCATTCCCGCGCAAGCGGGAATCCAGCGCAAAAATGCATGACAAATCGGCGTGGCCCTGGGTCCCCGCTCGCGGGGACGAGCGGTGAATTACCTTCGCTCTTGCACGTAGCCTCAGCTCCTCTGTAGCCTCTCGCCAACAAAACGATAACGGGGAGGAACACGGCATGGCCGCGCTTGCAGAGCGCACCGAAGACCGCGACGGCATGCGCATCGACTTCAACGTGCCGATCGCGATGGACGACGGCCTGGTGCTGCGCGCCGACGTGTTTCGTCCCGCGAAAGAGGGCCGCTTCCCCGTCATCCTGAGCTACGGCCCCTACGCCAAGAATCTCGCCTTCCAGGACGGCTATCCGAGCGCCTGGAACATCATGGCGGAAAAGCACCCCGACGTGCCCGCCGGCTCGACCAACAAGTACCAGAACTGGGAAGTGGTCGATCCGGAGAAATGGGTGCCGCACGACTACGTCTGCGTGCGCGTCGATTCACGCGGCACCGGCTGCTCGCCCGGCTTCATCGATCATTTCTCGCCGCGCGAGACCAAGGACTTCTACGACTGCATCGAATGGGCCGGCGTGCAGCCCTGGTCGAACGGCAAGGTCGGCCTCAACGGCATCTCCTATTACGGCATCAACCAGTGGCACGTGGCCACGCTGCAGCCGCCGCATCTCGCCGCCATGTGCGTGTGGGAAGGCTCGGCCGATTGGTACCGTGACATGACCCATCACGGCGGCATTCTCTCGACCTTCTGGGAGAACTGGTACGACATGCAGGTCAAGACCGTGCAATACGGCGCCGGCGAACGCGGCAAGCGCAGCCGCGTCACGGGCGAACTGGTGTGCGGACCCGTGACGCTGTCGGAGGAGGAGTTGAAGAAGAACCGCGCCGATTTCGGCACCGAGATCGCCGCGCATCCGCTCGACGACCAATATCATCGCGACCGCTCGCCGGTATGGGAGAAGATCGTCACGCCCCTGTTCTCCGCCGCCAATTGGGGCGGCCAGGGCCTGCATCCGCGCGGCAATTTCGAGGGCTTTACGCGCGCCGCCTCCAAGCACAAATGGCTGGAAGCGCACGGCATCGAGCACTGGACGCATTTCTACACCGACTACGGGCGCGAGCAGCAGCTCAAGTTCTTCGACTTTTTTCTGCACGGCAAGGACACCGGCTGGCGCAAGCAGCCGAAGGTATTCCTGCAGATCCGCCACCCGGGAGAAAAATTCGTCGGCCGCGCCGAGAACGAATGGCCGCTCAAGCGAACCAAGTGGACGAAGTTTTATCTGAACCCTTCCGACATGGCGCTAACCACGCGCAAGCCCTCCGGCAGCGCCAAGCTGTCCTTCGCCGCCATGGGCGACGGCCTCACCTTCTTGACCCCGCCGCTGAAAGAAGAGACCGAGATCACCGGCCCCTCCTCGCTTAAGTTGTTCGCTTCGTCGTCGACCGCGGACGCCGACTTGTTCATCGTGCTCAGGGTGTTCACGCCGGACCTGAAGGAAATCGTGTTCCAGGGCGCCATCGACCCGCATACGCCCATCGCGCAAGGCTGGCTGCGCGCCTCGCACCGCAAGCTCGACCGGAAACTGTCCAAGCCTTGGCGCCCCTACCATACCCACGATGAGATACAGCCGCTCAGGCAAGGCCGAGCGGTGGAGCTCGATATCGAGATCTGGCCGACCTCGATCGTGGTGCCGGCCGGCCACCGCGTCGCCCTGTCGGTCCGCGGGCGGGATTACGTCTATCCTGGCGGCAGCGGCGGCAAGCTGTCGAATTTCAAGAACGAGCTCACCGGCTGCGGCCCGTTCCTGCACGACGATCCGCGCGACCGCCCGCCTGCCGTCTTCAACGGCACAACCAGCCTGCATTTCGGCCGCGGCAAGACGCCCTATCTGCTGCTGCCGATCGTCCCGCCGCATAGGCGCGGCAAGTCCGGCCGGCGCAAATGAACGCAATGCCACATTGCGAAATTTGTGAGCGGGCTTTTGGGCTGTTCTTTTCGGGTCGTCATAAGGTAAGCTAGCCGCCAACCTTCGTGAAAAAAAAGAAGGACCAGAGGGAGCGAGTTCAAGCGTGGGTCTTCATTTCTGGATCAGTCAAATATTCAACGGCATATCGTACGGCGCGCTGCTGTTCCTCGTTGGCAGCGGGCTGTCGTTGATCTTCGGCGTCATGCGCATCGTCAACCTGTCGCACGGCGCGTATTTTCTATGGGGCGGCTATATCGCGCTGTCGGTGATCTGGGCGACGGGCTCATGGGTGCTGTCGCTGCCGTTGGCGGCGCTCGCCGTCGCCATCATCGGATTGCTGATGGAGCGCCTGTTCCTGCGCTCGGAAGGCTTCGAATACGTCCGCAACGGTATCGTCGCGCTGGGCCTTGGCGTGCTGACCGCGCTTGCCTTGATCGATTGGCTCAAGCTTGGAGGTGACGGCTGGCTGCTGCGCGGCGGACTGATGGCGGCCGCGACCATCGTCTGGTACGCGGTCCTGAGCCGCGTCCCCATCGTGCCGATCGAGAACGACGTGCTGCGGCAAGTGCTTTTGACAGTCGGCTTCGCCTTCCTGTTCCAGCAGGCCGCGCTCGACATCTGGGGCGGCGACAATATGGACATCAACCCGGTCAAGATCTTCAACAATGCTGTCGTAGTCGGCGGCATTTATTTCCCGACCTATCGCATCTTCATGATCGCGATGGCCGTGGTGATCGGCATCGGCATCTGGCTGGCGATGGAAAAGACCCGCATGGGTGCGGCCGTGCGCGCCACCGTCGACGATGCGCAGATGGCGCGCGGCGTCGGCATCGACACCAACCGCATCTCCATGTTCATCTTCGCGCTCGGCGCCTTCCTGGCCGCGCTCGGTGGCGTGATCGGCGGCGCCTTCCTCGGCGTCTATCCCGGTCTCGACTTCGAGATGCTGCCGCTCGCTTTCGCGGTCGTCATCATCGGCGGCATGGGCTCGCTCGGCGGGGCCGCGATCGGCGCGCTGGCGGTGGGCCTCGCCGACAATTTCGGCAAGGCGTTGTTCCCGGAGATTTCCTACTTCACGCTCTACGCGCCGATGGTCCTGATCCTGGCCGTGAAGCCGACCGGTCTGTTTGGACGCGAATGAGCGGGACATGACCGGCAATCAGAAAATCAAGATCCTGACCGTCGCCGTGGCGCTGGCGGCGCTCGCCTACGTGATCCCGCACTCCTCCTCCTTCGTGGTGCTTCTGGCGACCCGCGCCCTGGTGTTCGCCATCCTGGCGATGAGCCTCGACATCCTGCTCGGATTCACCGGCCTCGCCTCGCTCGGCCAGGCCGCCTATTTCGGCGTCGGCGCCTATTTCACCGCCATCATGGCGCACCGCTACAATATCGGGCTGGGCTGGGACTTCTGGCTGGTGGTCGTGCTCGGCATGGCTATCAGCGCGGCGTCCGCTGCGGTCTTCGGCCTGTTCGCCATCCGCGCCAGCGGCGTCTACTTTTTAATGATCACCTTGGCGCTCGGACAATGCGTCTGGGGTCTGGCCTATCGCTGGAACTCGCTCACCGGCGGCGACAACGGCATCAACGTCGCCACCCGGCCCGCATTCGGGCTCGACCTCACCAACGAGCGCACCTTCTTCTTCCTCGTGTTCGGTTTCTTCGTATTTACGCTGATCTCGCTCTACGTGCTGGTGCAGTCGCCGTTCGGCCGCAGCCTTACCGGCATCCGCGAGCGCGAGCTGCGCATGAAAATCCTCGGTTACAACACCTGGCTGCACAAATACATCGCCTTCATCATCGCCGGGGCCTTCGGCGGCCTCGCCGGCGTTTTGTGGGCGCACACCAACGGCCTGATCAGCCCGGAGACAGTGGTGCTGACCACCTCGGTCGACGCGCTGTTGATGGTGGTTCTCGGCGGCGCCGGCACGCTGGTCGGCGGCGTCATCGGCTCGGCGATCGTGTTCGGACTGCGCGAATATCTCTCGACGCTGGTGCCGTGGTGGCAATACGTGCTGGGCGGCGTCTACGTGCTGACGATCCTCTATCTGCCGACCGGCCTGATGGGCATTCCGGAGAGAATTCGCCAGGCCCGCGGCGCGACCGCCAAACCGGTCAAGCCTACGGCTTCGGAAAAACTGGCAGCCACGCCTTCCTGACTTCGGCCAGGCAGGCAAAATCTTAAAGGGAGGAAAAGACAATGAGACGGACATTGCGACAAAGCGTGCTTCCCGTGCTCTTGGGCGGCCTCGCACTCGGGCTGGCCATGCAATCCCCGGCCAAGGCAGAAGAACTGCGTATCGGCTTCATCGCGCCGTTGACCGGCATCTTCGCCCAGATCGGCAAGGACATGCGCAACGGATTCCAGATGTATCTGGACGAGCACCACAACAAGCTCGGCGGCATGGACGTCAAGTTCGTCGTCGAGGATGACGCAGGCAAGCCCGACACCGCCGTCACCAAGGCGAAGAAGCTGGTGCTGAGCGACAAGGTGAACATGTTCGTCGGCGGCCTCCTGGCCTCGACCGGCTACGCGCTCGCCCCGGTCAGCAACGAGACCAAGACGCTCTACATCGCCTCGATCCCGGCGGCCGACGATCTCACGCAGCGGCAGGCGAGCAAGTATCCCCTGTTCTTCCGCACCACCTGGACCAGCTCGCAACCCAATCATCCGCTCGGCCAGTGGGCCTGCGAACAGGGTTACAAGAAGGTCGTGACCATCGCGGCCGACTATGCCTTCGGCTACGAGTCGGTCGGCGGCTTCCAGAAGGCGTTCGAGGACTGCGGCGGCAAGGTGATCCAGAAGCTGTGGCCGCGTATCGGCGAAAAGGACTTCGGCCCGTTCATTCCGCAGATCAAGCAGGATGCCGACGCGGTCTACACGCTCATGGTCGGCCCGATGGCGCTGCAATTCCCGAAGCAGCTGCGGCGTTCCGGCTACAAAAAGCCGGTCATCGGCGGCGGCACCAGCTACGACGAGTTCATCCTGCCGTTCATGGGTGACGAAGTCATCGGCGACGTCTCCTCGCTGCAATACTCGGCGGCGATCCCGACCAAGAAGAACGAGGACTTCGTCAAAGCGTACCGCAAGAAATACGGCAAGGTGCCGTCCTATTACTCGGAAGCCAACTACACCACCGCGCAGGTCATCGACGAGGCGATCAGCAAGGCCGGCGGCAAATATCCGGGCGCCGAGAAATTCGTCGACATCATGGGCGGCCTGAAGATCGACGCCGTGCGCGGACCGGTCCATTTCGAGGACCGCAACCCGGTGCAGAACGTCTACATCAAGAAGGTCGAGAAGAAGAAGATGTTCGGCTATCCGAAGGCCGAGCTGTGGAATGTCGTGATCAAGACCTATCACGACGTCAGCCAGTACTGGACCTACGGGAAGAAGAAGTTCCTGGCGCAGCCGGTATACAGCCGGAACTTCCCGCCCTGTAAGTACTGCGAATAAGCCAAACCAAGCCGGGGCCCGGCCGACGGGCCCCGGCGATTTATTCAGAGGGTTCGACGCGTGAGCGACCAAGCGAACGGCGTGCCGGTGCTCGAGCTCAGAGGCTTGAGCAAAAGCTTCGGCGGCCTGCAGGCCACCCGCGACGTGACCTTGCGCGTCATGCCGGGCGACCGCAAAGCCATCATCGGCCCCAACGGCGCCGGCAAGACCACGCTGTTCAACCTGATCACCGGCATCTATCCGGTCACCGCGGGCCAGGTGCTGCTGTTCGGCGAGGACGTGACGCGATGGCCGAGCCACCGCCGCACCGCGCTCGGCATGGCACGCACGTTCCAGGTCACCAGCCTGTTTCCCAAGCTGACCGTGCTCGACAACGTGCTGTTGGCGATCAAGGGCGTGCAGCCGACCAAATTCGTGATGTGGCGCTTTCTGTCGTCTTACCGCGAGGTCTACGACAAGGCCTATCGCCTGCTCGACGCCGCCGGCTTCCTCGACCGCAAGGACGTCGAGGTGCGCAACCTGTCGCACGGCGAGCAGCGCCAGCTCGAAATCGTGCTCGGGCTGGCGAGCGACCCGAAAATTCTGCTGCTCGACGAGCCGGCCGCCGGCCTCTCATCGGGCGAATCGGCCGAGATGGCGCAGTTTCTCATGAAGCTCGATCCGCATCTGGCGATCCTGCTGATCGAGCACGACATGGACGTGGTGTTCGACGTCGCCGCGCAAATTTCGGTGCTGCATTTCGGCGAAATCCTGGAAACCGGCACGCCGCAGCAAATCCACGACAGCGCACGCGTGCAGGAAATCTACCTGGGGACGGGTTGATCCCGAAAAGTGGAAACCGGTTTTCGGATAAGATCGTGCGCCGGAAAAGAGTTAGGTGAGCAAAGTGCAATCCAGTTGGTTCAGGCTCTAAGATGTCGATCCTCGAGGTCCAGGACATCCACACTTACTACGGCGAAGCCTATGTGCTGCAGGGCCTGTCGCTGACGCTCGAGCAGGGCCAGATCCTCGGCCTGCTCGGCCGCAACGGCGTCGGCAAGACAACGCTGGTCAACTCGATCGTCGGCTTCAACCCGCCGCGGCGCGGCACGATCCTGTTCAAGGGCGACGACATCACGAATCGCTCCTCGTTCGAGACCGTGCGCACCGGCATGGGCCTGGTGCCGCAGGGGCGCCGTGTTTTCCCCACGCTCGGCGTCGAGGAAAACCTGTTGGTGGCCGAGCGCAGCCCCGAGCGTCACGGCTGGAATCTCGATCGCGTCTACGACTTGTTCCCGCGTCTGCGCGAGCGCAGCAAGCAGCGCGCCAAGACGCTGTCGGGCGGCGAGCAGCAGATGCTGGCGATCGGGCGCGCGCTGATGACCAATCCGGATTGCCTGATCATGGACGAGCCCTCGGAAGGCCTCGCGCCGATCATCATCCAGGGCCTGTGGGAAGCAATCGGAAAGCTCAAGGAGCAGGGCCTGTCGATCCTGCTGGTCGAGCAGAACGCCAACCTGGCGCTCAAGCTGGTCGACTACGTGCACGTCATGAGCAAGGGCCAGGTGGTCTATTCGTCGAAGCCCGACGAGCTCATGGCCAATAACGAGATCAAATCGAATTATCTCGGGATTTAGCGGGCGATACGCTCGCGCATGGGGTGCGGGCGCGGGCCGGCGTGCTGGTGCTGCAGCAGGTTGTATTTCGCCAGCACCGTCGGATCGAGGCTCGCCACCGCCTGATCGGGCAGCCGCGTCCACACCTCGTCCATGCCGAACAGCGGAATGCCGAGATAGCCGCGCACGGTGAGCCGCTGCCCGTCCGGGCTGAGCGTCATCTGCGCGTGATAGATGTTGCCGTCGCGCGGATCGAGGATATTGCCGTCCTCGTAATGCAGGCCGTTCCGTTTCATGCCGCGGATGAAGGACAGGCCGAGCAGCGGCGCGTCGCGGCGGTCGTCGGTGCAGTCGCGGCAGATCGGATGCGGCGGATCGCTCGGGCGCGGAAACAGCTTGGCGATCGCGCCCTCATAAGTTCCATCGGCGTCGCGCACGAACAGGAACCAGCTTACCGTCTTGCCTTCGTCGCTGCGCTTTTCCCACAGACCGACGACGCTCGGCTGCTGCTCGAACGGCGCCGGACGCTGCGCCGGCGCGTAACGCGGCACGTGCCGCGGCGGCACCGCGTGCGGCCCGGGCGCCGGCGCGCGCGCGGGACCGAGCTGGAGGGGATCGGCCATAGCGGCGGCGCCGCCGAGCGCCACGGCGGCCATCGCGATGAGCACTGCAAGTCGTGCCGTCATATCAAGTCCAGATCCTTGCGCGTCCGGCGAAGACGCTTATTCCCTTGAGAATATGGCCGTTTCACGAAACCGCAATGGAACTTCAGCAGCGATTTGCCGTTGAGAGAGGGGTTTCCGCGCGGGTGGGGTTTCATTAATGACCAAACCGAATATTGCCCTCAGCAATCTGCGCGGTGCCGTTATCGTTCTCGTGCTGGCGTTCCATTCCTCGCTCGCCTATCTGGCCTCGGCGCCCGCCCCCGACATGGCGTTCGACCAGCCGCCCTACAAGTGGCAGGCGTTTCCGATCGTCGACGCGCATCACTGGCTGGGCTTCGACGTGTTCTGCGCCTGGCAGGACGTTGCCCTGATGACGCTCATGTTTTTCCTGTCGGGCCTGCTCGCCTCCGGCAGCCTGATGCGCAAGGGCGCGCGCATCTACACCATCGACCGGCTCTGGCGCATCGGCCTGCCCTTCGCGTTGGCGGTGTTGTTCCTCAGCCCGCCCTCTTTCTATCCGGCCTATCTCGAGCGCACCGCCGATCCCAGCCTGGCCGGTTTCTGGCACCAATGGTTTTCGCTGCCGCTCTGGCCGGCGGGGCCGGAATGGTTTCTGTGGCAACTGCTGGCGGTGAACCTGATCGCGGCTGCGCTTTACGCGGTGGCACCGAGCTATGTCGCGCGGCTGCGGCGTCTTGCCGCCTGGGCGGCCACGCGGCCGGTCAAGTTCTTCGCGCTTCTGGTCGCGGTCTCGGCTGCCGGCTACGTGCCGACCGCGCTCATCCTTTCGCCCTGGAAATGGAGCGCGTTCGGACCGTTCTCGCTGCAGCTCTGCCGCCCGGCCATCTATGCGAGCTTTTTCTTTGCCGGCTTCGCGCTCGGCAGCCACGGCCTCGACCGCGGTCTGCTCTCGCCCGACGGTCCGCTGGCGCGGAACTGGTGGAAGTGGCTGGCCGCATTCGTCGCGGGCTTCGGCCTGTGGGCGGGTCTCACCTCCTTGACGCTGCCGCAGTGGAGCGCTGCCGGCCTGTCGGCGCAATTAGGCGCGAGCCTTGCCTTTCCGCCCGCCTGCGCGGCGGGCGGCTTCGCCATGCTGGCGGCCGCGCTGCGCCTTTCCCATGTGCGCTCGCGCGTACTCGACAGCCTGTCGGCCAATGCCTACAGCATGTATCTCGTTCATTACGTGTTCGTCGTGTGGCTGCAATATGCACTGCTCGGCAGCGGCCTTATTGCTGCCGCCAAGCTCGCCATCGTGCTGACCGGCGCGGTGATCCTGAGCTGGACCGTGAGCGCCGCGTTCGGCCGCCTGACGGCGGCGCCGCAAACCGTCGCGGCCAAGCGCGCCGCGGCGCCCGTGCCGCGTTGACGCGCACTCGAGCCGGAGACGAAGCGCCATGTCGCTCAACCTGACGCTTGCCTCGCGCAACCTGTTCCACGACCGCCTGCGCTTCGTCGCCACCGCGGTGGGCATCGTGTTTTCGGTCGTGCTGGTGATGGTGCAGATGGGGCTCTATCTCGGCTTCGGGCAGATGGTCACCAAGATGATCGACCACGCCTCCGCCGATCTCTGGGTGGTGCGCCAGGGCACCAAATGCTTCGAAGATCCGTCTTTGCTCTCGGCCAAGATCGAACGCACCATTCGCGGCGTCGACGGCGTGGCGAGCGCCGAACCGCTGGTCATCGGCTTTTCCGACTGGCAGCTGGACAACGGCCAGATGACGCCGGTATTCGTCGTCGGCTCCGATCTCGACCAGGACGCGCTGCGGCCGTGGAACGTGACGCAAGGCTCGGTCAAGGCGCTCGAGGCGCCGCATACCGTGGCGGTCGACCTGTCCTACGACAAACGGCTGGGCGTCTCGACGCTCGGCGCCACGGCGAATATCCGCGGCCACAGCGTGCACGTCGCGGCCCTCACCGAGGGCATCCGCTCTTTCACGACGACGCCCTATGTGTTCGCCGATCTGCGCCATGCCCGCTCCTATATCGGCATCCCGTCGAGCATGGCGAGCTATTTCCTGATCAAGCTGAAGCCGGGCGCCGATCTCGCCAAGGTGCAGCACGATATTGCAAGTGGCACAAAAGGCATCGAGGTGTTGACGCCCGCGCAATTCGCCGCGCGCAGCCACGATTTCTGGCTGTTCGGCACCGGCGCGGGCATGGCGCTGTTCGCCGGCGCCCTGCTCGGCGTCATCGTCGGCACGGTGATCGTCGCGCAGACGCTCTATTCGAGCACCAAGGACCATCTCGACGAATTCGCTACGCTACGCGCTATCGGCTCGTCCAAGCGCTACATCTACAGCGTCATCATCTATCAGGCGCTGCTCAATGCCCTGATCGGCTTTACGCTGGCGAGCCTGGTCGGCTTCGCCGTGGTCTGGGTGACCGCCAGCGGCGCGCTGCCGGTGGTCATCACGCCCGGGCTGATGGGCGCCATATTCGCGCTCACCGTCGCCATGTGCGTCGCCTCGGCGCTCGCCGCCATCCTGCGCGTCGTGCGCATGGATCCCGTCATGGTGTTCTCGCGATGACCGCCCCGATCGTGCGCACCAAAGACCTCAGCATGGTGCTCGGCAGTGGCGCCGCCCAGGTGCACGCGCTCAAGGGCATCGACCTCGCGCTCAATGGCGGTGAATTGACCATGTTGATGGGGCCGTCCGGCAGCGGCAAGACAACGCTGCTGTCGGTGCTCGGCTGCATGCTGACGCCGACGGCGGGAACGGTCGAGGTCTGCGGCACCACGATCGAAGGCGCCGATGCCGAGCGGCTGGCGCAGGTGCGGCGCGACCACATCGGCTACATTTTCCAGAATTACCATCTTTTCCCGACGCTGACGGCGGCGGAGAACGTACAGCTCGCGCTCGACGTGCGCGGCACGCGCGGGCGCAGCGCGCGCAGCAAGGCCTACGAGGCGCTGGCACGCGTCGGCCTCGCGCCAAAGATCCTGTCCTATCCGGGCGAGCTGAGCGGCGGCGAGCAGCAACGCGTGGCGATCGCGCGCGCAATCGTATCGGACCCTGCGATCGTGCTCGCCGACGAGCCGACCGCGGCGCTCGACACCGCCAACGGCCAGGCCGTGCTCGGCATTCTCGCCGCCATCGCGCGCGATCCCGAGCGCAGCGTGCTGGTCGTGACGCACGATTCGCGGCTGACGTCGTTCGCCAGCCGCATCATCACCATCGAGGACGGCCGCCTGGTCGGCGAGCAGCGCGGCAGCGGCGCCGCGCCAAAGCTGCTGACGGCGGCCGGCCTCGGGCATTGACCGTGACGCCGTCCAGCCGCGCCAGCCTGCGCGCCGAAATCGCGCGCATAGGGCTACGCTGGTTCGTGCGTAACCGCAGCCATCGGCAGAGCATAGAACAGGCGCGCGAAAGCTTCCGCGCCATGGAACAGCTCATTCCGCGTCCGCCGGCCGGCACGCGCACCATCCCGGTCGACGCCGCCGGCGTGCCCGCCGAATGGGTTGAACCGCCCGCCGCGCGCGCCGACCGCCGGCTGCTATTCCTCCACGGCGGCGGCTATCGCCTCGGCGCGCCGGCGACCTACCGCCATTTCACCTGGCGGCTGGCCACCGCTGCGCGCGCGCGGTTGCTCGCCATCAACTACCGGCTGGCGCCGGAGCATCCGTTTCCTGCCGCGCTGGAGGACGCGCTTGCCGCCTACCGCTGGATGCTGGCGAGCGGCGCGCGCGTGCTGGTCGCCGGCGACTCCGCCGGCGGCGGTCTGGCGCTTGCTTTGCTGCTACGCTTGCGCGACGAGGGTCTGCCGCTGCCCGCGGCGGCAGTCGCGCTGTCGCCCTGGACCGATCTCGCGTTGACCGGTGCTTCGCTCGAGCGCAATGCCGCGGCCGATCCCATGCTCAATGCCGACGACATGCCCAAATTCGCAGCCGAATATCTGGCGGGCATTGATCCGCACGACCCTTACGCCTCGCCGCTTTACGGCGACCCCACCGGCCTGCCGCCGACGCTGATCCATGTCGGCGGCGACGAAATCCTGCGCGACGACGCCGTGCGCATGGCCGAGAAGATGCGCGCCGCCTATTGTCACGTAGAGTTGCAGATCTGGCCGCGCATGCCGCACGTCTGGCACCTGCTGGCGCCGGTCCTGCCGGAGGCCAAGTCCGCCATCGCCGGCATCGGCGATTTCATCGACCGCATGCTGCAGGTCCCGGACACCGCAAGGCATCGGCAAACGATAGCTCGGTAGCATGGAACCCTGAGCAAGACCGCGCCGTTATCCGCGACGTTAGTCACGTTTCGCGAGACGGCATGCTCGACACGCTATCGCAGCCGCGCCCGCCGGCGCCGCTTCCCCAGGCCAGCACGCTGGGACCGCTGGCGCTGCTGCGCGTGCTCGCCAGCAACCCGCTCGAGGCCTGGACCGAGGCGCATTTCAGCGAGCCGGTGGTGCTGGGCGGCCTGCCCTTCGCGCGCGTCGCGGTGGTGAGCGAGCCGGCCGCCATTCGCCGCGTCCTGCTGGACAATACCGCCAATTACCAGAAGGACTGGCTGCAGCGCCGCGTGCTATCGGCCGGGCTCACCGACGGGCTGTTGACCGCCGAGCGCCAGCAATGGCGCGTGCAGCGGCGGGCGCTGGCGCCGCTGTTCGCGCGCCGAAACGTGATGCGCTATGCCGACGCCATGATGCAGGCTGCGCAAGCGGCAGTCGAGCGCGTCAAGGCGCAGCCGCCCGGCGCCGTCGACATGAGCGTCGAGGTCACGCGCGTCACACTCGACGTGCTCGAGCGCACGATCTTCTCCGACGGCTTCGGCACCGACCCGGAAGAAATCCGCCGCGGCATGAAAAACTATTTCGAAGCGGTTGGCCGGCTCGACCCGCTCGACGTTCTGGGTCTGCCGCAGTTCGCCCGCGGCAAGGCGCATGCCGAGCTGCGCTTCTTCGAGCAGGCGGTCGACCGCATCATCGCCACGCGCAGGCGCCAGCTCGCCGGCGGCGACTACCGCGCACCCGATGACCTGCTCACCCATCTATTGAAAGCCAGCGACCCGGAGACCGGCCAGAAGCTGAGCGAGACCGAAGTGCGCGCCAACGTGCTCACCTTCATCGCGGCCGGCCACGAGACCACCGCCAATTGCGTGACCTGGTCGCTGTTCCTTTTGTCGCAGTCGCCGGAATGGTACGCGCGCGTGCGCGCGGAGGCCGACCGCGCGCTCGACGGCGATCCGCAATTGCTCGCCGACCGCCTGATCGAGACGCGCGCCGTCATCGAAGAAGCGAACCGCCTCTATCCGCCGATTGCCGCCATCAGCCGCACCGCGCGCGGTCCCGACAGGCTCGCGGGCCGCACGATCCGGAAAGGCACTATGGTAGTGATCGCGCCCTATGTCCTGCACCGCCACCGCGCGCTGTGGCGCGCGCCCGACCGCTTCGACCCGAGGCGGTTCCTGGAGGAGACGCGCGAGGAGATCGACCGCTTCGCCTATCTGCCCTTTGGCGTCGGTCCGCGCACCTGCGTCGGCGCGGCCTTTGCCATGCAGGAGGCGGCCATCATTCTGGCCACCCTTCTCCGCGCCCTGCGGCTCGAGCTGGCGCCCGGTCATGTCGTGTGGCCGGTGCAGAAGGTGACATTACGCCCGAAGGGCGGGCTGCCGATGACGGTGACGGCGCGATGAAAGGGCGCTCAATCGATCAGCGCGCCGACCAGCTCGGGCAGCACGCTTTCCAGGTCGGTGACAAGGCCGGGGCATAGCGCATCGGGCGCGTAGGCATGCCCGCGATCGCAGCGAAAGCGTTCGGCGCCGCCCTCGTCGACCTCATAGAGCGGGCTTTCGCATTGCGGGCAGGCGAGTACAGTCGCTCGCCCTACGCTCGTCATTCCGGTCACGAGATTACCCTCCGATTTCGCCTGAATACGTTGCGAAAACCAACGATTGCGCGGACGATGAGTTCCCCAACCGCCGCCGCCGCGTTACAATGCGCGCAGCAAGGCTCCGAACCTTCGGGTAGGCAGGGCGTTGCCTTCCGGTGAGCGCCGCGGGGCACCGGCGCTCGCCATATTTGGATAGGAATTCGATAAACGGGCCGCGAACATGATTGTGGTGGTCGGTTTGGCCTTCGAGGCCCGCATCGCCGCGGCCTCCGGATTGCGGGTCGTTTGCGGGGGTGACGGGAGCAACCTGCGGCCCTCGCTGCACGCGGCCATCGCACCGGGCTGCAAGGGCCTGATCAGCTTCGGGGTCGCCGGCGGCCTCGCTCCTCATCTCAAATCCGGCACCTGCATCGTGGCCAGCGGCGTCATTTCGGCCGATGGCCACCTGCCGACCGACCGCTATTGGGCGCAGACCCTGCTGCGCGCCATGCCGGGCGCGGTTTCCGGCGCGCTGGCCGGCGCGCCAGCGCCGGTGGCGACACCCGCGGAAAAGCGAGCGCTGCATGAGGCGTCCGGCGCGCTCGCGGTCGACACCGAGTCGCACGTGGTCGCCGCCGCCGCCGCCCATCATGGCCTGCCGCTGGCGGCAATCCGGGTGGTGTGCGATCCGGCCACGCGCACGCTGCCCGAGATGGCCCTGCGCGCGATCCGGTCCGACGGCAGCACCGATGTCGCGGCGCTATTACGCGCGCTGCTGCGGCGACCGGATAGGGTGCCGGAATTGGTGCAGATTGCGCTCGAGGCCCGGCTCGCCCGCGCCACGCTTTTGCGGTGCTGCAGCCTGCTCGGACCCGATCTCGGCCTGTCCGGGGCCGGCGAATTGGACGCTTTGGACGCCGCACAACCCGGCCTCGGCCCGGCCATCGGCTAGCGGCGGCTTACGCGTGTTTTCCCCAGGCTGGGCCGCTTGCTTTTGATCGGGATTTGATTTCTGCTTTCGGCAACGAAACCCCGTGCCGCGGCCGGCCCTTGAAGCTCGTGCAATCGCCGTGCGACCGATCAGCCGATAACAGGAGATCAGGCATGCCTGCCGCCTATTCACGGCGTTTCATCTGGCTCGGCGCGCTTGCCGCACTGGCTTTCGGTGCCGCCACCACGTCCGCCTACGCCGGACCGTTTTCGGGACTGGCCGGCTCATGGTCGGGCAGCGGCCACATCTCGCTCGCCGACGGCAGCAAGGAACGCATCCGCTGCCGCGCGCACTATTCGGTCGGCAACGGCGGCAACATGCTGCAGCAGTCGCTGCGCTGCGCCAGCGACAGCTACAATTTCGAGCTGCGCAGCGACGTGGAAAACCATGGCGGCCGCATCACCGGCAACTGGAACGAAAGCACGCGCCAGATCGGCGGCACGCTGACGGGGCACGCCCGGCAGGGATACATCGAAGTGTCGGTGCAGAATCCCAATTTCAGCGCGAGCCTGACCTTGATCTCGCACGGCAGCCGCCAGTCGGTCATCATCCGCTCCGCGAACGGCAGCCAATTCAAGGGCGCCTCGATCAGCCTGGCGCGGCGCGGCTAGCGCATGATCCTGCGCAAACAAAATGTTAGGTAGGCGCAGCGATTCAATCTAAAAGGATCAGACCCTAGCGGATCAACGCGACTTGTCGGCGCCGACGCGCGCGGGCTTGCCGCGCAGGCGGCGCGCAACGATGCGCAGCAAGGTAATGGTCGGCCGCAGGATCGTCAGGTCCGCGGTCAGCGCCGCCAGCATGGCGAGCGCGCTCAACCAGCCGAACAGCCTGAGCGAGGGCAGGTCGGACAGCACCGTCACCGCCAGCCCGCAGGCCAATACCAGCGAGGTCAGGATCAGCGGCGGCCCCATCAGCACGGTCGCGCGCTCGACGGCGACGCCCGGGTCGTCCTCCGGATCGTCCTCCTCACGCATGCGGTTGAGGAAATGGATGGTGGCGCTCAGGCCCAACCCGAAAGAGACGATCAGCGCCACGATGCTGGCGAATTGCAGCCCCTTGCCTTGCAGGTAGAGCACCAGGCCGGCGACGAAGATCGGAAAGATCGCCGGCATGATGCTGGCGAGCATGACGATGAAGGAGCGAAACGCCAGCCCGATGAAGGCAGCGACGAAGACGATCTCGACCGTCAGCCCCTGGTTCAGCCGGCCGATCATCTCCGCGCTGTTGCGCGCGGCCACCGCCGAGAGGCCGGTCACCGATATCTTGTAACCGGGGTGTCGCGCACGCACCGCGTTGAGCGCATGGTCGAGCCGATTGATCGCGGGCAACAGCCGGCTGGCGTCGAGATCCTGCACGCGCCCCTGCACGATAGCCGCGTCGTGCTGCGGCGCAATGAAGCGGTCGATGATCTGCTTGGGCAGGATATTGACGTATTCTTTCAGCGTCTCGATGTCCGTGCGGCCGGCCCTCTCGGCCAACCAACGCTGCAGCGTGGCCAGCGACCAGACATTGCCCATGCCCTTTTGCTTCTCCATCGCCGCCTGAACGTCGTCGATCGCGGCGAGCGTCTGTGGCGAGTAGAGGGCGGCGCCCTTGGGGAACTGGACCAGCACGTCGATCGGGTTGGCGCCATGCAGCTTGGCGTCGATCACATTGCCGGCCTTCACCGCCTGCTCGCGGTCGGGCAGCTGGTCGGCCAAGCGATAGCGCGCCGGTAGTTGCGCGTAGATGAAGCCGAGGCCAGCGACCACCAGGATGCTGACCACAGTATAGAGCAGCGGACGGTGCACCATCTTGCCGGCGATCCAGGCACAGAATTGGCGCAGCCAATCGACCGAGCGGTCGACGGTGGAGGCTTTCACCTGGATATCGGCCTCTTCGCGCACCAGCAGCAGGCCGAGCGTCGGCGCCATGATGAGCACCGCAAACAGCGCGATGACCGTCGCCAACAGGCCGGCCTGGCCGAAGGTGCGGATCAGGTCGGACTGCGAGAACTGCAAGGCAATGAACGACAGCGCGGCGGTACCGTGGGTCAGCACGCAGGCCGGGCCCACCACCAAAATCGCCTGGCGGAAGGCGTCGCGCTTGCTGTCGCCGCGCAATATCGCCGCACGCGCGGCGAAGGTGAGCTGCATCGAATCGGAAAAGCTGATCACCATGATGAGCGGCGTCATCACGTTGAGGAACATGTTGAGCTTGAAGCCGAGCCAGCCGAGCGTGCCGAGCGCCAAGAGGATCGCGATCAGCGGGGGACCCGCGGCCACCACCATGAACGACACCCGCCGGAAGAACATGATCGCGATCAGGCAGCCGGCGATCAGGCCGAAGCTGTTGTAGATCAGCCGGTCGCGCTCGACCGCGTTGCGCAGCTCGTGCTGGATCACCGGCACGCCGGTGAGCTGCGCGCGCACGCCGGCGCCCGAAAGGTCCTCGGCGAGGGTGCGGCGGATGTCGCCGATCGTCTTGCCGAGCGCGTTCGACTCGACCACCTCGGGCTTGAGCGCGAGCACGACAAGCGCCAATTCGCCGTCATTCGACAACAGCTTGCCGCGGATGATCTCGTTCGACCGCACGCGGTCGACCAGTTCCTGATAGGCCGCGCCGGTCGGCAACTTTTCCGGAAACAGCGCCTTCGGAATTTTGCCTGGCTCCGGCGGCTGGCGCGCCGAAAACAGCGAGATCAGCCCGCGCACGCCGTCGATCAATTGCAGGTCGGTGACGGCGTCGCGCAGCTTGGCGAGCGAATCCCGCGCCAGCAGGTCAGGCCCGGTGACCGCGATCAGCACGTCGAACTCTTCGGACGGGAAGCGGTGGGTGACGTATTCGTAGGTCTTGAAGTCGGGTGCGTCAGAGCGGAACAGCGTGCTCAGCGAATCGTCGACCTTGATGCGTTCGATGCCGATACCGGCGACGACCGAAAGCACCGCCAGCAGGATGGCGATGGCGACCGGAAAGCGCAGCGCGATAAGGCCGACCCGCTCGATGCCGAGGGCGAGCCGGTGGCGGCGGCCCTCGGCCTCGCCGCTGCGCGTTATTTCCGATCCGTCGTTCACGTGAATTGCGGCCTTGTTCTTATGATTGCCTTGTTCGCGCCCCGCGCGCGTTCCGTCATTGCGGCTTTTCGCCGGCCAGCGTGACGCGATGCATCACGCGGCGGAAGCCGTGATAGTCGTTGATCGGATTGTGCAGAACGCAGCGATTGTCCCAGAACGCCATGGAGCCGACCCGCCAATTGAACCGGCAGGTGAATTCCGGCCGGGTCTGGTGGCGGAACAGATAGTCGAGCAGCGGCGCGCTCTCGGCCTCCGTCATGTCCTTGAAGCGCAGCGTGTGCGCGACATTGACATAGAGCGCCTTGCGCCCCGTTTCGGGATGGGTGCGCACCACCGGATGCTCGCCGATATATTCCTTCTTCGCTTCCGTTTTGGCACTGTCGCGCACGCGGTCCTCGCGCGTCTTGGTGACGTCCGCCTTGGCCGAGGAATTGACGGCGATCAGCCCGTCGAGCATTCTTTTCATGCCGTCGGACAGCATTTCGTAGGCCAGATAGCCGTTGGCGAACAGCGTGTCGCCGCCGTAAGGCGGCACTTCGCGCGCGATCAGCATGGTGGCCATGGGCGGCACGTCGAGATAGGCGGTGTCGCTGTGCCAGATGCCGCCGAAATTGTGCTTTTCGTCCTCGAGCTTGACCACCGGGATGATCTCGGGAAAGCCGTCGATGCCCTTGATGAAGGGATATTCCACCACGTCGCCGAAGCGTTTGGCGAAATCGAGGAATTTGGCGGGCGGCAGGTCCTGGTCGCGGAAAAAGATCACCCCGTGATCGAGCCAGACCTGGCGGATGGCGGCGATGGTGTTGTGGCCGGGCGCCGCGGCGAGATCGACCCCGAGGATTTCCGCGCCGACCGCGCCGGACAGCCGCCGCACTTCGAAGCCGTTCGCCGCCATGATCGCCACCTCCCGCGCGCCGGTGATCGCTCAGCGCTTGAAGCCTATCACAGGCGCCGCGTGCCTGCCCACCGGTGCGTTCGGCCGGCCGGCGGCGGGCTTTACACGAAGGACATCCCGGGGCTACTGGATCGCTCGGCTTTGCGGGCAGATGTGGGGGGCCTGATGGCGGGGGTCTGGAACAAATACGCCGACACCGCGGCGCGCAAGCACGGAAAGCCGGGGCGCGAGGTTCGGCCGAAAAGCCTCACCGTCGATATGCACTGCCATGTCGCGGTGCCGCGCGTGGCGGAGATCGTCGCGCCGCATCTCAAGCAATCGACCGATCCGCTGGTTCAGCACTCGACGCCCGAGACCCAGGCCCTGATGGCGAAACAGGCGGCCGACATCCGCTCGCGCATGAGCACCACGGACGAGCGCTTTGCCGTGATGGACGAAATGGGCATCGACGTGCAGCTCATTTGCCCGGCGCCGCCGCAAATCTATTACGACCTGCCGCTCGAGGTCGGTGTGCAAGCCGCGGCCGCGCTCAACGATGGCATCGCCGACTATGCCGGCAGGCACAAGGATCGGCTGGTTGCGCTCGGCGGCGTGCCGATGCAGGACGGCAACGAGGCGGCCAAGGAGCTGGAGCGTTGCATGAAGCGGCTCGGCTTCAAAGGCGTCGAGGTTCTCACCAACGTCAACGGCAAGGAGCTGTCCGATCCGGCCTTCGCGCCGTTCTGGAAGAAGGCCGAAGAGCTCGACGCGCTGGTCTTCATCCACCCGACCGGCTTTACCCAGCCGCAGCGCTTCGCGCGCTTTTACTTCAACAACGTGATCGGCAATCCGCTCGACACCACGATGGCGCTGCACTACTTGATCTTCGACGGCGTTTTCGAACGCCACCCCAAACTTCGTGTCCTCGCCGCGCACGGCGGCGGTTATCTCGGCGCTTATTCCGGCCGCATCGATCATGCCTGGGGCGCGCGCTCGGATGCGCATGGCGACCTGCCGAACCCGCCGACAACGTACCTGCGGCGGAACGTTTATTTCGACAGCGTTGTCTTTACGCCGCATCAGCTTGAAGCGCTGGTGAAAACCTATGGCGGCGACCGCATCGTGCTGGGGACGGACTATCCTTTCGATATGCTGGAGCACGATCCGATCGGCCATGTCGCGTCGGTCGATAGTTTCGACGACGCAACGCGCGCGGCGATCTGCGGCGGCAACGCCAAGAGGCTGTTGGGGCTCTAGCTGTCGAGCGCCGCACCAAGCTCCGTTCGTTCCCGCGCAAGCGATAACTCAGCCCTTGGCCCCTGGGTCCCCGCTTTCGCGGGGATGAACGGAGGCCAGTCAAGCATACAAAAAATCCAGCACCGCCGTTTCCGCCAGCACCGCCTCGTCGGTCGCATGACGTCCGGCGCGCGCCTGCTCGGCCTCGGTGCGGGTCGCCTGCAAATAGGCGCCGAGATGGCGGGCGCGCTCGATGATGCGGAAATTCTCGTGGAGGCGCGCCGCCTCGAAGCGCCTGAGCGCGGCGGCGACGTCGTCTTCCCCGCTCAGCGCTTCGGTCAGCGCCGCCGCGTCGTCCGCGGCCTTCGACACCCCAGCCGCCACGTGCGGGCGGGCGACGAAGGCGGCGTCGCCCAAAATCGCCACCCGGCCGAACGCCATGTGCGGCGATTCCAGGTCGTAGATCGGCTGCAGGATCGGCTCGTCGATCATCTTCACTACCTGCCGGAACTGCGGCCCGAGCAGCCGCTCCGCGTCGGCGCGCATCTCGGCGATGGCTTCATGCCGGATCAGCGGTGGTGGAATGGAGATCGCATGCGTGCGCCCGCTCTCGTCTGTGAGCAGCCATTGCAGCTTGGTCTTTTCGTCCGCCGGACGGTACCAAACCACGTTGTAGCGCCGGTGCCCGGACCGCAGATCGTTGTCGGGTCCCGCGACGGGATAGCCGAGAAACTGTTCGCCAGGCGGCAGCGTGAACGCCATATATTCGAACAGCTCGCGATGCACGTCGGACGCAAACGCGCTCTCCGCGATCAGCGCGCGCCAGGCGCTGTAGCCGGCATAGAGCGGCATAACGTCAGGGGCGGCCTGCTGACGCACCGTCGAGCGGATGCCGTCGGCACCCACCAGCAGATCGGCATCGATGATTTCGCCATCGGAAAAACGCGCCGTGACTTTTCCGGCTTCCTGCGTGAATCCTGAAAGCCCGCGCCCGCGATGATAACGCTGCGGCGGAAAAGCGTCGCGCAGCAGCCGGTAAACGCGTTCCCAGGCGGTGAGCACCTGCGGGCATTCGAACGCGTGCGTCAGTTTGCCGTTCCGGTCGATAATTTTTCGCGTGGTGATCTTCACGCCCAATTCGTCGGTGGGCAGTCCGAGCTTGGCAATCCGGGCGATCAGCTCGGCCTGCGCCACGATGCCGGCACCGCGGCCCGACAGTTCGCTTTCCACGCGCTCGTAGACGTCCACGTCCCAGCCGGCCCGGCGCAACAAAAGCCCGCCGAGCAAGCCGCTCATCGAGCCGCCGATCACCACGGCGCGTCTGCTTGGGGCCCCGGCCAATTGATGTTCCTCAAACTTTAAGTCCGCCGGAATATGCTATATATGACCGGAAATAGCATCGGAGGAATTGCGATGGCCCTGACCATGCTCGATAAGGCCGCTGAAGAAAAGCACAAGTCGCCTTGGCCGACGGAGATCGCCGCTGAATTCGAGCGCGAAGCCAAGAACCCGAACCCGTGCGTCGGCACGCAGCTCTTGTCGGAGAACGAGCGCACGCGCGTGTGGATCATCCGGCTTGCTCCCGGCGAGCGCGTCGGGTTCCACCGCCACGTGCTCGACTATTTCTGGACCTCCGTGTCCGGCGGCCGCGCCCGTCAGCACGTGCACGACGGCACCACCGTCGAATACACCTATCAGCCCGGCGAGACCCGCCACGAGACCTACGGCAAGGATGAATTCAAGGTGCACGATTTGGAGAACCTCAGCGATAAGGAAATGGTGTTCATGACCGTCGAGTTCAAAGACAGCACCAACCAGCCGATGAAGCTGCCGGAAGGCGTGCGGCCGCAAGCCGCCGCAGCCTGAGCGCGACATCGACATTTGCCGCAACGCCCGTCCCGGATCGCGGTCCGGGGCGGGCGCTGTTTTTTGTCGCAGGGGGTGGGACGCTTTCAGCCGAGCGATCAACGGGCTAGCCAAGCCGCCCCCCATCCGGCAAACTGCGCGGCAACGTGGCCCAAGGGGCGCGAGAAAAAGAATATTGGTCGAGAGGGAAGGAGATCCGGCAATCCGCTAAGGTGGCGTTCGCCTCGTCGCGCCGGCGCAAGAGCCCGGTGCGCCGAGATGGACTTGCCTCGCCTGCCCGGTGCACCGGCCGAAGCCGAATGGACATCAATCTCCTGATCAACGCGATCGTCGCCGGTCTCTTGCTCGGCGGTTTCTATGCGGCGGTCACCGCCGGCATATCGATCTCGTTCGGCATGCTCGACATCGTCAACATCGCGCATCCGGCCTTCATCATCATCGGCTCGTATATCGCCTATGTCGTGAGCGCCAGCTTCGGCATCGACCCGATCGTAGTCAGCGTCCTGGCGCTACCGGTGTTCTACGCGCTGGGGGTGATCGTCTATCAGGTCTATTATCAGGCCTTCGAGAAACGCGGCCAGGAATCCTTGCGCGGCCTTGCCTTCTTCTTCGGCCTGCTGTTCGTCACCGAAGTGTGCCTGCTCTTGGTGTTCGGCGTCGACTACCGCTCGGTCAACGCGTCCTACATCGGCTCGAGCCTCGTTATCGGGGGCCTCGAATTCCCCTATCGCCTGCTGGTGCCGTTCCTGGTGTCGATGGCGATGTTCGCGGCCTTGCAGATTTTCCTCGCGCGCACTTTTATCGGCCGCGCCGTCATGGCGGTGTCGCAGGATCCGCTGGCGCTGCGGCTGATGGCGGTCGACCCCACCCGCATCAAGCGCATCGCCTTCGGCATTTCGATCGCCACCGCCTCGCTCGCCGGTGCCTTCCTGATCATCATCCAGCCGGTCATTCCGTCGGTCGGCCGCGATTATATCGGCCGCATCTTCGCGATCTGCGTGCTGGGCGGCCTCGGCAGCCTGCCCGGAACGCTGATCGCCGCGCTGCTGCTCGGCGTCATCGAGAGCCTCACCTCGACATTCTACGGCCCGTCGTGGGCGCCGGCGGTGTCGTTCGGCATTCTGCTGCTGACGCTGGCCGTTCGGCCGTCCGGTTTGCTGGGTCGTTAAGCCAATGCGCACGCCCCTCTTCATCTTCGTAGAAGTGGTAATCCTCGCCGCGATCTACCTGTTGTTCCGCAACTACGGCAACGACTACGTCTTCTTCGCCAGCTACATCGTCCTGCAATACATCGTGCTGGCGACCGCCTGGAACATCCTGGGCGGCTATTGCGGCTACGTGAATTTCGGCTCGGCCGGCTTCTTCGCGCTCGGCGCCTATTCGAGCGTATTCTTCTACAATACCGGCCAGCAGATCGACGACCTGTTCTCCGGGCACACGGCCGCGATCCTGCACTACATCTTCCCGCTCCCGGTGCCGATACTGATCGTGATCGGCGGCGCCGTGGCGGGCCTGGTCGGGCTCGGCACCGGCTATCTGACGCTGCGCCTGCGCGGGGTGTTCTTCGCCATCGCCACGCTCGCGCTGGCGGTAGTGCTGGAAACGCTGGTGGTGAACTGGGAATTCGTCGGCGGCTCGCGCGGCGCCTATGTCATTCCGCCCGCCAGTATCCCGGTGTTCGGCCCCTATATCCAATACCTGTTCGTGCTGATGGGAATTCTGGTGGTGATCGCGCTGGGCACGGCGCGGCTGATCGAACGCTCGCGGCTCGGCGCCGGCTTCGCCACCATCCGCGACGACGAACTGGCGGCGGAAGCCTGCGGCGTGCCGACGCTGCGGCTGAAGCTGATCGCCACCACGCTGTCGGGAGCGCTCATGGGCATGGCCGGCGCCCCCTTCCCGTTCTATATCGGCTATATCGACCCGGGCTCGGGCTTCAACCTCTCCTACGCGGTCAACGCGATCGCCATGCCGATGATCGGCGGCACCACCAACTGGGTCGGGCCCTTGGTCGGCGCCATCCTGCTCGGCACGCTGCAGCAGGTCGCCACCGTCACCATTTCCTCGGTGCTCAACCTGCTCATCGTCGGCGTGCTGCTGATCGGCTTCGTCATCGTGGCGCCCAACGGCATCGTCGGGCTGGTGCAGGGCTGGACGCGCAAAAGGACGAAGCCATGAGCACGCCGCTTCTGCAGGTGGAAAAGCTCAGCAAGCGCTTCGGCGGCTTCGTCGCGCTCGACCATGTCGATCTTTCGGTGAACGAAGGCGAGCGTCTCGGCCTGATCGGTCCGAACGGCTCCGGCAAGTCGACGTTGGTCAACTGCATCAGCGGCGCGCTCTACAACGAGGCCGGCAGCGTCACCTTCGCCGGCGAAAAGATGGACGGGATGATCGCGCACGAGCGCACCCGGCGCGGGCTGGCGCGCAGCTTCCAGCTGCCGCGCCCGTTCACGAGCATGACGGTCGCCGAGAACATCAGAGTGCCGCTGATCTATACGGTGGGCGCACGCCAGGGCGCGTTGCATATGTCGAAGTCCGAGCTCGACGACCGCTGCCACGAGCTCCTGGCGCTGGTCGCGCTCGAGGCCAAGGCCAACCAGAACCCGCGCGACCTGACCCAGGTCGAGATGCGCAAGCTGGAGCTTGCCCGCGCCATGGCCGCCGACCCCAAACTGCTGATCGCCGACGAGGCGATGGCCGGGCTTTCGCATTCCGAGGTCGAGGACATCGTCGCCCTGCTCATCCGCATGAACGAGCGCGGCGTGACCATCATCCTGATCGAGCACATCATGCGCGCGGTGATGAGCTTCTCGCAGCGCCTGGCGGTGCTGGTGTCGGGCAAGAAGATCGCCGATGGCAAGCCCGACGAGGTGATCGAGAACCCCGAAGTGATCGGAGCCTATCTTGGCAGCTAGCGCCAACAGCATCGTCATCGACAGCATCGACGCCGCCTACGGCTCGGTGCGCGTGCTCGAGGACGTTTCGCTCAACGTGGCGGGCGGCGAGACGGTGGTGCTGCTCGGCACCAACGGCAACGGCAAGTCGACCCTGATGAAATGCGTGATGGGCATGGTACGCCCGCGCAAGGGCGCGATCCGCGCGGAAATCGACGGCGAGAGCCACGACCTCACCGCCCTCACCACCGAGCAGATCGTCGACCTCGGCATCGCGCTGGTGCCGGAGGGTCGCCGCTTGTTTCCGCGCCAGACCGTCGAGGAAAACCTGCTGCTGGGCGCCAGCCGGCGGCGGGCGCGCGCCAAGATCAGGGCGAACATGGATTTCTGCTTCGAGATCTTCCCGCGGCTGGCCGAGCGCAAGCGCCAGCTCGCCGGCTCCATGAGCGGCGGTGAGCAGCAGATGCTGGCGCTGGGGCGCGCGCTGATGCTCGACCCGCGCATTCTGCTGATCGACGAGCCTTCGGTCGGCCTCGCGCCGGTGCTGGTTTCGCGCACCATCGACGCCATCAAGCAGCTCAAGGACCACTATCAGCTCACCGTGCTGATGGCCGAGCAGAACTTCACCCAGGCGCTGCGCATCGCCGACCGCGGCTATGTCATCGTGCACGGCAAGATCGCCTTCGAGGGCACCTCGGCCGAGGAGCTCAACAACAACGACCTCATCCGGCAGTTCTATCTCGGGCTGGAGGCCTGAGGCGCCCCTGCTTCGTGCATCAGATGCGACGCGGCGAAGGAGTGCGCGCTGATCCGGGATCCAGCGCCGATATAAACAAGAAATAGATTAGCCGCCAACCACCGGAAGGCCGACATCGCCGGGAAGTCCGCCAGTCGCGCAAACAACGGCATGCCTTGTAGAGCGGCGCGTCTTGGTGCAGGATGCCTTAAGGCTCTATTCGCGCAATCTCTCAAAACTTGAACGCTATCTACGGGGTGCGACAATGCTTATTCGCCTATCCGTGGCGTGCCTGCTTTTGCTGACCCTCTCGGTGTCGAGCCACGCATTTCTCGCTCGCCAATTCATCGAGCATCGTTTGGAGAGCAATGCCCTCAGCATCATCGCATGCAAAGCCGACGCCGCCCGTCTGTGTCCCGGGGTCACCGACGACGGCAGCCAATTCCAATGCCTCAAGCTGCACAGCAATAGCGTCAGCTTTACCTGTTCTCGTGAGCTGAAAAAACTCGAAAGACGGATGGGCCAATAAGCAACGGCGGGGGGGCTGTCACCCCGGCCCGGCGCGCGGCGCTCGCCGACATTCCCTCTCCATGGGAGGTGAAGCGCGCGCGCATCGCTTGTCCCTCCAAAAACCCAACGGCGCCGCGGTTGCCCGCGGCGCCGTCGTTCGTTCGCAATCGCGGACGAAGGCTTACTTCATGTGATGCGCCTTCGCGTAAGGATAGATCACCTTGCCGGTCTCGAGGTTCTTCGGCTCCAGCACGGTCTGATAGCTCATCCCGCGCCAGGTCTCGAGGTTCGCGGCATCGGTAATGCCATGGTACTGCACGGTGAGCATGCGGCTCTCCGCCCACTCGCCCTTCTTGCCGAACTTGATCGGACCCATGATGGTCTTGAAGTGCGCCTTGCGCATATAGGCGGCGAGCTTGCCGTCGTCGACGCTCTTGGCGCCCTTGATGGCCTGTTCAAGCACCTGCATGCGGGCGTAGCCCCAGCCCGCCAGGTAGTAGCCGAGCGGATCGGCGCCGGCCGACTTGGCGCGCGACTGGTACTCCTTGAAGAAGGCCTCGGTGCCGTCATACATCTGCTTCTTGTCCGGCACCCAGGTCTCGTAGTTGACGATGCCGTTGAGCTTGGCCTTCAGCTTGTTCTTGAACACCGTCGCCTGCAGGCCGACCATGGCGCCGCCGAACATTTTCGGCTCGAGCCCCACTTCATTGGCCGCTTCCACCATGCCGACCGAGTCGGCCGGATAGGCGCAGACCACCACGATATCGGCGTTCGTCGCCTTGATCGCGCGCGCGATCGGCGTGAAGTCGGTCGTCTTCGGCGGCGGCGGATAGCTCTTGTCGTAGACGATCTTGAGCTTCAGCTTCTTGGCGGCGACACGGGCGCCGTCGCAGGCGTTCTGCGCGAAGTCGGCGTCGGCCGCGGCCAGCGCCACGGTCTTCGGCTTCGGATTTTGCGCCATCGCAACTTTGAAGAAGCCGTCGGTGAACGAAGTCTTGGTCTCGGGACCGGTCGGCAGGATCGAGAAGTACTTCGGATAGTGGAACTTGGCGTTCACGTCGAGCGCGAACAGGCTGATGAACAGCTTGTTCTTGCGGATGACGATCGGCATCGCCGGCGCCACGTCGTTGGTGGCATAGGCCGACAGCACCAGATCGACATGGTCGACGTCGAGCAGCTTGGTGTAGATGCCGGGGATTTCCGCGGGCGAGCTCTTGTCGTCGTAATAGACGAGTTCGACCGGGCGCCCGAGCAGGCCGCCGGCCTTGTTGACCTGGTCGCGCCAGATCTCGGAGGCGAGCAGCGCCTGCTTGCCGTTCGGCCCGAGGAAGCCGGTAAGCGACATGGCGAAGCCGATCTTGATCGGCTTCTTGTCCGCCGCGTTGGCGGAATGAGCGACGAACATCGCGCCGGCCGCGAGCATCAGCCCGAGACCGCCAAACCACGCGATTGTCCTGGATTTAAAGTATCGCAGCATATGGGTCCTCCCGTTTAGACGTTATTTTTTGGCATCTTACGCATTTTCGGGCGGCTGAGGCTAGAGGGCCGCCGTCATTAATAAGGTGGGCTATGTCCCCTCCACCATGATGGTCTCGACCTCGCCGGCGCCGCCGCGCCGGAATGCCGCGGCGCGGTCGTATTCCGGCGACGTGAAACAGGCCACCCCCTGCTCGAAGGTGGGAAATTCGATCACGATGAAGCGGTGGAATTTGTCCGGCCCTTCCATGATCTGAAATTTACCCCCGCGCGCCAGCACCTTGCCGCCGTACTTGGCGATAATGTCGGGTACCAGATCGGTGTATTTCTTGTACGCGACGGGGTCGTTGATCTTGGAGCGCGCAACCCAATAAGCCGGCATCTCTCCTCCAGTGCGTTTCTTGACAGGAGCCGCCATTGAACCGAATGCTCACCATGCGGTCCACACCCTCGGTTGCGCCATGAAAAACCTCAAGATCGACGCCGAGCGACTGTGGGACGAGCTGATGGAAACCGCCAAGATCGGCGGCACGCCCAAGGGCGGCATTTGCCGGCTCACCCTCACCGAGATCGACGCCCAGGTGCGCGACTGGTTCAAGCGCCAGGCCGAGGCGCTCGGCTGCACCGTCACCGTCGACGACATGGGCAACATGTTCGCGCGGCGCGGGGGCAGCCGCGCCGACGTGCCGCCGATCGCCATGGGCAGCCATCTCGACACCCAGCCGACCGGCGGCAAGTTCGACGGCGCGCTCGGCGTGCTGGCGGCGCTGGAGGCGCTGCGCACGCTGGTGCAGGCCGGCTACGAGACCTTCGCGCCGATCGAGCTGATCAACTGGACCAACGAGGAAGGCGCGCGCTTCGCGCCGGCCATGATCGCCTCCGGCGTGTTCGCCGGCGTGTTCACGCGCGACTGGGCGGCCGCGCGGGCCGACCGCGCGGGCGAGACCTTCGGCGCGGCGCTCGAAGCGATCGGCTATCGCGGGCCGGAGAAGTGCGGCGACCACGCGCTGTCCGCCTTCTTTGAGGTGCACATCGAGCAGGGCCCTTATCTGGAAGCCGAAGGTAAGGACATCGGCGTGGTCACCGGCGTGCAGGCCATGCGCTGGTACGAGGCGACGGTGACCGGCCAGGACACCCATGCCGGCACCACGCCGATGCCGCGCCGGCACGACGCGCTGCTCGCGGCCGCGCGCCTGGTCGAGACCGTTAACGCCAGCGCGCGCAAGAGCCCGAACGCCGTCGGCACGGTCGGGCTGCTGGAGGTAAAGCCGGGAGCGCCCAACGTGGTGCCGGGCGAAGTGTTCTTCATGATCGACATGCGCGACCCCGATCCGGCGGTGCTCGACCGCATGGAAGGCGAAATCGCGCAAGCGGCGAAAATATTGGAGAGCGAGCTCGGCGTGCAGATCGCCATCAAGAACATCTGGACGCAGCCGCCGCAGCCGTTCGATCCCGGCTGCATTGCCGCGGTGCGCGCAGGCGCGCGCGCCTCCGGCTTCTCCACACGCGACATGATCTCCGGTGCGGGCCACGACGCGGCCTATGTGGCGCGGGTGGCGCCCGCGGCCATGATCTTCGTGCCGTGCAAGGACGGCATCAGCCACAACGAAACGGAATTCTCCTCCAAGGAGCAATGCGCCGCAGGCGCGCAGGTGCTGCTGGAGGCCGTGCTCGATTACGACCGGCGGCTGGCCGAGCGCTACGAAGGCCGGTGAGCCCTGTCCGCGTCACGCGCGGGTTACGCCTTGGCGCGATCCATAGTATGCGCACGCTCGGACAGACCGATCATCGCCGCGCCGCCGAACACCATGTTGACGCCGACCATCAGCCCGAGCGCCCAGGGCGCGATCACCGGCAGGCCGAACAGGATGTAGGCGGCGAGCCCCAGGTCGACCGCGCCGCTCGCCACCATCCAGCCCCAGCGGCTCTGCGGCATCTGGCGCTTGTGGGCGCGCGCATACATCAGCGAGGTGACACCTTCGACGATGAAGAAGACGAGCAGCACGACGGTAAGCGATACCGCCGCCAGCATCGGATAGGCGAGGAACAGCCCGCCGACCACGATCGCCAGCACGGCCGACAAGAGCGACCAGACGAAACCGGGTGCCGCCGACATCCAAAAAGTCGTGACCAAACTGACCACGCCGCTCACAAAGAGCAGCCAGCCGATGAGGATGGTCACGGCGAGCGTGGCGAGCGGCGGCAGCACGATCGCCGTCAGCCCAAGCACGATCAGCACCACGCCCTCGACCAGATAGAGCGCCCAATGCTGGTGCAATTGCAGATCGAACACGCGACGCATGTCGCGCAGGCTGGATCGATCGGCGGCCATGGCTTGGTGCGCTCCGGCTCTTCTTCGCCCGGGCGCAGCCTATCATGCCGGTGCGCAGCTCACATCCACAATTGCCGGCCGGACATGCCCTTGTAGATGGAGGCGACGTATTCGCCGTAGCCGTTGAACAGCTGAGTCGCCACGCGCTCGCCGGTGCCGATCACCTCCTCGGTCGCCTGGCTCCAGCGCGGATGCGGCACCTGCGGGTTGATGTTGGCCCAGAAGCCGTATTCCGACGGCTGCAGCTTCTGCCACATGCCGATGGGCTGCTGCTCGACGAAGGTGAACTGCACGATCGACTTGACCGACTTGAAGCCGTATTTCCACGGCACCGCCAGCCTAAGCGGCGCGCCGTGCTGCTTGTCGAGCGGATGGCCGTAGCAGCCGGTGGCGATGAAGGCGAGGTCGTTCGCCGCCTCCGCCATGGTGAGCGAATCCACATAAGGCCAGGGAAACCAGGTGAGCCGCTGGCCGGGCGCGATCTTCGCATCCATGAAGGTGGTCATCTTCACGTATTTGGCCGAGCCGAGCGGCTTGGCGAAATCGACCAGCTTGCGCAGCGGAAAGCCGGTCCAGGCGATCGCCATGCTCCAGGCCTCGACGCAGCGGTGGCGGTAGAGGCGCTCCTCCAGCGTCATCTTGCGCATGAGTTCGTCGACGCCGATCTCGATCGGCTTTTCGACCAGCCCGGCGATCTTCACCGTCCAGGGCCGGATCGGCAGGTCCTGCGCAGCTTCGGCGACGTCCTTGGAGGTGCCGAATTCGTAGAAGTTGTTGTAATTGTCGTTGATCTTTTCGGCGGTGATGTCGCGGTCGAGCTTGTAGGTGTCGTTGCGCTTGGCCGGGTAGAGGCTGGCGCTCGGGTCGGTTTGCGCGGCCGGCGCGGCGCCGGCAAACCGGGGCGCGAGCGCCAGCGCGCCGGCACTGGCGCCGCCGATCAACAGGCCGCGGCGGCTGAACACCAGGGATTCCGGGGTGGCGAGCCGCTCCGGCATTTCCCAGCCGCGGCGATGAATGACGTTCATGCGATGCTCTCCGAATCGGTGCCTGCTCAGGGGTACGCGAGCGGCGCCGTCACAGGCAAATCACGATGGCGGGAGGGGACGGCACCGAGATGGCGTACTGCATGTGCCGCGCACTCACTTGCCCTCTCCCCTTGTGGGAGAGGGTGCCCGAGCGGAGGCGAAGCCGAGCGAGGGCGGGTGAGGGGTCGGCGTCAAATTGATGCGCAGACCCCTCACCCGGCTCGCGCTTCGCGCTCGCCACCCTCTCCCACAAGGGGAGAGGGTAACGGAGCAAGCCTCGCGTTCGCAGCAGACGGACTACTCTGCCGCCCTTCTTGCCGCCACGATCTGGTCCGCCGTGCGGCCGGTCAACTCGGCCATGTGGTCGAACTTGAAGGTGAAGGAGCCGACGCCGGCGGTGGCCGAGCGCACTTCGATGATCAGGTCGCCGATCTCGGCTTCCGCCATCTGCGCCTTGACCACGTCCCAGCCCGGCCAGCCGTCGCGCGCGTCGAAGCCGAGGATCTGGCCGCGCCGGCTCGACAGGATGGCGTTCATCTTGGCGGTGGCGTCGCTCGGGCAGACGATCTCCACTTCGTGGATCGGCTCGAGCAGTACCGGATTGCACTGCGGCAGGCCCTCCACGATGCCGATACGGCCGGCGGTGCGGAACGCCATGTCGGAGGAATCGACCGTATGATAGGAGCCGTCGACTAGCGCCACGTGCAGGTCGACCACCGGAAAGCCGAGCGGGCCGTGCTTGAGCGCGTCGACGACGCCCTCCTCCACCGACGGGATGTAATTGCGCGGCACCACGCCGCCGGTGATGCGCTCCTCGAACTGGAAGCCGGATGAACGCGGCAACGGCTTGATCTCCAGCACCACGTCGCCGAACTGGCCGTGACCGCCGGACTGCTTCTTGTGGCGGCCGCGAATCGAGATCGTCTTGCGGATAGTCTCGCGGTAGCCGACCGTCGGCGGCCGCGTATTGACCGGCACCTGGAAGCGGTCGGCCAGGCGCTCGGTGGCGACGCGCAGGTGCATCTCGCCCTGTCCCCACATGACGACTTCGTGGGTTTCGGCATCGTGCACCACGCTGAGCGAGGGATCCTCTTCGGTCAGCTTGGTGAAGGCGGCGCCGAGCTTGACGTCGTCCTTACGCTCCTTGGCCTGCAAGGCGATGGCGAGCACCGGCGCATAGGGCTTCACCTCGATCAGCGACGCATGCGCCTGCTTGCCGGTCGACAGCGTGTCGCCGGTCTTGGCGCCATCGAGCTTGCCGAAGGCGATGGTTTCCCCGGCATTCGCCTGGCCGCGCTTCTCGAAATGCTGACCCATCAGCTTGAACACGCCGGACACGCGGCCCGCCTCGCCGTCGGGCGTATTGAAGGTGGTGCCGTCGCCCGCCTGCCCCGCCAGCAGCCGCGCGATCGACATCTTGCCGCCATGCGTGGTGTGGAAGGTCTTCATCACCAGCGCCACCGCCTCGTTCTTGGCAGCGACGCCGAGCCGCTTTGCAGTCTCGGCCACGCCGGGTGTCTCGTGGCGCAGCGCCTTCATGAGGCGCAGCACGCCGTTCGAGCGCGTGGCGACGCCGAGCAGCACCGGCACCACCTGGCGCTCGCGCAGTTCCTTCGCCAGATCGTCGAACACCTTGTCGCGCGGCGGCTGGATGTCCTCCAGCAATTGCTCCATCAGCTCGTCGTCGTGATCGGCGAGCGTCTCCAGCATGGTGAAGCGCGCTTCCTTCTCGCGGGTCTCGTCTTCGCCCTTCAGCTCGACGATCTCGGACGGCGCGTGCTCCTTGTAGACGTAGGCGCGCTCGAGCGCGAGATCGACGAAGCCGGAGATGAGGTCGCCGTTCCAGATCGGGATCTGGCGCAGCAGCAGCGGCACGCGCGAGGCCGGCTGCAACAATTGAAGCGTCTCGCGCACGCGCTTGTCGGCTTTGTCGATCTTGTTGAGATAGAGGAAATGCGGAATGTTCTGGTCTTCCAATTCGCGCAGGATCAGTTGCAGCTGCGGCACCTTCTTCTCGTCGGCCTCGCAGACCACGACCGCGGCGTCGACCGCCGGCAGCACGCTGCGCATATCCTGGATGAATTCGATGGAGCCGGGACAATCGACGAAGACGTAGTCGTCGCCCATGAAACTGGCGGTGGCGAAGCTCGCCTCGATGCTCATCTTGTGGGCGCGCGCTTCCTTGCTGGCGTCGCCGACCGAGGTACCCGCGTCGACCGTACCTTGCCGCTGGATCGCGCCGGTGCGGGCGAGAATGGCCTCGAGCAGGGTCGTTTTGCCGCTCTGGAACGGGCCCACCAGCGCGATGCACCGGGGACCCTTTGATGCCGAGCCATTTTGTCCCATGAAATACCTCCCTTGCCGGCCGGGAGGTCGGACCTGGTTTCCCGGCCCTTGTCACACCATCGTCGCAGTAGTGCAGGTGGCTGGCAAGGGCGCAAATCGTCCGCCTGGACGGTCGCGGATCACGGTCCCGCAGTGAAACTCAGATCGACGGTCTTCTGCGCATCGACCGTTCGGCCGATCAGCCCTTGCGCCTTGTACCAGGCGATCTGACGCACGAGGTCGCCGACATCGAGCCGCGCGCGCGGATCGACGAAAGGTGCACCCGCTTCCACCGCGCGCGCGCCGCCGGCAGCGCCGGGATAGACGTAAGCCGCGATCAGCGCCGCGGCGGCATCGGCCTTGGCATCGGCGACGCGCTTGCCGTAGCGGTCGTGGCGCAACAGCGCCGCGGCATAATCGGCGACGCCGCGGCGATAGGCACGCACGAAATTCTGCACGACGGCGCGCCGCTTGCCGACCACATCCGCATTGGCAAACAGTGCGCCGAGCTGCGGCTCAGCCAGTTCGGAGCACCAGCCGACGAACTTGCCCTGGCTCGCCGTCATGATGTCGCGCGCATAGGCCGCCGGCAGGATGGCGGCATCGACCGCGCCGTCGCGCACCGCGCGCGCGATGGCGTCGGCCGAAGGCAGCGGTTTCAGGATCACGCCGTCGAGCGCGAAGCCCTTCACAAGCGCGATCTCTCCGAGCTGATAATGCGCGGGCGCGCCGAGCGCGTCGAGCGCGACTTTCTTGTTGGCGAGGCCGGCAAAACCGGTGAGGCCTTTCGCGTAGGCGGCATTGGAGGCGATCACCGCGTTGCCCTCGTAGCCGTGGCGCTCGCGCGCCTGCGCGGCGACCGCCGTGAGCGCGCCCTTGCCGGCGAGCGTAAAGACCGTTGCGGTGAAATCGGCGACACCGAAATCGAGCGCGCCGCCGGCGACCGCCTGCGCGACCGCGTCGCCGGACGGTAGCGCGCGCATTTCGACGTCGAGCCCTGCCGCCTTGAAGTAGCCGCGCGAGGCCGCCAGGAACAGCGCGCCGTTCGCGACCGCGCGCGTCAAACCCACCGTCACGCTCTCCTGCGCGGCGGCGGGCGCGGCGAGACCGGCGATCAGAACGAGAAGCGCGGCGGTGCGGCGAATCATGCAAGACAGATTAGCGGAGGCGTTTTCGGCTGTCGTGCCGGCGGCGCCTAAACCGCGCCGCCTTCGCGGGCCGCTTCGAGCATTTCGCCGAGATGCCGGGTGCAATTGACCAGATGCACCCCGTGCGGCGCATCCTCGTGCAGCACCGTCACGCTGGTATTGTCGAAACGCTCCGGACAAAGCACGCCCGTGGGCAGCAGCGCATGGCGCTCGACCAGCGCGCGGCAGACCAGCCCGTGCGTGACCACCACCAGCGTGCCTTTCACGTTGCGGCGCCGCTCGACGATGAAGGCGAAGGCCTCGGCGACGCGCGCGTGAAAGCCCGGCCAGTCTTCGCCGTTGGGCGGCGCGAAGTCGGGCCCAAACGGATTTTCGGCCAAATCGGCATAGGCGGTGCCGCGCAGATCGCCGAAATTGCGCTCTTGCAGAAGCGGGCTTTCCTCGACCGCGATGCCGGAGCGGGCGGCGAGCGGCTTAGCCGTCATGCGCGCGCGCTCCAGGTCGCTGCACAAAATGTGCACGAAGGGATCGGCGGCGAGGCGCTCGGCCAGCCGCTCGGCCTGCGCGATCCCGCGCTCGTTGAGCGGAATATCGGGGCGCTGCAGGACGCGCGCGGCATTGCCGGCGGTCTCGCCATGGCGCACGATCAAGATGGTCATGCCGCAGGTTAGCAGCCCGCGCGCACGCGGGCGAGCGGGGATCGTGCGGCATTCAGTGCTTTGTTACTTCAAATTCCCACAAAACCGCTGTATGCGGCGGCAGGCTTCTTCCAGGTCGTCCGTCTTGGTGGCGTAGGAAATGCGGAACGCCGGCCCGAGCCCGAAGGCCGTGCCCTGCACCACCGCCACGCCTTCCGCTTCCAGCAGTTCGGTGACGAAATCCTCGTCGGTGACGAGCTTCTTGCCGCTCGGCGCCGTCTTGCCCATGGTGCCAGCGCAGGAAGGATAGACGTAGAAGGCGCCCTCCGGCGTCGGGCACTTGATGCCGCTCGCCTGGTTGAGCATCGACACCACCAGGTCGCGCCGCTCCTTGAAGATCTTGTTGTGCTTGGCGATGAAGTCCTGCGGCCCGGTGAGCGCCTCCAGCGCCGCCCATTGCGATACCGCCGCCGGGTTGGAGGTCGACTGCGACTGGATCATCGCCATGGCCTTGATCAGCGGTTCCGGGCCTCCTGCGAATCCAATGCGCCAGCCGGTCATGCAATAGGCCTTCGACACGCCGTTGATCGTGAGCGTGCGCGGATAGAGCTCGGGCTCGACCTGCGCGGCGGTCGAGAACTTGAAGTCGTCATAGACCAGGTGCTCGTACATGTCGTCGGTCATGACGTGCACGTGCGGGTGCTTCTTCAGCACCTCGGTGAGCGCCTTCAGATCGGCGCGCGTATAGCCCGCGCCCGACGGGTTGGACGGCGAGTTGAGCAGCACCCACTTGGTCTTCGGCGTGATGGCGGCATCGAGTTGCGCCGCCGTCATCTTGAAGCCGGTCGCCATCGAGGTCGGCACTTCCACCGGCTCGCCGCCGGCGAGCAGCACCATGTCGGGATAGCTCACCCAATAGGGCGCCGGGATGATCACCTCGTCGCCCGGGTTGAGCGTGGCGACGAAGGCGTTGTACAGCACCTGCTTGCCGCCGGTACCGACTGTGATCTGCTTGGCCGTATAGTCGAGGCCGTTTTCCTTCTTGAACTTCCTGATGACGGCCTCTTTCAGCTCGGCGATGCCGTCGACATTGGTGTATTTCGACGCCTTGCCGTCGCGGATCGCCTTGATCGCGGCTTCCTTGATGTTGTCGGGCGTGTCGAAATCGGGCTCGCCGGCGCCCAGGCCGATGACGTTGCGGCCCGCCGCCTTGAGCGCGCGCGCCTTGTCGGTGACGGCGATGGTGGCCGAGGGCTTCACGCGCTTCATGCTGTCGGCGAGGAACGCCATGGCGAATCTCCTTGGAAAGTCCGCGGCCACGGACGCGTGCTAGGTAATGGGACGGCGCCGCGCGAGCAAGCGGCAAAGGGTGATGCACCCATCAAATCGCGTGATAGCTGTGGCTTTGTGACGCCAGGCGCGGGCGCCAGCCCGGCCGGCAGCCGGAAAGGCCGCAATCGGCGGCATTTCCGGCACACCGGTTAACCCGTGGGCAACCGGGCCCGTGCTACCTCGGCCGCCAGGCGAGGAACTCTCTGTAATGGATTGGCACCCGGCCGGCTTGCGCCGTCTCGATCGCCTCATCTGGGGCCTCACCGGCGCCGCCGCCGCGATGGTGCTGGCTGCGGCGGCGGGCGGCGGCTTCAGCATCCGGATCGCGAGCTTCCTCGGCCCCGGCGTCACGTGCCTGCTGCTCGCTGCCGGCGCGCGCTATTACGCCGCGACCCGCGACGAACCGCGTCTCGCCTCCGCCCTGCAGACCACCGCCCAGCTCATGGCCTTCGCCGCCGTGGCGGCGCCGCTTTCTTATGTGGCGGCGGCAGCGGCGCTTCCCTTGCAAGATGCCGCGTTCAACAATCTCGACTTGGCGCTCGGCCTGCACTGGCGCGGGCTGCTTTCGCTGATGGAACGTTGGCCGGACCTGCATCTGGCGCTGCGCGCCATTTATCTCTCCATGATGCCGCAGACCGCGCTGGTCGTGCTGCTGCTCGGCTTCACCGGGCGGCTCGCCTGGCTGCGCGTCTATATGCTGGCCTTCGTGTTCACGGCGCTCGTCACCATCGCGCTGTCGGCGCTGGCGCCGGCCGAAGGCGTCTGGCTGCACGACGGCATCAAGAACGCCGATCCCGCTTTGCTGCCGGTCAGCCACACCAGCTGGCCGGTGTTCCTCGGGCTGCGCGACGGCAGCGTGCGCGCGCTCATGGCGATGGGCTCGGAAGGCATTATTACTTTCCCCAGCCTGCACGCCGCGCTGGCGGTGATCCTGATTGCCGCCTTCTGGCCGGTGAAGGCGGCGCGCTGGCCGGCAACCACGCTCAATACCGTCATGCTGGCGGCGACCCCGATCGACGGCTCGCATTATTTCGTCGACGTCATTGCCGGCGTCGGTATCGCGGTGCTCGGCCTGCTGGCGGCGCGCGCGCTGGTCGCGCGCCTGGCGGCGCATCCCGCAGCTGCGAAGGCGGCGTTCGATACCGCCCCGGCGCCGGGGATGCCGGCGGCGAGCCGCTAGCCTTCCGTATCGCTCTGCCGGTAAAATAGCCACAAGAGCCGGCTGAACGGCCGCAACCCGTCGCCCCAGGGAGCGCGCCATGAAACTGTCGTCCGAGCAATTGCAGGCCTTCGACCAGCAAGGCTACTGCTTCTTTCCCAATTGCTTTTCCGAGGACGAGATCGCGCTGTTGCGCGCCGAAGCCGAAAACATCCTCAAGCTCGACCGCCAGGAGGTCTGGCGCGAGAAGACCGGCGCGCCGCGCACCGCATTTGCCGCGCACACCTTCAGCGAGGTGTTCGGCCTGCTGGCGCGCCACCCGCGCCTGGTCGAGCCGCTGCGGCAATTGTTCGGCGAGGACGTCTACGTCCACCAGTTCAAGCTCAACGCCAAGGCCGCCTTTGAAGGCGACGTCTGGCAGTGGCACCAGGACTACGGCACCTGGCAGCGCGACGACGGCATGCCGCAGCCGCGCGCCATGAACATCGCGGTGTTCCTAGACGAGGTGATGCCGATCAACGGCCCGCTGCTGCTCATCCCGAAAAGCCATAAGCAGGGCGTGTTCGAGGCCGGCCACGATCTGGAGACCACCTCCTATCCGCTGTGGACGCTCGACAAGGAAACCGTGACGCGGCTCGCGCGCGAGGCGGAAGCCGACAACGGCGGTGTCGGCATCGTGGCGCCGACCGGCAAGCCCGGCTCGGTGCTGATGTTCCACGGCAATCTGGTGCACGCTTCCTCGCCCAACATCACGCCCTATCCGCGCAAGATCGTCTATCTGACGCTGTGCGCCTGCTCCAACCACATCACCCAGTTCAAGCGGCCGGAATGGATCGCGCACCGCGACTTCGCGCCGATCCAGCCGGCCGACGACGACGCGCTCGCCGAATACGCCCGCGCGCATCGCGTCGCCGCGGAATAAAATTCCCGCTCCGGGGCGATCCGGAGACGTTCGTTCGAAGTTTGCGTGAAATTTAATGATGGCGCGGGCGGGCGCGCGGCGTCCGGGTCACGCAATTGCCGGAGTTTTTTGCATGTTTATATAAGGCTGAGATTCGGGGCGCATGATCCCGAAAAGCATGTCCCCGGCGTGAACGGGGACGGGCACCGGTTTTCGGATAAGATCGTGCGCAAAGGGAAAGCTGATGTACACGCTCTATTCGATGCAGCGTTCCGGCAATTCCTACAAGGTCCGCCTCGCGCTGGCCCGGCTCGGCATTCCTTACCGCAAAATCGAGGTCGACATTCTGCAGGGCGAGAGCCGCACGCCCGAATTCCTGGAGAAGAATCCGAACGGGCAGATCCCGCTGCTCGAAGTCGCGCCCGACCGCTACATCGCCGAATCGAATGCCATCCTCTGGTATGTCGCCGGCGGCACCACGCTGGCGCCCGAGGACCGCATCGCGCGCGCCGAGGCGCTGCAATGGATGTTCTTCGAGCAGCACAGCCTGGAGCCCAATATCGGCGCCGCCTGGTTCTGGCTCAACCTGATCAAGGGCGGGCGCGAATTGCAGAGCCACGCGCTCGAGGACTGGATGGAAAACGGCTACCGCGCGTTCGGCGTTATGGAGATGCATCTCCTCGACCACCGCTATTTCGTCGCCGGGCATTTCACCGTCGCCGACATCGCGCTCTACGCCTATACCCATCTCGCCGAGCAGTGCGAGTTCGACCTCGCGCGCTATCCGGCCGTGCGCGCCTGGCTGGCCCGCGTCGCGGAGGAGCCCGGCCATGTGCCGATGCATTGGCAGCCGGACGAGCTGGCGGCGGCGGAATAGCCGCCCCCGGACGAGCCCGTTCACCGTCCATTAGCCCTGGCCACGAAAAGGCCCCGGTTCGCGACCGGCTTTGCCCCAATAGTGCCGAATCCTTGCCGGGTTCCCCTGCACAATGGCAGTGAGGAACATTTGATTTCTTCGCACGTTTTGAGTCCCGACATGCGCCACCCTCTGGACCATAGCGGCTTCGCAGCCCCCGCCGGGCATAAGCTCGGCCGCGAGCGGCGCACGGCCGCGCTCGCCGCGCTGATCGCCAGCGTCGGTCTTGCCCTCGGCACCGTCATCGTCGCCAGCGTCGTCACCGCCGGCATCGCCAATGCCGGCGTCGCCGACGGCGTCGTCGGCCACGAGGGCAGCCTGTTCGGCATCGCCCTGCTGCTCGGCCTGATTTTCATCGGCATGAGCGGCCTGTCGGTGCTGCCGGGCGACAAGCCGAAGCGCCGCTAAAAGCGGCGCTAAGCGATCCCCTCTTTCGGAACATTGTGCGTTGCCGCAGAATTGACGCGGCAGCGAAAGGACAGACGCATGCGCTTCGTCGTGGTGCTGGCGGCCTTGGCGCTGAGCGCGCCCGCCGCCGCCCAGCAGACTTATCCCTCCTCCGCCGGCCCGCTCAAAGTCGAGACCTTGGCCAAGGGGCTGGTGCATCCCTGGTCGCTCGCCTTCCTGCCCGACGGGAGAATGCTGGTCACCGAGCGGCCCGGCCGCCTGCGCATCGTCGGCCAGGACGGCGCGCTGTCGCCACCGGTCGCCGGCGTGCCGAAGGTCTACGCGCACAGCCAGGCCGGGCTGATGGACGTCATCCTCGACCGCGGCTTTGCCGACAACCGCCGCATCTTCTTTTGCTACGACGAGCCGACTGACGGCGGCGCCCACATCGCCGTCGCGCACGCGCGGCTCGCCGACAAGGCGCTTGCCGACGTCACCGTCATCTATCGCCAGAAGGGGCCTGCCGATCACGGCCTCAACACCGGCTGCCGCATGGTGCAGGCGAAGGACGGCAACCTGTTCGTCACGCTCGGCGATCATTTCAGCGACGCCAAAATGGCGCAGACGCTCGACAACACCATCGGCAAGATCGTGCGCATTACGCCCGACGGCCAGGCGCCGTCCGACAACCCCTTCGTCAACAAGCAAGACGCACTGCCGGAGATCTGGGCCTACGGCCTGCGCAATCCGGAAGGTCTCGCCTTCAATCCGTTCAATGGCGAACTATGGGAGCAGGAGCACGGACCGAAGGGCGGCGACGAAATCAACATCGTCCGCAAAGGCGGCAATTACGGCTGGCCGGTGGTTTCCTTCGGCGTCAATTACGACGGCACGCCCGTGGGCGCCGGCAAACGGCACCACGACGGCATGACCGATCCCGTCTGGCACTGGACGCCGTCGATCGCGCCGTCCGGCATGGCCTTCTACACCGGCGGCCTGTTCCCGCGGTGGAAGGGGAGCCTGTTCAACGGCGCGCTCAAGTTCGAGCTCCTCTCGCGGCTCACGCTCGACGGCGACAAGGTGATGAAGGAGGAGCGCATGCTGCACGGGCTCGGCGAGCGCATCCGCGACGTGCGGCAAGGGCCCGACGGCGCGCTCTATCTGCTCACCGACAATAGCGCGGGCCGCATTTTGCGGGTGAGCCCCGCAAAGTAGATCTTACTGTCATTCCGGTCATCGAGCCGCGCTTCGCGCGGACCCGTTGGCTTGCGCCTCAGGATGACGGATCAGGCTCCCAGCCACAGCACACCGGCAATGATGGTGATGACGGTGAGCGGCGCGCCGATCTTGAAATAGCTCCAGAAGTCGAGCCTCACACCGCGCGCCTTGGCGCGCTCGGCCACGATCAGATTGGCGATCGAGCCGACCAGCGTGAAATTACCGGCAAAGGTCGCCGCCATCGCCACGATCAGCCAGGCGTGGCGCGCATCGGGCAGCGTGGGGATGAACGGCTTGAGCACCAGCACCGCCGGCACGTTGCTGACGATATTCGACAAGACGGCCGTTACCCCCGCGAGCAATGCGCCGTTGTCGAAATGAAGATCGCCGGCGATCGTGTCCAGGTGCGGCTTGATCACCGTCTTCTCCAGCCCGCCGACCACGATGAACAGGCCGACGAACATGACGAGCAGCGGCCAGTCGATCTCGCGATAGATCTTTTCCGGCCGTACCCGGCGCGTCAACAGCAGGAAGGCGCCGCCGACAATGGCGACCTTGGCGACCGGCTCGCCCAGAAAGAACAGCACGACGATTGCCGCCACCACCAGCACGGTCTTAAGGACCAGCGGCCCGTGATAGTGCGGCGCCGGCGCTTTCACCACCGGCAGACGTTCGCGCGTGAAAAACTCGCGGCGATAGGCGAGCGCGATGAGCGCGATCGTCGCCGCCAGCCCGAACAGCGCGACCGGCGAAAGCGCCGCGGCGAAATCCGTGTAGGGAATGCCCGACAAACTTCCGATGATGATGTTCTGCGGATTGCCGGTGACGGTGGCCACGCTGCCGATGTTCGAGCCCATGGCGATCGCCAGCAGGTAGGGTACCGGATCGCGCTCAAGCCGCTCGGCCACGTCGAGCGCGAGCGGCGTCATGACCAGACAGATCGCGTCGTTGACCAGGAAGGCCGACATGAGCCCGGTCGCCAGCGTCACCGCCGCCAACAGCCCGAACGGATGGCGCGCGCGGGCGGCGATCCAGCCGTTGACGATGCGGAAGAAGCCGGACAGGCGCAGGTTCGCCACCACGATCATCATGCCGAGCAGCAGCGTGACGGTACCCAGATCGATGGCGCGGTAGGCCTCCTCGATGGTGAGCACGCCGGTGCCGACCATGAGCGCGCCGCCCAGCAGCGCGGCGCCGGCGCGGTCGATGCGATAGACCGGAATCTTGCCGAGCGCGACGACGACATAGGTCGCGACGAAGATCGCAACGGCCGCCAGGGCGGAGAAATCGAGCATGCGGGATGGACCGGATTGGCCGACCAGGTCGGGGTCGCGGGCGGCGCCCGGCCGTTTGGGGACTGCGCCTTGCACCGTATAGCCGGGCGCCCCGCCGCTGTCATGCGCGCGTCACGCCGCCGCGCTATCGAGAAGCCGCTTCTGTCGTTTGTTGCGTAAACTGCGTCACAGCCTCAAGCGGTCCCGCGCGGCTCCCCTGCCCTCCCGGGACCGCGAATTTTTTTGCGCCTGCGACAACGGCCGGCGCTGCGTCCGGTAGTTCCCTCAGCCGTGCCGCAGCTTCGGCGCCGGGACCGGCGGCGTCCGCGCGAGCGTCACCGCAACGCTCGAAGGTGGCGCCCTTTTCAGCCCCGCCGCCACCCACCATAATCCGCGCGCAACAACCGGGGAGCCGCCGCCATGATCCTGGAAATCGCCCAGATCGATGTCACCCACGGCATGCAGGCCGAATTCGAGGAAGGCGTGCGCGCCGCCACGCCCATTTTCAAGCGCGCCAAGGGCTGCTCCGCCATGATGCTGACGCGCTCGCACGAATTTCCGCAGCGCTACCGGCTGATGGTGCGCTGGGACACGCTGGAGAACCACACGGTCGATTTCCGTGGCTCGGCCGACTACCAGGAATGGCGCAAGCTGGTCGGCCACTGCTTCGCGTCGCCACCGCAGGTCGAGCACGTCAAGGAAGTGGACGCGGGATTCCACTAGCGCGCGATCGTCTTAGCCTGAGGCGGCCATGCAAGCACGGCGCGCTCCCTCTCCCCTTCGGGGAGAGGGTTGGGGTGAGGGGGGTCGTAACTCACGACAAGCTGTGACCCCTCACCCGGCGCGCTTCCGCGCGCCGACCTCTCCCACCCGAACTCGGGTTCACCCGAGTTCGGGTGGGAGAGGTGAAGCGAGCGCGCGGTATGACCTCATCTAAATGAAAACGATTTTTCGCTACGCCGCCTGGCCGCAGCCCTGCGGCTTGAACACGCGCGCCGTCGAGGGCGGGTATTTTGCGAGCTTGCCCGCCGGCCGGATCGGCCGCGGCGCGAAATTGCCGCCGCAATTCGGGCAGACGCCGTTGAGCCGCGTCTCCACGCAGTCGCGGCAGAAGGTGCATTCGAAGGTGCAGATCATGGCGTCGGACGCCGCCGGCGGCAGGTCCTTGTCGCAGCATTCGCAATTCGGCCGCAGCGCGAGCATGGCGGTTCCTCCTTCGCGCAAGCTTTCATTCGAGCGTTTCATTCAGCCGCTTCGTGCACGCCCCGCCGAGGTTGCGGAGCCCGCGCGCAATCACTCCAAAGCCGCTTGCATGGCGAGATTATAGAGGACCTCGGGATCGCAGATACCGAGCATGGCCGCCTTGACCAGCACTTGCGCGACCGCATGCGACGCGCGCGTATCCCGCGCGTCGATATTCATAGTGATGCAGACGCGGTTGAAGATGTCGACCAGCGCGTCAATCCCGGCCTCGTCCTCTTGCAGAATGGCGTCCGGCTCCGGCTTGCCCGAACGCAGGAAGCTGGCGACCCGTTCGGAAAATTGCGCGTAGCCGGCAATTTGAATCCAGCGCGCTTCCTGCTTGTCCCAGAAGGCACGCAGCTCGGCGCAGTCGGACGCTTCCGCGCGCCGTGCCGCTTCGTCGGCGCGCCGGTAGCAGTCCTGCAAGCGCGATGATGGCCGATCCAGCATCCGCCGCGCCCCCCAGTTACGCCGCGAAATTGCGCTGGGCCTAGCGGGTTGGCAAGTAACATCTGCCTCTTGGCACATAATTATAATTCTCACCTGTGAAAAAAAACGGCCCACCACGGGGTGGGCCGTTGTGTGATCTGCATGACAGACGGTTACGCCACCTTGGGCAGCCCCGCCAAGGCCGCCTGCAATTCCGCCTCGTCATAGTCGCGGTCTTCCAGCTTGCCGGCGAAATAGTCGGTATAGGCCTGCATGTCGAAATGTCCGTGACCCGACAGATTGAACAGGATGGTCTCGGCCTTGCCTTCCTTCTTGCAGCGCAGCGCCTCGTCGACGGCGACGCGAACCGCATGCGTCGCTTCCGGCGCCGGCACGATGCCCTCGGTGCGCGCGAACTGCACCGCCGCCTCGAAGCACGGGATCTGGCGCACCGCGCGCGCCTCGATCAGGTCGAGCTCCTTCAGATGGCTCACCATCGGCGCCATGCCGTGGTAACGCAGTCCGCCGGCGTGGAAGCCGGGCGGGATGAAGGTCGAGCCGAGCGTGTGCATCTTGACCAGCGGCGTCAGATGCCCGGTGTCGCCGAAGTCGTAGGCGTATTTGCCGCGGGTGAGCGAGGGACAGGCCGCCGGCTCGACGGCAATGATGCGCACCGCCTTCTTCTCGCGCAGCTTCTTGCCGAGGAAGGGGAAGCTGAGCCCGCCGAAATTCGAGCCGCCGCCGGCGCAGCCGATCACGATATCCGGCCAGAAACCGGCCATTTCCATCTGCTCGATGGCCTCGATGCCGATCACCGACTGGTGGATCAGCACGTGGTTGAGCACGCTGCCGAGCGAGTAATTGGTGTCGGCGTTCTTGGCCGCCACTTCCACCGCTTCCGAAATGGCGATGCCGAGGCTGCCGGGCGAATCCGGCGATTTGGCGAGGATCGCCTTGCCGCTGTCGGTCTCATTGCTCGGGCTGGCGATGCAGGTGGCGCCGTAGGTCTCCATCAGCGCGCGACGGTAGGGCTTCTGGTTGAAGCTCACCTTCACCATGAAGACCTTGACCTCGAGCCCGAACAATCCGCCGGCGAAGGCGAGCGAGGAGCCCCACTGCCCGGCGCCGGTCTCGGTCGACAGTTTCTTGATGCCGGCTTCCTTGTTGTAGAAGGCCTGCGGCACCGCGGTGTTGGGCTTGTGGCTGCCGGGCGGCGAGACGCCCTCGTATTTGTAGAAAATGCGCGCCGGCGTATCGAGCGCCTTCTCCAGGCGTCGCGCGCGGTAGAGCGGCGCCGGCCGCCACAGTCTGTAGACCTCGCGCACCGGCTCGGGGATTTCGATCTCGCGCTCGGCGGACACTTCCTGCCCGATCAGCGCCATGGGGAAGATGGCCGACAGGTCGTCCGGCCCGATCGGCTGGCCGGTGCCGGGATTGAGCGGCGGCGGCAGCGGCGCCGGCAGGTCGGCCGCGATGTTGTACCAGGCCTTCGGAATGCGGTCTTCCGGCAGCAGATATTTGGTGCTCTCACTCATGACGCTTACTCCCCCGTTACGGTGTTCTTACTGGCCGCCATATTGCGCATTCCCGCCCGCGAACGCCACCGCCAAAGCGGCGCAGGCGGGCGGCCTTTCCTCCCCGGCGGACTCGCCCCATATTCGAGACGATGGCGAAGCCCCCTCCGAAAAAGCCCAAAAAGGACCCGGCGCGCGCCCCGCGCTCGAAAGCCGCGCGCCCGGATTCCCCGGCGACGCCGGACGCGCTCGCCGATCTGCTCAACCCGGCGATCGGCAAGGGCACCGCGGGCGTCGGTTCCGGCACCGGCCTCACCCCGCCGCCGGACAATTCCTGGGACCGGCGCAAGGATTTCTCCGCCGCCCACACCGCGCGCAAGTCGGCGAAGGGCTTCGGCGAAGCGCCGCAGCGCGACTATGCCGCATCGCCCATCACCGGCCTCGATCCCGCACTGGCGCGAGAACTCGGAATCGACGCGGACGATGACTCTTCACCCTCCCCTGGAGGGGGAGGGTCGGCGAGCATCGAAGATGCGAGCCGGGGTGGGGTGAGCGGCAACAGCGAAAAAAACTCACCCCCTCCCGGCGCGCTGCGCGCGCCGACCTCCCCCCTCCAGGGGGAGGTGAAGAAAGAGGGAAAATACCGCCTGCCGCGCGCCGATCTGCCGACGCAAGCCGGCGGCATTGCCGGCATCGCCAGCCAGCAGTCGCTCGACCGATTGCTGCGCGAAGGCCGCCCGGAATTTGCGCACGAGGCCGACGGTGGCAAGGTGTGGACGCCGCACCGCCCGCCGCGCCCGGAGAAATCCGAAGGCGGCGTGCGCCTCGTCATCAAGTCGGAGTTCGATCCGAGGGGCGATCAGCCGCAGGCGATTCATGAGCTCGTCGAAGGCGTGCAACGCCACGACCGCACGCAAGTCCTGCTCGGCGTCACCGGCTCCGGCAAGACCTACACCATGGCGAAAGTGATCGAGCAGACGCAGCGCCCCGCCCTCATCCTCGCGCCCAACAAGACGCTTGCCGCGCAGCTCTACGGTGAGTTCAAGTCGTTCTTCCCCGACAACGCGGTCGAGTATTTCGTGTCCTACTACGACTACTACCAGCCGGAGGCCTACGTCCCGCGCACCGACACCTATATCGAGAAGGAATCCTCGATCAACGAGCAGATCGACCGCATGCGCCACAGCGCAACGCGCGCGCTGCTCGAGCGCGACGACGTCATCATCGTCGCCTCCGTCTCCTGCATCTACGGCATCGGCTCGGTGGAGACCTACTCCGCCATGACCTTCACGTTGAAACAGGGCGGCCAGATCAACCAGCGCCAGCTCATCGCCGATCTGGTGGCGCTGCAATACAAGCGCACGCAAGGCGACTTCTTCCGCGGCTCGTTCCGCGTGCGCGGCGACGTGATCGAGATTTTCCCGGCGCACTACGAGGACCGCGCCTGGCGCGTCTCGCTGTTCGGCGACGAGATCGAATCGATCCACGAGTTCGACCCGCTCACCGGCGGCAAGACCGACGAGCTGGAATTCGTCAAGGTCTACGCCAATTCGCACTATGTCACGCCGCGCCCGACGCTGATCCAGGCCATGAACTCGATCAAGGCCGAGCTGCGCGGCCGCCTCGAACAGCTCAACGCCGCCGGCCGCCTGCTCGAAGCCCAGCGCCTCGAGCAGCGCACCGTCTTCGACCTGGAAATGATGGAGGCCACCGGCAGCTGCGCCGGCATCGAGAACTATTCGCGCTACTTGACCGGCCGCAAGCCGGGCGAGCCGCCGCCCACGCTGTTCGAATACGTGCCCGACAACGCGCTGGTGTTCTGCGACGAGAGCCACGTCACCGTGCCGCAGCTCGGCGGCATGTTCCGCGGCGACTTCCGCCGCAAGGCGACGCTGGCCGAATACGGCTTCCGCCTGCCCTCCTGCATGGACAACCGGCCGCTGCGCTTCGAGGAATGGGACGCCATGCGCCCGCAGACCGTCGCCGTCTCGGCCACGCCCGGCGGCTGGGAGCTCAACGAGAGTGGCGGCGTGTTCGTCGAGCAGGTCATCCGCCCCACCGGCCTGATCGATCCGCCGGTCGAGGTGCGGCCCGCGCGCACGCAGGTCGACGACCTGGTCGGCGAGGTGCGGCAGGTGGCGCAGGCCGGCTACCGCTCGCTGGTCACCGTGCTGACCAAGCGCATGGCGGAGGACTTGACCGAATATCTGCACGAGCAGGGCATTCGCGTGCGCTATATGCACTCGGACATCGACACCTTGGAGCGCATCGAGATCATCCGCGACTTGCGGCTCGGCGCCTTCGACGCGCTGGTCGGCATCAACCTGCTGCGCGAAGGCCTCGACATTCCCGAATGCGCGCTGGTCGCCATTCTCGACGCCGACAAAGAAGGCTTCCTGCGGAGCGAAACTTCACTGATTCAAACCATCGGCCGCGCCGCGCGCAACGTCGACGGCCGCGTGCTGCTCTATGCCGACCAGATGACCGGCTCGATGCAGCGCGCCATCGAGGAAACCAACCGCCGGCGCGAAAAGCAGGTCGAGTACAACACCGCGCACGGCATCACGCCGGAGAGCATCAAGCGCTCGATCCACGACATTCTCAACAGCGTCTACGAGCGCGACCACGTGCTCATCGCCACCGGCGGCAAGGACGGCGCCGGCGAGTTCGCCGAGGCCGCCACCATCGGCCACAATCTGGAAGCCGTGGTCGCCGACCTGGAGACGCGCATGCGCGAGGCCGCCGCCGATCTCGACTTCGAACAGGCCGCCCGCCTGCGCGACGAGATCAAGCGCCTGCGCCAGACCGAGCTGGCGGTGCTGGACAACCCCACCGCGCGCGACGTGATGTCCGCGCAGACCAAGGGCCTGCGCGGCTCGCAAGCGCGCGGAGCGCGCTCACCCTCTCCCCCTGTGGGAGAGGGTGGCCGCGCGCAGCGCGGCCGGGTGAGGGGTCGGGCGACCGATGAAGGTACCGACCGCCCCCACAAACCCTCCCTCGACGAAATGGGCATCGGCACCTGGCACGAGGTGCAGCCGGCGCGCGCCTCCGACTCGCCGCGCAGCAAGATGGGGCGTCCCGGCCAGCGCGGCGGCTTCAAGAGCAACAAGCGGCGGTAAACCTCGGCTGCCATCCCCGCCAACAGAGAACCCATGATCCCCTGGTCGCACCTCGGTACGGCACAAGTGCCCGGCGGCGGCGAACTGCGCCTGATGCGGCGCGGCGCCGAATTCTCGATCAAGCTCGGCAAAAACGAGTTGATGAACAGCCGGCTGAGCGCAACCGAGCAGGCGCTGGCGACGATTGCCTGCGAGAAAATTCGCACCCGCGCGCGGCCGAAAATCCTGATCGGCGGATTGGGCATGGGCTTCACGTTGCGCGCCGCCCTCGTCGTCCTCGGAGAGCAGGCGCGGATCGTCGTCGCCGAATTGGTGCCGGCGGTGGTGGCCTGGGCGCGCGGTCCGATGGCAAAGCTGTTCGGCGACAGCCTGACCGATCCGCGCGTGGCGATCCGCGAAACGGATGTCGGCGAGCTGATCCGCGCGGCGCGGTCGGCCTACGACGCCATCCTGCTCGACGTCGACAATGGGCCGAATGGAATAACCCGCGAGGCCAATGACCGGCTGTACGATCGCGACGGCCTGGCGGCCGCTTACCGGGCGCTGCGCCCCGGCGGCGTGCTGGCGGTGTGGTCGTCGGCGCCGGATGCGAAATTCACGGCGCGGCTGCGCAAGAGCCGGTTTCGCCGTGGTCGAGAACCCCGTGCGCGCCACGGGGCCGCAAGGCGGCGCGCGGCATTTCATCTGGACCGCGACGCGGGGCAAATAAGCGCCTTTCTTCACGCGGCACCATCCCTCCCCCGCTTGCGGGGGAGGGTGGCGCGCGGAACGCGCGCCGGGTGGGGGCAGCTGGGGCGTCTCGCCTGTATCACAAATTGATACGCGCCCTTGATTTTTGTATCATTAAATGATACATATTGCCTCATGATCAAAGGCTTCAAAGATCGCGCCGCCGAAGCCGTGTACAAAGGCGAAAGCCCGAAGGGCTTCCCGTCCGATCTGGTCAAGATCGCCCGTCGCAAGCTCGGCTACCTCGACGCCGCCGCCGATCTGCGCGATTTGCGTGTGCCGCCGGGCAATCACCTGGAAGCCCTGACTGACGACCGCCGCGGACAGCATTCGATCCGGATCAACGACCAGTTCCGGATTTGCTTCAGATGGACGCCGGACGGGCCGGCCGACGTCGAGATCACCGATTATCACTAGGGAAGCAATCCATGCCCAAAAAACTCCCCCCGCTCCACCCCGGCGAAATCCTGCGCGAGGAATTCCTCGTGCCGCTCGGTCTTTCGCCCGGCGCGCTGGCCAAGGCTATGGGCGTGCCGCGCACGCGGGTCGAGCGCATCGCCGCCGAAACCACGGGCGTTACGGCGGACACCGCACTGCGCTTGAGCAAGGCGCTCGGCACCTCGGCGCAGCTTTGGCTCAATTTGCAGAACCGCTTCGACGTCGAGACCGCCGAGCGCGCGATCGGCAAGCAGCTTGCCAAAATTCCGCGCGTAAGGGGCAAGGCGGCGGCATAGCCGCAACCGTCATGGCCGGGCTTGTCCCGGCCATCCACGCCTTAACAGCCTATTCAAGGTGTCCCGGTATCTTGGGACACCATGAAACTGGGCTTCGAGGAATCGCAAACCGCGTACTCCAGCGGCTCTCAGAGCGCGCGGGTGTGGACCGAGCGCTGGGTTAAGGATTGGGCTTATTGCCCGAACTGCGGAAGCCCGCACATCAGCCAATTTCCGGCGAACAGCCCTGTCGCCGATTTCTTTTGCCCTTCGTGTTCGGAAGAATACGAGTTGAAGAGCCAGAAGACGGCCTTCGGCGCGAAGGTCGTAGATGGTGCTTTTCGCACCATGACGGAGCGGCTAGCGGCGAACAACAACCCCAATCTATTGCTTCTCAACTACAACTTGGCGCAGCTAGCCGTCGTTAATGCCTTTATCGTGCCTAAGCATTTTTTCGTGCAGGAAATCATCGAAAAGCGTAAGCCGCTGGCCGCGACGGCTCGGCGCGCCGGCTGGGTTGGTTGCAACATTTTGCTGAAAGAAATTCCACCGTCCGGCAAGATTTTCTTCGTGCGGGATAGCCTCCCTGTCCCCAAAGAGAATGTGCTTGCGCAATGGCAGCGCACGCTCTTTCTTCGCGAAGAAGCGAGCGAAGCAAGAGGCTGGCTGGTCGAGGTGATGAAGTGCGTCAAATCGATGGGTAGGCGGGAGTTTAATCTGGAAGACGTTTACGCTTTCGAGAGCCAACTAAGCCAGATTTATCCTAACAATCGACACGTAAAGCAGAAAATCCGCCAGCAGCTTCAAGTCCTCCGCGATCGCGGCTATCTCGACTTCGTATCTCGCGGCAGTTATCGTTTGCGATCATAGGATTGATTCGAACCGATCTTCGCACCAGGAGAATTTCATGGCCTGGTTCCGCAACCACTACACCTGCGAGCGTTGCGATAGCACCTGGACCGATGAATGGTCGGCCATGTGCGACGACGATTGCCCGCACTGTGGCGCCCGCCACATGTCACCTTATAAGAGCGACGACTTGACCGAGGTCGTAGAGCCGGAGGGCGGCAAATTCGTTGTGCTGGTGTCGCCCGAAACCGCCGAATACGACCCGGACTACCAGCAGATCGCCAGTTTCCCCTCGCGGACAGCGGCCGAGGCCTTCCTGGCCGCCCGCCCACAATAAGAATTTTTTCATATTCACCTCTTGACTTCCATTCCTACCTAGGACTATAAGCACCCTATCCCACCCTCTTCGAGGGCGTTCTCATGAGACGTCATGTGAGCGGGGTGGGTGCGGCGCCCGCGCGCGGGGATAAACGTAATCCCCGCTCCCGGGCGGCGCCGGGGCTCCGCCCGGGGGCACTATCCGACCCCCTGCCAGGAGCTGGCTGACGGCGGGCCGTCTTGGCTCCGCCCGAGGCGGCGCGGGAGCGATTGACCCGAAAGGCGTCGCAAGCGCGCAAGCCGAAGGCGGAACGAGCGGTCCGCGGGCAAAGCGCGGCCCGGCGCCGGAATGAGAACGCCGCGATGGCGCGCCGAAAGGCGCCGCGCGTCCGCCAAGGGCGCGCGCACTGAAGGACAGGTTGCGCTTTCTCGGCGCGCCGTCCCCCTCCTTCATGGAGGAATAAGGAAAAGACAGGCTCACCCCGGGCCTTCACAAAAAGCAGGGGCGATCACGCATGTGCGACGATGCGAGCGAGGCCGCCGACGCGAACGCGCAAGCGAGGCTGTTTGAAAATGGAATCCGAAAATGCGCGCAGCGCGCCGCGTCCATGCTTCACCCTCTCCCCGCTGCGCGGGGAGAGGGAAGAAAAGCTCAAATCTCGATACCCTTGCTCTCGATCACCGCGTATTGCGTGGTGTTGTTCACCGGGCGCCAGTTCGCGCCGTTATAGCCGGCGATCACGTTGATGCGCACGATCTGCACCAGCTTGCCGTTCACCGTCTTGCTGTCCAGCGTCTCGTGCCGGATGAAGGCGATCGCCGCGATGCCGCAGGCGCGCGGCTGGCGGACCGCGGCGTTGACCCGATGCATCGCCGGCGTGATGTCCGTGCCATCGGCGCGCAGGCGCAGATAGGCCTCGGCCTGCTCGCTGGTATCGCAGATGACGCCGACGCCGACCGCGGCGTCCGTCTTGCCCTGCGGCATCGCAGGGTCCTGCGACGCGACGCGGCCGGGCAGGCGCGCGGCATGGTCGGCTTGCGCAGCCCCGCACAGCAGCAGCGCGACCGCCGCCGCCGAAAAGCTCAATCCCTTGAGAATACGCATTGTCGTCTCCAATCCTTGTGTGCGGGGAAAACGCCGGCGCGGCACAGGCGGTTCACGCACACGCACGAAAACGTGAAGCGGCACTCCCCGACTACCGCTTGCCGCGCACCGCAAATGCGCATTGCGCGCGCCGAACCGCGCCAGCGCCGCCACAGCGATGCGTGGTCCTTCAGATGCGCCTCAGGGCGCGCCGATCACTTCTTCGATCTTGCGGTCGCTCGGGCGCACCACCACCAGCTTGCCCTCGAGCTTGGCAAAGCGCATGCCGGCGATGGGCGCGATTTCGCCGGCCAGTCTGCCGGGAAACGCGTGCAGCTCGACCGCGGGCGGCAGATTAACCCCGATATGCGGATTGAAGCCGGCGGGCTTTTTCTCGTCGCGCCGCGCATGCAGCGCGCGCCAGATGCGATGCTTCTCGTGCGTGGTGAGAATGAGGTCGCTTTTGTCGCGCGCGTGCGCTTCGTGCATCGGTACGCTGGTGCGCGTGCCGTTGTGCGGCGTGGTGTCGGCGGTCATGGTGCCCGCGGTGGCCGCGGCCGGAACGGCAGAAGCGATCAGCGCCGCCGCCGCGATGGTCGAAATAAGCCGCATGCCCGCTCCGTCGTTGGCCCGCCCCCGCATAGAGAACGGCCGGAAGGCCCCGGGGTTTCATCCGCGCGCCGGCCGCGCCGGGCTTGCATTTCCGGCGCCACGCCGCCAAACATGCACCGAAGAGTCGTGCGTTGCCGGGGGCGGCGGAGATGCTCCGGGACATGCAGCGATGAAGCCCTTGTCGGTCGAGATGCGCCTGCTGCGCGCCGCCCTGCTGCTGGCGGCGGGTCTCGCGCTCGCCGGCTGCCAGACCGACAGCACGGGAAAGCCGGAGGCGAAAGCCGCGCCCGCGGCGCCGGCCGTGCCCGACCATCAGCAGGCGGCGCTCGATTGCTGGATGGAAACCGAGCACGGCCACGCCGACCTGCCGCTCGACAAGCGCGCCGACGTGGTCGATGCCTGCATCAAGGCCAAGATGGCGGGCAAGCCCTGGCCGGCCGAGGCCGCCGCCAAGGCCCAGACCAAGCGACCAAGCCCAAGACCAAAACGTCCAAAAAGAGCAAGAAGAAATCGAAAGCCACCGCGCAGCCGAAACCGGGGGGAAAACCCAAGGCCTGATCGGCCGCGTGCCACGGGCCCCTTGCCGGACTCGCGGCGCCGTATCACCATCCGCCTCCCGACGCCGAACACGAGGAGGTCGTCATGGCCAAGGGTCAGATGAGAACTCCCAAGGAAAAGAAGAAGCCCAAGGCCGACAAGGGCAAGCCCAAGCAGCTGTCCGCTTACAAGCAGGCGCAGATGCAGGGCCCGTCAGGCAGCCCCTACGCCCCGCCCGGCAAGAAGCCGTAACCTCAGCGCTCGACGCGCCCGTTCATTTCGCTGTCGTCGGGCAGCTTGCGCGCGGCCTTGGCGAGTTGCAGGCAGGTGAGCAGCTCGACATAGCTCGGCGGTCCGCCCAGCGTGGTGAGCTGGCGGCAATGCTCGCGCTCGGCGCGGGTGAACGTGCTCCATTGCTTTTTCAGCTTGGTGCGCGCCTGCCGCTCGTCCTGCATGCAGGCACTGGTGTCGCGGTGCTTTTGCCGGATCAGCGCGCCGGCGGTCGCGCGGCAGCTCGGCTCGACGTTCAGTTTCGGCACTTCCTGCGCGGTCAACGTGAGATGCGCGGCGGTCAGCACGACCGGCAGCAACAGCGGCATGGTCTCCTCCTGTCCCGGTTCGCGATGTTAAACGCGCGAACCGAAGTTCCGGTTGCATCGCGCGCGCAGGCTCATCGGGCTGCCTATCGATTGCGCAGCCGGCGTCGCAGCTTTGCCCAAGTTCCGGGGCACAAGCGCAACGCTTCGCTAACGGCTGCGCCCGATCATGCGCGGGCACTCACGGGGATCGTTGCAACAATGCGGCTGCACATAATCGCCGGCACACTCGCGGCGCTCGCCATGCTGGCGGCGGCGCGCGCGCAAGACGTGCGCATCGCCGCGCCTTCGCCCGCACAAACGGAGCCGCCGCTGTCCGCCGAGGAAAGCGCCCTGCTCGCGCGCGCATTAAGCGATGCCGGCCTTGCCGACGCCGCGCCACGCAAAGCGTGGCGCCGGCCCGGCCCCAACAAGCGTCCTGCGCTCGCCGTCACCCGCTCCGAGCGGCCGGACGGCTCCAGCAAGGTCGCGGTCAAGCAGCCGCTCACGGCCGCGCCCGGCACCGCCGATCTGACCGCCGCGGTCGGCGCCGACGTCGCTTTGGCGCCGCCGCCGGTTACGGTCTTTGAGCCCGGCCGCCCGCTGCCCGGCCAGGCTTCCAGCGATGCGGGCTCCGGTGCCGCCTGGGCTTCTGTCGGCATGCAGAATTTCGCCTCGCTCGACGCCCGCGTCGATCCGACCGCCGACCGGGGCCGGCTCGCCGGCACGCTCCAGCACGCGATGCCGGTCGGCAAAGATTTGTCCGTGACTTTGCGCGACAGCTATTCGGTGACGCAGCCGCTCAGCGCGGCGGCGCCGGGACCCGCCGCCCCGCCCTCCGCTACCGCTTCCGCGCCGGCGCAGACCTTCGGTAACGAACGTTCCGTCAAGCTCGACGTCAAACCGACCGGAACGAGTTTTGGCGCCGCGCTGACCACGACGGACGGCAACTCTGTCACACACAGAACCTTGAGCGCGGAGCAGAAGCTCTACGGCCCGCTGCACGTGACCACTGCGGTCACGGATCTCGGCCAAGCGAGCGAAAACAGAAGCATCACCGCCGGCTTCAAACTCAACTGGTAGCGCCGCGAAGCCGCCGCACCGGTGCCGTATCGCCGCCCAACTCCCGTGCGGCAATCGTCAGACGGGGGCGTCGGCGCACGCGGCGTTGCGCGAATAGTAGGAGTCGAGCATGACGGCCATCAAACCCGAGCGGTTCGGTTCGGACGGTAGCTTTCCGGAAAAATCCGGTCCGGAGAAATTCGCGCCGGAGCGGCGTCCGCCGGACCGGCTGAGCGATGTGAACCAGGCGGCGGCGGCCGCCGTCGAAGGCGAGATTCGCGAATTCGTCCGCCGCGACGTTTCATTCTTGCGCCGTCAGCGCGACGAGCCTGCTGCCGGCGGCGAGCCGGTGAGCGACAATCTGAACGCGCTGATCCGCCGCGTGTCCGGCGCCTCGATGGACGAGATCGACCGCGTCATCCTCGAGCTGCAAGGCGTGCGCGAGATGCTGCGCAGGGAGGGCGAGCGCGTCGGCCGCGAGATCGCCGGCTACGCCAGCCTGAGCCACGCCGCCATGACCGCGATGTCGGTCATTGCCGACAGTCTCAAGCAATGGAATGACGGACCGAACGCCGGCCTCGAGCAGGAGCGGCGATCGGCCAACTAATATAATACCGGCAAAGCCAGGCGGCGCTTGTGAATTCGGTGGGTAACCCGCGCCGCGCGCGCCTGCAGGCTGTGGATAGTCGGGAGAACCGGCGCCGCGGCCGCCGTCGTAACACGGCTGTCATAAGGTGGCGGCGTTCGAAAGCGGTCGAGTCGCATGCGGCCGCTGCGAGACGAGATCGCTGCGACGCGAAATGTGAGCTCGTCTTCGGACAATCCTCCCATCAACTTGACCCCGCTTCGGCGGGGTTATTTTACGCGCGGCGCCGCGAAGCGCCGCGGGCCCATAAGCACGGAGCGATCCGGTGTCGCCAAACCGGATCGCTCCGCGGGCAGCGGTCAGTCGCCCAATTCCGCTACCACTTGGCTGGTGGCCGGATCGACCAGCACGACTTGATGGTTGACCACCATGTACCGGTAGGTGCGCACGGCCGGAACCTGGACCACGACGTCGTGCGGCATCGGGTAGAGCTGCACGGTGCGCGGCACCGGCGTGCCGACGCGGTATTCGACCGCGGCCGGCGCGCGCGTCACAGGCTCGCGCACGATGGTGCGGTAGATGGTCTGCCGCTGCACCGGCGTGAGTTCGATCGGCGCCGGCGCGGTTACGACCGTCTCGCGCTGCACCGGCGCGGGCGTAATGATCGTGGTCTGTGCCTGCGCCGCGCCGGCACCGGCACCGGCCAGTAGCGCAAACGCGAGCATCGCGTGTTGCATGTGTTTCATCGCCTCCTCCTGCTCCTCGCCGCATTCAGGAAACAGGAAACGCGGCAGTGCATGGGCGGTTTCGCGCGCGCCCGTGTCGGCTCGCTCACTTTTCGTTGCGCTTGTCGATAAACGCGGTTCCACTCACCGCGTATGCGGCGGTGCGTCGAGCAGTTTCAGCTTCGCCTTCAGCATGGCAATGCGCTCGGCGGCCTCACTTTGCGTGAGCTGCTCGCTGAAAGCCTGCGGCTCGTAAGCCGCCTCGGCGAGCGCCCGCAGCTCGGCCTGTTGCGTGGGCGTCATGCGCTCGCCCGCGCCAGTGCTTAGGATCGGCTCGGGCGGCTGCTTGCTCGTTTTCGCTGGCATGGCAGCGGGAAAACGACCGGAGCCGGCTGCGGGTTCCGCAGCGTAAGGTTTTGTTAACCATTCGAATCAAGTCTCGCGCCGGGCGCAAATCCGCCCGCAACCGATTCGGCGAGGCCCAAGAGATGATTCTCGAAACCATGCTGGGAATGTCGCTTGTGCTGAACGTCTCGCTCGACACCGCAACGCCTCCCCCGGTCGATCCGACGGTCTTTTCGCAGACCGCGGTACCGCAAAAGGACGCCGCCCTGCTGCCGCTGGTGCGCAAGGCGACCGCCTGCATCATGCGGCAGGTCGCGGCCGACCGCCGCTCCACGGCCGACGTCGCGCCGGACAAGATCAACGATCTGATCGTGGATTCGGTCGCCGCCTGCCGCAGCTCCGTGCGCGCCATGATCCGCGTGCACGATCGACTTTACGGCAAGGGCTCGGGCGAAGCCTTCCTGCTCGGCCCCTACCTCGACGTGCTGCCGGCGGCAGTGATCCGGCAGGTGAAGGTCAAGGCACAGACACGTTAGCAAGCGCCGGCCGCAGCGCCAGCGTGATCGGCAAAGTGAGCAGCACGACCGACGCCACCGCGACGAGCGCGCTCGGCACGCCGACCGCGTCGCCGAGCAGACCGTAAAGCGCGGGTGAGACCGCGCCGGCGCCGATGGTACCGGTATAGAAAATGCCGAAGGCGCGCTGGCGTCTTTCGGGCGCGACCAGCTCCGGCACCGAGCCATACAGCACCGACGAGGTGCCATTGAGCGCAACTCCGATCACCGGCAACAGGAACAGCGCAGCTTCGAGCGGCAGCGGCAGCAGCGCGACGATGCCGAGCGCGGTCACCGTTTCGGTCAGCCACACCGTGGCCACCGCGCCGATACGCGCGCCGATGAAGGCGCAGACCAGCTTGCCGGCGGCGCCGCCGGCGAACACCAGCGTGAGCGAGGCGCCGATGGTCGGCAGGCTCGCGCCCTTCGCGGTCAGCACAAACGGCAGGAAGGTCAGAAAAGCCATGCGCGTCGCGCTGTCGAGCACGCCGACCGAGAGCAGCAGCGGAAAGCCGTAAGCGCGCAAGAGCCCGCCGCCGGCCGCGGCGCTTTCCGTCTTGCGCGGCGCCGGCTGCTCGGCGGCAAAGCGCGGCATGGCGACGAAGATCGCCGCCGCCGCCACCACGCCGATGCCGCCCAACAACATCAGCGCGTGCCGCCAGGGCAGCACCACGAACAGCAGCGAGCCCAGCGCCGGCAGCGTCATCTTGCCGAGGTCGCCGGCGAAGTTGTAAGTGCCGAGCGCCCTGAGCGAGCGCTGTCCGGCGAAGGCCTGCGCGATCAGCGAGGAGGCGAGCGGATGCTGCGTCGAGCAGCCGAGCCCGCCGACGAACAGCGCCGCCACCAGCGTCGCAAGCCCGGCACTGAAGCCGGCCAGCATGTAGCCGATGCCGGCGAGCGCCGTTCCGCAGGCGAGCACCGCCGCAGTGCCGAAACGCTCGGCCAGCAGGCCCATCGGAATTTGGAAACCGGCGAGCGTGCCGGAGAACACGGTGCGCATCATGCCGACCGCGGCGTAACCGAGCGCGAATTCGTGCTGCCAGATCGGCAGCATCACATAGACGAGGTCGGTATAGCCGTCGTGCAACGCATGCGCACCGCAGCCGACGGCGAGCGCGCGCCGCTCGGCAGCCTTCCCGGCCGCCGCATCGCCCGCGCTGCCGGCCGAGACGCTCACGGCTTTTCGCCCCGCCGCTCGATGAAGGTCGTGCTGACCCAGGTGATCACCGGCTCGCCCTTCTGGTTGACGCCGCTCGCGCGGATGGTCATCAGGCCGAAGCCCGCGCGGCTGTTCGATTCCCGCGTCTCGATCACTTCGCTTCTGTACTCGACGGTATCGCCGACATAGACCGGCTTCAGCCATTTGAGATCGCGGAAGCCGAGCGCGGGACCGATGGCCGCGATCGGCTCGCCGCGCGCGCGCGCCTGTTCGACCTCGCGGCGGCGAAACGCCACCATCAGCCGCATCCAGGTCGTCGCGGTGTGCCAGCCGGAAGCGCACAGCGCGCCGAAATGCGACTCGGCTGCCGCCTGCTCGTCGAGATGAAAAGCCTGCGGATCGAAACGCGCGGCGAACGCCTTGATCTCGTCGGCGCCGAAGGTGTGGCGGCCGAGCGTGTAGACCTCGCCGACCTTGATGTCCTCGAAATATTTCACGGCCGCGTTCCCGGCTCGCGGCGGATCAGCATCTGCGTGGCGGTCATGCTGGTGATCACCGCATCGCTCTCGTCGATCAGCTCGCTGCGGATGCGGGCCAGCCCCATTTCGGGCCGGCTCTGCGAGGCGCGGCTTTCCAGCACGGTCGCGCGCACGCGAATTTGCGTCCCCGGCCGCAGCGGCTTGAGCCAGCGCACTTCCTCGACGCCGGGCGCGCCCATTGAGGCGGCCTCGAGCAGGAAACCGTCGGCGATCATGCGCATCAGCAGGCAGCAGCCGTGCCAACCGGAGGCGGCGAGCCCGCCGAGCAGGCTGGCACTCGCTGCCGCTTCGTCGAGATGCACGGGCTGGGGATCGAACTCGGCGGCGAAGGCGACGATTTCCTCGCGCGTGACAAGTCGCGGGCCGTAAATGGCGACCGCGCCGGGCTGGAAGTCTTCCCAATAGAGCTTCGGCATGGCGGCTTTTTACCCTGTCGCGGCCCGGCTTGTCACATCGACCGTCACGTCGCGAACCTGAAATGCATCACGTCGCCGTCGGCGACCACATACTCTTTGCCTTCCAGCCGCATTTTGCCCGCCTCCTTGGCGCCGGTTTCGCCGCCGCAGGCGATGAAGTCGTCGTAGGAGATGGTCTCGGCGCGGATGAAGCCTTTCTCGAAATCCGTGTGAATCGCTCCGGCGGCCTGCGGCGCCTTGGTCCCCTGGGTGATCGTCCAGGCGCGCGTCTCCTTTGGCCCGACCGTGAAGAAGGTGACGAGGCGCAGCAACGCGTAGCCGGCGCGCACCAGCCGGTCGAGCCCGGTCTCCTGCAAGCCAACGGCGGCGAGGAACTCGGCGCGCTCGGCTGGCGGCAGCACGGCGATCTCGGACTCGATCTTGGCCGAGATCACCACCGCGACAGCGCCTTCTTGCTTGGCGCGCGCTTCCACCTTGCGCGAATATTCATTGCCGCTCGCCGCTGCACCTTCGTCCACGTTGCAGGCATAGAGCACCGGCATTGAGGTCAATAGCCCGAGCGAATGAAACAGCTTTTCCTCTTCCGGCTTGCGCGCGGTGAGCCGCGCCGGCTTGCCGTCGCGCAGCAGCACGAGCGCACGCGCGATCAGATCGAGCGCTTCCTTGGCCTGCTTTGCTTCCTCGCCGCTGCCCTTGGCTTTCTTTTCCAGGTTGTCGACGCGCTTTTCCAGGCTTTCCAGATCGGCCAGCATCAATTCGGTCTCGATGGTCTCGATGTCGGCGATCGGGTCGATCTTGCCCTCGACATGGGTGACATCGCTATCCTCGAAGCAGCGCACCACGTGCACGATGGCGTCGACCTCGCGGATATTGGCGAGGAACTGGTTGCCGAGCCCCTCGCCTTTCGAGGCGCCACGCACCAGTCCGGCAATGTCGACGAAGGTGATGCGGGTCGGGATGATCTCGGCCGACTTGCCGAGGGCGGCAAGCTTCTGAAGGCGCGGATCGGGCACCGCGATCTCGCCGACATTCGGCTCGATAGTGCAGAACGGATAATTGGCCGCCTGCGCCGCCGCCGTCTCGGTCAGCGCATTGAAGAGCGTCGACTTGCCGACGTTCGGCAGGCCGACGATACCGCATTTGAAACCCATTGAATCGTTCTTTCAGATCGGAAGGTCGTTGAGGTGGGGAAGCTGGAAGGGATTGACGATCCTGACGTTGAGAACCCGGCGCTCGTGCTGCATATCCTCGCTGAGGAAGATTGCGCAACCGGCAAGCGATGCCGACGCCAGCATCAGGCAATCCCAAATGTTGAAATTGGTCTGATCCTGGATCAGCCAAGCGTGCTGCATGACGGCGTAATCGAGGGGAGCCGTGCAGGACTCACTGAGGCTTGAAACGAGACTGCGGGCGTCTTCGCGCGACAGCAAAACGCGCTTGTCCGTTACCACGCGATACAACTCATTCAGGCTTTGTGGACTCAGGACCAGCGTACGGTTCTTGATCGTCCTTTTCAGCAAGCTCGTGGCGATCGGATGTTTCTTCGGTTCCTTCAGATCCGCCGTGTAGACGATCACGCTCGTGTCGATGAAGCAATTGGTCCTCTCGCTCGGCATAAAGTTTCTCCCGCCCCTCCCAAAGCTTCGACACGCCGGGAATGCCGGGCCCATCGATGAATTTTGACAGCCGCCGCAGCACCTCTTCCGGGTCGTAGTCGACCTCGCGGCTGACTAGGTCGGAGACGAATTTCGACAGGCTCTTGCCCTGCGACGCGGCGGCGACGCGGGCGCGCCGCACCGTGGCTTCGGGCAAGGTGATGGTGACGTTCTTCATGACAGCACGAACCTCGTGTAACACGAAGTTCGTGTTTCCGTGCTCCGATGTCAAGGCGTCTGTCAAGTCTCTGAAATCACTGCCGTTATGTGTCCTCGGCGCCGTTCCCGAAGCCCTTGGCGGCCATCGCGAGATGCACCTTGTTCTGGAAGCTGGCGTCCTTGCCGGCAACCAGCAGATCGGCGTTGTCGGCCACAATGTCGCATAGCGCCTCAACCCAGGGCCATTCGCTCTTGGCGAAATCCTGCAGGACGTAGCGCTCCATCAGGTTCTTATCGCCCGGATGGCCGACTCCCATGCGCACGCGCTTGTAGTCGTTGCCGACATGCGCGGTGATCGAGCGCAGGCCGTTGTGGCCGGCATTGCCGCCACCCAGTTTCACGCGCACCTTGCCGGGTGTGAGTTCGACCTCGTCGTGGAAGACGACGATCTGGCCGGGCTCGAGTTTGTGGAAGCGCGCGGCTTCCTGCACCGCGCGCCCCAACTCGTTCATGTAGGTGCCGGGCAAAAGCAGCAGCAGTTTCTCGCCCGCGATGACGCCTTCGACCGCCACGCCCTGAAACTTGCGCCGCCACGGCTTGATGCCATGGCGGCGCGCGATCGCCTGCACCGCCATGAAACCGATATTGTGGCGGTTGCCGACGTGGCGCGGACCGGGATTGCCGAGGCCGACGAACAGCAGCATGGCATCAACGGCCGCGAGGCCGCCTCACCGCGGTTGCGCGAACGCAGACGACGAAGCGGCCCGCCAGCCTCACTTCTTCTCGGCCGCGGGCGCGGCGCCACCTGCGGGCGCGGCGCCAGGCGCGGCGCCGGGCGCAGCTCCGGGTGCAGCGCCAGGAGCAGTAGCGCCTTCCGCGGCAGGCGCGGCGGCGGCAGCAGCGGCCGCAGCGGCAGCCTCGGCAGCGGCCTTCATTTCTTCCGCGTAGCCGGACGGCGGCACGATGGTCACCAGCGTCATGTCGGGCGCGCCCAGCACCTTGATGCCGGCCGGCAATGCGACGTCGCTCAAGTGCTTGGAGTGGCTGATCTCGAGACCGGTGATGTCGACGTCGATCGAAACGGGGATCGACTCCGCCGGGCAGCGCACGTCGACGGTGTGGGTGACGATATTGACCGCGCCGCCGCGCTTGACGCCGGGCGAGGCGTCGGTGTTGAGCACGTGCACCGGGACCTTGACACGGATCTGAGCGCCTTCCGACACGCGCAGGAAGTCGACGTGCATCGGCAGGTCCTTGAGCGCGTCGAGCTGGAAGTCGCGCGGGATGACGCGGTGCTTCTCACCCTCGACGTCGAGCTCGTAAAGCGTGGTGAGGAAGCGCCCGTCATAGATGCGCTTCTTGAGGTCGTCGTGCTCAATGAGCACCAGCACGGGGGTCTTGTTCTCGCCGTAGATCACGCCGGGCACGCGCCCGCCATAGCGTGCTGCCCGTGCGGCCCCCTTGCCGGCTTTCGGGCGCGCAAACGCCTTCATTTGCTGAATATTCGCCATTGTCTATCCTTGTCTAACCTATTGGAAAAAGGCGGCTTTTACCGCCTTCAAGCAACGCGGCAAGCCTCCAGGGGTGCCGGGGTCCGCGTTTGCCGGGCGGATATAGCGTGGGGTAGGGCGGGAGGCAAGGAAGGGACGCTCCCGCCATTACGGCGTGCGAAAGAAGGTTATTAGAACTAATCCGCCGGAGCGCTCTTCCCCTTCTTTGCCGGCTTCTCGGCCTTGCCCTCCAGCGCCTCGATGCGGCTTTTCAGCGCCTCGTTCTCCTCGCGGGCCAGCCGCGCCATCTCCTTCACCGCCTCGAATTCCTCGCGCTGCACCACGTCGAACTCGCGCAGGATGCGCTCGGCCTGGGCGCGGAACAGCGTGTCGAACTCGCGCCGCACCCCTTGCGCAACGCCGGCGGCGTCGTTCATCAGCCGCGCCATCTCGTCAAATATCCGGTTGCTGGTCTGGGTCATGGCTTTTCGCTCCTGGCGCCTTCTCAGACCCGCAACAATGGCGAACCGCTCCGCGCCCCGCAAGAGCGGCATTTTCGTATCTGACGCGGCATGTCATAACGGCGCAAATTTCATCTCTATGGTCGCGCGGCCGTGATACTCCCTCGCTACCCTCCTCAGGAGCGGGGAAGCAACAGATCGGATCATGCCTCTTCTCCTCATCCCCTACCCGCAGATCGACCCGGTGCCGTTCGAGCTCGGCCCGCTGGTGATCCGCTGGTACGCGCTCGCCTATTTCGCCGGCATCATGCTCGGGTGGGTCTATATGCGCGCCATCGTCAGCCGGCCGCGGCTGTGGGGCGGAAGTGCGCCGCTCACGGTCGACGACATCGACGACTTCATTCTGCTGGCGACGCTCGGCGTGGTCGTCGGCGGCCGTCTCGGCGACGTTCTGTTCTACCAGCCGTCCTATTATTTCGCCCATCCGCTCGAAATCGTGCAGATCTGGCAAGGCGGCATGGCGTTCCATGGCGGCTTCCTCGGCGTGATGCTCGCGGGCGTGCTCTTTGCCTGGTGGCGCCGCATTCCGATCCTGTCGCTCGGCGATCTCGCCTGCGCGGCGGCGCCCATCGGCCTGTTCCTCGGCCGCATCGGCAATTTCATCAACGACGAATTATGGGGCCGCCCGAGCGACGTGCCGTGGGCCATGGTGTTTCCCGCCGCCGGCCCGCTGCCGCGCCATCCGAGCCAGCTCTACGAGGCGGGGCTGGAAGGCATCGTACTGTTCGTGGCGATGGCGCTGACGCTGCGCGCGGGCGGCCTGCGGCGGCGGGGTTTGAGCTTCGGAGTGTTCATGCTCGGCTACGGCATCGCCCGCACCGTCTCCGAACTGTTCCGCGAGCCCGACCCGCAGCTGGAAAAGCTCGCCCACGGCCTCACCATGGGCATGGTGCTGTCGATGCCGATGATCGTGCTCGGCATCGGCTTCATCGCCTACGCGCTCAAACGCGAGCCGGTGAAGGCAGCCTGACGCGCCTAACAGCTCCGGAGCGGCATGGCACCATGCGCCGCCGAAAAAATTGCGGCGTTCCTGGCGGTGCCGTGTCATAAGACCGCCGCGCTCGCCCGCTAGCGGGAATCCTAAATGCCTCTTCTCCTCATTCCCTACCCTCATTTCGATCCCGTGCTGGTGCGTCTCGGGCCGTTCGCCATCCACTGGTACGCGCTCGCCTATATCGTTGGCATCCTGGCGGGCTGGGTCTATGCGCGCGCCATCGTGCGCGTGGACCGCCTGTGGGGCGGACCGGCGCCGCTCACCGTCACCGACTTCGACGATTTCGTCTTGTGGGTCACGCTCGGCATTATCCTGGGCGGGCGCACCGGCTATGTGCTGTTCTACAACCTACCCTATTTCGCCGCGCACCCTTTGCAGATATTCCAGCTCTGGCACGGCGGCATGTCGTTCCACGGCGGCTTCTTCGGCTGCGTGGTGGCGGTGCTGCTGTTCGCGCGCAAGCGCGGCATTTCGGCGCTTTCGCTCGGCGACATTACCTGCGCGGTCGGGCCGATCGGCCTGTTCCTCGGCCGCATCGCCAATTTCATCAATGGCGAATTGTGGGGCCGGCCGACCGACGTGCCGTGGGCCATGATCTTTCCGAGCGGCGGGCCGATTCCCCGCCATCCGAGCCAGCTCTACGAGGCGACGCTGGAAGGCATCGTCCTGCTGATCGCGCTGGCGCTGCTGATCCGCGCCGGCGCGCTCAAGCGCCCCGGCATGATCATCGGCTGCTTCGCGGTCGGTTATGCGATCGCGCGCATCGTCTGCGAATTTTTCCGCGAGCCGGACGTGCAGCTCGGCTTTCTGTGGGGCGGCATCACCATGGGGCAGTTGCTGTCGATCCCGCTGCTCCTCGCCGGCGTCGGCTTCATCGTCTACGCGCTGAAGCACAAGCCGATGCACACGTAACGCATGGATGAGCTGTCGCCGCTGGAAACCGAGATCCGCCGCCGCATCAAGGCGGCCGGGCCGATGCCGGTCGCCGAATTCATGACGCTTTGCCTGACCGATCACCGCCATGGCTATTACACCACGCGCGATCCGATCGGCGCGCGCGGCGACTTCATCACCTCGCCGGAGATCAGCCAGATGTTCGGCGAGTTGATCGGACTGTGGATGGCGGCGGTGTGGAACAGGATGGGCGAGCCGGCAAACCTGCGCGTGATCGAGCTTGGCCCCGGCCGCGGCACCATGATGGTCGACGCGCTGCGCGCGGCCAAGGTGATGCCGGCCTTCCGCGAAGCCATGGTGCTGCATCTCGTCGAGGTAAGTCCGCTGTTGAGCGCACAGCAGGAGCAGGCGCTGCATGCGCAGCCGGTGCCGATGTTCTGGCACAAGGCGCTGCACGAGGTGCCGGCGGGGCCGGCCATCATCCTCGCCAACGAGTTCTTCGACGCGCTGCCGGTCAACCAGGCGGTCAAGCAGGACGACGGCTGGCACGAGCGGCGCGTGGCCATCGATGGCGGCGGCGCGCTTGTCTTCGACGTCGCGCCCGACGCGATGACGCACATGGCGCCGCTGCCGCCCGAATTGCGCGACGCGCCCAAGGGCTCGATCTTCGAATGGCGCAGCGACACCACCGCCTTTGAAATGGGCCGCCGCATCGCCCGCGAGGGCGGTGCCGCGCTGGTCATCGATTACGGTCACGCGCGGAGCGCGGCCGGCCAGACGCTGCAGGCGGTGGGCGGCCACGCCTATGCCGACGTGCTGAGCGAGCCCGGCAGGGTCGACCTCACCGCGCATGTCGATTTCGAGGCGCTGGCGCGCGCCGTGGAAGCGATGGGCGCGGTCGCCTTCGGGCCGATCGAGCAGTCGGATCTGCTGACGCGGCTCGGGATCGAGACGCGCGCGGCGCGGCTGAAGACGAACGCGGCGACGCCGGCGGCGGCCGACGCGATCGACACCGCGCTCGCCCGCCTCACCGGCCACGGCCGCACCGGCATGGGCACGCTGTTCAAGGCGGCGGCCTATGCCCATGCCAGCCTGGGCACGCCGCCCGGCTTCGAGTAGGAAGCGGCATGCTGCAAGCGCCCTCGCTCACCAGGCTTTCCGGCATTCGCCACGGCTTCTTCACCCGCGGCGGAGGGGTCTCGCAAGGCGTCTATGCCACGCTCAACGGTGGCACCGGCTCCGACGACGCGCCCGACAAGGTGGCAGAGAACCGTGCCCGCATGGCGGCTGCGCTCGGCGTTCGGCCCGAGTGTCTGCTGACCGCCTATCAGGTGCATTCGCCCGACGTGGCGGTCGTCGAGCAGCCCTGGAGCCAGGCCGAACGGCCGCGCGCCGACGCGCTCGTCACCCGCAGGCCGGGCTTGGCGGTCGGGGTTTCGACCGCCGATTGCGGGCCGCTGCTGTTTGCCGATGCGCGAGCCGGCGTGGTCGCCGCCGCGCATGCCGGCTGGCGCGGCGCGCTCACCGGCGTGGTGGAAGCGACCGTCGCCGCCATGGAAAGGCTCGGCGCCGCGCGCAGCAACATCGTTGCGTCCCTCGGCCCGACGATCCGGCAACCGAATTACGAGGTCGGCCCCGAATTCGTCGAGCGCTTCAAAGCCGCCGATCCGGCCAATGCGCGCTTTTTCACGCCTTCGCAACGCGACGGCCACGCCATGTTTGACCTGCCCGGCTTTATCGCCGAGCGGGTCGCGCGCGCCGGGATCGCCAATTTCGAGGATTTGCGGCTTTGCACCTATGCCGAGCCGGAGCGCTTCTACAGCTACCGCCGCATGACGCGCCTGAACGAGGCCGACTACGGCCGCCACATCAACGCCGTCGCGCTCGCGCCTTGAGTTTTCCTCAGGGGTTGCTGGACTTGGCAGGCCTGCACCCGCTACTTTTAGGCCGGTTCTCGCGACCGCAATAAAAACACGGCCGACAGGGGCGTCCATGTTGTTGCGTTACCGCCGTCCCGCGGCGGCAGTATGGGTGTTGCATTCTTTGCTCGCCGGCCTTTGCGCGCTTGCGCTCGCCGGCTGCGGCCCCGACGGGGGACCGCCCCTCCTCGCCGGCCAGCCGCGCGGCGCCACTGTCGCGTTCGAATCGATTGACGGCCTGCCGCCTGCCCAATTCAAGGTACTGGTGAAGAACCTCAACGCGGAGGCGCAAGCGCGCCATTTGGCGGTGACCGACCGCGAGCAGCCCGCCGCCTACCGGGTGCGCGGTTATCTCGCCGCCGAAACGGCCAGGCACAAGACTACGGTCGCCTGGGTGTGGGACGTGTTCGACGGCGAGCAGCGCCGCGTGTTGCGCATCAGCGGCGCGCAGAGCGAGAAGGGCCGGCATCGCGACGCCTGGAGCGTCGCCGACGACGCCATGCTTAAGCAGATCGCCCGCAGCAGCATGGACGAGCTCGCCACTTTCCTCACCTCGCCCACGACCGCACCCGGCGCGCCGGCGCCCGCGCCCGCCGCGGCCACGGTCGCGCTCATCGGCGACCATCCCACCACCCCCGAGGACGCCGGCATTTTCCGCATCTTGAAGCCGCCGGCGCCCGCTCCGCAGGCCGAGCCTGCCGAGACCAGCCGGCAGAGCGCCGCGGTACCGCTGCCGCGCAGCCGGCCCGCTGCTATGGCATCGGCGCCTGCGGCCGGCGAAACGCTCGCCCTGGCGGCCGCCAGTCGCGTGGACGCCCGCTGAGCCTAAGCGCCGGCTTCGGCTCGAGAAATACCGCGGGGACAAGGCCGGCCCTGCGTATTGCCGCCCTCCGGCCGCCTTGTTATGACCACGCCGCCTGGTGCGCTTGATTTAAGAGGGTGTCGGAAATGTCGGGCAAGAACGGAGCGATCAAGCTCGTCGCCGGCAATTCCAACCCGGCGCTGGCGCAGGCGATCGGCGACTACCTCAAGACTCCGCTGACCAAGGCGCTGGTGCGGCGCTTTGCCGACATGGAAATCTTCGTCGAGATTCAGGAGAACGTCCGCGGCGCCGACATCTTCGTCGTCCAGTCGACCTCGTTCCCGGCCAACGACCATCTGATGGAGCTGCTGATTATCATCGATGCGCTGCGCCGGGCGTCGGCGCGCCGCATCACGGCGGTGATCCCCTATTTCGGCTACGCGCGGCAGGATCGCAAGCCGGGCTCGCGCGCGCCGATCTCGGCCAAGCTGGTCGCCAACCTGATCACGCGCGCCGGCGCCGACCGCGTGATGACGCTCGACCTGCACGCCGGGCAGATCCAGGGCTTCTTCGACATCCCGACCGACAATCTCTACGCCTCGCCGCTGATGGTGCGCGACGTCAAGGAACGCTTCGACCTGGAAAGCGTCATGATCGTCTCACCCGATGTGGGCGGCGTCGCGCGCGCGCGCGGGCTCGCCAAGCGCCTCAACGCGCCACTCGCCATCGTCGACAAGCGCCGCGAGCGTGCCGGCGAATCCGAAGTCATGAACGTGATCGGCGAGGTCGACGGCTTCACCTGCGTGCTGATCGACGACATCGTCGATTCCGGCGGCACGCTGGTGAACGCGGCCGACGCGCTGCTCGCGCAAGGCGCCAAGGAGGTCTACGCCTATATCAGCCACGGCGTGCTTTCGAGCGGCGCGGTCAAGCGCATCGCCAAGTCGAAGCTGAAGGAACTGGTGATCACGGATTCGATCGAGGCCACCAAGGAAGTTCAGGAAGCCGGCAATATCCGCCTGCTGCAGATCGCACCGCTGATCGCCGAAGCCATCCACCGCACCGCGGTCGAAGAATCGGTATCGAGCCTGTTCGATTGAACGGGCAGCTTGGCTATCCGATCGTCTCGACGAATTCCGCCAATAGCCTGTTGAACACCGCGGGCTGCTCCAGCTGGGGTGCGTGGCCGGCGCGCGCGATGGTCGCGATCTCGGCGGCAGGGATGGCTTGCTTGAGCCGCGCGGCCGTCCCGGGGCCGTAAAGCTGGCTCTCGGCGCCGCGCACGATCAAGGTCGGCACCGCGATCGACGGCAGCAACGCGCGATAGTCCGCGTCGGTGATGGCGCGCCAGAGCGCCGCCATCGTGTCGGCGTCGCAGGCGCGCATGTCGCGCGCGACCCACTCGCGCAATGAGACGTCGGGCGCGATGCCGGCGGCAAACACGGTCGGCAGGAAGCTCTCGACCCAGAGCGGCCAGTCGCGGCGCATCAGGTCCGGCGCCCGCTCCGCCTGCGCCGGCCCGTAGCCGCCGAGCAGCCCGAACTGCCAGTCTTTATCGTTGACGACACGGGGCGTCATATCGACCACCACCAGACCGGCCACATCGGCCCCCAAACGGCAGATCAGTTCGAAGGCCACCAGCGCGCCCATCGACCAGCCGACCAGCACCGGCGCCGGCAGGGGCGCGATGAGGGCGGCCAGGTCGTCGGCGAGCATTGCCAGGTCCGGCCGGTCGCCCGGCCGGTGCGAGAAGCGATGGCCGCGCAGGTCCGGCGCGATCATGTGAAGGCGGTCACCCAGGCCTTCGAGCTGCGGCGCGAAATAGCCGCCGTGACAAGCCCAGCCGTGCAGCAAAACGACCGGCCGCGCCCCATCGCCGGGACCGGCAGCCTCGAAATGGAGCCGGCGGCCGGCGCCGGTCTCGTAGCTCGGCATGGTCTGGTTCCTGGTCTCGCGGCGGGGCTGGTTTGGCGTTGACAGGCACGTTTTTCAGGCCCAACATGACACATGAATTAGGTGTCATAAAAGAAAAAAGATGTCTGTCCTCGGGGAGAAATCGCCAAAGTCGGCGCTCAAGACAGGCCTCAAGACGGGGCTCGAGTCCGCGCCCAAAGCAGCGCCGAAGACGGCGCGCGGGCGGCGCACGCTGCGGCGCATTCTGGACGCCGCCGAAGAAGAATTCGGCGCGCGCGGCTTTCACGACGCCTCCGTCGTCAGCATCACCACCAAGGCCGGCGTCGCGCAGGGCACCTTCTACATCTACTTCGACAGCAAGGAGCGGCTCTACCGCGAGCTGGTCGCCGATCTCGGCGCGCGCCTGCGCTCCTATCTGTCGGAAGCGGTCGCGGGCGCCGAGAACCGCATCGAGGCCGAGCGGCGCGGCCTGCGCGCCTTCATCGAGTTCGTGCGCAAGCACGGCAATCTCTATCGCATCGTGATGGAAAGCCAGTTCGTCGATCCGGAAGCGTTCCGGCGCTACTTCATGGAATTCGGCGCCGCCTATGAGACCGGCTTCGAGCGGGCGATCGCGGCCGGCGAAGTACGCGCAGGGGAAACGGAAGGACGCTCCTGGGCGCTGATGGGCATCTCGCTGTTTGCCGGCCTGCGCTACGGCATCTGGGAGCCGAAGCGCAGCGTCGCGCCGCTCGTCGACAGCATCACCGACATGATCGCGCAGGGCTTGAGCCCGTCGCACGCAAGGAGTGAGCGGCGATGACGCGCGCGCGCAGCGACGGCCTGGTGCGCATGACGGTGGCGGACGGCGTCGCGCGGCTGACGCTCGACCGGCCCGAACGCCATAACAGCCTGGTGCCGGCGCTGCTCGACGATCTCGCCGCCTGCCTCGCTATGCTGCACGGCAACGACGCGATCAGCGCCGTCGTGCTGGCGGCGAACGGCCGCAGCTTCTCGACCGGCGGCGACGTGCGCGCCTTCCACGAGCAGGCCGATGGCGCGTTGCGCGATTACGCGGCCGGACTGGTCGGGCAGCTCAACCGCGTCATTCTCGCGCTCATCGACCTGCCGCAACTGGTGATCGCGCGCGTGCAGGGGCCGGTGACCGGCGGCGCGCTCGGCCTGGTGCTGGCGGCCGATCTGGTGGCGGCGGCGCCTATGGCGTTCTTCGCCCCTTATTACGTGACGGTCGGCTTTGCGCCCGACGGCGGCTGGAGCGCCATCCTGCCGGAGCGTATCGGCGTGCAGCGCGCACGCGAAATCCAGCTCTTGAACCGCCATGTGAGCGCGGCCGAGGCGGCGGCGCTCGGCATCGTCACCGAGGTGGTCGAGGCGGAGCGGCTCGACGCGCGTATCGCCGAATGGCTCAGCGTGACGCAGCGCCATGTAGCTTCCGGCATGCGGGCGGCCAAGCGCAGCCTGCTCACGGACGCGCGCCGCGACGCGTACGCCGCCGGGCTCGAAGCCGAGCGTCAGGCCTTTCTCGCCGCGGTGACGCGCCCCGACGTGCGGCACGGCATGACGCGCTTTCTCAAGCTCGCAGCGGCCGGCTAGGGAGAGCGGCCCATGTTCAGCATCGTCGACATCGCCGCCAAACGCGCCGCCCTCACGCCCGACAAGATCGCGCTGGAGGAAGTGGTCGGCGGCGCGCGGCTCAGCTATCGCGAACTCGATGCCCGCGCCTGCCGGTTTGCCGGCGCGCTGCGCGACCGCGCCATCGCAGAAGGCGAGCGCATCGCCATCCTTACCCACAACGCCGCGTCATTCTTCGAAATACTGTTCGCCTGCGGCAAGGCGCGCGTCGTGCTGGTGCCGCTCAACTGGCGGCAGACGGTGGCCGAGCTTACGCCACTGATCGACGACTGCACGCCGCGGCTGTTGCTGCACGATGCGGCGACCGCTGAATTGGCGGCCGCGCTGGCGCAGGCGCGTCCCGGCCTCACGCTCATGCGCGTGCATGCCGAAAACGAATCGGCAGCGCCGGGAAGCTATCAGGCCGCGCGCGATACGGCCGCCGAGCGCCACGACTGGGACCCGGTGTGGCCGGCCGACGGGCTCTGGTATATGCTCTATACGTCCGGCACCACCGGGCGGCCGAAGGCGGTGATGCAGACCTTCGGCATGGCGCACGCCAATTTTGTCAATCTGGCGAGCGCCATCGACCTCACCGCCAACGACGTCACGCCCAACTATCTGCCGCTCTTCCACACCGCCGGCATCAATCTGCACACGCTGCCGACGCTGATCGTGGGCGGCTCGGTCAAGGTGCTGCCGGGTTTCGATGCCGACCGCTTTTTCGATCTGATCGAAGAAGGCGTGTTGACCGCGCTGCTCGCCGTGCCGGCGGTCTATCAGGCGCTCAGCGTGCACGCGCGCTTCGCCGCGGCGGACCTCACCAAGGTGCGCTCCTGGGCGAGCGGCGGCGCGCCCTTGGCGCACGCGCTGATCGATCTCTACGCCGGGCGCGGCGTGACCGTCTGCCAGGGCTACGGCATGACCGAGACCGGCCCGACCACCTTCCTGATGCGGCCGGAGGAAGCCGTGCGAAAACGCGGCGCGGTCGGCCGCCCGCTGCTGCTGACGGAAAGCCGCATCGTCGATGCCAACGGCCGCGAATTGCCGCCGGGCGAAGCCGGCGAACTGCTGATCCGCGGCGCCAATGTCACGCCCGGCTACTGGAACCGGCCGGACGCCACCGCCGACGCCTTCGACCGCGAGGGCTGGCTGCACACCGGCGACGTCGCGCGCTGCGACGAAGACGGCTTCGTGTTCATCGTCGACCGCATCAAGGACATGTACATTTCGGGCGGCGAGAACGTCTATCCGGCCGAGGTCGAGAACGTGCTCGCCGGCCATCCCGACATATTGGAGGCGGCCATCGTCGGCATTGACGACGCACGCTGGGGCGAGGTCGGCCGCGCCTTTCTGATCCCGCGCCCCGGGCGCGCGGTCGACGAGGCGGCGGTCCGGCTTTACTGCCGCGAGCGGCTGGCCGCCTACAAGGTGCCGAAATCCTTCGTCGTCGTCGACGATCTGCCGCGCACGCCGGCCGGCAAGGTGCGCAAACACGTGCTGCGTGCGCAAAGCATCGAAACCGTCGCTCAGCTGGAGAAGCTCGCATGAGCGATCGACGCATCCGCGCGCGCCGCACTTTCACGCAAGGCGATTTCGACCGCTTCGCGGCGTTGAGCGGCGACGACAATCCGATCCACGTCGATCCCGCCTTCTCGGCCGAGACGCGTTTCGGCCGCACCGTCGCCCATGGCATGCTGCTCTACTCGGCGCTGTGGGGCCTGATCCGCGAACATTTCCCCGGCGCGGTGCAGGAGACGCAGGAGCTGATGTTTCCCGCGCCGACCTACGCCGAGGAGCCGATGCGGCTGGAGATCGACGTGGTCGGGCAGCCCTCCCCCGGCACGCTCGAGCTTGCGGCGCGCATCGTGTCCGAGCGCGACGGCACGCTCACGCTCGACGGCCGCACGCGCATCGTTCTCGCCGACGGAGGCGCATCGTGAAGCTCGGCGACCGCGCGCAGGTGACCCGCGTCTTCCGCCCGGAAGACGTCGCGGCCTTTGCTCAGCTTTCCGGCGCGCGCGCCGCGCCGGGCAAGACCGTGCCGGAGCCGCTGATCGGCGGGCTGTTTTCCTATCTGTTGGGACGCGAGCTGCCCGGTTTCGGCACCAACTACCTCAAGCAGCAATTACGGTTTTTACGGCCGGCGCGGCTCGACGAGCCGCTCACCGCCGCCGTCGAAATCACCCGGATCCGGCCGGACAAACATCTGGTCGATCTGGCGACCACCTGCACCGCCGCCGACGGCAAGGTGCTGTGTGACGGACGCGCCCTCGTCCTGGTCGAGGACGTTGGCATCAAACACGCGAGCAACAAGGGAGTAACGCGACATGAGACGGTATCTCGGCATTCTGGCCGCGACGGCGGCCGTTCTTAGCTTCACCGGCGGAGCCGCGACGGCGGCCGAGCCGTACAAGATCGCGCATGTTTACGGCAAGACCGGACCGTTCGAGGTCTATGCCAAGCAGTCGCAGACCGGCCTGATGATGGGGATCGAATACGAAACCCACGGCACCATGACGGTCAACGGCCGCAAGATCGAGGTGATCGAAAAAGACACGCAGCTCAAGCCCGACCTGGGCAAGACGCTGCTGGCGGAAGCCTATGGCGACGACAACGCGACGCTCGCGGTCGGCCCGGTGTCCTCGGGCGTGGCGCTCGCCATGCTGCCGGTGGCCAAGCAGTACAAGAAGATCCTCATCGTCGAGCCGGCGGTCGCCGATTCGATCACCGGCAAGGACTGGAACCGCTACATCTTCCGCACCGCGCGCAACTCCTCGCAGGACGCGATCTCGAACGCGGTGGCGCTCGGCGACGCCGGCAATTGCGTGGCCACGCTCGCCCAGGACTACGCGTTCGGGCGTGACGGCGTCGCCGCCTTCAAGGAGGCACTCGCCAAGACCAAGGCCAAGCTGGTGTTCGAGGAATTCGCGCCGCAGAACACCACGGACTTCACCGCGCATGCGCAACGCCTGTTCGACGCGCTCGACAAGGCGCAAGGCTGCAAGCGCAAGATCATCTGGGTGGTGTGGGCCGGCAAGGGCAATCCGCTCGGCAAGCTGAACGCGATGAACCCCAAGAGCCGCGGCATCGAGCTCGCTTCCGGCGGCAACATCCTGGCGGCGATGGCCGCCTATAAGGCGCTGCCCGGCATGGAGGGCGCTACCTATTACTATTACGAGATCCCGAAGAACCCGGTGAACGACTGGCTCGTGAAGGAGCACTTCAAGCGCTATCACGCGCCGCCCGACTTCTTCACCGCCGGCGGCATGGCGGCGGGCATCGCGCTGGTCGACGCGCTCAAGAAGGTGCCTTCCGGCGACACCGAGAAGCTGATCAGCGCGATGGAAGGCATGAAGTTCATGACGCCGAAGGGCGAGATGATCTTCCGCAAAGAGGACCATCAGGCGCTGCAGTCCATGTATGCCTTCAAGATCAAGGTCGATCCGAAGGTGGCCTGGGGCATCCCGGTGCTGGTGCGCGAATTGAAGATCGGCGACATGGACATCCCGATCCGCAACAAGCGCTGATCGGGCGCGGGGCTGCGGCCATGCGCGAGCCCGCCGTCCTCTCGACCGACGGCTTGACGATCCGGTTCGGCGGCCACGTGGCCGTCGACCGGGTGACTTGCGCGTTCGATCGCGGCACGCTGACCGCGATCGTGGGCCCAAACGGCGCCGGCAAGACCACCTATTTCAACCTGATCTCCGGCCAGCTGCGCAGCACGGCCGGCCGGGTGATCCTGTTCGGGCGCGACATCACGACGTTGGGCGCGCCGCACCGCACGCGCGCCGGCATCGGGCGCGCGTTCCAGCTCACCAACCTGTTCCCCAATCTGACCGTGCTGGAAAACGTCCGCATCGCCGTGCAGGCGCGGCACGATCCCGGCTTCGACATCTGGTCGCTGGCCACAAGGCGACGCGAATTGATCGAAATGGCCGAGCATCATCTGTCGCGCACCGGCCTGCTCGACAAGATGGAGGCGCTCACGGCCTCGCTGTCGCACGGCGATCAGCGCAAGCTCGAGGTCGCCGTGCTGCTGGCGCTGGAAAGCGAAGTGCTGATGTTCGACGAGCCGACCGCCGGCATGAGCGTCGACGAAGTGCCGGTGGTGCTCGATCTCATCCACCGGATCAAGGCCGACGCCGCCAAGACCATCCTGCTGGTCGAGCACAAGATGGACGTGGTGCGTTCGCTCGCCGACCGCATCGTCGTGCTGCACAACGGCGCGCTGGTCGCCGACGGCGCGCCCGAGGCAGTGATCGCCTCCGACATCGTGCAGGAGGCCTATCTCGGCAAATCCGCGGCGGGAGCCGGCCATGGCTGAACCGCTGCTGCAGCTTGAAGGCGTGCACACCCATATCGGGCGCTACCATATTTTGCAGGGCGTCGATCTCGCCGTGCCCGCGGGCGAACTGACCATGCTGCTCGGCCGCAACGGCGCCGGCAAGACGACGACCTTGCGCACCGTCATGGGGATGTGGCGCGCTTCGCGCGGGACGCTGCGCTTTGCCGGCCGCGATCTCGGCGCGCTGACGACGCCCGACATTGCGCGCCTCGGCATCGGCTACGTGCCGGAGAACATGGGCGTGTTCGCCAACCTGACGGTCGCAGGAGAACATGATCCTGGCGGCGCGCGAAGGTACGATCGACGCCAAGCGGCTCGACTGGATCTTCTCGCTGTTTCCGGCGCTCACCCGCTTCTGGTCGTTGCCGGCCGGCAACCTGTCGGGCGGGCAGAAGCAGATGCTGGCGATCGCGCGCGCCATGATCGAGCCGCGCAAGCTGATACTGATCGACGAACCGTCCAAGGGGCTCGCGCCCGCGATCGTCGATGCGTTGATAGGGGCGATGCGGGAGTTGAAACGGACCTCCACCACCATCTTGATGGTCGAGCAGAATTTCCGCATGGCACAAGCACTTGGCGATGGCGTCGCGGTGATGGACGATGGACGCGTTGTCCATAATGGCCGCATGGACGGCATTGCCGCCGATGCCGACCTGCAGGCCCGCCTGCTGGGCCTGAGCCTCGGAGCGCACCAATGACCGCGCCGGCGCCCGAGACTGTCGCCATCCCCCGGCCGCCCCTGAAGGAGCGGCTGCGCGCGCAACTGCCCTATTGGACCGTGGTGGTGCTGGCGGCGGCCGGGCTTGCGCTGATCGCCGATTTCTCGACCTGGGCGACGCTGACGCTCGCCGGGCTCGCCATGGGCATGCTGATCTTCATCATGGCCTCCGGCCTCACGCTGGTGTTCGGCCTGATGGACGTGATGAATTTCGGCCATGGCGCCTTCATTTCGATCGGCGCCTTCGTCGGCGGCAGCGTGCTGCTGGCATTGGGCGGTTGGGCGACATCGTCATCCGACGCGCTCAACCTGGCGGCGGTGCTGCTCGCCATCGCGGCGGCGATGGCGGTCACAGGGGCGCTCGGATGGTTTTTCGAGCGCGTGATCGTCAAGCCGGTCTATGGCGCGCACCTCAAGCAGATATTGGTGACCATGGGCGGGCTGATCGTGGCGGAAGAGCTGATCCGCCTGATCTGGGGGCCGAACCAGATTCCGCTGCCGCGCCCGCAGATGCTGAAGGGCTCGCTGCTGATCGGCAATATCGTGATCGAGCGCTATCGCCTGCTCGCCGTGGTGCTGGGCGCGGTAATTTTCGTGGCGCTGCGCTGGACGCTCACCCGCACCAAGCTCGGCCTTCTGATCCGCGCCGCGGTCGAGAACGGCGAGATGGTGGAGGCGCTCGGCTATCGCGTGCGGCGGCTGTTCGTGCAGGTATTCATCGCCGGCTCCGCGCTCGCCGGTTTGGGCGGCGTGATGTGGGGCATGTACGACGAGATCATCACCGCGCAGATGGGGCTCAACATCCTGGTGCTGGTGTTCATCGTGGTGATCATCGGCGGGCTCGGCTCGGTCGACGGCTGCTTCATCGGCGCGCTGCTGGTGGGGCTGATGGCGAACTACACCGGCTTCCTGGTGCCCAAGGTGGCGCTGGGCTCCAATATTCTTCTGATGGTCGCCATCCTGTTGTGGCGGCCACGCGGCATGCTGCCGCCGGGCAAGGGCTGAGCGACGATGCTGAAGCGGCTGCTCTCCGACGATCTTCCGCGCGGGCGCGCGCTGAGCGCGCTGCTTGTGCTCATTACGCTCGCGCTGGCGCTGGCGCCGTTCCTGTTTCCCGGCATCCGTTCGCTCAACACCGCCGCTACCATCTGCATCTTCATCGTGCTGGTGGCAAGCTACGACCTGCTGCTCGGCTATACCGGCATCGTGTCGTTCGCGCATACGATGTTCTTCGGCATCGGCGCCTACGGCGTGGCGATCGCGCTCAAGGCCATGCCGGGATCGTGGGGCGCGGTCGCGCTCGGCGCCGTTGCGGGGATCGCGGTGGCGGTGGCGCTCGCCGTGGCGATCGGGTTGCTGGCGCTGCGCGTGCAGGCGATCTTCTTCGCCATGATGACGCTGGCCGTGGCCAGCGCCTTCCTGATCCTGGCCTCGCAGCTCTCGGGCCTGACCGGCGGCGAGGACGGTCTGACCTATCAGGTGCCGGACCTGCTCGGGCCCGCTTTCCAGCTGTTTCACCACCGGGTGCTGGGCGTGCGCATGGATGGGCGCATCGTCAGCTACTACCTGATCTTCGTCGCCGCGGTCGCTCTCGTCCTGGTCATGCTCCGGATCGTCAACTCGCCGTTCGGCCGCGTGTTGCAGGCCATCCGCGAGAACGAGTTCCGCGCCGAAGCGCTCGGCTACCGCACGGCCGCCTATCGCACCGCCGCGACCTGTCTCTCGGCCGGCGTGGCGGCGATCGCCGGCATGCTGATGGCGCTCTGGCAGCAATATACCGGACCCGACACCACGCTCAGCCTGTCGATCATGATCGACATCCTGCTGATGGTGGTGATCGGCGGCATGGGCACGATCTACGGCGCGGTGGTGGGCGCCGCCATCTTCGTGCTGGCCCAGAACTACCTGCAGGTGCTGATGGCAACGGCGGCGGCCTCGCTCGCCGAACTGCCGCTGCTCGCCAAGCTGGTCAGCCCCGACCGCTGGCTGTTGTGGCTCGGCGTCCTGTTCATCCTGAGCGTCTACTTCTTTCCCGCCGGCATCGTCGGACGGCTGCGCGGACGGGCGTAACAAAACCGTTTTCATTTACGGCAAGTCCGAGGAACTCGCATTTTGGCTTGCAAGGAACGGGGCAGCTACTGCTCGAAAAACGGCGACTGCTGCGCCGGGCAATGCGGTCCGCGCGGAAAATGCGGCAGATAAACGGCGCGCACGACACCGACAATACGACCGTCGCAATCCATGCCCCGGAGAACTCTCCGGGGCATGCACCTCGCCGACAAGCCGAACGCTTCCCCGCTCCCGCCCGATCGCACGCCAGATTATCCACCGCTCGTTCGCCTTGACTCCGCTTTCGCTGTGGAGAGTTGAGTCGCCGCGGGTTGCCAGCTACGCGCAAATCATTGCGTATTAGCGGGCAACGATGCCTTTGGCGGGCGGAATTGAGCGGGTTATAGTCGGTTGGCCAAGTGATTCGGTTCCTAAGTCAAGGCGTCCCCGTATTCCCTGCGTCGAACTTGAGACCCGGGCCCTGAACGGCCCAACGGTTCCGTATGCGTGCGGCGGTGGCGTGCGTTTCCCCGTGCTCCATTCGGCAAAGCGGAGACGTCATGTCCCTCGGCAACTACGCGGACGAAGCGCAACTCAATCCCCTCGACGTGGTGGAGCGCCTGGCCGCCGGCAACGACTGGTCGTTCGAGCGCGCCGGCGACGACGAGATCACCATCCTGGTGAGCGGACGCTGGAGCGACTATCAGGTTTCCTATACCTGGATGGGCGACATCGAGGCGCTGCATCTCGCCTGCGCCTTCGACCTGCGTATCCCCGAGCGGCGCTGCGCCGAGGTGCAGGCGCTGATCTCGCTGATCAACGAGCGCATGTGGGTCGGTCATTTCGATCTGTGGGTGAAGGAAGGCATCGTCATGTTCCGCCACGCGCTGGTGCTGGCGGGCGGCAGCGAGGCCTCCGGCAAGCAATGCGAGTCCGTGCTCGGCACCGCGCTCGAAGCGTGCGAACGCTATTTCACCGCCTTCCAGTTCGTGGTCTGGGCGGGCAAGAGCGCGAAGGAAGCGCTCGAAGCCGCCATGTTCGAGACCTCGGGCGAGGCGTAGAATTTTATCTGCCAGGCGCGAATTTTTCTCCGTTCATTCCCGCACAAGCGGGAATCCCGTTCTTTGGCCCTGGGTCCCCGCTTTCGCGGGGACGAACGGGTTTGGCAGAGTCAATCCAAATAGATCGGACGTTAGAGCCGCTCTACGAGAAGCGCAGCTCGATGCCGGCGATCGGAATGCCGCGCAGGCGCGTGCGCCAGGTTTCGCCCGGCTTGACCGCCAGCGCACGCGTAAGCGTGCCGGTGCTGACGATCTCGCCGGCCGCAAGCGGCGGATTGACCGGGTCTTGCGCGAGCAGCTGAACCAGATGGCGCAGCGCGAGAAACGGACTGTCGAGCACGTTCGAAGCACGACCGCGGTCTGCCAGGACACCATTGCATTCGAGCTCGATCTCGAACGCCGCCAGCTCGCGCAGCCACTCTTGCGCGCGCGGCTTGAACGCATGGCGCTCGCCGATAAGCAGCGCGCCGTGCAAGGCGTTGCAGGCTACCGTATCGGCGGGGGCGAATTTCCAAGCCGGGAACAACGACTGGACGATCTCGAAACCGTGCGCCAGCCAGTCGATGCAAGCCGCAAGCGCCGCGTCGTCCATGTCGGGCGCCGGTGCGCGCGACAGGCCGAATACGATTTCCGGCTCGATGCGCGGCTCCGTCAGGCCGGCGAGCGGCAGGCTGGCGGCGGCCGCAAGCTCGCGCGCGGTGCGATCGGTGACGAAGCCCCAGATCGGCGCATAGACGCCGTATTCGGGCCAGATCGTGCGATTGGTGAAACCGATCTTGCGGCCGATCGGGGTCTCGCCGCGCGCCTCGAACGCCTGGCCGAGCCGGCCCAGGACGCGATAGGCGTCGTCGAGCGTGAGCCCGCCCGGACGGCCGGAAAACGGCGCGAGCTGACGGCCGCTGCCGAGCGTGGCGAGGACTTCGCCGGCGACGTCTTCGATGCGACTTGCAGGCTTTGCGGCGATGTCCATGGCCCGGCGAATGTGGCGCATGGCCTTATCCCTGGCAATGCCGGCGCGTGGCCGCGCGGCGCAATTGCCGATATCATGGCGCCATGACGCAAGCGGCCAAGAAGACCCTTTCCAAATTCCCCGGCCGGCTCGTGCTGCTGGGCGCCGGCAAGATGGGCCAGGCCATGCTCGACGGCTGGCTGGCGCGCGGCCTGAGCCCGCGCAAGGTCACGGTGCTCGAGCCGCAGGCGGCAAAGCCGGTTAAGGCGCTGACGCGGCGCGGGCTCAAGCTCAACCCCAAGGCCAGCGACAAGGGCAAGCACGCGCCGGCCACGGCCATCGCGATCGCGGTCAAGCCGCAGAGCGCGCCCGAGGCGCTGCCGGCGCTTGCCCCCCATGTCGGCAAAGGCACGCTGGTCATCTCGATCATGGCCGGGCGCACAATCGGCTTTCTGGAAGACGCGTTGCCGGCGGGCACGGCGATCGTGCGCGCCATGCCCAACACGCCGGCGGCGATCGGCCGCGGCATTACCGTTGCCGTCGCCAACGGCAAGGTCTCGGCGCGCCAGCGCAAGCAGGCGAGCGAACTGCTCGCCGCCATCGGCGCGGTCGAATGGGTGCGCGAAGAAGCGCTGATGGACGCGGTCACCGCCGTGTCCGGTTCGGGGCCGGCCTATGTGTTCCTGCTGGCGGAAGCCATGACCCAGGCCGGCATCGCGGCCGGGCTGCCGGCCGCGCTCGCCGCACGTCTTGCGCGCGAGACGGTGGCGGGTTCCGGCGAGCTTTTGCATCGCTCCGAACTCGACGCCGCGACGCTGCGGCAGAACGTCACCTCGCCGGGCGGCACCACCGCGGCCGCGCTGGAGGTGCTGATGGGCCCCGGCGGCTTCGATGCGTTGTTGAGCCGGGCCATTGCCGCCGCCACGCGGCGCTCGCGCGAACTGGCCGGCTGAGGCGGGAACCGCCCTGGAAGGGCCGCGTTTGCGGTCATAGATTGGGGAAGAAATCACCTGCCGATGGGAGGCCGCCATGGCCCGCAAGCCGAAACGTGAACGAAAGGCGCCGACCCCGCCGCCGCCGCGCGGCACGTCCGACCGCGACAAGGCGGTCGACGCGCTGATGGCGCTGCTCGCCGAGCACAGCTTCGAGGATGTCGGGCTCGCCGAAGTGGCCGGCCGCGCCGGCCTCAAGCTGTCGCAGCTGCGCGCCGAGTTCGGCTCGACGCTCGCCATCTACGCCGCCCACATCAAGGACGTCGACCGATCGGTGCTCTCCGGCGGCGAGGACATGACCGACGAATCCCCGCGCGAGCGGCTGTTCGATGTCGAGATGCGGCGGCTGGAAGCGATGGCGCCCTACAAGGACGCGGTGCGTTCCATGCTGCGCTCGGCGCGGCGCAATCCGGGACTGGCGATGGCGCTCAACGCGCTCGCCGTGCGCTCGCAGCGCTGGATGCTGGAGGCGGCCGGCATCGTCGCCGCGCCCGGTCCGAAAGGCGCGCTGCGCGCGCAAGGCGCGGCGCTGATGTTCGGCCGCGTGCTCGGCGTCTGGCTGCACGACGAGGATCCCGCGATGGACCGCACCATGGCCGCGCTCGACCGCGGGCTCGCCAGCGCGGAACGCTGGGACGGCTTCGTCGGCGACCTCCTGTGCATCCCGAAATGCATTTTGCGCGGTCCGCGCCGCCTGCGCCGCCGGCGCTATCGCGATGAGGAAGAGGCGCCGGAGGCCGCGTAATTTTTTCTGTCATTCCGGGGCGCTCGCTGAGGCCCGCAGGGCGAAAGCGAGCGAACCCGGAATCCAGAGCAAAACCTGACGCGCATTCATGTGGCCCTGGATTCCGGGCCCACGCGCTTCGCGCGTGTCCCGGAATGACGGGATAGTTCACACCGGCACCCTGACCGTCGCCCTCAGGCCACCGAGCGGAGAATCGCCCAGCATGATGTCGCCGCCGTGCGAGCGCGCGATGTCGCGCGCGATCGCCAGCCCCAGGCCGGTGCCGCCCTCGTCCTGGTTGCGCGCGTCGTCGAGCCGCAGAAACGGCTTGAACACTTCCTCGCGCATGTCGGGCGGGATGCCGGGACCGTCGTCGTCGACGGTGACGGTGAGCCAGCGATGGTCGCGGTGGCCGGTGATGGCGATTGTCTCGGCGAAGCGCGCGGCGTTCGACACCAGATTGCCGAGGCAGCGCTTGAGGGCGGCCGGCCGCACGGTGACGATCGGCGGTCCGTGGAAGATCACGCTGGTCTTGTGGCCGTGCCGCTCGGCGTCGAGCCGGAGCTCTTCGAGCAGGCCGCCCATGTCGGTCGGCGCCGCCAATTCGCCGAGATCGCCGCGCGCGAAGGCGAGATAGGCCTCCAGCATGCGCCCCATCTCCTCGACGTCCTTCTTCATCGCCTCGACTTCCGGCGTCGTCTTCTTGATCAGGGCGAGCTCGAGATTGAAGCGCGTGAGCACGGTGCGCAGGTCGTGACTGACGCCGGCCAGCATGGCGGTGCGCTGCTCGAGCGCGCGCTCGATGCGCGTCTTCATCTCGATGAAGGCGGCCGCGGCGCGGCGCACCTCGCGCGCGCCGCGCGGGCGGAAGTTCGGCGCTTCGCGGCCCTTGCCGAAGCTTTCGGCGGCGTCGGCCAATCTGAGGATGGGCTTGATCTGATTGCGCAGGAATATGACGGCGACGATCATCAGCACGATCGAGGTGCCGACCATCCAGATCAGGAAAATCTGCGCATTCGAGGCATAGGCGGCGCTGCGCCGCGCGAACACGCGCATCACCGTGTCGTCGAGCTGGATGCGGATCTCGACCAGCGCGGATTTGCCGACGGTATCGATCCAGAACGGTTTGCCGATCTGCTGGCGCAACTGGTTGGACAGCGCCGAATCGAGCAGCGAAAAGAAAGGCTTCGGGCTCGGCGGCGGCAGGTCGCCGAGCGGAAGGAAGTCGACCACCAGGCCGAGCCGCTGCTGCGCGATGCGCTTGATCTGGGCGCGGTCGGCGTCCTGCGGATAGCCCTTGTAGACGTCGATCAGCGCGGCGATGTCCTGCACCACGCCGGCGGAGAGGCGCTGAGTGACCGCGTTCCACTGGCGCTCGACGAACACGAAAGCGAGCACCGACTGCAGGATCACCATCGGCATGATGATGATGAGCAGCGCGCGGGCGTAAAGGCCCTTCGGCATCACGCTGTTCATCCAGCGACTCGATCGCCGCCAGCCGTCGTGCATCTGTCCGAAGCCCTTGGCGACCGCGCGCACCGCCGGCACCTCGCCGAAGCGGCGCCATTCGTCGTTGACGCGCTGAACCGCGCTGCGCACGGCGGCGATGCCGGTGTCGAGACTGGTCATGTGGTGATCACCAGCCGGTAGCCGATGCCGCGCACGGTCTGGACGTAGAGTGGATTGGCGGGGTTGCGCTCGATCTTGCGGCGCAGGCGGTTGACCAGCACGTCGACGGCACGCTCGCTCACGGCCTCGCCGTTGCCGGCGAGCGCCGCGCGCGACACCGTCTCGCCCGGCGTGGCGGCGAGGATGCGCAGCATCTCGCGCTCGCGGTCGGTGAGCTTGACGACCTCGTCGCCTTTGCGCAGTTCGCCGCGGCCCAAGTGATAGACGAAGGGGCCGAAGCTGACCTGCTCGGCCGGCGGCGACACCGCCGGCTGCGTGCGCTTCAAGATATTGGCGATGCGCAACGACAGTTCGCGCGGCTCGAACGGCTTCGACAGGTAATCGTCGGCGCCCATCTCCAGGCCCTTGATGCGGCTCTCGGCGGCGTCGCGCGCGGTCAGCATCAGGATCGGCACGTTGTTGGCGGCGGCGCGCATGGCCTTGGCGAAGTCGAAGCCGGATTCGCCCGGCATCATCACGTCGAGGATGAGCAGATCGAAGCTCAGGCTGCGCAACTTGGCGCGCGCGTCGGCCGCGGTCTCGGCGGTGGAAACGCGATAGCCCTCGCCGGACAGGAAGCGCGACAGCAGGTCGCGGATGCGCCGGTCGTCGTCGACGATCAAGAGATGCGGGGCGTCGTCCGCGAGCGTTTCGGTGAGCGACATCATGAGCGCTTGACGCGGTCGGCGCGCGCGATCAGCCGCAGCACGCCTTCGCGGTTGTCGGCGTCGATCATGGCGGTGAGGAAGCGGCGCGCCGCCTCGTGCGCGCCGGGGCCGAGCTCGCCGAAGGCTTTGGTGATGCGCTCGGTCTGCAGGCCGGCGAGCTTGAGCGCCAGCGCCTCGCCCTTGGGGGTGACGTAGAGCAGGCGCTGGCGGCGGTCGAGCGCGCCCTCTTTCTGCACGACGTAGCCCTGGTCGACCAATTGCTTGAGCACGCGGCCGAGCGACTGCTTGGTGATGTTGAGGATGTCGAGCAGGTCGGCGACCTTCATGCCCGGATTGCGGTTGACGAAATGCAGCACGCGGTGGTGGGCGCGGCCGAAGCCGAGCTTGCCGAGCACCTCGTCGGCGTCGCCGACGAAGTCGCGGTAGGCGAAGAACAACAATTCGATGATGTCCCAGACGAACTCTGCCGCCGCGGCAGGTCGCTCGGCGACGCTTGCGGCCGGGGCGGCGGATTTGGCGCTCATATTTATGTCAGCCATGTTGACATATTTTGATTTTAAGTTACAAAAAGGGGCCGACGAACGAAAGGATCGTACCGAAACGGTCCTTTCTAAACGGGGCGACGCCCGCGGGCGCCAATAGGTCCGGTCCGGTCCCATTCATACCGGGTGTTGCCCCGCGACGCAAAGTCTTGAAAGTGGCGCGGAAAATGCGCCATCAAGACGGCAAAGCGGCGGCCGGACAAGCCGTGGGGGACGAGACTTAGGAGGAGACGATGGCTGCGCAGTCCTACGACCGGCTCGAAGGAGTCATCTGGTACGACGGAAAGCTGGTGCCCTGGGACCACGCCAATCTGCACGTGCTCAGCCACGGCCTGCACTACGGCAGCTGCGTGTTCGAGGGCGAGCGCGCCTATGGCGGGCAGATCTTCAAGTGCACCGAGCATTCCGAGCGGCTCAAGCGCTCGGCCAATGTGCTCGACTTCGACATCCCCTATTCGGTCGCCGAAATCGACGCCGCCAAGAAACTGGTGCTGGAGAAGAACGGCAAGAAGGAAGCCTATGTGCGGCCCGTGGCCTGGCGTGGCTCGGAGATGATGGGCGTGTCGGCGCAGGCCAACACCATCCATCTCGCAATCGCCACCTGGGAATGGCCGAGCTATTTCGATCCCGAACAGCGGCTGAAAGGCATCAAGCTCGACCTCGCCGATTACCGCCGGCCCGATCCGAAATGCGCGCCGGTCAAGGCCAAGGCCGCCGGGCTCTACATGATCTGCACCATCTCCAAGCACGCCGCCGAGAAGAAGGGCTATGCCGACGCCATGATGCTGGACTGGCAGGGGCGCGTGGCGGAATGCACCGGCGCCAATATCTTCTTCGTCAAGGACGGCAAGATCCACACGCCGATCGCCGACTGCTTCCTCGACGGGCTGACGCGGCAGACGGCGATCGCGCTGGCGCGAAAGCGCGGCATCGAGGTGATCGAGCGCCGCATTCTGCCGGACGAGCTTAACGATTTCGCCGAATGCTTCATCACCGGCTCCGCCGCGGAAGTGACCGCGGTGTCGGAGATCGCCAAGTGGAATTTCAATCCCGGCGGCATCACCAAGACGCTGATGGACGACTACACCGCGGAAGTGAAGCCGAAGGCGGCAGCGGCGTAAGGCTATTGCGCCGCCGCGCTTTCCGGCCTTGTCGGGTGGGCTGAGCTTTGCGTGAAGCATCGCCCACCGTCGCTTGCCTTGTGGGCAGGTCACCCCCACCCCGCTCGCATCTTCGATGCTCGCCGACCCTCCTCCTCCAGGGGAGGGTTAAACCGGCAACGGGGCGTGTCAGCCCACCGGCTTGCGCTCCTGCGGGCGCACCAGCGTGACGTAGCGCACGTTCCAGCGCGCCAAGAAACCTTGCATGGACTCATCAAGCACGCGGCGCGCGTGCTCGGAGGCGTGGCGCAGCAGCAACGCGCCCTTGTTGTCGAAGGCGACCAAGCCGGTATGGAAATAGTCGAGATCGGGTCGGCGGCTGACGAAGCCGACGATGTCGCCGGTGCGCAGCATGTCCTTGTTGTCGAGGAAGGCCGCGCGCGGGATGACCGGCATGGTGAAGCGGCGCGTTTCCAATCCTCGCTGGCTGTCGCAGATCTTGCGGATGGCGACCTCGCCTTCCACGTCGAGCCAGCCGCACAGGCCGATTTCGACATTGCGCCGGCACCAGTCGAAGAAATAATGATTGCGCTCGTGCCATGCGACCACGCCGCCGCGATAGCGGAGCTTGCGCAGCAGGCCGTCGTAGTCCGCGGCTTCGCGCGCGTTGGCCGCCGCCAGCACGGCTTCGATATAGGTGACGCAGTCGAAGGCGTCGTCGCGCACCACGAATTCTTCCTTATGGTGAGGGCCGCCGACCAGCGTGTCGGCGCGGTAGCGCGTGCCGCGCAGCGCGGCGGAGATATAGCCGATGCGCTCGGAGACGGCCGGAAAGGCCTGTGCCTGCGCGATCAGCTTGTCGATGCGCCGTTCGCCGGCGAGCGCGCTGCGCGCGAATGCGAGCGCGGCGCCGCCAGCGATGAGGCGCAGCAGGCCGCGGCGGGTGGCGGGGGAATCGTTAATGCGGTTCATCTCGTGCGGATCATGCCATGAAACGCGCCGCCCGCCCATCCGCCGCTCGTCCCCGCGAAAGCGGGGACCCAGAGCGCATATCTCCGGCGCCGGTAGACTTAATGCTGGATTCCCGCTTGCGCGGGAATGAGCGGAGTGGGCTGCGCTGCATACCAATACTGCAGCGACGTCACTCCCTGATCACCACCAGCCGGTCGGTGCCGGACTCCGCGCCCCAGACCTCGCCCATACGGCCGTTCAGCTGGCGCACGTCGGCGCGCTGCTTGTCGCTCGGGAAGCTCTGGAAATTCTGCGTGACGGGATCGAAGCGCACGACCGCATTGGTGGTCCAGTCGCTCACCCAAACCTTGTCGTGGTCGTCAACATAGACCGCGTAGCAGCCGTGATGACTGCGCGGCAGCGCCCACACTTGCCATTTTTTCCCGAGCGGATCGTAGCGCGCGAGCTCGCCGGTGTTCCAGAAGCTCACCCACAGCATGTTCTTGGAGTCGGCCCAGATGCGGCGCGGGCCGACGCCGGGCTTGGGCGGGTTGACCGCCAGCACGTCGCCGCTGACGGTGTCGATGCGGCCGATATAGTCGCCGGCGAGCGAGGCGTACCAGACTTCGCCGTTCGGCGTCGTGGTGATGCCGTAGGGGCCGACGCCCTTGGGCGCCTTGAAGGCCTCGACCTTGCCGGTCGCCGGATCGACACGACCGACGACGCCATTCTGTCCGGTGAACCAGAGCACGCCCTTGCGGTCGAACGTTGCGGTATTGAGATTGGCGTCGGCGAAGTCCTTCGGCAGCGGATAGAGCTTGACCGCCTTGGTGGCCGGGTCGACGCGCGCGATGGCGTTCTGGCCGCCGTCGGTCACCCAGGCGGCGCGGTCGGGACCGACGATGACCCCGTGCGGCGCCGAGTCGGGGCCGAGCTTGAACTGCGCGGTCTTGCCGGTCTTGGGATCGAGCACGCCGATCGCGCCCTGCGCCTGCGCGGTGTACCAGACGCTGCCGTCGGGCGCCGGCGCCACGTCGTGCGGATGCGCGTCTTCCGGCACGCGATAATAGAAAACCTGCGCGGCGAAGCTTTGCGCGGAGAGAACCAGCGCCGCAGCAACGGCGATGGTCGTCCGCGCGATCATTCGGCGGCCTGAGGCTTGCCGGCGGTCCAGCGCCCGGCCGCGGCATCGTCGCTTTGCTTGGCGTCCACCCAGGTCGTCTTGTCGGCCTGCTCGACCTGCTTCCAGAACGGCGCGCGCGTCTTCAGATAATCCATGAGGAACTCGGCCGCCGCGAAAGCGGCCTGGCGGTGCGCGGAAGCGGTCGCCACCATCATGATGTCCTCGCCCGGCTCGATGCGGCCGTAGCGGTGGATGACGGTGACGCCGGTAAGCGGCCAGCGCTCCTTGGCCTCGGCGACGTGGCGCTCGATCTCGGCTTCCGCCATGCCGGGATAGTGCTCCAGCGTCAGCGCCGCGATCGGCACGCCGTCTTCCGCGCCGCGGCAGATGCCGGTGAAGGTGACGACGGCCCCGACATCGCTGCGGCCGCGCGAAAGTTTCGCGGCCTCGGCGGCGAGGTCGAACGGCACGTGTTGCAGGCGGACGGTGGCGGTCATGGGGGTAATGTAGTGCAATTCCCCTTCTTCGTCATTCCGGGACGGCGCGTAAGCGCCGGGCCCGGAATCCAGAGCTAAGAGCGAGGTGTTTCGATGTGGCCCTGGATTCCGGGCTCGCCCGCCATAGCGCGTCGAAGACGCGCGTAAACGCGCTTATGGCGGGCGCCCCGGAATGACAGCAAAATCGGTTCACCCCCCCGTCATGGGCGGGAAAAAGGCGATCTCGGAGGCCCGCGCGATCTTGGCGCCGGGCTGCACATGGGCGCGGTCGATGGCGACGCGGATCACCGTCGGGTTCTCGAAGGCGTAGGCATATTCCTCGCCGCGGCCGGAAAGCCAGGCGATCAGTTCGGCGGCGGTGGTGACGTCGGCCGGGATGTCGAGCTCTTCCTCCGGCTTGCCGACGCGCTCGCGCACCCAGGCGAAATATCGCAGCTTCATGGTTTTTCCCGGTGCATGATCTTGTCCGAAAACCGGTTCCCATCCCGGGTCAAACCGGGACAGGCTTTTGCGGGATCATGCGCGATTACTCTTCAATCATATAGCGCAGGCCGGCGCGCATGTAATCGTAGCCGGTGTAGAGCGTAAGGATCGCCGACGCCCACAGCAGGACGATGCCGACCTGGGTGACGCCCGGTATCAGGCGGTCGCCGGCGGCGCCGGCGATCAGGAAGCCGATGGAGACCAATTGCGCGAAGGTCTTCCACTTGGCGAGCCGCGTCACCGGCACGCCGACGCGCAGCTCGGCGAGATATTCGCGCAGGCCCGACACCAGGATCTCGCGGCACAGGATGATCACGGCGGCGAACAGCGTCCAGCCGCGGATGGTGCCTTCGGCCGCCAGCATCAACAGGCAGGACGAGATCAACAGCTTGTCGGCGATCGGGTCGAGCATGCGGCCGAGCGAGGACTGCTGCTCCCAGACGCGCGCCAGATAGCCGTCGAGCAGGTCGGTGAGGCCGGCGGCGATGAACACCGCCAGCGCCACCCAGCGCAGCCACAGGCCGGCGCCGACGATGCCCTGCCAATAGAGCAGGCCCACCACCACCGGCACGGCGGCGATGCGGCCATACGTCAAAATGTTCGGCAGTGCCAGCGGACGCGCCGGCAGCCGCCGGGAACTGACGGATTGCATGGGCGACAAGGAACACCGGGGCCGCGTTGGCGTCAACCGGCGGAAGGGCACGGTCTCTTCCCTCCCCCTGAAAGGGGGAGGGTCAGGGTGGGGGTCACTGCAGCGAGCGTCACGTTCAGAAGACCCCCACCCGACCGCCGTCGCTGCGCGACAGCGGTCGACCTCCCCCTTGCAGGGGGAGGTATCGGAGAGGCCGCGCCTACTGAATTGGCGGCTTGGGCAGGCGCGCGGTGCCCGGCTCCATCACGAAAGTGTGGTCGAGCGAGTACCATTCGCCGGTCACGTCCGGCGCCGGCGCGTTGCCCTCGTGGCGGACGTAATCGCCGATCAGCGCCTTGGTGACGCCGAATTGCACGTCGGTGTCGAGCTTGGGATCGTCGTTGACGTAGATTTGCGAGATCAGCGTCTTGTAGCCCGGCTTGAACACGAGGAAGTGCAGATGCGCGGGGCGGAAATTGTGCCGCTTGCCGGCGCGCACCAGGTCGCCCACCGGGCCGTCGATCGGAATGGGATAGCCGGCGGGCTTGACGCTGCGGAACCAGAAATGGCCGTCCTTGTCGGTCTTGAACTTGCCGCGCAGGTTCATCGGCGCCTGCTTGGGGTCCTGCTGCTCGTAGAAGCCTTCCGGCGAGGAATGCCAGATGTCGACCTCGGCATCGGCGATCGGCTTGCCATCTTTGTCCTTCAGCCAGCAATCGGCGAACAGCACGGGGCCCGGCGTCGCCGAGCGCACGATGCTGCCGCCGTTTTCGGTTTCCGGCGAGTGCATGCGCCAGAACGGCCCGAGCTGGCTGGCGTCGGTTTCGGTCTGGCCGTTGTTGCCGTTGTTGAGCAGGCAGACCAGCGCCGAAAAGCCGAGCGAGCCCGCCATCAGCACCACCTCGTTGTGCGTCTCGTTGCTCATCTGGCCCATCTTGACGATGGTTTGCGCGCCGCGCTCGAACTCCTCCTCGGTCAGGTGCACCTCGCGCGCGAAGGCGTGCAGGTGCTTGACCAGCGCGGCCACGATCTCGCGCAGGCGCGGGTCCGCGATGTTCTTGTAGGCCTCGATGACCGCCGGGGTGACGTCTTCCTGCCGCTGGATGATCATGCCTTGTTTCCTCTGCCGTTTCTTCTTGCGCGGGGAGCCTACTGCCCCGCCCGCTCGTGGAAGAACTCATATATCTTTCGCGCGGTCTCCGCATTAATTCCCGGCACCTGCGCGAGGTCCGGCAGGCTCGCGCGCTCGATCGCTTTCAGCGTGCCGAAATGCCTGAGCAGCGCGCGCTTGCGGGTGGGCCCGATGCCGGGAATTTCCTGCAAGCCCGCTTCGCGGATGTCCTTCTTGCGGCGCGCGCGGTGCGAGCCGACGGCGAAGCGGTGCGCCTCGTCGCGCAACCGCTCGATGAAATACAAGAGCGGGTCGCGCGGCGGCAATTTGAAGGGGCTGCGGCCGGGCATGAAGAAGGTCTCGCGGCCGGCATCGCGGTCGGGGCCCTTGGCGATGGCGACCAGCGGCAGGTCGGTCACGCCCAAAGCGGCGAGCGTCTCAAGCGCGGCGCCGAGCTGGCCCTGGCCGCCGTCGATGAGCAGAAGGTCGGGCCAGGGGGATTCATCGTGCTCCTCGACGTCCGCATTCTCCGGGCCCGCAACAGACGCTTCCCTCCCCCCTTGTGGGGGAGGGATAGGGAGGGGGATAACTTTTTGCGCCGCGCCTGCATCCACCCTCCTCCCGGCGCCTTCGGCGCCGACCTCCCCCACAAGGGGGGAGGTGACCGAAGAGTTTTGGGGAGAGGGTTGCTCAGCATTCGCAGTGCGGGGATGCTCTTCCAGCAGCCGCTTGAACCGCCGCTGCAAGACCTCGCGCATCATGCCGTAGTCGTCGCCGGGGGTGAGCTCCTCCGAGCGGATGTTGAACTTGCGATACTGGTTTTTGCGGAAGCCCTCCGGGCCGGCGACGACCATGGCGCCGACAGGGTTCGAGCCGGCGATGTGGCTGTTGTCGTAGACCTCGATGCGGCGGGGGGCGCGCGGCAGCGCGAAGGTCTCGGTCAGCGCGCTCAAGAGTTTTTGTTGCGACTGGGTGTCGGCGAGCTTGCGCGCCAGCGCTTCGCGCGCGTTGGCCAGCGCGTGCTGCACCAGCTCCTTGCGCTCGCCGCGCGTGGGCGCGGAGACCTCCACCTTGCGCTCGCTCTTGGTCGACAGCGCGCCGGAAAGCAGCGCGCGTTCCTCGAAGTCGTGCGAGACGAGAACGAGCCGCGGCGGCGGCTTGTCGTCGTAGAATTGCGCGAGAAAAGCGCTCAGCACCTCGCCCGGCCCCAGCGCCTTGTCGGCCTTCGGGAAATAGGCGCGGTTGCCCCAGTTCTGCCCGGTGCGAAAGAAGAACACCTCGACGCAGGTGTAGCCGCCGGCCTGATGCACGGCGAACACGTCGGCCTCTTCGATCGAGCGCGGGTTGATGCCCTGATGCGACTGGATTGCCGACAGCGCGGAGAGGCGGTCGCGGTAGACGGCGGCGTGCTCGAAGTCGAGCCCGTCGGACGCCTTGTCCATCGCCTTGCCGAGCTGGTGTTGCACGACGCGGCTGCGGCCGGAGAGAAATGCGTTGGCCTCGCGCACGAGCTCGCTGTAACCGGCGTAGTCGATCTCCTGCGTGCAGGGCGCCGCGCAGCGCTTGATCTGATAGAGCAGGCAGGGCCGCGTGCGCGACTCGAAAAACAAATCCGAGCACGAGCGCAAGAGAAACGCGCGCTGCAGCGCGTTGATGGTGCGGTTGACCGCGCCGGCGGAGGCGAACGGCCCGTAGTAATGGCCGGGGCGCGTGCGCGCGCCGCGGTGTTTCAGGATCTGCGGCGCCCAGTGGTCGGAGGTGATCAGGATATAGGGGAACGACTTGTCGTCGCGTAACAGCACGTTGAAGCGCGGGCGCAGGCGCTTGATCAGATTGGCTTCGAGCAGCAGCGCCTCGGTCTCGGTCTTGGTGGTGACGAATTCCATCGTCACCGTGGCCGCGATCATGCGCGCGATGCGCGCGTCGTAAGCGGTCGGGCGCGCGTAGTTGGTCACGCGCTTTTTGATGTTCTTGGCCTTGCCGACATAGAGCACCGCGCCCTTGTCGTCGAGCATGCGGTAAACGCCCGGAGCGGACGGCGCCAGCTTGGCAAAGCGAGTGATCGCCGCGCGGCCGGCTTTCAGCGTGCCGGCGGGCGCCTGCTCCTGATCCAGCTCGAGCTCGGGCAGCGCGGTCTCCTCGTCCTCCTCGCGCAGCTCGCTCTCGGGATCGATGTCGCGTTTGCCGTTCATGGGCGCAAAATAATGTGCAGGCGCCGATAGCGCTATCTCTCCTTGTCATTCCGGAGCGCGGGCGAAGCCCGCGAGCCCGGAATCCAGGTCGACAAGGGAAGACCGCGCTCAATAGCCCTGGATTCCGGGCCCGGCCCTTCGGGCCGTCCCGGAATGACGGGCTCGGCTCACTCCGCCACGTCGCTGTCGGGCGTCTGCCAGGCCAGGTGCTGGCCGCCGTCGACGGCGAGCGTGACGCCGGTGACGCTTTGCGCTTCGGCGAGATAAACCACCGCCGCCGCGACGTCCTCCGGCGTCGGCCCGCGCTTGAGCGGGAGATGCCCGGCCTGCGCGGCGAACTGCGTCTCGCTCTGGCGCGGGCTCGGCAAGGTCGGGCCGGGCGCCACCGCGTTGACGCGCACGGCGGGCGCCAGCGCCTGCGCCAGCGTGACGGTCGCGGTGTGCAGCGCGCTCTTGCTCAGCGTGTAGGAGAGGAAGCGCGGCGTCGGCTTGAACACGCGCTGATCGAGCACATTGACTATCGCTGAGCCGGCGGGCGCCTGGCGCGCAAAAGCCTGCGCCAGGAACAAGGGTGCCGCCAGGTTGATCGCGACGGTGCGGTCGAAGCGCGCGCGCACCAGCGTCTCGATCTCGTCGGGCTCGAAGTCGCTGGCATTATTGACGAGCAGCGTGAGCGGACCGAAGGCGGCCGCCGCCGGGATCAGCCCTTCGACCGCCGCCTGGTCGGCAAGGTCGCCGAGCACGACGGCCGCGCGGCCGCCCGCCGCAGTAATCTCCTGCGCCAGCGTCTGCGCTTCGCCGCGCGAACGGTTGGCGTGCAGCACCACGGCAAAGCCTGCACGCGCGAGCGCGCGGGCGATGGCGGCGCCGATGCGGCGGGCGCCGCCGGTAATGAGCGCGCTGCGCGCGAGCTGCGGCTGTTTCTCGGGCATCCCCTTCACTCCCCGGCTTGTCATACGCCGGGCCAGCGCGCGCCGCCACCCGCGGCGGTCATGGTAAACGCTTGCTGAACGCCGGGCGCCGCCGGTCGCGTTTTGCTAACGCTCCTTTAGGGATAACGAGGCCTGATACTTACCGATTCATGACCGCTTAACTTAAAACGCCCGATAAATCCTCCATGAAAATGTCGAACTTTCGCCGGGCGTCCGGCGCGGCCGCACCGTTTTTGCGCAGTCAATTCGCGCAAAACACAACGCGCCCGGGAATTGAGTGGAGGGTTGCATGAAGAAAACGGTATGGGCGATTGCCCTGGCGGCGGTGGCGGCCGCTTCCGGCTCGGCCACGGCGGCCGATATCGGCGGCCCCCGGCCTTATTATTCCGCGCCACAGGCGCCGACCTACTACAATTGGGCGGGCCTCTATGGCGGCGTTAATCTCGGTTACGAGTGGGGCCACGTGACCAGCAGCAGCATCGATCCGGCTGGCATCGCGGGCGGCGGACAGGTCGGCTATAATTGGCAGTGGAACCAGTTCGTGCTCGGCGCCGAAACCGACATCCAAGCTTCCGCCGCCGACGACACCTTCGCGCCCTGGAAATTCTCCAATCCCTGGTTCGGCACGCTGCGCGGCCGGGCCGGCTACGCGCTCAACAACATTTTGTTCTACGGCACGCTCGGCTTTGCCTATGGCGGACTTGACGGACAGCTCAACTCGCTGAGCGAGGACAAGACGCTGACCGGTTGGACCGGCGGCGTCGGCATGGAAGTCGGCTTCAATCCGCGCTGGTCGGCCAAGGTCGAATATCTCTACATGGACCTCGGCGACCGCGCCTACTCCATCACCGGCACCAACAACGGGCTGGAGGGCAACCTTCTGCGCTTCGGCGTGAACTACCACTTCTGAGGCGGCGCAACGTTGGCGCATGATCTTATCCGAAAGCCGCTTCCCACCTTTCGGGATCAAGCGCTAAGCGTCTGACAAAAACCCCGGGGCGCTCGCGCGGCCCGGGGTTTTTGCTTGCCGCTTCCGTGCGCTTAACAGTTCCCGCATCGACTTTAGTCGAGCGTATTCATCGCGGCCTCAACCAGTCTTTATCGCGGCGGAAGCGTGGCAATTCATCGTCGTAATTAGGACAATACATTCAACGACTTAGCGAACACCTGTGGCTTTTCAGCACTAGACGTACGGTTATTTCGGAATACTTTGCGCGCCATCTGCCCGGGCTGGGGGCCTGGTTACGGAGGTTCTATCAATGAAGCGCGTTGTTCTGGCGGCCGCGAGTGCGCTCGTCGCAATATCCACGATCGGCACGGCGGGCGCGGCCGATCTTTCCCGCCCGCACCGCATGCCGGCGAAGGCGCCGGCCTATGTTGCGCCCTACTACAACTGGAGCGGCTTCTACGCCGGCATCAACGGCGGCGGCGGCTTCGGCCATTCCGACTGGAACCTGCCGGCCGGCACCAGCGGATTCGATACGTCGGGGGCGGTGGTGGGCGGCACCCTCGGCTACAATTACCAGACCGGCCCCTGGGTGTTCGGCCTCGAGGGCGACGTCGACTACTCGACCATCAAGGGCAGCACCTCCACCGGCACCAATATCTGCGTCGGCATTGCCTGCGAGACGCGCAACGACTGGCTCGGCACCGCGCGCGGCCGCATCGGTTACGCCTTCAACCGCGTGCTGCCCTATGTCACCGGCGGCGCGGCCTTCGGCAACGTGAAGATGACGCCGACCGGCTTCGGCAGCGAGACCGACACCCAGCTCGGCTGGACCGCCGGCGGCGGTGTCGAGGTCGGCATCGCGGGCCCGTGGAGCGCGAAGGTGGAATACCTCCACGTCGATCTCGGCAACGCCAACTGCAGCGCCGCCACTTGCGGCGCCTCGACCGACGTCGGCTTCACCAGCGAGGTCGTGCGCGGCGGTATCAATTACCGGTTCTAGCGCGTGCCGGGCCTTCGCCCGACAAAAGCCGCAAAAAGTCCCGGGACGAAAGTTCCGGGACTTTTCATTTGGGAACAATTGTCGATGCCGCTTTTGCAGTTTTGCAACACGTCTCGACTAACGCAATGCAGAGCCCCGCGCCAGGAACAAGGTGCCCAGGCATCGCGTTGACGGCCCAATCGGGGGACGGCGCGGCTCGCGCTCCGTCCATGTCAATTGCAAGTGAGGTTGCGTCATGAAAAAGCTGCTGCTCGCAAGCGTCGGCATGTGCGTAGGTGTGGGTGCGCTCGCACTCGCCTTCACCACTGCCAATGCCGCCGACATCGTACGCCGTCGTCCGCCGCCGCCGCCACAGCCGGTGATGGTGGCGCCGCCCTATAACTGGACGGGCTTTTATGTCGGCGTCAACGGCGGCGGCGGCTTCGGCCACGGCGACATCAACAATGCGTTCGGCTCGAACGGCGTCAGCGTGACGGGCGGAATGGTCGGCGGGACGCTCGGCTACAATTACCAGTTCCCCGGCAACTTCGTGATCGGCCTCGAAGGCGACGGCGATTGGAGCGGCCTCAAGGGCAGCAGCAACGGCGCTGCCTGTCCGACCGGAAACTGCACCGTGCGCAACGACTGGCTCGCCACCGTGCGCGGCCGCGTCGGCTACGCCTTCGGCCGCTTCCTGCCTTACGTTACCGGCGGCGCGGCCTTCGGCAACGTCAAGCTCACGCCGGCCGGCTTCCCGGGCGACAGCGACACCAAGACCGGCTGGACGGTCGGCGGCGGCATCGAAGCGGCGATCTCGGGCCCCTGGACCGCCAAGCTCGAATATCTCTACGTCGATCTCGGCCAGGCCACCTGCGGCGCGACGAACTGCGGCGTGTCGACCACGACCGACTATCACACCAATATCGTGCGCGTCGGCTTGAATTACCGGTTCTGATAACCACACCGCGCTCGTAGGGTGGGCTTCGCCACGAAGCCCACCCTATTTTTTTCGCGCTACGCCGCCGCCTTGGTCGCCGCGAACGCCGGCACCTGCGCGGCGAAGGCGTCGTGGAAGGCGACCAGCTTGGGGTGATCTTTGCGCCATTCGCCGCCGAAGCGCAGATCGCCATAGCCGAGCACGCAGGCGAGCGCGATCTGTCCGACATCGGGCAAAGTGGCGATCTTGGAGTCGAGCTTGGGCGGGGAGGCTTCCAGCGCATCGAGCGCCCGCTTGACCTTGCCCTGCTGGCGCTCGACCCAGGCCTGCACCTTCATCTCGGGCGGACGATAGCGGCTCTCATAGACCTGCAGCACGCCGGCATCGAGCACGCCGTCGCACAGCGCTTGCAGGCGCAGCGCGGCAAAGCGCTTCTCGGGGTCCTTCGGAAGGATGCGGCCGCCGCCGGCGAGGTGATCGAGATATTCCAGGATGACACGTGAATCGTAAAGCACGCTGCCGTCGTCGAGCACCAGCGCCGGGATCTTGCCGAGCGGGTTCTGCCGGCGGATCGAGTCGTCTTCGCTGTTGAGGTCGGTGTCGCGCACCTCGATCTTGTCGTCGAGGCCGAGCAGAGCGATTGCGATGCGCACCTTGCGCACGAAGGGCGAGGCGGGAGAGGAACGCAGGATCATCATGGGGGAATCGTCTCGCTTTCCTGGCGGCGGGCGGCAGGCCCGCGGCCGGTAACTTGCCCTTTTGCGATGGCGGGATGAGATGGCGGGCGGCCGCGCGGGCCGCGAACGCAAGGCTCAGCCGGAAACCACCAGATTGACCGCTTTGGGGCCCTTGCCCTTCTTGTCCGGCTCGATGTCGAAGCTGACGTGCTGACCTTCGTTCAGCCCCTTCAGTCCCGCCTGCTCGACCGCGGTGATGTGGACGAAGACGTCGCGGCCGCCGTCGTCCGGCTTGATGAATCCATAGCCCCGCTCGCCATTGAAGAACTTCACGACACCGGTTTGTGCCATTGGGAAAACTCCCTCCCCGCACTGCTCCGCCGCAAAGCCCCCACGGCGAAGCGGCTCGGCCGGACATTCACGATCGGGGAAAGCATCGGCCGCGACCCTAAAAGCGGCCTCCGTCACTCCGCCGGCCCCCACAGGAGGCGGAACGTACCTGCCAGTCATGGAACTAGACACCAACTCGGTTCCGCTGGAAAGGGTTAGATATCAGGGGCCGCGCTCTCGCCGGCGAGCCAGTCCAGCCGGAATGCGCCTTTGCCCGTGCGCGCGAGGATTTCCGCAAGCGCCGGCAGCAGGATCGCGAGCTCGCCGGGCAGCGTCCAGGGCGGGTTGACCAGGATGAGGCCGGAGCCGTTGAGGCGGCTCGCATCGGCAAGCGGACGCACCGTCAGCTCCACCCGCAGGATCTTGGCCACGCCGAGCTTGGCCAGGCGCTTGGCGAGCGCGTCCGGGCCGCCGCGGTCCTTGATCGGATACCAGAGCATGTAGAGGCCGGTCGGCCATTTGCGGTGGGCGGCGGCGAGCGCCGGCGCCAGGCGGCGGAAATCGTTGTCCTCTTCGTAGGGCGGGTCGACCAGCACCAGGCCGCGCCGCTCCTTGGGCGGCAGATAGGCGGCAAGCGCGGTCCAGCCGTCGATCGCCACCGTCTTGATGCGCGCATCGACGCGCAGATTGCGCGCGAGCTGAGCGGCCGCCTGCGGCTCCAGCTCGCAGGCGGTCAAGCGGTCCTGCGGGCGCAAGAAAGCGCGCACGAGCGCCGGCGAGCCCGGATAGAGGGCGAGCCGGCCGGGCGGATTGAGGGCCGCCACCGCGTCAAGATAGGGCGCGAGCAGATCGGCGACCGGCGGCGCGAGCGCGGCGCGCGCAAGCGTCTCGATGCCGTCATGCCATTCGCCGGCGCGCTGCGCTTCCGGGCCGGCGAGATCGTAGAGGCCGGCGCCGGCATGCGTGTCGATTACGCGAAACGCCGCCGGCTTGCCGCGCAGGTAATCCAGAATGCGGCACAGCACGGCGTGCTTGAACACGTCGGCGAAATTGCCGGCATGGAAGGCGTGACGGTAGTTCATAGGCCCGAACGCTGAGATCCCACAGGAATGGAGCGCGTCCCTAGCATTTTCACGCGCACGATACCTGCGGTCGCGCCTGCGGGCATCCAAATTCCGAAAACCGGTTGCCGTCCCCGATGACGTCGCGGACGGGCTTTTTCCGGATCGTGTGCTATCGGTTCTGCGCCGCGGGCGCCTTCGGCTTCGCCGCCGGCGCGCTCATGCCGGAATCGCCGCGGCTGCGCGGGCTTGGCCGCAGGCCGAACTGCGAGCGCGGCTTGACCTTGGGCAGCGGCGGCTCGAGCGGCGCGCGCGCAAGCGTCGCGGACAGACGCGTCGTGTGCATCGATGCGGTGTTGGCGCGCGCCAAGCGCGCGCGCTTGACGCGCCGGGCCGCGCGCAGCGCGAGATCGACGGCGAGCACGCCGGCACAAGCCATGCCGAGCAAGTGCAGGCCGGGCGTCAAATGCACGAAGCGCGGCCAATGACACGGCAAAAGCAATACGTGCCGCGCGCAGCGCGCCGCCGGCCCGAGCGCATCGGGCGCGGTGAACGGCCACGCCACCAGATAGCCGAGCCCGACGAAACGGACGGCAAAGCCGCAATAGTCAACCACACGATTTGCCACCGCGTTCGATCTCCGTCGCCGGCGCCCTCACGCGACGAAGCTTGCGCATTTTCCTTTCGCGAATCTTGCGCCGATTCTCGACCCAACGGGGTTATCCCCATCACGCCCGCGCGCAGCGTTAGTGCGGGTTTAACGCGCTCGCAGAAACCAAGCCCGCATCCAAGTCTGCACCCATGTTTGCATTCATGTCCGCACGCTTGCCGGCTTGCCCGCCGCGCACCGCCGGCATTTCGACCGTGGCGCGCCTGCAAGCGTAGCGGGCGACTTCGGCGCAGGAGCGGAATTTGAAGTCCTTGCTCAGACACAGGCGTACTTCGGTCAGCCGCTTCTTGTTGCAGGTGACCGCCATGGCGGCGCGCGTCAATCCGGGATTGGCCTTGACGAAAGCCTCGGCCACCGCGGCGGGCGACACCGTCATCGGCTGCGCCAGATCGAGATACTGCGCCGGCAGCTTGATCGCATCGCGCGCCTTGCGCACGGCGTCGAAATAGGCCTGCGCCGCGAGCCCCGAACAGGTGCCGTGGCGGTCCCATTCGTAATAGACGAGGCGCGGGCTCGGCATCAGGTCGAGCATATGATCGACCATCGAACGGGAAAGACGCGGCGCCGGCACCTGGCAGTAGGAGGGGAAGCCGTGCTCGAATTCGGGCCACAGCCCATGCACCACGAAGGAAAACGGCCGCCCGCCGCATTGCAGGCCCGGCTTGCGGCTGGGCGAGCGCTCTTTCACGCCGGCGCAATAGGACGGCGACCAGGACAGCGCCAACACGTAGAAATCGAACTTGCCGGGCGCGCTGCGGGATGGCTCGGCAGTTTGCGCGAAGGCGACGACGGCGAAGACGAGGATGAAGCTGAAGGCGACGGCGGCGGCGCATGCCGCCCGTTGAACGCGATGACCCCACATGGACGCCCCTTTGACGTTGGCGCACTTGACGCTGGTGACGCGTGACGCTGGTGACTCGTGACGCTGGTGACTCGCTCGAACCGAGAGCACGCGCCGGCGAGAACAAACCGGAAATTGATCCGGCTCAACGGTTCCCATAAATCGTACCCTCCGAATTGGAACCAAGCAAGAACAAATTGGCAATAAAGCGGGATCATGCTTTCCACATCCTGTGCATAAATACAAAACGGAACAAAATTAGTAATTGAGGTATTATGAGTTCAGTTATTTAATAGCACAAAGAACGCATGGGGTCGTGTCATGGGAAATGGCAACAACCTTATCGGCCGGCCGGCGCGCGGGGAGCGGCTGCAGATCATGCTGTCGCCGGACGAGTTGATGGCAGTCGACGATTTCCGGTTCCGCGGCCGCATGCCGAGCCGCGCGGCGGCGGTGCGCGAATTGTTCAGGCTGGGGCTTTCCAGCGCCGGGCTGGCGCAGCCGGGCGCCGGCAAGAAGTCGGCGGATTTCGGCGTGCTCGATGGGCCCGGTGAGGGCGAGGCGGGAAATGCGCAGAGTTAGCCACGCGCGCCAGTAGCGTTCCTTGCTCTTAGACTACGAGACGCTGGCTTGCCGGCACGGCCGCGCGCACAACGTTCGTTATGAAAATGCGCGATACATTGAACGCGGCGGAGCTGCGGCGCTGGGCGCTCGAATGCGCCGCCAAGGCAACCGCCGACGGCTGCCCGGCCGACGAACGCAGCCGCCTTATGACCATGCGGGAATCGCTTTTGGCGCTGGCCGAAAACGTCGACTGGCTGGACGGCCGCATCGCCAGCTGAGCGGCGCGGGCCCGCCAGCGCGAAGCGCCTTACGGCCCGGCGCGAAGCGCCTTACGGCAAAGCCATTTTGCAGGCCGGGCTGTAGGCCCAATTACGGTCGAGCCCGACCACGCACCAGGTCACCGCCGGCGCAAAGCCGACGAAGCTCGTATCCTCGCCGATCCAGAAATTCACCCGGCGCTTGCGGCCGTCGCTGACCTCGGCGACCGCCTGGCAGTAGCGGCGCGGAATGGTGCCGGGCGCCCAGGCGTTATAGGCGACCTCGCGCACGCGCTCGTAGCCGAGGATCGACAGGTCGGAATTCCAATAGGCGCCTTCCTTCTCGCGAAACTGGGCGGTGATGGCGCCGAGCGCCAATTCGCAGGGCGGCAGATACCCCGTGTAGTTCGCCCCCGACATGTAGAAGGACTTTTCCAGCCAGCCGGCGGCCGCGGCCGGCCCTGCAAAACTGGCGGCAAGGCCGATAGCGAGGGCGGCGGTGACGGCCCGCAGGCCAAACGAGGCGCGCGACATGGGGGTGTTGCTCCACACTTTCGGCGGCGACTTTATCACAGGATTTTACCGGCGGGAGCCGATTCGTGCACAGTTTTACGCCGGCCCGGACTCGGAGAATCGGCTTGCGGCGCTGCATCATCCCGCTCGCGAATCGGGCCTTGGATCGGCGTTGCGTGGTGTCCCGTGTTGAGCGCGCCGCCACCCCGTTTTTGTGGGCCCGACGCCAGGAGGAGTGAGTGCCACGCGTGCGGTAGTCACCGCGGCCGCTTGTATTTCGCGCCTTTTGTATCGTTGCGTAGCGTCGGTGCGAAGGCCGGCGGCCGCTTGCGTCTTGCGTCAACGGCGTTGGTTGCCGGCCTTGTCGGCCGGCAACCGCGCCGCAATTTTTTTCTGGGCACTTTTTAGGCGCGCCAGTCGCCCCTCACCGCCTGCAGCAGCGCCAGCGCCGCCACCGCGGCGGTGTCGGCGCGCAGGATACGGGGCCCGAGCGCGATGCGCGCGACGTTGGCGCGCTTCAGCAGCGCGGCACGCTCCTCCTCGGCGAAGCCGCCTTCCGGACCGATCAGCAGCGACGGCGGCAGGCCCCGAGGCGCGGCGGCGAGCGCGGCGACCGGATCGCGCACCTCGGCGCGCTCGTCGCAGAACACCAGCAGGCGCCGCTCGTCCGCTACCGCCGCCGCGAACGGCACCGGCTCCGTCACCTCGGGCAGGCCGAGCACGCCGCATTGCTGGGCGGCCTCCACCGCATTGGCGCGCATGCGCGCGACATTGACGCGCGCGACCTGGGTGTGGCGGGTGATCACCGGCTGAAGCCGCGACACCCCCATCTCCACCGCCTTCTGCACCAGATAGTCGAGGCGGGCGTGCTTGAGCGGGGCGAACAGAAGATGCAGATCGGCGGGCGGCGGCTGCGGACGCAGGCGCTCGACGAGCGCCGCCTTGAGCGCCCGCTTGCCCTCGCCCGCGAGCCGCGCCCGCCATTCGCCGTCGCGGCCGTTGAACAGCAGCAGATCGTCGCCGCGCTTGTGGCGCAGCACGTTGGCGAGGTAGTTGGCCTGGTCGCGGGAAAGCGCCACCTCGCCGGCCGGAGCCAGCGGCGCCTCGACATAGAGCCGGGTCATGCGGAATTCGTAAGCCGGCATTGGCAAAAACCCGCTGCGAGGCCTCATCGTTAACCGGAAGCCGGTTTAACCGAGCCGCCAGGCCCTGGCGAGAGGCCGCGTTTTCGGCGCTTTTTGCCGCGTTGCCGACGCAATCGCGGGCTTGGTATCGGCCTGAGCCGAGCGCCTGTATAATGCGTTCGGAACCGCGAGAGGACGTCCCATGAACTTGCGCCGGGCAATGTTCGTCACCGCGTTCGCGCTCTTGAGCGCGGCGGGGCCGGCCGCCGCGCAATCTCAGCCGCAGCGGCAAAACGAGGCGAACGCCCCGCCCTGTATCAAGGCGTTTTTTAAGCTGCGCGACGAGGCCGAGGTGCGCAGCAGGGCCTTGACGGCGGCCCAGAAGCGCAAGGCACCGCTGAACGAGGCTTGCAAGCTGTTGGGCGCCTTCGCGGCGGCACAAGACAAGATGCTCAAATACGCCGAGGCGAACGCGACTTGGTGCGGAATTCCCCCGCAGGTCGCTATCCAGCTTAAGGCCGGCTACGGCCAGACCCTGAAAGCGCGCAATCGCGTCTGTAATCTGGCGGCCAATCCGCCGCCCCCGCCCGGCCCCACCTTGAGCGACGCGCTCGGCGCCGGCATCCCCGACGCCAGCAACATCAAGCGCGGCAGCGGCACCTTCGACACGCTCACCGGCACGCCGCTCGGCCGCCCATGAGCGGGACCGGCACGTGACCGAGAGGGGGCGCGTCGCCGATGCGACCGGCAACTGGGTCGACGGGCTGGCGCCTGTTGGCACGCGCCCCTATCTGCGGCTCGCCCGTCTCGACCGGCCGATCGGTTCCTGGCTGCTGCTGATGCCGTGCTGGTGGTCGGTGGGGCTCGCCGGCATGCATGAGGGGCGCTTTCCGAGCCTCGCGCACATCGCGCTGTTCTTCGTCGGCGCTTTCGCGATGCGCGGCGCGGGCTGCACCTGGAACGATCTGGTCGACCGCGATCTCGACGGACGGGTCGAGCGCACGCGCTCGCGGCCGATCCCGTCCGGACAAGTGACGGTCATGCAGGCCTATGCCTTCATGGGCGTGCAGGCGCTGATCGGGCTCATCGTACTGCTGCAGTTCAACTATTTCACCGTGCTGTGCGGCTTTGCCTCGTTGTTGGTGGTGGTGATCTACCCGTTCATGAAGCGCATCACCCACTGGCCGCAGATCTTTCTCGGGCTCGCTTTTTCGTGGGGCGCGCTGATGGGATGGCCGGCCGCGTTCGGGCGGCTCGATTGGCCGGCGCTGGTGCTCTACGCCGGCGCGATCTCCTGGGTGATCGGCTACGACACCATCTATGCGCACCAGGACCGCGAGGACGACCTGCTGATCGGCATCAAGTCGACGGCAATTTTGTTCCGAGAGAACACGCGACCGATGCTGGCGGCGTTCTATGCCGGCGCGGTGGTGCTGATCGGCATTGCCGGTTTCATGGCCGGCGGCCGCTGGATCTTTCTCGTGGGCCTCGCCGCTTTCGCCGCGCATCTTTCCTGGCAGGTCGTGCGGCTCGACATCGACGATCCCGCGCATTGCCTGAAGCTGTTCAAGGCGAACCGCGACGCCGGGCTGATCCTGTTCGCGGCGATGCTGGCGCAGGCGATCTTGACATACTGACATATCAACCTGTATGTCTTGACATATGACCGAGCGCACCACCGTCCGCCTGCCACCGGAGCTGCTGCGCCGCGCCAAGCGCAAGGCCGCCGCGGAAGGCCGCACGCTGACGTCGCTGATCGAAGACGGCTTGCGGCTGGTAATTTCCGCAGACCGGCAAAAAGACACGAGGCCGCGCGGGCCGCTACCGGTCAGCAAGGCGACCGGGGGCCTTATGCCGGGCGTGGACATCACCAAGTTTTCGGACATTCAAGGCGAGGACGACCTCGAATACGCTGAACGGATGAGGCGCGGATTCAAGTGATCCTGCCGGACGTCAATGTACTGATCTATGCGTTCCGGCGCGACGTTCCACAACATCCGGTTTCTAATGCTTGGCTCAATCAAGTTGTCGCGGACCGAGATCCTTTCGGAATCTCCCCGCTGGCATTGGCAGCGGTTGCGCGCGTTACGACCGACCAGCGCATCTATGGCAATCCCAGCTCACTCGGCGAGGCGTTCGAGTTCGCTGACTATCTTCTCGGCCAGCCGCATTGCCAAGTGATCGCACCCGGCCCGCGGCATTGGGAAATCTTCAGAAGGCTCTCGCTCGAAACCGACACCCGCGGGCGCCGCGTCAGCGATACTTGGTACGCCGCGCTTGCCATCGAATGGGGCTGCGAGTGGATCACCTTCGATCGCGACTATGCGCGCTTCCCCGGCCTGAAGTGGCGGCTGCCGGAAGCGCAATAGAAAGCGCAACAGAAGTTGAATGGACGGGCGCGCGGGCGGTGTTACACCGGGGCACATGCAGCGCATTCTCATCTCCGGCGGCGGTATCGCAGGACTGACGCTCGCGATCGAGCTCAAGCGCCGCGGCTTCGAGCCGCACGTGATCGAGCGCGAGCCGAGCCTGCGCCGCGAAGGCTACATGATGGATTTCTTCGGCAGCGGCTGGGACGTGGCGAGCCGCATGGGCCTCATCGATGAGCTACGCGCCGTGCGCTATCCTATCGACAGTCTCGAATTCGTCGACCGCGACGGGCGGCCATACGTCCACATGCCGATCGAACGCATGCGGCGCGCCCTCCACTACCAGTACGTTTATCTGCGCCGGCAGGACCTCGAGCGCATCCTCGCGCACCGCGCGCGCGAAGCCGGCATCGCGGTGCGTTACGGCGCCAGCCTGGCCGCGCTCGACGATACCGGCAGCGCGGTCAAAGCGCGCTTCGAGGACGGCAGCGAAGACGAATTCGCGCTGGTCGTCGGCGCCGACGGCGTGCATTCGCGCGTGCGCGCGCTCGTTTTCGGCGAGGAGCGGCAGTTCGCCAAGTTCCTCGGGCTTTATGTCGCCGGCTTCCACGCGCCGAGCGGGCGCTTCCCGCTCAACAATACCGTCAAGCTCTATGAGGAACCCGACCGCGTGGCCTTCCTCTATCCGCTCGACGCAAACAGCCTCGACGCCACTTATGTGTTCCGCCAGAGCGAGACGCACGTGCCGCATGGCGAGCGGCTTGCGTTTCTGCGCGCGCGCTATCGCGGCGCCGGCTGGATCGCCGAGGACGTGCTGAAGGCGCATAGCGGCGACGACCCGATCTTCTTCGACAGCGTGACGCAGATCGTCATGCCGCAATGGCACAAGGGGCGCGTGGCGCTGATCGGCGACGCCTGCGGATGCCTGACGCTGCTGGCCGGTCAGGGCTCGCACATGGCGATGGCGGGCGGCTATGTGCTGGCCGAACAGCTTTCGCGCCATGCGGACCATCGGGCCGCTTTCGCCGCATACCAAAACATGCTCAAGCCGCATGTCGACAAGAAGCAGCGCGACGCCGCGCGCTTCGCCGGCCTGTTCGTGCCGAAGCGGAATTCCTGGCCGTGGCTGCGCAAGCTGACCATCAAGGCGATGTTCAGCCGGGCGCTGATCGGGCTCATGCTCGGGAGCTTCGGCACCAAGAGCGTGCTGCCGAGTCGCTGAAGCGGGCTGGGATCACGTCGAACCGCCGTAGTCCCGCTCATTCCCGCGAACGCGGGAATCCAGAGCCAAAAATGAAAATCTCAACAGTTTGGCCCTGGGTCCCCGCATTCGCGGGGACGAACGGAAATAATAATGTCGTCTCGCCAAGCATTTCGCTTCAAACGCACAGCGCTTTTGCGAATTCGCTCAAAGCAGCTTGAAGCGGTCTTCGTTCGGCAGCTTGACCGGGTGGCCGAGATAGGCCGGCGTCTTGAGCGGCGCGCTCGTCTCCTTGCCGTCGTCCGGCACGAAGCCGTCCTGTTCGGGCTCGGCCACGCTTGCCGCCGTATCGAGCGCGCCAATCGAGCCGGTATAGGCCGGCGCGCGGTGGTGGGTGGCGGCGTAGTGCTTGCGCGCGCGCGCGGCCACCACCTCGCCCGGAATGGCATCCGGCCGGCACGGCCGGTAGCCGGGGCGGCGCTTCATCAGGTCCACGTGGATGTGGTTGTAGTGGTAGATGTTGTAGCCGGGCGCCAGCACGGTGACGAAGGTCTGGCAGGCATAGAGCTGCACGTCGTGCAGGAAGCCCTGCTCTTCCGGCGTGCCCTTCCAGCCGTTCTTGACGGTGATGGTGCGGCCGTCGGCAAGGGTGAAACCGGAAATGTCGAGCGCGTTGCCGAAGGAATGCTCGGAGACGCCCTCGCCGCCCACCATGTGGCGGCACGCGTACGAGCCGATCTGGTGAATCTCGGTGACCGGCTGGCCGAACCAGTGCACGGCCGCCGGCTGCACGCCTTCGCTCACCCAGCGGTCGAGCGCGGAAACCATCGGGCAGGCGAGCTTGGCGGCCGGCTTGATCTCGGCCGGGATGAGGGTGGCGTTCTGTGGCCGGCGCGTGGGGCCGAGCCGCGGCAGCGCGTGCTGCGGCGGCGGCCGGTAGACCGGCGCGTTATAGGCGGGCTGCATGCGGCGCCTGGGACTTTCCGGGCCGAGCGCGCCTTCCGGCACGCCCGCGCTGCCGCCCTTCGGGATGACGGCATCGTCTGGGATATCGCTCGGCCTGGCGCGCGCGCGTGCCGCCGGATAGGCCGGCTGGGCGGGAACGGCGCGCGGCGAATAGGTCGTGACCGGCGGCGATTGCGGCGGGCTGATCGACATCGGCTGCCCGGCCGGGCGCTCCTTCGACAGGTCGACGCCCGGCGGACCGGTGACCCAGTGCAGCCGCTCGCCCGGCACCGTGGCCGGCGGCGCCGACTGCACCGGCGCCGGCTGCGGCCGGTAGTTAGGCGAATAACGCTGGCCGCTGGGCGGCCAGTTCGGCATGTCGGCCGCGGAGCCATTGGGAATCGCGGCGGGCGGGCGCAGGTCGCCGGCATAGCTGAGCGCCGGCGAATACTCGCCCAGCTCGGTCACCTTGAGCGGGAAATCCATGCCGCAGGCGCCCGGCCCCTCGATCGGCTCGATCTGCTCGACACCGAACTTGACCGCGCCGGACTTCATGCAGGCGACTTCGGCCTCGTGCCGCCAGGGCGCGCGCTGGGAATCCATCAAAAAGCTGCGTCCGCAGCCGGCAAGCGCCAGCAGCACCACGCCTCCGCCGACCGTGAAAGTCATTGCGCGCCGCATGACCCCGAAAATGCGGTCGGTTTCTTTAACGGGGTTTCAACGCTGCTCCGCCGGAAGCCGTTAGGCTTAAGGATTCCTTTCCAGCCGGCCGAGACTGCCGCAGCCGCCGCAAGCGCCCGGCTTCGGTTTTGAGCATATGCAAATTTGCCGCACCTGAATTCAGTCCCAATCGAAGCGCGCCGATTTGGCCCCAATTGCCCGGGCGACGGGTGGTAAAACCCGACCGGCGGGCGCGTTTTGCACCGTCCATCCCCTACGCGAGGGGCCTTTTTCGGCGGTGGATCAAGCCCTTGCTCCCGTCATTCCAGTCGCGCATGGCCTGCGGCGCAAATTTAACTTGCGCGCCGCGCAACTGCTTCGGGGGGTTGGCGTTGTATGCTAGCTTGAAGCTACATCAACGAGGGAGGCACCTGCCGTGGACCTTGCCTTGAAGCTGAATGTGATAGCGGTGTGCGCCGTGTTCGCTTTCGTCGGCGCGATCTTGCTGGGGGCATTCTGAGTTCAAGCGGCCGACGACGACGCCGAACCAACAAGCCGAAAGGCGAAGCAATACGACACCGGAGAGCGACGAGCTCTCCGGTGTTTTGCTTTTCATCCGCCGTCCGGCCGATAATCCGTCGCGAATGCGCGGACCAAAGAGGCTGTCTTGACCAGACCTGTCATCATTACCTGCGCGCTGACCGGGGGAGCGGCCCTGTCCGGCAAAAACAAGGCGGTGCCCGTGACGCCGCGGGAAATCGCGGATTCCGCCATCGGGGCCGCGCGCGCCGGCGCGGCCATCGTGCACATCCATGTGCGCGATCCGGAGACCGGGCGGCCGAGCATGCGCGCCGAGCTCTACCGGGAGACCGTGCAGCACATTCGCGACGGCGGCGTGGACGTCATCGTCAACCTGACCACCGGACCGGGGGCGCGCTTCGTGCCCGGCGACGACGACCCGAGCGTCGGCGGCGCCGGCACGACCCTGAAGCCGTGGGGGGAGCGGGTCGCCCATATCGAAGAGCTCAAGCCGGAGGTGTGCAGTCTCGACGTCGGCAGCATGAATTTCGGCGAGCACGTCTTCGTCAATACGCCGGCACAGCTGCGCAAGATGGCCGAAGCGATCAGGCGCGCCGGCACCAAGCCCGAGCTGGAGGTCTTCGACCTCGGTCATGTGCGGCTGGCCCGGCGCCTGGTCGAGGAGGGGCTGGTGACGCCGCCGCCGCTGTTCCAGCTATGCCTGGGCGTTCCCTGGGGCGCGCCGGCGACGCCGGAAACGATGCTGGTAATGCGCAACAGTCTGCCGCCCGGCGCGATATGGGCGGGCTTCGGGATCGGGCCGGCGCAATTTCCCATGGTGGCGCAGGCGGTGCTGCTCGGCGGTCACGTGCGCGTCGGGCTGGAGGATAATCTCTATCTCGAGCGCGGCGTGCCGGCGCCGAGCAATGCCGCGCTGGTCGAGCGGGCGGCGGCGATCGTCGCTCAGCTGGGCGAACAACCGGCGTCGGTGGACGAAGCCCGGGAAATTCTCGGGTTAAGCAAGCCGTGAGCAGCCGGCGCGCCGGGGATCGACGAAAAGCGTGGTTAATTTCCGCCTCGGCCGGGGGAAAAGAGCGGCCTTCGCCGGCAGCGGCCCGGTTCCGGTTTAACCCTCACAGCGCGCGAACGTTGAACCGGCTTGCGCTCTATGGTCCCTTTTGCGCGGGCGACCCATGCCGGCCTCCGCCTAAAAAGCCGCCGCAAGGCGCTTTCGATGAGGAGAACCGATCCGGTGCGGCTAAGATCTATCGTTCTGAGCGTCGTTAGTGTTTGCCTGTTCGCGCTCGCCTTGCCGGCGGCCGGGCAGGCATCGGACATTCCGGTCTGGCTGCGGGCGCATGTCGGCAGAGGCGAGGGTCAGATCGCGCCGGTCGTGCTGCGCCGGGCGCGCGCGCTTTATCTCAGAAAAGTGCGCGAAGGCGTCGTCGACAACCCCTGCTACTTCGCCATGGACGCCACGCGCCCCAACGATTTGGGCCACGGCAAATCGGGGCGCCGGTTCTACATCGTCTGCGAGTCGTCGCGGCTGTTCCGCGCCATTCCGGCCGGCCACGGCGGCGGCCGCAATTTGAAAGGCATCGCCAACTTCGCCAATGGACGACAGTGCGCGAAGAACTTCAGCAATGCGCTGGATTCCAAGCTGACGACCGGCGGCGCCTATGTGACGGGCGAGACGCGCAGCTCTTTCGAGGGCTATTACCGGGTCTCGGCGAAAAAAGACGCGGCGCTGATGCGCGCCTTCGTTCAGTTCGACGGCGAAGGCGAGACCGCCAACGCCAAAGAGCGCGCCATCGGCGGGCACGCGGCGGTCACGGTGAAAGCGGTGTGTCGTCGCAACGATCCGGACGACCCGCACGCCAACGACAAAGGTTACGTCCGGTTCGGCAGGCTGGTGAATTACGTCGGCGGACGCAGCAGCGGCTGCACCAGCTGGTCGCGGCCGGACGCCCGGCGGATCGTCGCCATGGTGAAGGACGACCCGACCACGCTGTACCTTTATCCCGACGCGGCGGACATCGCCGCCGTCGCCAAAGCGGCGAAGGCCGGCCGCTCGCCGGCACGCGCCGGATTTTATTGGAATGCCGCCTGCCTGCAGAAGATCGGCGCGCCGCAATACTGGCCGAAGGAAGTCCTCGAGCCGGTCATCGCTCAATACAAAGCGAATCATCCGGCGCCGCCGCATCAGCCGCTGCCGATTTGCGTCAGGCGGTAAAATCCTGCCGTTTTCCCTGCGTTTGGCGGGCTCGATCGCCGCGAATTTGTTCCTCATTGCCGCCATTTTTAGACGGCCAAATGCCCCGGTCGGGGAAAACCATGGCTCTCGAATCGGCACCTGGGGAACACGCTCATTATCGAGACGGCGGCCGGCGCCGGCCGCGCGCCAGCGCGCCTGTATCCTCCGGTCTTGAATACAGCCAGATCGTCCGGATTTTCATTGTCAGCCTTGCCATCGGCTTCGCACTCACCGGCGCGGCGGCCTGGGCCGTCGCCACGGCGCCCTCTGCCTCGCCGAGCGCCCGCGCAAACCCGCCGGCGCAGGCCGCGCAAATCGTGCGCGCGACGAGCGGTTTCGCGATGGCCGATGCAGGCGACCTTCCGTTCTTGAGCGCAGAGCCTGTCGCATGGCAGCGCTTCGACGCCAGATTGCCCATGGTGCCGCTCTCGGCGCCGGCCGGTGACGACGGTCTTTCATCGTTCGCGCAGGCGCCGGCCGAACCGACGGATGAGACGGCTTCCGCGCCATCGGCGCAGCCGGGACACACACTCAGCGTGCCGGTGCCCAGCCGCCCGACCCGCACCGCGGTCTACGACATCGCGTCGCACACCGTTTATCTGCCGAACGGGCAGACGCTGGAGGCGCATTCGGGCCTGGGCAGCAAGCGGGACGATCCGCGTTATGTCGAGGCCAAGAACCGCGGCCCGACGCCGCCGAACGTCTACCAGCTGAAGCTGCGAGAAAAGCTTTTTCACAAGGTTCGCGCCATTCGCCTGATCCCGGTCGACGAAAGCGGCATGTTCGGCCGTGACGGCATGCTCGCCCACACCTACATGCTGGGCGCGAACGGTCAGTCGAACGGATGCGTGTCGTTCAAGAACTATTCCGAATTTCTGCAAGCCTATCTCAAAGGCGAGGTCGAGCGGCTCGTCGTGGTGCCGCGCATCAATTCCGCGACCTGGCACACGGCCGGCGCCGAAGTCGGACCGCAACTCCTCGACACAGATTAGCGGCGGTGCGGCCGCCGGCGGCTTGCCGCGCCGTCACGCCGCCGCGATGCTGGGCGCGTGGCGCGGGTCGTAGTTGAGGATGGGGGCGAGCCAGCGCTCGGCTTCCGCAACGCTCCAGCCTTTGCGCCGCGCGTAATCCTCGACCTGGTCGCGCTCGATCTTGCCGACGCCGAAATAGGCGCTCTGCGGATGGCTGAAATAGAGCCCGCAGACGGCGGCGCCCGGCGTCATGGCATAGCTCTCGGTCAACTTCATGCCGATGCGCTCGGGCTTGAGCAGACCGAACAGCGTCGCCTTCTCGCTATGGTCGGGCTGCGCCGGATAGCCGGGCGCAGGGCGAATGCCGCGATATTTCTCCGCGACCAGGTCGGCATTGGTCAGCGTCTCGTCCGGCGCGTAGCCCCAGAATTCCTTGCGCACGCGCTGGTGCAATCTTTCGGCAAACGCTTCCGCCAGCCGGTCGGCCAGCGCCTTCACCATGATGGCGGAGTAGTCGTCGTTGGCACGCTTGAAGCGCTCGGCCATGGCGTCTTCGCCGAGCCCCGCGGTGACGGCAAAGCCGCCGATATAGTCCGGCACGCCCGTTTCGCGCGGCGCGATGAAATCGCTGACAGCGCCATGTTGTGGCGGCCCTCGCGCTTGGAAAGCTGCTGGCGCAAGGCGTGCAGCGTGGCGATCGGTTGCCCACGTGCCTCGTCGGCGAACAGCAGGATGTCGTCGCCCTGCGCTGCGGCCGGCCAGAAGCCGTAGACGGCGGCGGCCTTGAACCAGCGCTCGGCGACGATCTTGTCGAGCATCGCGCGGGCGTCGTCGTAGAGAGCGCGCGCGGCCTCGCCCACCTTGGCGTCGTCGAGAATGGCCGGGAACTTGCCGGCCAGCTCCCAGGTCCGGAAGAACGGCGTCCAGTCGATGGTGTCGACCAATTCGGCGATGCGGTAATCGTTCAGCACCTGCGTGCCGAGTGTGGCCGGCTTGGGCGGCATATAGCCCTGCCAGTCGAGCTTGAGCGCGTTGGCGCGCGCGGCGGTGAGCGACAGCCGCGCCTTGTCCTCCTGCGCGCGCGCGTGCGCGGTGGCGACCTTGGCGTATTCGCCGCGCACGCCGGCGACGTAAGAGGCCTTGGCTTCGGCCGACATCAGCGCCTGCGCCACGCCGACCGCGCGGCTGGCGTCGTTGACGTGCACCGTCTGGCCGCGGCTGTAGTTGGGATGGATCTTCACCGCCGTGTGCACGCGGCTGGTGGTGGCGCCGCCGATCAAGAGCGGCACGTCGAAGCCCTGCCGCTCCATCTCGGCCGCTACGTGGCACATCTCGTCGAGCGAGGGCGTAATCAGGCCTGAGAGGCCGATGATGTCGGCCTGCTCGGCCTTGGCCGTCTCCAGGATCTTGGCGGCCGGCACCATCACGCCGAGGTCGATCACCTCGTAATTGTTGCACTGGAGCACGACGCCGACGATGTTCTTGCCGATGTCGTGCACGTCGCCCTTGACCGTCGCCATCACGATCTTGCCGTTCGTGTTGCTGACGTGGGCGCGGCCGTCCTTCTCCTGCTCCATATAGGGCATCAGATAAGCGACCGCCTGTTTCATGACGCGCGCCGACTTGACCACCTGCGGCAGGAACATCTTGCCGGATCCGAACAGGTCGCCGACGATGTTCATGCCGTCCATCAGCGGACCTTCGATCACGTGCAGCGGGCGCTCAGTCCTTTTGCGCGCTTCCTCGGTGTCGGCCTCGACGAACTCGGTGATGCCGTGCACCAGCGCATGCGCGAGACGCTTCTCCACCGGCTGCTCGCGCCAGGAAAGGTCGGCGGCCTTGGCCTCCTGGCCCTTGCCCTGGAATCTTTTGGCGAGGTCGAGCAGACGTTCGGCCGCGTCGGGGCGGCGGTTGAGCACCACGTCCTCGCAAGCCTCGCGCAATTCCGGCTCGAGATCGTCATAGACCGCCATCTGGCCGGCATTGACGATGCCCATGTCCATCCCCGCCTTGATGGCGTGATAGAGAAAGACCGAATGCATGGCCTCGCGCACGCGCTCGTTGCCGCGGAAGGAGAAGGACAGATTGGAGACGCCGCCGGACACATGCGCGCCGGCCAAGTTCTCCCTGATCCAGCGCGTTGCCTCGATGAAATCGACGCCGTAATTATTGTGCTCCTCCATGCCGGTGGCGACGGCGAAGATGTTGGGGTCGAAGATGATGTCTTCCGGCGGGAAGCCGACCTTGTTCACAAGGATGTCGTAGGCGCGCTTGCATATCTCCGTCTTGCGCTCGCGTGTGTCGGCCTGGCCTTTTTCGTCGAAGGCCATGACCACCACCGCCGCGCCGTAGCGGCGCACGGTCCTGGCATGCGCGATGAAGGCCTCCTCGCCCTCCTTCATGGAGATCGAATTGACCACCGGCTTGCCTTGCAGACATTTCAGGCCGGCCTCGATCACCGAGAATTTCGATGAATCGACCATCACTGGCACGCGCGCGATGTCGGGCTCTGCGGCGATGAGATTGAGGAAGGTCACCATCGCCTCTTCCGAGTCGAGCAGGCCCTCGTCCATGTTGACATCGATCACCTGCGCGCCGTTCTCCACCTGCGCGCGCGCGACGTCGAGCGCGGCGGCGTAATCGCCGGCGGTGATCAGCTTGCGGAACTTGGCCGAGCCGGTGACGTTGGTGCGCTCGCCCACGTTGACGAAGGGGATTTCCGGCGTCAGCGCGAAGGCTTCGAGACCCGACAGGCGCAATTGCCGCGGCACCTCGGGGATGGCACGCGGCGTCTTGCCCTCAACTGCTTTCGCAATGGCCGCGATATGCTCCGGCGTGGTGCCGCAGCAGCCGCCCACCACGTTGACCAGGCCGGCCTCGGCAAACTCGCCGAGCAGCTCGGCCATGTATTCCGGGCTCTCGTCGTAATAGCCGAATTCGTTGGGCAGGCCGGCATTGGGATAGGCACACACAAACGTATCGGCGAGCCGTCCGATCTCGGCGACATGCGCGCGCATTTCTTGCGCGCCGAGCGCGCAGTTGAGCCCCACGGTGATCGGATCGGCATGGCGCACCGAATTCCAGAAGGCGCCCGGCGTCTGCCCGGACAGCAGGCGCCCGGAGCGGTCGGTAATGGTGCCGGAGATCATCACCGGCACGTCGATGCCCCGTTCCTCGCAGATTTCCTGGATGGCGAAGATCGCGGCCTTGGCGTTGAGCGTGTCGAAGATGGTCTCTATCAGCAGGAGATCGGCGCCGCCGTCGATCAGCCCCCTCGCCTGCTCACCATAGGCATTGCGGAGCTCGTCGAAAGTGATGGCGCGGAAGCCGGGGTTCGACACGTCCGGCGAGATCGAAGCGGTGCGGTTGGTCGGGCCGAGCGCGCCGGCGACGAAGCGGCGCTTGCCGTCTTCCTTTTCCGCCTGTTGAGCGGCCTCGCGCGCCAGCCGGCCGCCTGCCTGGTTGAGCTCATAAGCGATCTTCTCCATGCCGTAATCGGCCTGCGCGACGGTCGTGGAAGAAAACGTGTTGGTGCAGACCACGTCGGCGCCGGCGCGGAAATAAGCGAGATGGATGTCGCGCACGGCGTCGGGCCGGCTGAGGTTCAACAGGTCGTTGTTGCCGCGCACCTCGCGGTTCCAGGCGTCGAAGCGGGCGCCGCGAAAGCCATCCTCGTCGAGCTTGAGCGCCTGGATCATGGTGCCCATGGCGCCGTCGAGCACCAGGATGCGCTTTTGCATGGCCTCGGTGAAAGTTTGGCGGGCGTTGGTCTTGAGGGTATTGGGCATTGGACTCGCTGCTTGCTCAGGCCTGTTCCCTCTCCCCGTTGGGGAGAGGGTTAGGGTGAGGGGGTTCCTGACTCGCCGTAGCGACAATCGCTTCGACAACACCGTCTATGTTGCTCAGTACGTCGTTGTTCCAGAAGCGCAGAACAAGAAAACCGTACGCTTCGAGATCGGCCGTTCGTTTCGCATCGTAATCGCTGCGTTCGGCATGCTGCCCGCCATCAAGTTCGATAACCAGCCGTGCAGACTCGCAGCAAAAATCCACCACATACGACTTGATCGGCATCTGCCGACGAAATTTCAGTCCATTCAGGCGGCGGTCGCGCAAGCGAAACCACAAGGCACGCTCAGCGTCCGTCTGATCGCGCCGTAGTCTCCTCGCTGTTGCCACACGCGACGCCATAACCCCTCACCCGCCCGCGCTGCGCGCGGGCACCCTCTCCCTATGGGAGAGGGAAAATTGCTGCGCGGCCCTGCCCGTCATCACGCCGCCTCCTGCGTCGCCGGCCTGAGGCCCAGCAAGTGGCAGATCGCGTAGACCAGGTCGGCGCGGTTCATGGTGTAGAAGTGAAACGTCGTGACGCCGCGGTCGAGCAGGTCGATCACCTGCTCGGCGGCGACCGCGGCGGCGATCATCTTGCGGGTGGCCGGGTCGTCCTCGAGCCCTTCGAAGCGCTCGGCCAGCCAGTCCGGCACCGAGGCGCCGGCGCGCGCGGCGAAATTCGTCGCCGCCTTGAAGTTCTGCACCGGCAGGATGCCCGGCACGACCGGGATGTCGATGCCGCGCGCGCGCACGCGGTCGAGATAGCGGAAGTAGAGCTCGTTATCGAAGAAGAACTGCGTGATGGCGCGCGAGGCGCCGGCGTCGACCTTGGCCTTGAGCATGTCGATGTCGGCTTCCAGCGTCGGGCTGTCGGGATGGCGCTCGGGGTAAGCCGAGACCGACACCTCGAAGTCATGGGCGATCTTCTTGATGCCGGCGGTCAAATCGGCGGCGTTCTGGTAGCCGCCAGGGTGCGGCGCGTAGCGCGTGCCGGGCCCGTCGGCGCTGTCGCCGCGCAGCGCCACGATGTGACGCACGCCGGCGGCGCGATAGGCGCGCACGACCGCATCGATCTCCTCACGGCTCGCCGCCACGCAGGTCAGATGCGCGGCCGGCGTCAGCGCGGTCTCGGTGAGGATGCGCTTGACGGTATTGTGCGTGCGCTCGCGCGTGGAGCCGCCGGCGCCGTAGGTCACCGACACGAAATTGGGATCGAGCGGCGCCAGCCGTTCGATCGAGCCCCACAGGATCTTCTCCATCGCCTCGTTCTTGGGCGGGAAGAATTCGAAGGAGACCGACAGCCGGTCGCTGCGGATGAAACGGCTGGGGCGGAGCGCGCTCTGCATCACGCCACCTCCCGGCTGGTCGATGGCACGGCCATGAGCGCGCGGGCGTCGCGCGCGAGCCACAACGAGACCGCGATCTTCACGTTCGAGCCCGGCTCGGGCGCCAGCGACTTGTACATCACCGGCTCGAGCCGCGAGGCCTCCATCCAGTGCGTCACCGTCTCGGGCGCAAAGCCCAGCCGGCGATGCGCGTACTGCTCGCGCAGGAATTCCTCTTCGTGCGGCGCGAAGTCGACCACCAAGAGCCGCCCGCCCGGGCGCAGCACGCGCGCGGCCTCGTGGATCGCGCGCGCGCCGTCGTCGAGGAAGTGCAGCACCTGATGCAGGATGACGACGTCGAAGGAATCGTTGGGCAGGGGCAGGTCGTAGATGTCGCCCTGGCGCACGCTGCAGTTCTTGAGGCCGGCGCGCTCGAGCCGATGGCGCGCGAGATGCAGCATGTCGAGCGAGAGATCCAAGCCGAGCCCGCGCTCGATATCGGGCCCGAACAGTTCCAGCATGCGCCCGGTGCCGGTACCGAGATCGAGCAGCGACCTGAACGGCTTGTCGGCGAGCGCGGCACTGATCGCCTGCTCCACCGCCTCGTCCGGCACGTGCAGCTTGCGGATGCGGTCCCATTCGGCGGCGTGGGCGCGGAAGTAAGCCTGCGCCGCATTGGCGCGCGCCTGCCGCACGGAGGCGAGCCGCGCGCGGTCGCGCGCGATGGTCTGATCGTCGGGATCGAGATGGTCGAGCAGCGCGCGCGCCACCGCCGCGCCGCCGCCGCTCTCGGCCAGGCGGAAGAAGGCCCAGGTGCCCTCGCGGAAGCGCTCGACCAGGCCGGCCTCGGCCAAGAGCTTGAGATGGCGGGAGATGCGCGGCTGTGACTGGCGCAATATATCGGTGAGGTCGGAGACGGTGAGTTCCGCTTCCGAGAGCAGCGCCAGCACGCGCAGGCGCGTCTCTTCGCCGGCCGCTTTCAGCGCCGCGTTGAGCGGATCGAAGCCGAGCCTGCTGGGGGTTTCCTGCGTCACACCTACCTCATGAAAGCGCCCACGGAGCGGGGATATGGGCGTCTTCCCACTATATAAAGATATCTTTATACGTTTAACAGGGATTTCGCAAGGCCTCTACCTAGCCATTCCGGGCCCGCTCGCCATAGCGCGTCGAAGATGCGCCCAGACGCGCTTTTGGCTCGCGTCCCGGAATGACCTAGAGAGAAGGCCGAAGGAGCGAAAGCACCCATGCGCAGCAAGGAATTCGGCGTCCGCGAGGGCGAAAAGACCGTCGACCTGCCCGAGGCGCCCGATGCCGGCGTGTACTTCATCGGACGCATCCGCACGCCCTGGAAGACCCGCGACGACTGCCCCAAGAACGCCCGCGCGTCGGAAGCGGTCTGCACCGTCGAGCTCGAGCCGCGCTTTACCGAGGCGCTCAAGGACGTGGAGACCTGCACGCACCTGGTGCTGCTCTATTGGATGGATAAGGCGCCGCGCAATCTGCTCGTGCAGGTGCCGCACCACCTCGGCGCCCATCATGGCACCTTTGCCTTGCGGTCGCCGGCGCGGCCCAACCCGATCGCCATGAGCGTCGTTAAGCTGTTGGGCATCGAGGGCAACAGGCTCTCGGTCGTCGGCCTCGATTGCCTGGACGGCACGCCGCTCATCGACATCAAGCCCTATCTGCCGTCGGTCGATTCCGTGCCGGAGGCGGTAGTCGGTTGGCGCAAGAAAAAATAAGCCGGCGGTAAAAACGCCGCCCCAAACGCCGTCGAAGCCTTCCGGTTCCCGCCGCTGACGTTTTTTTGTACCGGAACCATCGAACCCTCCTGGCGATTTTCTCGTTCGAGTATTCGGGAAATTCGCGAGGGTAAAATGTCCAAAAGCAAATCCATTGGCGCGCTGACCGCCCTGGTCGCGGCTGCCGCCCTCACCGCCATGCCGGCGCGCGCCGAGCCGCTGCCGCTGTTCGGCCTGCTGTTCGGACAACCGCAACAGATGCAGAGCGAACCGCAGTCGACGGAGCCTGCGATGCCGCCGGCCTATGGCCAGCCGCAGCAGATGCAAAGCGAGCCGCAGGCGGACGACGAAGGCGAGAATGCGCAGCTCGCGCCGCGCCTGCAGCGGCAGGTAGTCGACTATCCCAGCCGCGAGGCGCCCGGCACCATCATCGTCGATACGCCGCACACCTATCTCTATTTCGTGCTGGGCGGCGGCAAGGCGATCCGTTACGGCATCGGCGTCGGCCGCAAGGGCTTCACCTGGGCGGGGGTCGAGCACATCGCGCGCAAGCAGGAATGGCCGGACTGGTACCCGCCCAAGGAGATGATCGCGCGCGAGCCCTATCTGCCGCGCGTCATGGTCGGCGGCCCCGGCAATCCGCTCGGCGCGCGCGCGCTCTATATCGGCGGCACCGAATACCGCATCCACGGCACCAACAACCCGGCCTCGATCGGCCAGCACATGTCGTCGGGCTGCATCAGGCTGACCAACGACAACATCATCGACCTCTACAACCGCGTGCAGATCGGCGCCAAGGTGATCGTGCTGCCGCAGAACGGCGTGCCGGTGCACGAGGCCAAGCACGAGCCGCACAACTGGCGCGGCCAGGTCGAGGCTGCGATCACGGCATCGCGCGAGTCGCGGCAGGAAACGCAAACCCCGCATATGAGCTGGAACGCGCGGCGCCCGACCGGACTTTATTGACTATCGCTTGAATCCTCCCCCCGGTCCGGAGAGACCGAAAAACGGGAGGATATGCGCCGCCGATTATCCGGAATTTACGGCCCCGCGCAAAAGCTTTACGCCGCGGCGCCTCCGGAACGCCCTATGCACCTCGGTTGTGAAGGCGAACGAGGGAAATCCGCATGAAAGCAATGGTTTTGGCGGCAGCGGCGCGCGTCGGCGACAGTGCCTTCGGGCGCGGCTGGAACAGGGCCGGCGAAATCCTCGACGTGGTGATCCCGCTCGCGCTCACCGCCGTGCTGGTGCTCGGCGCGGCCTCCATCCTGTTCGGCCTCGTGCAGTAATGCATGGAGACCGTTCGTCCCCGCGAAAGCGGGGACCCAGTAGCAGTCTCCGGCCGACGATTGGGCTTCTGGATTCCCGCTTGCGCGGGAACGAGCGTTAAAGGGTCAGTCCGCCGCGCGCCTCGGCCCGAACGGAATGCAGATGATCGCGAACGGCGCGGTCGGCGCATGGCCGGCCGCGCATCCGAGCCCCGCCGCTTCCAGCGCCTCGTCGGAAATCTCGTAAGCGAAGACCTCGTCGTCACGGCGGTTGCGCGCTTGCTCGTTCATGGCGGCCGCTCCCTTGCTCGTGCGCGCGGGGCCCCGCGCGCCGGCGGAACTCTAATATGCGCCGCCCGCCCCTTTCAACCGCCCCGGTTACGCGGTTGGCCCTGCCGGCGCCGCCGGGCTATACCTTCCGCGCAAACGCGAAGGGAGCAAGCCCATGCGCATAGCGGCCATGGCGGCGGGCGCGGTCGGCGCCTATTTCGGCGCGCGCCTGCAGGCGGCCGGCCACGAGGTGTTCTACATCGCGCGCGGCGCCCACCGCGCGGCGATCGAGAAGAACGGCCTCACCATCGAAAGCGCGCACGGCGACCTGCATCTGGACAAGGTCAACGTCACCGACGATCCCAAGACGGTCGGACCGGTCGATATCGTTCTGTTCGCGGTCAAGCTGTGGGACACCGAGAAGGCGGCCGAGCAGGCCTTGCCGCTGCTCGGGCCCGACACCCGTGTGATCACCCTGCAGAACGGCGTCGACAGCTACGAGCGCATCGCCCCCATCGTGGGCGAAAGGCGCGCCGTGCCCGGCGTCACTTACGTCGTCACCGTGATCGACAAGCCCGGCGTCATCAAGCAGACCAGCCAGATCCAGCGCATCGTCTGCGGCCCCTATGACGGGCGTCCGGACGCGCCCTTGCAGGCCTTCGCCGAGGCGGCGAAAGCCGCCAAGATCGACATCGCGGTCTCCGACGCCATCGCGCGCGAGCGCTGGCAGAAATTCATCCTGCTGTCGGCCACCTCCGGCGCCACCGCCGTCACCCGCTCGACCATGGGGCCGATCCTGGGCGATCCCGACACGCGCGCGCTGTTCCGCAACCTGATGGCCGAAGCGTTCGCGGTCGGCCGCGCCAAGGGCGTCGCGCTCGACGACGGCCTGGTGGACACCATTTTGGCGATGGCCGACGGCAACTTCCCGCCCGACATGAAGGCCTCGATGGCCAACGACCTCGACCGCGGCAACCGGCTCGAGCTCGACTGGCTGGCCGGCGAAGTGTGCCGGCTGGGGCGCGAATTGAAGGTGCCGACGCCGGTCAACGCCACCGTCTATGCCGCGCTCAAGCTCTACCGCATGGGCAAGCCCGGCTGAGCGATCCTCCGGTCATTCCGGGACGCGAGTGAAACGAGCGGACCCGGAATGACAGAGAACGAAATGCGCTGACGCATCAACGCGCGGTTAGTCATGCCGCGCGTTTCATGCCAACGCACCGCTACCTGCTTACGCGATCCGCGCACGCACCCTACCATGATACGCGCGCGGGCGACGGAAATTTCAGAGTTTGCAGCGCAAGTACGCCCGCAAAGAAATTCGGGTGGGCGTTCTGAATGGCGATCTCCTATCGCATCCTGCATGTCGACGACGATCCGCTCATGCGCGATCTCGTGGCGCTGTCGTTCGAGACCGATCCGGCGCTGCTGCTGTTGAGCTGCGACAGCGGCGCCGAAGCGTTGCGCGTCGCGCCCGACTGGGCGCCCGACCTCGTGCTGTGCGACGTCATGATGCCGGACATGGACGGCGAGACGCTGATCGCGCGGCTCGCCGCCGATCCGGCGACCGCCGGCTTTCCGGTCGCCGTCATGTCGGCCTGCGCGGCGTTCGCCGACGGCACCGGCGTTCCGCCCGGCGCCGCCGCGGTGATCGCCAAGCCGTTCGATCCGGCGACGCTCGCCGCCACCGTGCGCCGCCATCTGCACACGATCAAGCTGAACGCGGCGGGCTACGATTTCCGCCAGCGGCTGGAACGCGACGCCGCCACGCTGGCGGCCTTCCGCCGCCGGCTGGCGGACGACGCCCCCCCGCAAGAGCTGCAGAGCTTCGTGCACAGGCTGGCCGGCGCCGCCGGCATTTTCGACTGCCGCGAGGTGAGCGTGCGCGCCTCGGCACTGGAAATGGCGATCGCGGCGTCGCGCGCCGGCCGCGCCGAACCGCGCAGCGTTGCCGACGGCATCGACGCGCTCATCGCCAGCATCGCGCGCGCCTGACGCCGGAACATCGGGGAGATGAGGAAATGACGATGACCGACACCGCACTGGAACGCCCGCGGCCGCGCAAGATGATCGTCGCCGACGACGACCCGGCCGTGCTGCGCCTCGTCGCCGACCGCTGCGCCGCGCTCGGCTTCCAGGTCGAGACCGCGCTGAACGGGGTGCAGCTCCTGGTCAAAGTGCGCCACGACCACCCCGACATCGTGATCGCCGACGTCGACATGCCGGCGCTCGACGGCCTGTCGGTGTGCGCGCGGCTGCTCGATCCCGACCACAAGCCGCTCGAAGTGGTGGTGATCACCGGCTCAGCCGACGGCGAAACGGCCGAGCGCTGCGAAAGCCTCGGCACCTTCTTCGGGCGCAAGGGTCCTAATTTCTGGCAGGAGGTGCAGGCCGCGCTCGTCGAAATCTATCCCGACCTGCTGGAGAAGCTCGACGCGCTGCCGCATGCGCCGGCGCCCGCCGCCGCGGCGCCGCAGCGCCCGCGCGTGCTGGTGGTCGATCACGATGCCGATTACGGCAAGTTCCTCGCCAGCCGGCTCGCCAAATACGGCGTCGACATGCTCTACGCCGCCGACGCCCTGCAGGCCTGCCGCCTCGCCGCCAAGGAAAGGCCGAGCGTCATCGTCGCCGATAATTTCATGCCGGACGGCGACGCGCAGTTCCTGCTGCACCGCCTGCGCATGACGCGCGCGACCGCCGCCATCCCCGTCGTGGTCACCGGCGACCGTCCGCTCGGCGAACTCGACACACACACGCTCATGCGCGAGATCGCCGGCTGGCCGGGCGCCGCGCAAGTTCTGCGCAAATCCTTCGACACCGAGGAATTGTTCGCGGCGCTGCGCAAATATTGCAGCTTCAGGACACCCGCGCCGCCGCGGCCCGTCATGGAAACGGAAGGCTGGTGAACCGGCTTACAGAAAATGCGGCAGATAGCCGTAGAGGAACATCGCCACGATCGCCGCCAGGATGATCGAGGCCAGCACTTCGCCGACGCGGTCGACGCCTGGTTCGCTATACCACTCACGGGACATACTGGCCTCCTTGAATATCCGCCAGTCGCCCGTAGCCGCCAGATAGGACGGCAATCGGCCGACGTCTAGATGGTTCGTGCAAATCCCCCGGCCATGCGCCGGCAAGGAGCCCCGGGGCAGTGCCCGGGGCTCACCGCAGGCGACGGCCGGAAAGGGGCAAGCCAAACCAGCCGCGCCGGCATATCGCGCGCTAGCGGGCCACCAGCGGACGCAAGTAGCCGAAGGCAAACAGCGCCGTCAGCGCGATGAGAAACAAAATCGACACCGCCTTGCCGATCCGCTCGGCACCGTCTTCGTCGTGCTCCATGCCGCCACCGCCCGCCGCAAGCGCAAAGTTCGCGCCTTGCGGCTTTGCTTTAAAAAATGGCCGCACTTTTAAAGGGCGCGGCCATGAAAGAGGCTTGGTCGAGCCACCCGCTCCAGAGGGATCCGAGGTGGCACCGGGAAATGTCGCGCGTCTCGGCGGACCGCGCTTTTCCGCCGATCATTGATTCAAATTAATGAACTGGATTAGATTTCGTGCTCGGGGAGTTCCATGGGCCGTGCAGCGCCGCGCAATGGATTGGACCGGCATCCGTTCGTCGCCCGGCTGTTGCAGCACGTCGCCTTGGGCCGGGCCGATCTCGACGGCCTCGACGCGATCATCGACGGCGAGCTCACCATTCGCAAGCGTCGCGATCTGATCGTCGACGGCTTGGAATATCGCAAGCTCTGCTTTGTCAGCGACGGCTACGCCGTGCGCTACAAGCTTCTGCGCAACGGCAAGCGGCAGATCCTCAACGTCGTGCTGCCGGGCGACATCGTCGGCCTGCCCGGCAGCTTCTACGAGCGCGCGGTCTATTCGGTCACCGCCATCACCGACCTGCGCATGCATGTTTGTCCGCTCGATGCGTACGTGCAGCTTTGCTACCGGCGCCCGCAATTCGGCCTGGCACTGTCGTGGATCGCCGTGCAGGAAGCAACGACCTACGCCGAGCACGTCATCGACGTCGGCCGCCGCACGCCGGTCGAGCGGCTCTCGCATTTCCTGCTCGAGCTGCACGCCCGGCTGAAAGCCGTCGGCCGCGCCGAGGAGAAGTGCTTCACGCTGCCGTTCTCGCAGGAAGTGATCGCCGACGTGCTCGGCCTGAGCGTGCCGCACCTGAACCGGATGATGCAGCAATTGCGCGCCGAAAAGCTGATCGCCAACAGCGAGCGCAGGGTGGAGTTTCTCGATGCCGACGCCATGCAGGCGCTTGCGCATTACCAGCCGCAGGCGCTCGCTGCCATCCCGCCGCCGGCGCGGGGGAATTAGATTACTTCCTCCGCTCGTCCCCGTGGAAGCGGGGACCCAGCGCAACAACTCCAGGGCTCACGATTGAATCGCCGGATTCCCGCTTTCGCGGGAATGAGCGGTTACACTAAACGTAGCGCGGAATAGGGCCGTCCTGCGGTGTTGTGTCGGGTAAATCGACGAAGGCCTCGTCCACGTAGCACCAGCCCCAGCCCTCCGGCGGATCGTAGCCCTCGATGATCGGATGGCCGGTGGCGTGAAAATGCGCGGTGGCGTGCTTGTTGGGCGAGGAATCGCAGCAGCCGACATGGCCGCAAACGCGGCATAGGCGCAGATGAACCCAGGGCGAGCCTATCTTCAGGCATTCTTCGCAGCCGCGGGCGCTCGGTGTCACTTGGCGGATCTCGCGGCTGTGGTCGCAAGTTCGCATTCCGCTCATGAAACTTTCCTCCGCCGGCTGGGGCGCGGCAGCATGCGCGCGACGAAAACGGCCGCTGCGCCCGACAGCGCCGCGGCGGCGATCAGGCTGGCGGCAAAGCCCACCGCATAAGACGCCACCCCTGCGGCAAGCGCAATGCCGGCAAGCTGGGCGATGCGGCTGACCGCATTGTTGACGCCGGAGGCGAGCCCTTCGTCGTCGTCCTTGACGCTCGACATCACCGCCGCCGTCAACGGCGCCACCATCACCGCGAAGGAAATGCCGAGCAGCGTCATCGGCGCCAGCACGCCGAGGATGATGGACGCGCTCTTGCCGAGCGCCATCCAGAGATAAGCGAGTGCGGCACCGAGCGGTCCCACGATCAGCATGAGCCGCGCACCGATCATGTCGGCAACCGAACCGAACAGGCGCGACAGCAGACCGACGCCGAGCGTGAACGGCAGGAAGGCAAGTCCGGCATCGGTCGGCGACAAATGGCGGCGGTCGATCAAGTCGAACGACAACAGAAAGAACATGATCGCCAGCCCGGCATAGATCATGAGCGTCGCCAGATTGAGCGCGACGAAGCTTCTGTTGCCGGTGAGCCGGGGCGGCGTCATCGGTTGCTTGCTGATGCGCTCCCACCAGGCATAGCCGGCAAGCGCCGCGACCCCGAACAGTGCAGCGCCCGCGAGCAGGGCGTCGCTCGCCGCGCCCGCCCGCTGCGGGCCGATCTGGCTGAGCGCCCAGGCCAGCGCCGCCAGCGCGGCGGCAAGAATGGCGGCGCCGGCGATATCGAAGCGGCGCACCTCGCGCCGGTCCGGCGGCGCATAGAAAATCAGCAGCGCCACCGCAATCAGCGCCAGCGGCGGATTGATAGCAAACACGTATTGCCAGCCGAAATCCTGCGTCAGCCAACCGCCCAGCACCGGTCCGCCCGCAGTGGTGAGCGCGGAGGCCGCCGCCCATACACCGATGGCGCGGTTGCGCTCGGTTTTCGGATACGTGGCGCCGATCAGCGCCAGGCTCGCCGGCGTCAACAGCGCGGCGGAGACGCCCTGCACCACCCGCGCCGCGATCAGCCATTCGATCGAGGGCGCGAAGATGCAAGCCGCCGACGCCGCGCCGAAACCGAGGCAGCCCACGCCGAGCATGCGCGCCTTGCCGTAAACGTCGGCGAGCGCGCCGCCGATCAGCGTGAGCGCGGCCAGCGCCAGCACATAGCCGTTGAGCACCCATTGCACCGCGGCAAGATCGGCGCCGAAAAAGGCGCGCAAGCTGGGCAGCGCCACCGTCAAGGCCGAGCCGTCGATGAAGGCCATCGACGAGGCCAGCACGCAGGCCGCGAGCACCACGCGCTTGCGGGCATCGGCAATTTCGATCCGGAGCGCACGCGGACAAGGCTGTGCCTCGATCAGGCCGCGGTCGCACGGCTGGGCGAAGGGCTGTGCCATGATGAACGTCCCTTACCGCGACCCGCGCGTCCGGAGGCCTTATAGCATCTCCGCTGGCATCGCACGCCCGCCGCCCTTAAGATTCGGCGGCGACGAATCGGGCGGGGGTCGTCATGCAGCACAATGCGAGTCCATTGGTCTATTACCTGACCGCGCCGGTCCGCCTGTTCGGCCGCTCGCGCGCGTTCCGCTGGAGCCTCGCCGCCATGCTGGTGCTCGGCGGCTCGTTTTACGGCGCGCTGTGGGCGCTCGACCGCTTCATGCCGGCGCCGGCGCCTCAATCGCCGGCGCTCGCCAAGCTCAAGCCGCTGCCCGACCTGCCGCCGGTGACGCACGCGTCCTACGTGATCGCGCCGGTCGAGGTCGCGCTCTCCGCCATCCGCGCGCAACTCGACGCCGCGGCGCCACGCACGCTGGTCGGCAAGAACGACAATCCGGTGAGCAGCCTGCTGTCGAAAGCCGACATCGGCATGACGGTGACGCGCGGCAATCTCGGCATCAGCGGCCGCGCCAACGACCTCGTCGTCACCGCGCCGATCAACTCCACCATGCAGATCACCGGACAGATCGCCGGCCTCGCCGGCAACGTCACCGGCAAGATGACCGACACGCTGACCGGCCTGTTCGCCAACGCGCTCGGTCAGGATTCCAACACCGGCATCGGCAAGCAACTCGGCGGCCTGACCAACCGCGTGCTCGACCAGCGCGTCGACATGAAGGGCGAGGTGATCATGCACGCCCGCCCGGCCATCGCCGCCAATTGGCGGCTGCAGCCCAATCTGCGCGCCGAGCTCAAGCTCGGCAACAGCGCGCTGCAGGTCGCCGGCCTCCGGCTCAACATGGCCAACGAGGCGCGCCCGCTCATCGAGCAGATGACGAACCAGCAGGTCGCGGCGCTGGAAGCGCGCCTGCGCAGCGATCCCTTCATCGAGACCGCCGCGCGCGCGCAATGGACCAAGATGTGCCGCGCCATCCCGCTCGGCGGCGGCAAGACCGGCCTGCCCAAGCTGTGGCTGGAAATGCGCCCCGTGCAGGCCGCCGCCGCCCAGCCCAAGATCGGCGCGCGCGACATCACGCTCACCATCGGCGTGCGGGCGGAGACGCGCATCACGCCGAAGGAGACCAAGCCGCACTGCCCGTTCCCGGCCAAGCTCGAGCTGGTGCCGCCGATGGACGACGGCCGCGTCGCCATCGGCCTGCCGATCGACGTTCCCTTCAGCGATCTCAACAAGCTGTTGGAGGCGCAGCTCAAAGGCCACGTCTATCCGGAGGACAAGGCCGCGCCGGTCAAGGTCGAGGTGCAGCACGTGCAGGTCGGCGCCGCCGGCGACCGGCTGCTGATCTCGCTGAACGTCAAGGCGCGCGAGCAGAAGAGCTGGTTCGGCTTCGGCGCCAATGCCGAGATCGACATCTGGGGCAAGCCGGTGCTCGACGCCCAGCACCAGATCCTGCGGCTGACCGACACCTCGCTGGCGGTGGAATCGGAAGCGGCCTTCGGCCTGCTCGGCGCCGCCGCGCGCGCCGCCATGCCCTATCTGCAGAAGGCGCTGGCCGAGAAGGCGGTGGTCGACTTGAAGCCGTTCGCCGCCGACGCCAAAAAGAAGATCGACACCGCGCTCGCCGAATTTCAGCCGGGCGTGAAGGGCGTGCGCGTCACCGCGCATGTGAAAGACGTGCGGCTTATCGGCATTGCCTTCGACTCGCACACGCTGCGCGTGACCGCCGAGGCCGAGGGGCGGGCCAAGGTGGCGGTGAGCCAATTGCCGAAGTTGTAATTCGCTGGCGGTGAGGCGCTCTCTCTTCCCTCTCCCCTCGTGGGAGAGGGAAGAGAGCCTGCCGCCGCGCCTGTGCTCAAATCCCCCCGCATTGACAGCCCCCGCGCGGGGCATACATTAGCCCGTGTTCCGAGGGGGGCCCCCGCAAGGGGCTGAGAGGCCGCGATGAGGCGGCGACCCTTTGAACCTGATCCGGGTCATGCCGGCGAAGGGACAGGACGCAATGCGCAATGCCAGCACAATCGCGCGTCTGATCGGCCCGGTGCTGACGGTCGTCGGCGTGGGCATGCTGTCCAACACGGGCACCTACCGGGCCTTGGCCGGGCAGTTCCTCGACTCCTACCCGCTCATCTATCTCTCCGGCGTGCTCGCGCTGCTCGCCGGCCTCGCCATCCTCAACGCGCACCACGACTGGACGCCGGACTGGCGCAGCCTGATCACCGCGCTCGGCTGGCTGATGACGGCCGCCGGCACCTTCCGCATCCTGGCGCCGCAGTTCGTCACCTTCGTCGGCCGCGACATCCTCATGCACGGCGGTTTCTTCATCGGCGCCGGCATCGTGCTGCTGGCGCTCGGCGGCTTCATCACTTTCAAAGGCTATGTGGCGTAACCGCCGCTCACGTCAATCGGAGAAGGCTCCATGAACATCCACGATCCCAAGGTCACCACGCCCAAGGTCACCACCGGTTCGCTGCCCGCCTCGCGCAAGGTCTACGTTGCGCCGGAGGCCGCGCCCGACCTGCGCGTGCCGATCCGCGAGATCATGCTCGATCCTTCCTCCGGCGAGCCGCCGTTGCCGGTCTACGACACCACCGGGCCCTACAGCGATCCCGACTTCACCGTGGACGTGGAAAAGGGTCTGCCGCGCACGCGCCTCGCATGGGTGAAGGAGCGCGGCGGCGTGGAGGAATATCAGGGCCGCCCGATCAAGCCGGTCGACAACGGCAATGTCAGCGGCAAGCATCTGGCGCGGGATTTTCCCAACACGCCGAAGCCGTATCGCGCGCTCGATGGCAAGCCGGTCACCCAGCTCGAATGGGCCCGCGCCGGGCGTGATCACCAAGGAGATGATCTACATCGCCGCGCGCGAGAACCTCGGACGTAAAAAGCAATTGGAGCGCGCGGAAGCCGCGCTCGCCGACGGCGAGCAGTTCGGCGGCGAAGTGCCCGCCTTCATCACGCCGGAATTCGTGCGCAGCGAAGTCGCGCGCGGGCGCGCCATCATCCCGTCCAACATCAACCACGCCGAGCTGGAGCCGATGATCATCGGCCGCAACTTCCTCACCAAGATCAACGCCAATATCGGCAACTCGCGCCGTCACCTCCTCGGTGGAAGAGGAAGTCGAGAAGATGGTGTGGGCGATCCGCTGGGGCGCCGACACGGTGATGGACCTCTCCACCGGCCGCAACATCCACAACACGCGCGAATGGATCATCCGCAATGCGCCGGTGCCGATCGGCACCGTGCCGATCTACCAGGCGCTGGAGAAGGTCGACGGCGATCCCGTCAAGCTCGACTGGGAGGTCTACAAGGACACGCTGATCGAGCAGTGCGAGCAGGGCGTCGACTATTTCACCATCCACGCCGGCGTGCGGCTCGGCTACATCCACCTCACGGCCAACCGCGTCACCGGCATCGTCTCGCGCGGCGGCTCGATCATGGCCAAGTGGTGCCTGTCGCGCCACAAGGAGAGCTTCCTCTACGAGCGCTTCGACGAGATCTGCGACATCATGCGCAAATACGACGTGTCGTTCTCGCTCGGCGACGGCCTGCGCCCCGGCTCGATCGCCGACGCCAACGACCGCGCGCAGTTCGCCGAGCTGGAGACGCTGGGCGAGCTGACCAAGGTCGCCTGGGACAAGGGCTGCCAGGTGATGATCGAAGGCCCCGGCCACGTGCCGATGCACAAGATCAAGGTCAATGTCGAAAAGCAGCTCAAGGAATGCGGCGAGGCGCCGTTCTACACGCTCGGGCCGCTGACCACCGACATCGCGCCCGGCTACGACCACATCACGTCGGCGATCGGCGCCGCCATGATCGGCTGGTTCGGCACGGCGATGCTCTGCTACGTGACGCCGAAGGAGCATCTCGGCCTGCCCGACCGCGACGACGTCAAGGAAGGCGTGATCGCCTACAAGATCGCCGCGCACGCCGCCGACCTCGCCAAGGGCCACCCGGCGGCGCAACTGCGCGACGACGCGCTCTCGCGCGCGCGCTTCGAGTTCCGCTGGCAGGACCAGTTCAACCTCGGCCTCGATCCGGAGACGGCGCAGCAATACCACGACGAGACGCTGCCCAAGGAGGCGCACAAGGTGGCGCACTTCTGCTCCATGTGCGGGCCGAAGTTCTGTTCGATGAAGATCACGGCGGATGTGCGGGAATATGCGGCGACGTTGAATGAGAAGCAGGCGGGGATGGAGGAGATGTCGGAGAAATTCCGGCAGATGGGCGAGTGAGGTTTATGTCGAGGCGGAGAAGGTGAAGGAGAGCAACAAAGTACTGTGACGGTGGGGTTCATCTCAGGTGACGCCGCGTGATCACGGTATATATGGATGAGTTAGGATTTACGGGTAAGGACCTTTCAAGTCCTGCCCAACCGCTTTTCGTCCACGTTTCCACGATGCTTTCCGACAAAGAGGCTGATGCCCTTTACAAAGAGCATTTCACAGGTGTCCAAGGCGCCGAGTTAAAGCACAAGAAACTTTCAAAGTGGCCAAAAGGCCAAGCCCGAGTAGCGGCGTTCATAAAAACGCTTAACGCCGACAATGGCAAAGTCACGGCTTGGGTGTGCCACAAGGAGTTCACCCTACTTACGTATCTTGTCGATCTGTGGGTTGAACCCGCGATGCACCAAGATGGTGTTGATCTTTATCGCGATGGTGGGAATCTGGCGCTCTCGAATATGGCATATTTCTGTTTGCGCACGTTTCAAAGCGAACAGTTTCTGTCTGATCACTTGAGGCGCTTTCAGCAGATGATGATCCAACGAACTGAAAGAAGCTTTGATCAGTTCTTTGGTTCCCTTGACCGAGATACGACGCGGGTGGATCAGAGGACAAGATCAATACTCATCATGTTCTTGGGCGCCGGTATGCGACTTGGATATGACCACCTGCCGCGACTTCCAATACGAGCGCTCGACCCGGCCTTTACTACCGCCGTGAATACGTGCGGGCATTGGCGGAAGCTATCAGACGAATCGCTTCGGGTTCTCCACGATCAGTCAAGCAGCCTCTCCAAGGATAAGCCGCTTTGGGATTTGGTTACATCGCCTGAAATTCAAAAAACCAAAATCGGAATTACCAATCGCGAAATGGAATTTCCGCTAAATGTTACAAACGTGACATTTGCGGATTCGAAATCATACCTTCAACTTCAATTTTGCGATTTAATAGCGGGCGCAATGGCCGCGTGGCACCGACAGTTTATGGGCATTACTTTCGATCATGATTATGCGGACAAATTAGGAGTTGCCGGAATTGAGGAACTGCGAATTGGTGCAATATGGCCCACGCCGCATGTGCATCCTGACGAACTGGGAACCCGAGGAATGAGCGGCGAGGGTATTGATTTTCTCGCCGGCGAGTTAGCCAAGATAGACCGGCGTCCCAACCGCACATAAAAGGACAACCCCTAAAGTAGGCACGATATCGGCGTTCCTAGACAACCTTGGACTACAGGTCATGCGCAAAATGGAGCCTCGACCAATTTTTTCCATCGCGAACCCAAACAAGGCTTGGGTCGTGAGGGAACTGGATCAATTAAAAAAGGAATGGACCGACTGGTTAGAAGTAGCTCGCAATCTGAGTGATAGCTCCGACTACAATCCTCAGACTTGCACCGAAGCAATCAAGGACGGCTTTGCCAATCGCCGCAAGCATGAAATCTTGCGTGAAAAGACTCTCGTCTTCATAGGGAATAATTTCGTAGGTTATGAATTTTTGTTTGAGAATTGGCCCAGCCACCCTCACGAGGACAATACTAGTCGCCTAAAACGTATTATTCCCGGTTGGCTTCATCGCCTCGAAACCCTTAGCGCCTCTATCGAATATGCCCGTGTTCCGGACGGATTTTGGGTAAAGAAAGGAAAGAAGCTGGTCGATAAAATCGTCGAGGTCGGCCCTGAGAAGGGCGCCGATATTGCCACAAGTTGGCTGAAGAATCCGATGGCAGAATAGGCGCGTAGCAAGCGTCGCCCGGATGGAGCGCCGCGAAATCCGGGGCCAAATTCTCGAGACATTCCTCGCATTCCGCTTCGCCCCATGCGGGCTACGCTTGCTTACAAACCAAGCATCTTCAAAACGAACGAAGCCGCCAAGCCAAGTCCACCAAGAATTATGAAAAAACTATCCCAAGCACTGAATGAGTTCACGTCTCTTTCGCCAAGCTTCAATAACAAATTCACGGAGCGGAGTTCGATCGTGGTTTTGTTTTTTTCTTTGTTTAGCTTCTGCAAATCGATAAAAATTATCTTTCCCTGCTGGAATGATGAGAACTAGCGACGCGATTATGCCAACAGCGTCTGACAATAATACTGATTCAGTCATCGATTGCTCGGGCCAATCCGTTCATAACGCTAGAGACACTATCTGATACGGACCGAACCAACTTTACTTGCACCTCTTCGAAAGCGACCGCTGCTTTCGGAGACATTGCGACTGCAGTTGTCTGCGCCCCAGAGCGGCGTTGTGGCGTTTCCTTAATTAACTGCTCAGCGGACGGAATGAAAACACAAACTGGACGCAAGCCCACCGCGTGGGCATATCGAAAAATTGTCTTAATACCTATATCGCCAGCGCTGGTTTCAATTTTTGAAACGGCAGATTGCGACAAATCTAATTGCTTTGCGAGAGAAGACTGATCCAGTTTCCTCTCAACCCGTAAGTCGCGAAGATTGCTGCGGACCTCTTGACAAAATCGTTCGGCCTCCGCTTCAAAATCAATAGCAGCGCGAAAAAGCTCACTTTTCCGAGCGAGACGTTCTCGCATCGCTCGGATTCCAGTGATTGCTTTACCAACTTGGCCCGCATTCGCGGCGGCTTCTTGCTTCATTGATGCCTTCTTCGTCTTCATTAGCTTTCAACCTTTCACGGCTTTCTGCGCCACTTTTGTTATCGCGTCCCATTGAGCGGCCTCACCATAACCCCCGTATAGTTCCATAACTTTCACCAGCTCAATTTTCTTATTTGAATGGTCAACTCTCATCAAAGCTGCTGCATCAGGAAGGTTTGACAGCAAAAAGCGAGGAGGAACCAAATAAACCTCGGCGTTTTCTCCGACGACACACAGATCACGGCTTGCTTCATTAATGACGCAATTTTCAAGCCAATCGATCAGACGTCCGGCTCTTGCGGGATGTTGGTTCGCCAGTCTTTCAAGGTCGACACCGACAGCGGTTCCTTTTGGGTCGATAAACTCATAGTCGTCTAATGTCATATATACCATCCATTTCGGCTGTCAATAGTAGTTTTAGCTCATGCACGGAATTGGCGTAAATAAATTATCAATAACAATTATTAGTTGCAACCAGGCATTTATGGGATTTGTTTCTCACAGACCAACAATGAGACCTTTGACCTACTTCCCACTTGCCTTCCTGAGCGCCTGATTGATCCGCTCCTGCCAGCCCGGCCCGTCGGCCTGGAAAAAATCCAGCACGTCGCGGTCGATGCGCAGGCTCACCTGCGCATTTTAACGGCGCATGATCTTATCCGAAAACCGGTCCCCACTTTTCGGGATCATGCGCGCGCGCCGGGCACGGCCGGCGCCTGCCGCCGGCAGCTCGGCCTTCTTGGCGGTCGCCGCGCTTCGAAGGCCTGCTCGGCTAAGGGCGCTCAGCGTCGGGGGGTTGGGGTCCTCGGGCCATGGCGCAAATATACAACAGACCCGTGTATCACAAAAATTTCTTGTCATCGCCGACTAACAGGTCACGGATGTTCTGTGTGACCGGAAAACCGTAGCCGGAGCCTGGCGTCTCCCAAAACAGGCGACCCTGTTTATGGCTCTCGCTCGTGTACAGTTCGACGCCGATCATTTGCAAGGCAAACAGCAACGACTGCACGGCGTCGACACCGGTGCCCCAACGTCCCACCTTTCCGTCGGGCCAGTCGATTGTGAAATTGCACCGCCATTCGGTCTTTGAGTGTTGCTCGGGGGCATGAATTTCGATCGCAACAGGGACATTCCTGTTTCTGTCACGGAGCGTCAGAAGGCGTTGGGCAATCATCATCGTGGTGTCCTTAGAAAGGCAATGGGGGCAATGGTTTTCCGGCGAGGCATGCAGCGTATCGCTCCATGGCCTGCGCGCGGCATGCGCGAATGATTGTTGGGCGCAAGGTTATGCAATACAACATGTCAATCTGCATCTGATTCCAACAGTAGGCCGAGGATTGGCCACCGCGTGCCGCCAATCGATAAGGCGCGGGCATTCTTGCCGGAGTACCGGACGAGCTCGCTGTGGCTCCGCCCCCTTCACTCGTCCACTGCCCGCCCTCCCGGCTTCCAGCCGGCACGCGCGGCTGGTCGGGATCGAACCCCGCCTTGCGGCAGATATGAGCGTGGCGGATCAGCGCCGTTTCGAAACGTGCCGCGGCCAGTTCGTATTTAATTTCCCGGCGCGCGCGGTCACGGTTACGGGAGACTAAGGCCTCTTGCAGTTCATCTATTTCCTGGCGCAAGCGACCAAGGCCGAGGCTCAATTTTTCTTCGGAAGTTTGGGGCGAAAGGGACATAACAATTGAACCCGATTTTCCACTGTTTTTAATCCTATCATACCTGACCGCCGAGGTCAAGCAAATTTTCCTATATAGGAATTAATTGCTAATAAATTGAAATTGCAAGCCGATCGCTTATTTGCCCGCCGCCTTCCGCAGCGCCTGATTGATCCGCTCCTGCCAGCCCGGGCCGTCGGCCTGGAAAAAATCCAGCACGTCGCGGTCGATGCGCAGGCTCACCTGCTCCTTGGCGCCGGGCACGGACGGCGCAGCCTGCGGCAGCTCGGCCGGCTTGGCGGTCGCCGCCTTGAAGGCCTGCTCGGCGCGGGCGCGCGCGTCGGGGGGTTGGGGTCCTCGGGCCATGCGAGGCTTATAGCATGAGGCGCGGCAGCAAACGCGCTTTACCTCTCCCATAGGGAGAGGTCGCCCGCCGAAGCATTAGCGAAGGCGGGCGGGTGAGGGGTTACAGCCTGACGAGGGTCACTCGCCCCCTCACCCCAACCCTCTCCCCACAGGGGAGAGGGAGTGCGCCGAGTTCGCGGCAATCGCCTCGGCTATCCATCGACGGAAAGGCAGCCTTCGATCGCTTCGGCCCGCCTGCGCCAAAAAGCCGGCTTCGCCTAAAAAATATTCCTAATCCTTCTTGACAAAAATCCCAGGATCATTATCCTTCGCCTCGTCCCGCTTCAGCGAGGGCGTCTTCTAGAGGCGTCTTTAAGACGGAAGCGGCGGACGGCGGCGGCCGGAGATGCGGCCGCCGCGGCGGTTCGGGCCTTCAAACGCCGCGCAAGCGGCGTCAAGGCCGACGCGGCGCCCGCGGGCGTGCCTCGCAAAGCACGCACCCGGGCGGCGCCGGGGCTCCGCCCGGGACCACTATCCGAGTCCCTGCCAGGAGCTGGCTGACGGCGGGCCGCCCTGTTTGGCGGTCCCGCGGGCAAAGCGCGGCCCGGCGCCGGAAGGAAGACGCCGCAGATGGCGCGCCGAAAGGCGCCGCGCGTCCGCCAATGGGCGCGCGCACTTAGAGAAAGGTTGCGCCGGTCGGCGCGCCGTCCCCCTCGCATTCTTTATGCGGGGGGCGACTCCCCCGGGCCCCCTGTTTGCGGGGGGCAACTCCCCCGGGCCCCCTGTTTGCGGGGGCGACTCCCCCGGGCGGGGGCAACGAAGGAAGGCCTGCCCCGGGCCTCGACAAAGAACAGGGGCGGCGGAGCGTTGGCTAAATGGACTCGGGCTCTTCCCTCAATGCACCGTGATCGCCAAGCCGTTCAGATCCGCGCTGACGATGGCGCCGACCGAGGAGCCGGTGAGCGCGAGCACCGCGCCGTGCTGGTTGGTGAGCACGATCGCCTGCGCGCCGCGCCCGACCGCCGCGCCGACATTGCCCGCCGCATAGACGCCGGAGACGTCGTGCGCCGAGCGGATGTTGCTCACCGTGCCGTGGAAGCGCGTCTCGGAGGCGCCGAAAGTAAAGCCGTACGAAATGCCGCCGATGCCGAGCCGGTAGCGGCGTCCGTGGAAGGTGAGCGTGCCGGAGCCGCCCGAGCCGCCGACGATGAAGCCGGCCTTGAGGACGCTGAAACTGATGCGGCCGGAGTCGGCGTAAGACGGCGGACGAAAAGACGACGCCGGCGAGCGCGACGAGCGCGATCAGGCCGGCACGCAAAGCGGATGGGGCGCGCATGGGATTACCTCCTGTGTGGGCCTTCGCGAATCGGCCCCGGCGGCAGCCACCATACTGCGCCGGCGGCCTGCCGGCTATTTTCCCCGCCGCCGTTCCCGCAGCTGCCGAATTTATAGTCATGCCAGTGGCACAGCGAGCGGCTATTCTCCCGCCGCAACGCGCTTCTCCTCATTGGGCGGGTCCCAGCAGGGACTTGAACGGCAGCGAGAACAGCACCTCGCCGAGGTCGTCGCTCGCGTGCAGCATCCAGTCGCGCCAGTCCTGCGAACCCGAGGTGGCGATCAGCGCGTGCACCATGCGCGCGGCCTCCTCGCGCGCCTCGGTCATGTCGGCGACCTCGGCCGCGGCGTGATTGAGCAGCACCTGTGCGGTGGTGGAGCAATGGAAATAGACCTGGGCCATCGGCTGTTGCCTTTCGCGCGTCATCGAACGCGTGCAGCCATAAGCCGCCGCTCGCCTGCGGAAAATTCGGATGATGTCCATAAGGGATGGCCCGGAGCCGCACCGGGCTACCGCACGACACGGAATGGAAGTTACATCCCCAGCGTCGCGATATAGGCCGCGATGTCGGCGCCGTCGGCGGCGCTCGGCGCGAAGTTCATCTTCGGGTGCGGGCCGGCGATGGCATGGGCGATCGCGTCGGCCTTGCGCGCGTATTTGCGCGCGATCGTCGGGAAAGGCGGCGCCTCGGAGTGCACGCTGCCGGCGTGCTCGCCGACGCTGTGGCAGGCCGCGCAATGCTCGAACGCCAGATGCCGGCCGCGCGCCGCATCGGCCGCGCGCGCAGTCGTGGCGGCAAGCAACAGGGCGGCGGTCAGGAGCACGAGGAGGGATTCTGGTTTTGCTGACATGCCGGCACTATAGCACGGCCGCGGCGCAGCGGCGCTCGCCCAAAATGCGAAATGGCCGGGATGCGTCCGGCCATATCGCTTCTTATACCGCGTGCTGCCGCGCCTGCGGCGGACGATCAGTTGGCGCGCTGGTCGTCGGCGCCGCCCTGGTCGCTATAGGCCGCGCTGCCTTGGTCGCTGTAGCCGCCAGTGTCGCCGCCCTGGTCGCTGTAGACCGCGCCGCCTTGCTGGTCGTCGCTATAGGTGCCGGTGTCGCCACCCTGGTCGCTGACCACCGCGCCGCCCTGTTGGTCGTCGCTATAGGTGCCGGTGTCGCCACCCTGGTCGCCGACCACCGCGCCGCCTTGCTGGTCGTCGCTATAGGTGCCGGTGTCGCCACCCTGGTCGCTGACCACCGCACCGCCCTGCTGGTCGTCGCTGTAGCCGCCGGTGTCGCCGCCCTGGTCGCTGACCACCGCGCCGCCCTGCTGGTCGTCGCTATAGGTGCCGGTGTCGCCGCCCTGGTCGCTGACCACCGCGCCGCCCTGCTGGTCGTCGCTATAGGTGCCGGTGTCGCCGCCCTGGTCGCTGACCACCGCACCGCCCTGCTCATCGCTATAGCCGGCGTCGCCGCCCTGGTCGGTGTAAGCCGCGCCGCCCTGCTCATCGCTATATTGCGCGCCGTCGTCCACGGCCGCTGGCTGCTCGACATAGCCGCTGTCTTGTCCGCTGCTTTGGCCGTTATCCTGCGCGAACGCGAGCGGGGCCAACCCGAAGCTCAGCGCGAGAAACAGCGCAACACTCACCACGCTACGCATAACACCCTCCTGTGGGTTGGCGTTAACCATAGCGATTTCTAACGTCTTGATCTACAGGAGTTTTTAGGAACTCGATGTCCCATTATGCGACAGGTAGCCAAAAAGCAGCGCCCATAAGGCCCGGACGCGCCATTTGCTATGCTCGCGGGCAGCAACAAGGAGGATGACCATAATGCCCGGGCTCTTGCAAAACCACATCGCCGTCGTCACCGGCGCGGGCTCGGGCATCGGCCGCGCCATCGCGACCGGCTTTGCGCGCGAGGGCGCAGCGGTGGCCGCGCTCGACATGAACGGCGAGACGGCGGAAGCGACCGCCACCGGCATTCGCAAAGCGGGCGGCAAGGCGATGAGCGCAACGCTCGACGTCACCGACCGCGCCGCCTGCCGCGCGGCGGCGGCCGACGTTGCGGAAAAGCTCGGCCGCGTCTCGGTGCTGGTCAACAATGCCGGCATCACGCGGCGCAATGCCTTCACCGCCGACGCAGCCGCCGTCGCCAAAGACTGGGACGACATCCTCGCCGTCAATCTCAACGGTATGTTCAACGTCACGCACGCCTTTATCGAGCCCTTGCGCGCGAGCAAAGGCCGCATCGTCAACCTGGCTTCGATACAGTCCTTCGTGCATCTGCCCACGCCGTCGTCGACCGCCTATACGGCGTCGAAGCATGCGGTGCTCGGCTTCACGCGCGCGCTTGCCGCCGAGCTCGGCAGGGAGGGCGTGCGCGTCAACTGCATCGGCCCCGGCTTCATCGAGACCAATATCAACGCGGCGACGCGCGCCAATCATCCGGATCGCGTCAAGGTGTTCATCGAGCACACCCCGCTCGGCCGCGCCGGCCAGCCGGAGGACATCGTGGGGCCGGCGCTGTTTCTGGCCTCCGACCTGTCGGCTTACGTCACCGGCTCGATCGTCATGGCCGACGGCGGCTATCGGACGGTCTAAAATGTCTGCGTTCGACGCCCGTCTTTTCGCGTTCGCTCTGGTCCTCGCCGCCACGCCGGCTTTGGCCGCGCCGCAGGCCGTTACGCTCAAGACCCGCCGACCACGTCAAGGTATTCGCCACGTACTACGGCACCGGCGATAAATCGAAGCCGATCGTGCTGCTGTTCCACCAAGCCGGCGGCAGCGGCGCGGAATATGCCGCAATCGCGCCGAAGCTGAACGCGCTCGGCTTCAACGCGCTGGCGATCGACCAGCGCTCCGGCGGCAGTCTGTTCGGCCGCGCCAACAGGACCGTGCAGGCGCGCGGGCACAGCACCGGCTATCGCGCCGCCCTGCCCGACCTGCAGGCCGCGCTCGACTGGGCGCGCGCCAACGACAAAGGCAAGATCGTCGTGTGCGGGTCGAGCTATTCCGCCGCGCTGGTATTCCTGTTGGCGGCCAACAATCCCGGCAAGATCGCCGGCCTGATGGCGTTCTCGCCCGGCGAATATCTCGGCTCCCGCCACGCCGTGCATGACGCCGCGGAGAAGTTGAAGGACGTCGCGGTGTTCGTGTCGTCCGCCAGCAATCGCGGCGAGATTGCCGCCGCCCGCGCCATCGTCAATGCCGTGCCGGGCAAGAACAAGGCGCAGCTCGTTCCCAAGCACGCCCCGCACGGCGCTTCCGCGCTCAATGCCGACGCCAACCGCGCCGGCTACGAGGAGGTATGGGTGGCGGTCGAGAAATTCCTCGCGGGCTTGCGCTAGCTGTCGCGCTCCTGCGCGTAACAGCCGCGCTCGATCTCCTCGATCAATGATTTCTCATGCGGCTGCCAGCCGAGCTCAGCGCGCGCGCGCCTGGCGCGCACGCGGCTGTTGGAGCCCATGGTGTCGTTGGCAGGGCCGTCGCCCCATTCGGCGGCGGCGTCCTCCACCATCATGCTCTGCGTGCGTCCGCCGAAACCGAGCATGCGGCCGATCGCCTCGCAGATTTCGCGCATGGAGTTCTCGCCGTTCTCTGCGAAATAGAACGCGCCGGCCGGCGCCTTCTCGATCGCCAGCAGATAGAGCGTCACCAGGTCGTCGATATGCACGTTCGCCCAGCGGTTCTCGCCCGAGCCGATATGCTTGGCGACGCCGTATTTCTTCGCCACCTGGATCAGCCACGGGATCTGGATGCTGTGCGGGTTGAGCCCGCGGCCGCGCCCGTAGATCAGGCTGGGCGCGATCACCGCCGAGCGCACACCGTTCGCCGCGGCGGCGCGCACCATCTTGTCGATTTCGACGCGCGGCGCCCGGTGCGGCGTCGGCGTGAACGGGGTGTCCTCGTCGAACACGGCCTCCACCAGTTCGCCGCGCGCGCGGGTGCCGACGATGCTGGAGCCGGAGGTGTGGATGAGCGCCTTGCCGGTGCCGGCGAGCGCGCGCACCAAAGCCTCGGCGGCGCCGCGGTGACCGGCATTGGCCGCGTTGACGGTCGCATCCGCGTTGCGCGCGGCTTGGGTCAGCACGTCGGTATCGTCGAGCGAGCCGCGCACCGGCGCGACGCGGCGCTCTTCCAGCGCCGCCGCGCTTTTGTCGGAGCGGGTCAGGCCGCTCACGTCATGGCCGGCGCGCACCAGCGCCTCCGCGACCGAGCCGCCGATATAGCCTGTCGCGCCGGTGATGAAGACCTTCATGGCGGCCCAAGCCTAGCGCTTGAACAGACCCATGATGCTCGCCTGCTCGAGCGTGGTGAAATGCAGATGGAAGCCGACCACCGCGGCCGAGGTGTCGGCCTCGACCGGCAGCTTGTCGACCTTGAGCGCGAATACGTTGAACAGGTAGCGGTGCGGATGCGAGCCCGGCGGCGAGCAGGGGCCGCCATAGCCGGGCTTGCCGAAGTCGGTGCGCGTTTCAAGCGCGCCCGCCGGCATCTTGCCGCCCGGGCTGCCGGCGCCGAGGGCAAGCTCCGTCACATTGGGTGGGATGTTGACCACCAGCCAGTGCCAGAAGCCGGAGCCGGTCGGCGCGTCGGGGTCGAAGCAGGTGACGGCGAAGCTCTTGGTGCCCTCCGGCGCGCCCGACCATTTGAGCTGCGGCGACTTGTTGGCGCCGGCGCAGCCGAAGCCATAGTCCTCCGACAGGACGAAATCGGGACCGAGATAATCGCCATCCTTGAAGCTGGTGCTGGTGACCGTGAACGCCATTTTGCTTTTCCTCCCTTGAGTGCGCGTCGCCCGCCAAGCCGGTAGCAAGCGCCCAAGCCTACGCGCTAAAAGCGGGCGATGTCATCCACCCCGTCGCGCCGCCGCTCCAGGCATCGCATTGCCCTCTTCGTCGTCCTGGTGCTGCTGGCCCTCGGCCTCGACGCCTGGGCCGGTTTCAATTTCACGGTGGCGGTCGGCTGCATCGGCTTCTTCGTCGTGCAGTTCCTGGCGATGACGGTCGGCCTGGTGCTGGGTATCGTGGGCCTGGTGACGTGGATCGCCTCCCGCCTCCACAGCCGCACGGCCTTTCTCATGGTGGCCGGCGCGCTGGCGCTCGGTTTGACGGCGCTGCTGCTCAGCGAAGGCTTTGCCGGCATCGGGCTGGTCTGCTTCGACTGAGGGACGCGCTCAGCGTGCCGCACCGAGCAGCGCGAGCGCGACTTTCTTGCCCTTGCCGTCGACGGCGAGCGCGAAGCCGAGGGCGTCGAAGCGCTTCGACGTCAGGCGCTGCTTGGAGCCCGGCTTCCCGAGCCATTGCTCGATGAAAAAGCGCACGTCGGCGCCGGTCGGCTCGACGCCGCAGCCGCCGCAGGCACCGGCGAGCGCACCGAGCGAGCGCCAGCGCAACCGCTCGGCCTCCGGCAACGCGCCAAACAGCTCGTGTTTGCCATGCAGGTCGAAAGCGTCGAGACTTTTGTCCGGCAGGGTCGCGCGCGCGGCTTTGGTCAGGCCGTCGCTCAAGGTGAGCGGCGCGACGCCGGCTTGCTTGCGCGCGCGGTTGACGGCGGCAAGAGCGGCCTGCGCCTGCTTGTCCGGCCCGATCGCCGGCGCGGTTTCGCCTTTCTTCAGCCCGCGCGGCACGCCCGGGCCGGCGAAGGTCTGCACCGCATAGAGGCCTTGTCGCGCATCGACCGCGATGCCGTAACCGAACCGCGTGAGGCCACGGTGCAAAATGTTGGCACGGTGCTCGGGGCTGTGCATCCAGCCGTCCTGCAGTTCTGCGACCGTCGCCTTGCTCGGCGGCGGCCGGCAGCCCTGGCAGCGCGCGATGTTCTCCGCGATCAGCCGCCATTTGCTGCCGCCCGCCTTCCGGTAGCGGTCCTCGACCGTCACCCCCTGCGGCGAGGTGTGGGCATAGTAGTGGTTCCTGTACATGTCCTCGGCGTGGTTCTGCGCCACGGTGTTGAGCCGGTCGGCGAGCGCGAGCGGCGGCAGGCCATGTTTGTGACGGGATTGGTTGACGGCACGCAGCGCGTCCTGGCGCAATGTAGCGAGATCGCCGCTGGTGGCGGCGACGCTCGAAGCGTCCTGCGTGAGCGCGATGACGATGGCCAGCAAAACGATGCGATGCAATTTCACGGGCTCATCTCTCCTCACAGCCCTCGCGTCCACACCAGGACGTGTTCGGCATCGCGCTCGGGCGCATAAAGCCGCGTGAGCGGCGTCGCCGCCACGCCGTGCAGCAGCACCGAGGCCAGCATGATCATGCTGCCGTAGATCCACGGCTCGTCATGGCCGGTCGTGCGCATCGCCAGCAGCACGTAGAAAAGGCCGCTGATGCCGACCGGGCCGAACCAGCCGGCGAACAGGCGGTCGCGCGTGTCGGCGAGCGACGGCATGAAGCGCGCCAGCACCAGCCAGGCCGGCAGCCGGCGCAGCAGGATCGCAACCAGCGGGAAGGCGAAGGCCAGCCAGCCGAGCTTGCCCCAGGCGCCCCACGGCAGCGCGACGCCGAGCAGCACCAGCACCGGCAATTCGAAGAAGCGCTTGGCCGCCTCCTGGAAGCGCTCGTTCGCCTCGGTCGGCTGCTCGTCGGTGCGCCCGGCGAACGCCACGGCGGCGGCGAACACGCCGAGCAGGCCGTCGCCGCCGATGAGACCGACAGTCGCCATGACGAACAGCGCAAGCGACACATTGACCGTGACCATCGAGGTGTGCTCGGCCCAGAGCGTGCCTTGCACGGCCCGATAAATCCAGGCCGCCAGAAGTCCAAGCACCGCGCCGAACAAGACGCTCGCGACGAGATCGAGCAGCACGCCTTGCCACAGCCAATGCGTGATGGCGCTCGCGGTGCCGTCCCGGGTCAGGAAAGCCACCGGCAGCATGACGAAGATCATGCCGAGCCCGTCATTGGCGCCGCTCTCCGCCGACAAGAGACGGCGAATGCGCGCCGGGATGCGTCGCTCGGCGTCCCAGCCGGTCAGGATGGATGCGGCCAGCACCGGGTCGGTCGGCGTGACGCAGGCCGCCACCAGCAGCGTCACCAGGAGCGAGGTCTGCAGCATCAGCGCGGTCACCACGCTGGTGAGCAGCCACATGGCGGCCATGCCGCCGACCAGTACCACCAGCATCTCGCGCGCATGCGCGCGCAGATAGCCGGTCGGCAGCCGCGTGCCGGCCGCCATGATGGCAATGGCGAGGCTGACGCGCGCGGCCTCGCGCAGGATATAGCCGTCGGCCGGCTGCACCGGATCGAGATTGTACAGACCGAGCCCGGCCGGGCCGATCAGCACGCCGAGCGCGAGCGCAATGGCCGCCTCGGAAAGCCACAGGCGATTCTTGATGAAGCCGGACGCCAGACCCAGCGCCAGGGTCAGTCCGGCCCCGACGGTCAGCGCAAGATTGAAAGCGTGCAAAGAGGCCTCGCAGTGCGCAATCGAGGTCAACGGTTGCGCGTTGCGGGCGGTTCCGCGCACCCTCAGAAAGTTCCCTGCAACCGAAACGCGCCGTGGTACGTTTCCCCCAAGCGCAAGCCGCGCGTCCCGACACCCTTTTTCGCCAGACGGGGGACCCATGGAAGTCATCTATGAAATCGTCGAGCACGACGGCGGCTGGGCCTACAAGGCCAACGGCGTGTTCTCGGAAAGCTTTCCCAGCCACGGCGCCGCGCTGGCCGCTGCGCAGGCCGCGGCCGCCGAGCAGCGCGTGCCGGGCCAGACGCAGGTCATTCAATACGAGGACGACAAGGGCCGCTGGCACACCGAGACCGCCTCCGGCAGCGACCGGCCGGCGACCGAAGTGAAGGACAAGCCGCCCGGCAGTTGAGTTTTGGGCGGGCGGCCACGCGTCATGGAATGAAAAACTTCGATAGAACGGCGGCGATCGGCGCATTGCTCGCCTGTAACGGCGGTCTGGTCGACGCCGCCGGCTTTCTCGGCCTGCACGGACTGTTCGCCGCTCACGTCACCGGCAATCTCGCCACGCTGTGCGCGGCGATCGTGCTCGGCAGCCATGGCTATCTCGGCAAGATCCTGGCGCTGCCGGAATTCGTCGCGGTGGTGGCGCTGGCGCGGCTGGCCGGCGCCGGCATGCGCGCGCGCAAATGGCCGGCGCGCGATGTGCTGATCGGCGCCGAGCTCGTACTGCTCGCGGCCTTTCTCGTGCTGGGCGTGCGCTACGGACCGTTTTCGAATTTCGACGGCGCGCCGGCGCTCGCCACCGCCTTCGCGGCCATCGCCGCCATGGCGGTGCAGAACGACATGCAGCGCGTGCACTTGCCCGAGGTGCCGGCCACGACCTTCATGACCGGCAATGCCACCGACGCCACGATCGGCGCCGTCGGCTTGTTGACCGGCGACCGTCCGCAGCAGACGCGCGCGTTTCGCGCCCACATCGGCCGCATGACGCTCAATCTCTTCGCCTTCGCCGGCGGCTGCGCGGTATCGGCACTGTTTTATTGGGCGGTCGGCTTCTGGTGTCTGACGGCGCCGCTCGCGCTGGCGCTCGCTGCCGCGGCAACGATCCGCGCTTGCGATGCACGCCGCGACGTCACATGAAACCGCGGGTCGCGCGGCTCACTCCCAAAGACCGTAGGTCTTCCATTTGTCTTCGGGAATCTCCGGCCCGATATTGTAGCTGAAGGAGGTTACCGTCAGATGGTCGGGCGCCGCCGTGCAGGAGTAGGTGAGCTCGTACCATTTGCGGCGGCTGCGGAAGGCGCCGCCCTTGGCGACGATGGTGTCGTCCTTGATGCGCGGCTCTTTGGCGGCGCCCGCCACCGCGCGATCCGGACGCAAGTGCCGATGGTCGTTGCGGATGCGCTTCATCGCGGTGTAGTCGCACAGCTGCTCGAGCCGGTCGACGGGAGCGAGCCGTTGCAGGCTGCGCTCGAAGCGATTCTCGCGGGCACCGGCGGCGCCCGCCGTGAGCACGACCACCGCCATCGCGACGGCCGCGCCGATTATCGCTGCGAGCCGCCGCATAACTCCCCCACACGCCATTGCACCGAGCGCCCCGCGCATTTTTACGCAATCGCTACACGCCGAAGCAAGCGCCGGGGCCGCCTTATCCAGCGCCAATTCCGGAGGATTCGCCGTATTCAAGCGTATTTCGGGTCACGCTCGAGCAGTTCTATGGAGATGCCTTGCGGCCCGCGCAGGAAGCAAATTTTGATGCCCGGACGCGGCACGTGCGGCGGCTTGGTGAACTCCACGCCCTTGGCTTTGAGTTCCGCCGCCACCGCGTCGATATCGCCGACCGAAAGACCGAAATGATCAAGGCCCTGATACGGCGGAGTCGGCGGCGTATTGACGCCGTCGCCGGCCGTCACCGGCGCGATGAAGACCTTGGCGCCGCCGAGCTGCAGGTCGATGCGCGGCTTGCCGTCCTGCATCGAGCGGATCACCTGCGCACCCAGCATGCGCTCGAACCATTGCGCGGTCGCTTCCGGATCGGGGCTGCGCAGATGGACGTGATCCCAGGTGAGTTCGGGCATGGCTAAAGGCTCTCTTCCGGTGGCGACCGACCTATTGTAGGGCGGCGAAACGGCCGTGACAAATTTATGACAGAAGCGTTGCTGTCCGCCCCGAATCAAGTTGCCCACAGCCCGGCCGGTGCGCGCGCATTTCTTCCACGCCGAGCGGCCGGCAATTTGCTAAACCGGCAACGATCGAGGACTCAAAACGAATGGCTCGCACTCCGATCTTTGCCGCGGGCGGCGTGGTGGTGCGCGGCGGCGGCAAGAGACGCTCTCTCATCGCCGTCGTGCAGCGCAGCAAGGACGAACGCTGGGTGCTGCCGCGCGGCAAGCTCAAGCGTGACGAGAACCCGATCGCCGGCGCCCGGCGCGAGGTGGTGGAAGAAACCGGCCATCGCGTGCGCGTACACGAGTTCCTCGGCGCCATCACCTATCGCGCGCGCGGGCGGCCCAAAGTGGTGCAGTTCTGGCGCATGCAGGCCTATGAGCGGCCGAGCCGCGACGTCATGAGCGATATCGTGGCGGTGGAATGGCTGCCGTTCGACGCCGCGGTGCGCCGTCTGAGCTATCCGCTCGAGAAGCTGTTCCTGCAACATGCCGGCCGCCGCGTGCTCAAGCGCCGCCGGCGCCCGGCGAAAAAGAAAAAGCCTGCGCGCGCCAAGACGGCGGCGCGGCGCAAACGCAAAACGGCGGGACGCGCGCGCAAAGCCCGCACCGCCGTCGGTTCTTCACGTAAGCATGTGCGCACGCGGCGGGCGCGTGCCGCCAAAACGCGGGCGCATGCCCCGCGCGCAAATACCGAGCGCCGCAAGCCGCGCCGCGCAGCATCGGCGCGCGCGGCCGCCGTCAAGCAAGCGGCTTTCAGCAAGGTGGCAACGCCCGTGCACGCTGCTCCCGTGACGCCGCCGCGGGCGCCGGCCAAGCAACCCACCATGCTGTCGCGCGTGCTCGGCCGCTTCGGCCGCTGAACAGGCGGCTTGCCGCATTCTCGCCGCAAGCCTTGCCGAAATTTAACGCTGCGGCCATCCGAGATTTTACCAGTCTAAACAATGTGTTCAGCCCAGGTTCACGCGCGGCGCGGGAACTTGCAGGGCAACAGCGGCGTTTTCGCTGCACGCCAATCGCAGGGATCGGCCGGCCCGGCCGTTAGATCATTGCGATCGATGAAAAAGAGGTCTGCCATGAAAAAAGTCTTGACCGCCATCGCGGCCGCCGCGGCCCTCGTCCTCGCGACCGTCGCCGTCCCGCAGCATGCCGAAGCCCGTCACGGCGGCGCCGTGGCCGCCGGTATCATCGGAGGGCTCGCCGTTGGCGCGATTATCGGCTCCGCCGCCTCCCATGGAGGCTATTACTACGGTGCGCCCGCTTACTACGCGCCGCGTCCTTATTACTATTATGAGCCCGACTGCTACTGGCGCGGCGAGCGCGTGTGGTATCACCATCGCTGGCACTATCGGCGCGTACGCGTTTGCCATTAGGCCGCGAACGACTTAAACACGACGACAAGCTAAGCCCGGTTTCGGCCACGATTCCGGGCTTTGCTTATGGGGGCGCGCTCTCGATAGCTTTTCAGCATCGCGGGACCTGCCCTTTCGAGTGCCGGACCGCTTTGCCGGCACGCCGTCGGCCGAGCGCCGACATGACCCGGAGGGTGAAAGCAAATGAAGAAGGCCATTCTCGCCGTGGCGGCAGCCGCTGCGCTTGCTGCGGGTACCTTGAGCGCGCCGACGACTGCGGACGCGCGCTGCCACGGGTGTGGCGTCGCCGCCGGCGTGATCGGCGGCCTGGCGGCCGGCGCCATCATCGGCTCGGCCATCGCCAATGCGCAGCCGCGCGGCGGCTATGTGGTCTATGACGGCTACGACCGGCCGCCGCCCTACCGCTGCCATCACGGCTACTGGGCGCGCCAGCGGCTCTATAACCGCTACGGCGATTTCGTGGGCTGGGGCGACCCGCACTTCGTCTGCCGGGAACGCTATCGTTATTAAGAAACGCGTAATACGCCGGGTGCATGATCCTCGCCGGTTTCAACCGGTCCGAGGGCAGTCATGAAAAACACCGCTTTTGCGCTCGCCGCGGCCGCCATGCTGGCCGCGGCGTTGTCGTCTCCGGCGCAGGCCCGTTGCCACGGCTGCGGCGTGGCCGCCGGCGTCGTGGGCGGGCTCGCCGCCGGCGCCATTCTCGGCTCGGCGCTCGCCAACAGCCAGCCGGCGCCGGTCTATGCCGCGCCGCCGCCTCCGCCGCCGTCGCGCGTCTATTACGAAGACGAGCCGGTCTGCCATGTCAGGCACGAGCGCATCTGGGTCGAGGGCTACGGCTGGCGCCACCGCCGCGTCGAAATCTGCGACTGATTTTTTCGATACAGCGCGCAAGCAATGCGATGCCCGGCCTTAAGCGCCGGGCATTTGCTTATTTGCTTTCCATCTGGTCGAGCAGCGCCCGCGTCGGCCAGCAGTCCACCTTCAGCCCGTTCTTCTTCTGATATTCGCCGAGCGCCGCGCGCGTGTGCATGCCGGCCTTGCCGTCGATCTTGTCGCGGTAGAGCCCGAGCGCGGCGAGCCGCTCCTGCATCGCCTCCACCTGCCTGGTCTTGAGCTGCTTATCCTTGCTCCAGGGCTGCTCGAAGGGCTTGGCGCCGGCGATGCGGTCGGCGAGATGGCCGACGAACAGCACGTAGAGATCGGAGAAATTGTATTCCTTGATCACGAAGAAGTTCTTCGGCGCGAGGAACGCCGGCCCGTAGGTGCCCTCCGGCAACAGCAGCGAAGCGGGAATGGCGCGCACGCGCGCGCTCAGCTTGCGCCCGTAGGCCGGCTTGAAGCCGCGCGCCAGCCAGGCACCGATCGGCTCCTGATGCGAGGGCACCGCCAGCGTGCAATCGACATTCGCCGGCACGTGCACCTCGATGGCCCACGGCTCGCCGGCAACCCAGCCGCGGTCGGTAAGCTGCTTGGCGGCGGAGGCGAGCGCATCCGGCACCGAATGCCAGATGTCGGGACGGCCCTTGCCGTCGAAATTGACCGCGAACTTGTAATAGTCCGACGGCAGGAATTGCGTGAGGCCGAGCGCGCCGCTCCAGGACGAGCGCATGTCGCTGCGCGGAATGCCGTCTTGCAGCATCTTCAGCGCCAGCAGGAACTCGTTGCGGAAGTAGTCCTTGCGCCGGCCGACGAAGCCTTCGGTCGCCAGCGCGCGGATGGCGTCGTGCCGGTCGGTCTCGCGACCGTAATCGGTCTCGCGCCCCCAGATCGCCAGCACCACCGGGCCGGGCACGCCGAAGCGCTTGTCGATGCGGGCAAGCGTGTCGCGGTAACGCGCGGCGAGCTTGCGGCCCGTCGCGGCCAAACGCGCGATGTAGGATTCCCTGACATATTGCTCGGGCGTGCGCACGAACTCCGGTTGCGGCGGCGGCTTCTCCGTCCGTCCCGGGATTTGCAGATCGGGCAGCGAATAGTCGGGCTCGAGCCCGCGCGTGGCGGCCTCGAACACGCCGCGCGAGACGCCGAGCTTCTGCGCGTCCGGCCAGGCCGCCTGCAGCCATTGCTGGAAATCGTCGGCCTTGGCGGCCGCCGGCATGAGCAGGGCAAGGGCGAGAACAACGGCTCCGGCAAATCGCAACGTATTTCCTCCTGCGGACTTTCGGGCGTGCGCCGTGACCTAGACAATTCCGCGCGGCGGTGAAAATCGCCAATCGGCATGGCCGAATTGGGGTCTACATGCTATGGTTGTAAATATGAATAGCACAATCATGACCCGAGGGAGCCGGCCATGGCCAGCACGATCAACCGCCCGTTCTTTTTCGATCACGTCCGCAACGCGCTGTTCGCGGGCAAGCTCCGGCAGTCGCAGGTCGACGGGCTCAATTTCATCCTCGACACCTGGGAGCGCGATTATCCCGACAGCGACGACCGCTGGCTCGCCTACGCGCTGGCCACCACCCATCACGAGACCGACATGAAGATGCAGCCGATCAACGAATACGGCGGCAACAAATATTTTTTCGACCGCTACGACCCGGAAGGGACGCATCCCGACATCGCGCGGCGGCTCGGCAATACGCAACCCGGCGACGGCGTGCGCTTTCACGGCCGCGGCTTCGTGCAGCTCACCGGCCGCGCCAATTACACCGGGATGCAGCGCCAGTTCACCATCGACCTGATCGCCAGCGACGCCAATGCCGACCGCGTGCTGCGCCCGCCGCTGGCCGCCGACATCATGTTCTACGGCATGGAGAGCGGCGTATTCACCGGCAAGAAATTTTCCGACTATTTCAACGCCACGACCGAAGACTGGGTGAACGCGCGCCGCATCATCAACGGCACCGACAAGGCCAACACGATCGCCGGCTTCGGCCGGGCATACTACGCGGCGATCAGCTATACGACGGCGTGAAAGCGCGCGGTCTGCTTACACAGAACCGTCATAAAGCGACGGTATGGAATTTGGGTTCCCCGAACCAATTTCATAGCCTTGGTCGCATGACGATCGGCGAAACGCGGCAGGAAGCGCGCCAGTTGCTCAACGAGGTCGGCGAGGTCCGGCGCGACGCCGCCGCCGCCGGCCGCGCCATGTTCCGCCTGTGGCGGCCGCGCATCGAGCGGCCCGTGTTCCGGCTCGGCGCGCTCAACCTTGCCCATTATCTCTGTCTGCGGCGCCACGATCTGCGGCCCTTGCAGCGCCGGTTGATGCTGATGGGGCTGTCCTCGCTCGGCCGCTCGGAGAGCCGCGTGCTCGCGACGCTCGACACGGTGAGCGCGACGCTTGCCGCCATGACCGCCGTGCCAGTATCCTCGCGCCCGCGCCGGCCGAGCGAGCGGCAGTTCTTCCGCGGCGAGCGGCTGCTCGCCGCCAACAGCCGCGAAGTGTTCGGGCCGGCGCGCGAAGGCCATGCCGGGCGCATTCTGGTCACGCTCGGCACCGACGCCGCCTTCGATTCCGGCCGTGATCGCCGGTCTCGCCGAAGCCGGCGCCGACGCCGTGCGCATCAATTGCGCGCATGACGATGTCGGGCTGTGGAGCCAGATGATCGAGCACGTGCGCGCCGCCGAAACCGCTTCCGGCCGCCGCATCAAGGTCCTGATGGATATCGGCGGCCCCAAGGTGCGCATGGTCGACGTCGCGTGCCCGCCGGGACAGGACCGCCTGCACATCGGCGACGCGCTGCTGCTGCGCACCGGCGACGCGGCCGACGCGACCGCCTTCAGCACCGGCTGCACGCTGCCGCAGGTGTTCGAGCGGCTGGCCGTGGGCCATCGCATCTTCATCGACGACGGCAAGCTGCGCGGCCGCATCGCGCGCCGCACGCCGGCCGGCTTCGTCGCGCTGATGGAGGAAGGGCGCGCCAAGGGCGTCAAGCTCAAGGCGGAGAAGGGCCTCAACTTCCCCGACACCGATCTCGGCCTCGACCCGCTGACCGCGCGCGACCGCAGCGATCTCGATTTCATCGTGCGGCACGCCGACATGGTCGGCTATTCCTTCGTCGAGACCGGCGCGCATGTCGCAAGCCTGCAGGACGAACTGGCGGCGCGCCGCGCCGACTGGCGCAAGTTGGCGCTGGTCGCCAAGATCGAGACGCCGCGCGCCGTGCGCAATCTGCCGGACATCATCGTGCAGGCGGCCGGCCGCCAGCCGCTTGCCGTCATGATCGCGCGCGGCGATCTGGCCATCGCGCTCGGCTTCGAGCGGCTGGCGGAAATGCAGGAAGAGATATTGTGGCTGTGCGAGGCAGCCCACGTGCCGGTGATCTGGGCGACGCAGGTGCTGGAAGGCCTGGTGTCGAAGGGCCTGCCGTCGCGCGGCGAAATGACCGACGCGGCGATGGCCGCGCGCGCCGAATGCATCATGCTCAACAAGGGCCCGCACGCCGCAGCGGGCGTCACGGTGCTGGCGAACCTGTTGCAGCGCATGGGCGAGCACCAGCACAAGAAGACGCCGACGCTGCGCGCGCTGCATTCGTGGACCGAGGAGATGCCGAGGCAGCGGTGAGCGCCATTTGCGGCGTCGACGGCGTCACTCGATGACCTACTCGAAAAGCCGCCGCTGGAAACCTTCCGAGTTGCCGCAAGTATCTGGCTACCGCAGCATGCGTTCAGATTGAGCGAGGCGACGTGACCGACGAAACTTCTACACTGGATACGTCAAATTTCTTATCGAGAATTTACCGGCTTACAATGGCGGTGTTTTGCCTCGAATCCGAACCGCAGATGAGGACAAGCCTCCGTCACCGATTGATACGTTCGCCACCGATTGAGGTTCTCAATGACTTCGATATCTTGAGAGCCATGCTGTTTCGTACGAGCTGATCAATTGGAACGGATTGAAACGAAGGCAGCTCCAATTCTGCAGCCAAGTGATTAATTCGCTCGACGCTGGACTAGATCCACGCGAAAAAGGCTTGCTGCGGATTTCGTCGCGGACAATGATTTAGGACCGAGGTCTTTACAAGGTCTATATGACAATAGATCCAGGAAGGAATGCGGCAAAATATTTTCAGACCTTTGGCGCAGTAGTTTTCTTGTTTCAGGCGAACTACAGCGCCGCCCTTGGATCGCGATGACCATCGTTGGTGAAGATACGTTCTACTTAGGTGACCACCCCGTCGTCCTGCAGCATTCGGAAGAACCGTCGAAGAAAAATCGTGGGATTTGATGTCCAAGGGGTGGAGGCCTTCTTGCCTCTAACGCCAAAGCTCGCGCTTTACATGCCCTGCTCAACGACGGCGCACCAGATCATTACGGGATATGAGGATGCCATGCGCATACATCGTGAAATCGTTCAGCAGGATTAAGAGGGATTGCTGCGACAAGTTCTGAACAATTGCTTTTCCAACAAGCACAGCGCGTATTGCGTAGCCGCCCATCCCCTTTTCGAAGCAATAAAAAGCGGCTCATCCATAACCGCTACAAAAGAGAACGTTGAAAATCTAAACTATCTGCAATGCTCTTGGGCTTACGCCGATGATCTATTCAAATCGAAATGATTTTTCCTTTGCGAAGCGTGTATTTCGTGAGAACCCGAAGTATCAATCTGTTCGGGAAGTGCGACCTAGGAGTGTACGCGAGAAAAATCGACGACTAAGGATTGATCTACCGACCAATCGCAACTGATCAATTCTCGCGTCCAGAATTATTGTTCGGAGATTGTTAACTCACCGCGTAAACTTCTTATACTTCAGCCGGTGCGGAATGATGGTGTCGGTGCCGAGCCGGCGCATCTTGTCTTTCTCGTAGTCCTGGAAGTTGCCCTCGAACCATTCGACGTGGCTGTCGCCCTCGAACGAGAGCATATGCGTGGCGATGCGGTCGAGGAACCAGCGGTCATGGCTGATGATGACGGCGCAGCCGGCGAAATCCTCCAGCGCTTCCTCCAGCGCGCGCAGCGTGTCGACGTCGAGATCGTTGGTCGGCTCGTCGAGCAGCAGCAGGTTGGCGCCGGAGCGCAGCATCTTGGCGAGATGCACGCGGTTGCGCTCGCCGCCGGAAAGCTGGCCGACCTTCTTCTGCTGGTCGGCGCCCTTGAAATTGAACGCCGCGCAATAGGCGCGTGAGTTCATCTCCTTCTTGCCCAGCAGGATGATGTCCTGCGCGTTGGAGATTTCCTCCCACACGGTCTTCTTGCCGTCGAGACTAGTCGCGCGACTGGTCGACATAGCCGAGATGCACGGTCTCGCCGACCTTGATCGTGCCCTTGTCGGGCTTTTCCTGGCCGGTGATCATGCGGAACAGCGTGGTCTTGCCGGCGCCGTTGGGGCCGATGACGCCGACGATGCCGCCGGCCGGCAATTGGAAAGTGAGGTCGTCGATCAGCAGATTGTCGCCGAAGCCTTTCGAGAGGTGATCGAACTCGACCACGTTCTGCCCGAGCCGCTCGGCCACCGGGATGACGATCTGGGCGGTCTGCGTCTGCTTTTCGTTGGCCTGCTTCAGCAGGTCCTCGTAGCGCTGGTAGCGCGCCTTGGACTTGGTCTGGCGGGCCTGGGGGGAGGCGGAGATCCATTCCTGCTCGCGCGCCAAGGTGCGCTGACGCGCGGCTTCCTCGCGGCCTTCCTGCTCCAGCCGCTTCTGCTTCTGGCCGAGCCAGGCGGTGTAGTTGCCCTGGTAGGGGATGCCGTGGCCGCGGTCGAGCTCGAGGATCCACCCCGTTACGTTGTCGAGGAAGTAGCGGTCGTGGGTGACGATCAGGATGGCGCCGGGATAGTTGCGCAGGTGGCCCTCCAGCCAGGCGACGCTCTCGGCGTCGAGATGGTTGGTCGGCTCGTCGAGCAGCAGCAATTCGGGCTGATCGAGCAGCAGCTTGCAGAGTGCGACGCGGCGGCGCTCGCCGCCGGAGAGCTTCGCCACCTCGGCGTCGTCGGCCGGGCAGTTGAGCGCGTCCATGGCCTGGGTGACCTTGGCGTCGAGGTCCCACAGGTTCTGGGCGTCGATGATGTCCTGGAGCTTGGCCATCTCATCGGCGGTCTCGTCGGAATAGTTCATGGCGAGCTCGTTGTAGCGGTCGAGCAGCGCGCGCCGGGCGGCCACGCCCTCCTCCACATTGCCGCGCACCGACTTGTCGGGGTCGAGCTGCGGCTCCTGCGGCAGGAAGCCGACGCGGGCGCCCTCCGCCACCCAGGCCTCGCCCGAGAACTCGGTGTCGAGGCCGGCCATGATGCGCAGCAAAGTCGACTTGCCGGAACCGTTGACGCCGAGCACGCCGATCTTGGCGTCCGGGTAGAACGACAAGTGGATGTTTTCCAGCACCTTGCGCCCGCCCGGATAGGACTTGGACAGGCCCTGCATGTGATAGATGAATTGGCGACCGTTCATTGACCTGGGAAACCCTTGTGTTTCGGCTGGAATCCGCTCGTGCGTGGGGCACCCACGTTGCCGGCGGCTTTGTCGGGAAATGCGCGGCTCATGTAGCGAGGGCGGCGGCGAAGGGCAAGCGCGGCGGTTCCGCTCACTGTCATTCCGGGGCGCGCCGAAGGCGCGAGCCCGGAATCCAGGGCCAAGCTGAAAAGCCTCGCCATGTCGCCCTGGATTCCGGGCCCGACCGCTCCGCGGTCGTCTCGGAATGACCGGAGGGAGACGACGGACGCCGTCGGTAAAATTTTAGAAAGGCTGTTTGCCAATTTTTCCCTCCGCAGCGGTAGGCCCGCACCCGGCCTTAATCCCTGAAGTGTCATGCTACCCGGCGTGAACCCCCGGATTTCGGGTTTTGCGTTTCGGGTCCTTGCGTCATGACACGCGCGATGTTGGTCCTCTCCGGTTCGGCCGCCCGCCCCTTCGGGCACGTCGGCCATCTGTTCGCAAGCTTCTGGCACGAGCTCGGCCGCCGCTACCGGCCCGAGCGCCACTATATGCGCGGCCCCGGGCCCGCCTGGCGCGCCAAGCACGGCTGACGCCGCTCTCCGCCGACGTCCCCGCCTTGTGATCGCCGCCGGCCTGTGGCTAGTCCGCGGCCGGGGCGGACAAGCACGTCAGGGGAGGCGTCATGAGCCTGCAGGGAGCCATTCTCGACGACTACCAGAACGTGGCGCTGCAGCTCGCCGACTGGCAAAGCCTCGCCAAGGACGTGAGCTTCAAGGTCTATAACGAGAAGCTCACCGGCGCCGACAAGGTGGTGGCCGCGCTGAAAGGCTGCGCCATCGTCTGCCTGATGCGCGAGCGCACCCCGTTCGGCAAGGACGTGATCGACGCCCTGCCCGACCTCAAGCTGATCGTCACTTCGGGCATGCGCAACGCGGCGATCGACATGGCGGCGGCCGCCGCGCGCGGCATTCCGGTGTGCGGCACCGAGTCGCTCGGGCCGCCGACCGCGGAGCTGACCTTCGGGCTGATGCTGGAGCTCACCCGCCACATGGGCGCGGAGAACGCGCGGCTCAAAGCGGGCGCGCGCTGGCAGTCGACGATCGGCATCGATCTCTACGGCAAGACGCTCGGCATCATCGGGCTGGGCAAGCTCGGGAAAAAAGTGGCGCGCGTGGCGAACGCTTTCGACATGAAGGTGATCGCCTGGAGCCAGAACCTGACCGCCGAGCAGGCCAAGGAAGGCGGCGCCACGCTGGTGAGCAAGGAAGAACTGCTGCGCACGGCGGATTTCGTCACCATCCATTCGCAGCTTTCGGCGCGCACGCGCGGGCTGATCGGCGCCGCCGAACTCGCGCTGATGAAGCCGACGGCGTTTTTCATCAACACCTCGCGCGGGCCGATCGCCGACGAGAAGGCGATCGAAGACGCGCTGCGCGCCAAAGGAATCGCCGGCGCGGCGATCGACGTCTATAACGAAGAGCCGCTGGCGCTCGATCACCCGTTCCGCAAGCTCGACAATATTCTGATCACGCCGCATCTCGGCTATGTGACGGCGGAGAACTACAAGCGCTTTTATGGACACATGGTGGAGGACATCCGCGCCTGGCTGGACAAAAAACCGGTGCGGGTGCTGGCGCCGCCGAAGTAAGGGCGCGGGAGCGCCGCGTACGCGCTTCACCCTCCCCTGGATGGGGAGGCTAGGCGGCCTCCAGCCGCCGTCCTTGGCAAAAGAACGCCGATGCGTAGCATCGGCTATGCGCCGAAACGTCAGCGAAGGCGGGCGGGGTGGGGTGAAGTTTGGCGCGAAGAAATCACCCCACCCCGCTCGCATCTTCGATGCTCGCGACCCTCCCCCTCCAGGGGAGGGTAAAGCGTGGATGCCTCACGCCCGCACCACACATTCGCCTATTCGATTGTCAAACAGCCGGCGCAGACATGCGCTATCGCCCGTATTCTTTGCAAGGCCCCGGGTAGGCCAGTCTTTCCTTGGCCCCTCCAAACAAGGAGGGGGACGGCGCGCCGATCGGCGCAACCTGGTAGTCAGTACACGTGCCGTTTCCGACACGTGGCGCCTTTCGGCGCGCCATCGCGGCGTTCTCACTCCGGCGCCGGGCCGCGCTTTGCCCATGAACCGCTCAACCGGGAGCAGTTCATCGTCAGCCAGCTCCTGGCAGGGGGGTCGGATAGTGCCCCCGGCATAGCAGTTTGCGTTTGCGCAAACTGCGTAAACTTGTTTGCGCGTGCCCCGGCGCCGCCCGGGTGCGGGAGGAGCGTTCATCTCCCGCCCGCGGGCGCCGCGCCCTGCTCCACCGTCATGACGCCTCATGAAGCGCCCTCGTTGAGCAGGACACGCGCATTATCCGCGCACTTTTTGGACCGGGGATAAGTTTTTTTTCGCTTTTGAAATTGCAGGGCTTTTCGTCCGACGACGGGGATAAGTCGGAGAAGACGCGTAAACTGCGGGGACTCAATTGAGCATCGCCCCCTCACCCGCCCTCGCTCGGCTTCGCCTCCGCTCGGGCACCTTCTCCCACAAGGGGGAGAGGGCAAGCGCGCCTGCCGCTCGCTTTTGCTTACCCTACAGCCCCAAGAGCTTGGCCGCGTTGTTATAGGCGACGTCGGCGCGCAGGCTCTCGTCCATCGCGGCGCCGTCCATGAATTCGGCGGCGCCGGCGTTGTCGAAGGGATAGTCGGCCGAGAACATGACGCGGTCGCGCCCGAGCGCGTCGAGCGAGCACTTGACCGGCGGCATGTCGTACATGCCCGACATCGTCACCCAGACATTGTCCTGCAGATATTGCGACGGCCGCTTGGGCAGATTCCAGCCATAGGGCGCGGAGCGGCTGTCGAAGCGCCAGAGCTGGAACGGCAGCGTCTCGCCGAGATGGCCGAGCACGAGCCTGGCCTTCGGATAGCGGTGGAACACGCCGCCGCAGACGATGCGCAGCGCGTGCGAGCCGGTCTCCACGCCCCAGCCCCACATCGGCCGCGCCAGCACGTTGTAGCCCGCGAGCGCCGGCAGCGGCGCGGTCGGATCGGCCGGGTGCAGATAGACCGGCGCATCGAGGGCGGCGGCGCGCTCCCAGAACACGTCGTAGGAGCGATCGTCGAGATATTTGCCGTGGGTGTGGCCGTTGATCATGGCGCCGCAGAACTTGAGCTCGCGCATGCAGCGCTCGAGCTCGTCGGCGGCGGCCTTGGCGTCCTGCATGGCGAGATGGGCGAAGCCGGCATAGCGGTCGGGGCGTTTCTGTATTTCCGCGGCGAGAAAATCGTTGGAGGCGCGCGCATTGCGCAGCGCGGTGGCGGTGTCGCGCTCGGCCTGCACGCCGGGACCGGCGGCCGCCAGCACGGCGCGCGCGATGCCGGCCTTGTCCATTACCGCCAGCCGCTGCTCGCCGAAATCGGTCAGCGCGCCGTGAAGCTGCTGCTTCTTCGGCGCGGCGACGTCGACCATCGTCGGATGCCAATAGGGCTCGGTGGCCGGATCGAGGAAGTGTTCTTCGAGAGCGATTTTTTTGACCATGGGGTTTTCTTACCGAGTGGCCGGGCCAAGCACCATAGCTCTGGCGGCCGACGCGTCGGCCCCGGCACACTTTTTGCGCGCTCAGGCCCGTCCGTCTCCGATGCTGAATTTCCGGCACCGGCCCCCACGATTAGTCGAAATTTATTGTCACGCCCGCCGGGGCAGGACAACCTATGGCTGTTGCAGCGCATATTTATTGGGGGTACGATAATTATGCGGATCACGTTCGATCCGACAAAACGCGACCTCACGCTCAAGCATCGCGGGCTCGATTTCGCGCGGGCCGTAGAAGTTTTCGCAGGACTGACGGCGACCATCGCCGACGACCGCTTCGATTACGGCGAGACGCGCTACATCACCGCCGGCCATCTCGACGGGCGCTTGGTCGTCGCGGTCTGGACGCAACGGGACGAAGCCCGCCACGTTATCTCGATGAGGCACTGTCATGCCAAGGAAGAAGAAATCTGGCGCCGCCGCATGGCGGGATACTGACGACGCCCCGGCGCTGACGGAAGCGTTCTTCGACCGCGGCGAAATCCGCCGCGGCGAGACGGTTCTGCGCCGCGGCCGCCCGCCGCTCACAAATCCGAAGCAGGCGGTGAAGCTGCGGCTCGACGCCGACGTGCTCGCCGCCTACCGCAAGACCGGCCGCGGCTGGCAGACGCGCATCAACGCGGATTTGCGGAAGGCGAGGAAGTTGAAGGTGGGGTGAGGCCCGTCGCACCGCAGCCCACTCCGCGAACGGAAATCTACAAACCGCAGTTGCCGACGTAACCCGCTGCTGGGTCCCCGCTTGCGCGGGGACGAACGGGTGATGGCTCTCGCCTCACCCGAATTTTTCTCTTTTCGCTGTACCGGAGATTGGGCTAAGCTGTCCCACAATGCAAGGCGGCCCAAGCGCAAGAGCGCGCCTGCGTGGGAGGAAAAGTCCATGAGCGATCGGTCCATGAGCGATCGGGCCATGAGCGACCGGCTTGTCGCCAACGACAAAAGCCAGGTGCAGGTGATCGCGCGCGCGGCCACGATCCTGCGCGCGCTGGAGGACGAGAGCAAAGGCCTCAGCCTCGGGCAGATCGCGCAGCGCGTAAATCTCGCGCGCTCGACCGTGCAGCGCATCGTCGCCGCGCTGGAATGCGAGAAGCTGGTGATCGCGGCGACGCCGAACGGGCGGGTGCGGCTCGGGCCGACGATCCTGCGGCTCGCCGCCTCGGTGCGCAGCGACTTCCTGGCGCTGGCGCGGCCGTTCCTGGAGCGGCTGTCGGAGGAGCTGCACGAGACCGTCGATCTCGCCATGATCAAGAAGAACCACCTGGTGTTCATCGACCAGGTGATCGGCTCGCAGCGCCTGCGCGCGGTGTCGGCGGTGGGCGAGACCTTCCCGCTCTATTGCACCGCCAACGGCAAGGCTTACCTCGCGCAGCTGACGGATAGCGCGATCGAGAAGCTGATCGGGCGGACTTTCGAGCCGCGCACGCCCCATACGCTCACGCGGTTCGACGCGCTGATCGCCGATCTCGGCGCGGCGCGCAAAAGCGGCGCGGCCTACGACCGCCAGGAGCACACGCTCGGCATTTCGGCGGTGGGCGTGGCGCTGCACGACCCGCTCGGCAATCCGATGGCGATCTCGGTGCCGGTGCCGAGCCAGCGCTTCGAGGACCGCGCCGCCATGATCGCCGAGCGGCTCATCGCCACCAAGCGCGCCATGGAAGCGCATATGAATTCAGCCGCCGCGTGAGGCGAGGGCAAATTTCGGTGATGTTGTTCACTGCGCATCGACATACTCTGGTCACCTCTCCCTATGGGAGAGGTCGGCGCACGAAGTGCGCCGGGTGAGGGGTTATGGCCTATCGAGGGTCAACTACCCCCTCACCCCAACCCTCTCCCCAGCGGGGAGAGGGAGCAGGCCGAGTTTGCCGCTCGCTCTGTTTCAAATTCACCTGAACAAACGCGAAGGCGTGCAACATTAAAGGGAGGAAGCCGTGGCCAAACGAATTCGCGGCGTGATGTTCGAGGAGAACCTCAACAACAGCATGGGGCTGGAGTTCTACAACCTATCCCATCGCTTCGGCTATCAATCGCCGAACTGGCCTTACTTCGAAGACGTCAAGATCGAGCGCATCCACTACATGGCCAAGTCCGGCGTGCTGTCGCAGCGCATCACCACCTCGATGCACAACACCACGCATATCGACGCACCGGCGCATGTGGTGCAGGGCACGCCTTTCATCGACGAGGTGCCGCTGCCGCATTTCTTCGGCTCCGGCATCGTGGTGTCGATCCCCAAGGAAAAGTGGGAGCCGATCACCGGCGACGATCTCGAAAAGGCCTGCGGCAAGATCGTGCGCCCGCGCGACGTGGTGATCGTCAACACCGGCTGGCACAAATACTACGAGGACAGCGAAGATTACTTCTGCTACTCGCCCGGCTTCGTCCCTTCCGCCGGCGAATGGTTCGTCAAGCACAAGGTCAAGGTGGTCGGCCACGACACGCAGGCCAACGACCATCCGCTCGCCACCGCGATCGGCCCGCAGCGCAACGGGCCGCTGCATCCGCATCTCGCCGAGGAATACAAGGAATGGTCGGGCGGGCGCGACTGGAAGGACGATTTCCCCGACTGGGAGCCGGTGCACCGCATCCTGTTCAAGAACGGCATTCTCGGCATCGAGAACGTGGGCGGCGACATCGACAAGGTGACCGGCAAGCGCTGCACCTTCGCCTATTTCCCGTGGAACTGGGAGCGCGGCGACGGCTGCATCATACGCCTCGTCGCAATCGCCGACCCGGAGGGAAAGTATCGCATCGAGCGCGGGAGGAAGTTCTAGCGCATGATCCCGAAAAGCCTGTCCCCGACTTGATCGGGGATGGGAACCGGCTTTCGGAAAAGATCATGCGCGAACAAGAAATGTCAGGGACGTAAACGATTCAAGGAACGGAGCAGACTCTCATGCTGGTGAAGCGCTTTTCCGACGTGAAGACCTACGAGGCGCCCAACCACCGCGCCTGCGCCACCTTGCGGCTGTGGGGGGCGGAGGCCGGCGGCGTCAAGAACATGATCGTCGGCATGACGCATTTCCTGCCGGGCGGCGGCGCCGGTCCCGACGCCTCGCCGCCGGAGAAGGTTTATGTCGTGCTCAGCGGCGAATTGACGGTGATCGCCGGCGGCAAGGAGACGGTGCTGAAGGCGAACGATAGTTGCGTGATCGATCCCAACGAGTCGCGCGAGATCGTCAACCGCGGCAACGAGGTGTGCACGATTTTGGTGGCGATCGCGACGCCGCAGAAATAGCCGCTGCAGTGAAGCCCGTCATCGCCGGGCTTGGCCCGGCGATCCCGCTCAGGGACGCAAGCACGCTGCCAACCTAAGCGAGATGGCCGGGATAAGCCCGGCCATGACGAAGAAGAAAATACCGGGGAGGACAAAATGTCCGACGACGCATTCCTGAAGAACCCGCTGTCGCTGTTCGACGTGAAGGGCAAGACCGCCATTATCACCGGCGCGTCGGGCGCGTTCGGCGCGCTGGCGGCGAAGACCCTGGCCGGCGCCGGCGCCAACGTGGTGCTGGCGGCAAGCAAGCAGGACGAACTGAAGAAGGTCGCCGCCGATTGCGAAAAGCTCGGGGCTAAGGCGGCGGTGATCGCGTTGCGTCCCTCTTCGGAGGAAAACTGCGACAAGATCGTGCAGACGGCGGTCGATAAATTCGGCGGCGTCGACATTCTGGTGGTGGCCTCGGGCCTCAACAAGGTGTCGAAGATCGTCGACCAGAAGCCGGAAGATTTCCTCGACGTGATGGACGCCAACGTCAACCAGTCCTGGCTGATGGCGCGCGCCGCCGGCAAGCAGATGTTGAAGCAGGGCCAAGAAGGCAAACCTGGCGGCAAGGTGATTTTGACGTCGTCGGCGCGCGGGCTGCTCGGCCACCCGGCGGGCTACACCGCCTATTGCGCCTCGAAATCGGCGGTCGACGGCATCACCAAGGCGCTGGGCTGCGAATGGGGCGAGACCGGCATCACGGTGAATGCGCTGGGGCCGACCGTGTTCCGCTCGCCGCTGACGGCGTGGATGTACGAGGACACCGAGCGGGCGCAGACGGTGCGCAAGGGGTTCCTGGCGCGGGTGCCGAAGGGCAGGCTCGGGGAGCCGGAGGACCTGGCGGGGCCGCTGCTGTTCCTCGCCTCGAAGGCGTCGGATTTCTACACCGGCCACATCCTCTACGCCGACGGCGGCTATACGGCGGGGTGAGGCTCGTGTCCCGTGCGCAGCGCAGCATGAAGCGCGTAGCGCGCAATGATGCGCTGCAGACCCGGGACCGTCGCGGACGCGGAGCTTGGAAAGGTCCCGGATCAGCGGTGCACCACTTCGTGCTGCACCGCGTCCGGGACACGGGGAGCACGGTATGAGTAAGGCCAAGATCGCCGTCGTCGGCGCCGGGCTGATGGGCCACGGCATCGCGCAGGTGTTCGCGCTCGCCGGCCATGACGTGACCATCACTGACGCCGCCAAGGCGAGCCTGGACAGCGCCAGGGATCGCATCCGCACCAATCTGAAGGACCTGGGCGACGATGTGCGCGCGGTCGAGCGGGTGACGCCGGTCGCCGATCTGGCGCAAGCGGTGCGCGATGCCGACTACGTGGTGGAAGCGGTGCTGGAGAATCTGCCGCTCAAGCAGAAGCTGTTCGCCGAGATCGAGCGCCACGTGCGGCCGGACACGATCCTGGCCAGCAACACCTCGGTCATTCCGATCACCGACATCATGCAGGGGCTCGAGCGGCGCGAGCGCGCGCTCGGCACGCACTGGTGGAACCCGCCTTTCCTGGTGCCGCTGGTCGAGGTGATCGAGACGCAGTGGACCGCGCCGGAGGCGGTCGCCTTCACCATGAAATTGCACGCGGACGCCGGCAAGAAACCGGCGCATGTGAAGAAGGACGTGCCCGGCTTCATCGGCAACCGCCTGCAACACGCGCTGTGGCGCGAGGCGATCGCGCTGGTCGAAGGCGGCATCTGCGACGCGCAGACGGTCGACGACGTGATCAAGGCCTCGTTCGGCCGGCGCATCGCGGTGCTGGGGCCCTTGGAAAATGCCGACATAGTCGGCACCGATCTGACGCTGGCGATCCACAAGACCGTGCTGCCGGCAATCGACAGCCGGCCCGGGCCCTCGCCCTATCTCGAGAAGCTCGTGGCCGACGGCAAGCTCGGCTTCAAATCGGGCGAGGGTTTCCGCGCGTGGAGCCCGCAGCAGCAGCAGGAGCTGCGGGCGAAAGTGCTGCAACACCTGAAGATGGCAAGAGAGGAAGACGCGAAACACTAACCCGTCATGCCGGTCCGATGGGGGCCATGACGAACTAAAGGGAGGTGAAGAATGACCGACAAGAAAACGATCTCACGCCGCACGCTGGTCAAGGCCGGCCTCGGTGCCGTTGCGGCTCCGGCCGTGCTGCGCATACCGCCGGCGCTCGCGGCGTCCGATACCATCAAGATCGGCCACGTCAGTCCGCGGACCGGGCCGCTCGCCGGCTTCGGCGAGGCCGACGGGTTCATCCTCGATCAGGTGCGCGCCATTCTGAAGAACGGCCTCAAGGCCGGCGGCAAGACCTATCATGTCGAGATCATCTCCAAGGACAGCCAGTCGAGCGCCAGCCGCGCCTCGGAAGTGGCCTCCGACCTGATCCTCGGCGACAAGGTGCACTTTCTGGTCGGCTCGGGCACGCCGGACACCACCAACCCGATCTCCGATCAGGCCGAAGTCAACGAGGTGCCCTGCCTCACCACCAACTGCCCGTGGCAGCCCTATTTCTTCGGCCGCAAAGGCGATCCCGCCAAGGGCTTCAAATGGACCTACCTGTTCTTCTGGGGCCTCGAAGACATCATCGGCTCGTTCCTCGCGTTGTGGGACGGCATGCCGACCAACAAAGTGATCGGCGGGCTCTTCCCCAACGACGCGGACGGCAACGCCTGGGGCGATGCCGTGCACGGCGTGCCGCCGGCCTACAAGAAAGCCGGCTACAAGGTGATCGATCCAGGCCGCTATCAGCCGCTGAACAACGACTTCACCTCGCAGATCTCCGCCTTCAAGGCGGCGGGCTGCGAGATCGTCACCGGCGTGATGATCCCGCCCGACTTCGCCACCTTCTGGTCGCAGGCGGCGCAGCAGGGCTTCAAGCCGAAAGTCGTTACCGTCGGCAAGGCGCTGCTGTTCCCGTCGGTGGCCGAATCGCTGGGCGCGCGCGGCGACGGGCTGTCGAGCGAGATCTGGTGGTCGCCGAACCATCCGTTCAAATCCGGGCTCACCGGCCAGAGCTGCAAGCAACTCGCGGACGCCTATACGAAGGCGACCAACCGGCCGTGGACGCAGCCGATCGGCTACCAGCACGCGTTGTTCGAGGTGGCGATCGATATCCTCAAGCGCGCCAAGAACCCGACCGACCCGAACGCCATCCTCAATTCGATGACGTCGACCAACTATCACTCGATCGTCGGCCCGGTGCACTGGACCGGCAAGCCGGTGAAGAACGTCACCCGGACGCCGCTGGTCGCCGGCCAATGGCAGCGTCAGAAGGACGGCAAGTTCGATCTGGTGATCTGCGAGAATAAGACCGCACCGGAAATCCCGGTCGGCGGCAAGCTGAAGCCGCTGAGCTGACCTTAAGCGGAGCGCTCCCTCTCCCCATGGGGGAGGGAGCGTGCTCGCGTCGAGAACGCCATGGCCCCCAAGATCGACATCTACTGCCACATCTTCCCGGAGCGTTTCTTCGCGGAGATGACCAAGGTCACGCCGTTCGCCGAGAACCTCGGCAAGCGCATGCGCGGAATCGTCAAGCTGTTCGATCTCGACGCGCGCTTCACGGAGATGGACACGTTCGGCGACTACCGCGAGATCATCTCGCTGCCCAATCCGCCGATCGAGCAGATCGCCAAGCCGGACGTGGGCATAAGACTGGCGCGCATCGCCAATGACGGCATGGCCGAGCTGTGCCGCCAATATCCCGAGCGCTTCCCCACGTTCGCGGCGGCGCTGTGCCTGACCGACGTCGACGGCTCGGTCGACGAGGCGCGCCGCGCGGTCACCGAGCTCGGCGCGCGCGGCGTGCTGGTCTATACCGACATCGCCGGCGAGCCGCTCGACCTGCCGAAATTTGAGCCGATCTTCGCGGCGATGGCGGAGCTCGAAGCCTGCGTCTGGCTGCACCCGGCGCGCACGGCGGCGACGAGCGACTACAAGGCCGAGCCGAAATCGCGTTACGAAATCTGGTGGTGCCTGGGCTGGCCCTACGATACGTCGGCGGCGATGATCCGCCTGGTGTTCTCAGGGCTGTTCGACCGCCATCCCAAGCTGAAGATCATCACCCACCATCTCGGCGGCATGATCCCGTTCTACGACGGGCGCGTCGGGCCGGGCCTGCAAGTCTTGGGGTCGCGCACCACCGACGAGGACTATTCGCAGGTGCTGCCCTCGCTCAAGCGGCCGCATCTCGACTACATGCACGACTTCTACGCCGACACCGCCATGTTCGGCGGCGGCGCGCATGCGCTGCGCTGCGGGCTGGAGTTCTTCGGGGCCGGGAACGTCGTGTTCGCGACCGACACGCCGTTCGGTCCGATCGGGCCGACCATCGAGTCGATCGAGCGGCTGGCGCTGGCGCCGGAAGCGGCGCGCATGATCTATTGCGGCAATGCCGAGCGGCTGTTGGGGATGAGGTTCGGCTAACGGTCATTCCGGGGCGCGCACGAAGTGCGCGAACCCGGAATCCAGAGCCACAAGCAGGGCCCTGTCACTTGGCCCTGGATTCCGGGTTCGCGGCCTTTCGGCCGCGCCCCGGAATGACAAGTCACTTCTTCTGCTTCTTGGTCTGCGGCGCGCCGGTGACGCCCGGGTTGAACGAGGGCGGGTCGCTGGCCGGGAAGCTTTCGTCGGAATCGACGGTAACCTCGTCCTCCTTGCGCTCGATGCGGTGGCGCTCGTCTTTTGCGTGTTCTTTCGGCATTTCCATGGAATGGCTCCGGGTGCGGTGTGCGGAGAAAACCGCCGAACCCGGGCAAGCGTTCCATACCGTACCAAGGGTCCTGCCCCGACGGCTTGCCGGACCGTTGACCGCCGCCCCGCGCTCCTGTTGGGTTCCCGGATACCTTGGGGGAAGCCATGCTGCGTGTTGCGATTGTCGGCGCCGGCCATTGGGGGCGGCGCCTGATCGAGTCGGTGCAGGGAAAAAGCGGCAAGCTCGGCTTTGCCGCCGCGGTGACGCGCGACCCAGCGGCACAGGCCCCGCTTGCCGCGCGCTACGGCCTCGCGCTGACCGACAGCTATGGCGCGGTGCTCGCCGATCCCGCAATCGACGCCGTGGTGCTGGCGACGCCGCATTCGCGGCACGCCGACGAGACGGTGGCGGCGGCCAAGGCCGGCAAGCACGTGTTCGTGGAAAAGCCGTTCACCCTCGCGCGCGCCGATGCCGAGCGCGCGGTCGCCGCCTGCCGCACGGCCGGGGTGACGCTGCATGTCGGCTTCAACCGCCGCTACGCGCCGGCGTATGTCGAGCTGGCGCGGCGCGTGGCGGCGGGTTCAATCGGCACGCTGCGCCATGTCGAGGGCAATTTCTCCGGGCCGGCGAGCTACCAGACCGAGGCGGGCAACTGGCGCGCCAACCAGGTGGAGAGCCCGGGCGGCAGCATGACCGCGCGCGGCGTGCACGTGCTCGACAGCATGGTCAATCTCATGGGACCGGTCGCGCGCGTATTCGCGTTCAGCGAGCGGCTGCAGCACGCAATCGACGTCGACGACACCACGGTGTGCGCGCTGCGCTTTGCCGGCGGGGCGACCGGTACGCTCGCCACGCTGCACGCAGCGAGCACGACCTACCGCATTCAGGTGTTCGGTTCGCAGGGCGCGCTGGAAATGCGCGGTGAGACCGAGCTCTACGTGTACGATCTCGGCGGCATGACCGAGCGACTGGCGTTCGAGCCGGCCGACAAGGAGCGCGCGGTGCTGGAAGCTTTCGCGGATGCCGTCGCGGCCGGCGACAAATTCGTCATTCCGCCGGAGGCCATCGTCAACGTGGTGGCGGCGACCGAGGCGGTCGTGGAGTCGGGGCGCAACGGGAAAGCCGTGGGGATCGCCTGAACCGGCCGCTTGCCGCCGGGGCCGGGCGCGTTCGGCGATCCTGGGGGCATGGATTGAGAAGAGCTACTCCGCCGCCTCTTTCTGCGCGGCGTTCATCTTGGCCTTCACCACCACCTTGATGGCGTCCTCGACGCGGTCCTTGGCGTAGCGGATCGCGGTCGGCAGGTCGTCGAGCGGAAACGTATGCGTGTGGATCTTGGTGGCGTCGAAGCGCTTCTGCGCCATGAAGGCCTCGGCGCGGTGCGTGGCGCTCTTGCCCTCGCCGCGGATGCCGTAGAGGTAGATGTTGTTGCGCACGATATGCGCCACGTCGACCGGCACCTCCTCGTGCGCGAAGGCGGCAAGGCAGACGCGGCCGCCGCGGTTGACCATGCGCACGGCGTCGTTGACCGCGCTCGATGCGGCCGAGCACTCCACCACGTAGTCGACGCCCTTGCCGCCGTTGAACTTCTTCACCTCGGCGACCACGTCTGGCGTCTTGCGGACGTTCACGACGGCGTCGGCGCCGAGCTGCTTGCCGATCTCGAGGCGGTTGTCGCGCGTGCCGGTCAAGATCACCGGCTGGGCGCCGAGCGCTTTCGCCACCGCAACCGCCATCAGCCCGATCGGGCCGGGGCCCGTCACGCAGACGCTTTCGCCGGCGACCAGGCCGCCGAGCTCGGTGAGCGCGTACATGGCGGTGCCTGCGGTGACCACCAGCGTGCCCTCCTCGTCCGACATTTCGTCGGGGATCGGCACCAGCGTGTTGATGTTGTTGACCTGGTATTCGCAGAAGCCGCCGTCGGTGGTGAAGCCGTTGGCGCGGTGGCCCTTGTCGACATCGCCATAGTTGAGGCCGTAGTTGTGGCAGGACGTGTACATGCCCTCGCGGCAGCGCTTGCACTGGCCGCAGCCGGCGTGGATCTCGACCGAGACGCGCTGGCCGATATCGTATTCGTCGACGCCGGGACCGAGCGCCACTACCGTGCCCATGTATTCGTGGCCCGGCGTGAAGCCCTTGTTGAACGGCAGCCCGCCTTCGATCATGGCCGGCGGCCCGTGATAGATGATCTCGAGGTCGGTGGCGCAGATCGCCACCGCGTCGATGCGCACGAGCACTTCCGCCTTCTTCGGGACCGGCACCGGCTTCTGGCCCATGCCGAGCTCGCCCGGGCCGCCGAGCATCCAGGCGCGCATCGTGTCCGGAATCGGAAATTCGTTATGGTTGGTCTTCACGCCCGGCGGTGCGTACATCTCTCCTCCCAGTGCGGCCTGAATTGACAATCAGCCGGCGGCGGCCTGCGCGCCGTTGCCGTGCGCATTGGGCGCGCCGTACTCGGCCGACAGCCCCCGCGTAGCGGCGCCGACTTCCTCGCGTATGAGCGCGACGTGTTCGTCGTTCGCGCGCATGGTCGGCGTCGAGGCGCTGATGGCGCCGATCACTGTGCCGGCCTGGTCGCGGATGGCCGCGCCGACGCAGATCACGCCGGGCAGATACTCCTCACGGTCGATGGCGATGCCGGTGCGCCGCACGGCGCGCAGCGATTCGAGCAGCGCCGGAAAATCCGTGACGGTGTGGTCGGTGTAGCGCTTCATGGCGGAACCGAGGATGCGCTTCATCTCGTCCTCCGGCAGCCAGGCCAGGATCGCCTTGCCGACCGAGGTGGCGTGCGGCGCTTCCACCTTGCCGGTGCGGCCGGTGCCGACGCGCACGGCATGGGTCGCCTCGCGCACGGCGAGCGTGACGATATGGTCGCCCTGCAGGGCGGCCAGATGCACGGTCTCGCCGGTGACGTCATTGATCTTTTCCAGATAGGGCTGCGCGCGGCGCGGCAGATCGACCTGCAGACAGGCGTGACCGAGATAAAGGATGCGCGTTCCGAGCGCGTACAGCCGCCGCCCCGGTACCTTGGCCGCGAAGCCGCGCTGGATCAGCGTGGCGAGCAGATGGTGGCAGGTGGAGATGTTGAGCCCGGTGCGGCCGGCGAGATCGGTGAGGGTCGCCTCGCCGCCGGCCTCGGCAATGGTTTCGAGCAGGAACAGCGCGCGGTCGACCGATTGGATGTTGTGACGGTCGCCGTTGGCGCGCGCACGCGGCGGGCGGGCCTGGGCTCCCGCCCGGGGCAATACGGTGGCGTCCATTGTTCGTTTCTCCCTGACCGGGGAAGGGAAATATTTCCGGGAGAATGAGTCAAGCAATTTTCAGCATCGCCAATGCATTTTTCGGAATACGAAACAGGTACAAAAAACCCGCCGGGCGGCGGGCGGGGCCGGTGAAATGCGGTCCGGCTAGGGCTGCCCGGTCAGACCGAGTTCGATCTCAATCGCTCCGCACAGCATCTGGCCGAGCGCGATGTGCATTTCCTGGATGCGGGCGGTGGTGTCGGAGGGCACGACCAACAGGTGGCCGGCGAGGCCCTTCATGTCGCCGCCGCCCTTGCCACCGAGCGCGGCGGTGACGAGGCCCATGGCCTTGGCTTGCTTCAGTCCGGCGAGGATGTTGGGGCTCTTGCCGGAGGTGGAGATGGCAATCGCCACGTCGCCGGCCTTGCCGAGCGCCTCGATCTGGCGGGCGAAGATCCGCTCGAAGCCGAGATCGTTGCCGGCGGCGGTGAGCGCGGAAGTGTCGGTGGTGAGCGCGAGCGCGGCGATCGCCGCGCGGTTTTGCTTGTAGCGGACGGTGAGCTCGGTCGCGAGATGCTGGGCATCGGCGGCGCTGCCGCCATTGCCGAAGAACAGGAGCTTGCCGCCGCCGCGCAGCGATTTCACGCAGGCCGCGACGAGGCCGGCAAAGGCGGCGCCGAGCGCGGCTTCCGTCTTGCGCGCGACGTCATGGTGTTCGGCGAATTCGCTCTCAAAGAACTTATTTAAATCCACGCGGCACCCCGCAACTTCCGCTCGTCCCCGCGTAAGCGGGGACCCAGGGCCAAGAATACCAAGGCCACGAATTGCCGCTCTGGATTCCCGCTTGCGCGGGAATGAGCGGTGTTTGCGGCCGCGGTGGAAACCTGTCTCACGCCGCCTCGCCGCGGAATTCCGGCACCGCCTCGCGCAGCGCCTGATAGATGACCGCGCGCTCGTTGCGCGAAAGCCCCTGCTCCAGCTTCTTGAGCCAGGCGCGGATCGCGTCCAGCGAAGGCTGCACGGGCTTGGCCGCCACGATGCCGGGAATGCCGATCTCGGCGGTCTCCTCCTCGCGCGCGAACAAAATCTCGTGCAGGCGCTCGCCCGGGCGGATGCCGGTGAAGGCGATCTTGATGTCGTGTCCGGGCTCGAGCCCCGATAGACGGATGATGCGCTCGGCGAGGTCGACGATCTTCACCGGCTGGCCCATGTTGAGCACATAGACCGAGACGTCCTCACCGTTCTGCGGCCCGAGCGCGTGGCTCGCCGCGGTGATGACGAGATCGCAGGCCTCGCGGATGGTCATGAAATAGCGCACCATGTCGGGGTGCGTGACGGTGACCGGGCCGCCGGCCTCGATCTGCGCCTTGAACTTCGGCACCACCGAGCCGTTGGACGCCAGCACGTTGCCGAAGCGCACCGAGATCAGCCGCGTGCCGTTGCCGGCTGGGGCGTCGTTGTCGAGCGCCTCGCAATACATTTCCGCCAGCCGCTTGGTGGCGCCGAGCACGGAGACCGGCTCGATCGCCTTGTCGGTGGAGATCATGACCATGGCGGCGGCGCCGGCGGCGGCGGCGGCGTCGGCGACGTTGACCGAGCCGAACACGTTGGTCTTGATGCCCTCGTCCCAGTCGGCTTCCAACAGCGGCACGTGCTTGAGCGCCGCGGCGTGGAACACCATGTCCGGCTTGAACGCAGCGATCAGCGCCATGATGCGGTCGCGGTCGCGCACGTCGGCGAGCCGGCCGGAGATTTCAGCCTGCACCTGCATGGCGGCGAGCTTTTCCAAGACGGCATGCAGCGCCGGCTCGGAGTTCTCCAGCACCAGCAGGCGGGCGGCGCCGAACACCAGCATGCGCTCGCAGATTTCCGAGCCGATCGAGCCGCCGCCGCCGGTGACCACGATCGACTTGCCGCTGATGAAACCTTCCAGCCGGCCGTAGTCGATCTTGACGCTGGGGCGCAGCAGCAGGTCTTCCACCGCCACGGGGGCGAGCTGCACCGCCTGGCCGCCGGAATCGAGCGACGGCATCTGGCTCAAGCTGAGACCGAGTTTGCGCGCGCGGATCAATAGCGATTCCGGCCGCGCTTCCGGCGACAACGCCGACGGCGCCAGCACCGCGCGGGTGACGCGGTTGCCCTGGCTGTTGAGGTCGCGCACCACCAATTCCAGATCGCCGATGTCGCCCAGCACCGGGATGCTGCGGATCGCCTGACCGCGGTCGTTGGGCGACGGCGAGAGAATGCCGACCGGCCATATCTTGTGCACGGCGCCGCTTTCGATCGCGCGCAGCAACACTTCGGCGTCGGCGGCGCGGCCGAGGATCAGCGTCGGCGTGGCGTCGCCCACCTTGGCGCGCCTGAGCGTGTGCGAGTAATGAAAATAGCGGTAAGCGATGCGCGAGCCGCCCAGGAAGAACATCTGCAGGAACCAGTACAGCAGGATGGTGATCTTGCCGAAGAAGAACTGGCCGTAGACGTTGGGCGACAACAGCACGTAGTCGAGCGCAAGCAGCGACACCGCCAGCACGCTGGCGGCGCGGAAGATGTTGTAGAGGTCGGGGACGGAGGTGAAGCGCCACTTGTTGCGGTGCAGGCCGAACACGAAGAAGACGACGAGCGCGTAGACGAGGAAGACCGGCAGGAAGACTTCCAGCCCCGGCAGCTTGGCGTAGAAGCGCTGGTCCTCGAAGCGCATGACGAAAGTGAGCAGGACCGCGGCGGCCGCAGCGATCAGGTCGTGCAGCACGATGAGTATCTGGCGCGGCGTCAGTCTGGGCAGCCTGATCATTGAGGGGGTTTTCCAGCCGGAAGCCCTGCTTGGCGGCAAATTATAGCGGGATTTGGCCGAAGCGGCCGTTTTTCAGGGCCGCGCGGTTAAATTCGGGGTGCCGTTCAGCGGCTTAGCTAGCAAATCCGCGCCCGCTGAAACAAGCTTGCATAATCGTGTTCGATTGACCACGGGCTCCCGGTGTCCAAACCGAGCAGCCGTCATCGCCCGCGTTCTTTATTGAGGCCCCGGGCAGGCCTGTCTTTTCTAAATCCCTCCGATGCAGGAGGGGGGACGGCGCGCCGATTGACGCAACCTTCCTTAAAGTAGACGCCTTCTCATCGAAGGCGCCGCGCCTTTCGGCGCGCCATCACGGCGTTCTCACTCCGGCGCCGGGCCGCGCTTTGCCCGCGGACCGCTTCGTCCCGCCTTCGGCTTCGGTCTCGCGACGCCTTTCGGGTCAATCGCTCCTCCGAGGCCTCCGGCGATCTCAAGCCGTCCGCCGTCAGCCAGCTCCTGGCAGGGGGTCGGATAGTGCCCCCGGGCGGAGCCCCGGCGCCGCCCGAGTGCGTGCTTGCGAAGCACGCCCGCAGGCGCCGCACCTGCCCCACTTCGAGATCGCCTCTAGAAGCGCCCCTCATTGAGCAGACAAATAGACTATATGCCTAGGATTTGGGGCCTGTCAAGCGGTGGGTAGTGGTCCAGTGAATTATGTCCATACGAGGCTAATATGCCTTGCGCTTATCGCCGCGCTAAGTTGCTTCGTTTCCTGTTTCAGTAGCTTCCCAGCCATGGGGGTGGAAGTATTCCAATCTAAAAGTGGTTTTGTGGTCGCCCCCCAGCCCATCTTTGTATTCGATCAATCCTACAATCCAAGCAATTCGCGATTTCGTATTAGCAATTCCGATGGCTTGGGTTTGCGTAAGAGCAGGATAGCCCTTAAATGGTCTATACCTGTAGACAGTTCCCGGCATGAGGACGACAATCGAAGCGTTTGGCTGGGAAATTTCAGCTGGAGGTTCTGGCGTTCGTTCCGAGTTCGTGTCGAATACCACCATATATCCATGCTTTCATTTGGAGTGCAGGTCCCGCTCCAGTGTTTTTTACAGTCAACAAAACATCTGGTTCGTGCCCAATATTTATCGGAATTTTTGTAGTGTTTTCGATTCCTACCCACGGCCGCTGAGAAGCAATAAACGCTTTTTCGGCCGTATCGGCCTGCAGTTTAGCGGTAACGGCAAGTTTTTCGGCTGGCCCGAGACTGGCGCGGATAAGTCGCAGCTGACGAAGAAAAACAGCAATTTGTCCAATACCGACTGACCTGCTCCCCAACTTGCCCTCGTTCATAAGGAGAGTTTGTTCCAGTTTTGCCCCTGTCTGGGGCGTGCTGCAAACTCGGTTGGTGTGAGCCCGTTGAGGCTCGTGTGCGGTCGGTTGGTGTTGTAGTCGATCCTCCATGCTTCGATGATCTGGCGCGCCTCATTCAGGTTGGCGAAGAGGTGCTCGTTGAGGCACTCATCACGCAGCCGGCCATTGAAGCTCTCCACGAAGCCATTCTGCATCGGTTTGCCCGGCGCGATGTAGTGCCATTCGACGCCATGCTCCTGCTGCCAGGCCAGCACGGCGTTTGAGGTCAGTTCGGTGCCGTTGTCGCTGACGATCATGCCGGGGCAGCCCCTCATCTCGACGATGCGATCGATCTCCCGTACGACCCGAGGCCCAGTGAGCGAGGTGTCTGCGACCAGGCTGAGGCACTCCCGGCTGAAGTCATCGACCACGGTGAGGATACGGAAGCGCCGGCCGCTCACCAACGTGTCCATCACGAAGTCGAGCGACCAGCGCAGGTTCCGGTCCTGCGGGATCGCCATCGGCGCCCGCGTGCCCAAGGCTCGCTTGCGACCCCCGCGCTTGCGCACGGAGAGCCGTTCTTCCTTGTAGAGCCGATAGAGCTTCTTGTGGTTCAGCCGGATGCCCTGGCGGGCCAGGAGCAGGCCCAGACGGCGATAGCCGAACCGCCGCCTCTGTGAGGCCAGTTCCCGCAGCCTGGCCCGCAGTTCTTCATCGCCAGTCCGCTTGGACGCATAGCGATAGGTCTTCGGGTGCAGGCCGACGAGCCCACAGGCTCGCCGCCGCGAATAGCCCCTGTCTCGGACCGCCCAGGTCACAGCACGCTTGCGCAAGCTGGGCGTCAGAAGTTTTTTCCGAGCATCTCCTTCAGCGTCGAGGCATCCAACATCGACTCCGCCAGGAGCTTCTTTAGCCGGCGGTTCTCGTCTTCCAGCGCCCTCAGCTTGCGGGCGTCCGAGACCTCCATTCCGCCGAAACGCGAGCGCCACTTGTAGAACGTGGCATCGCTGATGCCGTACTTGCGGCACACATCACCAGCCGATAGCCCGGCAGCGTGCTCCTTCAGCATCTTGATGATCTGCTCTTCGCTGAACCTGCTCTTACGCATCTGTCCGTCTCCCAATCGGAACGGACTCTACCCAAAAACGGGGGCATCTACGGGGAGCAGGTCAAGGGCGACTGCCGATAGCGCCCCAATGACAATCTCTGGAAATTTGAATTTCATAAGCTACGCCCTTAGAAATCGTCGTTCCTGAGCGGCCTCCCAAGCTTCTAGCATATCCGACGCAGTGACATGGCGAGCATCTAGTCCCCATTTAGTTTTGCATATCGTTGCTAGCGATAGGTTGCGGGTCATACCCGGTGTCAATGATTGATCCGGCAAGGCTGGCAATTTTTTCGCAAATGAGGGAAATGCGAAAAAAGTTAAGGCCATAACCGCGAGAAACTTGTCGCGCATTTGATGCCCCCATAAGACGAACTAGCTATTGGGTCTGACGACGGCGATCGTCTTGAAATCCACTGGCGCCCGATTTTCGTTGCCGGCGGCCATCTCAGCTTCGAGTAGCGCCACTTGGAGAATGAAAACCAAAGTCTCCAATCCAACTCTTCTGGATTGGCCAATTAGCCCTATCAATTCGCCGCGAATGTAATCCGCCGTCTCGGAAGCCGATTTTTCCATAAGCTTGCCTCCGGCCACTCGAAAAACGAGTATATATTATATACTATCTCATAAATTGTAGGTGATGGCAAGGAAGTCATTAAACCCAACGTGGAGAACGGACGGCGCGTGCCATGAAGGGCATTGAAGGCAAGCGCCTGACGTACCGGCCGACTAACTAAAATAGAAACCAAATTCTCGAAACATGCCGCAAAGCGATTTTTGCGCTGGCGATCACGCAACCTATTTCGTGATTAGGTCAGAAATATAAAGCTTTTCGATATCGCCATCTTTTAATTGAGGCTTGCCTATGACGCCTAACCATCTTTGCGCGGCTAGAAATCGGCAAAAAGCGAAAGGCGCGCCCTGGCGCGCGTACTCATAAATTCGGTTCTGCAAAGCGCGGCACGCTGAATGTCCGCTTCGCCCCGAAAGCGACCGCATTGCCGCGATCCCGCGTAGTGTCGCGATGG
>CAVZAR010000012.1:0-238184 GCA_963773305.1 uncultured Pseudomonadota bacterium
CATTGACCGACTTTGCTCAGGTTGATCGATTTGAGCGTGAAAAACGATAACGAAATCGAGTTTCTTTCCGCCCACGTCTTCCGCTGGAACTATGACTTTGTGCGGAAATTCTCAATTCATCATACGGCGCGGCGGTTTTCCTCTAGCGCGGGTCATTTCTTTTTACGAATGCACCTTGGTTCATCTGCTTCCGGCTTTTCGTAATATTCCCTGGCGCGCGTACTCATAAATTCGGTTCTGCAAAGCGCGGCACGCTGAATGTCCGCTTCGCCCCGAAAGCGACCGCATTGCCGCGATGCCGCGTAGTGTCGCGATGGGCCATTAACGTCCGATTTGCGTCTCAGCAAAGGAAGAGATGCGACGCGAACGAGCCCGGCCCCTCGATTAATAGCCGCGTAGTGAGCTAGATTATGGTCGATGCTGAACGAGCCGGCTCTAACCTTCAATGCGTACCACTTAGGCGGGCCAGGACAGGGCTCACGAGAGGAACTCGATGAACACAGTCAAAGACGCTCTGGCCCAGAAGAGTGGCGCCCTGATCCATGTTCGTTCCGGCGACATGGTCGTCGAAGCCTTGCGCCAGATGCGCGACAACCGGGTCCGGATGGTGCTGGTCATCGACGACGACGTACTGGTCGGTATGGTGACCCAGGGTGACTGCGCCATAAAAGTGCTGCTGCCCGGGCTCGATGCGAAGCAGACTCCGGTGGGCCAAGTGATGACGGGCGACCCGGTGACGGTCAAGCCGGACGACCAACTGGAAGGCTGCATGGCAATGATGGCTGCGCGCGGCTTTCGCCATCTACCAGTGCTGGACGCGGGCAAGGTCGTGGGCGTGATCTCGATCGGAGACGTCGTCAAGGACATCATCCGAAATTTGGAGCACAATGTGGGCGACCTGATGGGCTACATCATGACGGACGGCCCCGGGGGCTGACAGACAAACCGCGGTGCTGTCGCCGGCGTCCGGGAGGGAAAGCGGAGGGGCACCGTTAACGGGCCACCCTCCAGCTGCCGAGGAGATTGCATCGTACCGGCTCAAGCAAATGTTTTGATAGAGCTGAGACTCGCTTCGCGCTGCAACACAAAACGCCGGACAATGTCGCCTTCGGGTCAATTTCGACCGAAACGCGGCCAGCAGCACGTCCCGCCATGTCGGCTATGCCGCGAAAGCGGAAGTGAAACGAGCGAAATGCCTCATAGCCCGCGGGCGCGGCCCTTGTTGTAATCGGCGGTCGCGGCATCCGCGAAGCGGCCGAGCTTGCCGCTCGCGGCGTCGCGCTCGATCTTCAGGTCGAAGCGCGCGGCCTGAAACGTCTCGAACCAAACACGGAGACGTTCCAACGCGCGAGGCACGAGAATGGCGACGGCTTTTTCGATGTCTTCGAGCTTGGTCATGGCGGCAAGATATCACGCAATCCGAGCGGCCGTGCACATGGCCTGCAAGCGCCGGCAATTCAACCGCCGGTGCGGCCGCCGCCTTCGAGGAAATCGGCATAGGCCGCGGCCAGCCCCTCGCGCAACGCGATCTTCGGCGCCCAGCCGAGCGCCTTGAGCCGCGACACGTCGAGCAGCTTCTGCGGCGGCCCGTCCGGGCGCGCGGTGTCGTAGACGATCTTGCCCTTGTAGCCGACCACCTCGCCGACCGTCTGCGCGAACTCGGCGATCGTCACGTCGGTGCCGGTGCCGACATTGAGGAAGCCGAGATCGGAATAGTGCGTCATCGCGAACACGCAGGCGTCGGCGAGATCGTCGGAGCAGAGAAACTCGCGGCGCGGCTTGCCGGTGCCCCAGACCGTGACGGTCGGCGCGCCGGTCATCTTGGCTTCGTGGAAGCGGCGGATGAGCGCGGCCGGCACATGGCTGTCCTCGGGATGATAGTTGTCGCCCGGCCCGTAGAGATTGGTCGGCATCAGCGAGATGAAATCGGCGCCGTGCTGCTTGCGGTAGGCCTCGCACAGCTTGATGGCGGCGATCTTGGCGACCGCGTACCACTCGTTGGTCGGCTCGAGCGGGCCGGTGAGCAGCGCATCCTCGCGCATCGGCTGCGGCGCCAGCCGCGGATAGATGCAGGACGAGCCGAGCGCGAGCAGCTTCTTGACGCCGGCGCGGTGCGCGCCGCGGATGACGTTGAGCCCGATCGCCAGATTGTCGGCGATGAAATCGGCCGGGTAAGCGTCGTTGGCGTAGATGCCGCCGACGTGACCGGCGGCGAGGAACACCGCGTCCGGCCTGTTGGCGGCGAGCCAGTCTTCGGTCTGCGCCTGGTCGGTCAGATCGACGCTTGTGCGCTCGACGGTGAGGACATCGCAGTCCTCGGGCGCGAGACGGCGCACGATCGCCGAGCCGGCCATGCCGTTGTGGCCGGCGACATAGACGCGCTGGCCTTTCAGATCGAACAGGACGGGCGGGCTCACGGGGTCAGGACCAATCGGCCTTCAGGCGCGCGTCGGATTGCGCCGCCATGACCTCGAGATCGCCGGCGACCATTTCGCGCACCAGCTCGCGGAAGCCGATGCGTGGGGCCCAGCCGAGCGCCTGGCGCGCCTTGGCGGCGTCGCCCAGCAAGGTGTCGACTTCGGTCGGGCGGAAATAGCGCGGGTCGACCTCGACCAGAACGCGGCCGGTCTTGTTGCAAACGCCTTTTTCCTGCCTGCCCTTGCCCTGCCATTCGATGGCGATGCCGGTCTCGGCGAAGGCGAGCTCGACGAATTCGCGCACCGAATGGGCCTCGCCGGTCGCCAGCACGTAATCGTCGGGCTTTTGCTGCTGCAGGATCATCCACATGCCTTCGGCATAGTCGCGGGCATGGCCCCAGTCGCGCTTGGCGTCGAGGTTGCCGAGATAGAGCCGCTCCTGCTTGCCGAGCTTGATGGCGGCAACAGCTTGCGTGATCTTGCGGGTGACGAAGGTTTCGCCGCGGCGCGGGCCTTCGTGATTGAACAGGATGCCGTTGGAGGCGTGGAAGCCGTAGGCCTCGCGGTAGTTCACCGCGATCCAATAGGCGTAGAGCTTGGCGGCCGCGTAAGGGCTGCGCGGGCGGAACGGCGTCTGCTCGTTCTGCGGCGTGGGCGCGTTGCCGTAAAGCTCCGAGGTCGAGGCCTGGTAGAAGCGCACGCGGTCCTTCAGGCCGAGGATGCGGATGCCTTCCAGCAGGCGCAGCGCGCCGAGCGCGTCGGCATTAGCGGTGTATTCCGGCGTCTCGAACGAGACCTGCACGTGGCTCTGCGCGGCCAGATTATAGATCTCGGCCGGCTGCACCTCCTGCATGACGCGGATCAGGTTGGTGGCGTCGGTCAGGTCGCCGTAGTGCAGGTGGAAACGCACGTCGGACAAATGCGGGTCCTGATAGAGATGATCGATGCGCTCGGTATTGAAGGACGAGGAGCGCCGCTTGATGCCGTGCACCTCGTAGCCCTTCGCCAGCAGGAATTCGGCGAGATAGCTGCCGTCCTGGCCGGTGATGCCGGTGATGAGCGCGGCGGGTTTGCTCATGCGCGCAATGTCCAAATGGCCTCGATCGTCGCCGAATTTCGTCCTCATAGGCGCCGTTTGCGGCGCGGCGGCGATCCGGCCCCGCCACAGACACGAAAAGCGCGGCCGCCGTCAACTGGCCATCGGGAATGAGGCTTAATCGATCGGGGATGCAGGTTTCACACCGCCAAGAACCGCGGGTCCCCGCCTTCGCCCAGCGCGACGCAGGTGAGCCGCCCGCTGTAATAGGCGCCGGTGTCGATGCCGATGCGGTTTGCCCGCACGTCCGGCGCGGGCACCGGCGTATGGCCGTGCACGACGACCTTGCCGAAGTCCTGCACGCTCGACAGAAAAGCGCCGCGGATCCACAGCAGGTCTTCTTCGCTCTGACGCTCGAGCGGCACCTCCGGCCGCACGCCCGCGTGGCAGAAGAAATAGTCGCCCTGGCTGAACGAGGGCTTGAGCGCGCGCAGGAAAGCGAGATGCGCGGCCGGCAGCGCGGCGCGCAAATCGGTGCGCGCGCGCACGAAGTCCGTGGTCCAGGCGCTGCGCGGGCGCAGGCCGTAGGAGCGCAGCGTCTCCAGCCCGCCATTGGCGGCCCAATGCGGGCCGGTGGCCGGATCGGCGAGGAAAGCCATCAGCATGGCCTCGTGATTACCCTTGAGCGCGATCAGCGGTGTCGGAAACGGATTTGCGGTCAGGCGCTCGATGACCCCGCACGAGTCGGGGCCGCGGTCGATATAGTCGCCGACGGTGACGGTGAGCGCCGCCGCCCCGCGCTCCTTAACGTCGCGGGCGATCGCCGCGGCCGCGCGCTCGATAAGATCGAGGCGGCCGTGAATGTCGCCGATCGCGTAGATACGTCGCGGTCCGGCGGTGTTTAAGTCGGGCGCCATCGGCGCTTTCTGCCCCGGCCGGCGCGCGCTTGCAAACCGGTGGCGGCAACCGCGCCGGCACGCAAAAGTTGTTCAAAACGCGCGCCTTCCACTTACCAAAATACCTTTTCGTGGCGCGGGTGGCCGAGGGTGTTGGCAGCGTCGCGGTTCCAATCGTAAGATTGGAGCGCTGAGGCCGGAGGCGGGGATGGCGTCGCTGCATGCGATCGGAGAGCGTGACGCGCGCGTGCTCGCGGGCATTATGCGCGGCCCGGGCAACTATGCCACGCCCTCGCCCGGATGCGTCGCGCGGCTGGCCGCACTGGGCCTGGTCAAGAAGAAGCGCGGGCGGCTTGCGCCGACCCTGAAAGGCCGCATCGTGGCCAGGTTGCGCCGGCTTCGCTGAAAGCCGCGCTCGGCGACGCTGCCGCTCCCGGCGGCCGAAACGCACCGCCGGTTATTTCCCTCGCCGCAGGGATTTGCTACCGAAGCGCCTCGCGGCGCCCGCACCCTCCTGGGCGCCGGCCTCCCTATGAAACGCGACGGTTCCATGAGCGACAAAGACGCAAAGCTCCCCCCTGCGCGCCTGTTGCGCGCGCTCGCGCTGCTGTGGCTGGCGGGCTGCGCGCTCAGGCTGACCATTCTGGCGGTGCCGCCAGTGATCCCGCGCATCCACGACGAGCTTTCCTTGAACGCGACGCAGATCGGCATCCTGACCGGGCTGCCGGCCATGCTGTTCGCCTTCGCCGCCGTGCCCGGCTCGCTGCTGATCGCACGGCTCGGCGTGACCACCGCCATGGTGGTGGGGCTGTCGCTCAACGCGGTGGGCGGCGCGCTGCGCGGGCTCGTGCCGGACGTCTATTGGCTCTACGCCATGACGGTTGCCATGGGCGCCGGCGTCGCCGTCATGCAAGTGACCATGCCGCCGGCGGTGCGCGCCTGGGCGCCGCAGCGCATCGGCTTCGCCACCGCGATCTATACCAATGGGCTGATCGTCGGCGAGATTCTGCCCGTGGCGCTGATGCTGCCCGTGGTGCTGCCGCTGGTGACGACGTGGCAATGGGGTTTCGCCTTCTGGAGCGTGCCGGTGGCGGCGATCGCGGTTTTGGTGCTGGCGCTGGCGCCGCGGCAGGCGGCGACCGGCGCGGCGAGCGTGCGGCGGCGCTGGTGGCCGGATTGGAATTCGTCGCTGATCTGGCGGCTCGGCATCATGCTCGGCACCGTCAACGCCATGTATTTCACCACCAACGCCTTCCTGCCGGACTATCTGACCGAGCACGGTCAGGCCGCCTGGATCAGCGCGGCGCTGACCGGATTGAACCTCGGCCAGTTGCCGGCTTCCGCGCTGCTGTTGATGTTCGCCAGCCGCCTCGAGCTCAAGGCGTGGCCCTATGTGGTGAGCGGGCTCATCTGCATGCTCGCCACCGCCGGCATCGTGTTCGGCTCGGGTGTGGTGGTGGTGGTCGCGGCGACGCTGGTCGGCTTCGCGGCGGCGGGCATTCTCATCCTGGCGCTGGCGCTGCCGCCGTTGCTGGCGCCGCCCGACGACGTGCACCGCGTCACCGCCGCCATGTTCACCATCAGCTACAGCTGCGCGGTGATCGTGCCGATCCTGAGCGGCGCGGCCTGGGACGCGAGCGGCGTCGGCGGCCTCGCCTTCGTGCCGATCGCGCTGTGCGGGGTGGTGCTGGCGGTGCTGGCGCCGGCGATCAATCACGTGCGGCGGCCCGGCGAAGCGGAGGTTTAGCGCATGATCCCGAAAAGTGGGGACCGGTTTTCGGATAAGCACGCCCTCGGGCTCTACCCGAGGGATCATGCGCAAGTAAAATGTTAGGAAGGTACAGTGATACGATCTAAACGGAATGGACGCTAAAGATCATGCGCGCGATCCCGGTGGGCGCCAAGGGTACCTTCACGCTGCAGGTGACGCCGGCGCATCTCGCCAACCAGTTCAAGGACGCGGCGCTGCCGCCGGTGTTCGCCACCCCGATGATGGTGACGGCGATGGAGAACGCGGCGCTCAACGCGGTGCGCGACTATCTGGGCCCGGGCGAAAGCGCGGTCGGCACCCTGGTCAATGTGCGCCATCTGGCGGCGACGCCGGCCGGCCACCGGATCACGGCCGAGGCCGAAGTGACCAAGGTCGACGGCCGCCGCATCGAATTCAACGTGAGCGCGCGCGACGAGACCGAAGAAATCGGCGCCGGCACGCATGAGCGCATGGTGGTCGACCTCGCAAGACTGACTGAGCAAGCTCGACGCCAAGCGGCGGCCCTAGCGCGGCATCAGCCGTTCACACAGCACCACCGTCATCCAGCCGACCGAGGCGCCGACGAAACTGCCGGCGATCACGTCGCTCAAGAAATGGAAATCGGCCCCGACCAGGCCGACCGCCACCGCCAGCGCCGTCAGCAGATAGAGCGGGCGAAAGCGCGGATAGCAGATCCACAACACCGCGATCAGCGCACAGGTCGCCGTCATATGGCCGGAGGGAAACGAGGCATAGCCCGCCCCGCCGTGGAACCAGTTGAAGCCGAAGACGTGGTCGCGGATCAGCGAAGGGTTGTTCGCCACCCAGGTCTCCGGCCAGGTGCGGCCGAATACGCGTTTCAGCTCGTCCTTGACGGCCTCGCCCATGAACAGGCTGAGGCTGCACATGACAATGACGCGCGGAAAGCGCGCCAGCGTCCGGCCGCTCAGCGCGTAAAGGCCGAGGACCACGAAGGCGACCGCCGCCGCCGGAATGAGCGGATCGGGAATATGGGTGAGCGGCTCGAACAGCGCGTGCTTGTGCGCCGGCGGGAGCGCGTGCGCGGCGATCGCGAGCGGCCGGTCGAGCCACAGATAGCTGACGATCACCGCGAGCGCAGTGAGCGCCAAACCCGTCAGCCATTTCTGAATCGCGGTCATGGCCCAAAACAGCAAAATGCCGGGCTGAAGGCCCGGCATGCTAGATGCATTCCCGGCGCAGCCGGCTTCAGTGCATGACCTTGCTGGAAGCCACAGTCTCGGTGCTCGACCGCGGCTGAGCGGCCGCCTGCTTCTTCGGATGCGGCTTCGGCGCCGGCTTGACGGCGGCCGGCTGCTTGTCCGGCATGTTGTCCGGCTTGGACGACGCGGGCTCGCTGGCCGCTTCCTGCTTGGCCGGCGTCGAAGCGGCCGGCTCGACCGCGGCCGACGGCTGCGCGGAAGCAGCCGGCGCGGCCTTGGGCGGACGCGGCGGCAGCGGCGGCTTGCGCATGGCATAACCGTGCGAGGAAGCGTCCTTGAGCGGGAGCTGCTCGTGCTTGACGCCGTTCGCTTCGCGCAGACCGGTCACGAAGTCTTTCGGTTCCAGCCAGATGAAGAACGGCACCTTCAGGTTCATGTATTCGGCGACGTCGCGGCCGAAGTCGACGCAGTTCTTCCACAGCGCATTCCACATCGGCGGATGCGCTTCGGTTTTCTTGATGTAGGCGACCACGCGGTCGTATTCCTTGCGCGTGACCCATACGCGGAAGCGGGCGAGGACGTATTTTTCCTCGAGGTCGCCGTCGCTGGCGCCCATTTCGCCCGGCACGAAAACGACGTGGCCGATGGTCCAGTTGACTACGCTGCAATTGATGCAGTTGCGCTTATCGCCCGCCGGGAAGAACCCCGCGATATGGCTCTTGACGACTTCATCGCGCGAATTGACCAGGCCGTACATCACGTACATGTGGCCGTAGGTCGCGGCGTTGCGCGCGCGGAATTCGATGAAATAGCGGTGCGGGACGCGCTTCTTGCCGGTCGCGCCTAACACCTTGGCGGCATGGACCGTGCTCGGCTTCGCGGTCTTGAAGGCATCGTCGGCCTTGGCCGACAGAGTGCCGAGCGCAAGCACAAAAGCTGCCGCGACACCGACCATGAGACCGGCGACGCTGCCTGAACGAAACGGATACCGCATGACGCGCTCCCTAACCTGAACAGCGGTTAGTCGACTGCACTTTCAAGTCTTGATCAACGCGGAACAAGTCGAGGCAAAACAAGCCGAGACAAGACTGGCCATGCCTAGACATCAATGCCCGCCGGTCCGGCGGACAAAGCATCCGATCCCCGGGGGACTACCCCCCGGGATCGGATCTTTGATCGCTGTTCGTGCTGAAACGAGTACAAACAGACGAAGCTGCTTGCCATCGCTCCAACCAGGAGCTTAGCCCTTGGTCACGACAGGGGCTTTGCCCTTGCCGATCGGGGCTTTACCCTTGCCGGCGCAGCTAGCCACGCCGAGAGCCAAAGCCAACGAACAGACGATGACGAGGAACTTTTTCATAACGCGCCACCCAGTTATTGTGTTGAACGCGGGGGTATCTAACAGCGCGTCTCAACGGCCAGCTAGTGCGGAAATGCAACACCCCACAACTATCTGCTATTTGAAGGGCCTGCGACGGCCCACGCCAGGGCTTGGTTTTGAAGGGTTTTCAGTGCGTTAGGCGGGCGCCTCGGCATCGCGGCGGGAAGTGCGCGCGAGGCTCTGGACACAGGTTTTCAGCTCGCTTGGAGAAGCGACAATTCGCAAGCGCAGCACGAAAAGGGTGCGTTGCGAGCAGCCGCCGCCAAAGGCGGCGAATCGAATCTTCAAGGGCAAAACCAGGCGCCGAACGGCCGCAATGGCGGGCACACCGCGCCGGCCAGCCAGCGGCACCAAGCGCGAACCGTGCTCAGTGATATTCCTCGCAGCTGCCGACCAGCGGGAAACGGGACTTGTCTGGATATTTCTTCTCGAGCGCCTTTTCGACCTGTTTGAGCCTGGCGTTGCAGACCCGCTCGTTCGGGTAGGGCGAATAGACCTGACGCTCTCCATTCGGGCCTAGCGCGACGAACTGCCACCAGGCCAGCACCGGGGTGGCCGAGACGGCAAGGCTTGCGGCGGTCAGCAAAACAACGGCGATCGTTCGGACTTGCATGACTTTCTCTCAGCTCCAACGAGACTTAATCGGCGCTACCGCGTCACGACGACGCGCGTGCCGTAGCTCGCGCGCTGGTACAGGTCCATGATGTCGCGGTTATACATGCGGATACAGCCGTGCGAGACGAAGTGGCCGACGGAGCCTGGATTGTTGGTGCCATGGATGGCGTATTCGCCGCCCCCGCTCAGCGTCATCGCCGCCGCCCCCATCGGATTATGGTTGGTCCCGCCGGGGATCACACGCGGATAGCGCCGGTAATCCTTGCGGATCAACTCCGGGGCCTGCCAGGCCGGCTTGATGAATTTGCCGTCGATATAGGCGGTCCCGGCCCATTGCATGCCGGCCCGCCCTACCCCCACCGGATAGCGGATCGCCTTGCCGTCGCCGAGCACGTAATAAAGCCGCCGCTGGCCGGTCTTCACCACGATGGTGCCGGCGGAATAGCCGTCGAAGCGGACGATTTCGCGCGCCTGCGACGGCGTGGGCAAAACCAGCGCTGTGGCGGCCAGCGCAATCAAGCCGAGGATGAACTTACGCATGTTTCAGGCGCCTCGCACGCACGTGAACTCGGTCAGGGCGAAATATTTCCATTGTGGCGCCGGGACCGTCAAGTTTTGGCAAGCGGCACAGGAGCGAAGGAGCAACGGAAAGAGCCTAAATCAGGGCGGTGGCCGCCGGCGCGGCCGCGCACTAAAATGCCGCCCGAAATGACCAAAACCATCGCTGCACTTGTCTGGTTTGCGGGCCTCGTCGGCTGGACCGTCATCCGCCAGCCCTTCGAGCGCCGGGCCAGGAAGATCGGCGATCGAAAAGTCGATGTTCGACCGGCGCGAGTCGAGCCTGCTCGCGCTCGCCCTCGTTGGACTGTTCGCCATCCCGGCCGTCTACGTGCTGACCGGATTTCCGGCCGCCTTCGACCGTCGCTTCGTTGCCTGGATCGCTTGGGCCGGCATCGTGCCGGACGTCGCCGCGCTCTGGCTGTTCCGCCGCAGCCATGTCGATCTCGGCCGCAACTGGTCGATCTCGCTGCAACTGCGCGAGCAGCACGCGCTGGTGAAATCCGGCGTCTACCGCCACATCCGCCATCCGATGTACACGTCGTTTTTCCTGCTCGGAGTTGCGCAGGCGCTGCTGCTGCCGAACTGGCTGGCCGGTTTCGCCGGCATCGCGGGCGCGGCCGTGCTTTTCGGCTTTCGCGTCGGGCGCGAGGAGAAGATGATGCTGGAAAGCTTCGGCGAGGACTATCGCGCCTACATGGCCGAGACCAAACGGCTCGTCCCGTGGATCGTCTAACAATCTTCAAGCCGGCACGGAGAGCATGAATGCGCGGGCGCATGATCCCGTTGTCCATACCGCGGCGCATGGTCAACGACCTCCTGTATTTCGCCAAGGCGATCCCGACCGTGCCGGTTCAGAAGCGCATGGCGCTTGCGCCGCTGATCGAGGCGCGCGCGGCCCTCAGCGAGCGGCCGCGCTGGACCGCCATCTTCACCAAGGCCTATGCACTGATGGCCGACGAAATCCCGGCGTTCCGCCGCGCCTATTGCCGCATTCCGTGGACGCATCTCTACGAATACCCCCACAGCAACGCCACCATCATCATCGAACGCGACTATAAGGGCGAGCCTGGGCTGTTCTCGCTCGGCATCAAGAATCCGGCGCGGCTGCCGCTCGACGAAATCGGCCGCCAGCTCGCGCACGCCTTCACCGCGCCGGTTGAGGAGATCAAGGATTTCCGGCGGCCGATGAATTTCGCACGGCTGCCGCGCCCGTTGCGGCGCGCCTTCTGGTGGATCTGCCTGAACTGGGGCCGCCAGCGCGCCAATTATTTCGGCACCTTCGCGGTTTCGGTCTATTCGGCGCTGCAAGCGGAGTCCCTGCACCCGCTGTCGCCGATCAGCACGCTGCTCAATTACGGCGTCATGAGCGAGGCCGGCGCGCTCGACGTGCGCATCATCTACGACCACCGCGTCATGGACGGAGCCACCGTCGCCCGCGCCCTCAATCGGTTGGAGGAAATCCTGCTCGGACCCATCTTGGAGGAGGTGCGCAGCCTCTGACCCGCCGGTATCGCGATAAGGCGGGCGCCTCGGCCGCAAGCACTCGGGCCCGGGGAACGCCATCAATGCTGTGCGGGTGTGGCTTTTCCGCACTAGAGGGCCGTTACGGCACTGCGGTAGATAATCAGCAAATCACGCAAGGTGGCAGGCAGGCCGCCCGCCCTTGCGCCATGGAAGCGGCCAATGCAGGGCTCGTCGCGTCGTGAAATCGTCCGTCGTTCTCGCACTTCTCCTCGCCACCGGGCTGGCACTTGGCGGCTGCTCTTCCACCGCGTCGACCGGCACGAAGGCCTATGCCTCCGCCTATACGCGGCCGAAAGCCGAGCCCAAGACCACATCGCGCGATCCGTGGACGCTGCAGACGCCGTTCGGCATCCTCTACAGCGAAGTGCCGCGCCAGCAGGTGGCCTATGACAGCAGCCAGCCGCCGGGCACGATCGTCGTCGATACCCCGCACCGCTACCTCTATTACGTGACCGGGAAAGGCAAGGCGATCCGCTACAGCATCGCGGTAGGCGCCGAGGGCTACGGCTGGCGGGGCGTGACCGCGGTCTCGCAGAAGCGCGAGTGGCCGGATTGGACGCCGACGCCGGGCGAGCTCAAGCGCTTCCCCGATCTGCCGCGCCATATGGACGGCGGGCCGGCCAATCCGCTCGGCGCGCGCGCGCTCTATCTCGGCAGTACGCTCTACCGCATCCACGGCACCAACGAGCCGTGGAAGATCGGCGCGGCGGTGTCGTCGGGCTGCATCCGCATGTCCAACAACGACGCCATCGACCTGTACAACCGCGCCAGGGTCGGCGCCAAAGTGATCGTGCAGTAAAGGCGCCGGCTTCCAGCCGACAATTGCAAAAAAAACGATCGCGGCTTTCACGGGCCGCGATCGCGCATGATATTCGCCCGGCTGTTCGAACAGCCGGCCCGACGGCGGCCTACTTCGCCTCTTCTTCTTTTTCTTTCTTTTTCCGCCTGATGAAGGCGCGATAGTCCGGCGGGTTGAAATCGAGCAGCGTGCCGCCCGAGGCGAAGTGCTCGACGAAGGCCATGCCGATCGCATAGGTGGCGCCGGCCGACAGTGTCGGCATCGCCATCACGGCGACGATGGTGCCGGCGACCGGCACGCTCTTGACCAGGCTGACCGCGCCCATGCCGCTGGTAGCCGGGATCAGCGCGCCGGCGAGCGCGGCGATCAGCGACTTGCCGAGATTCTTGGAGAACGGCACGTCGTAGATCTTCGACAGGCGACGCAGCATCTGAATCTGCACGCCGCCGACGGTAGCGAGATCGAGGCCGGGCAGCGGGATCAGCCCGGCGGCGCCGCCGTAGAGCGAGTAGCGCTCGACCGCCTTCTCGGCGGCCGCGCGCTGCGCATCGGCTTCCGCCATCTCGGTTTCGGGCGACGAGGATGCGTCCGTCATGGGCAAAGCTCCCTTGCTAGACCGCCGCGCTTGCGCCGTTGCGCCGGGCGGCGGCGCTTCCTCCGCCACGGGCGCAGGCCCGGCATCGGCCGCTTCCGGCCGGATCGCCTTCGGCAGCTTCTTCTTGTTCATGTCACGCCGCCTGCCGCATGCCGACCAGCGCGTCGATCTCCTCGGCGACGGCAGCGATTTCGCGCGCGGCAGCGCCGTTCTTCTCGATCATGCTCGGGGTAGCCCCCCACAGGCCGGCCTCGGCATAGGCCACACGATTGGTCAATTCGCTGGTGAGCACCGGGAAGCCGGCCTCGGTCAGTTCGCTACGGATGTGCTTGGCGATCACGGAATCGCGCGTGGTCTGCGTCAGCACGCAGCGGAAGAAGCGGCGCTCGCCCTCCTCGCCCTCGATCAGCGAATTCAGGGTGTCGAGCATGCGGTCGATGTCGAGCGGCGAGGCCTTGACCGGCACCAACAGAAAGTCGGCGGCGGCGATACAGGCCAGCGTCGCGATCGAGCGGAAGCCGGGCGTATCGATGATGATGGGGCCGGTGCCGGCCAATTCGCGGGCGGTTTTCCAGGCGTTTTCGCTGGCGTCCTCCACCACCATGACGCCGCCGAGCGCGCGCTCGCGCGCCGCCAGCCGGGAAATGGAGCGCTGCGGGTCGGCGTCGACGATGGTGGCCGGCCGCCCGTTCAGATGCCAATGGACCGCCAGGCAACTGGCGAGCGTGCTCTTGCCGCTGCCGCCCTTCATGGTCGCGACCGTGATGATCTGCCTCATGACCCACCTGTCCTTCCAGCTCGTTGCGCTACGGCGAATCACCTGGGTCGATGCTATCGGAATCCGCGTCCGGATGCTGCCCGGAGCGGGGCCGGGTTTTCAGGAATTTTCACGCTTTTTGGCCCGGCCGGCAAGCTTATCGCACTCACGGCGGGTTGGCGGCGCCGGCCGCGGCGGCCTGCAATTGGGCGACCTGCGCCTTGTACTGCTCGACGCTCGCCTCCAGCCGGGTGACGTTCTGCAACAGACGCTCGCTCGACAGCCGCAAGAAGTAATAGCCGAAGTCGGGATATTCGAAATAGACCTCGAGCAGCCGGTCGTAGCTGATGGTCATGACCGTGCCGTCCTCGATGCATTCGACGCTCTGCGTGCGCTTGTTGCTGGGCGAGACGAAGCCGAGCTCGCCCAATAACCGGCCGGGCGGCAATTCGACGCCGATTTCGCTCACCAGGAATTTTCCCGAGACGGTCAGATACATTTCCTTCGCCACGTCGCCCTTGTGGAACAGCACGTCGCCCTTGCCGTAGGTGCGCGCGCTCATGAAGGGCTTGAGCCAGTCGATCGACAGGTCGCCCTGCGCGGCCACGCGCGCCTTCTTGACCAGCTTGAGGATCTGAATGAGGCGGAAGCTGTTGATCGGCAGCAGCATGAAATACATGAGAAACGTCGAGATCACGCCGGCGAGCACGCCGTAGGCCATGAAGAACAGCGCGCTGAGAATGCCGTAGACGCGCAGGCGCACCATCGTGGGCATCAGGAAGGTCGCGGCGTAGAAGGCGGCGGCGATCAGCGCGCAGGTGTTGGCGATGTTGATGTTGGCGAGGATCACCTCGCCGACGCGGTGCCAGATCGCCTCGAAGGTGATGTTGCTGGGATCGAGATTGAGCTGGATGAGCAGCTTCTCGATCGTGAGATTTTGGGCTGCACGCTCGACGATATTGTCCAGGAATCCAGTGACGTCTGCGCTCAGCATTCCCACCTCCGTGCGAGGTTCTTGCGCTGCGATCGATTAAACAAGCCTAAGCGCGTGCACGTCGCCGCCGCCCGCTTCCCGGTGCGGCATAACGCCGTCACGGCGGCCTTCGCCCTTGCGGCTTGCCGCGCGCCGAGACTCAACGCCCCTCAACGATCCGCGTATTATCGTGTTCTCCATGCCATTGTGAAGCTAAAGCGGGGCGGACGGGCGGTTCACGCCGGCCGGTTGGCCTGCTCGAACCAGCGCAGGAAGCGGCCGCCGGCGAGCCCGCGCGTGAGCGCGAGGTTATATTCCCGGAACACCTCGGGCCGATGCCAGCCGCCGGCGGGCCAAGTGTCGAGCGCGCGCTCGAGCCGGGCGAGGTCGATCGCCCGGCGCGCCAATGGGGAGGCAGCGAGCGCCTTGATCTCGCGCCGAAGCTCGCCACGCCGGCTGCCGAGCTTTTCGTACCAGTCGGCCGCCTGCAGGCCGCTCAGCCGGTTGGTCAGCACCGCCTCGGGCAACAGCCCCCACATGGCGCGGCGGATCAACGAGCGGTCGACCTCCTCGGCGAGATACTGTTCGGCCGGCACGCCGAAGCAATAGGCGACCACGTCGAGGTCGGCGGTAGGATCGCGCACCTCCACGCCGGTGACCGCCTTCTCGGCCGCGAACCAGTCGCCGGCATAGTCGACCTCGGCGAGCCCGCGCAGCCGCTCGTCGGGACGCAAGCGGTAGCGAAAATCGTGACCGGTTTCCCGCGCGCGGGCATCGACGCCCATCGCGGAAGCGAAATCGGGCCGGATGGCGGCGTGCGCGCGCCAGGCGGGGCCCCGTTCGGGCAGCAGCGGCGCGAGAAACAGGTCGCGTAGCGAGCCCCAGCGCGAGTAAGGCGAGCGCCGATAATAAAGACGCCACTGCCGAAAGGCGGTCGGCAGATCGCCGCGCTTGAGATGACCGAGGGCCTGCGACCAGCCGGACCAGCTGATCGTGTAATTGCCATAGAGACCGCCGAGCAGGACGCGGCGGCCCTGCCCGCGCGCCAGCCGCAGCAGCGCCAGAACCCAGCCGAGATTGCTCGGATTGCGCACCGGCGCGGCGAGCGCGCCGAAAAACGGCTCGAGCTCGGCAAAATCATCGCAAGCGCCGGTCGGGACATAAGTGACGTCGATATTGCCGGCGGCCTTGGCGATCGCTTCGACGAACGGCGTCTCGTCGGCATAGGTGCCGGGCGCCACCTCGCCGGCAAAGCCTTGCCCCGGCACGCCGGTGAAGGCGGCGAGGCGTCCATTGCTTTCGGCGAGCGCGCGCGCGGCCAGCACCGAAACCGACGAGGAGTCGAGCCCGCCGCTCAGCAGGCAGCCGATGCCGTGCGCGCTGCGCATCTGGCGGCGCACGGCGCGGTCGAGCGTCGCGCGCAGGCCTTCGGCGTATTCGGCATCGCTCGCGCGCCGCAGGGGCGCGATATCGGCCGGAGACCAGTAGCGCCGCGCGCTCACTTTGCCGTCCGCCGTCACGTGCATGACGTGCGCCGGCAGCAGCCGGAAGACGTTGCGGTAAAGCGTGGTGGCGAGATCGGCGTGATTGAGCACCAGGAAATCGGCGAGCTTTTCCTCGCTCAATTGGCGCGGCACGTCTTCGAAGGCGAACAGGCCGGCCGGCATGGTGGCGAAGGCGAAGAATTTTTCGCACCGGTGCCACATCACCACGTTGAGGCCGAGCTGATCGCGCGCCAAGGTCAAGGCGCGCGCGCGCCGATCCCAGATCGCGGCGGCGAAGGGCCCGCGCAGCATCGGCCAGACATCGTCGCCGAATTTCTCCCAGGCCGTCAGCAGCACGCGCGCGTCGGACCAGGCGGCGGCGGCGTGCGATGCAACGCCGATGCGTGCGAGCATGTCGTCGCGGTTGTCGATCCTGAGATCGGCGGCGATCAGCGCGCCGCTCGGGCCCCCCTCGGGCTGGCGGTCGAAACGATCCTCCGGCGTCATGCGCATCAGCACGTGCGCGAGACCGATTTCGCCGCCGGCGAATATGCCGGCGCGGTCGGGACCGTATTGCGCGAGCGCGTTGGCGGCGCGCTCGAGCGCGCGGCGGTTCGCCGCGGCGCCGTCGAAACGCAGCATGCCGGCGATGGCGCTCATGCAACGCCGCCGTAAGATGCAAGCCGCGTATAGCCTTCCGCTTCGCGGGCGCCGACCACCTTGTCCTTGCCGATCTCGATCCAGGCGTGGGCCGCGAGTTCGCCGTCGGCGCGCGCGACGCCGAGGCAAAGCCGGCTTACGATGCCGCGCCGGCGCAACATGGCGTGCGCGGCAAGCGCGCGCGGCAGGCACAGCGCATCGCTGCGCGCGCCGATCTCCTCCACCGCCCAGCAGGTCCAGCGCGCCTCGTCGGCGGAAAAGCGCCGGATGCGGCGCGGCGGCCGGTCGGCCCAGGCGAAGATGCGCGCCGGCCGTACGAGCCGCAGCGCGAGCCGCGCCAGCACGAGCATGACGGCGGCCTCGCGCAGGTAGACGCGCCGCATCGTCTTGGGGCTCATGGCTCGCTGTCCTGAACGGGAGCGCCGGTGACGATCGATGCCGCCGGGCTATTCTCCGGCGCGGGCCGACAACGGAAACGACATTTCGAACGAAAATCCGAACTTGCTGGCGGGCGCGGCCGGCGCCGGCGGCTCGGCACCCGCGCGCGCGGCACCGGGGGTCCTGGTCTGTGTACCGATCGCCAGCCGGCTGACGGTGGGCCGCCGCCAGACACGCCGCTTCCCGTGACCGCTCGTTTGCGAAGATTTCGTCGGTTGCATCGTGCGTCTCCGCAGATCGCGACCACACGACTGTAATGAACCCAGGTGCAATATGGCAAGGCCGCGTGCCCTGCAAAGTCCTTCGGCGGCGCGCGGCCGCCGGTCGCTTGGCAGCCGCCAGCCGGCATGTTAGCTTTTTTCGGTTGGATTGAGCCGAAGGATAAACGAGAAACCGGCTCTCTTGTGAGGCGGGCTCGGCCCGGGAGACGAGAAAGGAACCGCTATGTCACAGACCTCCGACAGCCCGGAGCAGGGCGAAGCGCAGGAGCTGACGCCCGAGAAAAAAGAAGAAATGGCGTCGAAGCTGGTCGAACGGTTTGCCATCTGGTCCGGCGTCGCCGGCCTCATCCCGGTCCCGGGTGTCGACATCGCCACCGTCGGCGGCCTGCAGATCCAGATGCTGCGGAAGATTTCGCAGCTTTATGAGGTGCCGTTCTCGGAGAACCGCGGCAAGGCGGTCGTCGCGGCGCTGGCCGGCGCGCTGGTTCCGGCGACCAGCGGCATCGGCGCGGCGAGCGCACTCAAATTCGTGCCGGTGCTCGGCATGCTGGCGGGCGGCTTGGTGATGCCGGTGCTTTCCGCCGGCGCCACCTACGGCATCGGCAAGGCTTTCATCCAGCATTTCCGCTCGGGCGGAACGCTGCTCGACTTCAACCCTCCGGACTACCGCGAATTCATCAAGGCGCAGAAGCAAGCCTGGGATGCGCGCCGGGGCAAAAGTGGCGGCCGGGAGTCGCAAACCGGCGCCGGCGAAGCGGGCTCCGGAGCGACCGCAACTAGTTCTTGACTCGCACGGGGCTATGCCAGCCAATCAGGGGGGAGTTAGCGAAGCGCCACGGCGTTCGACCGGCGAGAGCGAGCCCTATGCTCGAATCCATCATCTACGTCGTTTTCTGTCTTCTCACCGGGGTGTGCGGCATCGACCGCCGATTGGGCTTCTTCGGGACGTTCGTTCTCGCGCTGGTCACGACGCCGCTCGTGGTGCTGCCTCTCTTGCTACTCACCGGCCCGAACCGGCGCGTCGAATGGCGCCGCCGCGTCTAGCGCAATCGCCTGAGCGCGACCGGCACGCGCGTCTTTCGCGGTTTGTGGAAGTGTAAACGGACGACATTGCGTTATGTCCTTCCTCAATCTCGTTCGCCGCGAAATGCACGGTTCGCTGCCGAAGCTCCTGATCATGTCAGGGCTCGGCGGCATCTCGACGGCCGCCATCCTCGCCTCCATCAACGCGGGCATGCAGGGCGGCGGCAGCCTGTGGGCGGCGATGCTGTTTATGATTTCGCTGTTTCTGTTCATCAAGACGCAATACTACGTCACCATCACCACCACCGCGGAGATCGAGGCCATCATCCATAAGCTGCGCCTGCGCCTGATGGACATGGTGCGGCAGTCGGAGCTTCTGGAGATGGAGAGCATCGGGCGCGCGCGCATCGTCGCCGCCATCACCAGCGACACCGCGACGCTCACGCAGGCGAGCAACCTGCTCGCCTTCACCATCCAGGGCGCGGTGCTCATATTCTTCGTGGCGATCTACGTGGCGTTCCTGTCGCCGACGGCGATCATCATCACCATCGTCGTCGTCACCACGGCCGGCCTGATCTTTCACTACAAGAACAAGCGTCTGGCGGCGGAGAAGCAGCAGGCCGCCGAATGGGAGCGCCGGCTGTTCGACCGGCTCACCGACTTCCTCGACGGCTTCAAGGAAATCCGGCTCAACAAGGCGCGCAGCAACGAGCTGTACGAAGACGCGGTGGAGGTTTCGCGCACCGCCGCCAATATCAAGATCAAGAGCCAGGCCGAGACCTTCAAGGTGATCGTCACATCGCAGTTCTCGATGTACATCCTGCTCGGCGCGGTCGTGTTCGTGGCGCCGCAGATCTCGTCCACGCTCGGCGGCGCCTCGCTGGCCAAAACCACCACGGCGCTCATGTTCGTGGTCGGCGCCTGTTTCGGCCTGGTGCAATCGATCCCGGTGCTGCTGACCGCCAACGCCGCCGCCGATCGCATCGTGCAGTTGGAAGCCACGCTGCACGCCCATCTCGCCAAGGTGCCGCGCGACCGCGAGATCAAGATGCCCAAGCGTTTCGACAAGATCGAAATGCAGAACATCGTGTTCCGCTACGTCGACAAGTTCTCCGACACCACCTTCCAGATCGGCCCGCTCGACTTCACCTTGAATTCCGGCGATCTCGTGTTCATTACCGGCGGCAATGGCTCGGGCAAATCGACCTTCCTGAAGGTGCTGGCCGGGCTTTATCCGCCCGATTCCGGCGAGATCGTGCTCGACGGCATGCGCATCAACGACGAGACGCGCGACGCCTACCGCGCGCTGATCTCCGGCATTTTCTTCGACAACCACCTGTTCCGCCGGCTCTACGGCGTGCCCGATCCGGGGCAGGGCGAGGTCGAGCGCCTGCTGGCGAAATTCCGCCTGCAGGACAAGACTGGCCTGGTGGGCGGCGAGTTCCGCACGCTCGATTTGTCCGGCGGCCAGCGCCGGCGCCTCGCGCTCATCGTCAGCATGCTGGAAAAGCGACCGATCCTGATGCTCGACGAATGGACCGCCGAGCAGGATCCCGAATTCCGCCGTAAATTCTACCACGAGCTGCTGCCGGAAATGCTGGAAGCCGGAGTGACCATCGTGGTGATCACGCACGACGACCGCTATCTCGACGAACTGGATCTGCCCGCGCGCAGGCTGCGCATGGATGAAGGCCGCTTCGTCGACCGACATGCGACGCCGGGCGAAGCGTAGCGTTCGATGGAGAACGGCCGATGAGTTACACAGAGTCCCTCGAACGCAAGCAGGCCCAGGCACGGGCCGGATTGTGGCGCTTCGTCGGCCGTCATCTGCCGAGCCTTTCGGTCATGCTGCTGGCGGCGATGCTGGTGGCCACGCTGCTGTTTCCCTACGTGGTGATCACGGTGCCGAGCGGCAGCGTCGGCGTGCTGTGGAAGCGCTTCAACGGCTACGACCTCTACTGCTGGTGTTTCGTCGGCCGCGGCACCATCCTCGATCCGCGCGAGCTGCGCGACGAAGGCCTGCATCTGGTCTGGCCCTGGGACAAGCTGTTCATCTACGACCTGCGCCTGCAATCGACCACGCAAACCTACAACGCCATCACCAAGGACGGCGTGAGCGTGGTCGTGCAGATCAACATCCGCTATCAGCTTTTGCACAATTCCATCGGCGTGCTGCACAAGTTCATCGGCCCGCAATATCTCGCCTCCGTGCTGGCGCCCGAGATCGGCAGCCAGGCGCGCCAGGTCATCGCCACCTATACCGCCGAGGAGGTCTATCGCTCGCGCGACGCCATCCAGAAAGCCATCCGCAACAAGTCGCAGGCGAGCCTCGGCTCGCACCTGAACTCGCTGGTGCAGCCGGAGGCGATGGAGCAGCCGGATCCCAAGCACTACAACGACTTCCTGCAGAACTCGATCCAGATCCTCGACACGCTGGTGCTGAGCATCGAGCTGCCGCCGGCGATCGTCGCCGCCATCAACCGGCAGACCGAGCAGTTCTACCAGATCCGCGAATTCAAATACCGCGTCGAGCGCGAGGTCGAGGAGGCCAAGCGCAAGCAGGTGGAGGCGAACGGCATCGCCGCCTTCCAGCGCACGGTCAGCAAGGGCATTTCGGATTCGTATCTGCGCTGGCGCGGCATCGAGGCGACGCTGGCGCTGGCGCAGTCGCGCAACGCCAAGGTCGTGATCATCGGTAGCGGCAAGGGCGGGCTGCCGATCATCCTCGGCAATCTCGGCAACGAGGCCGCGTCCTCGGCCGCGCCGGCCGAACCGGGCGCGGCGCCCGCGCTCACGCCGGAAACCGCGCCGCCGCCGAGCGGCACCACGCCGGGCGCCAGCGGCGGTCCACGCGGCGGCAACGCGGCGCCGAAGCCTCCGGCCGACAAGACGAGCTCGACGGCCGAGTCGTCCAAGCCGCCGGAACGTACGCAGGCCACCGCCGAGCCGAGACGCAATATCGCGGTCGACCTTTCCGAGATCAAGGCGCTGCTGTCGCGTCTGGTCTACGGCACACCGGAAAAGGCGCCGCCGCCCGAGACGACATCGAAAGCGCCGCCGTCCGCGGCGGGCGAGCCGCCGAAAAAACAATAGGGATTTCGAATTGCCTTGCTTGATGGAAATCGGCGATCATGCCGGCGCTGAGCGGGAAGGAACTGGCACGTGACCGACGCGACCGAACCGGGCGGCACCGACGTTTCGCCGGAACGCCGCGCCCGCCTGCTGGTGGTGCTTGCGAGCGCGCTGCTGCTGATCGGCAGTACGGCGGCCGGCTATTTCCTCGGCCGCGACCTGGCGAAGCGCCCGCTCAACGACGCGCTGCAGCTCGTGCATCAGCTGCAGCCGCAGGTGCAGAAGCAGAAGCAGAAGATCGACGAGCAGGCCACCACCATCATCAAGCTGCAGACCGAGCTGAAAAGAGCCGAGACCGACCTGCGCGAGCTGCGCCCGGCGAAGGACACCTTCCACATCAACACCAATCAATCGCTGATACTCGGTAACGGCAAGCTGACCATCGGCCTGGTCGGGCCGCCCGCCATCAACGGGGTTGTAATCAACATCAACGGCAAGCAGCACCGCGCGGTGACCGGCGACGTGTTCGACGTCGCGCCGGACGCGCAGACCGCCTGCACGGTCAAGGTGCAGTCCTTCGACATGTTCGAAGTCAACGTCAACGCCACCTGCGGCAAGGGCAAGTAACGCGCCACCATTGGCGCGTGCGTTATTCCCAGATCAGCACGTCGGGCAGCGTCGGCTCGACCCGGCGCAGCGCGGTGTAGCCGACGCCGGCGAGCCCACGGAACAGGCCGAGATTGAAGCGCCGGTTGCCGCTGTTCCAGCGGAAATCGCCCACCCCATGCGAAGCTTCCAGCAGGCGCGCCAGCCGCCGCGCGGCGAGTTCGCCGAGGTCCGCGCGCCCGAGCGCGTCCGCCGCCTCGCAGAAGAACTCGATGCTGCCGAGCGTGCCGCAGCACAGCGTGTCGACCTGGCCGGGCCAGCCGCGCTCGGCGCCGGCGAGCGCGTTGCGGATGTCGACCGTCACGAGCTCGGCGTCGAGCCCGCCGCGCTTTTTCGAAGCCTTCGCGGAAGCCTTGGCGGAAGCGATGCGCGCCAGGCCGATGCCGGGCGCGCCGTGGCACCATTGGCACGGCCAGGACGGCGCGCCCTCGCCCCGCAGGTCGGGCCAGTTGTGGCGCTCGGCATCGTAGCTTTCGTTCTCGAAGGCGATGCATTCGCCGGCGGCCGCGGCGAAATCCGCACGCCCGCTCGCCTCGGCAAGCGCGGCGAGCGCATAGGCATAGCCGGCGGCGCCGTGCGACATGCCGTTGAGCCCCTTGGGGCCGGCGCCCTGCCCGCTGAAGCAGCGGCGGCCTTCTTCGCCGATGCGCGGCTGCGCCATCAAATGCTCGCCGCAGCGCAGCGCGCGATCGAGCGCCGCGGGCGCGCCCGTATCGCGGTAAAGCCGCAGCAGGCCGAGAATGCCGCCGGCGCTGCCGGCGGTGACGTCGAGCGCCTTGTCGGCCGCGATCAGCTCGTCGGTAAAGAGCGCGGCCGCACGCTCGGCGTCGTCCAGCAGCGTGTCGTCGGCCAGCAGCTTGCCCGCCACGCTGAGCGCGTAGACGATCGAGCCGAGACCGGTGGCGCCGCCTAACCCCAGCCCGCGCGCCATGCGCGCGGCGTTGCGGCTCTTGAGCTCCTTGCGCACGTGCGCGAGCCCGGCGAGCGCCAAGGCGCGCGAGGGCGCGCTGCCGGCGACCGTCGCGTGGGCGGCGAGAAACAGCGCGATGCCGGAGACCCCGTTGTAGAGCTCCGGCCCCAGACATGTGAGCTGGAAGACTTCCGCATCGCCCAGCCAGTCGAGGCCGATCCAGGCGGCGCTGCGCTCGCGGCGAACTGCGTAGCGCGCAAGCTCCTCGGCGATACGATCGGCTTCGGCGGCGAACAGGTCGCGGCTGGGCGGCATGGACGGCTCTGCCGCGAGCGCGGCTTTGAGCTGCGCGCCACCGGCGACGGCAGCCGGACGCAGCGAGCTCAGGTTCTGCCGGATGACGGTGAGCTGCCAGGCAATCTCGTCGGTATCGAAACGTTGGACGCGGGCGCGCGCACGCGCAAGGCCGGGCGCGGCGGCGATGCGCACCGAGACGCCGGTCAGGTCGCGCACGTCGTTACCGTCGTCGGGCGTGGTGAAATGCGGCACGTTCAAAGCGAGCAAGGCGGCGCGCTCGGCGCGTTGCAGCGGCCAGAGCGGATCGCGCTCCGTTTCCCAGTCGGAAAGCCGCGCGACGAAGTCGGCCTGCGCCGACCAGGCGATGCCGTCGTCCATGGCGCGCGTGTTCTTCAGGCGTTGCAGCAGCATGTAATAGAAACGCGTGGGGCGGATCACCTTGCGCACCGGCAGACCGGCAAAGCCCTCGAACAGCCCGCCCAGCGCCGCGTCCCTGCTTACGCGCGAAAGAAACTGCGCATAGCTCTCGAAGCCGGCGATGAAATCCTCGACGTGGTCGGCGAATTTGGCGTAGCGCGTGCCGATGCGCGGCAGGTTGGGCGTGCCGGCGCCGGCCTCGACGGTCTTGGCCGGCCGCATGGCGTCGGAGTTGATGTGCGCCCAGGTGATCTTGATCTTGCTGTTCCAGTCCGCGGTCATGCCGCCGACCGCGAAGACATTGTCGTCGATGCCGCGCCCATAGGCCGGCAGCAGCCCGACCGTCATCACCGAATTGGCCACGATGCCGGTCGCGGCCGCGTAGGCTTCGTCGTCCGCAGCGGGAGCCTGCTCCGGCTCGGCGCTCGCCTGCAGGATGGTTTCCAGATCGATCGGCACCGGCTGGTCGCCGCAGGCGATCATGTTTTCCTGGTGCATGTCGTTGGCCGCGAAACAATGCAGCAGCGCCAGCCAGCCGCCGGCGCGGCGGAAGAAGCGGGCAAAGCCGTCCTCGCCTGCGCAAGGGCCGTGCTCGATGTATTCGGACCAGCCGTAGCCGTCGCGCGCGAGCGCGCGCGCCGCCTTCAAGTCGAGCGGCGCGTCCGCCGCGTTGAGCCGCTCGACCAGCGCGTGCCAGGCGGCATCGAGCCGCAGATCCTTCGGCTTGTACACGACACGCGCACCGTCCTCGAAAGTGACGATCTTGACCGAGCGCCCGTTGTTGTGCGGATCGGAGAAATCGCCTTCGACCGTCGCGGCGCGTCCGCCGCAGCCGAATGCCGCCTCGATCGCCGCGCGGTCCTGCGCAAGCCGCATAATGAATTCACGATTGACGTCGATCCACTGCCGCGCGACCGTGGCGATAAGGCGCAGCAGCACCGGCTTTTCGGTAAACAGCGCGCGCCAACCGCCGGCTCGCATGTCGGCGACGAAACGCTCGTAAAGCGCGGTGCCGGGATTGGCGGCATCGGGCGCACCGCCCGCCGCCTTGCGCGCCTTGACGAAGAGCTCATAGAGCGCGGGCGTCGCAAGTTCGGACAGTTGACGGAGAAAAGCGAGCCGCAGCAAGGCGCGCGCCTGCTCGCTCAGCGTGTCGGTGACGGATGCCGCGAGATCGGCGTAAAGCCGCACCTCGGCGGCCGCGATCAGCGAGGCGAACAGCTGCTCGAAGGCGCAAGGCTCGGCACCGGCAGGCGAAGCGGCGGCACGCGCGCCCGCAGCGCGCAAGGCCTCCTCGCACCAGCGCGCGTCGTCGAGCCAGGTCGGCGGCGCCGCCGCGGCTTTGCGCCGCGCCCCGGCAAAGCGCGCGCGCACCTCGGCGACCGTGCAGCCGTCGCGCGCAAGCCGGCGCTCGAACAGCGACCAATCGCCGCTGGCGCTGGCGCGGCACCAGGCCGTGAGACGCCGCGCCGCAAGATCGGCGTCGCCTTGTTGGGCAGGCAAGGGTTCGAAATCGTCCGACAGGAGTTCGTCGACGGTCGCCGCGCCTACGAGCAAGCGCTCGTAAAAAGCATCCATAGTTTTCTCCGACCGGATTTCTATTCCAAAGCCCGCCGACGGTCACGCGATAGCCGGACGGCATGCCGCAAACGGCTTGCGCCGGCGCCGCCGGCGGCCCGACCCGGACCGACGCACGCGACGTGCGGCGCGACGGCCGGCAACGGCCGGCCGGAGAGCGTCCGCCGCGGCCGCCACGCCTGCCTGTGCGCCACGGCGCCGTCCCGCCTGGCGGGCTCGTACGGGGAACGTTCCGCCCGCGCATGGTCCCAAGGATGGCCCCAAGCAAGTCGCGCGGATTTGCCAGCATAAACAAGCCGCCCGGCGCGTTAACTATACCGAGCGGCCGTATTTCGATAGTTTTATGACGTATTTGGACAGACTTTACATCGTTCGCACCCGATGCTCTAATGTCTTGGGGGGATCATCCAAACTTCCTCTCGTAATCGCTGGCGAACAAAAGGACCTATGCCATGAGCGACAAGACCATCGGTCTCGAGCAGATCGAAGAAGATATCCTGAGCTACGAAGTCTCCGACGAGTCGCTTGAGACCGCGGCGACGGCGAAGGCGGGGGCCTACACGCTTGGTTTCTGCACCGGCCTGTCGACCTGCCCGGCCTGACCAGCTTCGCCTGGTCCTGGCTTCTAAAAATCTTCACTGAAGCCGGAGCGACGCAATCTCCGACGAGGCGCCGGAGAAAACGGCGCTTCGTCGTCTTTTTTTCTACTGCTTCTGACACACCGGGCGGCGTCGAAATCGGCGCCGCCCGGTGTCGTATCTCCATCATAGGCCAGCGCTAAAACGGCTCGCGCGCGCGGCGCGGGGGCTTTGCGTTGTCGCTCGCCGCGTTTGCGCGCCAAAATCGCATGTTCCGGGCCGGCCGCGGCCAATTGCCATTCCTTAACGCATTGGCAATGATGGCGCGCCGCGCTGTTGCGAGCGTTATGGGAGCGTCACGATAAATCGCCGGTCTCTGCTTACTTCCGCCCTGCTCGTGCTTGCCGCGCGCAAACTTCCGTTCACCGCCTGGATCGCGCCGGCCTATGCCGATGACGCGGCGACTTGGCGGCACGGCATGTCGGCCTTCGGCGACCTGAAATATCCGGCCGGCTTCAAGAAATTCGATTACGTCAACGCGCAGGCGCCGAAGGGAGGCTCCGCCCGGCAAATCGCGCTCGGCACCTATGACAGCTTCAACACCGTGGTCGCCGGCGTCAAAGGCACGCCGGCGCGCGGCATCGAGCAGATCTACGACACCTTGTTCGTGGCCGCGCTCGACGAGCCGACCAGCACCTACGGCCTGATCGCGGAAAGCGTGAGCTACCCGGCCGACATTTCCAAGGCCGTGTTCCGCCTGCGCCCGCAGGCCAAATGGCACGACGGCAAGCCGGTGACGCCGGAGGACGTGATCTTCTCCTTCAATTCGTTCAAGAAGCTCAGCCCGCAACATGCCGCCACGCTGCGCCAGGTCAGCAAGGCGGAAAAGACCGGCGACCACGAAGTCACCTTCAGCTTCGCCAAGCCCGGCAATCGCGACCTGCCGAAAACGCTCGGCGAGCTCGCCGTGCTGCCCAAGCATTGGTGGGAGGGCACCGACAAGAACGGCAAGAAGCGCAGCATCGGCGAGACCACGCTCGAGCCGCCGCTCAGCAGCGGCCCCTACCGCATCAAGGAGTTCTCGGCCGGCCGCAGCATCCTCTATGAGCGCGTCAACGATTATTGGGGCAAGGACGTCAACGTGAACATCGGCAGCAACAATTTCGACGTGCTGCACTACGAATATTTCCGCGACGCCACCGTCGCCATCGAATCCTTCAAGGCCGGCCACGTCGATTGGCGCGAGGAAAACAGCGCCAAGAACTGGGCCACGGCCTACGATTTCCCGGCGGTGCACGAAAAGCGCGTCCTGCTCGAGGAATTCCCGATCAAGAACGTCGGCATCATGCAGGCGTTCGTGTTCAACATGCGGCGCGAAAAGTTCAAGGACGAGCGCGTGCGCCTCGCCCTGAACTATGCCTTCGACTTCGAAGAGATGAACAAGCAGATCTTCTTCGGCCAGTACCACCGCATCTCCAGTTATTTCCAGGGCACCGATCTCGCCTCCAGCGGGCTGCCGAGCGGGAAGGAGCTCGAGCTGCTCAAGACGGTGCAGGACAAGGTGCCGCCCGAGCTGTTCAAGAAGCCCTATGGCAACCCGAAGACCGGCAGCCCGGCGCAGGTGCGCCACAATCTGCGCCATGCCGTGCATCTGCTGCGCGAGGCGGGCTATGTGGTGAAGAACCAGCAGCTCATCGACAAGAAGACCGGCGAGCAGTTCGCAATCGAGTTCCTGGCCAACGCGCCGATCTTCGAGCGCGTCTACCTGTTCTACAAGCCCTCGCTCGAGCGCCTCGGCATCGCCGTGTCGGTGCGCACGGTCGACGAGGCGCAATACGAGAACCGCGTGCGCGGCTGGGACTTCGACGCCATCACCTTCGCCTGGGGCGAGTCGCTCACGCCCGGCAGCGAGCTGGGCGCCTATTTCGGCTCGCAGGCGGCCGACTCGCACGGCGCGCTCAACATCCCCGGCATCAAGAACCCGGCGGTCGACGCCATGATCGACAAGGTGGTCGTCGCCAAGACGCGCCCCGACCTGGTCGCGGCCTGCCGCGCGCTCGACCGCATTCTGCTGTGGAACAACTACGTCATTCCGCAGTGGACCTACGGCAAGGTGCGCACCGCGCGCTGGAACCGCTTCGGCCGGCCCGAGCACATGCCGGAATACGGCATGGCGGCCTTCCCGGCGCTGTGGTGGTTCGACGAGGCCAAGTCCAAAAAGACGGGCCCGCGGCAGTAGCGCGGACCGCCCTGCTCCGCCGAGGCTACGACGCGGCAGCCTTCGCGCATTCAGGCTTGCCGAGCCTAAGCTCGCGGACAAATCCGCCTTCGCCCGAGGGGGCTTCGGCGCGACAGCCTTCGCTCGCCGCGCGAGCGAAGGCTGGTGGGCCCGGGAGGACTCGAACCTCCAACCAGACCGTTATGAGCGGTCGGCTCTAACCATTGAGCTACGGGCCCGAAAACGCCCCCTTCTATCAATGCGGGCAGGCGGTGCGCAATCGCGCCTACCGTCCGCTACCGCCAGGCCGCGCCGGCCGCCCGCGAGTGTGGCGCAACGGACTCACCAGCCGAAAACCTGCCGCGACTTCCCCTCGAAAAAATTTGGAAAAAATACCGACTCAGTTATGCACAGCCTATGCTGCCGATTCTACGTGCAATTCCGGTTGGCGGCGTACTCCTCGCCATTGCGATTCTGGTGCTGGCGCTCAAGCCGCCGGCACGCCCGCACGTGCGCCTGACCGCCGCCCTGCCGTTGGCGCGCGGCGCGCTGATCGCGCGCGAGCAGCATCCCGAGTGGCGGCAATTCCTCATCCTGGCCGCGCTGCGGCGCGCCGCGGCGCTGCGCGACCTGCGCGACCTGCCCGATACGCCGACGCGCACCGCGCCGATCGTGCGCCACGAGGTCATGCAGCCGGAGCCTCCCCCTGCGCCCAAGCCGGCGGAGGTCGCCGGCGTTTCGCCGAGAACGCCCGACCGGGACATTACCGGATCGGTGGATGAGCAGGACCGCGAGATCCCGGTCGGCATCGGCGAGAGCTCGTCGTTCGAACTGCCGGTCATGCCGCACGAGGAGCGCCCGCCGGTGATCATGATGCCGGCGCGCGAGACGCCGCCGCCCGATGTCGAGGCGCCCTCGGCACCGAAGCCGCAAAGCAAGGCCGCGCCGGCCGCGCCCGCGCAGCAAGACGCCGCGCCTCAACCCATCGCGCCGGCCAAGCAGGCACGCCGCGAAGCGGCGCCGCCGCCCGTCACGGCCAAGCCGGAAAGCGCAAGCGCCGTGCCGCCGCCTCCGAAACTGACCATGCGCGAGGTCGTGCTGCCGCCGGAACGGCCGCCGCGGCCCATACATCGTGTCGAGCACCGGGCCGCCAAGCGGCACGTCGCCCGGCGCGCAAAGCGCACCGCCACGAACGAGTTGCCCCCGCAGTTCAACCTGTTCGGGTTGCTGTTCGGTTTCCCGCCTGGGCAACCGGTTCCAACCAAGCAGCGCGCGGGGCACGTCGCACCGACCGCGCCGCCCTGACGGCGGCGCGCGGCGCTGCGCGAGCATTGGCTCTCAGAATTAATCAAGTTGGCCGGAATAGAGGCTCGATGCCGACGACACGCTCTGGCCGGCCGCACGCGCCTTGGCGTATTTGGCCTGCCCGGTAGCCGCGGCGCGGCGCGTGGCGGCGCGGTGGCCCGCCGCGGACGCGGCGAAGGCGCCGATCGGATTGCCGGCTTTGCGGTCGAGCAAACCCTTGCGCTTGGCGGCGTAGTAATAGCCCGCCGCGTAATAATGCACGGCGCGGTCCATGTTGCCGCCGGCGGCGCGATAGGCGCCGGCCAGATATTTCACCGCATAGGTCATATTGGTGCCGGCATCGAGCAGGCCGGCGGCGCTGCCGCGATAGCCCATGGCGCGCGCGGTGCCGAGCCGGATCTGCATCAGCCCGTAATTGCCGGCGTGCACGGCGCGCGCATTGCCGCCGCTCTCGCGCTTGATGATGCGGCGCACGAGCGCGGCCGGCACGTTGTTGGCGGCGGCGTGCTGCGCGACGAGCGCATCGAGATTGCCGTTGGCGTCGAGCGCCACGTGGCGCCCGCCCGCGCACGCGGGCGAGGCGGACGCGGCGAGCGCGAGCAGAGCGGTGGCTGCAAGGAACTTTCCAATCATGTCGGCTCCGGTGTTGACGGACACTTTTCGGCGATGGATGGGATGCGCGGTTTTTCTCCGGGAACCTCGGCGGGTTTGTGGCGCAACCGCGCTTAAAACGAGTTGTTCCATCACGAAATGAGTCGCGATGTTAACGCGCGCCTTGGGCGCTGCGGCGAATTGCACGCTTTGCGCGCCGGCCGGAAAAGGTTAGAGCGTGCGATCGGCGAAATGCGGCCAGCCGCAATCTTCGCCGCTTGGGGGCGTCCCGACATGTCGCGTCAGCGACGATAAGGAACTCCGCCATGCCGACAGACACCGCCATCGCCATTGCCGTCATCCTGGTCATTTTCCTGACCTACGCCGGCTCGATTCTCTGGGCCGACTTCTACAGCCGCAATTACCGCCATCATCAATAACGGGCTCGCTGCGGTCGCGTAGCACCGAGCGCGGCTTCGCGCCGCGCGCGACCGGCTGCGCGAGCCGCCGTTTCCGCATGGGGCCTCTTCATTGGGGTCTTCATGCGGTCTTCCTTGGGGTCTTGGCCCGGCGGCAGTTTCCCGTTATGTCCGGCGGCGCACCTGTCGCCCCGACCCCCGGGCCCCATGCAATCGAACCTGCGGCCGATCGCATCGCTGCTGCTCTCCGTCGCCTTCCTCATGGCGGGCAACGGCCTGCAATTCACGCTGCTGCCGCTGTTCGGCCACGCGATCGGTTTCAACGCCATCGCGCTCGGCGTGGTCGGCTCGGCCTATTACGTCGGCTTCGTCAGCGGGTGCCTGCTCGGCCCCTACCTGATCGTGCGCGCCGGGCACATCCGCGCCTTCGCCGCCTTGACCGCGCTCGCGGTGGTGGCGGCGCTCGCCTACACGCTCAATACCGAGCTCGCGCCGTGGACGGTGTTTCGCACCCTCACCGGCTTCAGTCTCGCCGGCATCTATCTTGTGATCGAGAGCTGGCTCAACGACCGCGCCGCCAACCAGAACCGCGGGCTGGTGATGTCGGCCTACGTGTTCGTCAACTTCCTCGCCTTCACGGTCGGCCAGTTCATGGTGACGCTCTATCCGATCCGCGAGGCCGGCGACTTCATCGTCGCCGCCATGCTGGCTTCGATGGCCATCGTGCCGGTGGCGCTGACGAGGTCCGCGCAGCCGGCGCCGATCACCGTCGTGAGCTTCCGCCCGCAGCAGCTTTATCAAGCCGCGCCGGTCGGGCTGGTGGCAAGCCTCGCGGTCGGCATGGCCAACGGCGCCTTCCTTACGCTCGGTCCGCTGTCGGCCGTGCGCAGCGGGCTCGATGTCGGCTCGGTGGCGCTGTTCATGGGCGCGGCGACGCTCGCCGGCGCGCTCGCGCAATGGCCGGCCGGCCGGCTGTCCGACCGGCTCGACCGCCGCCTGGTGCTGCTCGCGCTCCTGGTGGGCGCAAGTCTGACCGGCTTCGCGCTCTGGCTGCTGGCCGCCACCAACACGCTGCTGCTGGTGTTCGGCGTCCTGTTCGGCGCGCTGGCGCTGCCGTGCTACTCGCTCGCCGCCGCGCATGCCTACGACAAGACGTCGCTCAGCGAAATGGTGCCGACCGCGGCCACCATCCTGCTCGCCAATGCGCTGGGGGCGGTGATCGGCCCGCTGCTCGCCTCGACGATGATGGCATTCGAGGGACCGCGCGCGCTGTTTCTGTTCACCGCCGTCGTGCAGGCCGCGCTCGCCGTCTACGTGTTCTATCGCACCACCGTGCAGGCGGCGATGCCCATGCCGGAGAAGACCGGATTCGATCTCGCCGCCACCGCGCCGGTCGGCGCCATGGTGACCGGCGAGCAGCTCGATCCCATGGATCCGTCGGTCGTGGTGCCGGAGCACTATACGCCGCCGGCAGGCGACGGGCCGGCAGCGAGCGGCTAAGGTGCGACGCGCTGCATATGACGAAGAAAAAGGGAGGATGAAATGCCGAAGGCCTATTGGGTGGTGAGCTATCATTCCGTGAAGAACCCGGAGGCCTTGCAGGCCTATGCCAAGCTGGCGGCGCCGGCCATCCAGGCGGCCGGCGGCAAATTCATCGTGCGCGGCACGCCGGCCAAGACGATGGAGGCCGGCATCGACCAACGCACGGTGGTGGTGGAATTCGACAGCCTGGACAAGGCGCTCGGCGCTTACGACTCAGCCGGCTACCAGGAGGCGCTCAAGGCGCTCGGCCCCGACAACGTGAAGCGCGATATGCGCGTGGTGGAAGGACCGGCCTGAGCGGCCGCCCGCCTACCAGGCGGTGAAGGGATAGCGCCGCTCGGCCTCGTGCGCCTGGCGCTGGGCTTCGGCGAAGGTGTCGAGCACGATCAGGAAGGTGGTGGCCAGCCGCGAAAAGCCGCCAAACGTGGGGCGGATTTTCGCCGCGTGGGCGCTGCGGATTTCCAAAGTCGACATTGTCTACTCCTTGCAAGCGTTCGATCAGCGCGGCGCGTTGGTCAGATGGCGCTCGATCTCGCGCTCGGATTCGTCGGTGAATTTGGCGCCGGGTCCGCCGAGAAAACGCGCGATCTCGCGCTCGGCCTTGCGCATATTGGCCCGCTCGACCGCGTCGATCAGACGACGCAACGGCCCGCGCGCGGCGGGCGGAGCCTTCGCTTTGGTGATTGAGCCGGTGCTTTGGGCCGCCGCGGGCGAAGCAATAGCCATGGAACCTCTCCTTGTTCAGGCTCCTTGGCATCTCCACAGCGTTTTCTTGTTGTTGCCGCCGATATAGCGGCTTTGCCGGCTTTCGCCAGCCGCACGAAAGCATGAGCTCCATGCGCGGAAGTCATGCGCGCGGTCATAAAGCGGAAAGAATTGCGGCGGCTGCCGCGACTCACGCAGCCCCGCCGCACCGAAAATTCTCGCCGTCAATCGAACATCGCCACCGCGCGGGTCCAGCCGCCGGAGGCCGCTTTGATCTTGGTCGGGAAGCAGGCGACGATGAAGCCGTCCGCCGGCAATTTTTCGAGATTGGCGAGCTTCTCCATGTGGCAATAGGGGATTTCGCGGCCGGCCTTGTGGCCCTCCCAGATGATCGCGGGGTCGTGTGTCTTTTCCCATTGCTTGGCGGTGTGCACGAAGGGCGCATCCCAACCCCAGGCGTCGATGCCGCAGACGCGCACGCCGCGCGAGGTGAGATAAAGCGTCGCCTCGCGGCCCATGCCGATGCCGGCGCTCATGTACTCGTCGGTGCCGATGCACTCGCTGGCGCGCGTGTTGACCAGCACGATGTCGAGCGGTTTCAACTCGTGGCCGATGCGCTTGAGCTCGGCCTCCACCTCGGCTGCACTGACGACATGACCGTCGGGCAGTTTGCGGAAGTCGAGCTTGACGCCGGGGCGGAAGAACCAGTCGAGCGGCACCTCGTCGATGGTGATCATGCGGTTGCCGTGGATGTCCTTCGACTGGAAGTGATAGGGCGCATCCATATGCGTGCCGTTGTGGGTGGCGAGCGTGACGTTCTCGAAGGCCCAACCCTCGCCGTCCGGCAGGTCCTCGACCTTGAGGCCGGGAAACAGGCTCGCCACCATCGGGCCGGTCTGCTTGCCGGTCTGATACTCGATCTTCGGCCGCATGAAAGGCGGGTCGAGCACGGTGTCGTTGTCGAGCGTAACCGAGATGTCGACCATGCGGCTGGGCAGTTTCATGGATAGCCTCCCCGACGATGCTTTGCAGCGCTGGCGGCAAGCGTAATCGAATTGGCGACGCATGCAAAACGCCAACAGGCCGCCCGAAGGCGGCCTGCCGGATAATGGCCCGTGATGCGGGAAAGGCTGCGCGCTAACCCCCGCCGCCGGCACCCGCACCGCCGCTCGCGCCGCCGCTGGCGCCCGCCGCGCCGCCGGTACCGGCCGCGCCGGTGGCCCCTGCGCCGGCCGAAGCGCCGCCCGGGCTTGCCGATACTCCGCCGCTCGCCCCGGCCGAACCACCGGCACCGGTCGTGCCGGCCGAAACGCCGCCGTTACCGTTCGCGCGATTGCGTTTCTTGTCCTCCTTGATCTTCAGCGACTCGTTGGCGTTGAGCTGCGCAACCTTGACGCCGCTCGCCGCGCTGGCGGTGACATGGCCGTCGCAAGCCGCCGCCGACACATTCGGCATCGCGAACGCCGCCGCGCCGACCATCAGCGCGGCCGCCGTCGCAAGTCCCGTCGTCCTCGCTCGCATGTCCGTCTCCTCTTTGCATCGTTGAACAAAACACAATCGCCGTGCCGCCGGAAACCCGCGTTCTGCCTCGCCGATTGAGTCAAGCTGGCAAACGCCAACTGCGCGCGTTCCGTTCCAGGAACTTGCAAACAAGTGGGCACTCGCGTTTTGCGCGGATGGATGAAAGCGGCATCCACGCGTCGCAAATGGAACAGGCCGCCCGCAGGCGGCCTGTCTTCGATTTGCGCGAGCTTCAAAGACCCGCGCCTGCCGCTGCACCGGCCGCTGCACCGGCCGCAGCGCCGGCGGCTCCGGCACCCGCACCGGCACCGACGCCACCGGCGCCCGCGCCAACGCCGCCGACGCCCGCGCCCGTCGTGCCGCCCGTAGCGCCCGTGGCGCTCGCGCCGCTGGTGCCGCTGGTTCCGGTGCTGCTCGTGCTACCGAGACCCAACTGATGGTGCCGGTTCTGCGCGACCTGCACGCCCACGACCGCGGACACGCCGGTGCCGTTCCCGGTGTTCGACGAAACGGTTGCCGCATTCGCCGTGACGATCGACGCCGTGCCGCAGAACAGTGCCGCCGCCAACGCCGCAATGGAAGTTTTCCGCATGGCCTCTTCTCCCTCTTGGCAATCCGACCGGCGCCGCGTGCGCCAGTGGAAATTGCATGATGGCAGCCAACGCGTTTGTGTTGTTTTCCGTTCGAGGAAGAGACAAGTTGAGACATCAGGAACCTGGCGCGGCGCGCCACCCCTGCCCTTTGACCGGCGCCACGGCAGCGCTAGATTGCGCGGGAACAATCGCCGGAACCGGAGAAGCGCATGCCCAAGGCCTATTGGATCACCACCTATCGCAGCATTTCCGATCCCGCGAAGCTGAAGGCCTATGCGGAACTGGCGCCGCCGGCGACCACGCCGTTCGGCGCCAAATATTTGTGCCGCGGCGTGCCGCAGGCGATCTACGAGGCCGGGCAGAAGGAGCGCGTGGTGATCACCGAATTTCCCAGTCTCGAAAAAGCGGTCGCCGCGCACGATTCTCCGGGTTACCAGAAGGCGCTGGCCGCGCTGGGCGATGGCGCGGTGCGCGACATCCGCATCATCGAAGGGCTCGAATGAGCCCGTTGCGCACATTGCTGCGCCTGCCGCTGATCCGCCTGCTGGCGGCGAAGCGAAGCCCACCATCCGCGCTGCGGTGGGCACGGCGCTAACGCGCCTTTGCCCACCCTACATCCTACATCTCACGGATGCCCGCCGAGCTTCTCGGCAAACAGCACGAGCGAGCGGCGGTAGAGCTCGGAGCGGTTCCACTCGCGCATGACGTCGAAATTCGCCGTGCCCATATGGTAAGGCTGGCCGGCGTGCCAGCCGTTGGTCTTCAACAGATTGGCGGTCGAAGCCAGCACATCGGGCACCGAGTGGCGCAAGTCCACGTGGCCGTTGCCGTCGAAATCGACGCCGTATTTGATGTAGGACGACGGCAGGAACTGGGTCTGGCCGATCTCGCCGGCAAAGGCGCCGATGAGCTGGCTCTCCGGCAGGTCGCCGCGCTGGAGAATGCGCAAGGCCGCGATCAACTCGCCCTGGAACAATTCGCTGCGCCGGCAATCGTAGGACAGCGTCGCCAGCGTGCGCACCACCGGCAATTTGCCCATGTCGCCGGAGCCGTTGTCGCTTTCCATGGTCCAGATCGCCATCAGCAATTCGCGCGGCACGCCGAACCGGCGCTCGATGCGGTCGAACAGTTGCGCATAGCGGTGCATCAGCCGGCGCGCGCGCGCGATGCGCGCCGACGTGACGCGCGTGCTGATGAATTGCTCGAAGCTGCGCTCGCGGCGGAAGCTGCGGTGCTGGATGCGGTCGAAGCGCAGGACGCGGCTGTCCGGGCTCAGGCCGGCGAAGGCGCGGGTCACGACCGCCGGCCGGATGCCGGCGGCTTCGGCGTCGCGCGTCATTTGCGACAGGAAGCGGCTGAAGCTGCCGCCGCATTGCGCGGCGGAGGCGGGTGCGGCGAGCGGGAGAATGAGAAGAAGGGCGATGAAAAAGCGCGCGATCATGCGGTCCTCGTTGTTGCCCCGAACGCCCGGCGAGCATGACACGCGAAACGGGGCGAGCGAAAGGCGCCGATGGGTCGCATGGAGCGGCGCGGCCCCTCACAAAGACGTTTTAGATCAAGGTCGAGGGCTTTGTGCAGAGCCGCCCCGCCGCAACCTCGCCGGGACAAGCCCGGCGACGACGGCAAAGAGCCATTTGCAAAAGCCCCTCATTTTCCTATATACGCCGCAGCAAAGAACGCCCCGCCTCCATCGCGGGGCTTTGCATTTATGAGAGACACAAGACCATGGCGAAAAAACCGGGCACCAACCCCAAAGGGGAATTCGTCTTCTTCGACGTGATCTACGAGGACGGCTCGCAGCGCTCCAACCGGCGCGTGCCGGCCGAGCTGCTGGGCGGGCTGGAGAAGGACGCGCCGGCGCTCGGCTTCCTGATCGAGCAGGACCGCGAAATCGCCGAGAAATCCGGCCGCGCGCCGCTCAAGATCGTCAGCGCCCGCCGCGTGGGGGCGAAGCCCGAGAAGATGATGAAGGTGAAGGAACGCACCTGAGGCCGGCGAGCGGCCGCGCCCGATTGCAAATGTGGCGGCGAAGGCCCATATAGGGCGGGTTCGCGATTTCAGCCTGACCTTGTCGTTTCGGCCCGCAACGGCCTTCTCCCAAGAACTCGCAAAAAATCCGGATATGAGGCCCATGCGAATGGTTCGCATGGGGCATAGACGCACATCTTTGCGTTTTCAAAAGGAGGCCACTTTGGCCACAGGTACCGTTAAGTTCTTCAATGCGCAAAAAGGCTTCGGCTTCATCGTGCAGGACGGCGGCGGCCCCGATGTGTTCGTTCACATCTCGGCGGTCGAGCGCGCCGGCATGAGCAATCTCAACGAGGGCCAGAAGCTCTCGTTCGACGTGCAGGCCGATCCGCGCAGCGGCAAATCCGCCGCCGCCAATCTGCAAGCCGCCTGATCTTCAGGTTTTCGACGACGACGCCGGCGCGGCAAGCGCCGGCGTTTTTGTTTGGGCGGTGGGCGGCCGGTCATAGTGCCGGCGGACGGCTTGGCCGGGGCCTCCCGGGCGCGGGGTTACAAGCCCCGCCCGCGGGCGCCGCCGCCACCTTAACGTTCGACAGTGGCCTGCAGAACGCGCCGAGCATGGGTTTTTCCTCCTAGGTATATATAGGTTGGGAATTATGTCGAGAGGACGTGGCAAAAATTTCCGTTTAGTCGAGGGCGCAACTCTACTATTAATAGCGGATGGAGCAATTTCGCCTTTTAATTACCGATCTTACAGACTACGGAACGCTGCGCTGTGTTGCCGGGTGGGATCTTGATCGGCAAAAGATGGTGCGCCCAGAGCCGCATCCGGGCGGTTTTTGGGAGCAAACATTGTGCGGAGAGGGAAAACCCTTTGCACCGGGCCACATCGTAATTCTTGAAGCCAGCCCTCCGCAACCGAAAACTGAACTGCCGCATCTGAACGAGGACAAAGTTGTAAAGGGCGCGATAAAGCTCGATAAAACGCTGTCTCGTGACAAATTTTTGGAAATGCTTCGGAACGTTGCTGCCGTAAGTCGCGCAACATCATTTGCCGCCCCTGTCGAGATTAGCAACAGCAAAGCTTTTGTGCGGACGGGAACTGATCACCCTTCGCTTAAAGGCCTACTCATCAAAGGTAATGAAGTTTCTTTCGTGGAGGAGAAATACGGTGATAAGCCAGCACGCGCTCGCGCGTTAATAGACATACCCCACAAAGCACCGGTAAACTTAAGTATCGCAGCGACTGATTTGCGGGAAGTATTTCGAAAGCAAAATGTCGCAGGCCTATCGAAGTTGTTTCGTGGGAAAGACGACTTACATGTCCGGCTAGGTTTGGCGCGCGGTTTCGGAGCATTTCCGGACAGGTGCTACATGCAAATAAACGGCATCTATCGACTTTAGCTAGCGCTGGAGCAAGCTTTGACACTGGAAGTTCTGACAATCGGACATTCGACTCTCGACTACGAAAGTTTCCTCACGCTGCTGCGAGAAGCGAAAATCACGGCAGTTGCAGACGTGCGTTCAACTCCCTATTCGCGCAATGAGGAATTCAATCGCGATGTATTGAAGAAAGAACTCGCTTCGGATGGGATTTCTTACGTTTTCCTCGGTGCTGAACTTGGTGGGCGTCCCGAAAACGCTGACTTTTATTGTGAAGGGGTCGCTGATTATGAAAAAATGGCTAGTGACGAAAAGTTTAAGTCAGGAATAAAGCGCGTCGTCGAAGGGGCTGAAAAATACAGAATTGCCTTGATGTGCTCGGAGCACAATCCACTCGATTGCCATCGCTGCCTTCTAGTAGGCAGGTCACTCTTTAAATCCGGAGTATCGGTTCGACATATTGTTTCTAACGGTCGTCAAATTTTGCAGAGCGAACTTGAAGAGCAACTAGTAAGAGAATGCGGTCACGGTCTTGATGATATGTTTGCGAAGGGCCGCACCAGAATTGCTGATGCCTATCGTGAACGGGCAAGACAGGTTTCATATCGCAAGCCCAACCAAAGCACCGGACCAGTCGCGGCTGAATGAAATGGTAAATGTATCTACTATTGGATTTACGAAATCGACTGCCGAGAATTTTTTCGAGCGATTGCTAAATGCTGGCGTAAAGAAAGTCGTCGACGTTAGATTGCATAACACGTCGCAGCTCTCCGGCTTTGCTAAAGCTGATGATCTCAAATATCTGCTCAAAACTATTGGACATATCGACTATGTCCACGAGCCTCTTCTGGCCCCCACAGATGAAATGCTGAAGGAATACAAAAAGAAAAAGGGGTCATGGCACCAATACGAGAATCAGTTTCTCAATTTGATGGAGACCAGAAATATAGAAAGCCGCTTTAGTCCTCAAAATTTTGAGGCAGCTTGCTTTTTGTGTTCTGAGAATAAACCGCATCATTGCCACAGACGCTTGGTCTGTGACTATTTAAACAAAAAATGGCATGGGGCGCTTTCGGTGCACCATATCTAGTCGGGTAAAATTCGATACTTAAAAACCTAGCGGAGTAGTGCCCGTCGATTTTTTGCGCGCCTCTTCGGCGCGCTCTTCAAGAACTTCGATCCAAAGTTGGTACGTCTCATCAATCATTTCATTAAGCTTATCAAATCCGAATAATTCAGTTTCTTCAAACAACTTAATTACGCGCCTGCCTTCGCCCGACTTCCCAAACTGCGCCACAAGTAGTTTCGCGTCAGAAAAATCAGGATCAGGTACTCGAATTCTCTCATGCATCATCGAGAGAGCAAATTTCCGAGCGAGACGGGTCAAGGGATTCGAAATGCGAGGATCGACGAAAATAAAGCAGGGTTGCTTTTCAATAACCGTGTAAAGATTCCACCAGTACATGACAGATTGCCCATAACCCACAGCCCACGGAGCAATCAGCTTTCTATAAGACCGCACTTCTTGTTCAATACCGAAGTCGTAAAGCGCTTCTGCCACTGCTAAATTGAATTTTCGCTCATCATCAGTGTTAGCTCGTTTTTCAATATCCGCCGAAATTTGCGACCAAGGCGTATAAACTCCGCCACTTTCGAACATTTCAGGTTGTAAATTCAGAATATCGCCGAGTGAGGCACGAAAAGGATTGTAAGTGTGGGGCGGTCGGCCCCCTTTTAGCACGCGAAGCCGATATCGTTTCTCCTCAGCTTCGAGCGGGGCAATTCTCGCAAGATCAATTTCAGATAAGCGGCGAATCTTTCATCTGGCTCTCCTACCCGGGGCGTTGGGGTAACGGAAACTTTCTGACGACCATATCGCTCGACGATTATTTCGTCCGAGATACGAAGGCCAATGTTTGCTCCGGCCTTCGATGCAGACACAACTTGGTGCCACGGACCACCCACAGCATGGGTAATATCCACAAGGCGCCCTGCACTCATCCTTCCAAACTGCACCATCACTCGATCACAAATATCACGAGTTGCTGAGTCGGCTAACCGCTCCAAAGGTTTGCGCATGCGCGTCACTGGATCAAAAAATTCTGCCCTGAAATCAATTGCGTTCGGGCCAGCCGCCTTAAATGCTTGGTACACCGTCGGATGAACGGGACCATATTGCCAAGCCTCAAAATAGCCCGACACCAGCTTCGTCTTTCGTTCGGTTAGCGAAATTGCGTGCGCAAAAAACAATAGTTTCTGCAGCGCCAGATTCGTCAGCGAAATGCCTCTGTCGCTACCGACATCCAGCATGTGATTTGCAATAACTCTCGGATCATTCATCGGTTTTTCCTAATTAGAACAAAATAGGAACAAACCACGCCGAGGTCAAGCACGAAGATTCCGTTCCCTCTTGGGGCAATACCACGAAATTGCGTCGATTCACCAAGCCTTTGCGCAGGAATATCCCCACATTCGGCTAGTTATCCAGGAAAGTTCCGCAGCTTCCTTGACCGGCTCGGATGCTTCAGCTTCCGCAGCGCCTTGGCCTCGATCTGGCGGATGCCCCTCGGGTCAAGCCCGAGGGCTGAAGGCTCACCGCGCGTGACCGAGCTATCTCCGCCGCGACCTTGGTCAGCTCGCCGGCCGCTTCCATTTCCCGCCGCAGCCATTCCGGCGCCATGTCGTAGCCGTTCGGCCAGGTGGGCGCGCCGAATTCGAGGAACACGCGGTTGAAATAGGCTTCGTCGCGCAACGGCTCCAGCATCGGCCCCGGCTCCTGCACCAGCGCGGAGAAATCGTGCACGCCCGCGCTGCCGTCGCTGAAGTGGACGCGCAGACGAAAGCCGCCGAGCTTTTCCAGTTTGGTGACCTTAGTCAGCATCGAGACCTGCGATCCGTTCGAGCGGCAGCTTAGCACGGGCGCGCTCCCAGTTCGAGTTCAGTTGGTCGCGATGCGCCAAGGCCCATTGCTTGACGAGGCGCGCCGCGGTGCCCGGCAGGCGGCCCTCGATCACCTCGCCGGTCGCGATCGCGATCATGGCTTCGTGCTCGCCATAAACCGCCTCGAAGTGCGGCGGCGGATGGTCGTTGTAATACATGCGAATGGCGATGCCGTAGAACCATGCAATCGTCGGCATGGCGCAGGACTAGCATAGGTTGCATGGCGGCAAAAGGCGCAGCAAGCTTGCTTCACCTCTCCCGTAGGGAGAGGTCGGCGCGCGATAGTGCGCCGGGTGAGGGGTTACAGCCTATCGAGAGTCACTTGCCCCCTCACCCCAACCCTCTCCCCCCAGGGGAGAGGGAGCGCGCCGTGCGCGGCGAGAGGTCAGTTGTCGAGGAACGAGCGCAGTTTGCGCGACCGGCTCGGATGCTTCAGCTTCCGCAGCGCCTTGGCCTCGATCTGGCGGATGCGCTCGCGCGTGACCGAGAACTGCTGGCCGACTTCCTCCAGCGTGTGGTCGGTGTTCATGCCGATGCCGAAGCGCATGCGCAGCACGCGCTCCTCGCGCGGGGTGAGCGAGGCGAGCACGCGCGTCGTGGTCTCGCGCAGGTTCGACTGGATCGCCGCGTCGATCGGCAGGATGGCGTTCTTGTCCTCGATGAAATCGCCGAGGTGGCTGTCCTCCTCGTCGCCGATGGGCGTCTCCAGCGACAAGGGCTCCTTGGCGATCTTGAGAACCTTGCGCACCTTCTCCAGCGGCATGCCCAGCTTTTCGGCGAGCTCCTCCGGCGTCGGCTCGCGGCCGATTTCGTTCAGCATCTGCCGAGACGTGCGCACGATCTTGTTGATGGTCTCGATCATGTGCACCGGGATGCGGATGGTTCTTGCTTGATCCGCAATGCTGCGCGTGATCGCCTGCCGGATCCACCAGGTGGCGTAGGTCGAGAACTTGTAGCCGCGGCGGTACTCGAACTTGTCGACCGCCTTCATCAGTCCAATGTTGCCTTCCTGGATCAGGTCGAGGAACTGCAGGCCGCGGTTGGTGTATTTCTTGGCGATCGAGATGACGAGGCGCAGGTTCGCCTCCACCATCTCCTTCTTGGCGATGCGCGCCTCGCGCTCGCCCTTCTGCACCATGTGCACGATCTTGCGGAACTCGCCGATCTCGACGCCGGTCTGCGCCGCGAGGTCGTGCACCAGCGAGCGGATTTCCTTGATGCGGTCCTTCTCGCGCGCGACGAAGTTCTTCCAGCCCTTGGCGGACAGTTTCGAGACGCGGTTGAGCCAGCGCGGGTCGAGCTCGCCGCCCATGTACTGCTTGAGGAAGTCCTCGCGCGCGACGCCGTAGCTCTCGGAAAGCCGCATCAGGCGGCCCTCGTTGGACACGAGCCGCTTGTTGATGTCGTAGAGCTGCTCGACCAGCGAGTCGATGCGCGCCTGGTTCAGCCGCAGCGACTTCACCTCGGTGATGATCTCTTCCTTCAGCTTCTTGTATTTGCGCTCCTGCGCGGGCGAGAGCGGCGACAGCGAGGAGGAGCGCAGGCGGTTCTCGATGTCCTGCTCCTGCAGGCGGCGCAGCTTCTTGAAGGTGTCGGCGATGGTGTCGAAGGTCTCGACCACCTTGGGCTTGAGCTCGGCTTCGATCGCGGCCAGCGAGAGCGAGCCCTCCATGTCGTCGTCTTCGTCGTAATCGCTCTCGGCGGCGGCCTCGGCCGGATCCTTCTCTTCTTTTTCGTCGGAAGCCTCGCCGTCCGGCTTGGCCTTGAACGGCGTGGCGGACGGCGGGCGCGGCGGCGGGCGCCGCCTGCGGCTGCACCACCTGCAAATGCGGCGCGCCCGGCACCGGCGTGCCGACCTGGCCGGGCTGGCCCGGCTGCGGCACGATCGGCTTGCCGTCGGGCCCGATCTGCGGCGGCTGCATTTTTTGCGCGTCGGGGCCGGCGTAGGTCGCTTCCAGGTCGATGATGTCGCGCAGGAAGACCTTGCCTTCGTTCAATTCGTCGCGCCAGATGATGATGGCCTGGAAGGTGAGCGGGCTCTCGCACAGGCCGGCGATCATCGCCTCGCGGCCGGCTTCGATGCGTTTGGCGATGGCGATCTCGCCTTCGCGCGACAACAGCTCGACCGAGCCCATCTCGCGCAGATACATGCGCACGGGATCGTCGGTGCGCTCGGAGGGCTCCTTCTTCTCGGCGGCGACCAGCGGCTTGGCCTTCGACTCGACGAGATCGGAGCCGGCCTCTTCCTCGTCGTCGTCCGTCTCGTCGGTGGCCTTTTCCTCGCCCTCTTCGCTGTCGGTCTCGTCGCTCTCGACCACCGTGATGCCCATCTCGGAGATCATGGCGAAAACGTCTTCGATCTGGTCGGAGGTGACTTCCTCCGACGGCAGCACCGCGTTGATCTGCTCATGGGTGACGTAGCCGCGCTTCTTGGCGGCCTTGATCATCTTCTTGACGCCGGCGTCGGAGAGGTCGAGCAGCGGCAGCGGCGTGTCGGGCGCGCCTTCTTCTTTTTCCGGGGCTTCTTTTTCGGCTGCCTGCGCTTTTGCCTTGCTCGCCATCCGTCTTCTCCTGGCCGTCTCCGGCCGTTACCCAAAAAACCCGGCCGCTTTCGGCCGTCGCCCCCAAAGGGCACCCCGATGGGCCACCATATTGGCCACCATAATGGCCAAAGGGGGCCGCGGTGCGTTGCCCGCACGAGGCCCCCGAATCGGGTCGCATGACTGTGTCCGGAACCCGCTTAAGCCCGGATTAACTACAAAAGTACCGCGGGAATCGACCCTTTATTCCGCTCCGGCATGCCACTTAAGGCCCTGGTGCTGCACGGCCCCGTCCCGGCGGCCCGCGGCAGTGCTCATAGACTACGGGCGCCGCGACCGGAAGAGGCGCCGAAGCCCTCGATCAGGGCCTCCGTGCCGTCCACCTGGGCGAGGCGCTCCTTCACGTCGCGCAACCGCAGATAGTTGGTTTCACTGGCGTCTTGCCCGAGCGCCTGCTCGGCGTCCTTGAGCTCCTTAAGTAGGGAATGCCACTGTCGATGCAAGGCGACCAGCTGCTGCCAGGTCACCAGCACGTCGTCGGGCGCGGCTTCCGCCCGCGTGCCCCAGACCGAGGGCGTGGTGATGGTGGTGGAGGAGGACAGTCGCTCGGCCAGTTCGCCGAGTTCGCGCGCGTCGAGCGCGGCGCGCAAGGCGGCGGCATCGAGGCCGGCGGCATGGGAAGCGCTGTGGGCGGCGATGTCGATCAGCGCGGCCTTGAGCTGCTCGGCCTGGGCATGGCGGAACTCGAGCTGGCTCAGTTCCTCCAGGTGGTCGTGCAACAGCCAGGGGTGATTGAGCGCGGCCTGCAGGATGAGCGCCTCGCGGCGCGGCACCGCGGTGCGGTGGCCGCGATGCAGCGGGCTGGCGGTGAGCTGGTTGCTGACCACGACATAGGGACCGGTCTTGCCCCGCTGCCGCGTTGAGCCGTTACGCTGTCGCTCGCGGCGTGGCCCGCGCCATTGGTCCTGCCAATTTCCCTGACCGGCGCTTTGCCCGCCTTGCCGCCAATTCTGCTGACCGGCCGCCCGCTGGGCCGGCGCGAAAAACGAGGCGAGCCGCGCGCCGAAATCCTGCCGGTAATATTTGCGCACGGCGTCGTCGCCGATCCCTGAGGTCACGGCGTTGATGCGCGCTTCCAGCGCCGCGCGGCGCTCCGGCGTATCGAAGGATTTCCCTTCCGTCTCGCGCGCCCACAGCATCGATGCGAGCGGGCGGGCGGCAGCGATCACGTCGGCGATGGCGTCGCGGCCGCCCGACCGGTAGAGATCGTCCGGGTCCTGGCCCTGCGGCAGCAGCGCGAATTTCAAGCTCTTGCCGGGCGTAAGGCGCGGCAATGCCAGATCAACCGCGCGGAAGGCGGCGCGCAGGCCAGCGGCGTCGCCATCGAAGCAGAGCACCGGCTCGTCCGCCATCTTCCACATCAGGCCGAGTTGATCCTCGGTAAGCGCGGTGCCGAGCGGGGCCACGCTCGCCGGGAAGCCGGCGCGCACCATGGCAATGACGTCGACATAGCCTTCGACCGCAACAAGGACTGCGCCTGCATTTTCCTGCGCAGCCTGCGTAGACTTGGCTGCGTGCGCCGCCTCACGGGCGGCAGCGAGGTTGTAAAGCGTGGCGCCCTTATGAAAGAGCGGCGTCTCCGGCGAGTTCAGGTATTTCGCCTGTGCGTCTTTTTCGAGCGCGCGGCCACCGAAGGCGATCACGCGGCCGCGCAGATCGGCGATCGGGAACATCACGCGGTCGCGGAAACGGTCGAACGGCACCGGGATGTCGGTGCCGGCGACCAGAAGGCCCGCCTCCACCATATCTTCGACCGGCACGCCTTGCCTGCCCAGATGCTCTTTCAACGCGTAACGCTCACCCGGCGCATAGCCGAGGCGGAATTTCAATTGCGTGGCGGCGTCGAGCCCGCGGTCGGCGAGATAGCCGCGCGCCTTGGCGCCGGCCTTGGAGGCGAGCGTGTCAGCGAAGAATTTCGCCGCCAGTTCCATCACCTCATGCAGCGATTTGCGGCGCGCCTCGCGCGCCTCGTCCTCGCGCGACACTTTCGGCAGCGGCACGCCGGCCATCTGCGCCAGCCGCTCGACGGCTTCGGGGAAGCCCACGCCTTCCGACTCCATGACGAAGTCGAAGATCGAGCCGTTCTTGCCGGAGGAGAAATCGAACCAGGCCTGCTTCTGGTCGTTCACGAAGAAGGACGGCGTCTTCTCCTTGTTGAACGGCGAGAGGCCCTTGAACTCGCGCCCCGCGCGCTGAAGCTTGACGCGCTTGCCGACGACTTCCGAGACCGGAAGGCGCGCCTTTAGCTCGTCGAGGAACTGGGGCGTGAAGCGCATGGGATTAGGCGCGTCCGGGGCGCGCGGTCGGTTGGCCGGGTCGGGGCGAATCGGTAGCGGCTATATTAGAGCGCGGAATTGAGGATTTGCGGCGTGCGTGCAGGAACCTGCACCGGCCGCTGGGATTGCTGGCCTTTTCCTAGTTTTCCACAAGTCGCAAAAATCAATAGATGGGGCCACTGCCCCCAAATGTGATGGCCGCAACAAGTTTGCGGCTCCGGGCCGGCCATTGGCCGGCTCCGGTTGCCCGGCCCGTGACCACTCGTCATGCGGCAACTAGGCCGCCAGCCCCTCCGCGGGTTCCCGGCTCGTCGCGCCCTCGACCGATACGGGACGCTTTTCCAGGTTCTCTTCCCGCCGCCCGGGCAGGCAATGGTCCTCCATGTGCACCGGCGAGGACATGCAATGCAGCACGTCGTTCTGGGTCAGCCCGATATCGCGCAGAAAGCGGTCGTCCATCTGCAGCATGGTGCTGGCGCATTTGTGCACGCGCCGGCGCGCGAAGCCCGAAAGCAGCCAGGTGAAAAATTGCGTCGCCATGGTCATCTCCTTCTTTTTCCTTTTTCCGTCCGTCTTTTTGGGGCGCGCCACTTGCGCGGCGGTCCCGATACATACCGTATAATCTAAATATACATACCAAATGGTCTGTTTGCAAGGGATTGTCGTCTGAAGAAATAACTCAATTATTATAATGATTTATTTGAACGTAGCTTGAACCCAGAACCTGCCATAGCCATATTCCAGACCATATGGTATGGAGTAGCCATGATCGATAGAGGGGCACAGACACGCGAGCGCATCCTGGCGGCGGCCGAGCCGCTGGTGCTCCGGCAGGGCTATGCCGGCACCTCGCTCGACGACATCCTGGGCGCCACCGGGCTCACCAAGGGCGCGTTCTTCCACCACTTCAGAGACAAGGCGGCGTTTGCGCGCGCGCTGATCGAGCGCTGCGCCTGCAACGACACCGGCCGCTTTGAGCGCTGCGCGGTCGCGGCCGAAAGCGCGAGCGCCGATCCGCTCGACCGCGCGCTCGCCTTCCTGAAGGCGATGGAGGACGCAATCGAGAACCGACCCTCGCCGCTGTCCGGCTGCGTGCTTGCCGCCTACACCTACGAGATCATGCAGTTCGAGCCGGAGCTGCAGGCCTTTATCGGGCAATGCTTCCGGCGCTGGTCGCAGGTCTACGAGCAGAAGTTCGAGGCGGTGCTTGCGCGCTATCGGCCGGCCGTGCCGGTGACCGCGCGCGATCTGGCCGAGCAGGTGATCGCGATTTTCGAAGGCGCGCTCATCCTGGCGCGCAGCTTCAACGACCCGGCGCTGGTGGTGCGGCAGCTCGCGCAGTTCCGGCACTATTTCGAATTACTGTTCAAGGAGCGGGTGAAGTACGCGGCGTGACCTGGAGCTGTCATTCCGGGACGCCGCGAAAGCGGCGGGCCCGGAATCCAGGGGCGGCTTGGTCATGCTGGGCCCCTGGATTCCGGGTTCGCGGCCTTCGGCCGCGCCCCGGAATGACAGGAAAATTATTGCAGCTTCGCCTTCACCAGCGCGCTCGCGCGTCCCATGTCCATCTGCCCGGCATATTTGCCGCGCAAGCACGCCGATCACCTTGCCCATGTCCTTCATGCTCGCCGCGCCGGTTTCGGCGATCGCTCCGTCGATCGCGGCCTTCATCTCGTCGTCCGACATCTGCTTGGGCAGATAGCCGTTGATGATGGCGATCTCTTCTTCTTCCTGCTTCACAAGGTCTTCGCGCCCGCCCTTTTTATAGAGCTCGACCAATTCCTGGCGCTGCTTGACCATCTTCTGCAGCACGCCGATCACTTCGGCGTCGCCGAGCGCGGGCTTATTTTGCCCGCGCGCCTCGATGTCGGCGTTCTTGAGCGTGGAATTGACCATGCGCAGCGTGGAAACCGCGCGCTCGTTCTTCGCCCGCATGGCGTCCTTCAAGGCCTTGTCGATATTGTCGCGCAGCACTGGCTTTTCCTTCGCAGTTAGAGCCCGATTCGTTCAGATTCGCAGCACGTCCCAAACATTTTGCATTGTGCATAATCTTTTCCGAAATCCGGTGCCACTTTTCGGGATCATGCGCTAATGGACCGCGTAGCAGTCGGACTGATAGCTCAACGGGCTGGTATCGGCGACCCGCAGGTTGCAGCGGTAGACCTGCGTGCCCTTCTGCACGATCAGCGCCTGGCCCTGGGCGAAAGCCTTGACCTCGTATCCTTGCGCTGTGAGCGACGACAACGTAACCCGCTTGAGGCCAGCATGGGGCGGCCGCTGCTGCGCCGCCGCCGGATTTAAGGCCAGGGCCGCCGCCGCCAGCGCCAAGAGCGGAACCGTCCGCAACCCCATGAATTTGCCTCACATCGCCCTTGGGGGCGGCGGCCGGCCGCCCCTTGCTTCGCTCCATATAATACGCAACTAAGTGGCCATGACCCAGTCGCAAGCCAAGTCCGCCGGGGCTGCTTGGGAAGAACCCAAGGCCACGGCGCTTTTAGTGCTGGCCGACGGGACCGTGCTGGAAGGGTTCGGCCTGGGCGCCACCGGGCACGCGGTCGGCGAGGTCTGCTTCAATACCGCCATGACCGGTTATGAGGAGATCCTCACCGATCCCTCCTATGCGGGGCAGATCATCACCTTCACCTTTCCGCATATCGGCAACGTCGGCACCAACGAGGAAGACATCGAGACCGTCAACATGGCGGCCACGACCGGCGCGCGCGGGGTGATCCTGCACAGCGCGATCACGGCGCCGTCGAACTATCGCGCCAGCCGCAACCTGAACGACTGGCTACGCGCGCGCGGCATCGTGGGGCTCGCCGGTATCGACACCCGCGCGCTGACCGCGCTGATCCGCGAGAAGGGCATGCCGAATGCCGTCATCGCGCACGCGCCGGACGGCAACTTCGATCTCGCAGCGCTGAAGAAAGAAGCGGCGGCCTGGCCGGGCCTGGTCGGCATGGACCTGGTGCCGATGGTCACCAGCGGCCAGCGCTTTACCTGGGACGAGACGCCGTGGGATTGGGCTCAAGGCTTCGGCCGGCAGGAGCATCCGGAGTTCAACGTGGTCGCGATCGACTACGGCATCAAGCGCAACATCCTGCGGCTGCTCGCAGGAACGGGGTGCAAGGTGACGGTGGTGCCGGCGCAGACCGCGGCCGAGGACATTCTGGCGCTCAAGCCCGATGGAGTATTCCTGTCGAACGGGCCGGGCGACCCGGCGGCGACCGGAGAATATGCCGTGCCGGTGATCCGCAAAGTGATCGAAAGCGGCACGCCGACCTTCGGCATCTGTCTCGGCCACCAGATGCTCGGCATCGCGGTCGGCGGCAAGACGCAGAAGATGCACCAGGGCCATCACGGCGCCAATCATCCGGTGAAGGACCTGACGACGGGCAAGGTCGAGATCACCTCGATGAACCACGGCTTCGCGCTCGACGCAAAATCGTTGCCGGCGGGCGCGGTCGAGACGCACATCTCGCTGTTCGACGGCTCCAATTGCGGCATCGCGCTGAAGGACAAGCCGGTGTTCTCGGTGCAGTACCATCCGGAGGCATCGCCCGGCCCGCGCGACTCGCATTATCTTTTCACGCGCTTTGCCGAGATGATGCGGCAAGCGAAGCGGAAGATTGCGTAACGTCACCGTTCATTCCCGCGCAAGCGGGAATCCAGAAACCACATCGCACGCTGTGCGTTCTTGACCCTGGGTCCCCGCTTTCGCGGGGACGAACGGAATGGAAAATGACCGCGCGGCCACTCACATTCATGTTCACCGACGACGGCGCGACGCCCAACAATGCCGCGCTGCCGGCGCTGCTGTACAAAGGCGCCGTCGCCCTCGGCGCCGATCCGGCGGGTGAATTGGAGCGGTTGTTCGCGAAGAACGGCTGGAGCCACGGTCAGTGGCGCAACGGCATCTATCCGTTCACGCACTACCATTCAATGATCCATGAGACGCTCGGCATCGCGCGCGGCTCGGCGCAAGTCCGGCTGGGCGGCGACAAGGGCGAAGTCGTGGAATTGAGCGCCGGCGACGTCGCGGTGCTGCCGGCCGGCACCGGCCACCGACGGCTGACGGGAAGCGCCGATCTATTGGTAATCGGCGCCTATCCGCCGCAGGGCACCTACAATCTCTGCCGTGCCGACAACGCCTCCGACCGCGTGCAGGCGCTGAAGACGATCCCGCAAGTGCCGCTGCCGGCAAGCGATCCAGTCGAGGGCCGCGACGGGCCGCTGACGCAGGCATGGCGGCGCGTCGCGTAAACCCGGCATTAACCGCGAGGGCAAGCCGGCCGGAATAAACCGTCGCGCGGTTACCGCGCGTCAAGCCGGCGACCTTAATCCCGTTATTGGCCCGGTGGCGGAGTGGCGACGCAGAAGCCGTGCATGGTCTTCCAAGCCTGGTTCGAATCCAGGCCGGGCCTCCAACCTCCTCGTCTGACGCCGCTTCGGTTGGCAAGTTTGCGCGAAGGCTGTCGCGCCGAAGCGCGCTGCGCTCGGCGGACGATTAAGCCCCGCCGATCTTGTTTTCCGATTTCTTCTCGATCGCGTCGCGCGCGGCGTCGATCTCGGAATTCAATTCGGCGCCGAGCAGCACCACGATTGCCGTCATCCACAGCCACATCATCAGGCCGATGGCAGCGCCGAGCGAGCCGTAGGTGGCGCCGTAGTCGGCGAAATTGCTCAGGTACCACGACAACAGCGCCGATCCGCCGAGCCAGGCGGCGGCGGCGAACACCGCGCCGGGGCTCAGGAATTCCCAGCGCGGGTCGGGGCGATTGGGGCCGAAGCGATAGAGCAGCGCAAGCCCCAGCATCACCAGCAGCAGCAGCAGCGGCCAGCGCAGCCAGGCCACGATGGCCGCGCCCCACGAGCCGAGCGGCAGGTAGGACAGGACGATCGGCACCGCCACCACCGCGGCCATCGCCAGCAGCAGCCCGACGATGGCGCCGAGCGTCATGATCAGCGACACCGCGTTGAGGCGGATGAAGCTGCGCCATTCCTTGACGCCGTAGACGATATTGAGCGCGTCGACGATCGCCTTGAGCCCGGAATTGGCGCTCCACAGCGCGATCGCCAGGCTGCCGAAGAAGGCGAGGCTCAAGTCGCCGGTGGTGGTCGAGGCGATACGACTGACTTGCTGATCGACGATGCCGTAGGCGCCCTGCGGCAGGATGTTCTGCAGCGTGGCCAGATGGTCGGTGATGGTGGCGGGATCGGAAAACAAAGCGTAGCAGGAAACCAGCGCCGTGATCGCCGGAAACAGCGCGAGCAACCCATAGAACACGACGCCCGCCGCGAGCGAGAGCAAGCGGTCTTCGACGAACTCCTCGTAGGTGCGCGTGAGAATATGCTTCCACTGCGCAAGGCCGCCCTGGTGCCAGGCCGGCAACGGCGCCGTGTGCCCGCCTTGCAGCTCGGCGCGATCGAGTGTGCGCGCCACCATATAGGTCGCGGCCAGCGCCGTGCCGGTAAGCCAGGCGGCCTTGTTGCTGCGCTTGACGGCCGTGGCGGCGCGGCTCGCAAAGGTCATAGGAAGATAACGGCTTCGGCGGCTTGAGGTTTCACCGCGGCTGTGGCCAGCGGCGCCGCTCCCCTTCCCTGCCCGTCGAATCTGGTCTAAAGACGCCCCGCGCGCGAGGGCCACCCTCGGCGCCGTTCGGAAGAGCGCCGGCGCGCGGTCAGCAAAAGTGGGCACCGGTTTTGCGCGCGACCGCGCGCCCGCTTAGGAGTAGCGCGCTTTCCGGGCGGCGGACCGGTACCCACTCAGCCTGAAAGCGCGCGAAAGCGCGCCCTTTTTTTGTGCCCATTCGCCCCGGGAGCCGATGCCCAAACGAACCGACATCAAATCGATCCTGATCATCGGCGCCGGCCCCATCGTCATCGGCCAGGCCTGCGAGTTCGACTATTCCGGCACGCAGGCCTGCAAGGCGCTGAAGCAAGAGGGCTACCGGATCGTGCTGGTGAATTCCAACCCGGCGACGATCATGACCGACCCCGATCTTGCCGACGCGACCTATGTCGAGCCGGTCACGCCGGAAATCGTCGCCAAGATCATCGAGAAGGAACGCCCCGACGCGCTGCTGCCCACCATGGGGGGGCAGACCGCGCTCAACTGCGCGCTGTCGCTGCGCAAGATGGGCGTGCTGGAAAAATTCGGCGTGCAGATGATCGGCGCCACCGCCGAAGCCATCGACAAGGCGGAAGACCGCGAGCTGTTCCGCGAAGCGATGACCAAGATCGGGCTGGAGACGCCGCGCTCGCACCACGTCAAGACGCTGATCGACGCGCTGAAGGCGCTCGACGACATCGGCCTGCCGGCGATCATAAGGCCGAGCTTCACGCTCGGCGGCACCGGCGGCGGCATCGCCTACAACAAAGCGGAGTTCATCGAGATCGTCGAGGGCGGCATCGACGCCTCGCCCACCAGCGAAGTGCTGATCGAAGAGTCGGTGCTGGGCTGGAAGGAATTCGAGATGGAGGTGGTGCGCGACAAGAACGACAACTGCATCATCATCTGCTCGATCGAGAACGTCGATCCGATGGGCGTGCACACCGGCAATTCGATCACCATCGCGCCGGCGCTGACGCTCACCGACAAGGAATACCAGATCATGCGCGACGCCTCGATCCGCGTGCTGCGCGAGATCGGCGTCGAGACCGGCGGCTCCAACGTGCAGTTCGCAGTCAATCCGGCGGACGGGCGGCTGGTCATCATCGAGATGAATCCGCGCGTGTCGCGCTCGTCGGCGCTCGCGTCGAAGGCCACCGGCTTCCCGATCGCCAAGGTCGCCGCCAAGCTGGCGGTCGGCTACACGCTCGACGAAATCGCCAACGACATCACCGGCGGCGCCACGCCCGCTTCGTTCGAGCCGACCATCGACTACGTGGTCACCAAAATCCCCCGCTTCGCCTTCGAGAAATTCCCGGGCTCCAAGCCGGTGCTCACCACTTCGATGAAGTCGGTGGGCGAGGCCATGGCGATCGGCCGCACTTTTCAGGAGAGCTTGCAGAAGGCGCTGCGCTCGCTGGAGACCGGTCTCACCGGGCTCGACGAGATCACCATCGAGGGCTTCGATCCGGCCAAGGGCATCGACGACGCCGACAACAAAAACAATATCCGCGCCGCGCTCGGCACGCCGACGCCGGAGCGGCTGTTGAAGGTGGCGCAGGCGATGCGGCTCGGCGCCTCCGACGAATTGATCCACAACGCCTGCCGCATCGATCCCTGGTTCCTCGGCGAAATCCGCGGGCTGATCGAGGCGGAAGCCGAGGTGAAAGCGAAGGGCCTGCCGGCGACCGCCGGGCCGTTCCGGCGGCTGAAAGCCATGGGCTTTTCGGATACCCGTCTCGGCAAGCTCACGGCGACCCCTGCCGAGACGGTAACGCAAAAAAGACGCGCGCTCGACGTACACCCGGTGTTCAAGCGCATCGATACCTGCGCCGCCGAATTCGCCTCGCCCACCGCCTATATGTATTCGACCTACGAGACGCCGTTTAACGGCAAGGCCGTGAACGAAGCGGCGCCGTCCGACGCTAAGAAGGTCGTCATTCTCGGCGGCGGACCCAACCGCATCGGGCAAGGCATCGAGTTCGACTATTGCTGCTGCCACGCCGCCTTCGCGCTGAAGGAAGCGGGCTACGAAACCATCATGGTCAACTGCAATCCGGAGACGGTGTCGACCGATTACGACACCTCCGACCGGCTCTATTTCGAGCCGCTGACGCCGGAGGACGTGCTGGAGGTCATCGACACGGAGCGCTCGAAGGGCACGTTGCACGGCGTCATCGTTCAATTCGGCGGCCAGACGCCGCTCAAGCTGGCGGAGTCGCTGGAGAAGGCCAAGGTGCCGATCCTCGGCACCTCGCCCGACGCCATCGATCTGGCGGAAGACCGCGAGCGCTTCCAGAAACTGCTGAGCAAGCTCAAGCTGCGCCAGGCCGACAGCGGCATCGCCACCTCGCCGGCCGCCGCGCGCGCCATTGCCGAGAAGATCGGCTATCCGGTGATGATCCGCCCGTCTTACGTGCTGGGCGGGCGCGCCATGGAGATCGTGCGCGATTCACACCAGCTCGAAAGATACGTCGCCGGGCTCGCCGATCTGCTCGACCGGCCGAGCGAATTGGCCGTCTCCAAAAAGAGCCCGCTGCTGATCGACCGCTATCTGTCGGACGCCACCGAAGTCGACGTCGATTGTCTCGCCGACGGCACGGATACTTTCATCGCCGGCATCATGGAGCACATCGAGGAGGCCGGCATCCATTCGGGCGACAGTGCCTGCGCGCTGCCGCCGCATTCGCTTTCCGAGACGACGATCGCCGAGCTCGAGCGGCAGACCAAGGCGCTCGCGCTCGCGCTCAATGTCGGCGGACTGATGAACGTGCAATACGCCATCAAGGGCGGCGACATCTACGTGCTGGAGGTCAACCCGCGCGCCTCGCGCACGGTGCCCTTCGTCGCCAAGGTGATCGGCCTAGCCGTAGCCAAGATCGCCGCCCGCATCATGGCTGGCGAGAAGCTCAAGAGCTTCGAACTGAAGGCCGCCCATCCCAAGCACCGGGCGGTGAAGGAGGCGGTCTTTCCCTTCGCCCGCTTCCCCGGCGTCGACACGGTGCTGGGGCCGGAAATGAAGTCGACCGGCGAGGTCATGGGGCTGGACGCGACTTTCGAGATCGCCTTCGCCAAGAGCCAGATCGGCGGCGGCACCAGCCTGCCGCGCGGCGGCACGGTGTTCGTTTCGGTGCGCGACGAAGATAAGCCGCGCATCCTGCCGGCGGTGAAGCTGCTCGTCTCGCTCGGCTTCAAATGCATCGCAACGTCGGGCACCCAACGCTACCTCGCCGAACAGGGGGTGGAGGCGGCCAAGATCAATAAAGTGCTGGAAGGACGGCCCCACATCGTGGACGCCATCAAAAACGGCGGGGTTCAGCTCGTTTTCAACACCACCGAGGGGGCGACCGCCCTGGCCGACAGCCGCTCGCTCCGCCACGCCGCCCTCTTGCATAAAGTGCCGTACTACACCACTCTTTCTGGTGCCGTCGCCGCGGCGCAGGGCATAAAAGCCTATCTCGGGGGCGACCTCGAGGTACGCGCGCTGCAAAGTTACTACGGTGGCCGGGCTTGAGGGCATTGCGAGCCCGCGGGTCCGAACCGAAGGCGGCGGTACGAGTTAGGCCGGGAAGCCCGAGGTCGCGGCGCTGGTGAAACCAGCCGCGGTCAGGGTTTTTTTGACCGGCTCCGTTCGCAAGGCTCCGGTGTCGCGGGGGCGTCCGCGGCCGGAGTCGTATTACGAGTCGAAGGAACGACATTTTAAAGGATGGGAAGCGCTTGGCGGCGCGCGACATGAGGCAAGCGTTCGGCGTTCGCCAAGAGGAGACAAGAAAATGGAAAAGATCCCGATGACGGCGGACGGCTATAGCGCGCTCGAAAACGAGCTCAAGCACCGCCAGCAGGTAGAGCGCCCGCGCATCATCCAGCAGATCACCGACGCGCGCACGCACGGCGACCTGTCGGAAAACGCCGAGTATCACGCCGCCAAGGAACAACAGTCGCTCAACGAGGGCGCGATCGCGGAGCTCGAGGACAAGCTCGCGCGCGCCGACGTGATCGACGTGTCGAAACTGTCGGGCGACACCATCAAGTTCGGCGCCACCGTGACGCTGATCGACGAGGACACCGACGAGAAAAGAGTGTGGCAGATCGTCGGCGAGCCGGAGGCCGACGCCAAGAAGGGCCGCATCTCGGTCACCTCGCCCCTCGCCAAGGCGCTGATCGGCAAGACCAAGGGTACTTCCGTCGAGGTCAACACGCCGGGCGGCGCCAAGGCCTATGAGGTGAAGAAGGTGGAGTGGCGGTAGGCGCATTTTTGGCTGCGCCGCAATCTCCGCGTCATGCCCGGCACTCGGGTCCGGCCTTCGGCCGGCCCGAGCACAGGCTCTTGTGCCGGGCATCCCCATCTTAAGGCCGATTGTAAAAGGTAAGGCGTGCATGGCCGGGACAAGCCCGGCCATGACGAAATCGAGCGCGACCTTTCAATTCATTCTATTGGACGTGACTTCGACTGCTCGCCGTCGCGCTTTTTGATCTCTGCAAATACCCGACGGGCAGGAATGGCGCGCGACGGCTCAGTCTTCATTGCATCGAATACCGACGCCACTTCGTCCCGCAGCCACCGTTCGATTATTGGATCGCCATCTTTCCGAGAGACCGTTCGACTCTCCGTCTATCTCGCTCACCGCGCGTCGACTTCGATCGGCATGTCGAGCAGCAGAAACGACAGCGACTTGCCGTGGCCGTCGAGGCCGAGGCTGGCATTGACGCCGCCTTCCAGCACGTCGTCGAGCACGAAATTGAAGGCTGCGAGCTTGGGCAGATCGTAGCGCACCACGCGGGCAGGATGCCGCGCGGCGAAGATTTCAGCCACGCGCTCGGGGGTCACCTGCGCCGCCACCGCCGGATAGTCGGCCGGATCGCGGCAGACCAGCGCGATATTGAGTCGGTTACCCTTGTCGCCCGATCGGGCATTGGCGATTGCGTGCAGACGCAGCATTGCCATCAGGCTGGCTCCAGCAGAGTCACGCTCGGCTGAGCGTAGCGCCGCTCGATCAGGCAGGAGGCACTTGCCAACCGCGGCGTGACGTGCCGCCGCACGCCGGCGCCGCCGGCCGGCCCGGCGCAATAAAGCGCCTCGACTTCGTCGAGCAGCACCGCCACTTCGGCGGCGTCCGCCGACTGCGCGGCAAAGCGCAGGCGGACGTCGTTGCCGGCGTCGAACGGAGGCATCCGGTCGCTCGCGCCCAGCACGCTTAGCGCGCCGATGGCGTCGACCCGCACCTTGAGCGCGGGCGCGCGCCGCTTGACGCGTTGACGCACGACTTGCGCCGCTAGACCGGCGCGCGCCGCCGCGTTGGGCCCGGCATAGGAAATCTCGGCTTCGCCCAGCAGGCCGCTGTCGACGCAGACGGTCGCCTTCAACGTATCGGGCGCCGGATGGCCGCGCGCGCCGGTCACACGCACGCGACTTTCGCCGATTTCGGCAACCTCCACGCCGGTGAGATCAAGCACCACGTCGGGCGCGAGATAGGCGGCGGGATCGTGGATTTCGTAGAGGATCTGCTCGGTGACGGTGAGCCGGTCGACGCGCCCGCCGGTGCCGGGCGGCTTGGTAATGACGATGTCGCCGCTGTCGTCGATTTCGCCGATGGGGAAGCCGACATCGGCGAGATCGGGCACGTCCTTGACGCCGGGGTCGGCGAAATAGCCGCCGGTCACTTGCGCCGCGCATTCGAGCAGATGGCCGGCCAGCGTGCCGGCGGCCAGCCGATCCCAGTCGTCGGCGCGCCAGCGGAAGGCGTGCAGCAGCGGACCGAGCGCGAGCGCGGAATCGACGACGCGGCCGGTCACCACGATGTCGGCGCCCCGGTCGAGCGCCTCGGCAATCGGCCAGGCGCCGAGATACAGATTGGCCGAGATGATGTCGCGCGCTTCACCGAGCACCTTGCCGAGCACCTTGCCGTCGACCTCGCGGGCGGCGAGCTCGGACGGCGACAGCAGGCCGCTCAGGTCGTCGCCTTCGACCACTGCGATGCGCGGCGGATCGACGCCGAGCGTGCGCGCGAGCGCCGCGATGCGTTCGGCGCCGGCGCGCGGATTGGCGGCCCCGAAATTGCCGACGATTTTGATGCCGCTTGCAAGGCAGCGCGCCAGCACCGGCTCCAACATGCGCTCGAGCGCCGGGCTGAACCCGCGCGCGGCGTCCTTACGCCGCTCGATCTGGCAGAGCGCGAGCGTGCGCTCGGCCAGCATTTCATAGATCAGGAAGCGCGGCCCTTGTGCCGCGGCAAGCGCATCGACCACCGGCCCCGCGGCATCGCTGCGGTCGCCCGCAAAACCTGCGCCCGCGCCGATGAACACGCTTGCGGCCATGGCAGGATCACTCCAGGGGCACCATGGCCGCGTCCTTGCAGTTGCGCAGCGTGAGCGAGGTCTTCACGTTGCGCACATTGGGCGCGGCGGTGAGCCGCTCGACAAAGCCTTGAAAGGTCTTCAGGTCGGTCGCGACGCATTTGAGCAGAAAGTCGATCTCGCCCGACAGCATCCAGCATTCGCGCACCAGCGGCTCGGCGCGCACGAATTTCTCGAAGGCGGCAAGATCGCTCTCGGCCTGGCTCGCCAGATGCACCATGGCGAATACGGTGACCTCGTAACCGAGCTTCTTTTCGTCGAGCAGGGCGCGGTAGCCCTTGATGTAGCCGGCCTCCTCCAGCGCGCGCACGCGGCGCAGGCAGGGCGGCGCCGAAATGCCGACCCGGCTCGCCAACTCCACATTGGTGATGCGGCCGTCGTCCTGCAGCTCTTTCAGGATCTGGCGGTCGATGGCGTCGAGACGGGCGGGCACGGGCGCTGGCTCCTAGGGCCGGGGCCTGGCGGACCCCCCGGCGAATTCATACCGCGAAATAATCTTTCGCGAAAGAATATTGCGCACGGTTCCCCCCGCGCCCTGAGACTTGTGGCTTCTTGGGTTGCGTATCTTGCATAGCTCGGCCGCAGACCCTAAGTCCTCAATGCCAAAAAGAGCCGGCGGCTTGTCCGGCCGCCGTAACTGCCCGCCCAGGGGGGCGAGGAGCAATGGGCAAAACCACCCACGCCAAGGTCGTCATCGTTGGCTCGGGACCGGCAGGCTACACGGCCGCGGTCTATGCCGCGCGTGCCATGCTGGAGCCGATCCTGATCCAGGGCATCCAGCCCGGCGGCCAGCTCACCATTACCACCGACGTGGAGAACTATCCGGGCTTCGCCGAGGTCATCCAGGGTCCCTGGCTGATGGAGCAGATGCAGGCGCAAGCGGAACACGTCGGTACCAGGATCGTGATGGACCACGTCAACGCCGCCGATCTGGTCCAACGGCCTTTCAAGCTGACCTGCGATTCCGGCGACGCCTATCTCGCCGACAGCCTGATCATCGCCACCGGCGCGCAGGCGCGCTGGCTCGATCTGCCGTCCGAGCAGAAGTTCAAGGGCTACGGCGTGTCGGCTTGTGCCACATGCGACGGCTTCTTCTACCGCAACAAGGAAGTGATCGTGGTCGGCGGCGGCAACACGGCGGTCGAGGAAGCGCTTTTTCTGACCAATTTCGCCTCCAAGGTGACGGTGGTGCACCGGCGCGATGGTTTCCGCGCCGAGAAGATCCTGCAGGACCGGCTGTTCAAGAATCCCAAGATCGAAGTGGTGTGGGACACGGTGCTGGAGGATGTGCTGGGCAGCGAAGACCCGCTCAAGGTCAACAAAGTGAAGCTGAAGAACGTGAAAACCGGCGCGGTCAGCGAGCGCAGCATCGACGGCGTGTTCATCGCCATCGGCCATTCGCCCTCGTCCGAATTGTTCGTGGGCCAGGTGAAGATGAAGCCGTCGGGCTACATCGTCACGGAAGGCCATTCCACTGCCACCTCGGTGCCCGGTGTTTTCGCCGCCGGCGACGTCACCGACGACATATACCGCCAGGCGGTCACCGCCGCGGGCCAAGGCTGCATGGCTGCGCTCGAAGCGGAGAAATTCCTGGCCGCGCACGAGCACGAGCGCGCGGCGGCGGAGTAGGCATGACCGTCACCGCCGCACCGGCCTCCTCAATGGACTGGGACAAACTCAAGGTCTTCCACGCCGCCGCCGAGGCGGGCTCGTTCACGCATGCCGGCGAGCGGCTCGGCCTGTCGCAATCGGCGGTGTCGCGCCAGGTCTCGGCGCTCGAGCAGGAACTCGGCGTCGCGCTGTTTCACCGCCACGCACGCGGACTGATCCTCACCGAGCAAGGCGAATTGCTCTACCGCACCGCGCACGAAGTGTTCATGAAGCTGGAGGCCGCGCGCACCAAGCTCACCGACTCGCGCGAGCGGCCGAACGGCGAATTGAAGGTGTCGACCACGCCCGGCATCGGCATCCACTGGCTGTTGCCGCGGCTCGGCGACTTTCTCGATCTCTATCCCGACATCCAAGTCACCATGATCACCACCGACGAAGAGCTCGATCTCGCCATGCGCGAGGCCGACGTGGCGATCAGACTACGCCAGCCGACGCAGCCGGATCTCATCCAGCGCAAGCTGTTCTCGGTGCATTTCCACGCCTATGCCTCGCCCGATTATCTCAAGCGCTTCGGCACCCCGCGCAGCCACGAAGAGCTCGACAGCCAACGCATCATTCTGCTGAGCGGGACGGTACCGGCGCATTTCGCCAACCGGCGCTGGCTGGCGGAGGTCAGTCGCGAGGGCAAGGGGCCACGCCAGCCCATCATAACGATCAACAACGTCCTCGGCCTGTTGCGCGCCTGCCAGCGCGGCTTGGGCATCGCCATGCTGCCGGATTATCTGGTGGAGGAAAACGGCGGGCTCGTGCAACTTTTCGGCGACGAGGAGACGCTCGCACTCGATGCCTTTTTCGTCTACCCGGAAGAGCTCAAATCGGTCGCGCGCATCCAGGTTTTCCGCGATTTCCTGGTCGCCAACGCGCAGCGCTGGCATTTTTGACACAGCGACAAAGTGCTGCAGCCATTGAGAATTCGGCATATCAGACATGCGAGTCATGCCGTTGCCTGACGGACTTAAGCTTGCGCATAGTGTTTTCACGCTGTCGGCCGGATGCGTACCTCCCAGAGTGACCGGCCGCAGCATGTTCCCCTCTGGAATGTTGCCGGCTCCCCACGCCGGCAATTCCTCAACCGGGCCCCTTATGGGGCCCGGTTTTTTTGCGCGTGAAACCGCGCTGGCTTAGAAATCGTCGAAGAAGAAGCGCCGGCGGCGATAGCGGCGGCGGCGCGGCTCTTCGCGTTCCTCGCGCCCACCGCCGTAACTGACGCGGTAGACCGCGCCGTTCCAATCGTCGGAGATCAGCAGCGAGCCATCGCGCAGCAAGGCGAGATCGACCGGGCGGCCGAGGAAATTGTTGTCTTGCAGAAAGCCGGTGAGGAAGGGCTCCATCGACTGCACCGTGCCCTCTTTGTTGAGATGCAGCGCGACCACGTCGCCGCCGAGCTTCTTGGTCCTGTTCCAGGAGCCGTGGCGGGCGATGAAAACGGCATCGCGATAGCGGCGTGGAAACATGCGGCCAGTGTAGAAGCGCAAAGCCAGCGGGGCGGCGTGAGGCCCAAGTAGCGCGATTGGCGGCGTATAGTCGTCGCAGGAGTGGCCCCAGCCGAGTTGCGGGTCGGTCAGGTTGCCCTGCCAGCAATAGGGCGCGCCGAAATCCTCGCCAGGCTGCTTGACGCGGTTGAGCTCGTCGGCGGGTGCGTCCTCCGACAGCCAGTCGCGGCCGTTGTCGGTGAAGTAGAGCGTCTTGTTGCGCGGCGACCAATCGAAGCCTTGCGAATTGCGCAGCCCCCGCGCGACCGCCTCGATGCTTTGCCCGGTCAGCTCGAGCCGGCGGATCGCACCTTCGCCCGGCGGCGGAATGCAGTCGTTGCAGGGCTGTGCGATCGAGACATAGAGCTTGTCGTCCGGGCCGACCGCGATGTAGCGCGTGGCGTTCGGCTCGTTCGCCGGCAGATCGGCATCGATCGGCGTCGGTGGCGGCGGATTGTCGAGCGCGTCCTCGACATTGTCGATTTTCAGGATGCGCGACGGCTCGGCGATGTAGAGCGTGCCGTCGTGGAAGGCGACGCCGCTCGGCCGGCTGAGGCCCGACGCGATCGCCTTGACGGTGCGCTTGCCGTTCTCATCGACGATGGCCGAAACCGTGTCGCCGGTGCTGCCGACGAACACGGTGCCGCGCTTGCCGACCGCCAGCGAGCGCGCGTGCGCAATGCCGCTGGCATAGACCTCGACGCGGAAGCCGCTCGGCAGCTTAAGCTTGTCGAGTGGCAACTGGCCGGCCGGCGTCGGCGCTGCCGGACCTTGCAGCGGTTTGAGCCGGGCGGCGGCTTCGTTGCCGGGCGGCGGTCCGTCCTGCGCCGCTGCGCCAAGCGCCGCCGGCAGCAAGGCTGCGAGCGCCGCGGCAAACAGAATGCGGGCCGTCACACGCGCCGCCATTGCAGAGCCTCCCGAATACCTACCAACGCAACGCGCTCCGGCACGCATTGCCAATCGAGACCGGCCCTCGCGGCACAACCTCATTGCTCTTCAGTCTCCAACAGGAAGGGCGGCGGCGGCAATGCGCCCTTTGCCCATCAACGCGGCGGGACGAGTGGCCCAGCGGTTCCGTTTCACCGCGCGCACAAGGCGGAAGCGGGGCGCGCCGCTCACGCAGAATTCATCGGGTAAAACTTGCCCTAATTCCGCCGGAATGCGGGCAGCCGTGCGTTAGTTGCGGTAGGCTTCGAGCGTTGGGAGTGCCCTCGATACTGCGGGGCTATGACCCAAAATGGAGCGAAAACGGCCGGTTTCGGCCGTCACCGTGCAAAATAGCAACAGTCGGCCCACGGATGGCCGATATGTTGTTAAAACCGTAACTAAGCCGGGTGCATCAGACTAGTATGCGCCGCTCAACAGGCGGTTCGTTAAGCCGCCAAGTGCCTTGGGAGCCTCCCAGTGAAATTCCGTTTCGAGCGTCTGCTGGCTTCGACCGCCTTCGGCCTCACCCTCGCACTCTCCGGTCACGCTGGCCTCGCGCAGCAATCCGACCAAAAGCCCCAGCAGGTGGTGGTGCCGGTGCCGGATGCGACCGCGACCGCGCAGGCCACCGTGAAGGACGGCGCACCGGCCCAATCCGCGGCCAAGCCTGCCGACCAGGACAAGAGCGCCGACAGCGCCAAGGACAAGCCGGCCGACACCGCCAAGGACAATGCCGTCGCGGGCGCAAAGCCCGTCGACGCGGCCAAGGATGCCAAGGACAAGAGCGCGGCCGACGCCAAAGACAAACCGGCCGACAGCGCGAACAATGCGAGCAAGCCCGATGCGGCCGCGCCGGCGAGCGCCGAGCCGAAGGCTGCCGCCACACCGCCGCCGCCGCCCAGCATGGACAACAAGGTGGCCGACGCGTTGCGCGACACGATTACCGGTAAGCGGCTCGACCGCTACGTCCACCTCAAGGACGACCGCGAAGGCGTCAAGGAGTTCTACAACAAACGCGGCTACAAGCCGATCTGGACGCAGGACGGCCAGGCCGACGCGCGCGCCAAGGAAACGATCGCCTTCCTCGCCCGGGTGGACGCCGACGGCCTGGTGCCGAGCGATTATCCGACGCCCGATTTCGCCACGGCGATGACGCCGGAGGATTTGGCGACCGCCGAACTGCATCTGACCGATGCGGTGCTGAAATACGCGCGCGACGCGCAGATCGGGCGCGTCCATTTCAGCCGCGTCGGCAACGACATCTCGTTCAAGCTGGTGGCGCCGGAGCCGGCCGAGGTGCTGGCCAAGGTCGCGAGCGCCGACGATGTGTCCAAGACACTCGACGCCTATAATCCGCCGCAGAAAGGCTTCCAGGCGCTCAAGGCCAAGCTCGCCGAGCTGCGCGCCAACGGCGGCCAGATCGCCAGGCCGGCGGAGCAAAAGCAGCCGCAGGTGCGCGTGCCGGAGGGGCGCCTGCTCCACGCCGGCATGAAGGACAAGCGCGTGATCGCGCTGCGCAAGCGGCTCGACGTCTCGGGCGACAAGAACAATCCGCTCTATGACGAGGACGTGGTCGAGGCGGTGAAGGCGTTCCAGACCGGCGCCGATCTCGAGGCCGACGGCGTGGCCGGCCCCAACACCGTCGCCGCGCTCAACGGCACGATCATACAGGGCCATCGCCGGCCGAACGATCCGATGGATACCGTCATCGTCAACATGGAGCGCTGGCGCTGGCTGCCGCGCAAGCTCGGCAACGACGAAGACACCTATGTGATGGTGAACGTGCCGGACTACACGCTCTCGCTGATGCACAACGGCAAGCTCTACTGGAAGACCAATATCGTGGTCGGCAAGCCCGGCAAGATGACGCCGATGACCACGTCCGAGATGAAATACATCACGGTCAATCCGACGTGGAACGTGCCGCCGTCGATCATCGAGAACGAATATCTGCCGGCACTGCAGCAGGACCCCACCGTGCTCGACCGCTACGGCCTGAAGATCTACCAGGACCCCAACGGCACCGTTCACATCTATCAGCCGCCGGGCGCGGGTAATGCGCTCGGCCGCATCCGTTTCAACTTCCCCAACAAGTTCCTGGTCTATCAGCACGACACGCCGGACAAGTATCTGTTCAAGCGCGCCAAGCGCGCCTTCAGCCACGGCTGCATGCGGGTGCAGAATCCGCTCGAATACGGTGCCAAGCTGCTCTCGATCGAACTGCCGAAGGACCACTACACGCCGGCCAAGCTCGAGAGCATGTACGGCGACAAAGAGATCAACATCAATTTCCCGGTGCCGATCCCGGTGCATCTGACCTACCAGACCGCCTTCGTCGACCGGGACGGCAAGCTGCAATTCCGCGACGACGTCTACGGCCGCGACGCCAAGATGATCGAGATCCTCAAGAACAAGTCGGAGCGCCGCATCGCCTATATCCCGGTGCCGCAGGTGCAGACGTCGTCCGATGGACCCGTGCGCATGCCGGTCGGCACCTACGGCAGCTACGGCCAGAGCGACGACGGCTATTACCGCAGCGGGCCGAACTTTTTCGACTTCCTGTTCGGCGGCGGCCGCACCTATCGGGCGCCCCAGCAGCGGTACTATCGGCCGCGCGGTTTGATCGGCCCGCATGCCGGCGACAACGGCCGCTACGATTATTCGCGCCGCTGAACGCCGGAAAACGAAACGCTAAATGGCTAAAACGCCGGCGACGATGTCGCCGGCGTTTTGCTGTGCGGCGCAGAGCGCGCAGGAACACGCGCGGCGCAGGCTCGCTTTGGCCGGATATGGGGACTTGAGGCGTGCGAAGCGGATGGTACAGGTGGGTGGACTCGAACCACCGACCTCTGGTTCCACAGACCAGCGCTCTAACCAACTGAGCTACACCTGCACGGCGCGCGCACGGCTTGAGGCAGCCGTTGCGGGGCGAACCTAGGTTCGCGAGCCCGGTTTGGCAAGCGGCCCTTTCCCCGCTTCCCGCAAACGCGAAAGCCCGGGCACATGGCCCGGGCTTCCCGGTTCGCCGCCCTTCGGCGGCGCTAAATCTGCGTCAGGCCGCCTTGCTGAAGGCGCTGGTGACGCTTTCCTTGATCGGCTCGGCGGTGTCCGCGCAAACCTTCTGCGCCTCCTCGCTGAGCTCCTTGGCCTGCGCTGTCAGGGTGTCGAACTGCTTGCGCATGAAGGCCGTGGAGAGCTCGACTACCTCGGCATAGGACTTGGCCGTCAGCAGCTCGGTCATCAGGTCGAAGCTGGCGTTGGCATTGGCGCGGCCGGCCTCGATTACCTTGAGGCCGTAGCCGGAGCAACCCTTGGAGGCGGTGGAGTAGGTCTCCTCCAGCACGTCGGTCGCCTCTTCGGCGGTGCTCTTCATCTTGTCGTAGTTCTCCTTGGCCATCGCGAGGCCCTTCTCGGCCATCTCGCGGAAGGCGCTCGGTACTTCGAACTTCGGCATGTCGAATTTCGGCATTTCGAACACGTTCGAGGCGGCGGCAGCGGCGGAGGCTTTGGATTTCGACTTCGGCGTGGGGGCCGGGGTTTCGACGGTTTCGGACATGGCTGGCATTCCCCTTGGGTTCGGCGGGGGCGGCCTGAACGGCCCGCCCAGGCTGGTCTGGAAGCGACCCGCTGCCTCGGAAATCCGGGGCCTTTACCGGCGGATCACGATAAAAACCTTATAACATGGGTTCTGGTGCAATGCAATAAAAATATTGCGCTGCACAAAAATGACAGCCCGGCTAGCGCCCCGGCTCTGCGCCGGTGCGGGCTCTATTCGAGGCTTTTTCAGGCTCCGGTCAGCGCAGGACGTTCTCACCCGCCAGTTCGGCCGCCTGTTTGGTGATTTCCCGGGCCTGCTCGCTGAAGGTGGCCACCTGCGATTTCATGTAGTCGGCGTGCAGCGCCATGATCTCCTGCGGATCCTTGGCCTGCACCAGCCTCTCGGCGAATTCGAACGAGGAGGCGATGTTGCGCTCGGCAAAGCGCATGGCGAGCTCGCCCACGTCCTTGGCGCCGGCCGCCTGCCGGTCGGCTGCGCCGACCGCCTTCTGCGTCGCGTTGCAGAAGCTGTCGAAGGCCTGCCGGGCCTGTTCCATGCTTTTTTCGGCGAACGCCCGCATCTCGGCGGGAACTTCGAAATTCCGGGTTGCTTGCTGCGCCATGAAGACCTCCTGCCTTGCGCCCCCTGCCCGGATGTCCGTTCAACTCTATCTAGGACGACACCGTCTACTTACTACCGCTAAAATTGGAGACATTAAGGTTATCGCCCACTGACTGTGTCCCGCGCCCGCCAGTTCGTGGACCTCATCGGTTATCCGCCGTATTAAGGTTTCATTAGCCGTAATCCCGTGCGGGCGACGTAACGATGACCGGAACCGAGCGCCAATTCGCATGGCTGAACGACGAAAGGCTGGCCGCCCATGCGCTCAGCCCGACGCCGGCTTGGCTCTGGTGCGCAGACGGCAGCCGCATGTTGTGGGCCAACGCGGTTGCCGCCGCGATATTTGACGGTGCGACGCCGGCGGAAGCGAGCGCGCTGCATTTTGCGCCCGATCATCCCGCCGCCAAGCAGATCGCGCATCTTGGCACGACCTTGCACGACAATGGCGCGCCGCGGCTCGAGCGCCTGCGCGGCTTCGGCGCGCAGCTCGGCGGCACGCTGATGTGCATGTGCTCGCGCGTTCATGCCGCCGAGCAGGCCGCCATCCTGGTGGTGGCGATCGAGCGCGCCGGCAAGGAACTGGCACTGCCCGAGCGCGCGCAGCGCCTGCTCGCCGATCTCGCGCAGCCGTCCGCCGTGTTCGGCGCCGACGGCGAGTTGATCGAGAGCAAATCGGAAACGCGCGCGCGGCTCGGGGAGGCTCGCGACCTGACCGCGCTTGGCGCCGATGCGCTGGCGCGCGAGGCCATGCACACAGGCCGCGCGCAAGGCGCCATCGCCGCCGGCAAGGTCATCATGGTCAAGCTCGGCGCCGGCAAGACGGTCGCGCTGCTGATGGTCTATACGCAGGCGCCGGCACCGCGCGCGGCTGCACCGCCGGGCATGGAAAGCGCGCCGCCCGTGATGGAAAGCGCGCCGCCGGTGGCGCCCAATCCGGCCGCGGCCGAGCCGCGCGGGCGCCGCCTGCCGCTGCGCTTCGTCTGGCAGATGGACGCGGACAACCGCTTCACGCTCGGCATGGGCGATTTCGGGCGGCTCGTGGGGCCGAAGACGGCCGCCGCACTCGATGCGCCCTGGGGCGAGATTGCAGAAGCGCTCGCGCTCGATCCGGAAGGCAAGGTGGCGGCTGCGCTTGCCGCCCGCGATACCTGGAGCGGCATTACGATTCTCTGGCCGGTCGACGACGACGAGCGCCGCCTGCCGGTCGAAATGTCCGCGCTGCCGGTCTACGACCGCGATCGACAATTCGCCGGCTTCCGTGGCTTCGCCATCTGCCGCGACGTTGATCGGTTGGAAGAGCTTGAGCGCCGGCGCGCCACGCCGCCGACACCGCCTTTACCGCCGGCTGCGAACCGGCCGCCGCCCGAAGTAGCGCAAGCAGCTCCACAAGAACCCCCGCAAGAGGCGTCGCAAGAGACGTCCCAAGAGGCGTCGCAAGAAGCGTCGCCGGCAGAACCGGCCAAGGTGTTGCAATTCCCGGCCTCCCCGGCACTCAGCCCGCTCGAGCATTCAGCCTTTCAGGAACTGGCGCGCGAACTGGGCGAACGCTTGAACAAGCCGCGCCCCGGCCCGGCCTCGGACGATTTCGGCACGGAGCCGCTCTTCATCGCGCCGGCCGCGCCGCCGCCGGCACCGCGGCCTACGCGAGATTCCAGCGAAGGCCGCCCCATCCTCGACCGCCTGCCGATCGGCATCCTGGTCTACCGCCTCAACAACCTGGTCTACGCCAACCGCGCCTTCCTCGACTGGACCGGCTACGGCTCGCTCGACGAACTGGCGGAAGCGGGCGGCCTCGACAGCCTCTATATCGAAAGCAAGAACGGCGGCCTCGCCGGCGCGCGCAACGGCGCCAAGCCGCTGACCATCTCCACCGTCGGCGGCGACCGGCCGCCGGTGGAGGGCCGCCTGTTCAACGTCTCGTGGAATAACGAGAGCGCGCTGGTGCTGATGCTCGACACGCAAGGCGCCCCGGCCGAAAGCAAACCCGCCCCCACCGACGAGCCGTTGCTGCACCGGCTGCAGGCCGAGAACGCCGAGCTTTCCGCCATACTCGACACCGCCACCGACGGCGTTGTGATCCTCGACCGCGCCGGGCGCGTGCTGTCGACCAACCGCAGCGCGCAGGCGCTCTTCGGCTACGGCAAGGACGCCATCGCCGAATTGTCGCTCGGCGACCTGTTCGCGCCGGAAAGCCGGCGTCCGCTGCTGGATCATCTCGATCGCCTCGCGCGCAATGGCGGACCGGAGAGCTTCGACGCCGGGCGCGAGGCGATCGGCCTGGAGCGCAAGGGCGGCCTGGTGCCGCTGCACATCACCATGGGCCGCGTCAACGACGGCGAGAAGTTCTGCGCCGTGCTGCGCGACATCACTGCCTGGAAGCGCAATGAGGAAGAGCTGATCAATGCCAAGCAGGAAGCCGAGAAGGCCTTGATCGCCAAGTCCGAGTTCCTCGCCAAGATCAGTCACGACATCCGCATGCCGCTCAACGGCATCATCGGCTTTTCCGAGGTGATGATGGACGAGCGCTTCGGCCCGATCGGCAACGAGCGCTACCGGCAATACCTCAAGGACATCCACGAGTCCGGCGGGCAACTCGTAAGATTGCTCAACGACCTGCTCGATCTGTCGAAGATCGAGGCCGGCAAGCTCGAAATGACCTTCGTCAGCATCAATCTGAACGAACTGGTGCAGCAATGCGTCGCGCGAATGCAGGCCGACGCCAACCGCGAGCGCGTGATCATCCGCACCTCGCTCTCGGCTTCGCTGCCGTCGATCGTGGCGGATGCCCACTCGGTCCGCCAGATCGCGCTCAACGTGCTGTCGAACTCGATCACGCACGCCGGCGCCGGCGGGCAGGTGATCGTCTCCACCGCCCTCACCGACGACCAGGAGGTGGTCTTGAGGGTGCGCGACACCGGCCAAGGCATGAGCGAAAAGGAGCTGCAGACCGCGCTCGAGCCGTTCCGCCAGCTCGCCACCTCGCCGCGCTGGGGCGCCGACGTCACCGGGCTCGCGCTGCCCATCACCAAGGCGCTGGCCGAGGCCAATCACGCCCGCTTTCAGATCACCAGCCGCGGCGCGGACGGAACCCTCGTCGTCGTGGCGTTTCCGGCGACCCGCGTGCTGGCACAATAGCCGTCGGACCGGCTGCTCCCCCCGGCCGGAGAGGGGGTTAGCGGCCATGAAAACGTCAAAGAGCCCGTCCACGGTTGGCGCTAGGCGGAGCGAAAAGCTATAGTCCGCCGGACATTCGGCGCGAAAACCAACCGGAAATCGCAAATTGACGGCCGCCACCGGCTTCAAACGCCTGGGATTAGCCCTGCTCGCCGTGATCGCCCTTGGCGCCGGCGCGCTGGTCGCGGCCAATTACCTGATCTCGCCCGATGCCGTGCGCGCGCAGGCGCTGAACGAGATCCGCGCCGTCACCGGCCTCAACCCCATCCTGCGCGGGCCAGCCACGGTCAAGCTGTTCCCGACCGGCAGCGTGAGCTTCAACGACGTGGCGCTCGGCGATTCCCACCAGCCGGCGCTCACCGCCGAACGGCTGACCGCGCGGCTGCGCTTCTTCCCGCTGCTCGCAGGCCGCGTCGAGATCGCCGAAGTCCTGCTGGTGAACCCGACCATTTCGGTCGACCTCACGCCGAAAGGCCGCTCGAACTGGTCCGGCCTGATCGAAGCGCTGGCGCGCAGTCAGAAGCCGAACGCGCAGCCGGGCCCCGCCTTTTCCGAGATGCGCATTCGCGGCGGCACGGTGATGCTGCACGACAAGGCGCACAAGCTGAACGAGACTTTCCGGGACGTTGCCTTCTCGCTCGCCTGGCCGTCGATCTCCAAGAGCTTCGGCGCCACCGGCCGCTTCGTCTGGCACGACGAGCCGCTCGACATGACCGTGACGCTTGCCGATTTCGCCGCGGCGCTCGCCGGCAACCGCACGGGGTTGAAGCTGCGCGTCGCGGGCGAGCCGATGAAGGCCGCCTTCGAAGGCTCGATCAGCGTCAAGCCGACGCTCAAGATCGAAGGCACCTTCGCGGGCGACGCCGCTTCCTTGCGCGACACGCTGACCTGGGCCGGGCAGAAGCCGTTGCCGGGCGGCGGTTTCGGCCGCTTCGCCATCAAGGCCAAGGCCGACGTCACCGGCGGCACCATCGGCCTCAACAACGTCAATGTCGAGCTCGACGGCAACAGCGCGGAGGGCGTGATCACCTTCGCCACCGACGGGCGCAAGACGCTGCAGGGTACGCTCGCCGCCGACACGCTCGACCTGACGCCCTATGTGTCGACCGTGAAGCTGCTCGCCGCCAACCGGCACGAATGGAATGACGGCCCGCTCACGCTGGAAGGCCTCACCGGCACCGATTTCGATCTGCGGCTGTCGGCGGCCAAGGTCATTTTGGCCGACGCCAAGCTCGGCCGCACCGCCATCGGCGCCAATCTGCGCGACGGCCATCTCACCGTCACCATCGGCGAGGCGCAGGCCTATGACGGCGTGATCAAGGGCGCGGTCGAGCTCGGCAAATTCGACCAGGGCATCGACGTCAAATCGCAGCTGCAATTCACCGACGTCGACCTCGACAGCTGCCTCGGCCAGCTGTTCGGCCTGCACCGGCTGGAAGGCAAGGGCAATATCGCCTTCGCGGTCGAGGGCGCCGGCAACAGCGTGCTCGGCGTCACGCAGACGCTCAACGGCACCGCCAGCTTGACCGGCGAGAGCGGCGCCATCGTCGGCTTCGACGTGGCCGAATTGCTGCGCCGGCTGGAGCGCCGGCCGCTTTCCGGCGGCGGCGATTTCCGCACCGGCCGCACGGCCTACGACAAGATCGCGGTGGCGCTGAAGATCGCGCAGGGCAAGGTGAGCGTCGACCATGTCAAGATCGTCGGTCCCAACGTGCATCTGGCGATGGCGGGCTCGGCCTCGATTCCCGCCCGCGATCTCGATCTGACCGGCACCGCGGCGCTGGTCGAGCCGCCCAAGCTGGGCGTGCTGCCGTTCTCGCTGCCCTTCATCGTGCAGGGCTCGTGGGACGATCCGGTCATGCTTCCGGACGCGGAGGCGCTGATCCGCCGCTCGGGCGCGGCCGCCCCGCTGCTCGACGCCGTGCGCGACCGCGCGCATCACAAACCGCCCGGGCAATAAGCGCCCCGAGCGCCGGTCCCTCCCCCCAAACCCAGCCGCGCCCGCCGTCACGCGGCTATTGGCAACCCGTCCCGCTGGACGGTCATTTTGACTATGATCGGCGCGCTGGACGAATCACCTGCCGGCCGTGAAGGGCCGGCGCGACGGGGCGCGCATGCTGCACGCAACCCTGCGGACCGTTGCCAAGCTTGTCGTCGCCTCGCTGGTGGTGGGCACGATTCTGGCCCATTTCGGCATCACCGCCGGCCAGCTGTTGGGCGGCATCGGGCTGTCGACCGAGCGCGTCGAGGACTATGCCCGCCAAGGCCTGGCCTGGGCCTGGCCGAACGTGCTGTTGGGCGCGCTGGTGATCGTGCCGATCTGGTTCATCGTCTTCCTGTTCCGCCCGCCCGGACAGAAGAGCAGCGAGTAGCCTTACACCTGCACGCCCAGCCCTTCGCGCGCGCGCCTGGCGGCGCCGCGCTTCATTGTCAGCGATGCAACGATGGTCACCAGCGCAACGACCGCCACGATGACGGTGCAGATGGCGTTGATCTCCGGTTTCACGCCGAGCCGCACCTGCGAATAGATGCGGATCGGCAGCGTGGTGGCGCCCGGCCCGGTGGTGAAGGTCGCGATCACCAGATCGTCGAGCGAGAGCGAAAAGGCCAGCATCCAGCCGGCGGCGATGGCGGGCAGAATGAGCGGCAGCGTCACGGTAAGGAAGGTCTTGAGCGGCGGACAGCCGAGATCCATCGCCGCTTCCTCCAGGCTGCGGTCGAAGCCGATCAGCCGCGCCTGCACGATCACCGTGACGAAGCACAAAGTGAGCGTGGTGTGGGCCACGACGATGGTCCATAAGCCGCGGTCGACGCCAACGGCGACGAACAGCAGGAGCAGCGACAGGCCGGTGATCACTTCCGGCATCACCAGCGGCGCATAGACCATGCCGGAGAACAAGACCCGCGTGCGGAAGCGGCCCATGCGTGTGAGCGCGACCGCCGCGCAGGTGCCGAGCGCGGTGGCGAGCGTCGCCGACAGCGCCGCGACTCTGAAGCTGGTCCAGGCCGCCTGCCGCATGGCGTCGTCGTGCCAGAGCTCGATATACCAGCGCACCGACCAGCCGCCCCACACCGTCACCAGGCGCGAGGCGTTGAACGAATAGATCACCAGGATGGCGATCGGCAGATAGAGGAAGGCGAGCCCGAGCGCCACGGTGACGATGTTGAAGGCGGAGGCGCGCTGCATTTCAATGCGCTTTCTCAACACGATTCGCACCGGCGCTGCCGTTGTTCACCCTCCCCTTGAGGGGGAGGGTCGCCCGGCGAAGCGTCAGCGAAGGCGGGCGGGGTGGGGTGGCGGCGCCGAAGCAAATTGTCTGCGCATCCTGTTCGCTTCGCGATTCACCCCCTCCCGACCGCCGTCGCTTCGCGACGACGGTCGACCTCCCCCCTCCAGGGGGAGGTGAAGAAAAGCGGATGCCGCTATTCCGCCCCCTGTTTCGATGCATCACCGCAAGCCCTCCAATTGCCGGCGCTGCAGCCGCTCGTACAGCACGATCGGCACCACCAGCAGTGCCAGCAGCGAAACCGCGATACTCGACGCCACCGGCCAGTCGCGGTTGGAGAAGAATTCCAGCCATAGCGTCTGCCCGATCATCGGCGAGCGCGAGCCGCCGAGCAGGTCGGGGATGACGAACTCGCCGACAATGGGGATGAAGCAGAGCAGGCTGCCGGCCGCCACGCCCGGCAGCGACAGCGGCAGCGTCACCGACCAGAACGCCTTCCAGCGCGGGCAGCCGAGATCGGCCGCCGCTTCCAACAGGCTGACGTCCATCTTCTCCAGCGTTGCGTAGAGCGGCAGCACCATGAACGGCAGATACGAATAGATCACGCCGATATAGATGGCGGTGTCGGAGGCGAGCCATTCCGGGCGCGTGTTCACGACGTGAAGCGCGACCAGCAGGTCGTTGAGCAGCCCGTCGCGCTGTAAAATGTTGATCCAGGCATAGACGCGGATCAGGAACGAGGTCCAGAACGGCAGCACCACCAGCATGACCAACAAAGGCTGCAGCCGACGCGGCGCCCGCGCGATGCCGTAGGCGATCGGATAGCCGATGACGAGCAGGATGACGGTGGAGACGGCGGCGACCTTGAGGCTCTTCAGATAGGACAACAGATAGATCGGATCGGAGGCGATGAGCCGGTAGCCGTCGGCTGTCAGATGCCGGAAGAAGGCCTCGATACCCTGCCAGCCGGCCGACAGATCGAGCACCGGCACATAAGGCGGCAACGCGATCGCCGTCTGCGAGAAGCTGATCTTCAAGACGATGATGAACGGCACCAGGAAGAACAGCAGCAGCCAGACATAGGGCAGCGCGACCACGAGGCGCAGGCCGGATCGCTGAGACTTGCGGCTCATGAGCGCCTCGTCGCGGCTTCCCTCTCCCCGCTTGCGGGGAGAGGGTGGCGAGCATTGAGCGTAAGCGAAATGCGAGCCGGGTGAGGGGGCATTTCGACAGGCTCAGAATCGCGGGAACGCCCCCTCACCCGACCCGCCTTCGCTGGCGCTTCGGCGGGCCGACCTCTCCCCGCAAGCGGGGAGAGGTAGAAAGGTGTCTGCCGCAAGCCCAATCGCAACATCGCTCACTCCTCCAGCAGCGCGCCGGCGTCCGGCGTCCACGTCACCCAGACCAGATCGTCGAGCGCGAAAGGCGGACGACCGGCCGCATTGGCGAGCGCCACTTTCATCGGCGTGCGGTCGGCCAGCCGCACCTTGTAGAGCGTCACGTCGCCGCGATAACCGACCTCGGCAATCGTACCGGAAACCGTGTTGTGCCCGTCGGGCGCCGGCTTCTCCGCGCTCATGCGCAGCTTTTCCGGCCGCAGCGCCAGCCAGCGCTGGACGCCGACGGTCTCGCCCGGCGCAATGCGCAACGGCCCGAGCGTCGACTGCAGCACGCCGTCCTCGCTGATGCGGCCTTCGATCAATGTCACCTCGCCGATGAAATCCGCGACCCAGCGCGAATTCGGCCGCTCGTAGATGTGCGCCGACGGCCCTGCCTGCGCCACCCTGCCGTCCTTCATGACGGCGATGCGGTCGGCCACGATCATCGCCTCCTCCTGGTCGTGGGTGACGATCACGAAGGACGTGCCGAGCCGGCGCTGCAATTCCATCAGCTCGAACTGGGTCTCGCCGCGCAATTTCTTGTCGAGCGCGGCGAGCGGCTCGTCGAGCAGCAGCACGCGCGGGCGCTTGATCAGCGAGCGCGCGAGCGCCACGCGCTGGCGCTGGCCGCCGGAGAGCTGGCCGACCCGGCGCTTGCCGAAACCTTGCAGCTTCACCAGCGCCAGCATTTCGGCGACGCGCTCGGCGCGCTCTCTTCGCCCGACATTCTCCTGGCGCAAGCCGAAGCCGACATTGCCCTCGACGGTCAGATGCGGGAACAGCGCGTAGCTCTGGAACATCATGTTGACCGGCCGGCGGTGCGGCGGCACGGCGGCGATATCCTCGCCCTCGAGCAGGATGCGGCCTTGGTCCGGCGTCTCGAAGCCGGCAAGCAGGCGCAGCAGCGTAGTCTTGCCACAGCCGGAGGGCCCGAGCAGCGCGAAAAATTCGCCCGACGCGATGTCGAGGGAAAGCTGGTCGACCGCGGGCGTGGCGCCGAAGCGCTTGGTCACCCGCTCGAAGCGCACGAGCGCGGGCTTGTCCGCCTCTCCGTCCGTCGCGCCAGCCGCCGCCATCGCCGTCCCCACCTGAACCCGCGCGCACGCTAGCGGGCGGGCGCCGCGCGCTCAACCGGACAATGCGGAACTTGCGAAAATTCAGGCGGTGGACGGAGGCTGCGCCGGCTCGTTCGTCCGGCGCGGCGCCGGGCCGTAATAGTTGCCGAGCTGGACGTTCTGGCGCGGCTTGAGCAGGATCGACAGCATGCGGTCGTGCAGCGCCTTGGCCGACACCGGCTTGCAGAGGAACTCGTTGACGCCGAGCTTGGCCGCTTCGAGAATGCGCCAGCGCTCGCCATGGGCGGTGAGCATGATGATCGGCGTGTCGGGCGTCGGAAAGGCGCCCGGCGAGCGCACGATGCGCACCAGCTCCGCGCCGTTGAGCAGCGGCATTTCCCAGTCGAGAACCACCACGTCGGGATTGACCTGACGCATCGTTTCGAGCGCGGCGATGCCGTCGCCGGCCTCGTGAATCTTCTTGACGCCGAGACTGCCCAGCATGCCGCGCACGAGATTGCGCATGAACTGGTTGTCGTCGACCACCAGCACGGTCAATTGCTGAATCAGGAATTCAGCCTGCTTGGCGTTGATATTCATGCCGCACGCGCCCCACCCCGCGCGGCGGATTGTGGCCGGCAAACATCACCGGCGCGTTAACGTGCGCTGCACGGCGTCCCGCCAGCCGGCATATTTGCGCGCGCGCACGGCCTCCTCCATGCGCGGCATAAATCGGCGGTCGAGCTTCCATTGCGCGGCGAAGCCGTCGAGGTCGGGACAGACCCCGGCGGCGCGCCCGGCGAGATAGGCCGCCCCCAGCGCGGTGGTCTCCAGCACTACGGGGCGGTCCACCGGGCTTGCCAGCATATCGGCGAGGAACTGCATGGCCGGCTCGCTCGCCGTCATGCCGCCGTCGACGCGCAGGATCGCCTCCGCTTCTGTTGCCGGCCAGTCGGCGCGCATCGCCTCGACCAGGTCGCGGGTCTGGTAACCGACCAATTCCAAGGCCGCCCGGGCGATCTCGGCATCGCCGGATTGGCGGGTCAGGCCGAAAATCGCGCCGCGCGCCTCGGCGTCCCAGTAAGGCGCGCCGAGACCGACAAAGGCCGGCACCAGATAGACCTGCTCGGCCGGATCGGCGAGCGCGGCGAGATCGTTGACCGCCGGCGCCTTGGCGACGATCTTGAGCGCGTCGCGCAGCCACTGGACCGCCGCGCCGGCGATGAAGATGGCGCCCTCCAGCGCATAGGTGCGTTTGCCGTCGAGCTGATAGGCGATGGTCGTGAGCAGGCGGTTGTTCGAGGCAACGCGCTCGGCGCCGGTATTGAGCACCAGGAAGCAGCCGGTGCCGTAAGTCGATTTCATCATGCCGGGCTTGAAGCAGCCCTGCCCCACGGTCGCGGCCTGCTGGTCGCCGGCCATGCCGAGCACGCGCATCGGCGCGCCGAACAGGCTCGCTTCGGTGACGCCGAATTCGCCGGCATTGTCGCGCACCGCGGGCAGGAGCGACATCGGCACGCCGAACATGGCGCACAGGTCTTTGTCCCATTCGCCCTTGCCGATATCGAACAGCAGCGTGCGCGCGGCATTGCTGGCGTCGGTCGCGTGCACCTTGCCGCCGGTCAGCCGCCACAGCAGGAACGAGTCGATGGTGCCGAAGGCAAGCTTGCCCGCTTCCGCGGACGCGCGCGCGCCGGGCACCTGCTCGAGCAGCCAGGCGATCTTGCTGGCGGAAAAATAAGGATCGAGCAGCAGGCCGGTCTTAGCGGCGATCTCCGGCTCGTGACCGGCGCCGCGCATGCTGCCGCACAGATCGGCGGTGCGCCGGTCCTGCCAGACGATCGCATTGTGGATCGGCTTGCCCGTCGCGCGGTCCCAGATGACGGTGGTCTCGCGCTGGTTGGTGATGCCGACGCCGGCGATATCGCGCGCGGCGAGGCCGGCCTCGGCGAGCGCGGCCCGCACTGTCGCGACCGTATCGGCCCAGATCGCCTCGGCGTCGTGCTCGACCAGCCCGGGCGCCGGATAGATCTGGTGCAGTTCGCGTTGCGCGCTGGCAAGCGGGTTGAGCCCGGCGTCGAAAACGATGGCGCGGGTCGAGGTCGTGCCTTGATCGATGGCGAGAAGAGCGGCCGGCATTAGGCAACCTGCAAACGGCGCGCGAGGACCGCGCGCGGGAGGCGAGCCTAATTCACCAGGATGAGACTGGCTACCGCTTCATCATTGTCGGCGTAGATCGAGGCGGCCGAGGCCCTGCGCGGCGCCGGCCCGTAATAATTGCCCGCCCGCACCAGCGGGCGCGGATTGACCAGCACCGAGACCAGCCGGTCGTGCAACGACTTGGAGGAAACCGGCTTGAGCAGGAACTCGTTGACGCCGCACTGCACGGCCTCGATCACGCGCGAGCGCTCGCCGTGACCGGTGAGCATGATGACCGGCACGGCCGGGTGCGGAAAAGTGTCGGGCGAGCGCACGATACGCATGAAGCCCGCGCCGTCGAGGCCGGGCATCTGCCAGTCGAGGATCACGACGTCGGGCGCGGTCGAGCGGATTACTTCGAGGCCGGTCGCTCCGTCGGCCGCCTCATAGATGGTGCGCACGCCGAGGCTCAACAGCATGGTACGCACAACCTTGCGCATATAGTGCTCGTCGTCGACCACGAGCACGCTGGTCGTGGCCAGACGATGAGCAAGTCGTTTTGCGTCGATCGGCATTGCGATCCGTAGCCCCCGGAACGGCGATGGTCCGTTGCGACTAAAGCATAAAGGTATGGTTGTAGGTTGAAGACGCGCGGCGCAATTGCGTGCGGTGCGGCAAGGATCCGTTAACCATCGCTGGCGGATCAGACTCTAGCTGCCGGAAGCGGCAGCCTTCGTGCCGGCCAAGCGCCGCCATGAATTGCCCGAGCCGCTCGCGCTCCTGCGGCGCCGCCGCGATGCCGAGCTTGCTGCGCCGGTAGAGCACGTCCTCGGCGGTCTCGGCCCATTCCTGCGCAACCAGATAGCGCACTTCCGCTTCGGTCAGATCGCCGGTGAAGCGCTCGCCCAGGTCCTCCATGCGTTTGGCCTCACCCAGGATGCGCTCGGCGCGGGTGCCGTAGGCGCGCGCCAGGCGCCGCGCGAAGCTCGTCTCGACGAAGGGCCAGCGGGCGGTCAATTCCTTCACCACGTCGTCGAAGGCGCCGGGCGCGAATTCGCCGCCCGGCAGTTTGGAGCCGGCGGTCCAGGGCGGCAGCGCCGGGAAGAAATGGGCGATCTTGCCCATCGCCGCCTCGGCCAGGCGCCGGTAGGTCGTGATCTTGCCGCCATAGACGGTGAGCAGCGGCCCGTGATGCGCGCGTTCGTCGAGCGTCAAGACGTAGTCGCGCGTCACGTCTTCCGGCTTGCCGTGGCCGTCGTCGTAGAGCGCGCGCACGCCGGCGAACGACCAGACAAGCTCGTCCGGCGTGAGTTTGTCGCGGAAATAGCGGTTCACCGCGTCGCAGAGATAGAGGATCTCCTCGGCGTCGGGCGCCGGCGCGTTGACGTCGCCGACGAAGTTCTCGTCCGTGGTGCCGATCAAGGTGAAGTCCTCGGCGAAGGGCAGCGCGAACACCACGCGGCCGCGGGGCGCCTGCAGGAGGTAGCCGCAGTCGTGCTCGAAGCGCTTGCGCACCACGATATGGCTGCCCTTGATCAGCCGCACCGGCCTCGGCAGCGGCTGGCGGATCACGGTGTCGGCCACCGCGTCGAGCCAGGGTCCGGTGGCGTTGACCAGCGCGCGCGCCGTCGTCACCTCGCGGCGGCCGCGGCTGTTGAGCACCAGCTCCCATTCGGTGCCGCGCGTGGCGCGCACGAGCCGCGTGCGCGTGCGGATGGTGGCGCCGTGCTCGGCGGCGTCGCGCGCGGTCAGCACGACCAGGCGGGAATCGTCGACCAGGCAATCGGAATATTCGAAACCGTAACGGAACGAGCGCTTGAGCGGCGCGGCGAGCGGATAATGCGTGAGGTCGACCGTCTTGGCGCCCGGCAGGATCTTGCGCGCGCCCAGCCGGTCGTAGAGCCAGAGGCCGAAGCGCAGCAGCAGCGGGTTGCGCCCGCCCGGCGCCGGCGGCAGCAGGAAGCGGGTCGGCCGGATCAGGTGCGGCGCCATGGCGAGCAGCACCTCGCGCTCGGCGAGCGCCTCGCGCACCAGGCGGAAGGCGCCGTGCTCCAGATAGCGCAAGCCCCCATGGATCATTTTGGAGGAGGCCGAAGAGGTGCCCGAGCCCAGATCGTGCATTTCGACCAGCAGCACGCGCAAGCCGCGGCCGGCGGCGTCGCGGGCGATGCCGGTGCCGTTGATGCCGCCGCCGATGACGGCGATGTCGTAGTCGGCCATGGCTGCCGGTCCGGTCCCTTCCCAACGGGCTTGTTCTAGCCCCTTGTCGTAAACAATATCCTTTAGCCCAAAACGGGGTGGCAGCGCCCCTGTCGCGCGGCTAAAAGGCGCAAACGCGATCGCGGCGTGGGAAGCGCCGGATCACAGCGGAGCGTTTCCATGGATTTCTCCGGCAAGAACGTCGTGATCACCGGCGGCACCGGCGCGCTCGGCAGCGCGCTGGTCAAGGCGCTGCTTAGCGCCGGCGCTTCGTGCACGGTTCCCTACGCGGTCGAGGCGGAAGCCAGGCGCTTCGCGCATGCCGGCGATCCCAACGTGAAGCTGATCGCGGTCGGCAACCTCGCCGACGAAGCGGACGTCAGTAAGGTCTATGCCGGCCCTACGCCGTGGGCCTCCATCCACATCGCCGGCGGCTTTGCCATGGGCAAAGTCGCGGACACCGACAAGGCGGCGCTGATGGCACAGCTCGATACGAACCTCGTCTCCTGCTTCCTGTGCTGCCGCGCGGCGGTGAACGCGATGCGCGGCGGCGGCCGCATCGTGAACGTGGCCGCGCGACCCGGTCTGGAATGGCGCCAAGGCGCCGGCATGACGGCCTATACGGTGGCGAAGGCAGGCGTCGCGGCGCTGACCGTGGCGCTGGCCGAGGAAGTCGCCAAGGATGGCATTCTGGTCAATGCTGTCGCGCCTTCGATCATGGATACGCCGGCCAACCGCGCCGCCATGCCGAAGGCGGACGTCGACGCCTGGCCGAAGGTGGAGGAGGTGGCGGCGACGATTCTGTTTCTGGCTTCGCCCGACAACAAGGTCACGCGCGGCGCGGTCGTGCCGGTTTACGGGAAGGTTTAGCGTCTTCGTCCCTCTCCCCGCGAAGCGGGGGAGAGGGAAGAAAGCAAGCCTCACCCCGCGATCGGCACTAGCTCGAGCGGCGGGCGCAACAGGCGCTGCACATTGCCGGAAGCGACGACGGTGCGGCCTTCCGCATAGGCCTCGTGGTTCTTCTCGATGTCGTCGAGGTCGTAGAGGTAATTCACCATTAGGCCGTCGGCCTGCACCAGCGCCTTCTCCGACATGTCGGCCAGCCAGTTGATGCGCTCGAGCCGCGCGCCGTTGCCGCAATGAAAGCGCGCCACGGGATCGAGCGGCACTCCGCGTGCGTTGCGCGCGCGCACCAGATACCAAGCCGCCGCGCGCATCAGCGGGTCCTGCAATTGCGCGGAGACTTCCGGGTTCGTCCACCAGCTGGACTGATCGAGACCGGCGAGCAAAGCCTTGTCGCCCTCGGTCAGAACCGTCGAGCTTTCCGCTTGGCGCTCGCGCGCGAGCCACGTTGCAAAGCCGGTGACCGGCGACAGCGTCACGAAAGTGGAGAGGCGGGGCATTTCGCGACTGACCTCCTCCACCACCTGCTTGATCAGGAAACTGCCGAACGACACGCCGGCAAGTCCCCGCTGGCAATTGGAGATCGAATAAAACACCGCCGTGCGCGCCTTCTCGGCGTCGGCCACTTCACGCTCGGTGGCCAGGATCGGCGAAATGGCGCCCGGAATGTCCCGGGTGAGCGCCACTTCGACGAAAATGAGCGGATCGTCCACCAGCGCCGGGTGGAAAAAGGCGTAGCAGCGCCGGTCGGACGGGTCGATGCGCGCGCGCAGGTCGTCCCAGCCGCGGATTTCATGCACCGCCTCGTAGCGGATGATCTTCTCCAGCACGATCGCCGGCGTCGACCAGTCGATGCGCCGCAGCACCAGAAAGCCGCGGTTGAACCAGGACGAGAACAGATGGACGAAGTCGGCGTCGACCTGGCCGAGATCGGCGTCGCGGTGGGGCAGCGCGTCGATAAGCTGCGCGCGCATGCGCACCAGCGCCGCGGTGCCGCCCGGCGCCAGATTGAGCCGGCGGAACAGCTCCTGGCGGCGCGGCTCGGACGCGGCATGCACTTCGGCCGCGGTCGCGTCGCTCGGATTGGCGCGCCAGGCCGCGTAGGCCGCCTCCATGCGCGCCTGATCGGGACCGAAGCGATCGGCCAGCGCCTCGAAAAAGGCGATGCGCGGGCCGGTGGTCAGTTCCGCGTAGCGCGACAGTATCTCGCGGGCGAGCGCGACGCCGGAGGCCTCGCCCCGTCCCGACAGCAGGTGCTCGGCCAGCTCCACCAAAGTTTCCGAGCGGGTCGCATCGACGCCGCGCCGCTCGCGCGCGCGGTCGATGAAGGCGCGGCCGCGCTCGGAAATGGTCTGCAGCATTTCGCCGAAAAACGAGGCGTTCATGTTCCAGCTCCGGTTACCGTCAGACGGTCCGGCAGCCGTCTGCTTGGCCTTACCACCGCTCCCGCCATTCCGGGACGCGCCACCCGGATCGGCAAGGATTTACTTGGCCGCACCCATCAGATGGTTCGGCAGCCATGTGGCGATTTCGGGGAATATACACAAGATGACGATCGCCAGCATCATGCATAGCACGTAGGGCAGCGTCCCCCACATGACTTTGGTCACGGGGACATCGGGGGCGATGGCGTTGACGATGTAGATGTTCAGGCCGACCGGCGGATGGATCAGGCCGATCTCCATGTTGATGGTGAGAATGACCCCGAACCAGACCGGATCGAAACCGGCGGCGGTGATGATGGGCAGCAGGATCGGCGAGGTCATCAGGATGACGGCGGCGGGCGGGATGAAGAAGCCGCAGACCAACAGGAACACGTTGATCGTGCCCATCAGCACCCAGCGGTTAAGGTGCGCATCGGCGATCGAATGCGCCAGCGTCTGGGTGAGGTAGAGCGAGGTCAGCATGTAGCCGAACAGCACGGCGGCGGCGATGATGGTCAGGATCATCACCGACTCGCGCATGGTGTCGCGCAGGATCTGCCAGATTTCGCGCGGGCTCCACAAACGATAGATGAGGATCGCCAGGATCAGGCACATGGCGGCGCCGACGCCCGCCGCTTCCGACGGCGTGGCGATGCCGCCGTACAGCACGTACATGACGCCGACGACGATGGCGAGGAAGGGCGCCACCTTGGGCACGCCGGAAAACTTCTCCTTCCAGGTGTAGCGGAAGTCGGGGGCGTGTGGGCGGAAGCCCGAGCGCCAGATGGCGAACATCGACCACAACATGAACATCGCGGTCAGCATCGCGCCCGGCAAGATGCCGGCGATGAATAGGCGGCCGATCGAGGTCTCGGTGGCGATGCCGTAGAGGATGAAAGTGATCGACGGCGGGATGAGAATGCCGAGCGTGCCGCCGGCGCAGATCGAGCCGGTCGCCACCTCGTCGGGATAGCCGCGCTTGCGCATCTCGGGGATGCCCATCTTGCCGATGGCCGCGCAACAGGCGGGCGAAGAGCCGGTGAGCGCGGCGAAGATCGCGCAGGCGCCGAGATTCGACATCACCAGCCCGCCGGGGAAGCGGTAAAGCCAGCGATCGAGCGCCTCGTAGAGATCCTTGCCGGCCGGCGAAGAGCCGATGGCCGCGCCCATCATCACGAACATCGGAATGGCGACCAGCGTGAACTCGTCGAGGCCGGAATAGAACGTCTCGGCCACCACGTGCATGCTGCCGAAACCCTGAAAAATCAGCAGAAAGACGATCGAAATGGCGCCGAGGCCGAAGGCCACCGGCACGCCGGACAAAAGCATCAAAAGCGTCGCTACCAGGACGATGGAGCCTTCGGTGGTCGGGCTCATCCGGCGCCCCCAAGCGCTTCGCGCGCCTGCTCGCGCGCGATCTCCACGGCGTCCGCCTTGTCCGAAATGCCGAAGGGCGGGGTGCGGCCGCTCACCAGGCACATGAGCTCCGCAGCGTATTGCAGGCACAGGAGGCCGAGCCCGACCGGCATGGAAAAATAGGGGATCCAAAGCGGCGCCCGCCAGACCGTGTCGGAATGCCAATCCTTGGTCCAGGACTCGTACCAATAAGCGGTGCAGAGTACGAACAGCACGAGGCAGAAGCCGAAGGCGAGGATCGTGGTGAACATCGCCAGCCAGAAGCGCGCGCGCGGCTTGAGATGCAGCGGCAGCACGTCAACGTTGACGTGCCCGCGCGTCATCAGCACATAGGCGCTGCCGACGAAGGTCGCGGCGATGATGCTGTAGGTGACCACGTCGATTTGCCAGATCGTCGTACGGTCGAAGATGTAGCGCTCGATCACCATGTCGCAGATGACGAGCACGGCAAAGCCGATAAGAAAAGCGGCGGCCACGCCCGCAACTCGCGACAGGAACGCGACCGCCCGAATGTAAGCGTCCATGAGATCGATTGTCCGGCTGTGTCGCTTCGGTTTGTCGTCGAAAGCGGCCGCGCGCGCCCCCAGGAGTACCGGCCGGCGGGCACACCCGCCGGCCGATTGACGTCGATTGCCTTATTTGACCGACAGCGCCTCGTCGATCAGCTTCTGGCCGTTGGGAACCCGCTTGGCGAACGTGGCGTAGGAGCTCTTCTTCGCCTCGGCGAGCCATTCGCCGTAGTCGGCGTCGCTCATGCTGACGACCTTGTCCTTGTGATCGCGGAAGGTCTTGATCGCATTCTCGTTCACCTCGTCGGCCTTGTTCTCATAGAAGGTCTGCGCGGCGTTGCCGGCCTTGACGATCGCTTCCTGCTGCTTCTTGTTGAGCTTGTCGAAGCTCTTCTTCGACATCAGCACCGGCTCATACATGAACCACAGCGCATTTTTGCCGCCGGCGGTGAGGCAGTTGGTCACCTCGTAAAGCCGCATGGAGGCGAAGGTGCCGAGGCTGGTATCGGTGGCGCTGACCACGCCGGTCTGGAAGGCATTGTAGATTTCGTTCGACGGCGGGCTGACGATCGAGGCGCCGGCGCTCTGCCACATGGCCGCGAAGGTCGGGCCGGCGGAGCGGACCTTGAGCCCCTTCATGTCGCCCGGCTTGAGAATGCATTTGCCCTTGGCCGCGAGACCGCCGGCAAACCACGCATCGGAAAGCACCATCACGCCCTGCTTCTCGATTGCGGCGTGAATGTCCTTCATGAATTGCGATTTATTGATGCGCTTGGCGCGGTCCTGATTGCGGATCAGGCCGGGCATCAAGGTCGCGCTGAAGGCCGGCACCTTGCCGCTGGCGTAGTCGAGCGGGAACAGCGCCATGTCGAGCTGGCCGTTGACCATGGCGTTCCACTGCTCCTTCGGCTTGAACAGCGAAGCGCCGGGATAGACCTGCACTTTGAGGCCGACCTTGGCGGCCTCGGCTTCCTTGGCGATCATCAGCACCATGTCGTCGCGGATGTCGTGTTTGCCGCCGGGAAACTGGTGCGATGCGCGCAACGTCACCTGTGCCTGCGCTGACGCCGTCAGCAACATGGCGCCCGCCGCGGCGGCGAGCATCGTCTTCATCATCCTCATTGGTCGTTCTCCCTTTGAGCGTCCTTTGGCGGCGAAGCCTGCCGCGGGTCGTTTGGTGGCCGTTTTGTCGCGCCCCGCTTGTCCGTTGCCGCGAGCTTAGCGGCCGCAGTGGGCAAGCGCTATAGCCGAGCCACATGGCTGCTGACAAGCCTATGCGCCGAAAGGATTATTCGCGCTCTGGCCAGCGCGAGACGATGGTCTTATAACCCCGGCAACTGCCATCTATTCAGCGCCGCTGGGAGCATCACAGACATGCCGAAGCCATTGGCGGGCGTCCGCGTCCTCGAACTCGCCCGCATCCTGGCCGGTCCCTGGGCCGGACAAATCCTCGCCGACCTCGGCGCCGACGTGGTCAAAGTTGAGCGCAAGGACGCCGGCGACGACACCCGCACCTGGGGCCCGCCCTTCGTGGAAGGCAAGGACGGCAAGCATCTGGGCGCCGCCTATTTCCACGGCACCAACCGCGGCAAGCGCTCGATCGAGCTCGATTTCGAGAGCGAGGAAGGCCGCCGCATCGTGCGCAAGCTGGCCGCGCGCTCCGACGTGTTGATCGAGAATTTCAAGGTGGGCGGGCTCGCCAAGTTCGGGCTCGACTACGAGAGCCTCAAGGACGAATGCCCGCGGCTGATTTATTGCTCGATCACCGGCTTCGGCCAGGATGGGCCGTATGCCAAGCGCGCGGGCTACGACCTGATGGCGCAGGGCATGGCCGGCGTCATGGACCTGACCGGCATGCCGGACGGCGAGCCGCTGCGCGTCGGCATTCCGGTGTCGGACATCTTCACCGGCGTCTATTCCGCGGTCGGCATCCTGGCGGCGCTACACCAGCGCGAACAGACCGGCAAAGGCTGCCACGTCGACACCGCGCTGGTCAACTCCACCGTCGGCGTGCTGTCGAACCAGGCGCTAAATTACCTGACTTCGGGCAAGGTCCCGAAGCGGCTCGGCAATGCGCACGCCAATGTCGTGCCCTATCAGGTGTTTCCGGTCGCGGACGGTCACGTGATCATCGCCTGCGGCAATGACGGCCAGTTCGTCAAACTGTGCAACGTGCTGGGCGGACCGGAGCTTGCGAAGAACCCCGATTACAAGGACAATTCGAACCGGCTGCAGCACCGCGAACCGCTGATCGACAGCATGATCTCGCTCACCAAAAAGATGAAGCGCGACGATCTGCTCGAGAAGCTGGAGGCGGTGGGCGTGCCGGCCGGGCCGATCAACAATGTCGCGCAGGTGTTCGAGAACCCGCAGGTGATCCATCGCGGCATGCGGCTGGAGCTCAAGAGCGACGCGGCCAAGGGCGGCTCGATCCCCGGCGTGCGCACCCCGATCGTGTTCGACGGCTGGAAGGCGGCCTCCGAGCACCCCGCGCCGGTGCTGGGCGAGCACACGGCGGAGGTGTTGAAGGAGATCGGGGAAGGGTAGGACGATCCCCGCTTAATCCACTGGGACCACCAGCGCCAGAAACTCGCCGTCACCTTTCACGCGCGTCGCGTGGCCCTTGCCGTCGCCGTCTTCCATCAGCACCGTGTCGCCCGGCCCGAAGCTGCGCGTCTTGCCGTCGCTCGCCTTGATCTCGACGTGGCCTTTCAGGCAGACGAAGAACTGCTTCTTCGGCACCTGGACGGAATCGGCGGCCCAGCCGGCCGGCAGGCGGATGAACTGCACGCCGTCGGTCTGATAGACGTGCGAGACGAACGCCATGGGCGCCGGCGGCCGGTAGTCATATTCGTCGAGCTTGAGGGCGGCGTCCTCGAAATGGCTGTTGCCGTTCTTGTCGGCGGTGAGACGAATATATTTCATGAATGACGCTCCTCCTGGGCGCGCTTTTACGGAATTTGTGGCTTTTATAGCCGCCGAAGCCGGGCGGCCTTGACGTGGGTCAAAGCGCGGGATCGCGCGCGGTTCCGCCTTCGATGGCGCGAAAAAATGCCGTCAGGTCACCGCGACCGGCGCCAGCGCCTCGATATCGGTGACGACGTCGATCACCGCCGGGCGTTTGGCGGCGAGCGCGCGCGCAAGCGCCGGCGCGATCTCGTCCGGCTTTTCGACGCGGATGCCGAGCGCGCCCATCTCCTCGGCGAGCCGTGCGAAGTTGGTCGGCCGGTAGGTCCACAATTCGCGCGCCTGCACGGTCTGCGTGCCGCCATAGGCGCGGTCGAAGCCGCGCTTGGACTGATTGCCGCCGCCGTTGTTGTTGACCAGCGTGACGCTGGCGATATTCCAGCGCACCGCGGTCTCGATCTCGGCGATGTGATACCAGAAGCCGGCATCGCCGGTGAACACCACCACCGGCCGTTGCGGACAGGCCGCCTTGGCGCCGATGCCGGCCGGAAAGGCCCAGCCGAGATGGCCGGCGCTGCGCATATAGCTCTGCGTCGGTTCGCGCAGATCGTACAGGCCGCCGATCCACATGCCGGCGTGGCCGGTGTCCACCACCATCATGGCGTCGTTGGGCAGGTGTTGCGTGAGTTCGCCGCAGATACGGGCGGGATGGATCGGTACCGCGGCCAATTCGAGGTCCGCTTTGTATTTGGCGGCCCAATCCGAACGCAATTTTGCGATTTCCGCGATCCAGGCCTCACGCTTCTTGGCGCTTGGCTTGTCGGCTTGCGCCAGCATGGCCGACAGCACCGCCTTGGCGTCGCCCAGCACGCCCGCTTGCAGGGGATAATTGCGGCCGAGCGCTTCCGGCTCGATGTCGATCTGGATCGCGGGCGTGCCGATCGGCGGCACCGCCCAGAAATGCGTGGTCATGCCGCCGGTTTCCGTGCCGACGAAGCAGACGAGATCGGCGGCATTGACCGCGCGGTTGGCGCTCTCGCGCGAATAGGAGCCGACCACGCCGACCGACAAAGGATGCGTGCCGGGGATGGCGTCCTTGCCGTTGAGCGAGGTGGCGACCGGAATCTGCAAGGCTTCCGCCAGCGCCACCAGCTCGGCTTGCGCCCCGGACGCGCGCACGCCGCCGCCGGCGACGATGACCGGGCGCGCGGCCTGCTGCAGGAGTTCGAGGGCGGCTTTCACCTGCGCCGCCTCCGGCTGCGGGCGGAACGGCGGCACCTGGGCGAATTGTGCCTCGACCAGCGCCTCCATCTCGGCCTCTTCCAGGTCGAGCTGGCCTTCGTTGCCGCGGAACTGCAGATGCACCGGCCCGGGCGCGCCAGTGGTGGCGGTACGGAAGGCCTGCCGCACCATGTCGGGAATGCGCGCGACGTCGTCGATCGTGGCGTTCATCTTGGTGACCGGCTCGAAGGCCGGCACGTCGTCGACTTCCTGATAGACCTTGCGGAACTTGGTCTTGGGATCGCGACCGCCGGTCATGGCGATCACCGGCGAATGCGCCAGATAGGCGTCGCGCAGGCCCGCGGCGAGATTGAGCGCGCCGATCACCTGCGCCATGCAGACGCCCGGCTTGCCGGAAGCGCGCGCATAGCCGTCGGCCATATAGGCGGCCGCCTTCTCGCCGTGGCAATGCACGCGCGCGATTTTGGTGCGCCGCTCCATCTCGGCGAAGGTGCGCCGCAGTACCGCCGGCACCATGAACACGTGGCTGACGCCGTAGCCGGCGAGCATGTCGGCGAGCACTTCCGCGCCGCTGCGTTTGACGTTGTGGCCGATCGTCATGCTTATTTTGGTTCCTTCCGCCGCATAACATGGCATGGAGGATGCAAGGCACCAAGGCAAGACGCAATGACAAGACGCAACGACAGGACGCAAAGGCAAAGTACCAGGCCCGGGCGCGAACCGCGGTACGTTTCGATATAATGGCGCAAATTCGCGGGAGCCCGCATGTACGCCCACACGATCGGCGCGCGCCGCTACATCTTTCCCGATCTGAAAGCGCTGCTCGCGAAGGCGACGCCGCTGCGCAGCGGCGACCGGCTTGCCGGCCTCGCCGCCGAGACCGGCGAGGAGCGCGTCGCCGCGCAATATGCCCTGGCCGACCTGCCCTTGACCGCGTTCCTCGATGCGCCGGTCGTCACTTACGAGAGCGACGAGGTTACGCGCCTCATCATCGACAGCCACGACAAGGCGGCCTTCGCGCCGGTCGCGCACCTCACCGTGGGCGGCTTTCGCGACTGGCTGCTGTCGGATGACGCCACGACCGCGGCGCTCACCGCCCTGGCGCCGGGCGTGACGCCGGAAATGGCGGCGGCGGTCAGCAAGATCAGCGGCCTGCAGGACCTGATGGTCGTGGCCGCGAAATGCTCGGTGGTGACGCGCTTCCGCGACACCGTCGGCCTGCCCGGCCGTCTGTCGGTGCGGCTTCAGCCCAACCATCCGACCGACGACGCCCGCGGCATCGCGGCCAGCATTCTCGACGGCCTGCTGCTCGGCGCCGGCGACGCGGTCATCGGCATCAACCCGGCAACCGACAGTCCGGAACGCGCGCACCGATTGCTGTCGATGCTGGAGGATATCCGCGTCAAGCTCGATATCCCGACGCAATCCTGCGTCCTCGCGCATGTGACGACGACGCTCGAATTGATCGGGCGCGGCGCGCCGGTCGACCTGGTGTTCCAGTCGATTGCCGGCACGCAGGCGGCCAACAAGAGCTTCGGCATCGATCTGGCGTTGCTGCGCGAAGCGCGCGACGCCGCGCTTTCGCTCAAGCGCGGCACGGTCGGCGACAATGTGATGTATTTCGAGACCGGCCAGGGCAGCGCGCTCTCGGCCAACGCCCATCACGGCGTCGACCAGCAGACCCTTGAAGCGCGCGCCTATGCGGTGGCGCGGGCCTTCAAGCCGCTGCTCGTCAATACCGTGGTCGGCTTCATCGGGCCGGAATATCTGTTCGACGGCAAGCAGATCGCGCGCGCCGGGCTGGAGGATCATTTCTGCGGCAAGCTCATGGGCGTGCCTATGGGCGTCGACGTCTGCTACACCAATCACGCGGAAGCCGACCAGGACGACATGGACGCGCTGCTGGCCTTGCTGGTGGCGGCCGGCGTCAATTTCGTCATGGGCGTGCCCGGCGCCGACGACATCATGCTCGGCTATCAGAGCACCTCGTTCCACGACGCGCTGGCCATGCGCGATCTCTACGGCAAGCGGCCGGCGCCGGAATTCGAAGCCTGGCTGCAACGGCAGGGTCTGATGGATGGCGACATGCGCGTTCGCCCGGGCCAAATACCGGGTCGCTTCCGCGCCCTGCTGACTGGGTGAGCCATGGCCGAGCACACGAAGCTTCCCACCAACCGCCCGCCGCACGACGATGACGACGCCTGGCTGCCATTGCGCCGCCTGACCGCGGCGCGCATCGGCCTCGCCCGCAGCGGCGCGTCGCTGGCGACCGCGCCCCTGCTCGATTTCAAGCTTGCCCATGCACAAGCGCGCGATGCCGTGCATGAACCGCTCGACAGCGCGCGGCTTGCCGGCGATATCGCCGGCTTCGGTCTGCCCGTGCTGGACGTCGCGAGCGCCGCCACCGACCGGCAGAGCTATCTGATGCGGCCCGACCTCGGCCGACGCCTCGCCCCCGATGCCGCCGCTGCGCTGACGCCGCATGCCGGGCAATACGACCTCATCATCGTCGTTGCCGACGGCCTGTCGGCGCGCGCCGTGCAAACGCACGCGGCGCCGGTGTTGGCCGACCTACTGCCGGCTTTGCGCACGGCGGACTGGCGCATCGCGCCGCTGACGATCGTGCGGCACGGACGCGTCGCCATCGGTGACGCGATCGCTGCCCTGCTGCATGCCGATTGCGCGGCCGTTCTCATCGGCGAGCGCCCGGGCCTGACCGCGCCCGACAGCATGGGCGCCTACCTCACCTGGCAACCGGGGCCGCAGACCACAGACGCAGACAGGAACTGCATTTCCAATATCCGGCCGGACGGCATCGGCTACCGCGACGCCGCCGCCAAGCTGCTGCAATTGCTGACGGCAATGCGCCGGCGGCGGCTGTCGGGCGTGCGATTGAAGGACGATAGCGACCGGCTGCTGGGCGAAAGCTAAAGCATGACGCGTTGGGGTCGAAACGCTTCGCGAGCCCAATTTTTCTCCGCTCGTCCCGGCGGGGACCCAGTTCTTCCTTTGCTCAAAACTGGATTCCCGCTTGCGCGGGAATGAGCGGAGTGCGAGTTCAACCTGATCCCGGCTGTTCTAAGCCAGCCGGCGATCACTCCGGCACGAACTTCATCGCCACGCCGTTGATGCAGTAGCGCAGGCCGGTGGGCGGCGGGCCGTCGGGAAAGACGTGGCCGAGATGGCTGCCGCAGCGGCTGCAATGCACCTCGGTGCGCGTCATGCCGTGGCTGGCGTCTTCGTCGGTTTCGACCGCGCCGGGGATCGGCTCGTTGAAGCTCGGCCAGCCGGTGCCGCTCTCGAACTTGAGCGTGGAGGCAAACAGCGGCTGATCGCAGGCCGCGCAATGGAATGCGCCGCGCCGCTTCTCATGCAGAAGCGCGCAGCTTCCCGGCATTTCCGTGCCGTGCTCGCGCATGATGGCGTATTGCTCGGGGCTGAGGATCTTGCGCCATTCGGCTTCGCTGTGGGTGACGGGGTAGGTTTTGGTGGCCATTGATGTGCGTCTCCAATTTTTTCGGCGCTGCCACTCGCTCAGCTCGCACCCTCCCCTGGAGGGGGAGGGTCGACCGCTTGAGCAAAGCGAAAGCGGTCGGGGTGGGGTGAACCCGTCAATCTACAAAGTCACCCCACCCCGCTCGCTTCGCTCGCGATCCTCCCCCTCCAGGGGAGGGTAAAGCGTGCACGTGGCACCCGCATTCGATCACTTAATCGCCAGCGGGTTGATCGGCGAGCCGACCGCGCCGGTAATCGGCAGCGCCGGCGCCACGAACAGAAATTCGTACACCTTGTCGTCGGCGCAATCGTCGGCCAGTTCCTTCAACTGGAAGATCTCGCCCATGGTCATGCCCATGATCGGGATCGTAATCCAGTGCCAGGGCTGGTTGATACCCGGCTCGCTCTGGTTCGGCCGCACCTCGCAGCCCCAGGTGTCGGAAGCGAGCGCGGCCAGTTCGGTGTCATGCACAAAATCGAGCGTCTCGAAGCCGAAGCCGGGCGCGTCGCCGCCCGGATAGCCGTCCCAGCTGCCCGCCTTCTGGCAGCGCTCCATCATGCCGGTGCGCACGATCACGTAGTCGCCGCGCTTGAGCGCGACGTCCTGCTGCTTCGCCGTCCCGTATAAATCGTCGTTGGAGACGGCGTAGCCGTCATCGAGCGAGTCGACGCCCTTGAAGCGCGCCACGTCCAACAGCACGCCGCGCCCGACCATCTTGTTCTTGGTCTTCTCGATGCCGCATTTCTGCGCGCCGGCGCTGGTCACCTCGCGGCAGTCGTAGCCGTTCCACATCTTGTCTTCATAGAACACGTGGCCGAGCCCGTCCCATTGCGTGCCGCATTGCAACGGCATTGTCACCATGTCGTCGGCGGCGCGGATGCCGCGCTTGTCGAGCACGCCGGAGTAAGCGTCGGTGCCGGTGCGCAGCATGGTGTGGATCGGATTGGTGCGGCCCATCGATGGATATTTGCTTTTCGCGCCTTGCGGTCCGGTGTGATCGAAATTGAGCGCGAGCGAAATGACCTTGCCCTTCTTCACCAGCCGCGTGGCGGCGACGATGTCCTCCGGGCTCGTGTAGTTGAGCGTACCGATCTCGTCGTCCGCTCCCCATTTGCCCCAGTTCTTGTATTTCTCGGCGGCCTCGCGCAGGTCCTGGCGGGTGAGCTTCTTGGCGGCCATAGCTCGTTTCCTCCGATGAAATGCGGTCTTTGCCGCTGGCGCGAATTGAGCGCAGCGGAACCGCAATGGCAAGCCCTTGCGCGACAACGCCGGAGCGGTGGTACGATGCATTATCCTGTCATGGCCGGGCTTGTCGCGGCCATCTCGCTTAGGGAGGCAAAGTGCTTTCCCAAGCGGGATGCGCGGGTCAAGATTACAGCCGGGCCGGCCGAAGGTCGGACCCGGTTGCCCGCGCATGACAAATGAAAGTCACCATCAATGCGCATCGTCGACATCCGCGAAACCGCCGTCCCGCTCAAATCGAAGCTCGCCAATTCCAGCTTCGATTTCTCCGAAATGACCACCTCGGTGGTCGCCGTGATCACCGACGTCGTACGCAAGGGTAAGCCGGTCTGCGGCTTCGCGTTCAATTCCACCGGCCGCTACGCCTGCGGCGCGCAGATGCGCGCGCGCTTTATCCCGCGCATTCTTTCCGCCGACCCCGCGCTGCTGCTCGACGCACAGGGCCGGCTCGACCCTGCGGCGATGCTCGCCGTCATGATGAAGCGCGAGAAGCCCGGCGGCCATTCCGAACGCTCGATCGCCATCGGCACCATCGAGGTCGCGATCTGGGACGCGCTCGCCAAGATCCTGGACAAGCCGCTGCACGTCCTGCTGGCCGAGCGCTACGGCGGCGGCGCCGCGCCTACGCGCGTGTTCTGCTATGTCGGCGGCGGCTGGTACTGGCCGGGCCAGACGATCAAGGACCTGCAGGACGAGATGCGGCGCCATCTCGACGCCGGCTACACCCTGGTGAAGATGAAGGTCGGCGGCTTTCCGCTCGACGAGGACCTGCGCCGCTTGGAAGCGGTGCTGGCGGTGGTGGGCTCCGGCGATCGCCTCGCGGTCGACGCCAATTGCCGTCTCGAGCGGGCGGAGGCGTTGCGCTACGCGCAGGCGCTGGCGCCCTTCCGGCTGCGCTGGCTCGAGGAGCCCTGCGATCCGCTCGATTTTGCCTTGCTGTCCGACATCGCCGACGCCTACGAGCCGCCGCTCGCCGCCGGCGAAAACCTCTATTCCACCCAGGACCTCGAGAACCTGCTGCGCTTCGGCGGCTTGCGCGCCGACCGCGACGTGATCCAGATCGATCCGCCGCAGGCCTATGGCATCGTCCAGTTCGCCCGCAGCGTCGACATGCTCAAGCGCCGCGGCTGGCTGCGCAGCGCCGTTTTTCCGCACGGCGGCAACCAGATGTCGCTCGCCATTGCCGCCGGCTTCGGGCTGGGCGGCGCCGAATCTTATCCCGGCGTGTTCGGCGATTTCGGCGGCTTTGCCGACGATGCGCGCGTGGAGAACGGAACCGTCACGCTATCGGACCGCCCCGGCATCGGCTTCGAGGGGCAGAGCGCGCTCTACCGCATCATGCGCGAGCTGTCCGGCATTTGATTGCGCAAAATTTTGGCAACGGCCCGGAACGGACGCTCCTTCCGACGGTTTTATGAAGGCTTCCGGGCTGACCAGACGGGCTTCACGGCGTTACGCGACGTGCCGCGCCATCGGCACGCGAGTTGCTTGTCATCCTGCTTGTCATCGGCGCGAAGCAAACGCGCGGCATTGTCGGCTTTGACACATATCAAGGTCGCGGACCGACGTATGCCGGACAAGTTCCATCGGGGCGTCGGTGCGCAGGCAAGGGACTGTTTATGCGGATTTTATTTGCCTCCTCCGAGGTCTACCCTCTGGCCAAGACCGGCGGTCTCGCCGATGTCAGTGCCGCCCTGCCGCTCGCCCTGTCGGAGCTCGGCGTCGATGTCCGCCTGGTGATGCCCGGCTACCCCGAGGCGCTCGACACGGCCGAAGACATCAAGCCGGTCGCCGCGTGTGCGGAAGATGGCGCGCCGGTCCGCGTGTTGAGCGCCCGCCTGCCCGGCAGCGGCCTGCCGGTCTGGCTCATCGACTGCCCGGCGCTGTTCAAGCGCGACGGCGGCCTCTACCAGAACGAAGCGGGCGAGGACTGGCACGACAACCACCACCGCTTCTCGCTGCTTTCCCACATTGCCGCCAAGCTGGCGCTGGGCGAGATCGTTGCCGACTGGCGCGCCGACGTGGTGCACGCCAATGACTGGCATACCGGGCTCTTGCCCCTGCTGCTCAGGCAAAGCGAGGGCGCGCGGCCCGCCAGCCTGTTCACCGTGCACAACCTCGCCTTCCAGGGCCTGTTTCCGGCCGAGACGCTCGGCGAGCTCAAACTGCCGGACGAGCTCGTCGGACCGGACGGCATCGAATTCTACGGCCGCATCTCCTTCCTGAAGGCCGGCATTCGCTTCAGCGACCGCTTCAACACCGTCAGCCCCTCTTACGCGCGCGAAATCCTCACGCCCGAATTCGGCTGCGGGCTCGACGGCCTCATCAACGCGCGGGCCGGCGACTTGAGCGGCATCCTCAACGGCATCGACTGCGGCGTGTGGAATCCGGCCGCCGACCCGTTTCTGCCCGCGCGCTACGACGCGCGGGACATGGCGGGCAAGCGCGTCTGCAAGGCGGAGCTGCAACGCGAGCTCGGCCTCGCGGTCGCGCCCGACACGCCGCTCATCGTGTGGGCGAGCCGCCTCGCGCACCAGAAGATGGCCGACACCGCGCTCGACATGCTGCCGGCGCTCATGCAGCGCGACGTGCAGTTCGCCGCGATCGGCGAAGGCGATGCGGCCTATGAGCACGGCTTTGCCGAGCTCGCGCGCGCTTATCCCGGGCGCGTCGCCGCCGCGATCGGCTACCGCGAGCCGCTGGCGCATCGCGTCTATGCCGGCGGCGACATCCTGCTGCATCCCTCGCGCTTCGAGCCCTGCGGCCTCACCCCGCAATACGCCATGCGCTACGGCACCGTGCCGGTGGTGGCCGCGGTCGGCGGGCTGAGCGACATCGTGCGCGATAGCGGCGGCCGCGGCCCTGCCGCCGACGGCGCGACCGGCTTCAGCTTCGTCGAGCAGAGCGGGCAAGCCATGCTCGCCTGCCTCGACCGCGCGCTCGCGGCTTACGCCCAGCCGATCGCCTGGCGCCGGCTGCGACGCCGGGCCATGGAGCAGGATTTCGGCTGGCAGGCCTCGGCCGGGCGCTACCTCGCGCTCTATCGCGAACTGGCCCCGCTCGCCCCGCAGGTTTCCGGCGAGCCGGTGCCGCTCGCGCCTGAGATCACGGCAAACGAGGACGAGCCGATCGCGGCGGCCTGAAGCGGCGTCCGGCGCCGGCGTTTCCGCGCCCCATTTGCTCGCCCGGCGCGCGGGGGAACCGTGCCGCGCGCTCGGCCATTGACGCGGCATGGAGATCGCCGAATTCGAGCAGATCCTGCGTCTGGTCGCTGCCGCCGCGCTCGGCGCTGCCATCGGCTTCGACCGCGAGCTGCGCAACAAGCCGCTCGGCATGCGCACCCTGGCGCTGGTCGCGCTCGGCTCGGCCGTGGCGGCGCTGGCGGCGCTCGACTTTCTTGCCGCAAACGGCCTCGGCCGACGCCGTCGCCCGTGTGGTGCAGGGCATTCTATCGGGCGTGCTCACCGGTATCGGCTTCATCGGCGCCGGCGTGGTGCTGCGCGACCGGGAGAACGCCACGGTGCACGGGCTCACCACGGCGGCCACGGTCTGGATCACCGCCGCGCTCGGCATCGCCTGCGCGCTGGCCTCCTGGGCGATCGTGATCGCGGGCGTCGTCCTCGCCTTCGCCATTCTGTATGGCCTCGGCTGGGTCGAGCACCATTTCATGGCCGAGGACTGAAGCCCCGTGCCGGCAGGCTTGATCCGGGCCGCCTTCCCGCATCAATATGCCGTGCCGATTGCCGGGGGTAAGCCATGGCGCAGAGAACGACGCATCAACCGGGGCTGCTGGTCGCGCCCCTGACCCCGTTCACGCCCGACCTGCAGCTCGACGTTCCCGCGCTGCGCCGCGAGATCGACTACGTGGTCACCGACTGCAATGCCACCATGGTGGTGGCCGCCGGCGTCGAGGCGCAGGAATACACATATCTGAGCTTCGATGCGCGCAAGGACCTGATCCGCCGCACGATCGATCTCGTCGACACCCGCCGCCCGGTCATGGTCGGCATCTCGCACCCCTCCTTCAAGACCGCCATCGAGCTCGCCCATTACGCGGAGAAGCTGGGCGCCGCCGCCGTGCAGGTGCTGGCGCCGTTACGCGCACATGGCGGCCCGCCGAGCGAGGCCGATCTGGTCGCCTATTTCGAGGCGATCAGCCGCGAGGTCTCGCTACCGATCGTGCTTTATCTCAATGCCGGGCCGGGCGCCGACGTGTCGGTCCCGGCAACGATTGCGCTGTCGCGCCTGCCCAAGGTGCAATACATCAAGGAAAGCTCGCGCGATCTGGCGCGCGTGTCGCGGCTGATCGTCGAGATCGACCACGCCGGCCACGCACGCTACTTCACAACCATGCAGATGCTGCTGGCGACGCTGATGCTGGGCGGCTCCGGCGCCACCATGCCGCCGCCGGCGGCCGAGATCGGCAACAAGGTGGTGCAGGCCTACATCGCCGGCGACCAGGCCAAGGCGGCCGAATTGCAATTGCAGTTCGCGCTGTTTCCCTCGCGCTGGATGCACCGCGGCTTGACGCCGACCATGAAGGCGGCGATGCGGCTCATCGCTCTGCCGGTCGGCGACCCCTACCCGCCCTACGCCAAGCTCGACGACAAGGAAGTGGCCGCGCTCGCCGAAGTGCTCAAGACCACCGCGCTCGCCGAGCGCGGCGTGCTGGCATAAGGGTGACCGGCACGCCTCAGCTGCCGCCGTCGCCGATGATGCTGTAGGGCGCCCAGAACAGCGGGTGCGCGTAAGAGAAGATCATCTGGCCGTTCTGGTCCTTGTAGCCGCCGTCGTCGACCAGCTTCATCATGGATTCGCGCAAGGCCTCGCTGCGCGTGAGCTTGGGGTTCTGCTCCTGCAGGCGGAACAGCTCGCTGGTCAGCTGGCGCGCCGAGCGCGAGTCGACCGACCAGTTGGTCACCAGCAGCGCGCGCGCGCCGGCATAGAAGAAGGCGCTGCCGAGCCCGGAGGCCGCCTCCGCGCCCTTGCCGGCGCCCGCGCCGGTGTTGCAGGCCGACAGCACGACCCAGTCGGCATTGAGCTTGAGCGCGGTGATCTCGCCCATGGTCAGCAGGCCGTCGCCCTTGACGCCGGCGACGTCGGGCGCCGACAGCGCCAACGCCGGCTGCGTCAGCCCGTTGAGCTCGCCGGTCGCCAGGCCATGGGTGGCGAACACGATGATCTTGTAGCGCGAGAGATCGGTATCCTTCACCGTCTGCTCGTTGGCCTTGGCGCCGAGGATGACGGCCTTGGCGGGATCCTCCTTGAGCGCGCGCGCGATCGCATCCAGTTCCAGCGCGGTGTCGGGCAGCGGCGGCAGCAGCGCGAGGTCGGCGCTGTTGACGCCTTTCAGCTTCGGCGCCGATCGGGTTTTCAACGGCATGCCGCGCGTGGTGGTGGCCATCGCGACCTTGGTCTGCTTGGCCTTTTCCTCCTCCTGCTCCTGCGCCTTGCTGAAAATCGGATCGCCGAAGCCGATCATCGCCACGCGTTTGTTCGAACCCGGCGGAATCTGGCGCAGCGTGCGTAGCGCGGCGGCCGACGGCACCATACTCACCGCATGGGTGCGGGCAAGCCACGGCACCTTTCGGTAACCGGAGAACAGAGCTCCGTCGCCGTCGTTATCGGTTGCCGGCGCGGTCGGCAGCAGCGACAGCGGCAATCCGCCGAGCGCGCCGTTGGTGGACACGATCAGGCTCTTGGCCGGCTTCCAGCCGGCCTCCACCGGCTTCAGCAGCAGCGAATAGAGCTTATAGGCGAGCTTCAGATCGAACGGCGGAATGTCCGTGACCGTCTCGACCTGCGGCTCCAGCGCCTTGCGCAGCATCTGCACATCCTTCTGCAGCTGCTCTGCGGTCAGGTCGATGGCCGCGAATGCGACCTTGCCGTCCTTCGGCACCGCCCATACGAAACCCTTTTCTTGCCCAAAATAGAAAGAGAGAAGCGCCTCGCCCGGCTTCAGGACCGCCTTGATCTCATCGACCGATGGCGCCTTCGGCGCGATCAAATCCGCGTAGCGTGGAAACCGCTTGGCGATCTCGGCGCGATCCTTGTTACGATCGGCTTTCAGCTTGTTTATCGAGGCCTCCAGCGTCTCGACGGCGTTGTCGCCGCGCTGGTTGGACGGCAGCGAAAGCACGTTGTTGAGCATGCCGAGCTGGGCGTTCACCCGCTTGCCGAGGTCTTGTTCGCTGCGCACCAGCGCCGCGAGCGCAGCATCGCCTATCGTCGCGCGCGCGCTTGCGGCGGCAAGCGCCTGCTGCACGGCGTGGCGGCGGATGGCATCGGCGAGCGCGAAGGTCTCGCGCGCGGTCTTGTCCTCATCGCCTTTTTGGTCGCGGGCGAGCAGGGCCATATAGGACTCGGCGACGCTTCGCAGCCGTTCGCTGCGCGCAGCCACCAGCGCGGAACTGCCGTCTTCCTCGTTCTCGCGCGAGGCCGCGAGCAGCTCGGGGATCGCGGCGCCGAATTCTCGGCGGGCTTCGGCGTCCTGGTGCGCCTTCATATAGCCGATGGCCAGAATGCCGTGTGACATGGCGGTGTCGTAGTGCTTCTCGCCGAACTGGCCTTCGTTGCGCTTGAGTAGGAGTTTCGCCCATTTGATGCCCTTGTCGATTTCGCCGGCATCATAAAGCGCATAGATACGCGAGCCGTTAAGCTCGAACTGCTCCCGCCGCTTGGCGTCCCATTTCGAGGTCGCCTTGTCGATGGCGGCGTAGACCTCGCCTGCGTCCTTGCGTTTCCGTTCAAGGGTCAGAATGGTACCGAGATTGGACAGCATGGCCACCGCCGTCTGCGAATCATCGGGCACGCCCACCGTGTGGTGGATTTCGATCGCCACCCGCACCAGCTTTTCGGCGTCGCCGAAGCGCCCTTCTGCCACCAGCGCGTTCACCAGACCCATGATAAACTTTGGCGTACTCGTGCTGTACTTGCCCTGATCCTTCAAGCGGGCAAGTAGCGCGCGGCGCGCGTCGGCCTCGGCCAGCGCAAATTGGCCGAGTTTCGCCTCCATGCGCGACTGGCCCAGCACCATCACATCGGCGATCTGTTCCATCTGAGAAACCGGCGGCGGATTCTTCGCCGTTTGAATTTGCTTTATCGATGCACGCGTGCGCAGCTCCGCTTCCCGAAAGGCCTTCAGGGCCTCTGAGTATTGGCCGCGCGCCTCGAATAGCGATGCGTTGGTGGCCTCGACCTGGGCTTCCCACGACTGGCCGCGTTGCGCGTAGCTCTTGCGCCAGCCGGGCAGCCCGCTGGTGCGTGCTTGATGGATCAGCTTGAGATTGCTCTGGCGATAGGATTCCGCCTGCTTGAGATCGCCCATTTGCGCCAGAATGTTGACAATGTGGCTATTGGCGCCAAACGCATAACCCTTCGCACCGCGCGTATTGGTATTGCGAATTTGCTGATGGAAAATAACCAGCGCTGTTTTCGGATCTCCCGCGGCCAGATGGAGCAAACCCTGCTGCTGCTCCAGCCTGCCCAGCAGGTTCGCGTCGACATGACCCCGCGCGGTTTCCACCGCTTTGGTGGCGTCGTCGAGGGCCTCACGCAGACGGCCGAGCTTCGAGCGCGCGCCGGCGCGTTCGTAATAAAAGCGCGCAAGCTGTTCGCGCGAGGCACGAGCGGGCGGCTCCGCATCCGCCTTGGCATTCCTCTTGGCGATCTTCGCCGCATCCGGCTTTTCCCCGTCGAGGATCGCGGTAATGTCGGCAATGGTGCGCGGCGGCGCCACATAGGTGGCAGGCAAAGCGGCTGCCCGCAGCTGGATCTCCTTGCTCGGGCCCTGCTGCGTGGGGACCGCGACGGCAATATTTGCGCGGCCGTTGGCGGCATCGAGCGCCTTCATGGCGCAGGCACGAACCCGAGGCTTGGCGAGCGACCGGCAACTCTCACGGCTGCCCTGATTGCTGCGGATGCACGACACCACAAACGGATGGCCGACGGACGACCGGCAATTCGACAGCGCCTGTTCCTTCGTCAGCGCCAGCGCGGACGTCGCGCCGACCGCCGATAAAAGCATGGCCAGCCCCAGTCGCCCGCTCTTGATCGCCCCCACCATGCCGTCGTCTCCTCAGGCCTCGCTGCCCTCTCCGGGCCAAATTACGATAGCAATTTTGCGGGCATTCGAAAACCCAAGGCGCGCCGAGGTTTTGCAGGTCCCTCGTGAATTCCCGTCCGCAACGCGGAGCGGATTGCGATTGGCGTCGGGCGGGCTAAAATGAAGTGGGGCGCAAATCGAATTGGGCGCGCTTTTCGGTGCGGCCTTCGGGCGCCACAATTTCGGCGCGTCCGGCCCACTCGAAAACCGGCCAAGGGGGTTCCCATGCGGTTCAAGATACTTGCCTTATGCTTGCTCGCGCTGGCCCTCGGCGGCCAATCGGCGCGCGCCGGCGAAGTGCTCATCAAGCCCTCGGAAGCCGCCCTGCCGGCGGCATCCGCGGCGGCCGGCCTCGCCCTGCATACGCGCGGACTGACTCGCAAACCCAGCGTAATCGTCACCTCGCCGGCGGCGGCGGTGACCTCGCCCTTCACGCTGAAGCTCCAGTTCCAAGCACACGGCGGCAGCACGATCAAACCGGGCACTTTCAAGGCGATCTATCTGAAGAAACCCAAGGTCGACCTGACCGGCCGCATCACCCCCTTTGTTTCAGCCAAGGGAGTCGACATGGTCGGCGCCGAGGCACCGCCCGGACGCCATCTCATCAAGGTGATGGTCGCCGACAGCACCGGCCGGGAAGGCTCGGCCGTCGTCGTCGTCAACGTTATCAAATAGCGTCGCCGCGATGCAGTGTCCCTATTGCGCGGAAGAGGTCCAGGACGCGGCGATCGTCTGCCCGCATTGCCGGCATGACCTGGCGCCCTCCAAACCGCTGATCGCCGAAAACGAGGCGCTCCGTGAGGAAGTGGAGCAGCTGCGCGCCGAAGTCGCCCGCCTGCAAAAGCAGAGCGCGCGCGCCGACCGCGGCGCGCTGGTCAAAGAGCGCCGCGAAGCGGCACCCGCCAGGAAGGCGATCGAGGAGCTGCTCACTTACGGACTGGTGCCGGTCCTGCTGCTTTGGCTCGCGCACTACCTGATCATCGTCATGTGGGATCAGGCGACGGTCTATCTGCGCATCGTTTCGATCCTGATCCCGATGCCGTTCGGCTTCGCGCTCGTGTGGCGCGAGCACCGCACGCTCGCCTGGACGCTCGCCCTCGGCGCCGCGGTGAGCGCGCTCGGCATCTTCGGCATGCTGGTCGTCATGCACGTCAATTTTGGCGACACGATCCTGCCGACCAACCGCTTCGACCTGAGCGAGGAGCTGCAATATTTCGCCAGCATCGCGCTCGCCTACATCACCGGCGGCCTGCTGGCGGTCATGTTCCGCAGCGCGCCGCCCTTGTCCTCCGCGACGCGCTCGGCACAACTGACCAAGAAGCTGGCGCCGGTCATCGCCTCGATGCGCCGCAAGAAGGGCAAGGGCCAGAAGGTCGATGTGTTCGAGATCATGCAGCGCGCCCACAGCATCCAGCGCATCATCACCGGCGTCATCGCCGGCGCCACCACCGCGGGCTCGATCTACACCGGCATCATGCATCACTGACGCCGCCGGACGCACCCCGCTACCGGCGGCGCGCGCCCGCAAATGCGGCTACCGAGGCCGGCAGAAAAAGGCTAGCATTGCCGCTGGCGCGCAAGAGGGGCGCGCAAGAGGGCGCCTTCAACGCCGCCGACCGCGTCCCTTCTAAAGGCAGGTATCCGTGGACGACGCGACGCCCCATTTCGGCGCCTTGCGCAACTCGGCCGACCCGCAGGTCGTCGCCGCGATCGAAGCCTTGATCGCCGACGGCGAGGACCGGCATTTGTGCCGCGTCAACGTGCTCGACTTCGCCGCCCGCCGCGGGCTCGCCGAGGAGAAGGCGATCGGCGGGTTCCTGCACGCCGCGCGGCTCGGCCTGTTCGAACTGACCTGGAACGTGCTCTGCCCCGGCTGCGGCGGCGTGCTCGATGCCATGCACACGCTCAAGACCGTGCGCAAGGAGGCCTATGACTGCGCGCTGTGCAATACCGGCTACGAGCCCACGCTCGACGAGATGGTCGAGGTCGCCTTCACGGTGAACCCGCGCGTGCGGCGCATCGCGGCGCACGATCCGCATACGCTGCCGGTCTGGGAGTATTTCCGGCAGATTTTCTGGGGCTCCGGCATCGACCTGCCCGAGCAGGGCTTTGAGGAACTGCTCGAGGAGATCACGCTCGATTCGCTCGAAGTGCCGGCCGGCGAAAAGGCGCAAATGTCGCTGCAGATGCCGGAACGCTTCCTCATCGTGTTCGAGCCGGTGGCCCACGCCGCGCATTTCATCGACGTCAAAGGCGAGCCGACCAAGGAACGGCAGACGCTCTCGCTCATCTATAACAAGGTGCAGGCGCCGACCGTCACCACCGAGATGCGGCCCGGCCCGTTGCGGCTGTCGATCGAAAATCGCACCGACGTGCGCACGCTGCCGTCGGTGTGGATCGCCGACGTCGCGCTGCACGATCTGCTCGCCAAGCGCCGGCCGTTCCTCACCGCCAAGCGCCTGCTGACCAACCAGATCTTCCGCGACATCTACCGCACCGACACGCTCGACGTCGATCAGGGCCTCAAGCTCACCAGCCTCACCTTCCTGTTCACCGATCTGAAGGGATCGACCGAGCTCTACGACCGCGTGGGCGATCTCGCCGCCTACGACCTGGTGCGCGCCCATTTCCAGGTGCTCAACGAGATCGTCGCCGCCGAAGCCGGCGCCGTGGTCAAGACCATCGGCGACGCCGTGATGGCGACCTTCCCGACGCCCGACCGCGCGCTCGCCGCGGCCCTGCGCATGCGGCAGTCGGTGCGCGACATCAAAGACGATCTCCTGATCAAGATCGGCATCCACGAAGGGCCGTGCCTTGCCGTCACCCTCAACGACCGGCTCGACTATTTCGGGCAGACCGTGAACATCGCCGCGCGCGTGCAAGGCCTGGCGGATTCGCAGGCCATCGTGGCGACCAAGCCGGTGGTCGACGATCCGCGCGTCGCCGCGCTGCTGCAGGTCGAAAAGCTCGCGCCCAGCGCGCAACAAGCATCGCTGCGCGGCGTCGCCGACAAGATGACGGTCTACCAGATACCCTACTAATAGCGCGCGTCGGCCGACTTGGCACTGAGCACCTGCATGTCGCGCTCGACCGGGCCGGGCACCCAGCCTTCGCCGGGCAGCGGCGTGACCTGAATGTCCGACACAAGGCCGCGCGCGAGCGACGGGTCGAAATAGTGCATGGCCTGCTGGTTGAGATCGATGACGCGGCCGGGCGTCAGCGGGCCCACGTCGTTGATCTTGACGACGATGCGCTTGTCGCCGCTTTCGACCAGCGCGTAGGCGGGCTTGTAGTCCCTGCCGTACTGCACGCCGCCGAAATCGCCGCGCAGATCGGTCTGGATGGCGGCGGTCCAGGCCGCCGGATCGTAAAGCTCGCCCGAGGCGGTCTCGATGCCGCCCTCCTTATAGCCGGGCCGGTACGGATTATACATCGAGGCCGTGCCGATAATGCCGATGCCGAGCTCCTCCGCGTCGGTCTTCTTGATGATCGCGGTGCTGATGATCAGTTGCGCGGGCTGGAAGCGTTCGACGAACGTAAGCGGCCGCGGCGAACACAGAAAGGGCGCGCGGCGCGAAACGAAAACGTGGCCCGCGAGCGGGTTGGCTACCGCGCCGTTCGCGTCGAGCGCCGGCTTGGGCACGGGCTTGGGCACGGGCTTGGGCTTGGGCGCGGGCAACGGCGCGGCCTTTGCCGATTCCTTGTTCGCGGCTTTGTGGCTTTCGGATTTCTTCTCGGATTTCTTTTCGAATTTCTTTTCGGATTTCTTGGCGGAAGAGCGATCGGCGTGAGTTGTGGCAGCTTTGGCCATCGCGAAGGACAGGGCGAATATCATCGCGACGCCGCACAGCGCGGCGCTCAAACGCACCACCATGTCTGATTTCCCCTCGGTTCTTTTTTGGCCCCCCGACCGAGCCGGGAGCTAAAAGAGCGCCTCGTGCGAATTGAAGGCAACATTTGGGTCATTTCTGGACCGCGGACGAACCCGCGCAATCAAGCTGCAATTAATTGTGTCGCCCGAACCGCGCGCCATAGCGCGCGGCGGAACCGGAACGCGGCTGCGCGCCGTACGTTGCATCGTGGGAGCAAGCAGCGAAGGGAGGTTCCCATGCGGAAACTCGCAATCGGCTTGATGGCGGTAACGGGTGTCGCGATTGCGGCGCCGGCGGCGGCGCAAACCGTCACCTACCGGACGCCGCCGGTCGTGGTGGCGCCGGGCTACAGCAGCTATCGGGTCATGCCGCAGCCGCCGGCCAAGGTGTACCGCTACAACAACGGCGACTACGCCTACACCAAGTCCACCTATCCGAATGGCTGCCGCGTGACGACCATCCGCGACGAAGGTGAGGTCACGGTCGAGAGCAACTGTTATTAGGCGAACTGCGCGACTACTGGCGGCCGAAGCAGAGTCCTGCGTGCGACAGAGCACTCGCGGCCTCTCGGTCGACGCAAACCGCAACATATTCAGCGGACTAGGCCCGCCGGGTGCTGCCCGGCGGGGCGAAGTTCGTTCTATCCACCGCGCATGGAACTTTTTGCTTGCTTGCGTCTTTTGGAACTGGAACCACTCGCCGAAGTCGTCGAACTCTCACTCTCGCATTGTGATTGCCTGTCATGGCCGAAGCCGTCGGATCGGGCATTTCCAGCGAACTCAAGCGTGACGCGCGCATCGTCGGCCTGCTGTTTGCCTCCACCACCAGCATGATCGGCTCGGGCTGGCTGTTCGGCGCCTATCACGCCGCCAAGATCGCCGGTCCCTTGAGTGTGTGGAGCTGGGTGATCGGCGCCGTCATTATCATGCTGATCGCGCTGTGTTTTGCCGAGCTTGCCGCGCTGTTCCCGCGCAGCGGCGCCCTGGTGCATATGAGCCACGCCAGCCACGGGGAGGGACTCGGCCGCCTGTGGGGCTGGATGCTGTTCCTCGCTTACGTGCCGGTGCCGGCGGTCGAGGCCGAGGCCATCGTCACCTATGCCAACAACTACCTGCCTTACTTCATTCAGCCGGGCACCAACGGCCTGTTGAGCGCGACCGGCTTCGTCACCTGCATGGCGCTGCTCGGCGTGCTCGCGCTTCTGAACCTGCTGGCGGTGCGCACGCTGCTGCACGTCAATTCCACCATCACCTGGTGGAAGATCGGCGTGCCGGTTCTGACCATCGTCGTGCTGATCGCCGCGAGCTCGCATTGGGACGTCTGGCACGCCGATCCCGGCAGCTACGGTATCGACGGCATTTTCACCGCGCTGCCGGCCGCCGGCATCGTGTTCAGCTATCTCGGCTTCCGCACGGCGATCGACCTCGGCGGCGAAAGCTCGAACCCCGGCCGCCATATTCCGATGGCCGTCATCGGCGCGGTGCTGATCTCGGCCGTCGTCTATATCCTGCTGCAGGTCGCCTTCATCATGGCGCTGCGCCCTACCGATCTCACGCATGGCTGGGCCAATCTGACCTTCACCGGCGAAGCCGGCCCCTTCGCCGGCCTGGCCGCCACGCTCGGCATCGGCTGGATGGCGACGCTGCTTTACATCGACGCTTACATATCGCCAGGCGGCACCGGCCTCATGTATGTGACGGGCGGCTCGCGCATTCTCTACGCCGTCGGCGACATGAACGCCGGCCCGCGCTGGCTGATGCTGCTTAATCGGGCGCGCGCACCGTGGCTTGCGGTGGCGATCATGTGGGCGGCCGGCATCCTGTTCCTGCTGCCGTTCCCGGCCTGGCAATTGATGGTGAACTACATCACCTCGATCACCGTCTTGACCTACGGGCTCGGCCCGATCGTGCTCTTGGTCATGCGCCGCAATCAGCCGGACCTGCGCCGGCCGTTCCGCCTGTGGGGCGCGGAAATCCTGGCGCCCGTCGCCTTCATCTGCAGCAACTGGATCATCTACTGGACCGGCTTCAAGGCCACGTCCTTCCTGTTCTGTCTGATCGCCGTCGGCTTCGCGCTTTATGCCTTGTACTATTATTACGTCGCCAACAAGCCAGCCAAAGATTTCGGCTGGCGCTACATCGCCTGGCTGCTGCCCTGGTTCGGCGGCATGTGGGTGCTGTCCGCCTTGAGCGACGTCGGCGGAGGTTTTGCGGTGCTCGGCTTCTGGACCGGCGTCGTACTGGTCGCGGTGTGGAGCCTGATCGTGATCGCGTTGGCCCTGCGCTCGGCCCTGCCCGCGGCGGAGACCGTCAAACTCATGGTGCACATGGAAACGACGTGAGCGGGGAGCCGGCGCCCATCGCCGGCCCCTCGCGCCAAGACGGTTCCCCGATTTCCGTCAGTCGCAAACGCGTACGCGCGGATGCACCCAGCGATACCCGTTCCAATACCGCCGTCCCCAGGTCCAATAGCAGTGGCTGTAGGACGGGCCGGGCGCGAAACCAAAGCCGAAACCGAAATAGCTGTGGTGATGGTGGTGGTGATGATGATGGTGGTGATGGTGGTAGTAGCGCGCGAGTTCCACTTTCGCTGTCGGTTGCGCAGCCAGCCTCGCGTCGTCGGCCTTCAACTGCGCGGCCGCATCTGGGATTGGCGCGAGTAGGTCGGCGTACGACTGAACACTGCTCGACGGATTCGCGGGAGCGGCTCCTTGTGCTGCGCCGTTTAGCGCCATCAAGGCCGTCGCACTTCCAAGCAACGCCGCTATTCTTTTGTCCATGATCTTATCTCCGCGTGCAGGGTGGAACTCGATTGGATGGAGCAAGTGGTTAATTCAAAACCGCTCCGACTTGTTCCAAGCTTGCCCGCGGCAACGTCCAGTTCGGTCCGCGAGTACCGCTGACGTGCACCGAGCAATATTGCGGCAGTATTACGCCAGCGCCGCGGCGGCGGCTTCCGCCTCCGGCACCAGGTCATAAGCGTAGAGAGCCTTGCGGAATTCGGCATGCGCCTTGATCTCGGCATCGCGCAGGCCGAGATCGGAATAGGCAGAATCGTAGCGCAGTCCGTTCGCGCGCGCGCCGCGCTGCACCTCCGCCACCCGCTCGCGCCGCAACCGCTCATAGGCAAGCAACGCCGCGGGCGCGGTCTCAGGCGTCGCGCGCGCGAGGATCGTCGCCAACGCCATGCCGTCTTCGATCGATTGATTGGCGCCCTGCCCGAGATGCGGCAGCATCGGGTGCGCGGCGTCGCCGATGAGGCTCAGGCGCCCCTTGGTCCAGGTCGGCAGCGGCTCGCGGTCGTAGAGTGCCCAGCGGAAGGTCTTTGCCACCGCGCGCAATACGCGCTCGATGCGGGGATCCCAGCCGGCGAACTCGCCGCGCAGCACGTCCGGGTCGCCGGGCGCCGACCAGGATTCCTTCATCTCCTCGTCGGCCGGCACGAAGCCGACATAGTTGATCAGCTTGCCGGCGCGCACCGGAAAGGTGAGGAAATGCTTGCCGGGGCCGAGCCACATCTCCCAGCGGTCGGCCGGCCAGTCGCCGATGCGCGCGCGCTCCACCACGCCGCGATAGGAGATGGTGCCGTGAAACACCGGCGTCGACGGCGGAAACACGAAGGGCCGCAGCTCGGAATGAATGCCGTCGGCGCCGATCACCACGTCGGCTTCGGCCGAAGCGCCGTTTGCGAACGTGACGCGCGCGGCCTCGCTGCTTTGCGTGAAGCCGGTGGCGCGGTGGCCGGTATGCACGACGCCGTCGGGCAGCGGTTCGGCGAGAAATTCGACGAAGTCGGCGCGGTGCATGCCGAAGGTGGCGTTCCAGCCGGAGGCATCCTTGACCTGCACCGGCGCGATCGGCGCGCCGTCGTGCCGGTAATAATGCGAGCCGGTGCCGACCCGCGCGCCCCATCGCTCGACTGCCGCGCCCAAGCCCACGCGCTGCAAATGGCGCACGCTGTTGGGCGTGACGAACACGCCCGCGCCCACCTCGCCGAGCGCGGGCGCCTGCTCGTAAACGCGCACATTGAGGCCCTGCGCGATCAGCGCGTTGGCGGCGAACAGCCCGCCGATTCCGCCTCCGACAACAATCACGCTCGGCCGTTCACCTGCCATGGTCGCGCTTCCTGCAACGTTTCATGAAAGGCCGGCGAGCCAGGTGGTGGTCGCCGGCACGAAAATAATAATGGCGATACGCACGAGGTCCGACAAGAAGAACGGCACGATGCCCCTGAATGTCTCGGTCATCGGCACGTCCTCGGCCATCGAATTGATGACGTAAACATTGAGCCCGATCGGCGGCGTGATCTGGCCGACCTCGATCAGGACCAGCACCAGAATGCCGAACCACACCGCTACCGCCTCGTGCGACAGACCGAAGTCGAGCCGCAGGATCAGCGGGAAGAAGACCGGGATGGTCACCAGCATCATGGCGAGCCCGTCCATCAGGCAGCCGAGAACGAGATAGATGAGCACGATGGCTCCCAGCACGGTGAAGGCCGGCCAGCCGGCGCCCGCCACCCAAGCGGCCAGCGCCTGCGGCAGCTGCGACAGCGCCAGGAACGACGAATAGAACTCGGCGCCGATGAGGATGAGGAAGATCATGCCGGCGATCTTGGCCGTGTCCAGGATCGCCGCCTTGATCCCGGCAAGCCGCATGCCGCCCACCGTCCACGACAGCAGCCCGGTCGCGGCCGCGCCGACCGCGGCGCCCTCGGTCGGCGTGAACACGCCCCAATAGATGCCGCCGATCACCACCAGGAAAATGACCAGCACCGGCCACACCGCCTGCAGACTGGTCAGGCGTTCGCGCCAGGTCGCGCGCGCGACCGCCGGCCCGGCCTGCGGCGCGATGCGCGTATAGGCCCAGATCGCCGCGCCGTAGCCGAGCGTGGCAATGATGCCCGGGACAATCGCCGCCAGGAAAAGCTGGCCGAGCGATTGCTCGGTGAGGATGGCGTAGATCACCAGGATGATCGACGGCGGAATCAGGATGCCGAGCGTGCCGCCGGCGGCAAGCGCGCCGGTCGACAGCGCGCCCGAATAGCCGTAGCGGCGCATCTCCGGCAGCGCGATCGAGGCCATGGTGGCGCCGGTCGCCACCGACGAGCCGCAGATCGCGCCGAAGGCCGCGCAGCCGCCGATGGTCGCCATGGCGATGCCGCCGCGGTAATGCCCGACCCAGGCGAGCGCCGAACGGTAGAGCGCCCGGCTGATGCCGCCTTGCGCCGCGAACTGGCCCATCAGCACGAACAGCGGAATGACCGTGAGATCGTAATTGGCGACGCGCGAATACGGAATCCCCGTCAGTTGGCCGAGCAGCGGGTGCCAGCCCGCGATCAGCCCGAAGCCGAGCGCGCCGCTCACCAGCATAGCGATCGCAATCGGCATGCGCAGCGCGATCAGCACGAACATCAGCCCAAACAGCGCGACGCCCAGTTCAAGATGGCTCATCGCCGCGTCACCCCGGCGGCGATGCGCATCAGGCAGACCAACGTCAAAAGCGCCATCGACAGAACCGCGACCGCGTAGGCCCACCAGGCGGGGATGCCGATCAGAATCGAGGACTCAGCCGTTGCGTATTTCTCCATCAGTCCGGCCGCCAGCCGCCAGGTCAGAGCGAGCGCGAGGGCCGCGAATACGACGTCGTTGGCGACATCGAGCAGGCGCTTGCCGCGCTCGGGCAGACGGGCGGTGAAGAACTCCGCCGTGATGTTACCGTCGACCGCGTGGGTATAAGGAAAGAACAGGAAAACGCCGACTGCGCAGGATATCTCCACCAGCTCGTAATCGCCGGGCACAGGCGCGCCGAAGGCATAGCGGCCGGCCACGCTCACCACAGTGAGCACGGCCGCCGCGGCCAGGAAGACGCCGCCCGTCAGCGCCAGGGCGCGCGTGACCGCCTGCAAGGCATTGTTCATTTGGCCGCGGCTTGCGCCTTGTATTTGGCGACCAATTGCTCGGCGTCCGCCACCAGTTGCTTGCCGGGCAAGCCCTTGGCGTCCATGTCCTTGATCCACTGCGCGTAGACCGGCTCGGTTGCCTTGCGCCAGCGCAGTTGCTCGGCCTGCGATACGTCGATGATCGGCTGGTTGAGCTTCTTGGCGCGCGCGATGCCGCGCAGGTCGTCCTTCTCCCAGCGTTCCCCGAAAGCGATGGCGAGCTTCTCGCCGGAATTGTCGTCGATCGCCTTCTTCAGGTCGGCCGGCAGCTTGGCGTAGCTCTGCTTGTTCATCAGCAGCGCCAGGATCGGCTCGTGCAGCGTGGTAACGGTGTGCGACTTGGCGATGTCGATGACCCGGATGGCGAGCGCGATCGACCACGGCACCACCACGCCGTCGACCACGTCGTGCATCATCGCTTCCGTCATCTTCAGGCTGGGGATCGGCACCGGTGTCGCCCCCAGCGCCGACAAAGCCGCGCTCGAGATGCGCGAGGGCGTACGGATCTTCAGGCCCTTGAAGTCCTCCAGTTTCTCAACCTTGCGAGTCTTCATGTGGATTTCGGACAGGCCCGCCGAGTGCAGCACGATCGGGTGGACGTCGCCCCATTCCTTCTGCCCATGCTTGCGCGCGAAGGCGTCGATCGCCGGCGATACGATATGCGCGGGCGCGCCGATGAAGGGCAGTTCGAACGCGGAGGTGACTGGAAACAGGCCGGCTTTGTAGCCGGGCAGCGTCCAGCCGAGATCGACCACGCCGTTCTTGACCTGGTCGTAGACGTCGGGCGCCTTGCCGCCGAGCTGCATCGAGCCATAGAGCTCGATCTTGAGCTTGCCCCCGGAGGCCTTTTCGACGTTCCCGGCCCACCATTTGAGGCTCTTGAAGGAGCCCGAAACCGGCGGCACGTGCGTGTGCATGCGCAGCGTCACCGCCTGCGCAAACGCCCGGGAAACGAACGGGCTCGCCAGTTGCAGCGCACCCAGGGCGAGGCCGGTTTTCAGGATTTGGCGCCGCCCGGCGGCATCTACGGTTTTGTTGCGCATCGCGGTTCCTCCCTTTTGGCCGGACGTTAGCCGAATGGGCAGGCCATGGAAACCAACGCAATTGAAGCCTGGATCGGCCGGCTCAGCGCGCTATAATGCGCTTCGTTCTACCGACCCTGAATCGCGCCGACGTTTTCAACCATGCGCCGCCGCATATTGCTCGTTTTGCCGCTCGCCGCAGCGCTCTCGTTCGCGCTTGCCGGCTGCGATCCCTTTGCCGCCGGCACGGCGACCCGCGTGCTGCAGGTCAAATGCGTGAACGATACCGGTCTCGACCGGGACAGCCGCTGCCTCAAACCGGACCGGTTGAGCAGCGTGATCGAGATTCGCATCAACCCTGTCACGCGCCAGGTGCATATCTCCTTCCCGAACGGGCGCGGCGAATGGTATCGCCGCGACTTCACTTTGGACGACTGCAAGGTCGCCGACGCGTCCAACTGGTCCTGCACCAAGACGACCGGCGAGCCCGGCGCGCGCGCCTACCTGGTCGCGAAATACGGCATGAAGGACGGGCGCTACTACCACTCCCTGACCGGCCCGAATGCGCCGTCGTTTTACTCCTCCGGCATCTCCGGCCTGACCTATTGGGCCTGGCATTTCGGGCTGATCAGCAAGTCCATGGCGATGCGGTTCTGGGGCTATTCCGCCAAGACTTGAGGCGCCCGCGCCGCCCGGACGCGCGCGTGACGCGATATCTCGCGGCGGGTTCAGAAGATTCACCGAACGGAACGTTCGTTTTTACTGAATGGACGCCCCTTCGTTTTGCTTTATACCTGCCGCCGCCGTCCGCGGCCTCATTCACATTATTCGAATGATTGAAGGCGGGTGGGCCGACCGCTAATCTACGCCTGAAATCTAGGCTTACCGGGGGAAACGCTGAGCAATGTTCGCCAATAATCCGTTCGCCATGCTTTCGGCGTCCGTGCCGCCGGCCGTCATGCAGGCTTACGTCGTCGTGATGGCCGTGCTGGTCGTCGCCGGCACGCTGTTCGACGTCATTCACAAGGGAAGCGCAAGGTACTTCTTCGCGAACATGCGCGCCTCCAAGGCGAAGGCGAAGAAGCCCGTCGGCGGTGGCGAGAAGATCGCGATCGCGGTGCAGACCGCGGTGGTCGACGTCGCGCTGTCGGGCGAGTTCTGCAACGCGCGCCGCCGCGTGGCTCACCTTCTGGGCATGTACGGTTTCGTCATTTTCGTCGTCACCACCGCCGTCATGGTGTTCGTCTACCCGACGCCGGCCGATCCGGGACCGCAAGCGCTCACGACGCTGTGGTACATCGGCGCGCTGATGGTCTGCCTCGGCGGCTACTGGTTCTGGTTCTTCATCCGCGTCGACGTCGCCGCCGAAGGCCAGTCACCGTTCCGCTTCATGCGCGCCGACCTGTTCATCGTCACGCTGGTGCTGAGCACGACCTTCGGACTGATCTGGGCCTGGCTGCAGACCGCGGGCGACACCGTCTGGGCCACGATCTTCCTGGCTCTATTCCTCATCGACACTACGATCCTGTTCGGCTCCATCCCGTGGTCGAAGTTCTCGCACATGTTCTTCAAGCCCGCCGCGGCCTTCGAGAAGCGCGTGGGCAAGGCCAACGGCACGGCCCAGAATTTGCCGACGCAGACCCGCGACGATCCCGAACAGCAGAAGCGACACTCCATGGAACTGCTGGTCAAGGCGCCGATGCGCATGGGACTTGGTATCAAGCGCGAAGCGCCCCGCCACTACTGACAAGCAGCCCGCAGTTTCATCTGGATCAGATAAGGAGCCGGACTCATGCCTACCTTCGTCTATATGACAAGGTGCGACGGATGCGGACACTGCGTCGACATCTGTCCCTCGGACATCATGCACATCGACCCGACCTATCGGCGCGCCTACAACATCGAGCCGAACATGTGCTGGGAGTGCTACTCCTGCGTCAAGGCTTGCCCGCAGCACGCGATCGACGTGCGCGGCTACGCCGACTTCGCGCCGCTCGGCCACAGCGTCCGCGTCGACCGCGACGAAGAGAAAGGCACGATCGCCTGGCGCATCAAATTCCGCAACGGCACGGAAAAGAACTTCCTCTCGCCGATCACCACCAAGCCCTGGGGCACGGCGATCCCCAAGCTCGCGGACGTTCCCGCGCCCAGCAAGGAAATGCGCGACAGCCAGCTGTTGTACAACGAGCCGAAATGGCTGCGCATGGACGACGGCGGTTTGCATACGCTTGAGTCGGCGAAGCTCAAGATGAAGAAAGGCGTGTATTACTGATGGCTCACAAAACGATCGTCGAAGACGGCATCGATATTCTGGTCGTCGGCGCGGGCCTTGGCGGCACCGGCGCCGCCTGGGAAGCGCGCTTCTGGGGACAGAACAAGAAGATCGTCATTGCCGAAAAGGCCAATATCGATCGCTCCGGTGCGGTCGCACAGGGCCTCTACGCCATCAACTGCTACATGGGCACCCGCTGGGGCGAGAATAACCCGGAGGACCATGTCCGCTACGCGCGCATCGACCTGATGGGCCTGGTGCGCGAAGACCTGCTGTTCGACATGGCCCGGCACGTCGACTCCACGGTCCACCAGTTCGAGGAGTGGGGCCTGCCCATCATGAAGAACCCGAAGACGGGTCACTATCTGCGTGAAGGGCGATGGCAGATCATGATTCACGGCGAGTCCTACAAGCCGATCGTGGCCGAGGCCGCCAAGAAGTCCGCCGACAAGGTGTTCAACCGCATCTGCGTCACCCACCTGCTGATGGACGAGAGCAAGGAAAACCGGATTGCCGGCGCCGTCGGCTTCAACGTCCGCACCGGCAATTACCACGTCTTCAAGTCCAAGACCGTGATCTGCGGCGCGGGCGGCGCTTCCAATATCTTCAAGCCGCGTTCGGTCGGCGAAGGCTCCGGCCGTACCTGGTATGCGCCATGGTCGTCCGCGTCCGCCTATGGACTGATGATCAACGCCGGCGCCAAGATGACGCAGATGGAAAACCGCATCGTGCTGGCGCGGTTCAAGGACGGTTACGGGCCGGTCGGCGCCTACTTCCTGCACTTGAAGACCTATACGCAAAACTGCCTCGGCGAGGAGTATGAATCCAAGTGGTTCCCCGAGCTGCAGAAGATGGTCGGCAAGGAATATCTCGATCCGGAAGCCTCGCACCTGACGCATCGGCCGATCCCGACCTGCCTGCGCAACCACTGCATCATCAGCGAAGTGAATGCCGGCCGCGGCCCCATTCACATGGTGACCATGCGCGCCTTCCAGGACCCGCATCTGGAGGAGGTCGGCTGGGAAAACTTCCTCGGCATGACCGTCGGCCAGGCGGTGCTGTGGGCGGCAACCGACGTCGATCCCAAGAACGAGAATCCCGAGCTGACCACGTCGGAGCCCTACGTCATGGGCTCGCACGCGACCTGCTCGGGCGCCTGGTGCTCGGGTCCGGAGGACGTTTCCCCGCCTGAGTATTTCTGGGGCTACAACCGCATGACCACGATCGAAGGCCTGTTCGGCGCCGGCGACGCGGTCGGCGGCACGCCGCACGCCTTCTCGTCCGGCTCGTTCACCGAAGGCCGTCTCGCCGCCAAGGCCGCCTGCAAATACATCGACGACGGCAAAGGCGAAGGCATCGTCGTCTCCAACGAGCAGATCGCCCGCCGCAAACAAGAGATCTACAAGCCGCTCGAGCATTACAAGACCTACCGCAATGCGATCGTGGCGGGCGACGTCAACCCGCACTACATCAATCCGCAGCAGGGCCTCGACCGTCTGCAGAAGCTGATGGACGAATACTGCGGCGGCGTGACCGTCAGCTACATGACCAACGAGAAGCTGCTGAATATCGGCCTCAAGAAACTCAAGATCATGGAAGAAGATCTCGAGAGCCTGGCGGCCGAAAACATTCACGAGCTACTGCGGGCGTGGGAGCTCAAGCACCGCCATCGCGCCGCTGAGTGCGTCACGCAGCACACGCTGTTCCGCAAGGAGACCCGCTGGCCGGGCTACTACTACCGCGGCGACGCCATGAAGGTGGACGACGCCAACTGGCACGTGCTGACGGTTTCGCGCCGCGATCCGAAAACCGGCGAGTACACCATGGAAAAGGCGCCCTGCTATCACCTGGTGGGCGAGAACGAGTAGCAATATCCCCGGCGGAGGTTCGCCTCGCGCTTCCGCCCGGGCGCAAGCAAATTGGTCCTGTTAGGTTCGCTTTATGATGCTGGCCGCCGAGAGTGATACAGAGCCGCGCGTGAATATCGTCGACAACACCGACGCGGAGATAAAGGCGAGCGCCGATCCGCTGTGGCGCGATCTCGTGAAGAATTCCAACGAAGGCAAGTACGGCGAATTCGTCAGGAATTTTTCGACATCGCTCGCGCTCGCCATGGATCAGGTTCAGGTCGGCCACCAGTTCGCCAACAGCGAGCTGGCGCGCAATCTGTCGGAAGACTTCGACTATCTCGGCATCATCCGCCGGGGCGAGCACGTGACGGTTCTTTACCGGCAACGCAGCACCAAGAAGCCGGGCGAATGGCTCGGCCGCCTGGTGCTCGGCTATGAAGACGGCGAGGTCAGAATTTTCGGTGCGTCCATCTTCTGAGCGATTTGGATTCGACATGCGGGAAATCATCGAAGACGGCAAGTTCGTCGAGCTCACCTACAAGGTGACCGACAGGAAGTCGGGCCACGTGCTCACTACGGTCGAATTCCCGTTGGGCTATGTGCACGGGCACAATGAGATTCTGGCGCCTTCCGTCCACAAGGAGCTGGAGGGCAAGACCCCCGGCGACGTCATCGAAGTGCCGATCGACGGCAATCGGATCTTCGGCGCCCGGGACGAGTCGCTGGTTTTCACCGATGACATCGAGAATGTTCCCGAGGAGTACCGGCAGGTCGGCACTTCGATCCTCATGGAAAATGACAGGGGCGAGACCCGCAGCTTTCTTGTGACGCGGGTGGACGACGAGACGTTGACCGTCGACGGCAACAATCCGCTGTGCGGTCGGGAGGTCGTCTTCACGCTCGAGATACTGACGGTGCGCGACGCAAGCGATGACGAAATGAAGGCGGGCGTGGCCGTCGGCGCGCCGGCCGACATCGACCCCTCGCTCATGCGGCCCGTTTGAGACTTCGCGACCAGCAATCCCGGCATCACGGAAAAAGGTGACTTATGAGCGACGAGCAAAAACCCGCCCCCACCAAAGTTCCGGACGGTCACGCGCGCTTTTTTACGACGCGTCAGAAAGCCCCGAACGAAAAGGGCTTCGTCGGTTTCGAAACCGTCTGGGAACCCTTCCAGAAGGAAGCCGAATACAAGACGCCGAAAAAGCCGTAGGCGTCGCACCGCTTCGATGAGCCGGATCGCGCTGGCCCCGGCCGAGCGCGGCCCGAACACACCAGCAACGGTTGAACCCTGCGCCGCGCCACACCGAACGTGGCGCGGCGCAACCCGTTTAGGCAGGCGTTTCCGCTTACCCACATTGGGCAAGCCCGCAAGTCATCGGCGTGTCATGTGCGCTGGCCAAACATGCGGCGATGGGCAAAGATGGCGTAGGCGGCCGGGCAAAGCCGTCGGTACAGCGACTGGTTTTGGTTCCGATGAGCAGCATCCTGCTCGATCGCGTGAGCAAATCTTGGGGGCCGACCACGGCGGTCGACGCGGTTTCGCTGACGGCCGATCAAGGCCGTCTGCTGGTGCTGCTCGGGCCCTCCGGCTGCGGCAAATCGACCGCGTTGCGCCTGATCGCCGGCCTCGAAGAGCCGAGCGGCGGCCGAGTCCTGATCGGCGGCAAGGACGTCACGCATCTGTCGCCGTCGCAGCGCGCCATATCCATGGTGTTCCAGTCCTACGCGCTGTTCCCGCACCTCAACGTGGCCGAGAACATCGTGTTCGGGCTGAAGGTACGCAAGGTTGCGGCGGCCGAGCGCGCGCAGCGGCTTGAGCGAGTGGCAAGCCTGGTCGGGCTTGCCGGCCTGCTCGAGCGCAAGCCAGCGCAATTGTCCGGCGGCCAGCGCCAGCGCGTGGCGCTCGCGCGCGCCATCATTTCCGAAAATCCCATCTGCCTGATGGACGAGCCGCTGTCCAACCTCGATGCCAAACTGCGCCACGAGATGCGGCTGGAGATCAAGGCGCTGCAGCGCCGGCTCGGCATTACGCTTGTTTATGTGACGCACGACCAGGTCGAGGCCATGAGCATGGCCGACAAGGTGGTGCTGCTGCGCGAGGGGCGCGTCGAGCAGGAAGGGGCGCCGGCCGAGCTTTACGACCGGCCGGCCACGGTGTTCGCCGCCTCCTTCATCGGTACGCCGCCCATGAACATCGTCGATCTCGAAGCGCTTGCGGGCGAGGCGCGCGCGGCGGCATTCGCGCGCTTTGCCGCGCACCGCTTCGTCGGCGTCCGGCCCGAATCCATATCGCTCGGCGGCGATATCGCCGGCACCCTCAAGTCGGTCGACTATCTCGGCGCCGACACCGTCGCGACCGCCGATCTCGGCGGCTGCGAGATCGCCGTGCGCGTGCCCGGCCGCGTGCCGGCATCGCCCGGCGAGCGGCTGGGCCTCGCCTGGAAAGACGAGGACGTCCATGTCTTCGACCGGGACGGCCGGCGTGTCGAGCGGACCCCGGACGCCGAGCCGGTGCGCGCCCGCGCCTGATTTGTTTCGTACGCAAAGGGAGAACAGCGATGCGACGACTTTCCACCTTGCTCACCGCGGCGGCGCTCACGGCCGCCGTCATTTTCGCGTCCGCCTTCGGCACGCCCGCGCGCGCGGTCGACCTCACCATGTATTACCCAGTCGCGGTCGGCGGCCCGCTCACCAAGATTGTCGACGGCATGGTCGCCGACTTCGAAAAGAGCCATCCCGACATCAAGGTGCACGCGATCTATGCCGGCAATTATAACGACGCCCGCATCAAGGCGCTGGCCGCGCTCAAGAGCGGCCAGCCGGCCGAACTGTCGGTAATGTTTTCCATCGACCTCTACGAGCTGACCGAACAGGGCGCCATCGTGCCGTTCGACGACCTGCTCAAGACCGAGGCCGACAAGACCTGGCTGAAGAGCTTCTATCCGGGCCTGATGGCCAATGGCGAGCTCGCCGGCAAGACCTGGAGCATTCCGTTCCAGCGCTCCACCATCGTGATGTACTACAACAAGGACGCCTTCAAGGAAGCCGGCCTCGATCCCAACAAGCCGCCGGCCACCTGGGCCGAAATGCGTGCGATGGCCAAGAAGCTGGTGAAGAAGAACGCCAATGGCGAAGTGACGCGCTGGGGCGTGGAGATTCCTTCGACCGGCTATCCCTATTGGATGTTCCAGGCGCTCGCCATCGAGAACGGCCAGGAGCTGATGAGCCACGACGGCAAGAAGGTCTTCTTCGACAGCCCGGCGTCCGTTGCAGCGCTGCAATACTGGCACGACCTCTCGGCCAAGGACGGCGTGATGCCGAAGGGAACGGTCGAATGGGGCACTCTGCGTCAGTCCTTCCTCGACGGCAAGACCGCGATCATGTGGCATTCGACCGGCAACCTGACCGCGGTGAAGAAGAACGCCAAGTTCGACTTCGGCGTCGCCATGCTGCCCGCCGAGAAGCGCAGGGGCAGCCCGACCGGCGGCGGCAATTTCTACATTTTCAAGGCCGCCAAGCCGGAGGCCAAGGCCGCCGCCCTCACTCTCATCAAGTGGATGACGTCGCCTGAGCGTACCGCCGAATGGAGCATCCAGACCGGCTATATGGGCACGCGGCCCGACGCCTATGAGACGCCGGCCCTGAAGAAATACGTCAAGGAATTCCCACCGGCGGCGGTCGCCCGCGACCAGCTCAAATTTGCCGTGGCGGAATTGTCGACCTACGACACCGGCCGCGTACGCAAGCTGCTCGACGACGCCATCCAGGCGGCGCTTACCGGCAAGGCAACGCCAAAGGCCGCGCTCGCCGACGCGCAGGAGCGGGCGACCCGCCTGCTCAAGCGCTACCAGTAAGACCCTGCGCATTGGGCGGCCGGTAACGCGCCGGCCGCCCGCCTCGTCCCGATGCACACGCACCGCTCGCTGCTGCCGCACGTCTATGGCTGGCTGCTCCTGCTGCCGGCCGCGGTGCTGCTCGCCACCTTCACGCATTACCCGACCGTCGCCTCGGTCTGGGAAAGCCTGTTTTATCCGGCGACGGCCACGCGCCCCGCCCGTTTCGTCGGTCTAGCCAATTATTCCGCGATGCTCGACGACCCCGTTTTCCACCAGGCGCTGTTCAACAATGTCTGGTTCGCGCTCGGCACGATTCCCGTCGCCATTGCGCTCGCCATCCTGATGGCGCTGATCGCCGATTCGGCGCTGCCGGGCCGCACGCTGATGCGCATGGCCTATTTTACGCCCACCATCCTGCCGATGATCGCGGTCGCCAATATCTGGCTGTTCTTCTACACGCCGGGTATCGGCCTGATCGACCAGATCCTCGGCGCGCTCGGTTTGCCCGGTCACAACTGGCTCGGCGACCCGAACACGGTGATGTGGTGCCTGATCGTCATGATGATCTGGAAGGAGGCCGGCTTCTTCATGATCTTCTATCTCGCCGCGCTGCAGTCGATCGCGCCCGAACTACGCGAGGCGGCAGCGATCGAAGGCGCCTCGCGCTGGACTTACTTTCGCCGCGTGACGTTTCCGCTGCTGATGCCGACCACGCTGTTCGTGCTGATCACCGCGCTGATCAATTCCTTCCGCGTGGTCGATCAGCTCTTCATCATGACCAAGGGCGGCCCGGACAATGCCAGCATGCTGCTGTTGTATTACATCTACGAGACCGCCTTCAGCTTCTTCGACAGCTCAGAAGCCGCGGCGCAGACCGTATTCCTGCTGGCGGTTCTGATCGGGCTCGCCTTCGTGCAATACGTCCTGCTCGAAAAGCGGATACACTACCGATGAGCGCCGTCACGCTGCCCCACGCGCGCAGCGCCGGCTTCGGCCGTACGCTGGAGATGGTCGGCGCTTGGCTGTTCGCTTTGCTGTGGGCGGCGCCGCTGCTCTACGCCTTCTGGAGCGCGTTTCACCCGCAGGCCTTTGCCACGCATTTCGAGCTCGGCGCCCCGCTCACGCTCGACAATTTCGAGCGCGCCTGGGCGACCGCGCCGTTCGCACGCTACATGCTCAACACATTCATCCTGGTCACCATCGTGCTGATCGGACAGTTTGTCGTCTGCACGCTCGCCGCATTTGCTTTCGCGCGCTTCGAATTCTTCGGCCGTGACCTCGCCTTTTTTCTGGTGTTGATCCAGCTCCTGGTCCTGCCCGACGTGCTGATCGTCGAGAACTACAAGGTGATGGCGACGCTCGGGCTTGCCGACACCATTGTCGGCATCGGCCTGCCCTATATCGCCAGCGCTTTCGGCATTTTCCTGCTGCGGCAGACCTTCAAAACCGTGCCGCGCGAGCTCGAGGAAGCCGCGCGCGTGGAAGGCTGCGGCTGGCTGCAAGTCCTGCTCAAGGTTTATGTGCCGCTCGCGCGCCCGACCTACATCGCTTACGCGCTCGTTTCGATCAGCTACCACTGGAACAATTTTCTGTGGCCGCTGGTCATCACCAATTCGGTCGAGACGCGTCCGGTCACCGTCGGCCTGGCGATCTTCGGCGCTCCGGAGTCGGGCGTGAACTGGTCGATCATCACCGCCGGCACGCTCATCTCAGTGGCGCCGCTGCTCGTCGCCTTCGTGCTGTTCCAGCGCCAGTTCGTGCAGTCCTTCATGTATGCCGGGATCAAGTGAACGCGGCGCGCCGCGCCCCATGATGAGAGCGGCAGCGGGAACGTTTCACCGCACATCGCCGTTGACTGTCGTTACACAACGACGGGCGGCCCATGGCGGAACTTGCACACCGCATCAAACTCTATAACCAGGCTTCGCAGCTCGTCCGCGCGCACATCGCCAAGGACCACGTTCTGGTCGATCGGGCCGGCATCGCCAAGGAACTGCACGAGGCAGTCCGGCACGCGATAGCCGCCGGGAATGACGACGTCGTCGCGATTGCCGCCGCTGCCGTGCGCGAGCTCCGCGCCCTCTACGGCGCCGCTGGCGCCGACGCGCAAGCGGTGCCGTCGCCAGGAGATTTGTGACCGGGCGCTTGCACCGATTGTGGATAACTTTCGGCGCGCCGGTAAAATGATAGTGGAATCAACTGGAAACGAGGGGCCCGTCGGTTACGATCTTTCCTGGAATTGGGGATAGCCTGGGCGATGGCCGATATTGCACGCCGCATCAAGCTGTATCAGCAGGCCTTCCAGCTCGCCTTCGAGCACGTCGCCGGCAACACCGCGCTGAACGGGCAGCCGGATTTCGGCAAGCGCTTGCACGATATTATCCGCCACGAAATCGCGGCCGGCTCCGCCGACGTGGTCGCCATCGCAGCCAACGCCGTGCGCGAATTGCAGACGCGCTTCAGCCTGCCTCACTGAGGCCGCCGCTTACGCGACCGCGCAATCGCGCAAAATCTCCGGCTTGAACGTGAGGCCATGGCCGGGCCGCTCCGGCGCGACGATGGTGCCGTTCGTCACCGGCACCGGCTCGACCCAGAGATCGCACGACAGGCGCATGTCCTCGATCCAGCTGGCGTTGGGGATCGAAGCCAGCAGCTGCACGTTCAATTCGGGGAACAGGTGCGGCGCGATCTTGATCCCCTTCACTTCGGCGAGCGCGGCCGTTTTGCGCAAGTCGGTAAAACCACCGCGCATGGGATCGGGTTGCAGGATCGGCAGCACCGGGTCCTCGAAAAACGGCATCAGATCGAAGCGCGTGAAATGCGTCTCGCCCCCGACGATGCGCAGATCGAGCGCGCGCGCGATACGCTTGTAGCCGGCGAAATCCTGCGGCGGCACCGGCTCCTCCAGCCAGTACACGTCGTAGTCCTGAAACTTGCGGCCCATCTGGATGGCGACGTCGGCGCTCCAGCCCATATTGACGTCGATCATGATCTCGATGTCCGGGCCCACCGCCTCGCGCATCCGCCGCACATTGTCGAGGTCGGTCGGCAGGTCGTGCACGTGCGCGACCTGCATCTTGATCGCCTTAAAGCCCTGGTTCTTGTAGTGCAGCGCCTTGGCGATCATGCCGTCGCCGCCGGAGCCGCGGTAACAGCCGCTGCCGTAGACCGGCAATTCGCTGCGCACATGGCCCCACAAGCGATGCAAGGGAAGGCCGGCGCGCTTGCCGAGCGCGTCCCACAGTGCAATGTCGATCAGCGACTGCGCCATGGTGGCGATGCCGCCGCGCCCGAACGTGACGGTAGTGGTCCACAGATCCTGCCAGATCGCCTCGACCGCGCTGGCGTCCCTGCCGATGACGCGCGGGATGACGATCTCCTCCAGGCAGGCTTTGATCGTGCCGGTGATCGGGGGCAGCACGTGCAGATAGCCCATGCCGGCGATGCCGCCTTTGGTCTCGACCTCGGCCACCAGAATGTTGCGGGCGTCGCCGAAGGGATTGCCCTTGAGCCAGGGATCCTGCGGCCACGGCACCCGCAGCCTGGTCAACCGCACGGCCTCGATGGTCATGTCTGTCATGGCGCCCGGCTCCCTCCCTTGGCCGCCTTCACCTTACGCAAGATCGCCGCAAAACACAGCCCATTTGGAGGCGCCCCCACGCTTGACCTGGGTCAACGCGGAACGAGCCGACGGCCGCATCATGACTTTGCCGGCACATGGAGGCTAGCGATGGACGACGCGATACGCGGCAAAATCCTCGCGCTGCTCGACGAGCACCGCATCATGACGCTCGCCACGCTCAGGCCCGATGGCTGGCCGCAGGCCACCACCGTCGGCTACGTCAACCAGGGCCTCACGCTCTATTTCCTTTGCGGCAAGGACAGCCAGAAAGCGGCCAACCTGGCGCGCGACAGCCGTGTGTCGCTGACCATCGATCGTGACACGCCCGACATCATGGCGATCGCCGGCCTGTCGATGGCCGCGCATGCGCAGGCCGTGACCGACCGCGCCGAGGCGGAAAAGGTGCTCGAACTGATGCCCGCGAAATATCCCGCGCAGGGCCCGCTGCCGTTCCCCATGCCGACGCCGGACGACGTTTCAATCTTTCGTCTGACGCCGGTGGTAATCTCGGTGCTCGATTACGCCAAGGGCTTCGGCCACACCGATCTGGTGACCTGCTGAGCGGTTGCCCAGGCGGCGCAGAATAAAGTGGCGGGTCGCGGTGTTCGTGCCGTTGAGCCAATGCGAGTCCACAAAGATGATCCGGTTTCTGGCAATCGCATTCGTCACCGCCGCCGCGCTCGCGCCCCGGCCGGCGCCGGCCGCCGAGCCGACCTGGTGCCTGTTCGTCAAAGATGGCGAACAGCATTGCGCGTATTACTCGCTCGAGGCCTGCCTGCGCGACCGGGTAGGCGGCAGCGAATTCTGCAATCCCAGCCCGTTTGCCCGGCCCGAACCGCCAAAAGCCAAGCCGCGCCACGACCGACGGCGCTGAACCGGTAGACCGCGCCGCCGACTCAAGCGGCGCGGGTCATCTGCCAAGCCTCACCCCGCATAGACCGCGCGTTCGAAGGCCTCATAAGTTTTGGCGAAGCGCGGCTCCACGAAGGGCAACGTCTGCGTCATGATCAGCGCGGCCACGTCCTTCTTCGGATCGAACCAGAAGTGCGTGTTCAAAACGCCCGCCCAGGCCTGCGAACCGGCCGAGCGCATGCCCGGGATGTCCTCATCGACGCGGAAGAAGCCGAAGCTGTGCGTACGCTTGGTGCCGGGGAACGGATCGCAGTCGGCGGTGACCGGCGGCGCCGCCGTCACCATCTTCTGGAACGTCAGCCCGTTCATGCGGTCCGCCAGCATCCAGTCGACCGAGGCTTCCGACATCAGCCGCTTGCCGTCGAGCTGGCCGCGGTTGAGGAACATGCGCAGGAATCGCATGTAGTCCGGCGCGGTCGAATAGAGCGAATGGCCCATGCCGTAGAATTCAGGGTGCGTCGGCGGCGCGATGTCGAAGGGCACCAGCTTGCCGTCCTCGCCGCGCGCGGCGACCGCGGCCAGCCGCGGCTTCATCGCACCGGACACTTCGAAATCGGTGTCGGGCATGCCGAGCGGGGCGAAGATTTCCTCGCGGCAGAACTTGTCGATGGTGCGGCCGTCGATCTTCTCAACCACCTGGCCGAGCCAGTCGATGCCGATGCCGTAGCCCCAGCGCGTGCCGGGATCGCTGCCGAGCGGATAGAACAGCGCGGCCTTCAGGCCCGACAGGATCGGCGGATGGCCGGTCACCGCCAGATATTTCGCGATATCCGCGTTCCAGAACTCGTATTCCAGACCGCTGGTGTGGGTCGCCAGTTGGCGCACCGTCGCCTTGCGCTTGGGGGCGCGCAGTTTGGGCTTGTCGCCGTCGAAGCCCTCCAGCACCTGGATCTTGGCGAACTCGGGAAGGATGTCTTCCACCGGCGTCTCGGCGTCGAGCTTGCCGCGATCAATCAGCAGCATGGCAGCCGTGCTGCCGACCGCCTTGGTCATCGAGAAGATGCGAAACACCGTGTCGGCGGTGGCCGCCTGACCGGGCGCGCGCTCGCCGGCGGCGCCCGACCATTTCACGCCGTTCTTGTTGCCGACCATGCCCACCGCGAACGGCACGTCGCCCGCGCGCACGGCGTCGTCCAGCACTGCCTGCATTTTCGACATTGTCTCCTCCCGGGAAATTGTTGTTCGGTTTTTGGCGCAATCGTCGTGGCGAATTGCGCTGGGGGTAAGGATAGACCTCCGCCTGTGGCGAGACAATCAAGGCTTTGTTGGAACACCGAAGCCGCCGGCGGGGCGCATCCCACGCTCCGTTCGTTTCGCGGCCCCAGGGTGGAAATCCGTAGCCCGGGTGGAGCGAAGCGAAACCCGGGACCGATTGTTGGCGCCAACGGCGAATTCGGAGCTCGTCTATTTCAAAAGTCTCGGGCCGAAGCAGCCCTTCGCAAGATGAACGCTAATTAATGTCGGAATCGCAGGCAGCACGCTACAATAGGTAGTCTAAGTAGTTTCCCGGATTGATCTCATACAGCATCAAGAAAGACAATAAGTGTGGGGCGATCCTGTGAGTTGGGGTCGGGGCATGTGGTGGCAAGCGGACGAGGGGCGTTCGCGAAGTTCTGACGATCGAGTCGGGGTACAGTCGTTTGCGGCGCGCAGCTTTGTTGTCGCCACCCTGACCGCGGCGGTGCTTGCGGTTATCGGCACGAGCGGTCCGGCGCAAGCTTTGCCGAGCTTCGCCCGCCAGACCGGCCAGCCCTGCGGCACCTGCCATACCGATTATCCCGGACTGACCCCTTACGGGCGCCTTTTCAAACTGAATGGCTATACGACGGGCGGCGGCCGGTTCCGCACGACGATCTTTCCGTCTTGGAACAATCCCGATCGCGCTTTAGCCAAGTACGCGAAAAAGTCCGATGACCGGGACAACACGCTGAGCGGCCGGCCGGACACGGGCGACGTCTGGGTGCCGCCGATCTCGATGATGGCGATCTACGGCTACACCAATACGCAGAAAGACCAGGTCGGGCTCGTGCCGCAAGACATGGCCGGCCTCTCGCCCTATCACGCCAACGACAACGCCAACCTTGGACAACTGAGCATTTTCTACGGCGGCGCCATTACCGATCATATCGGCCTGTTTTCGCAGACCACCTATGGCAATGCACCGCCCGGCGGGTCGGCGCTCGACCCCGGGACGGGCCTTCCGGTGCCTCCCACCGATCCCTGCTGGAACTGCGAATGGGCATGGGACAACACCGATCTGCGCTTTGCCGACACCGCCATGCTCGGCGACATGAATGTCATTTACGGCATCACCGCCAACAACAATCCGACCGTGCAGGACCCGTGGAACACGACACCGGCCTGGGGTTTTCCTTACGCGGGCTCGAACGTTGCGCCGGGACCCGCAGCCGCGACGCAGATCGACGGCGCCTACTCGCAATTTGTGGGCGGCGTCGGCGGTTACGCCTTCATCGACAATCTTGTTTATCTGGAGTTGACGGGTTACCGGACGCTTGATTCCAAGACTCTTCCAAAATTGGGAGTTGACCCATACGGCATGCCGGGACCGTACGCGGGCTGGGCGCCCTATTGGCGGATCGCGGTGGCGCCGCATTGGGGCAGAAACTGGTTTGAAATCGGCGCGTTTGGCACTTTCGAAAAAGTCCACACCTGGTCGGGCGCCACCGCCAACAACGCGTTGGGCATTGGCGTGTTGCTCCCTCAGACTTTCCCGCAAACCGACAAGTACACCGACGTCGCCTTCGACGCGCAGTACCAATATCAGGGCGACAACTACTGGCTCACGTTGCGCGGCACCTATATCCACGAAAATCAGAAGCTCGATGGGCTCTTCAACAACGGCGCGGCTTCCAATCCGACCAACACGTTGAATACGCTGAGAGCCTATGCATCGCTCGCCTATGGCAACGACAACCGGATCGTGCTCACCGGGCAGTATTTCGACACCTGGGGATCGTCGGATCCGTTGCTCTACGCCAGTTTGAACAGTTGCGTATTGACCACCAACTGCAGTCCGGACAGCAACGGCTGGATCGCCGAGCTCGACTACATCCCGTTTATTACCAGCAAGTCGCCGGTTTGGCCGTGGGCGAATGTGCGTCTTGGCTTGCAGTACACCTATTACAACAAGTTCGACGGCACGACGGAAAACGCCAAAGACAACAATACGCTCTTTCTTTTCGCCTGGTTCGCAATGTGACGAACCGGCATCAAGAGACGCATGGGAAGATCCGCGCAGCGGGAGAAATGCAAGGTAGTGTGACAATGGCCCGGACACCGAACAGTCACCGGCGGCCCCGCCCGACCGGCAGCGGCGTGAGATCGGCCTTGCCGGCGGCACTCTTGCTGCTTGTCTTTTCCGCTGCGGCTCCCCTGCACGCCGCCGGCGCCGACACCGTTTCGCCGCAAGCCGTCGACGCCAAGTTGAAATATTGCGAGGTCTGCCACGGCGCATCGGCGCGTGGTTTTACGGGCTTCTACCCCATACCGCGCCTCGCCGGACAACCGGTCGAATATATCGAGAACGAGCTGAAGGGCTTTGCCGAGCGCAAGCGGGAGAACAGGACCGCGCCCGGCGCGACCAACGTCATGTTCAACGTGGGTCATGTTCTCAGCCCGGCGATGATCAATGCGCTTGCCGCCAGATTGCACGGCCTCAATCCCAAACCGGTCGGCGGCGCGCCCAAGTCCGACGTTGCCGAAGGCGAGAAAATCTTCAAAGACGGCATTCCCGCCGCCAATGTCCCACCCTGCGCGTCCTGCCATGGTGCGGATGGCAAGGGCAATGGACCGTTTCCCCGTCTCGCGGGCCAGCTCTACCCTTACGTCGTCGCCCAACTGAACAATTGGGGCCACGAGCGAACGGAAGAGAACTCGCAAATCATGGCGCCGATCGCGCACGAGCTGACCAAGCCACAGATCGAAGCGGTCGCGGCTTATGTCAGCGGTCTGCACTAACCCGGGGCCGACGGTCATGATCCACATAGCCTCAACCAAGCCCGTGCCGCTGAAACTGGTCCTGCTTTTGGCGATCGCAGCGGCTACGTTAATGGGAGCAAGCGACCAAGCTGCCGCGCGCTCCGGCGTCCAGGCCAAGATTCGCTACTGCGAAGACTGCCACGGCCCTTCGGCGCAAGGTTATCGCGGCTATTACCCGATACCGCGTCTGGCGGGGCAGCAGCCACAATATTTGAGGAATCAACTAAAGGCCTTCATCGACCGCAGCCGGCCGAATCCGATCATGTCCAACGTGGCGCACGTCCTTCGCCCCGGCATGATCGACGCCATTGTCGATTATTTCCATCGGCTCCATCCACCGCCGATCGGCGGCGAGCCGAAAAGACTGGTGGCGGCGGGCAAAGCAATCTTCGAGAACGGCGTCCCGCAAGCCGACATCGCCGCCTGCGCCGCCTGTCACGGCCCGCACGCGACCGGCCGGGGAGAAATCCCGCGTCTGGCGGGCCAGCTCTACCCTTACGTCGTGAAAGAACTATCCAACTTTCCGAAGGAGCGCGGGCAAAATCCGGCCATCCACGGGCCCTCGTTCATCATGCTGCCGGTCGCGCACAGCTTGAACGGAAGTCAAATCAAGGCCGTCGCGGCCTATGTCAGTTCGCTGCGGTAACGCGGCAAGATGCGGAAGCTTACGTCATGAAACTCGACAGGCTGACGATTGCGGTACTGGCGATTATCGTATCTGCCGCCCCCGCCCTGGCAGGCGAGTTCGGCAATGCGAGCGTCAGGAATTGTACCTGGTGCCACGGGCCGTCGGCGCAAGGCTATGCGCCCGCACCGCGCCTGGCCGGTCAACGCCCGGAATATATCGAGCACCAGCTCCGGAGCTATGGCCGCCACGGACGCGACAATCCCTTTTCCAAAATGTACATGTGGTATGCCGCGGCGAACCTGACGCCCGACGCGGCGCGCAATTTGGCAAGCTATTTTTCGTCGCTGCGCCCACAAGCCGCCGGTGACGGCGACCGCGCGCTCGTCGGCCTCGGAAGAACGATCTTTCAACAGGGCCTTCCGCAGTCTAACGTCGCTGCCTGCGTTGCCTGCCATGGCCCGCGCGCGCAAGGCGTGGGAGAAATTCCGCGCTTGGGCGGGCTGTCGTATTCCTACCTGCAAAACAGGATCGCGCAATGGAACGAAGGATATGACGCGCGCGCGCGCTGGCCGATGCCGCATGTCGCGAGCACCTTGTCCCCGCATCAGATTGCGGCGCTCGCGTCGTACCTCAGCTTCGTCAAGTAGCGTTTAAGCCGGCGTCGACCTTCAATCGATATCGATAAACGTCAGCGGCCGTCGCCACCATCTCAAGCGACTTCCTCTCCGCCGGCACCGCCCAGCGCCAGGCCACCAGCCCGCCCAGCACCATCAGCACCGAGCCCAACAGATAACCGCCGAACACGCTGAAACGTGAGCCGGTGTCGATCAGCACGCCGAACAGCCACGGCCCCACGATGCCGCCGATGCCGGTGCCGACCGCGTAGAAGAACGCGATCGCCAGCGCGCGGATTTCCAGCGGAAAAGTCTCGCTCACCGTCAGATAAGCCGAGCTCGCGGCGGCTGACGCGAAAAAGAAGATGACCATCCAGCACAGCGTCTGCGTCTCCGCGTCAATCAGATTGCGCGCGAACAGCCAGCCGGTGCCGGCCAGCAGCACGCCGGAGACGATATAGGTGAAGGCGATCATCGGCCTGCGGCCGTGCGTGTCGAAAAAGCGGCCGATCAGCACGGGCCCTAAGAAATTACCGGCCGCGAACGGCAGAATGTACCAGCCGACATGGTCGGACGGCACGTGATAGAAATCGGTGAGGATGAGCGCATAGGTGAAGAAGATGGCGTTGTAGAAGAAGGCCTGCGCCGACATCAGCGCGAGCCCCACATAGGTGCGCTGGCGGTGGCGTCGAAAAAGCGTCTGCGCCACTTCCCATAGCGGAGTCGATCGGCGGGTGCGCAGTCTCACTTTCGGCAAATCGTGCGCCGGCGGCACATGCGCAAAGCGCGCCTCGATGCCGTCGACGATCGCGTGCGCCTCGTCGGCGCGGCCGTGCGTCATCAGCCAGCGCGGGCTCTCCGGCAGCCACAGCCGCATGAAGAAGATGACCAGCGCGAGCGTGGCTCCGATCAGGAAGGCGAGCCGCCAGCCGACCTCGGGATCGATCACGGCCGGGTCGAGCAGCACCAGCGAGCCGAGCGCGCCCATCGCCGCGCCCACCCAGAAGCTGCCGTTGATGCACAAATCGCTCCAGCCGCGCACGCGCGCCGGAATCAGCTCCTGGATGGTGGAATTGATCGCGGCATATTCGCCGCCGATGCCGGCGCCGGTGAAGAAGCGGAAGGCCGCGAAGCTTGCGACGTTCCACGACGCGGCGGTGAGCGCGGTGGCGACGAGATAGACACTGAGCGTGATGAAGAACAGCTTCTTGCGGCCGAGCCGGTCGGTGAGCCATCCGAAGAAGATGGCGCCGAGCACCGCGCCGGCAAGATAAGCGGAGGCCGCCAGGCCGACGTCTGCGTTGCTGAACTGGAGGACGGGACTTTCCTTCAGCGCGCCGGCGAGCGAGCCGGCGAGCGTCACCTCCAACCCGTCGAGGATCCAGGTGACGCCGAGCGCGGCCACCACCAGCGTGTGGAAGCGGCCCCAGGGCAGACGGTCGAGCCGCGCCGGGATGTCGCTTTCGACGATGGTCCCCACTGCCATGCGCGCCTTTCCTCCTGCGCCAGCCTAACGCCTTGAACGGGTTCGGCGTTCGGCCAATTGCCGCAGCGCTGTCGCGCAAATGCAACAGCGGGAACCAAATCGGCCGGCGGCTTGTCCACAGGAGGCCGCGCCGGTGCCGACTCAGATACCCCTGGCGGTGCCAACCGGCCCGAAGGGGGTAGCGATGGACCTGAACAAGGCCGACGATCGATCGTCGCAAGCCGAGGATCGGCCCTTCTACGAGCATGAAAAGCCGCAAAATCTGATGACGCCGGCACGGCGCGCCGCGCTCGACGCACTCGAGCGGGAGCTGCGCGAGCTGCTGGGTTCTCCGGCAAGCTGTTGATCTGACGGCGAATTTGTGGACGGCGCGGCATCGGCTATGCTGCGCGCATGGAAACGGACGTTCTGCGCCGGCTGAATTACGCCGCGGCCATCGCTTGTGGCGTTTTTGCCTCGATGGCCATGCATATCGCGCTCACCGTGCTCGGCGCGGGCCTAGATGCCGTATGGCACGGCTTCGCCGACCCCCAGAAGCAGTTGGTTTCCGCGCTGGCCTGGTGGGCGATCGCCGGCGCCGGCTTTGCCGGCGGCTGGGGCACGGGGCATTACCTGATCGCTGCCGCGCGCGAGCGCGATTTCGTCTACCGGCTCGCCGGCGGCTTTCTCATTGCTCTAGTGTTTGTGGGGGCCACGGCCGGCGGCATCCTCAGCGAGAAAGGCACCCTCGGCGGCACCGGCGAGGTCATCGCCGGGCTGACCGCGCTCGGGCTCGGCGCCATCTGCGCGTTCAGCGGCGCGCGCCTCGCCTATCTCAACGCCGAGCAGGTGTGATCAGCCGGCGGCCGGATTGCGCTGCATCCAGCTCTGCACCATGTCCATCGGGAACGGAAACACGATCGTCTGCGTGCGCTCGTTGGAAATGTCGAACAGTGCGGCGAGGTAGCGCAGCTGCATGGCCTGCGGCACCGGCGCCAGCATGCGCGCGGCCTCGACCAGCTTGGCCGCGGCCTGCTGCTCGCCCTCGGCGTTGATGATCTTGGCGCGGCGCGAGCGCTCTGCCTCGGCCTGGCGGGCGATGGCGCGGATCATGCTCTCGTCGAGATCGATGCGCTTGATCTCGACATTGGAGACCTTGATGCCCCAGGCGTCGGTCTGCCGGTCGAGCACTTCCTGAATGTCGGTGTTGAGCTTGTCGCGTTCGGCCAGCATCTCGTCGAGGTCGTGCTTGCCGAGCACGGAGCGCAGCGTGGTCTGCGCGAGCTGACTGGTCGCCTCCATGAAATCGCGCACCTGGATGACCGAGCGCTCGGCGTCGACGATGCGGAAATAGATCACGGCATTGACCTTGACCGACACGTTGTCGTGCGAAATCACGTCCTGCGGCGGCACGTCGGCCACGATAATGCGCAGGTCGACGCGCACCATCTGCTGGATGATCGGCACCATCAGGATCAGGCCCGGCCCCTTGGTTCCGGTATAGCGGCCGAGCGTGAACATGACCGCGCGCTCGTATTCGCGCATGATGCGGATCGATGCGAAGAGGACGATAAGCACGGCCAGGGCGATAAGGCCGGCGGCGATGGACGTAACCATGGCGCTGTCTCCTGTGAATGGGCGGTGAGACCGTCAGGCCGGCTCCACGAACAGAACCAGCCCGTCGCGATTGGTGACCCTTACGCGCGTTCCGGGGTCAAGCGGCACGGCGGCACGGGCGCGCCAGATCTCTCCCTTGACGCGCACCCTGCCCTCCTCCTGCTGCCACGCCAATATCTCGCCTTCCGCGCCGAGCAACGCTTCCTTGCCGGTAACCACGGGACGCTTCCGTGAGCGCAGCAAAAGGCCGAGCACGAGGAGGAACAACGCGGCGGTAATTGCCATGGCCGAGATGACGACGGCGAGCGAGAGCTGAAACCCCGGCACGCCGGAATTGAACATCATGGAGGAGCCGATGCCGAACGACACGACGCCGCCGATGCCGATGACGCCGAAGGCGCCGATATGGACCTCCACCACCATCAATCCGACACCGAGCAGCACCAGCGCGGCGCCGGCGTAATTGATCGGCAGCAGGTTGAGCGCGTAGGCGGCCAACAGAAGCGAAATCGCGCCGATCGTGCCCGGTACCATGGTACCGGGGGCGGCGAATTCGAACACCAGCCCGTAGATGCCGACCAGCATCAGGATGAAGGCGATGTTGGGGTCGGTGATGATGGCAAGGAAATCGGTGCGCCAGCCGGTCGCAAGCGTAACCGGTTTCAGGCCGGCGGTATGCAGCACCATGGGCTTGCCGGCGGCGATGACGGTACGCCCATCGATCTTGGTCAGGAGATCGGGGACACTGCCGGCGATCACGTCGATGACGTTGAGCTTGAGCGCCTCGGAGGAGGAAATGCTCTCCGCCGAGCGCACCGCCTTCTCGGCCCAGTCGACGTTGCGCTTGTGCAGCTCGGCGAGGCTGCGGATATAGGCGGTGGCGTCGTTGATGATCTTGCGGCTCTCGGTGTCGGCCGGCTCTTCGCCCGGTTTCTTCTTCTCGTCCTTCTTAGCCGCCCCCGAACAGGCCGCCGCCGCCGATCTGCACCGGCGTGGCCGCGCCGATATTGGTGCCGGGCGCCATGGCGGCGACCGCGCTGGCATAGGTGATGTAAGTGCCGGCGCTCGCCGCGCGCGCGCCGCTCGGCGCAACGAAAGTCGCCACCGGCACCGGCGAGGACAGGATGGCGCGGATGATCTTGCGCATCGAGCTGTCGAGCCCGCCCGGCGTGTTCATCTTCAGGATCACCAGGCCGGTATCGGCGGGTTCGGCTTGCGCAATCCCGCGCGTCACGTAGTCGGCGATGGCCGGCCCGATGGCGCCGTCGATTTCGAGCACCAGCGCGCGGCGCTCGGCGGGCGCGCCGCCCGTCGCCGAGGCGAGGCTCAACAGGAGCGCGATTGCAAAGACGGCACGCCAGATCATTTGCGCGTTCTCCCGTCGCCTTTCGCCATTGCGCGGGCCCGGCAAGGCGCGAGCACTTAGGCTGCGGTCTTTAAACCGCGGGCGGCCCCGGATTATTGCACAGGCTGGCGCGCAGCGATGCGCCGCTCGCCCAAGTCACTGAAAAGGCTATTCCTTTTTCGTCGCCCCGGGAGGGCGCACACCCGCCGAGACGCAAACGGCGCATGGCCTCGCGGCCAAAGCTGGCCTACCATCGTCGAAGCGGCGGCAAACCCCGGACGCGCCGGCCGGCGAAGAATCCGGACGCCCCCGCTGAGGAAGCGCGCCCTGCCGAACACGGCACGGCGGACATGGAGGGTGACAATGGGAATCGAAATCCTCGCCGTTGCGGCCGCCGTACTGGCGGCGATCTGGATCATCGTTTTGTGGGGCGCGCGCTACTTCGGCCCGCAATGATCATGCCGCCGGTCAGCCGCCGCAGCGGCAGGCCGGATCCAGACACATGATGCCCTGCACGGTGCCGCCGAGCACGGCCGCACGGTGCGCCTCGTCGACCGCCGCGTTGACCGACGCGACCGGATCGGGATCGCCCATCTCGAACGGGTAATCGCTGCCCAGCATCAGGCGCTCGGCGCCGACCAGGTCGATGAGATAACGCAAGGTCGCCGGGCTGAAGGCGATGGTGTCGTAATAGAGCTTCCTCAGCACGTCGAGCGGCCGGCCCTTGAAGCCCTTGGAGCGCGGCTCGGGCCGGAAGTCGGCGGCGTGCTGAAAGCGCTCGATCCGATACGGCAGAAAGCCGCCGGCGTGCGGCACCTTGATCTGCAAGTCCGGAAAGCGCTCGAACACGCCGGAGAACATCATGCGCACGATGGCCGTGATGGTCTGCAGCGAGTAGCCGATGCAGTTGTGCAGGATGAAATCGTGCAGGCCGGCCGGGCGCTGCTCGTCGTAAGGATGAAAGATGAGGAAGCCGCTGCCGACCTGAGCGGCGGCCCGTTCACGAGATGCCGGTGCGGCGCCCGCAAAGCGCCGCACCGTTTTTTATGAGAGCGCGCGGCGCGCCAGCGCCGTCAGCAGGCCGACGGCGACGATACCGGTCAAGACCGCGGCGGCGCGCGTGGCCGGCGCCGGCAGATCGACGGCCCGCCGCGTCGCCTCGCTGTCGAAGGAGCCGTGCGTTCGGTGCAGCGCGGTGACCGGCTTTTCGAGATTGTCGCGGCGGGCGCTCGTCACCGGCTGATCGGTCATCTGGCCCGGCCAGACCTTGCGCGCGAGATAATAGTCGAGCAGCACCGGGGCGATCATATTGCCGAAGATCAGTTCCGCCGTGCTCAGGCCCAGCCAATATTCGCGCCTGCGCTGATGCGCCGCCTTGAAGATGGCGTTTGCCGCCACTTCCGGCTGGATGATCGGCGACACCGGCCGCGGCTTGCGCGGCACGTGCACGCGCGCCCAGTCGAATTGCGGGGTGTTCACCCCGGGCAGGTTCACCACGGTGACGTGGATATTGCTCTTGTCGTGGATGAGCTCGGTGCGCAGCGAATCGGTGAAGCCGCGGATGGCGTGCTTGGCGCCGCAATAGGCCGACTGCAGCGGGATGCCGCGATAGGCGAGTGCCGAGCCGACCTGCACGATGGTGCCGCGATCGCGCCGGCGCATCAGGCGCAGCGCCGCCATGGTGCCATGCACGAAGCCGAGATAGGTAACCTCTGTGACGCGGCGGTATTCCTCCGGCGTCATGTCGATGAACGGCGAGAACACCGTCACCATGGCATCGTTCACCCAGACGTCGATAGGCCCGAGCTCCTTTTCGAGCTTCTCGGCGGCGGCGAACAAAGCGTCGGCGTCGGAAACATCGGCGGTCGCGACGACGGCCTGGCCGCCGAGACTTTCGACTTCGCGTTTGACCTCCTGTAACGCCTTTTCGTCGCGCGCGATCAGGCCGATATGCGCGCCCGCCTTGGCGAAGCGGTGGACGGTGGCGCGGCCGACGCCGGCGCTGGCGCCGGTGATGATGACGTTTTCACTATGGTTATTGGATACGAACGGCATTTCGAATAGTCCTTTAGGTCTTGTCTTGCTTGAGGCTGTTTGCGATCAGCTCGGCGATGTGCACGGCGCGACGCTCCGTGCCCTGCTCGATCTGCTCGCGGCAGGAAAACCCGTTGGCGAGGATCACGGTATCGGACGGCGCCTGCCGGACCTTGGGCAGCAGCACGCGCTCGCCCGCGGTCATCGATACCGCGTATTTGCCCTTTTCGAAGCCGAAGGAACCGGCCATGCCGCAGCAGCCCGACGCCATGACCTCGTAATCGACGCCGAGCTTTTCGAGGATGTTCTTTTCGGCTGCCGGCTTGATCACCGCATGATGATGGCAATGCAGCTGCACCAGCGCGGCGCCGCCGGCCCGCGGCAGGTCGCAGTCGTTGCGGTCGAGAAACTCGGTGAGGAACAGCGTCTGCTCGGACAGCCGTTTCGCCAACTTGTCGTCGGGAAACAGATCGACCAGCTCGTCACGGAAGGCGCTGACGCAGGCAGGCTCCAGCCCCACCACCGGCGTGCCGGCCTCGACCTCGGCGCGCAAGGTATCGAGCGTCTGGCGCCACAGACCCTTGGCCTGGTCGATATAGCCCCAATCGTAGAGCGGACGGCCGCAGCATAGCACCCGGTCGGGAATGACGACATCAAAGCCGAGCTGCTCGAGTACCTGCGTCGCGGCGATCGCGGTCTGCGGCTTGAAATAGTTGTTGAAAGTGTCCGGGAACAGCACCACGCGGCGACCGCCGCCTGTCTGCTTGCCACGCTTGCGGAACCAGCGCCGAAAGGTCTGCTTGGCGAAGGGCGGCACCGCGCGCTCCGGCGAAATGCCGGCGATCTGCTTCGCCAGCGACGTGCCGGCGACGGCGTTGGTGAGGCCCGGCAACAGCGAGCCGAGGCGCGCCCAGCGTTGTATCTGCCCCATGGAATAGGCCGCGCGCGGGCGCAGGCGATGCTTATAGTGCTGCGAGCGGAATTCGGCCTTGTAGGTCGCCATATCGACATGCACGGGACAGTCGCTCTTGCAGCCCTTGCAGGCAAAGCACAGGTCGAGCGCCTCCTCGACCTCCTTGCTCTTCCATACGTTCTCGAGCGGATCGCCGCGCAGCATCTCGAACAGCAAACGGGCGCGCCCGCGCGTGGAGTGCTTTTCCTCGCCCGTCGCCATGTAACTCGGGCACATGACGCCCTTGTCGCTGTCCCGGCGGCGGCAGGCCCCGACGCCAACGCAGCGCCGCGTCGCCTGCGTGAAGCTGCCGCCGTCGTCGGCGTAAGCAAAGTGGCCGCCGAATTCGAGCGGCTGATAGCTCGGCCCGATGCGTAGATTGGATGTGATCGGATAGGGATCGACGACCTTGCCGGGATTCATCTTGTTGTCCGGGTCCCAGATCGCCTTGAATTCGCGGAACGCCCGCAGCATTTCCGGACCGTACATCTTCTCCAGCAATTGCGCTCGCGCCTGGCCGTCGCCGTGCTCGCCCGACAGCGTGCCACCGTATTTCACGACCAGGTCGGCGGCCTGCTCGAGAAAATGCAGCCAGTTGACCAGGCCCTTCTCGGTGGCGAGGTCGAAATCGATGCGGCAATGGATGAGACCGTCGCCGAAATGCCCGTAAAGCGAAGCATCGTAGCCGTGACGATGCAGCAGGCTTTTGAACTCGCGCATATAGGCGCCGAGGTTTTCAGGGCTCACCGCGCTGTCTTCCCAGCCCGGATGCGACTCCGGCCAGTCCGGCACGTGAGCGGTGGCGGCGAGAGCTGCTTCGCGCACCTCCCAGATTTTCTTTTCCTCCGCCTTGTCTTCCAGCACCTTGGCGTCGCGGCCGCGGCGCTTGAATTCGTCGAGGCAGGCCTCCGCCATGCGGTCGGCCTCGTCCTTGCTGTCCGCACCGAACTCTACCATCAACCAGCCGCGGCCCTCCGGCAGCATCTTCACCTCGTCGGGATGCAGATGCTTGCGGGTGATGAATTCGATCAGCATGTCGTCGATGCCTTCGACCGCGATCGGCTTGAATTTCAGCACGTCGGGCACCGCGTCCGCAGCGGCGAAAACGTCGTCGAAGCCGATGATCGAGAGCACGCGCTGCGGCGGGCTATGCACGAGATTGAGTTCGGCCTGCAGGATCATCACGCAAGTCGCTTCGGTCCCGACCAGGGCCTTGGCAACGTTGAAGCCGTTCTCCGGCAAGAGCGCGTCGAAATTTTCATAGCCGGACACGCGACGCGGAATCTGCGGATAGCGCGCGCGGATCAGATCGGCGTATTTATGACGGAACGCGTCGAGCGCGCGGTAGATTTCGGCCCGCCGGCCGCCCTGGGCGACGATGTCGCGGAACTGTTCGTCGCTGGTAGGCCCGACGGTCATGCGCTCGCCGTCGTAAGTGAGGATGTCCATCTGACTCGGTATTGTCCGAGGTGCGGCCGGCCATCACCGAGTGCACCCCGCAGGAATTGTTGCCCAGCATGCCGCCGAGCGTGTTGCGGTCGTGGGTCGAGGGGTCGGGGCCGAAGGTGAGGCCGTGCTGTTCGGCGGCGTCGCGCAGGTGATCGAGCACGCAGCCTGGCTGCACGACGGCCAACTTGTTCACGGCGTCGATCGAAACGATGTCGTGCATGTATTTGGAAAAGTCGATCAGCACCGCGACGTTGCAGCCCTGCCCCGCCAGGCTGGTGCCGCCGCCGCGCGGCACGATAGGCGCGCCGAATTGCCGGCACAGCTCCACGGTGGCGATGACGTCGCTCACATTACGCGGGATCACGACGCCGATCGGCGTTTGCCGGTAGTTGGAGGCGTCGGTGGCATAAAGCGCGCGGGCGCCGGCGTCGAAGCGCACCTCGCCTTCCAGCTTCTTGGCGAGCGCGCTGCCGAGCGCGCGGAAGGCGTTGGGATCGGCGACCGCCGCGGCATCGACAATGCGGCCATTGGGCGCGCGCGTGACATTCAATTGCCAGGAGCTTCCCTCGCCGCTGTTGTGCCGGACTTCGATGACGTGGCTCATACAGAATCTCCTAGCGTCCCATCGCATCTAAGGTGACGTTCAAACCGTCCTTGACATTTTTCATGCGCACGATCTTTTTCGAAAATCGGGTCCCACTTTTCGGGATCATGCGCTAGGCAGCCAGCCGCTCGGCGTCGGCCTGTTTGAATTCGAGTCCCAGACCTGGCCGGCCCGGGTCCGGCGCGATGACGCCGTCGCGCGGCACCGGCGCGCCGTCGAACACGGCGTGCTCGATGCGCACGTGGTCGTGGAACCATTCGAGATGGCGCAAGCCGGGCGCCGCGCAGCACACATGCAGGTGCAGCGCCGGCGCGGTGTGCGCCGAGAGCGGAATCGAGAAAGCCTCCGCGATTGCCGCCGCCTTGAGGAAACCGGTGACGCCGCAGCAACGGGTAGCATCCGCCTGCAGCACGTCGACGGCGCCGGAATCCACCATGCGACGGAAATAGAAATGATCGTAGCCGTATTCGCCGGCGGCGATCTCCATGGTGGCGGGAGCGCGGTCGCGCAGGAGCTTCAGCCCGACAAGATCGTCGCTGGAGACCGGCTCCTCGAACCACGCCACACCGGCGAATTTCTCGGCGAACGACAGCGCCTGCTTGCGGTCATAGGCGCCGTTGGCGTCGACGAACAGGGTCGCGCTTCCTATCGCGCGCTGCGCGGCCTGCACGCGCTTGTAGTCCTCGCCCGGCTCGCTGCCGATCTTCATCTTGACCCAGCGGCAGCCTTCCTTCTCCACCCAGCCGGAAAGCTGCTTTTGCAGACGCTCGACCGAGTACGACGTAAAGCCGCCGCTGCCGTAAATCGGCACTTCTTCGCGCGCGGCGCCGAGCAGCCTGTAGAGCGGCAGGCCGAGCAGCTTGGCCTTGAGGTCCCACAGCGCGGTGTCGACCGCGGAAATGGCGTTGGCGCAAACCCCGCGCCAACCCATGTTGCGCACCGCGCCGACCATGGCGATCCAGGCGGCCGGAACGTCCAGGGCGTTCATGCCGCGCACGGTGTCGGCGAGCTTATCCTCGACGATGCCGGCCACCGCCGGCGCGCCGTAGCTGTAGCCGAGGCCGCGTTTACCGCCACCCGAGACCTCGACCAGCACCATGACGGTGTGGTCCCAGGCGATCGTGCCGTCGGCTTCCGGCGCGTCGGTCGGAATACGAAAAACCCGTGCCGTTAGCCCTTCGATGGCCGGCGTTGACGTAAGCATGACCCGGCCACCCTCAAATGAGCTCTCGCACCGTGTCGGAGGCGAGCGTGAGCGCGATCTTGCCGCCGGCCGGCGTGCCGCGCGCCAGCGCTTCCGCCAGTTTCTCGGCCTGCTTGAGCTCGATCTTGGGCGGCATCGGCGGTTCGTGCGGATCGACGACGGCTTCGATCAGCGCCGGCCCGGGCACCGACAGCGCCTGCCGCAGCGTGTCGCCGCATTTCGCGGGATCGTCGACGGTGAAGCTCTGAATGCCGAAGCCCTTGGCGACCGCGGCGAAGTCGATCGGCTGCAATTCGCACACGAATTCCGGATTGCCGAGGAACACCATCTGCTCCCATTTGATCTGGCCGAGCGTGTTGTTCTTGATGACGATGACCTTCACGTTGAGATCGTATTTCTTCAGCGTCGCCAGCTCGCCGATCAGCATGGTGAGGCCGCCGTCGCCCACGAAGGCCACCACCTGGCGGTTCGGGTGCGCCACCGCCGCCGCCACCGCGTAAGGCAGCCCGCAGGCCATGGTGGCGAGATTGCCGGAGCAGGAAAACATCATGCCGTCGCGAATGTGCAGGTAGCGCGCGATCCAGGTCGTGATGGTGCCGGAATCGGTGGCGACGATGGCGTTATCGTCGATCGCTTTGTTGAGCTCGTAGGCGACCACCTGCGGCTTCATCGGCTTGTCGGTGCGGGTGCCGCGCTCTTCCAGCAGCGCGTTCCACGCCTTCATGTTCTTCTGCGCCTTCTCCAGGAAGGAGCGATCGTCGTGCTTGGTGAGCTTGGGCAACAGGGCGCGCAACACCTTGTCGACGTCGCCGACCAGGGCGGCGTCGACCGGATAGCGTAAGCCCACGCGCATGGGATCGATCTCGATCTGCACCGCCTTGGCCTGGCCGGGCGGCGGATAGAATTCGATATAGGGAAAGCCGGCGCCGGCGATCAGCAGCGTGTCGCATTGCTCGAGCGCTTCCTGCGAGGGCCTTGTGCCGAGCAGGCCGGTGCCGCCCAGGCAATAAGGATTGTCGTCGGCGATCGAGGCCTTGCCGAGCAGCGGCTTGACGATCGGCGCGCCGAGACGTTCGGCGAGCGCGGCCAGCGCCTCGCCGGCGCCGAGCGAACCGCGCCCGGCCATGATCACGATTTTCTTGCCTTTGTTGAGAATGTCGACGGCGTCGGTGAGCTGCTGCTCGCTCGGCATCTGGCCGGAGCGCGCCATATCGTTGGAAACGTGACCGGCGACGTTGCGCTTGGAACGCGAGCCCTTGCTGACGGGCTGCGACTGCATGTCGGTGGGGATGGTGACGTGCGAGACGCCGCGGTAGGCGAGCGCGGTCCGGCAGGCAAGCTCCACCGTGTTTTCCACGTGCAGCGGGCCCATGATGCGGTTGTTGTAGACGCAGACGTCCTGATAGAGCTTGTCGAGCTCGACGTCCTGCTGCGTCCAGGTGTGCAGCAGGTCGTGGAACTGCATGCCGGTGATCGCCAGCACGGGCTGGCCGTCGAGCTTGGCGTCGTACAGGCCGTTCAACAGGTGAATGCCGCCGGGGCCGGACGTGGCGAGGCAGACGCCTAGCCGGCCGGTCCATTTGGCGTAGGCGCAGGCGTTGAAGGCCGCGGCTTCCTCGTGGCGCACCTGCACGAAGCGGATCTTGTCCTGCTTCTGGCGCAGCGCTTCGATGATGCCGTTGATACCGTCGCCCGGGATACCGAAGATCGTATCGACGCCCCAACGGATCAGCGTTTCGACCAGCACATCGGCGGCGGTCGGGTCGGCCATGAGAACCTCCTCGCAATAAGACATTGTTTCGGCGGCGCAATGGTTTCGGCGGCGCAATGCTCGCCCCCGGCCGCCGAAAGAATTGGGAAAGCCGTGATTTCAACGAATGAACGGGGCCGCTGTTCCATTGGAACAAAGCGGGCGGCGGGCAATTTCCCTTAAAACAGACGGTTTTTTGCGAGACGACGAGGCGGCGCGCGCATGGACAGCAAGCTTCTCAACGAGCAGGACGGCAGGCGTACCTTCGCGGTCATCATGGACGCGGGCGACGAGGTGCTGTCTTCGATTCAGGCCTTCGCAAAGAAGGAGCGTATCGCGGCGGCGCAGATCACCGCGATCGGCGCGCTGAGCGACGTGGTGCTGAAATATTTCGACTGGGATATGAAGGATTACCGCGATATTCCGGTGCGCGAGCAGGTGGAGGTGGCCTCGCTGATCGGCGACGTCGCGCTCGATCCGCAAGGCAAGCCCGCGATCCATATCCATCTGGTGGTCGGCAAAAAGGACGGCAGCGCCATGGCCGGCCATCTGGGCGAGGCGCACGTGCGCCCGACGCTGGAAGCGATCGTGGACGAGCAGCCGTCCTACCTGCAGAAGACCTCCGACCCGGAGACGGGGCTGGCGCTGATCAACGCAAAGGAGCCGCGCCATGCCTGAGCTCGGGCACCGGCGCTGGGCGATCGCGGAGGGCTATATCCCCGGCGAGAGCGTGAGCCAGGACCACGCACTGGTCTCGCACGAGGCGGTGTGCCTGCTCAACGCCGGCACAAAGGACGCCGACATCGCGATTACGCTTTATTTCACCGACCGCGATCCGGTCGGCCCCTATCGGGTCAAGCTCGGCGCGCAGCGCACCTTGCATCTGCGCTTCAACGACCTGAAGGACCCGGCGCCGGTGCCGCGCGACACGAGCTACGCTTCGGTGATCGAATCGAACGTGCCGATCGTGGTGCAGCACACCCGCCTCAACTCGCGCCATCCCAACATCGCGCTCTTGTCGACCATCGGCTACGCGGAAGCCTGAAACCGCAGCGCGGAATTGGAGGCCGAGCGCCGAAGACGCGGCTCGACGGGCACGCGCGCGTTCAATAAGCTCCCTACCCCAGCGCAACCTATTTCGGGGGCTTTCCATGTCCGACCGCGGCCTCGCTCTGTTCGCCCTGACCGGAAAGGTCGCGCTCATCACCGGCTCAAGCCGCGGCATCGGCCGCTCGATCGCCGAAGCCATGGCCGCGCTCGGCGCCAAGGTCGTCGTCTCCAGCCGCAAGGCCGACGCCTGCGAAGCCGTCGCCAAAGACATCCGCGCGCAGGGCGGCGACGCCCATGTCGTGCCCTGCAACGTCTCGCGCAAGGACGAGGTGGTCAACCTGGTCGAGGCGACCAAGCGCTATTACGGGCAGATCGACATTCTGGTGTGCAATGCCGCCGTCAACCCGGTCTACGGGCCGCTGCGCGATCTGACCGACGAGGCCTTCGACAAGATCATGGGCGCCAACGTCAAGAGCAATCTGTGGCTCGCGAATTTGACCGTTCCCGACATGGCCGCGCGCGGCGATGGCGCGGTCATCATCGTCTCCTCGATCGCCGGCTTTCGCGGCACCGACAAGCTCGGCGCCTACGGCATTTCCAAGTCGGCCGATTTCGCGCTGGCGCGCAATCTGGCGGTGGAATGGGGCCCGCACAACGTGCGCGCCAATTGCATCGCGCCGGGCCTGGTGAAGACCGATTTCGCGCGCGCGCTGTGGGAAGACGAAGAACGGCTTGCCAAGCGCAACGCCGACACGCCGCTGCGCCGCATCGGCCGGCCGGACGAGATCGGCGGCATCGCCGCGTTTCTGGCTTCGCCGGCAGCGAGCTTCATTACCGGACAGATCATCGTGGCGGACGGCGGCGTGACGATCGCGTGAGGGCGGCCGCACAAAAGTGCGGGCGCCATCCGGGGCAATCATTGCCGCCAGAGGAACCTCAAGTAGAAAGCGCCGAACACCAAGACAATGCCAATATTCACCATCAGCCGTTCCCAGAATTGGTGTCTGAACAACATTAGATCTACACCGACGATCACGGCCACCATCGCCACCGCATAAAGCACGCGAGCCAGCTGTCTGCCCATTCAGCACCCTTCAACTACGCTGGTTCCCTGCGGGCCCGGTTTGATGCCCGAGAGAACCCGCCGTGCGTGCGCGCGGTCGCGGAGAGCAGCCCCGCTCGTCCCTGCGCAACCGGGGACCCAGGGCGGCAGCGCTTGCGGTTGTATCTCTGGATTCCCGCTTTCGCGGGAATGAGCGGAGAGTTTGCCTCGCGCTGCTCGAAACAATCAACGCACGTTCGAGCCGGACGGCGCGTATTTGCGCAATTCCATCTTGGCGACGGTCTCGCGGTGCACCTCGTCCGGCCCATCGGCGAGGCGGATGGCGCGGGCACGGGCATAGGCGTAAGCGAGGTGGAAGTCCTGCGAGACGCCGCCGCCGCCGCACACCTGGATAGCGCGGTCGACCACCTTCTGCGCCACGTTGGGCGCCACCACCTTGATCATGGCGATCTCGGCGCGCGCGGCCTTGTTGCCGACCTCGTCCATCATGCGCGCGGCATGCATCGTCAAAAGTCGCGCCTGGTCGATCTCCATGCGCAATTCGGCGATCCAGTGGCGGGTGACGCCCTGCTCGGCGATCTGCTTGCCGAAGGCGGTGCGCGAGATGGCGCGTTGGCATAGCGTCTCAAGCGCGCGCTCGGCGAGCCCGATCATGCGCATGCAGTGATGGATGCGCCCCGGTCCGAGCCGGCCTTGCGCGATCTCGAAGCCGCGGCCCTCGCCGAGCAGGATATTGCTCGCCGGCACCCGCACGTTCTCAAACAAGGTCTCGGCGTGGCCGTGCGGAGCATCGTCATAGCCGAACACGGTGAGCGGGCGCAGCACCGTCACGCCCGGCGTATCGAGCGGCACCAGGATCATCGACTGCCGCTTGTGCGTGGCCGCCGACGGGTCGGTCTGCCCCATCAGGATCGCCACCTTGCAGCGCTTGTCGAGCGCGCCGGAGGTCCACCATTTGCGCGCGTTGATGACGTAGTCGTCGCCGTCGCGCTTGATCTCGGCGCGGATATTGGTGGCGTCGGAGGAAGCAACCGCAGGCTCGGTCATCGCGAAGCAGGAGCGGATCTTGCCTTCCATCAGCGGCTTCAGCCAGCTTCTTCTTCTGCTCGTCGCTGCCGTAGAGGATCAGCGTTTCCATATTGCCGGTATCGGGCGCCGAGCAGTTGAACGGCTCGGCGCCGATCGGCGAGCGCCCCATGATCTCGCACAGCGGCGCATATTCCAGAACGCTGAGCGCATCCTTGCCGTGGCTCTTGGGGATGAACAGGTTCCAAAGCCCTTCCTTCTTGGCCTTGGCCTTGAGCTCGGTCATTACCGGCGGCTCGTTCCAGCGGTCGCCTTCGTTGACCTGGCGCTCGAACAACGGCTCGGCCGGCAGAATGTGTTCTTCCAGAAAAGCCGTGATGCGCTTGGCGAGTTCGGCGGAACGGGGCGAAGGGGGTGGCAGCATGGAGGACCTCTTATCGCCGGCTGACGATCAGCCGGCACGCGCGAGCAGGTTGAGATGATGCGTGGCATCGCCGAAGCTGGTCTGGATGGCGGTGATGCGGCGGAAATAATGGCCGAGCTTGTATTCCATGGTCATGCCGATGCCGCCGTGCAGTTGCACGGCCTGCTGGCCGACGGTGCGGATGGAATTGCAGATCTGCACCTTGGCGGAGGAGATGGCGTTGCGCCGCTCGGCGGCGTTTTCCTCAGCCGCCGTCATGGCCGCCAGCATGGCCATGCTGCGCGCCTGCTCGAGCGCGACCAGCATCTCGGCGGCGCGGTGCTGCAGCACCTGGAAATTGCCGATCGGCACGCCGAACTGCTTGCGCGTCTTGAGATACTCGACGGTCAGGTCCTGGATTTCGCTCATGGCGCCGACGGCTTCGGCGCATTGCGCGGCGATGGCGAGGTCGGCGACCTGTTCGATCAAGGGATAGGCGTCGGGCGGGCCTACAGCGGCATCGGCCGCGACCTTCACATTGGAGAAGGTCACTTCCGCCGCGCGCTGGCCGTCATTGGTGGCATAGCCACGACGCGAGACGCCGTCGGCCGCGGCATCGACCAGGAACAGGCCAATGCCCTTCTGGTCCTGCCGCTTGCCCGACAACCGCGCCGACACGATGAATTTGTCGGCACTGTCACCATGCAACACTAGCGTCTTGGCGCCGTCGAGCACGAAGCCGCCGCCCTCTTTGCGCGCCGTGACGGCGACGTCGGCCAAGTCGTAGCGCGCCTGCCGCTCGGCATGGGCAAAGGCCATCAGCAGCTCGCCTTCCGCGATCTTCGGCAGCAGTTCGTCGCGTTGCTTCTCGCTGCCGCCGAGCCGCAGCAGCGAGCCGGACAACACCACGCTGGCGATATAGGGCTCGATCACCAGCGCGTGGCCGAACGCCTCCATGACGATCATGGTCTCGACCGGACCGCCGCCGATGCCGCCGTGCTTTTCCTCGAACGCCAGGCCCAATAGCCCGAGCTCGGCAAACTGCCGCCAAACTTTGCGCGAAAAGCCGTCCGGCTCCTGCGCGTATTTATTGCGGGCCTCGATGGCGTAGTGCTGCCGCAGCAGGCGCTCGACGCTGTCCTTTAAGAGCCGCTGCTCGTCGCTGAGCTCGAAATCCATGTCCCCGGCCTCTTCCCCCGCCTCAATTCTTTTCTGTCATTCCGGGACGGCGCGAAGCGCCGGACCCGGAATCCAGAGCGACACGGCGAAGCATTTCATTGTGGCCCATGGATTCCAGGCCCGCGAGCTTCGCTCGCGTCCCGGAATGACAGGAGAGATTCCAACGTACCGCATCACAGGCCCAGGATCGCCTTGGCGATGATGTTCTTCTGGATTTCGTTGGTGCCGCCGTAGATCGTGACCTTGCGCATGTTGAAGTAGTTCGGCGCGATCGTCTCGGCCCAGTCGGGGCCGACCGGCGGCTCGTTCCAGCGATCGTCCTCGCCCGGCCGCGGCGCCGGCAGCGCATAGGGGCCGACGACTTCGAGCAGCAATTCGGTGATCGTCTGCTGCAGCTCGGAGCCCTTGATTTTCAATATGGACGAAGCCGGGTCGGGCTTGCCGTCGCGTCCCTGCCGGCCGGAGGCGACCACGCGCAGCTGGGTCATTTCCAAAGCTTTCAGCTCGACCTCGACGGCGGCGATCTTGCGGCGGAAGTCCGGATCTTCGAGCATCGACGTGCCGCCCGTCTGCTCGAGCGCGGCGAGCTCCTTCAGCCGCTTGAGGCGCGACTTGGAAATGCCGATGCGGGCGATGCCGGTGCGTTCGTTGCCGAGCAGAAACTTGGCGTAGTTCCAGCCCTTGTTCTCCTCGCCCACCAGGTTCTCGACCGGCACGCGCACGTCGTCGAAGAACACTTCGTTGACCTCGCGGCCGCCGTCGATTGTCTGGATCGGACGTACGGTGATGCCGGGCGTCTTCATGTCGATGAGCAGGAACGAGATGCCTTCCTGCTTCTTGGCGGCGGGATCGGTGCGCACCAGACAGAATATCCAGTCGGCGTATTGCGCGAGCGTGGTCCAGGTCTTCTGGCCGTTGACAACGTAATGGTCGCCGTCGCGCTTGGCGGAAGTCTTTAGCGAGGCGAGATCGGAGCCGGAGCCGGGCTCGGAGAAGCCCTGGCACCACCAGTCGTCGAGATTGGCGATGCGCGGCAGGAACTTCTTTTTCTGCGCCTCGCTGCCGAAGGCGATCATCACCGGCCCGACCATGTTGACGCCGAATTGCAAGGGCTCGGGCGCCGGCGTCTGCTGCATCTCGTCGCGATAGATGTAGAGCTTGACCGAGCTCCAACCGGTGCCGCCCCATTCCTTCGGCCAGTGCGGCACCGCCCAGCCCTTCTTGTTGAGGATGCGCTGCCAGTCGATCATGTCTTCCTTGGACAGACGCCGGCTCTCGATCAGCTTGCGGCGCGTCGATTCCGGCACGTTGTCGTGCATGAAGGCGCGCACTTCGTCGCGGAAGGCGGTTTCTTCGGGGGTAAAGCGCAAGTCCATCGTTGCCCCCTAATGTATTTCGAACAGGCCGGCGGCGCCCATGCCGCCGCCGATGCACATGGTGACGACCGCGGTCTTGGCGCCGCGCCGCCTGCCTTCGATCAGCGCGTGGCCGGTCATGCGCGACCCGCTCATGCCGTAAGGATGGCCGATCGAGATGGCGCCGCCGTCCACGTTAAGGCGCTCCTGCGGGATGCCGAGCCGGTCGCGACAGTAGAGCACCTGCACCGCGAAGGCTTCGTTCAGCTCCCAGAGGTCGATCTGATCGACCTTCATGCCCTGCCGCTCGAGCAGCTTCGGCACGGCGAACACCGGGCCAATGCCCATCTCGTCGGGCTCGCAGCCGGCGACCGCGAAGCCGCGGAAGGTGCCGAGCGGCTTTAGGCCGCGCTGCTCGGCGAGCTTGGCGTCCATCACCACGCAGGCCGAGGCGCCGTCCGAGAGCTGGCTGGCGTTGCCGGCGGTGACGAACTTGTTGTCGCCCTCGCGCACGGGCTTGAGTGAGGCCAAGCCCTCGAGCGTGGTCTCCGGCCGGTTGCCCTCGTCGCTTTGCAGCAGAGCGTCCTCGATGTGCTCGGCCTTGGTCTCCTTATCGACCACCTTCTTCTTGGTCGCCATCGGCACGATTTCGTCCTTGAATTTGCCGGCCTGCTGGCCGGAGGCGGTGCGGCGCTGGCTTTCGAGTGCGTATTCGTCCTGCTTTTCGCGCGGCACCTTGTAGCGCGCCGCCACCGTGTCAGCGGTGTCGATCATGGCCATGTAGATTTCCGGCTTGTGTTCGAGCAGCCATTGGTCGGGCACCGGCGCCACCTTGCCGTCCTGCACCAGGCTGATGCTTTCGAGGCCGCCGGCAACAAGGACCGACGCTTCGCCGGCGATGACGCGCTGGGCGGCGAGCGCGATGGTTTGCAGGCCGGAGCTGCAGAAGCGGTTGACGGTCATGCCGGCGACGGTGACGGGAAGCCCGGCACGCAGCGCGATCTGGCGCGCGATGTTCTGGCCCGTGGCGCGCTCCGGCATGGCGCAGCCCATGATCACGTCTTCCACTTCGCCCGGGTCGATCTTGGCGCGCGCCACCGCGTGCTGGACCACGTGGCCGCCCAGGTCGGCGCCGTGCGTCATGTTGAAGGCGCCGCGATAGGCCCTGCCGATCGGCGTGCGGGCGGTCGAGACGATCACTGCTTCACGCATTGGCTTTTTCCCGATGTTTGCGCCGCTCCGCCTCGATCAATTCGGTCTTGGAGAATTTACCGACGGCGGTGCGCGGCAGGCTAGCACGAATTTCGAGCGCGGCCGGCAGTTCGTGGCGGCCGAGCTTGTCGGCGAGGAAGTCACGTAAGGTTTCGAGCGTCAGCTCGGGCGCGCCGGCTTTGAGCTTGACGAAGGCCTTGGCTGCTTCCCCGCGGTATTCGTCCGGAATGCCGATCACCAGCGCCTCTTCCACGTCCGGATGCTCGTAGATGGCGTATTCGATCTTGACCGGATAGACGTTATAGCCGCCGGAGATGATCATCTCCTTTTTGCGGTCGACCAGGAAGAAGAAGCCGTCGCTGTCGAAATAGCCGACATCGCCGGTGAGGAAGAAGCCGTCGGCGAAGGCGGCCTCCGTCTCCTGCGGTCTGTTCCAATAACCTTGCATCACATTGGCGCCCTTGATGCGCAGCTCGCCGACCTCGTCGGCGCCCAGCACCTTGTGCGGGTCGTCGAGCGCGACGATCTGGGCGGTGATGCCGGGCAGCGGCATGCCGATCGAGCCGGGCTTGCGGATCGGGCCGGCGGGCGGGCTGATGCCGGCGGGCGACGTTTCGGTCATGCCCCAGCCGCTCGGCAGCGGCATGCCGGTGAGGCTCTGGAAGCGCTCGGCGATCTCGACCGGCAGTGGCGCGCCGCCGGACGCCACCTGCCGCAGCGAAGAGAGGTCGCGTTTTTCGATGCCCGGGTAATTGACCAGCGCGATCCACATGGTCGGCACGCCGGGAAAGTAAGTGGCGCGCCCGACCTCGATGTCATGCAAGATCTGCTCGATGTCGAAGCGCGGGCGCAGCATGAGCTCGTTGCCGGCCGAAAGATGACGGAGCATGACGCTGGACAGGCCGTAGATGTGGAACAGCGGCAGCACCATGATCGCGCGGTCGGGCGGCATGACGCCGGGCGGGCGCTGGCCGACGACCCAGACGCGATAGCTCGCGACCGCGGCGGTGAGATTGGCGTGCGTAAGTATTGCGGCCTTGGGCAGGCCGGTGGTGGCGCCGGTATATTGCAGCAGCGCAATGTCGTCTTTCGTCACTTCCGGCCAGCGCGGCGGGATTTTGGCCTCGGCCATCAGGCGGCCGAAAGAGACGACTTTCTCGCTTTCGGCGAACGGCTCGGGCGGCGTCGCCGCCGCGCCCCAGTCGGCATCGTCGCCGACGATCAGACGTTCGATATGGCCTTCGGCCAACAGCTTGAGCGCGGTCGGCAGCAGGCGGAACAGGTTGGTGGTGACGAGCGTGCGGGCGCCGCTGTCCTTGAGCTTGTAGACCAGCTCGCGCTCGGCATCGAGCGGGCTGAGATTCACCACCCGCGCGCCGGCGCGCAACGCCCCGAAAAAGGCGATCGGCTGATAAGGCGTGTTCGGCAGATAGAGCGCGACCGCATCGCCGCGGCTGATGCCGAGTTCGATGAGGCCGGCCGCCGCGCGCGATACGAAATCGCCGAGCTCGCGATAGCTGATGCGCCGCCCGCGATATTCCAGCGCCGGCCGCTCGCCGAACGACTCGACCGCGCGGTCGAGCAGCGTCTGCAAAGTCATGGTCTCGATCGGCGCGTCCCAGCGCACATTGGCCGGGTAGGATTTCTCCCAAGGTTGCTCAGGAGTCTGGCGCGCCGCGCTCATCAGGCCGCTTTCTTCTGCGCCGCGCCGAAGGTGGAGTTCTCGGCGGCGAGCTTGGTCAGCAGCGCCGCCGGCTCATGGCGCTTGTCGCCCGACGATTTGGCGAGCGCGGCCAGCCGGTCGCGGATATAGGGCAGGCCCACATTATCGGCGTAGAACATCGGACCGCCGCGCCAGCGCGGGAAGCCGTAGCCGTAGATCCAGATCACGTCGATGTCGCCGGAGCGCAGCGCGACGCCTTCTTCGAGAATGCGCGCGCCTTCGTTGATCATCGGGAAGATCAGCCGCTCGATGATTTCCTTTTTCTCGATCGGGCGGCGCGCGATGCCGAGGCGCTTGGAGGCCGCCACGATCAACTGCTCGACTTCCGGGTCCGGGCGGCCGGCGCGCGAGCCGGCTTCATAAAGATAGAAGCCCTTGCCGGTCTTCTGCCCGTAGCGGCCCTGCTCGCACAGCGTGTCGGCAATCTCGGCGCGGATATTCTGCGACTTGCGCATGCGCCAGCCGACGTCGAGACCGGCGAGATCGCCCATGGCGAAGGGGCCCATGGGAAAGCCGAATTCGGTGAGCGCGCCGTCGACCTCGTGCGGGAGCGCGCCTTCGAGCAGCAGCTTCTCGCCCTCGATCGAGCGCGCGCGCAGCATGCGGTTGCCGACGAAACCGTGACAGACGCCGACCACCACCGGCACCTTGCCGATGCGGCGGGCAACCGCGATCGCCGTGGCGAGCACGTCGGGCGCGGTCTTGTCGCCGCGCACGATCTCCAGCAGCCGCATGACGTTGGCCGGGCTGAAGAAATGCATGCCGAGCACGCTCTGCGGGCGCGACGTGGTGGCGGCGATCTCGTTGACGTCGAGATAGGAGGTGTTGGAGGCGAGCACGGCGTCGGCGCGGGCGAGCTTGTCGAGCTTGCCGAACACTTCCTTCTTGATCGGCATTTCCTCGAACACCGCCTCGATGACCATGTCCGCGTCCTTGATCGCGGCGAAATCGGTGGTGCCGGTGAGCAGGCCCATGCGCTTGCCCATGTCTTCCTCGCGCAGCGCGCCGCGCGACACGGAGGTCTTGTAGTTCTTCTCCATCACGCCGAAGCCGCGCTTGAGCGCATCTTCGGCGGCTTCCACCACGGTCACCGGAATGCCGGCATTGGCGAAGCTCATTGAAATGCCACCGCCCATGGTGCCGGCGCCGATCACCGCCACCTGTTTGATGTCGCGCGGCTTGACCTCCTTGCCCACACCCGGAACCTTGTTGGCCTCGCGCTCGGCAAAGAAGATATGGCGCTGCGCCTTGGACTGGTCGCCGGCACGCAGCTCCATGAATTTCTTGCGCTCGCCCTCGAGCGCCTGGTCGATCGGCACATCGAGCGTCCAGCGCAGCGCTTCCAGCGCCGCCGTCGGCGCCTCCAGCCCGCGCGCGCGCTTGGCGAAGGGCGCCGCGATCTCGGAGAATTTTTCCGGTTGTGCGCGCAAGTCTTTCAGCTTTTCGTTGAGATCGCGCGCGCGCCGCAAGGGGCGCTTTTCCGCGACGACCTTGCGAGCAAAGGCGACGCCCGCCTTAGCCGGATCGCCTTCGAAAATCTCGTCGACGAGGCCGAGCGCGAGCGCGTCCTTGGCCGGGATCGGATCGCCCGACAGGATCATGGCCATGGCCTTTTCCATGCCGACGAGGCGCGGCAGGCGCTGGGTTCCGCCGGCGCCGGGAATGAGGCCGAGCTTGATTTCGGGCAGGCCGAGGCGCGTGCCGGGCGCCGCAATCCGGAAATGGCAGGCCAGCGTGATTTCCAGGCCACCACCGAGCGGGCTGCCGAACATCGCGGCAACGACCGGCTTTTCGATCTTTTCGATTTCGCCGTTCAGATCGATCAGGCTCGGGCTTGTCGGCGGCTTGTCGAACTCGGTGATGTCGGCGCCGGCGATGAAGGTGCGGCCGGCACAGGTGAGCACGATGCCGGCGACGTCCTTGTCCTCGTTCGCACTTGCGAAGGCATCGCGCAGGCCGAGACGGACCTCGTACTTCAATGCATTGACGGGCGGATTGTCGACGGTGATGACGGCGATCTCGCCCTCACGGCGCAGGGCAACCGGGCCGGACATGCAGCGTTTCCTAATTGTGTTCCGCAGCGCGAAACATCATTCTGCAATTCTTGACCTGGATGCTAGGAAGTGGTGCGATCCCTGTCAAATTGCCTGACTGAAAGGCGACGGGGGGATGGCAGCGGACAGTTGGCGCTTGGACATCGCGCAGCTCGATGAGCTCGGCAACCGACAGGACCGCAAGTTCGTCGTTGCGCTGGCGCGCGGGCTCGAAGTTCTGCGCGCCTTCACCCCAAGCGAAGGCTTGCTCGGCAATCAGGAGATCGCGGCGCGCACCGGTCTTGCCAAAGCCACCGTCAGCCGCCTGACCTATACGCTCACGACGCTCGGCTATCTCGCGCATGTCGGCCGGCTGGAGAAATATCAGCTCGCGCCGGGCGCGCTCGCCATCGGCTATTCGACGCTCGCCAATATGCGCATCCGGCAGGTCGCCAAGCCGCACATGCAGGCCCTGGCGAACCACACCGGCGCGTCGGTCGCGCTCGGCACGCGCGACCGGCTCAATGCGATCTATATCGAGTTTTGTCGCGGCAAGTCGGCGACCATGCTGCGGCTCGACGTCGGCGCGCGCATTCCGCTGGCGACCACCGCCATGGGCCGCGCCCTGCTCGCGGGTTCGCCGGCTAAGGATCAACAGCAGCTGTTGCGCCAGATCGCGCGTCGCGAAGGGCGCCGATGGAGTAAGCTGCGCCCCGGCGTCGACAAGGGCTTGCGCGAGGTCGGCAGCCGCGGCTTTTCCATTTCGCTCGGCGAGTGGCAATCCGACATCAACGCGGTCGGCGTTCCGCTCTCGGTTCCGGACGGCTCCGGCATCTTCGCCGTCAACTGCGGCGCTCCGGCGTTTCATTTCGGCCGCTTTCAGCTCGAAACCGAAATTGGCCCGCGGCTGCTCAACACGGCGCGCAACATCGAAGCCGAACTGCATGGACCCTGAAATGAACGCCACCTCCGCAACAGCTATCAAGACCAAGCCGCCGCAGCCGGCGGCATCGGCCGCGCCGCTGCTTGGGGTTCACGAGGTCGGCATCAGCTTCGGCGGCATCGTCGCGCTCGACAACGTCTCGATGGAGCTGGCGCGCGGGGAAATCCTCGGCCTGATCGGACCCAACGGCGCCGGCAAAACCACCTTGTTCAATTGCCTGACGCGCATCTACACGCCGAACCGCGGCGCGATCGAGTTCGCCGGACACGATATTCTCAAGCTCCCGGCCAACCGCATAACCGGCCTAGGCATCGCCCGCACTTTCCAGAACCTGGCGCTGTTCCGCTCGATGTCGGTGCTCGACAATGTCCGTATCGGCGGCCACTCGCAGAGCCGCAGCGATTTCTTCAGCGACTCGCTTCATCTTCCCTGGGTCCGCCGCGAGGAGCGCACGCTCGAGCAAACGGCGCGAGAGATGATCCATTACCTCGGTCTCGACCAGGTGGCCGACCGCCGCGTCTCCGATCTGCCGTTCGGTACGCAGAAGCGGGTGGAGCTCGCGCGCGCGCTGGCCGCGCACCCGAAACTCCTGTTGCTCGACGAGCCGGCGGCCGGCCTCAACCACAATGAGGTCGGCGATCTAGGCAAGCTGATCCGCCGCATCCGCGACGAGCAGCACGTTACCGTGCTCCTGGTCGAGCATCACATGAACCTGGTGATGTCGATTTCCGACCGCGTGGTGGCGCTCGATTTCGGCAAGAAGATCGCCGAAGGCACGCCCGATCAAGTACGCAGCGACGCGGAAGTCATCCGCGCCTATCTGGGGACGTGACCATGAGCCAGACCCTGCTCTCCGCCCACCAGCTTTGCGCCTCCTATGGCTCGACGCGCGTCCTGCATGGTATCGATTTCGACATCCTCGAGGGCAGCGTCACGGCATTTCTCGGCGCCAACGGCGCCGGCAAGACCTCCACGCTGCGCGCGGTGTCCGGCATGATCGATACCACCGGCGAAATCAGCTTCGCCGGCCAGCCGCTCGCCGGAAAATCGACCGAGGAGCGGGCGCGGCTCGGCATCGCCCACGTGCCGGAGGGCCGCGGCACGTTCAGTCGCATGACCATCGAAGAGAACCTGCAGCTCGGCGCCATGTCGCGCCGCGGCCGCGCCGCCATCGCCGCCGACATCGAGCGCGTCTACGGCTATTTCCCGCGGCTGCGCGAGCGCGCGCATCAGCAGGCCGGCACCATGTCGGGCGGCGAGCAGCAGATGCTGGCGATCGGCCGCGCGCTCATGATGCGGCCCACGCTGATGCTGCTCGACGAGCCGTCCTTCGGACTGGCGCCGCTGATGGTCGACGAGGTCTACTCCATCCTGCGCAGGCTCAAGGACGACGAGGGCGTAAGCATGCTGCTGGTCGAGCAGAACGCGGCAGCCGCGCTCGCGCTCGCCGACCATGCCTATCTGATCGAAACCGGCGAGATCGTGATGAGCGGGCTCGCCCAGGACATCGGCCGCGACGAGAACATTCGTCGCGCTTATCTCGGGTACTAATGCATGATCTCGAAAAGTGGGAACCGGTTTTCGGATAAGCATGCCCTCGGGCTCGACCCGAGGGATCATACGCCGGCAAAATGTTTGGGAGGCACAGTGATGCAATCTCATCGGGTTGGGCTCTAGTCCATGCAGCTCGTCATCAGCCAAATCCTCGCCGGGCTCGCGACTGGGGGCATCTATGCCTGCATGGCGCTCGCCATCGTGATGATCTACCAGGCGATCGATCACCTGAATTTCGCGCAGGGCGAGATGGCGATGTTCTCGACCTTCATCGCCTGGCAACTGCTGCATTGGGGCGTGCCCTACTGGCCGACCTTCTTCATCACGATCGCCATCTCCTTTGCAGGCGGCGTCGTGATCGAGCGCGTCATCTTCAAACCGCTCAAGAACGCGTCGATCCTGAGCCATATCGTCGTCTTCATCGCCCTGTTCGCCATTTTGAACAGCGGCGCGGGTTTCATCTGGGATTTCACCATCAAGAGCTTCCCCACGCCCTTCGGCACCACGCCGCTGTTCGGCAGCCTGATTTCGTCGCACGATGCCGGCATGATCGGCATCACCATCGTCGTTCTGCTCTTTCTCTACGCCTTCTTCCGTTACACCCGCGTCGGGCTTGCCATGCGTGCGACCGCGGCCAACCCGGAATCGGCGCGGCTGGTCGGCATCAGGGTCGGCTGGATGATCGCGCTCGGCTGGGGCATGGCGGCGGCGATCGGCGCGGTGGCGGGCATGATGATCGCGCCGGTGGTGTTTCTTGAGCCGAACATGATGGTCTTCATCCTGCTCTACGGTTTCGCCGGCGCGGTGGTCGGCGGGCTGACCTCGCCGTTCGGCGCGGTGATCGGCGGGTTCATGGTCGGCGTCATCGAGAACCTGGCCGGCTTCATTCCCGACGTCGGCCAGGAATTGAAGCTGACCATTGCGCTCGCCATCATCGTCGCGGTGCTTACAATACGCCCGCAAGGCCTGTTCGGCCGTGTGATCGTCACCAGGGTGTAGCCGATGTCGAAGCGCGACATTTTCCAAAGGCTGCAAGGCACGCGCGGCGGGGCCGCGCGGCCGCAATTGCTGGCTTGGCTAGTGGGGCTGGCGATTGCCGTGTTGCTGCCTCTGGCGGTCAAGAACTTCGTCCTGTTCCAGCTCACGCTGGCGATGTCCTACGCCATCGCCATTCTCGGGCTCGCCTTGCTGACCGGCTTCAACGGCCAGTTCTCGCTCGGCCATTCGGCCTTCTACGCCATCGGCGCCTACACGGCGGCGATCATGATGGACCACTGGGGCATCAGCTATGTCTGGACGCTGCCGGCCGCCGGCATCGTCAGCCTGGTGTTCGGCTTCCTGTTCGGCTTGCCCGCGCTGCGGCTGCAGGGCGTCTATCTCGCGCTCGCCACTTTCTCGCTGGCGGTGGCGACGCCGCAGCTGCTCAAGTCGAAGCCGCTCGAGCCCTGGACCGGCGGCGTGCAGGGCATCGTCATCCTCAAGCCGGACGCGCCGTTCGGCCTGCCGCTGTCGGGCGACCAATGGCTTTATTATCTGACGTTGATGGTGGTGGTGGTCATGTTCATCTGCGCCGCCAACCTCGTCAACAGCCGCACCGGGCGCGCCCTTATCGCGATCCGCGACAATCCGATTGCGGCGCGCGCGATGGGAATCAACAATTCGATCTATAAGGCGCTCGCCTTCGGCGTGAGCGCTTTCTACACCGGCGTCGCCGGCGCGCTTGGCGCCATCGTCATCCAGTTCGTCGCGCCCGACAGCTTCACCTTCGCCTTCGCCATCGCCTTGTTCGTCGGCCTGGTGGTGGGCGGTGTCGACTCGATCCCGGGCGCGCTGTTCGGCGGCTTGTTCGTGCTGTTCGTTCCGAACATTGCGGAATCTGTTTCAAAGGGCCTCGCCGGCGCCGTCTACGGGGTCATCCTGATTCTCGTCATCTACATCATGCCGTCCGGCGCAGCCGGACTGATTCGTCTTATCGTGAGCAAGGTTGCACGGGTCCGTGCAACAAAATGAGGGAGGACGTGTAATGAAGCGACTTCAACTACTGGCGGTCACGGCGCTTGCTTTGGCGCTCGGGACCGGCACCGCGCTGGCGCAGAAGAAGTACGGCCCCGGCGTGAGCGACAAGGAAATCAAGATCGGCAATATCAACCCGTATAGCGGCCCGGCCTCGGCCTACGGCCAGATCGGCAAGACCATTGCCGCCTATTTCGACAAGGTGAACGCCGAGGGCGGCGTCAACGGCCGCAAAATCAAGTTCATCTCCTACGACGACGGCTACAGCCCGCCCAAGACGGTCGAGATGGCGCGCAAGCTGGTCGAGAGCGACGAAGTGCTGCTCATCTTCCAGAGCCTCGGCACGCCGACCAACACGGCGATTCACAAATACATGAACGCCAAGAAGGTGCCGCAGCTGTTCGTGGCGACCGGCGCGACCAAGTGGGGCGATCCCAAGCACTTCCACTGGACGATGGGTTGGCAGCCGACTTATCAGGCCGAAGGGCACATCTACGCCAAATTCCTGCTCGAGAAGCACCCGGACGCCAAGATCGGCATCCTCTACCAAAACGACGACTACGGTAAGGACTACGTCAAGGGCATGAAGGACGGCCTCGGCGATAAGGCCTCAAAGATGATCGTGTCCGAGCAGCCCTACGAGGTCACCAACCCGACGGTCAACTCGCAGATCGTCAACCTGAAGGCCTCCGGCGCCAACGTGTTCTACAACGTCACGACGCCGAAGTTCGCCGCCCAGGCGATCAAGAAGGCGGCGGAAATCGGCTGGCACCCGATCCACCTGCTCAACAACGTCTCGCAGTCGGTCGGCGCCGTGCTCAAGCCTGCCGGGCTCGACAACTCCAAGGGCATCATCTCGACCTTCTATCTGAAGGACTCGACCGATCCGGCCATCAAGAACGACGCCGGCTACAAGCAATGGGTCGCCTTCATGGACAAGTATCACCCGAAGGGCGACAAGAGCTCGAGCTTCACGGTCTACGGCTACACCGTGGCGCAGACGCTGGTGCAGGTGCTCAAGCAGTGCGGCGACGACCTCACGCGCGAGAACGTGATGAAGCAGGCCGCCAACCTGAAGAGCCTCGAGCTGCCGATGCTGCTGCCCGGCATCAAGATCAACACCGGGCCGAACGACTACTATCCGATCGAGCAGATGCAGTTGCAGCAGTTCGACGGCAAGGAGTGGAAGCCAATCGGCCCCGTCATGAGCGGCGAGATGAAGGGCAGCTGATCTCCGGCAAGGGGGCGTACGGAACCTCCCTGCACCATCGAACGAAAGCGGCGCGCAGGGTTTTCCCTGCGCGCCGTTCTTTTTGAGGGACGGAAGCGTCGGGTTCCGGCGCCTTGCGGCATCGCCTCAATCAATGGACGAGCTGCCGCAGCGTGCCGGAACGGTAGCGCTGCGCCATGTCGTCGAGCTCGATGGCGTGGATCTTCGGCGCCTGCCCGGCCGAGCCGAAGGCCTCGAAGCGCTCGATGCAGACTTTCTTCGCCTCGTCCATCGCCGCCTGCAGGAACTTGCGCGGGTCGAACTCGCGCGTGTTCTTCTTCATCGACCGGCGCATGGCCGCCGTCATGGCGAGCCGGATGTCGGTGTCGATATTGACCTTGCGCACGCCGTAGCGGATGCCTTCCTGGATTTCGGAGACCGGCACGCCGTAGGTTTCGGGCATGTCGCCGCCATAGCAACGGATTTCCTGCAGCAGATATTGCGGCACCGAAGAAGAGCCGTGCATGACCAGATGCGTGTTGGGCAGGCGCGCGTGGATGGCCTTGATGCGGTCGATGGCAAGGATCTCGCTGGTCGGCTGGTGCTTGAACTTGTAGGCGCCGTGCGAGGTGCCGATCGCGATGGCGAGCGCGTCACACTGCGTCTCGTCGACGAAGCGCGCGGCTTCGTCAGGGTCGGTCAAAAGCTGCTCGCGCGACAGCTTGCCCTCCGCGCCGTGGCCGTCTTCCTTGTCGCCCTGCAGCGTCTCGAGCGAGCCGAGGCAGCCGAGCTCGCCTTCCACCGACACGCCGACGGCATGCGCCAACTCCACCACCTTGCGCGTGACCCCGACATTGTAGCCGTAGTCGGCCGGTGTCTTGGCGTCTTCCTTGAGCGAGCCGTCCATCATCACCGAGGTGAAGCCGGAGCGGATGGCGCCGATGCAGACCTGCGGCGAAGCGCCGTGATCCTGATGCATGACGATCGGGATTTCCGGGTAGGTCTCGGCGGCGGCGGCGACCAGATGGCGCAGGAAAGCCTCGCCGGCATATTTGCGCGCGCCGGCCGAGCCCTGCAGGATCACCGGACTTTGCGTTGCGCGCGCAGCGTCCATGATCGCCTTGATCTGCTCCATATTGTTGACGTTGAAGGCCGGCAGGCCGTAGCCCTCCTCGGCGGCATGATCGAGCAATTGGCGCATTGAAACGAGCGGCATGGGTTTGCTCCTTGGCGTTCAGCAATCAGGGACAAGCGCGCCGCGGTTGACGACCGCGCGCACCGCATCGGCCACGCGCTCGGGCGTGAAGCCGAAATATTTGAACAGCTCTTTCTCGGGCGCCGACTCGCCGAACCGGTCGATGCCGATCACCGCGCCGGTGCGGCCGGCATAGCGGTACCAGCCGCGCGTGGCGCCGGCCTCCACCGCGATCACCGGGAGATGCGGTGGCAGCACCTGCGCTTGCCAATCCGCGTCCTGACGCTCGAACGCGTCGACGCAGGGCATGGAGACGATGCGCACAGGGATATCCTCGCGCGCCAGCAGGTCGGCGGCGGCGCGCGCGAGCTTCACTTCCGAGCCGGTGGCAACGATCACGGCGGCCGGCGCCTTGCCGGTTTCGGCCAGCACGTAGCCGCCGCGGGCGATAGCGTCGCGCTGTGCAGTGTCGCGCGGCTGATGCGGCAGTCCCTGGCGCGACAACGCCAGCACGCTGGGGCCGTCATGGCGCGCAACGCCCTGCGTCCAGGCCACCGCCGTTTCCACCGCATCGCATGGGCGCCAGACGTCGAGATGGGGGATTAGCCGCAGCGACTCCACGTGTTCGACCGGCTGGTGCGTGGGCCCGTCTTCGCCGAGCCCGATCGAATCGTGGGTCATCACATAGACCACGCGCTGGTGCATGAGCGCGCTCATGCGCAGCGCGTTGCGCGCATAGTCGGAGAACACGAGGAAAGTGGCGGCGTAAGGCAGGAAGCCGCCGTGCAGCGCCAGCCCGTTGCAGATCGCCGCCATGCCGAACTCGCGCACGCCGAAGAAAACCGTGTTGCCGGCGGGATCGCGCGTGATCGGCTTGGTGAGCGGATGATTGGTCAGGTTGGAATGCGATAGATCCGCCGAGCCGCCGAACAGCTCGGGCAGCGCTTGCGACAACGTGGCGAGCGCGTTCTGCCCGGCCTTGCGGGTGGCGATGGTCTCGGCTTTGCCGTCGGTCTTGGCGACGAGCTCAGCCGCCGTTGTGGCGAAATCGCCCGGCAGTTCGCCCCAGACGCGGCGCAGGAATTCCGCCGCCAGATCGGGATGCGCCGCCCGGTAGGCGTCGAAGCGGCCTTGCCACTCGGCTTCGAGCGCCGCGCCCTGGCGGAAGCCGTTCCAGGCCTCCGCCACGTCGGGCGGAATGACAAAAGGCTCGTGCGGCCAGGCGAGCGCTTGGCGCGTGCGCGCGACTTCCTCGGCCCCGAGCGGCGCGCCGTGGGTGTCCTGGTGGCCCTGCTTGGTGGGCGCGCCGCGGCCGATCACGGTCTTGCAGCAGATGAGCGTCGGGCGCTCACTCGCGGCCACCGCCTTGGCGAGCGCGGCGTCGACCGCGGCCTGATTATGGCCGTCGACGTCGCGGACGACGTGCCAGCCATAGGCCTCGAAGCGCTTGGGCGTGTCGTCGGGAAACCATTCCGATACGTCGCCGTCGATAGAAATGCCGTTGTCGTCGTAAAGCGCGATCAGCTTGCCGAGCCCGAGCCGGCCGGCGAGCGAGGCCGCCTCATGGCTGACGCCTTCCATCAGGCAGCCGTCGCCCACCACCACGAAGGTGCGGTGGTCGACGATCGCGTGGCCCGGCCGGTTGAACTGGGCTGCCAACGTCTTCTCGGCGATCGCCATGCCGACCGCATTGGCAAAGCCCTGGCCGAGGGGGCCGGTGGTGGTCTCGACACCGACGGTGACGCCGAATTCGGGATGGCCGGGCGTCTTGGAATGCAACTGGCGGAAGTGCTTGAGCTCGCCAACCGGCAGGTCGTAGCCGGTGAGATGCAGCAATGAATAGAGCAACGGTGACGCGTGTCCGTTCGACAAGACGAAGCGGTCGCGGTCGCACCAGGCCGGGCTGCCGGGATGGTGGCGCAGATGGCGCCGCCACAGCACCGTCATGACATCGGCCAATCCCAGGGGGGCGCCGGGGTGGCCGGACTTGGCCTCCTCCACCATGTCCATCGCCAGCGCGCGCACGGCTGCGCTCAACGGCTCGGCCAGGCCGGCGTCATGCAATTCCTTCGGTACCACGTTCATTGAGCGTCCCCCTCAGCCGGCGCGCTTCTTCTTTTCCATGAGCTGCAGGATCATCGGCGTCAGGATGAGCTGCATGGCGAGATCGAGCTTGTTGCCGGGAATCACGATGGAATTGGCCCGCGACATGAAGCTGTCGTGGATCATCTTGACGAGATAGACAAAATCGATGCCGCGCGGATTGCGGAAGCGGATGACCACCATCAACTCGTCGGGCGTCGGAATCCAACGCGCGATGAAGGGGTTGGAGGTGTCGACCGTCGGCACGCGCTGGAAGTTGATGTCGGTCTCGGTGAACTGCGGGCAGATGTAGTTCACGTAGTCCGGCATGCGGCGCAGGATGGTGTCGACCACCGCTTCCTTGCTGTAGCCGCGCTCGGCGCGGTCGCGGTGGATCTTCTGGATCCATTCCAGATTGATCACCGGCACCACGCCGATCTTGAGGTCGGCATAGCGCGCGGTATTGGCGGTCTCGGTGACCACCGCACCGTGCAGGCCTTCGTAGAACAGAAGGTCGGTGCCCGGCTCCAGCGGCTGCCAGTCGGTGAAGGTGCCCTGCTCGAAGCCGTACTTCGCGGCTTCGTCCTCGTCATGGATGTAGTGGCGGGTGCGGCCGGCGCCGCTCTCGGAATATTCGCGGAACACCGCTTCCAGCTCTTCGATCAGGTTGGCCTCGGGCCCGAAATGGCTGAAATGGTCGTTGCCGGTCTTCTGCGCGCACTCCATCGCCTGCCGCATTCCCTTGCGGTCATAGCGGTGGAAGGCGTCGCCCTCGATGAAGGCGGCCTTGATGGCCTCGCGGCGAAATATCTCGTCGAACGTCTTCTTCACCGACGTCGTGCCGGCGCCCGAGGAGCCCGTGATGGAGATGATGGGGTGCTTGATCGACACAGTGACTATCCCTCAGCTTGTCCGGGCTCAGGCCCGGAACAGACCGCGCCGCCCGAACAGCGGCGACTCGCCGGGGTACGGTTCCGCGTGATGGCGCTCGAGCCGTGCGACTTCCTCGCGCGAGCCGAAGATCAGCGGCACGCGCTCGTGCAGCATGCGCGGCACGCGGTCGAGGATACGCTCATGGCCGGTGGAGGCCGCGGCCCCCGCCTGCTCCATCAGGAAGGCGATGGGGTTGGCCTCATAGACCAGGCGCAGCCGCCCGCTGCGATAGCCCTCGCGCGCGTCGCCGGGATAGATATAGACGCCGCCGCGCACCAGGATGCGATGCGCCTCCGCCACCATGGAGGCGATCCAGCGCATGTTGAAATTGCGCGCGCGCGGGCCCTCGACCCCCGCGATGCAGTCGTCGAACCAGCGCCGTACCTCGCTCGCCCAGTGACGCAGGTTGGAGGCGTTGATGGCGAACTCGTTGCTGACCGGCGGCACCTGCACCTGCCGAGTGGTCAGCACGAAGGCGCCGCTCGCGGGGTCGAGCGTGAAGATATCCGTGCCGGCCCCCACCGTCAGCACCAGCGAGGTCTGCGGGCCGTACAGAACATAGCCGGCGGCGACCTGGTCGTGGCCGCGACGCAGGAACGCCGCCGGTTCAGCGCCGCCGCCGGGAGAAGTGGGCAGCAGCGAGAAAATAGTGCCGATCGACACGTTGGTGTCGATATTGGAGGAGCCGTCGAGCGGATCGAGCGCGACGATCAGCGGCGCGCCGGGGTCGAGCTCGACCGGCACGTCGAGCTCCTCCGAGGCGACCGCGGCGACGGGCGCCGAGCGCAGCGCGTCGACCAGATGCGTATTGGCGAGAATGTCGAGCTCGGTCTGGAAATCGCCGCCGGATTTGTCGGTCTGCAGGCGCGAAAGCTCGCCCGACAGCGGGCCGGCCGCCACCAGCGCGGAAATATCCTTGCACGCCGCCGCCAGCGCGCTGACCGTCTTGGCGACTGCCTTGCGCAGCGGCTCGCCCCGCGCCCAATCCCTCAGATGTTCATCAAGACGAACGTGACTTGACATGACGCCTTCCCCCTAACGCGTCCCCCCGGCCAATAAGCCGTCAGGTCGCGAAAACCCTGCTCTTAGTTATGTCTTCGGCTTCGATTGTCATCAGGTCATTGCGGTCGACCGCGCCGCCTTCCTTGAACAGCCGCATCGCCTGGCGCAGCCGCGCGCGATCGATGGCGTTGCGGATCGAACGGGCATTGGCGAAGCTCGGCTGCCGGCGACGGCGCGCGATATAATCGGTCATGGCCGCCTGCGCTTCCGGGCTCAGTCTGTACTGGTTCTCGGCCGCGATGGTCTCGGCGATGGCGAGCAGCTCGCCGTCGTCGTAGTCCGGAAAATCGATGTGGTGCGCGATGCGCGAGCGGAAGCCCGGATTGGAGGCGAAGAACTTGTCCATGCGGTCGCGATAGCCGGCCAGGATCACCACGATGTCCTCGCGCTGGTTCTCCATCACCTGCAGCAGGATCTCGATCGCCTCCTGGCCGTAGTCCTTCTCGTTTTCCGGCCGGTGCAGGTAATAGGCCTCGTCGATGAACAAGACGCCGCCCATGGCGCGCTTGAGCACTTCCTTGGTCTTAGGCGCGGTGTGGCCGATATATTGCCCGACCAGATCGTCGCGCGTCACGGAGACGAGGTGGCCTTTGCGCACATAGCCGAGCTTGTGCAGGATGCTCGCCATGCGCTGCGCAACGGTGGTCTTGCCGGTGCCGGGATTGCCGGTGAACGACATGTGCAGCGTGGGCGGGCCGGCGGTAAGCCCGACCTTTTCGCGCGCGCGCGCGACCAGCAGGAAGGCCGCGATCTCGCGGATGCGCTGCTTGACCGGCGCCAGGCCGATCAGATCGCGCTCCAATTCCGCGATCGGCGCGGCGATGTCGGTCTCGGCAAACAGCGCCTGCAGATCGACCGCCTCGCGGGCGCCTTCGAAGTTGGCCGCCGGTTCCGCCACGCTCATTACCTGCTCCGCGTCTGCTCGTAACGCTGGCCGGCCGGCCGATCGACGGCATAGGGCTGCAGCGCGTAGCGGATGGTGCGGCCTGCCGCCTCCTGCCGCTCGAGCCGGTAGCCGGGCTCGTGCGAAGGCCGCTGAACGATGAAGGACAGGCGCACGGCTTCCCAGCCACGCGAGGAATCGAAGCCATTGACCCGCACATAGGTCTCGGGGTTTGCCTCGCGGCAGGCCTTGAGTTCCTGCATGACGCCGGCGGCGTCGTGCAGGTCGAACATCGGCATGCCCCACATTTCCCAATAGGTGTTGCGGGGATGCGGATCGTCGGTGAACTCCACGCTCACCGCCCAGCCCTGGCGCAGGCAGTATTCCACCTGCGCGGCGATCTGCTTGTCATCGAGGTCGGGGAGGAAAGAGAAAGCCCCTTGCGTGATGCGCATGATGTTTTCTCTCCCGTTAGACCGCCGCCGCGGTCGGCACATAGTCCGACGTGTCGGTCGAGGTGTAGTCGAAGGTGATGTCGCCCCAGGTATCGAGCGCGGCGCGCAGCGGCTGACACCACTTGGCGGCGTCGGCCAGGATTTCCGGGCCTTCGGTCTTGATGTCGCGGCCCTCGTTGCGCGCCAGCACCATGGCTTCGAGCGCGACGCGGTTGGCGGTGGCGCCGGCCTGAATGCCCATGGGGTGGCCGATGGTGCCGCCGCCAAACTGCAGGCAGACGTCGTCGCCGAACAGGTCGAGCAATTGATGCATCTGCCCGGCATGGATGCCGCCGGAGGCGACCGGCATCACCTTGCGGATGCCGCCCCAATCCTGCTCGAAGAACAGCCCGCGCGACAGGTCGATCTCGTTCCTGTTTTCGCGCAGCACATTGTAGTAGCCCTGCACGGTCATCGGATCGCCTTCCAGCTTGCCGACCGCGGTGCCGGCGTGCAGATGGTCGACGCCGGCGAGCCGCAGCCACTTGGCGATGACGCGGAACGAAACGCCGTGGTTCTTCTGCCGCGTATAGGTGCCGTGGCCGGCGCGGTGCATGTGCAGGATCATGTCGTTGTCGCGCGCCCAGTTCGAGATCGACTGGATCGCGGTGTAGCCGATGACGAGATCGACCATGACGATGACCGAGCCGAGCTCCTTGGCGAATTCGGCGCGCTTGTACATCTCCTCCATGGTGCCGGCGGTGATGTTGAGGTAGTGGCCCTTGATCTCGCCGCTTTCGGCGGCGGCGCGGTTGACCGCCTCCATCACGTAGAGGAAGCGGTCGCGCCAGTGCATGAAAGGCTGCGAATTGATGTTCTCGTCGTCCTTGGTGAAGTCGAGGCCGCCCTTGAGCGCCTCGAAGACGACACGGCCGTAGTTCTTGCCGGACAGGCCGAGCTTGGGCTTGGTGGTGGCGCCGAGCAGCGGACGCCCGAACTTGTCGAGGCGCTCGCGCTCCACGACGATGCCGGTGGGCGGGCCCTTGAAGGTCTTCACGTAAGCGACGGGAAAGCGCATGTCCTCGAGCCTGGCCGCCTTCAGCGGCTTGAACGAGAACACGTTACCGATGATCGAGGCTGTCAGATTGGCGATGGAGCCTTCCTCGAACAGATCGAGATCGTAGGCGACGTAGCAGAAATACTGCCCCGGCTGGTTCGGCACCGGCTCCACCTTGTAGGCCTTGGCGCGATAGGTCTCGCAGGCCGTGAGGCGGTCGGTCCACACCACCGTCCAGGTGGCGGTCGAGGATTCGCCGGCGACGGCGGCGGCCGCCTCGATCGGATCGACGCCTTCCTGCGGCGTCACGCGGAAAAGCGCCAGGACGTCGGTGTCCTTGGGCTCGTAGTCGGCGTCCCAATAGCCCATCTGGGCGTATTTCAAGACGCCGGCCTTGTAGCGCTTTTTGCTGTCGCGGATTTTGGTCAGATTGGTGCGGTCATCCATGGCTGCTTTCTCCGGTCCCGCCCAACCTAGGGAGGCTTGCCAATTAAATAAAGTTGAATTATCTTATTGCAAGCTTCAGAAAAGCTGAATTAAAAGGCGGGCGAAATCGGCCTGCAAAATCAATGCGCAACATTACGGTCAAGCAATTGCGGCTGCTCACCGCCGCCGCCCGCGGCGGCAGCTTCGCGGCCGCGGCGGACGCGTGCAACGTCACCCCGCCGGCCGTCACCATGCAGATGCGCCAGTTGGAGGACGATGTCGGCCTGCCGCTGTTCGAGCGCGACGGCCGTGGCCTCAAACTGACCGCCGCCGGCAGGGAAATCCTGTCCGCCGCGGGAAAGATCGACGCGGTGCTGGCCGACTGCGCCGCCGGCCTGGCGGGGCTGAAATCGCTCGCCGGCGGGCGGGTGGCGGTCGGGGTGGTCTCCACCGCCAAATATTTCGCGCCGCAGATGCTGGCGGCTTTCGCCCGCACGCATCCCGGCATCGACATCGAGCTGATCATCGGCAACCGCGAGGACACCATCGCCGCCTTCAAGGACGGCCGCCTCGACGTCGCGGTGATGGGCCGCCCGCCCGAGGGCGTCGAGGTCGAGAGCGCGCTGATCGGCGATCACCCGCAGGTCATCATCGGGCCGCCCGAGCATGCGCTGGCGGCCAAGCGCGCCATCGCGCCGAGCGCGATCGCCGGCGAGACGCTGCTGATGCGCGAGCAAGGCTCGGGCACCCGGCAGCTTGCCGAGCGGTTTCTCGAGCGGCACGGCATCAAGCCGCGCATCGGCATGGAGATCGGCTCGAACGAGACCATCAAGCAGGCGGTCATCGCCGGCCTCGGCATCGCGTTCATTTCCGGCCACACCATCGCGCCGGAAATCGAGGACGGCCGGCTGGCGATCCTCGACGTGGCCGGGCTGCCCGAAATGCGGCAATGGTTCGTGGTGCGCCCGGCCGCCAAGCGGCTGATGCCGGCGGCGGGCGCCTTGCGCGACTTTCTCGTCGCCGAGGGGCACCGCTTTCTTCCCGACGTGAAGCACACGCGCCACAAGCAAACCAAAGCCGTGCGACATAAGACGCGCGCGACCGCCAAAGCGTTACCCGGCCGATCGCGAAAAAGCCGGAGCCGGTGACGGCTTCCGCGCCTTGCGGTGCGCGCCGTTAGGGACGAGCGGCGAAGCAGAACCGTTCGCTTGCGGTGATGCTGCGCGCCAAAAGCGGGCCGAGGAGCGCTATTGCGCCGGCTACGCGATGAGCGATTATTTGCATATACTTGTGTTTTTTACAGATTGGCATTTTATTGCAAAAAACACGTATAAGAACTAAAAGCTTATTAGCGCGTGTGACTTTGGGTACGGCCGGACATGATGGGCGAAGGCAACGTTTCGGCGCTACATTTGGTGCTCACGGGCGACCCGGTGTTGATGGCCATCGTCGCGCTGTCGCTAGAAGTCAGCCTGAGCGCGGTATTCTTTTCGGCCGTGATCGGCGTGCCGATCGGCGCGTTCATCGCGCTCAACCGATTTCCCGGCCGCGAGGCCTCGATCGTATTTCTCAACGCCCTCATGGGCTTGCCGCCGGTCGTGGTCGGCCTCGCCATCTACCTCCTGCTGTCGCGCTCGGGACCCCTCGGCGAATGGGGCCTTTTATTCACGCCGCAGGCCATGGTGGTCGCGCAGACCGTACTGGTAACGCCAATTATTGCCGCGTTGGCGCGGCAAACCATCGAGGATCTGTGGACCGAGTACCATGACGAGCTGGCGGCCATGAATGTCGGGCCGCTTAAGCGTATCGCCACCCTGATCTGGGACGCGCGTTTCAGCCTGGTCACGTCTTTGCTGGCCGGATTCGGCCGCGCGGCGGCCGAAGTTGGCGCGATTTTGATCGTCGGCGGCAATATCGACGGTTTCACCCGCACCATGACCACCGCGATCGCGCTGGAAACCTCTAAAGGCGACCTGCCGCTGGCGATCGGACTCGGCATGGTTCTGATTTCCATCGTGATTTTCATCAACGCGCTGGCCTGGTGGCGCGCGCCGCGCGGGCGAGCATTACGCAGGGTGAGCATGCGCACGCCCGCCATAGACCTCCCTGTATTGCTCGTAGACCTGCAAATCCTCGCCGGCGACGTGGCTATCCTCGACGGCGTGACGTTGAAGGTCGGATGCTGGCGCGCCTACCGTGTTGATCGGGCCGAACGGCGCCGGCAAGACCACGCTGTCTGCGCGCGGTCATGGGGCTGATCGCCCCATCCAGCGGGCTGGTCACCTGGGGCGGGCGCGAGCGTCCGGCCCCGACCCGGCGCGCCATCCTGTTCCAGCGTCCCGCCATGCTCCGGCGCAGCGCCGCCGGCAATATCCGTTACGCGCTCGCCGCCGCGCACGTGCCGCGCGCGCGGCGCGAGGAACGGGTCGCAGCGCTGATGGCAGATGTCGGCATGAGCGGCCTCGAGCGCCGGCCGGCGCGACGGCTGTCGGGCGGCGAGCAGCAACGGCTGGCGCTGGCACGCGCGCTCGCGCGCGATCCCGACCTACTGCTGCTCGACGAGCCGACAGCCAGCCTCGATCCCGCCGCTACGAAGGCGATCGAGGACATCGTGCGTAAGATCAGCGCGCGCGGCGTCAAAGTGGTGATGTCCACACACGATCTCGGCCAGGCGCGGCGCGTCGCTGGCGAGGTGGTGCTGATGCATCGCGGCCGACTGATCGAGCACACGCCGGCCGAGGAATTTTTCACGCGCGCCGCGCACGGACGCGGCGCGCAAGTTCATCGCCGGCGAATTGCTGGTGTGAGGGAGCGACAAGAAAGGACGCCGGGACAAGCCGGCCATGACGAATGAATGGGCTGAGACAAAAACAAAGGGAGGATTGCTATGCTTCATCGTCGCATTCTAATTGCCGCCGCCGCGCTCGGCGCCGTGCTGTTCACCGCGCCTGTCGCCCAAGCGCAGGATAAATCCATCGTCGTCGCCTCGACCACGTCGACGCGCGATTCAGGCCTGTTCGGCTATCTGCTGCCGAAATTCACCAAGAAGACCGGCATCACGGTGAAAGTGGTGGCGCAGGGCACCGGCAAGGCGCTCGACACCGGCCGGCGCTGCGACGCCGACGTTCTGTTCGTGCACGCCAAGGCGGCCGAGGAGAAATTCATCAAAGAGGGCTACGGCGTGAAGCGCCATCCGGTGATGTACAACGACTTCGTCGTCGTGGGCCCGAAGAGCGATCCCGCCGGCATCAAGGGCATGAAAGACGTCGGCAAGGCGATGAAGACTATCATGAACAAGAAGGCCGACTTCATCTCGCGCGGCGATAATTCCGGCACCAACAAGGCCGAGCTCAGGATCTGGAAGGCGTCCGGTATCGACATCGCCAAGCAGAAGGGCCCCTGGTACAAGGCGATCGGCCAGGGCATGGGCGCCACGTTGAACACCGCGGCGGCCTCCAACGCCTACACGCTGACCGACCGCGCCACCTGGATCCACTTCAAGAACAAGCAGAACCTAGTGATCGAAGTGCAGGGCGACCCGCGCCTGTTCAACCAGTACGGCGTGTTCCTGGTGAACCCGAAGCGCTGCCCGCACGTGAAGGCCAAGCTCGGCCGAGAGTTCATCGATTATCTCATCTCGCCGGAAGGCCAGAAGGTAATTGCCAGCTACCGGGTGCAGGGCAAGCAGCTGTTCCACCCGGACGCCAACAAGCCGGGAGCGTAAGCGCCGGCTATCCCGGGCGCGGCGCAGCTCGTCAGCGATGCTCCGCGGACCTGGGACCGACACAAATTCGGCTCGCGCGCGAGTGCGGGCGACCCCGTAATCGCCGTGTCGCGCCTGCTTCGCTGTCGTGAGCACTGGATGCCCCGCCTTCGCGAAACATGACAGTTCTGGGAAAAGGACCACGCCATGCGATTCAGCGCGCGCAACCAACTCAAGGGCAAGGTCGTCGAGGTAAAGAAGGGCGCTGCCATCGCGCACGCACGGATCGACATCGGCGGCGGCAATATCATCACTGCCTCGATCACCAACGAGTCGGCCGACGAACTAGGTCTTGCCGCCGGCAAGGACGACTACGCCATCGTCAAGGCTAGCAATGTGATGGTGGGGAGTGGATTGACCGGCAATGCCATTCACCGTCACCCTGAGGTGGCCGTGCGTAGCGCGGCCCTCGAAGGGCGGCGGCCCGAACGGTGTCCGTCATCCTTCGAGGCTCTCTCCGCACGCGGATGAGGTAAGAGTCCTCGTCATGCCCCTCACCCGCCGCACGCTACTCGCCGCTAGCGGCGCCGCGCTGGCCGCGCCCCATTTCGCGCGCGCGCAAGGCATTAGCGACACTACCGGCCGCACGCTGTCGATTCCGGCGAAAGTGCAACGCGTGTTTCCAGCTGGCCCGCCGGCCGCCATCCTGCTCTACACGCTGGCGCCGGACCTGTTGCTCGGCTGGCCGCGGCCGAACCGGCCGGAGGAGTGCGCCTATATGCTGGTCGACATCTGCACGCGTCCAACCGTCGGCCGGCTGACCGGGCGCGGCAATACCGCCAACTTGGAAACGGTACTGGCGCTCAAGCCCGACCTCATCCTCGACGTCGGCTCGACGCGCGCTACTTTCGTGTCGCTGGCCGAGCGCGTGCAGGCGCAGACCGGCATTCCCTACGCGCTACTCGACGGCCGCTTCGAAGCCATCCCGGATACATACCGCAAGCTGGGCGCGCTCGTGCATCGCGAAGCCGACGCCAAGAAGCTCTCCGATTACGCTGACCACACGTTGAAAGCGATTACCGCGCGCATCGCCGACATTCCCCACTACAAGCGCCCGCGCGTCTATTACGCGCGCGGGCCGCGCGGGCTGGTGACGGGCCTGGCCGGCTCGATCAACGTGGAAACCATCGAACTATTGGCGCAGAACGTGGCGGGCGGCACGCAGGGCGGGCTGGCGAATGTGTCGATCGAGCAGGTGCTGTTGTGGAACCCGCAAGTGATCGTGACCATCGACCTTTTCTTCGCCGCCACGGTGCGCGACGATCCGGCCTGGGCGGCGGTCGACGCGGTGGAAAACGGGCGCGTGCACCTGTCGCCCAAAATGCCGTTCGGCTGGGTCGATTTCCCGCCCTCGGTCAACCGGCTGATCGGATTGTGGTGGCTGGCGAAGATTCTCTATCCGGAGCGGTTTCCCGAGGACATGACCAAGCTGACGCGAGAATTTTATACGATGTTCTATCACCGCACGCCGACCGATGAGCAGATCGAGCATGTGTTGGCGGGGCGGGGGTAGAATATTTGTGAAGCGCCGCCCCCTTTTGCCTCTCCCCGCTTGCGGGGAGAGGTCGGCTATCGCGCGCTTCACGCGCGATAGCCGGGTGAGGGGGCATCGCGTAAGCTCAGATCAATGAAAAAGCCCTCTCACCCCGACCCTCTCCCCGCAAACGGGGAGAGGGAGAAGAGCATGACCCGCTCCGCCTTGCCCGGACTGGCGATCGCGACGGCCGTGCTCGTGCTTGGTCTGCTGCTCGCCTTCACGGTCGGGCGCTATCCGGTGTCGCTTTCCGATCTTGCAAGCGTGCTGTTCGCACAAGCGACTGGCGGGCAGCAGCACGTCTCCGATGCGGTGCAGAGCGTGGTGCTACAGGTGCGCGGGCCCCGCGTCGTCGCCGCGGTGCTGGTAGGGGCCGCGCTCGCCGTGGCTGGCACCGCCTTCCAGGGTCTGTTCCGCAATCCACTGGTTTCGCCGGACATTCTGGGCGCCAGTTCGGGCGCCGCGCTCGGCGCCGTGCTCGGCATCTTCTTTTCGCTCGGGGTGCTGGCGATCCAGGCCTTCGCCTTCGTCGGCGGAGTTATTGCGGTATCGCTCGTCTATACGATCGGCTCGATGGTGCGCGCGCGCGATCCCATTCTGGTGCTGGTGCTGACCGGCGTGGTGGTGGGCGCACTGCTCGGCGCCGGCGTCGGCCTGTTGAAATATCTCGCCGATCCGTACAACCAGCTGCCCGCCATGACCTTCTGGCTGCTCGGCAGTCTCGCCGCCACCGACGTGCACGATCTGTTGCCGCTGTTCGGGCCGGTGGCGATCGGCGCGGCAGTGCTGATCGCGCTGCGTTGGCGCATGAACGTGATGTCGCTGCCGGAGGAAGAAGCACGCGCCCTCGGCGTTGCAACCGGTCGGTTACGCATCGTGATCGTGGCGGCGGCGACGCTGGTGACGTCCGCCAGCGTAGCGACCGCCGGAATCATCGGCTGGGTCGGGCTGGTGGTGCCCCATCTCGCGCGCTCGCTGGTGGGACCGGATTTCGCCAAGCTGTTGCCGGCGGCGGCGATCTTGGGCGGCGGCTACCTCCTGCTGATCGATACGCTGGCGCGCACGGCGGCGCAGGTCGAAATTCCGCTCGGCATTCTGACAGCGGTGATCGGCACGCCGTTCTTCATCTGGCTGTTGGCGCACATGCAGAGGAATTGGTCGTGATCGTCGAGGGCCGCGATCTCACCATCGGCTATCCCGACCATACCGTCGGGCGTGGGCTGAACGTCACGCTCGAAACCGGCGAGGTGCTGGCGCTGCTCGGCCCCAACGGAGGCGGCAAGACCACGCTGCTCAAGACGCTGCTCGGCCTCATCCGGGCTAAGGCGGGCGAGGTACGGCTCGGCGGCAAGCCGCTCCAGGGCTATTCGATCGCTGAGCGAGCGCGCATCGTCGCCTATGTGCCGCAGGTGCATGTGGGCACTTTTGCTTTCAGCGTGGAAACCGTGGTGCTGATGGGCCGCTCGGCGCACGGCAATCTGTTCAGCCGGCCAAGCGCACATGACCGCAAGGTGGCGCGCGCGGCGCTGGAACGCTTCGGCATCGCGCCGCTGTCGCCGCAGCCCTATACCGAGATTTCTGGCGGCGAGCGGCAACTCGTTTTATTGGCGCGCGCGCTGGCGCAGGAGCCGCAGTTCATCGTGCTGGACGAGCCGACAGCCAGCCTCGACTTCGGCAACCAAGGCAAGGTGATGCGGGAGATCAAGGCGCTGGCCGCCTCCGGCCACGGCGTGTTGTTCACCACCCACGACCCCAACCACGCGTTGCGCACCGCGCACCGCGCGTTTCTGCTGCGGGGTGGCACGCGTATCGCGGAAGGCAAGGTGACGGAGGTGCTCCGGCGCGAGCGGCTGGAAGAGCTCTACAGCGCGCCTGTGGAGCAGTTGGCCGATCCGGACACCGGGGGTGCGGCGTTCTTGCCGGGGTGGTGAGTTCCCTCTCCCCACTCGCGGACGAGCCAACAAGCGGTCACTTCCCCCACAATTCATGAGCTATATGCGACACTTACCCACCCCGGGGTGGGCAGATTTTGGGGCGCGGGGCTGCTATAATTCGATCATGAGCAAAGACAGCTACATCATAAGGCCCGATCCGAACGACCCGCGGCTGACCGAACGCGTCACCGGCATCGACCAGACCGGCGAGCGCGTCGACACCTCGGTCACGGTCGAGCGCGCGCTGACGATCTTCCTCAACGCGCAGGAGATCGTCACCGCCATGACGATCAACGACTATCCCGAGTACTTGGCGATCGGCTATCTGCTCAACCAGAACATGCTGCTGCCGGATGACGAGATCACCGCGGTCGATTACGACGGCGTGCTGTCGGCGGTGGTGGTGCGTACCAAGCGCAAGACCGACTACGAGGCCAAGCTGCAGAAGAAGGTGCAGACGTCGGGCTGCGCGCAGGGCACCGTGTTCGGCGACCTGATGGAGGCGCTCGAGACCGTCGCGCTGCCCGATGCGCAGCTGCGCACCTCCTGGCTCTACGCGCTGACGCACCAGATCAATACCACGCCGTCGCTCTATCTGGAGGCCGGGGCCATCCACGGCTGTGTGCTGGCGCAGGAGGACCGGCCGCTGGTCTATATGGAGGACGTCGGCCGCCACAACGCGGTCGACAAGATCGCCGGCTGGATGTTTAAGGAGAAGGTCAAGCCCGGCGACAAAATCTTCTATACCACCGGGCGGCTCACCTCCGAGATGGTGATCAAAACCGTGCGCATGGGCATTCCCATTCTTATTTCGCGCTCCGGCTTCACCGCCTGGGGCGTGGAGCTCGCGCGTAAGGCCAATCTCACGCTGATCGGCCGCGCACGGGGAAAACGCTTTGTCGCGCTCGCCGGCGAGGACCGCATCGTGTTCGACCAGGATTTGGATGCGGTCGCGGAAGAAAGTTCGAAGCACCGGCGCAAGGCCGCGGTGCATGACGAATGATAACTGACGTTCCCGTTCCCGCCACCCTCGGCCTGGTGCTCGCCGGCGGCCTGGCGCGCCGTATGGGTGGCGGCGACAAGGCGTTGATCGAGATCGGCGGCGTGACCATCCTCGACCGCGTGCTGGCAACGCTGTCGGCGCAATGCACCGTCATCATCATCAATGCCAACGGCGATCCCGAGCGCTTCACCGACACCGGCTGCGCGGTGGTGCCCGACAGCGTGCCCGGCCATCCCGGCCCGCTCGCCGGCATCCTGGCCGGGCTCGACCGGCTGGCCGAACAGGACAACGGCGTCGAATGGATCGTCAGCGTGCCGGGCGACTGCCCGTTCCTGCCCGACGATCTGGTGGAGAAGCTGCACATCGCGCGCCGCCAGAAGGGCACCGGGGTGCCGCTTGCCTGCGCCCGCTCGGGCGAATGGCGCCATCCCACCATCGCCCTGTGGCCGCTGGCGCTGCGCGAAGATTTGCGCAAGGCGCTGGTCGAGGAGGACTTGCGCAAGATCGAGGTATTCACCGGCCGCTACGGCATCGCCATCGCCGACTGGCCGGTGGAGCCGGTCGATCCCTTCTTCAACGTCAACACGCCGGAAGACGCCGCGCTCGCCAGCCGCATTGCGCTGCAACATGTGACACCGTGAATTCGGCTTTTGACCTTCAGCGACACCGTTTTTAATTTGTTATAGTATCGAACTATGGGCCGAAAGAGGGAGCTAACGCCATGAAATCGTTCGTCGTCGCCTGCGTTGCCGCCATTGTCATCGCCGTCATCGGCTGGGGCGTGCTCAATAGCGTGCAGAAACCGGCCGACCAGGCCTTCACCACGTCTTACGTGCGGGTGTAGGCGGCCTCAGCGCCTCGGGCGCTGTGCAGCGCTCAGCAGAGCACCGCGGTCGGGGGGCATTCCGGTTTCCGAATCTGTAAAACAAAACGCCCGGCGCAAGGCCGGGCGTTTCGCCTGTCGCGTCAGACGGAGCGGCTATTCCGCCGGATGGGCGCGGGCGCTGCCGGCGCCGCGTTGCATCTCCTCCTCGACCCAGAGGTCGTGATGCTCCTTGGCCCAGTTCACGTCGACGTCGCCACTGCTCATCCCCTCGAACGCGCCTTCCATGCCGAGCGTGCCGAGATAGATGTGCCCGAGGATCAGCGCGATAAACAGCATGCCGACCACGCCGTGGAAAATCTCGGCGGACTCCATGTTGCCGATGTTGAGATCGCCATAGAACGGGAACATCAGCACGTAGCCGCTGATAATCATGGCGGCGCCGCCGAACACGATCAGCCAGTACAAGATTTTCTGACCGGCATTGAACTTGTGGGCCGGCGCGTGCGTATGACCCTTGCCCATGCCGCCGCCGGCTTTCAGCCATTGCGCGTCAGCCGCGGTCGGGAAGTTCTGCCCGATCCACATCAGGAACATCAGAACCACGCCGATGGTAAATGCGAAGCTCAGGTAGTTGTGGAAGTACTTTGCCCATTGCGACCAGTCGCTGAAGGCGTCCGGTCCCATCCAGGGGAGCAGCAGCGCGCGGCCGAAGGTGATGTTCAGACCGGTAAGACCCAGGATCACGAAGGTCGTGGCGGTCAGCCAGTGCACGAAGCGCTCGAAGCCGTTAAAGCGCTGGATGGTGCGGCCGGAGCGGCCGCCCTCGATCTTCATGGTGCCGCGCCACAGATAGAAGATAATCAGCACCGCCAGCATGCCCAGGATGGCGATCCCGCCGATCCACTTCAGCGTGACGGTGTTGAATGTCTGCCAGTTGCGCCCGGCCGGATGCTCCAGGTTGGCCGCCTTCTGGTCGGGAATGCTCACGGTTCCCGAGATCGCTCCGCCCTTGAGCTGATTGAGCATCTGCTGCTCGCTGGTGGCGGCCGTCGTACCTTGCGCCAATACCGGCGCGGGGGCGACGGTTGTGATCATGAATGCGAGCGCGAGAGCGCCGGCGATGAAGCGGATCGTAGCGAACACCTTCGCCATGGCATCCTCTCCCCTTTGAACCCGTTTTTTGTTGGACGGCGGCGCGAGGTCTCCCCCGCGCCGCCGATGCAAATCAGCTGGCGATCGACTCGTGATAAGCGGTCTGCCAACCCCAGGCGCCCGACCCGTAGCCGCGCGTCTTAACGCGCTCCTTGTAGATCTGGGCGATGATCGCGCCGTCGCCAGCAAGCAGCGCCTTGGTCGAGCACATCTCCGCGCACAGCGGCAACTTACCCTCGGCTAGGCGGTTGGCGCCGTATTTCTCGTATTCCGCCTTGCTGCCGTCGGCTTCCGGGCCGCCGGCGCAATAGGTGCACTTGTCCATCTTGCCGCGCGATCCGAAGTTGCCGACCTTGGGATATTGCGGCGCGCCGAAGGGACAGGCGTAGAAGCAGTAGCCGCAGCCGATGCACAGGTCCTTGTTGTGCAAGACGACCGCGTCTGCCGTGGTGTAAATGCAGTTCACCGGGCAAACGGCGGAGCACGGCGCGTCGGAGCAGTGCATGCAGGCCATCGAAACCGAGCGCTCGCCCGGCTTGCCGTCGTTGAGCGTGACGACGCGCCGGCGGTTGATGCCCCACGGCACATCGTTCTCGTTCTTACAGGCGGTGACGCAAGCGTTGCATTCGATGCAACGGTCGGCGTCGCAAAGGAATTTCATGCGTGCCATGTCAAATCTCCTTCAACCGATCGTTGCCTTTAGGCCGCCTCGATACGACACAGGGTGACTTTCGTCTCCTGCATCTGCGTGACCGAATCGTAGCCGTAAGTGCCGTCCATGTTGGACGCTTCGCCCAACACGTAAGGATCGTTACCTTTCGGGTACTTGCCGCGCAGGTCCTTGCCCTGCCAGTAGCCGCCGAAGTGGAACGGCATGAAGGCGACGCCGGGGGCGACGCGCGGTGTGACCATGGCCATCACCAGCACCTTGCCGCCTTCTGGCGAATGGATCCAAACCTTGTTGCCGTTCTTGACACCCATCTTGCCGGCATCGTCGGGGTTGATCTCGGCAAACATCTCCTGCTGCAGCTCGGCGAGCCATTTGACCGACCGGGTCTCGTCACCGCCCCCCTCGAATTCGACCAGGCGGCCGGAGGTCAGGATGGTCGGGAACTGCTTGGAATGGTCGTTCTTCTGGATCAACTCGTACAACGTCGGCAGCCGATAGGAATGACGATCCTTGTAGGTGGCGTATTTCGGCAGCAGGTCGCGCCGCGCCGTATAGAGCGGCTCGCGGTGCACCGGAATGGGATCCGGGAAAGTCCACACCACCGTGCGGGCCTTGGCGTTGCCGAACGGCGCGCAGCCGTGCTTGATCGCCACGCGCTGGATGCCGCCGGACAGATCGGTTTTCCAGTTGGTCTTGTCGCCGGCCACCTTGCCGATGGCGGTCGCCTCGTCGAACGTCAGGTCCTTGTCCCAGCCGAGCTTCTTCAGCATGGCCATGGTGAACTCAGGGTAACCGTCCTTGATCTCGGAGCCGACCGGATAAGAGCCTTCGGCCAACAAGTTCTGGCCGTTATGCTGAACACCGAAGCGAGCACGGAAACACAGGCCGCCTTCCGCCACCGGCTTGGAGGTGTCGTACAGGATCGGCGTGCCGGGATGCTTCATCTCCGGCGTGCCCCAGGACGGCCACGGCAGGCCGTAGTACTCGCCTTCGACCGGCCCGCCCTTCGCCTTGAGGGTGCTCGGGTCGAACTTATCCTGGTGCTGCATGTGCGCCCGGAGCCGCTCCGGCGACTGACCGGTGTAGCCGATGGTCCACATGCCACGGTTGAACTCGCGGGTGATGTCCTCGACCAACGGCTCGTTGCTCGTTGATCTTGATGTGCTTGAACATCTCCTTGTCGAAGCCGAGCTTCTTGGCGAACAGATACATAATCTCGTGGTCGGGCTTGGCCTCGAAGAACGGACCGAAGACCTTTTCGCGCCATTGCAGCGAGCGGTTCGACGCGGTGACGGACCCATAGGTCTCGAACTGGCTCGCCGCCGGCATGAGATAGATGCCGTCTTTGCGGTCGGAGATTACCGCAGAGAAGGTCGGGAAAGGATCGACCACGACCATCAGATCGAGCTTTTCCATCGCCTTCTTCATCTCGGGCAGGCGGGTCTGCGAGTTCGGCGCGTGGCCCCAGAAAACCATGGCCCGCACATTGTTGGGCTGGTCCATATGCTTCTTGTCTTCCAGCACGCCGTCGATCCAGCGCGACACCGGGATACCGGCCGATTCCATCAGCTTCTTGCTGGCGAAACGGCCGAGCAGGTAGTTGTAGTCGACGTCCCAGACGCGCGCCCAGTGCTTCCAGGAGCCGGTGGCCAGGCCGTAATAGCCGGGCAGGCTGTGCGAGAGCACGCACATGTCGGTTGCGCCCTGCACGTTGTCGTGGCCGCGGAAGATATTGGCGCCGCCGCCCGCCACGCCGATATTTCCGAGCGCGAGCTGCAGGACACAGTAGGCACGAGTGTTGTTGTTACCGATGTGGTGCTGAGTGCCGCCCATGCACCACACGAGCGTGCCGGGCTTGTTCTCATGCAGCATCTTGGCGACGCGCTCGAGCTGCGCGCCGGGCACGCCGGTGACCTTCTCGGTCTCTTCAGGCGTCCACTTCATGACTTCCTTCTCGACCTGGTCGAGGCCCCAAACGCGCTGCTTGACGTATTCCTTGTCGACCCAGCCGTTCTTCATGACGTGGTAGAGGATGCCCCAGACCAGCGCCACGTCGGTGCCTGGCCGGAAGCGCACGTATTCGTCGGCGTGCGCAGCGGTACGGGTGAAGCGCGGATCGCAGACGATCATCTTCGACTTGTTCTTCTCCTTCGCCCACAGGATGTGCTGCAATGAAACCGGATGCGCTTCGGCCGCATTAGAGCCGAAGAAGATCATCAGCTTCGAATTGCGCATATCGTTCATGGAGTTCGTCATCGCGCCGTAACCCCACGTATTCGCAACGCCCGCGACCGTGGTGGAGTGGCAGATGCGCGCCTGGTGGTCTCCGTTATTGGAGCCCCAGAACGCGTAAAACTTGCGGAAGAGATAAGCCTGCTCGTTGCTGTGCTTGGCGGAGCCGAGCCAGTACACCGAGTTCGGGCCCGGACTCCTTGCGGATCTGAAGCATTTTGTCGCCGACTTCGTCGATCGCCTGCTTCCAGGAGATGCGCTTCCACTGGCCGCCTTCCAGCTTCATCGGATATTTCAGGCGGCGGTCGCCGTGCGCAAACTCGCGCACCGATGCGCCCTTGCAGCAGTGCGAGCCCATATTGATCGGGCTCTCCCAGGCCGGCTCCTGGCCGACCCAGACGCCATTCTTCACTTCCGCGATGACGGAGCAGCCGACTGCACAATAATTGCAAACCGACTTCACGCGCGTGGCGCCCGCAGTGAGCGGGCCCGCAGCGGCGGCGTCCGCCTTGCGCACCGCGCCCGGCATCATGCCGGCCGCCGCCACACCGCCGGCGATGAGGCCGGAGCGCGCCAGAAATTTGCGGCGATCAATGGCCGTACCGCCAACCGACGCCAGGCCTTGCATCAAACGGGTCGTCCTTGCGGTGCCGTTGGATTTCTTCGTGAGCATGTCTTCCTCCTGAAGTCGGATCGGCCCAGCGCATGTCGCGCCGGCGGCGGCATTCGGTCTGAAAATCTAAAGGCGCGCGAGCTTGTAGTAGGTGCGCACCGCATCGGTTTCGCGATAACCGGCGTGTTCAGCCGTGCGTGGCTCGCTGGCGGCAGCGGCGTCCTTGACGGTCGCGGCAGTCGTGGCGGCCGCGGCACCGAGTGCCAAGCCTGCACCTTTGAGCAAATGACGGCGGTCGAGCGCGCCCGTCTTTTCCTTCGTCGTGCGCATGGTCACACCTCCGATGCTGCTGGCGCGCAGCCGCGCGCGCTGGCGGATGGACGCAAAATGAGGAAATCGCCGGGGCCGGCGTGTTCGGCGGCAGGCGTCGCGTCGATCGACCCGCATGGTGCGGGATTCGCGGATGCCATCTTTCCTCCCCAGGAAGAGACGGTGGTCGGCACTCGATGGCCCCCCGTTATTTCCGCTGCTTGGGAGCCTTAGAACTAGAAGCGATTGAAATTATAGCGTTACCCTATGAGATCACAACGCTCTTATGCGCATTTATTTTTATGCCATGTCGAAGGTGCGACGGGGCCAGCGCATCTTGTTGCGCCGCAACAAGGCTCGAAAAATCGAATAGGCTTGTCCTATGCCTGCCCACCGGCCGGGGCGTCGTCGTCGCCGGCGCCCGCTTGCGGCAGCGCGGCATCGGCGTCATCCACAGGTGCGTCATTATTGTCGCTATTGTCGTTTTCAGCGGCATGGGAAGCCTCGGCGTCCAACTCGGCATCGCCCAAAGCTTCGTCGGCGGATTCACCTTCCGCCTGCGCCAGTTTGTCCTCGGCCTCATCGGCATAGCCCTTGCCGGCCTTGTAGGCGCTACGCACCGAGGCGATCAGCGAGCTCGCCAGATTGTAGTCCTCGTCATAGTCATTGAGGCCGTCGAGATTGGCGAACACCGGATCGCTGCGCCAGAGCTTGGCTAGTGCGGCGCGCTTGATCGATTCCGGCACGTTGTCGGCCAAGAAAACCGTGTAATCCAATTCGGCGGTGAGTTCTTCCACCGAAGGGAGCGCGGTCGGTTCCTGCTCCGCCGATACTGCCTGCGCATCGGCGGCTTCGGCGGGCGGCTGCAATGCGGCTTCTTCGGTGCGGCGATCGTCCGTCTTTTCCTCGAGCGCGGCACCGCGCCGCGCCGCGGCCTTGCGCTGCGACCAACGGCTAAGCTTTTCGCCGAATTCCTCGCTCACGATGGCACGCGCCCGGTCTGCGGGCTGCTTTCCCGCGGTCCGTCCTTTCGGCGTTTGTTCTTGCGCTTCACGAACGGGCGGTCGACGTGGTGCAATGCCACGAATTCGCGCAGCCACTCCGCCACTTCCGGCGGCATCGGTACGCCTTCGACGACGTCGTCATTGCCTTCGTTGTAGCTCATGGCCTCGTAAGGACAGGCAGTGGCGAGAAACGGCGCGAATTCGAGCTCTTCGGCCTCGGGATCGCGCCGCAGCACGACGTAGACTATTGGATTGGGCTGCGACAGGTTGGTGCGATAGCCGTCGGTCTCGCCGCGAAACAGTTCGATGACGAGATCGCCGCCGTAGTATTGCGTCCAGCCCTCGCCTGAAGCCAGGACTTGGCCAGCCTCGCCGGCCATGCGTGGCAGCACGCCGAGCGGCCGCCAGACGTGGTCCAACCAGGCATGGTTACTGGCGCGCCGTTCGACGACGACGGTCACCGGCATTACGGCATCGGCCGGCATGAAATATTCTCTTGCATTCGCGGCGGGGCCGCCATGGCGCCTAGTAGCCGTTGGTGCGGTAGTATTCCTTCACGTCCTTGGAATCTGGGTTGTAGCGCTTCTTTTTTGCGTCAGCGTCCAACTCGGTCGCCTGCGCCTCGCCGGCGAGCGGCGCCGCGGCAGCGATCGCGAGCCCCGCGCCGGCGCTAACACTCGCGCCCAGGACGCGCAGGAAATCACGCCGTGCAAGCTTGTCGTTGTGCTCCGTCATCGCCATTCCTCCTTGATGCGAGGGTCACCCTAACTTACGCGCCTCATGCCGGCAGCGCAAAGGCCTGCGCTTCGATTTCAACGAACAGGCGGCCGACCGCCCCGACGTATCTGTAGAAATCGGCGCCTTCGGCCTGCTCCATGTCGGCGAACAGGCGACCGAGCCAGGGCCTCAGGTGCTTCTCGAAAATCTGCCGATCACTGCCGGCCGGCGCCCCGAAAGCGCCGCTGATGATACCGGACATGATCTCGCACAGGATGGCGGCGTGGTCTTCCGGTTCCACCACGCCTTCGCTGCGCGTAATGCCGAGGGTGCCGAGATCCTCGCGTAGACGCGCGAGCGGGCGCTCCTGCAGAAAGCCGGTAAGGTAATAAGAAGCATAAGGCAAAAGCTCGCCGCGGCCGATACCGATGAAAAGGCTGAAGAATTCCCGCTCGATCTCCGTCGGGTCGGCGGCAGCGGCCGCATCGGCCAACGCAATGTGAGCAAGCCCGAGCGGGCTCGGATCGCCGCGCAGCTCGGCAACGCGCTTGAGCATGGCAGCGTTGGGCGCGCGCGAAAGAAGCGCCGCCAGCAGCGCATATTCCTGCGCGCGCGCCAGATCGACGTCGTCGACGGCGGCGGACTCGCCACTTTCATTGTAAAGGTCGGGACGCAGGACGGCGCGCGAGACGCCGGTCACCGCCTCGACGGTGAGTACGCGCTCGGCCGGCACGCGCGTCCAGTTCGACACCGACGGCTGCGAAATTCCGATGCGGCGCGCGAGCTCGGTGACGCCGCCCACGGCACGTATGGCTGCCTGAAGTCCCTCGTCCTGCATGCGATTTCGCTCGAAAGTTCCTTTGCCGCCGTTTTACCGCGAGGCGCGCCGAATCGCTAGCCGACCGCTCCCGTCCGGGCGATTGGGATAAACCGACTCGTCCTTTTCATGCGTAGGGCGCCTTTGTGGCGGGGTCATACCAGGATGGCGCGGCGAGATAAGGCAGAAGCGGCTTGCGCTCGACTTCGCTGGCGGTCACGCGGCGCAGCAGCAGATCGCCATTGTCGTCAATGTCGCGGCGCAAGCCGTTCTCGCGCTCGAAATAGTCGAAATAGCTTCGGGCCACCGCGCCGACGCCACTTTCCTGCCAGGCGTCGAGCGCCACCATGAAATTGCGTGCGAAGCTTTCCACCAACTGGCTCGACTTGGTGCCGCCGAAGCCCTCTTCCTCGAGCGCGGTGATTTCCGGATTGGCGCCAGGCTCGGTGCCGACCATCGACGCCGTGCGCAACATGCCGCCGAACACGAGCCAGTCCGGCACTTCCTCTTCGCGCGCGCCGGCCGGCCAGGCGAGACGTCCGCCACCCACCAGCCCGCTGTTGACGAAGATGCGATCCGGCCAGTCGATATTGATGGCCGTTTCCGGCTCCGCCAATCCCGCCAATGCATCCGCGAGCGCCGTCATGCCGGCAAAAAACGCGCGGCGCGCCTGGCGGAGTGGCTCTTCCGGCTCCAGCACCAGCGCGAACTCGGCGAGGTCGAAACGGCCGACATGGACGAGGGTGCCGGCGCCTTTTTCCAGCGCCAGCGCGATCGCGTGAGCGAAAGCGTCGCCGAATTCACGCAGCCCCACCGGCGTATAAGGCGGCGGCAGCGACAGTTCCGGCGCCGGCGCCAATCCCGAACTTGCCCGCTTGGAAAGCGGCATCGATCCTCGCCCTTACTTTCTCTTTTGAATACCTATAACTATAGACCGGAGGGTCCGGTGGCCAGTCCCGCCGCCACGCGGATGCTTGATATAAAGCGATGCCGCTACGGGGTTTTCGCTTCGGGGATAAAAGGCGGCCCAGCGATTAAAGGTTAAGAGAGCACGATGGCCGAGCGGCCGCGCAAAGTCCTGATCTGTTCCTGCGAAGAAACCATGCCGCTCGACGGCGCGGCGGTACGCCGTGCCTGCAAGGGCGCTGAGGTGATCGAAGGCCGGCAGCTGTGCCGCGCCGAAATCGAGCGCTTCCGCAAGGCAGCGGTTGACGGGGGTGCCGTGCAAGTCGCCTGCACGCAGGAGGCGCCGCTGTTCACCGAAGTAGCGGCGGACAGTGAGATTGACCTCTCTTTCGTCAATATCCGCGAAGCGGCCGGCTGGTCGAAGGACGCGAAAGCCGCCGGTCCGAAGATGGCTGCGCTGATCGCGGCGGCGGCCGAGCCTTCACCCGACTATCACTACATCCGGCTCAACAGCGAGGGAGCGACGCTTATCTACGGCGCGGATGACTGGGCTTTCGAGGCGGCCAATTTGTTGAAGGACCATCTCGACCCTACCGTGCTGATCAAGGATCCGCAGGCCGTGCCGCCGACGCGCGTTACTGCATTCCCGCTTGCAAAAGGCCGCATCAAATCCGCCACCGGCCATCTCGGCAGCTTCGAAGTGACGGTCGACGGCTATGCCGACCCGGCGCCATCCTCGCGCGGGGCTTTGAGCTTCGGCCCTGCGCGCGACGACGTGCCGTTGCGCTGCGACCTCCTGATCGACCTGAGCGGCGGTCCGACGCTGTTTCCCTCTGGCGATCTGCGCGACGGCTATCTGCGCGCCGACCCCGGCGATCCAGCCGCGGCGCTGCGCGCCGTATTAAAGGCGCGCGACCTGGTCGGTCAGTTCGACAAGCCGCGCTACGTCAATTTCACTGCGGATCTGTGCGCGCATGCGCGCTCGGGCATCGTCGGCTGCCGCCGCTGCCTCGATCTCTGCCCGACCGGCGCAATCGCGCCCGCCAGCGACACGGTGCGCGTCGACGGCGCCATCTGCGCCGGCTGCGGTCAGTGCGCGGCCGCCTGCCCGACCGGCGCCGCCGGCTACGCATTGCCGCCGGCGGACGCGCTGTTGCGCAAAGTGCAGACGATGCTGACGGTCTATCGCGAAGCAGGCGGCGCGCAACCAGTGCTGCTGTTCCACGACGGCGAGCACGGCGCCGAGCTGATTGACGCGCTCGCGCGCTATGGCGACGGGCTGCCGGCCAATGTGCTGCCCCTCCAGCTCAACGAGATCACGCAGACCGGCCTTGGGACCGTGGCCGGCGCCTTTGCCTATGGCGCGACGGCGGTGCGCTTCCTCACCCGCGCGAAGCCGCGCCACGATCTCATCAGCCTGCACCAGACGATCGCGCTGGCCGAGCCGGTGCTGGCCGGCCTCGGCTTCGCCGGCAGCCGCATCGCGGCGATCGAAGCCGACGATCCCGACGCGCTTGGCGCAGCCTTGCGCGGCATGGCGCCAATGCAAGGCGCGACCAAGCCCGCCGGTTTCACCGCGACTGGCAACACGCGCGAGGTGACCCGTCATGCCTTGCGTGAATTGCATGGCGTAGCGCCAGCCTCGGTCGACGTGATCGCGCTGCCGCAGGGCGCGCCCTTCGGCGCCATCGAGATCGACATCGAAGGTTGCACGCTGTGCCTGTCCTGCGTCAGCGCCTGCCCAACCGGCGCGGTGAGCGACGATCCCGACCGGCCGATGCTGCGCTTTGCGGAGGACGCCTGCGTGCAATGCGGGCTTTGCAAGGCGACCTGCCCGGAAAACGTGATTAGCCTGACGCCGCAGATTGACTTCCGCGCGGCGACCTCCGGCCGACGCGTGCTCAAAGAAGAAGAGCCTTATCTGTGCATCCGCTGCGGCACACCCTTCGGAGTGAAAAGCTCGGTCGAGCGCGTGGTGGCGAGCCTGGAAGGCAAACACTGGATGTTCAAGGATTCCGCAAAGCGGCTCGACGTCATCAAGATGTGCGCCGACTGCCGCGTGCAGGCGATGGCGGACGAGAAATTCGATCCCTTCGGCGCGCCGCACCGCCCGGCCGTGCGCACGACCGACGACTATCTGCGCGAGCGGGAAGTGGGCGAGCAGGAAAAGCAGAAATCCTAATCGGCCGCATCATGACAATAATAATGGCGAACGCGATGCCCAGCCTTGTTCCGGGTATTGTCGTCAAAGACATTGGGCCGATGAACTTGAGCCGTCGCCTATCCGTTCAATCGAGGACTTCAGCCGGCTGCATGCCGAGCGCGGAAATGCGGGCGCGGACGCCCGTGTCGCGCAAGGCCGCAAGGAAAGCTTGTACCGCCGAGCGCTGATGCCTCTCCTCGACGACAAGGAAATCGTAGTGCTCGGGCGCCACGGGCAGGAAACCAAGGCCATACATTTTCGCCACCGGCTCGATCGCGAAGCCCCAGTCGGCGCGGCCTTGTGCGATCGCGGCGGCCACCGCGTTGTGCGATTTCGGCTGGTTGGCGTAGCCAGCGGGCTTGGCGCCCTCGAGCAACTTGTCCATCAGCACGCGGGTGCCGGAGCCAGCATTGCGATTGACCATCAAGGTAGAGGCGTCGGCGAGCGCCGCTGTTAGCGCCTCGGCAGCGCTTTTGCCTTCGAAGCGCGCGTCACCCAGGCGGAACAGAATGCCCTGCATGCGCCGCCAGCCCGGCACCAGCGAAAGGCCCTCCTGCGCCAGATGCACATTATATCGTCCGCTTGCCGGGTCGATCAGGTGAACCGGCGCGACGTCGCATTCGCCGCGGACAGCCGCCGCCACGCCGCCCATGCTGCCGACCGCCAGCACGCGCGCGGCAAAGCCGCGCTCGGCGAGCGCGCCCACCACCGCGTCGAGCGCAACGTCGTGGCTGCCCATGATGACGATGTCGGGCGCGCGCGTGGCGGAGCCGATCAGCGTTACCTGCGCTTGGCTGCCGGCGTCGAGGACGCTGGCAAGAGCGTCGATCTCGACGAAGCCGTCAGCTTGCGAAAAGCTGGTGACCGAACCGGAGCCTTTGCTCGTCGGGAAGGCGATCGTGCCCTGCCCGCTCTCGACCAGAGACACCAGCAGAAATTCCTTGCGCCCGAGCTCAGAGGCGACGCGCACCGGAACAGTGGCGCTCAAAGTTTTGGCCGCTTCTGGCGGCAGGCCGGCGCGTGCGCGAATGACCGGCGCCACATAGGCATGGAAGGTGAAGATCGCCGAGGTCGGAAAGCCGGGCAGCACCACTATCGGCTTTTGCCCAACCAGGCCAAGACAGAGCGGTTTGCCGGGCTTCAGCGCCACGCCGTGCACCAGGATGGTGCCGAGCCGCGATACGATCATGTGCGAAAGGTCGCCCGCGCCTTTCGAAGTTCCACCCGATAATATGACCATGTCGGCTTGGGCGAGTGCGTCGCGCACCGCTTTTTCGAGCCCCGCTGCATCGTCCGGAATGGCGCCAAGGCTGAGCGCCTCACCGCCGGCTTCGGCGACGGCGGCAGCGATAATAGCGCCGTTGCTGTCGTAGACCTGCGCCGGCTTGAGCCGCGCCCCGGGCGCCGCCAGTTCGTCGCCCGTCGACAGTACCGCCACTTTCGGGCGCCGCACCACGGCGATCTCCGACAAGCCACAGGCCGCGAGCATGCCAATCTCTCGCGCGCTGATGCACGTGCCGCGCCTGAGCAGCGTCTCGCCGCGCGAAATATCGGAGCCGGCGTAGGAAATGAACTGACCGGGAACAACCACACGTTGTACCTCAATACGCGAAGGCTCGCTTTCGACCAGCTCGGTATGCTCTATCATTACGACGGCGTCGGCGCCGCGCGGGATGACGCCGCCCGTCGCAATCGCCGTCGCGGCGCCGGCTGCGACTTCCAGCGTGGGCGCATCGCCACAGGCGATCACCTCGGCGTTGAGCGTCAGCAATTTCGGATTGGCGTAGGTGGCGCCGAGCGTGTCGGCGGCGCGCACGGCGAAACCGTCGACATTAGAGCGGTCGAAGGGCGGCGCGTCCACCGCCGCGACCACGTCTTCCGAGAGTACCCGGCCGAGCGCACCGCTAAGCGGCACGCGCTCGCCCGGCAGAGGGGAAAGGTCGAGACGCCGTTCGAAGCGTAAGCGCGCTTCCTCGGCCGAGACGACTGTTAGGAACTGCTCCTGGCGCGCCGCGGCGCGCACGCGCGCGATGAGGTCGTTGGCCGGCACAGGCTGCTGGCTCATGTGTTGAGCCTCACTGCCATGACCGCACCTCGACCGCGCTGCCGGCGGCAACGGAATCCAGTTCGAACGGCAAGGCTGGGCGAAGTGCGCGGCCGTGCATTGCCGTCAGGTATTTGAAATTACGACAGTTTGCATTCGCATTTTTTAGATCGTCCTAACATGATTGCCAACTCATTTATAAAAGATTTAGCACCGCTCACGCCTGTTCTCGGCGGCAAAGATTATGCCCGGCAAACCCTGCATCCGGCCTGACATGCGAAGCATATGAAAATACAAAGTTGCTTATGAAAGAGCTGTCCGGCTGATGCCCAACATAATTTTCGCCGCCATCAACCAGGGCACCAAGCGCCGAATTGGATTAACCGGCAGGGGCTTTCACAAGTGCGAAAGGTAAAGGGTGCCGAGGCGCGGACGATCCCAGCGGTTCGCTCGCGTTGACCTCGCGATCTGTAGGACATCAGATCATTCCAAGGATTTCTTTTGCTTTCCGGCAGTGTCCCACCGGGGTACGCCCCGCAAAGTCTCTCATCTCATAGCCTCGGCCTATTAAAGTCACAGCCCCTTGTTATTTTTGTTTTTTTTGGCATTCTTGGAATCAATGCAGATGAGTGCCGGTGCGTTTCATGCAACTTTTTACGACTGCCGAAGCCGCCGCTTATCTTCGTCTCAAGGAACGCAAGATATATGAGATGGTTGCCGACGGCACGGTGCCCTGCACCAAGGTGACTGGGCGCTGGCTGTTCCCCAAGGCCGAACTCGACCAATGGCTGGCGTCAAGCGTCACGCGACCCTCCGGCATGAGGCATGCGGAGCTGGCGCCGATTGTGGCCGGCAGTCACGATCCGCTACTCGAATGGGCGCTGCGCGAAAGCGGCTCCGGTCTCGCCACGCTCGCGGTCGGCAGCGAGGCCGGCTTTGCCCGCTTCGCCGCCGGCGAGTCGATCGCCGCCGCCATTCACCTGCACGCGCTGGAAGACCGGGAGGCCGACGCCAATGTGGCAGCTATGGCAAGCCGCGGCGGCCTACAGGACGCAGTACTGATCGGCTTCTGTAAGCGCGAGCAGGGTTTCCTGGTGGCGCCCGGCAATCCGCTCAAGATTACGAGTATCGAAGACATTGTCGCCAAACGCGCCCGCATCTCAATGCGGCCGAAAGGCGCTGGCGCCCAGCTGCTCCTGCTGGCGCTGCTGCACAAGGTCAAGGCCTCGCTCGACCAGCTCGCGGCCGCCGGCCCGGTGTCGGCGACCGGCCCCGATATCGCGCAGGCGGTGCGCGCCGGCCGCGCCGATACCGGCATCGCCACGCGCGGCGTCGCCGTTGCTGCCGGTCTCGATTTCGTGCCGATTGTCTGGGAGCACTTCGATCTGGTGATGCGCCAACGCGAATATTTCCACGCGCCTTTGCAGGCGGTGCTGCGTTTTATACAGTCAGACGATTTTGCTGCGCGCGCGCAAAGGAACTCGCCGGCTACGAGCTCAGCGATGCCGGCAAGGTGCGGTTTGTGATTTGAACGCCGCCCCGTTGGCGACCCATCCTGATCAGAATGCAATTGCAGCGCTTCGGCGCCCTACTCCGCCGCTTCCATGCGCGGCTCGGCTTTCTCCACCCGTGCGGCACAGTATTTAAACTCGGGGATCTTGCCGAAGGGATCGAGCGCCGGGTTGGTCAATTTGTTGGCGGCCGCCTCGAAAAAGGCGAAGGGGATGAACACCACGCCGTCGGGAATGGCGTCGTCCTGGCGCGAAGCGAGCTCGACGGTGCCGCGGCGGGTGGCGACGCGCACCGTGTCGCCGGGCGCAATGCCGAGCTTCTCAATGGTGCCGCGCGAGAGCGCGGCGGTCGGCCCGGGCTCGAGCGCGTCGAGCACATTCGAGCGCCGAGTCATGGCGCCGGTGTGCCAATGTTCCAACATGCGCCCCGTGGTGAGGATGAACGGATACTCGTGGTCCGGCGTCTCGTCGGGCGGCAGAAGCTTCGCCGCGACCAACTTGCCGAAGCCGCCCGGACGCGGGAAACCCTGGTCGAACACCACGTCGCGGCCGGGCCTATCGGGCGCGTCGCACGGATAGGTCACCGCACTCTCGCGCTCGACGCGATCCCAGGTGATGTTGTTGAGCGACGGCATCAGCGAGGCCATCTCGGTGTAGATCTCGCCCGGGTGCTGGTAGTTCCAATCAAGACCGATGCGGCGCGCTAGCTCCTGCGTGATCCACCAGTCGAGCTTGGCCTCGCCCGGCAGGGGCAGCGCGGTGCGGCCCATCTGTACCTGGCGGTTTGTGTTGGTGACGGTGCCATCTTTTTCCGGCCAGGCCGAGGCCGGCAGCACCACGTCGGCGTAGACGGCCGTCTCGGTGAGGAACAGGTCCTGCACCACGAGATGCGCCAGGTGCGCCAGCGCCTGGCGCGCGTGGTTGAGGTCCGGATCGGACATCGCCGGGTTTTCACCCAAGATATACATGCCCTTGATCTTGTTCGCATGGACCGCGTCCATGATCTCGACCACGGTCAGGCCCTTCTTCGGGTCGAGCTTGGCCTGCCACAGGTTCTCGACCTTGGCGCGAATTTCCGGCGTCTCCACCGACTTGTAGTCGGGGAAGAACATCGGAATGAGGCCGGCGTCGGAGGCGCCCTGAACGTTGTTCTGCCCGCGCAGCGGATGCAGGCCGGTGCCGGGGCGGCCGATCTGGCCGGTGATCAGCGACAGCGCGATCAGGCAGCGCGCGTTGTCGGTGCCGTGGGTGTGCTGCGACACGCCCATGCCCCAGAAGATGATGGCGCTTTCGGCGCGCGCGTAGGTGCGCGCCACTTCGCGCAGCGTGTCGGCCTCGATGCCGCAGATCGGCGCCATCTCCTCCGGCGTAAAGTCTTTCACGTGCTCGGCGAACGGGGCAAAGCCCTCGACGTAGCTCTCGACATACTGCTTGTCGTAGAGGCCCTCGGTGACGATCACGTTCAACATGGCGTTGAGCATGGCGACGTCGGCGCCGTTCTTGAACTGCATCATGCGCCAGGCGTGGCGCTTGAGCGCTTGCCCACGCGGGTCCATGACGATCAGCTTCGCGCCGCGCTTGGCAGCCTGCTTGAAGTAGGTCGCGGCGACCGGGTGGTTTTCCGCCGGATTGGCGCCGATGACGATGATGACGTCGGAGTTCTTCACCTCGTTGAAGGTGGCTGACACCGCGCCGGAGCCGACGCCTTCTAGCAGCGCCGCCACCGACGAGGCGTGGCACAGGCGCGTGCAATGGTCGACGTTGTTGGTGCCGAAGCCGGCGCGCACCAGTTTCTGGAACAGATAGGCCTCTTCGTTGGAGCACTTGGCCGAGCCAAAGCCGGCCAGTGCGTTGGCGCCATCTCGGTCGCGGATTTTCTTGAGACCTTGGGCGGCCCTGTCGAGCGCCTCCTCCCAGGTCGCCGGGCGGAAATGCGTCCACGGGTTGGAGGGATCGATCTGCTCGTGCGGGATTTTCGGCACGCCGTCCTTGCGAATCATCGGCTGCGTCAGGCGCTGCGGATTGCTGACATAGTCGAAGCCGAAGCGCCCCTTGACGCAAAGCCGGTTCTCGTTGGCCGGCCCCTTGCGGCCGGTCACGTAAAGCAGCTTGTCGTCCTTGATATGGTACGTGAGCTGGCAGCCGACGCCGCAATAAGGGCAGACGCTGTCGACGGCGCGGTCGGCGAATTCGGTGCGCACGTTGTTGTCGTTGAGCACCGTCGAAGGCATCAGCGCGCCGGTCGGGCAGGCCTGCACGCATTCGCCGCAGGCGACGCAGGTGGAGGCGCCCATCGGATCGTCGAAGTCGAACACGATCTTTTCGGAGTGGCCGCGGCCGGCCATGCCAATGACGTCGTTGACCTGCACTTCGCGGCAGGCACGGACGCAGAGATTGCACTGGATGCAGGCGTCGAGATTGACGGCCATGGCCGGATGCGAGCGATCGGCGTTAAGCGCCGCGCGTTGGCCGAAGCGGCTGGTGGCGACATTCATGCGCTCGGCCCAGCCCCAGAACTTCGACTGCGGGTCGTGCGATGTCTCGCGCGCCGGCTGGTCGGCCATCAGAAGCTCGAACACCATCTTACGCGCGGTCTTGGCGCGATCGTTGGAGACATTGACCTTCATGCTTTCCGCCGGTTTGCGGATGCAGCTTGCGGCCAGGACGCGCTCGCCCTCGATCTCCACCATGCAGGCGCGGCAATTGCCGTCGGCGCGGTAGCCGGGCTCGGGCGAATAGCAAAGGTGCGGGATGTCGAGCCCAACGCGCTTGGCGACCTGCCAGATGGTCTCGCCTGCACGCGCTTCGACTGCTTTGCCGTCGAGCGTGAATTTGATCGTCTTTTCGCCACGGCCCTTGCCGGCGACCTCGTCAACGGGGCCGGTGTGGGAGACGCCGGGCTTGCCTTTGCCCAGGTCGCCGCCGCCTGCGGCGCCTTTCCTGTCGTGGCCGTAGCCGACGGGCTTCTTCGTATCGTTCATCGCATCACCAATTGCCGAGCGGTTTGTTCAGTTCCTCGGGGAAGTATTTCAGCACGCACAGCAGCGGGTTAGGCGCCGCCTGGCCGAGCCCGCAGATCGAGGCGTCGCGCATGGCGTTCGACAACTCAGTCAGCAGCGCCGCGTCCCAGGGGCCATTGCGCATGAGCTTGACTGCCTTTTCGGTGCCGGCGCGACAGGGCGTGCACTGGCCGCAACTCTCGTCCTCGAAGAATTTCATCAGGTTGAGCGCCGCCGCCTTCACGTCGTCCTTGTCCGACAGGATGACGACGGCGTGCGAGCCGACGAAGCCGCCATGCGGCTCGAACGTTCCGAAATCAAGCGGAAGGTCGGCCATGGCGGCCGGGAAAATCCCCCCGGAGGCGCCGCCCGGCAGGAAGCCTTTCAGCGTGTGGCCCTCGGCCATGCCACCGCAATATTCCTCGATCAGTTCGCGGATGGTGATGCCGGCGGGCGCCAGCTTGACGCCCGGCTCTTTGACGCGGCCGGAGACCGAGAAGCTGCGGATGCCTTTCTTGTCGCGGCGGCCCTGCGCGATGAACCAGTCGGCGCCCTTCTCCACAACGTCGCGCACCCAGTACATGGTCTCGACGTTTTGCTCGAGCGTCGGACGGCCGAACAGGCCGACCTGGGCGACGTAAGGCGGGCGGTGGCGCGGCAGGCCGCGTTTGCCCTCGATCGATTCGATCATCGCCAACTCTTCGCCGCAGATATAGGCGCCGGCGCCGCGCCTTAAGTGCAGCTTGGTGTGCGTCGAAAGACCCGCCTGCTCCACCTTGGCCAGCTCTATTTCCAGCATCAGACGCAGTTCGGGGTATTCGTCGCGGATATAAATGTAAGTCTCCACCGCTTCGACTACGAAAGCCGCGATCAGCACGCCTTCGATGAACCGGTGCGGATCGCGCTCCAGATAGTAGCGGTCCTTGAAGGTGCCGGGCTCGCCCTCGTCGGCGTTGACCGCGAACATACGCGGGCCGGGCTCCGCGCGCACCAATTGCCACTTGCGTCCGGTCGGGAAGCCGGCGCCGCCGAGCCCGCGCAGATTGGAGTCGCTGACGATTCCGATCAGTTCGTCGCGCGTGCGCGTGCCGTCGAGGCACGCTCTCAGCAACGCATAGCCGCCGTCCTTTTCATAGGCGGCGAGATCGGCATGCGCGGTCCAGGCATGCGCATGCGGGTTAGCCTTAACCGCCGCGGCGATCGTGTCGGGCGTGGCGCTGAAGGTCTGCACGTGGGCGACGGCCGCGACCGGCGCGCGGTCGCAGGCGCCCATGCAGGGCGCGCGCACGACGCGCACGTCCTGGCCGAGAATGGCGGGCAATTTTTCGATGAGCGCTTCGGCGCCGGCCATGGCGCAGGAAAGCGAATCGCACACGCGCACGGTGATGGCCGGCGGCGCCGGCCCGTCCTTCACCACGTCGAAATGCGCATAGAAGGTGGCGACCTCGTAGGCCTCGGTCTGCGCCAACTTCATCTCGGCGGCGAGCGCGGCCAGATGCGCGGCGGAGATGTGGCCGTAATGGTCCTGGATGAGATGCAGATGCTCGATCAGCAGATCGCGCCGGCGCGGGCGGTCGGTGAGCAAAGCGCGCACTTCCGCGAGCGCCTGCGGATCGACCTGCCGGCCCTTGGGCGTACGCGGCGGCCGGCGGCGGCCGGCGCCTTTGCCCCCCAGACGCGGCGGCGTATGCATATTCATAACGTCCTCCCGGCCCGAGATGTGAAGCCGTTCGGACACACGGACAATCCCGTGCTCGGAATGGGTTGATAGGGATTTTCTATCAATGCTATGGCCGTCGCGGACCATATTTTGTACGATGGTGCCGGGGCACCTCAGCTAAGCCATTGATATGAAAGGATCAATTTTCTTATGCTCGACAAGCTGGAATTCATCATCGCGCTGGCGCGCGAAAAGCACTTCGGCAAGGCGGCGGAGGCGTGCGGGGTGACGCAGCCAACGCTGTCGGCGGGGGTGAAGCAGTTGGAGCAGCAGATGGGCGTGCTGCTGGTCAACCGCGGCTCGCGCTTCCGCGGCTTCACGCCGGAGGGCGAACGCGTGCTGGAGTGGGCGCGCCGCATCGTCGGCGACACCCGCAACATGCGCGAGGAAATCAATTCGCTGCGCCACGGCCTCAGCGGGCGTCTGCGCATCGCGGCGATCCCGACGGCGTTGGCCATGGTGGCCGCGATCACCACGCCCTATCGCGAGAAGCATCCCAACGTGCAGTTCACCATCTACTCGCGCAATTCCATCGAAATCCTGAACCTGCTGGAAAACCTCGAGGTCGACGCAGGCATAACCTACATCGAGAACGAGCCGGTCGGCCGGGTCAAACCCGTGCCGCTCTATCACGAGCACTACCGGCTGCTGACGGCTGCCGACGCGCCGCTCGGCAACCGCGAGACCGTGACCTGGGCGGAGGTGGCGCAGGTACCGCTCTGCCTGCTCACGCCCGATATGCAGAACCGGCGCATCCTCGACCGGCTGCTGAAATCGGCGGGTGGCGAGTCACGTCCGACGCTGGAGTCGGATTCGATGATCCTGCTGTTTTCCCACGTACGCACCGGGCGTTGGGCGAGCGTGATGCCAGCCAAGATCGCCGAGACGCTTGGCCTGACCGAAACCATCCGCGCCATTCCGATCACCGAGCCGGACGCGGTGCAGATCATCGGACTGGTGGTTCCGCCGCGCGAGCCGATGACGCCGATCACGGCCGCGCTGGTGTCGGAAGCACGCCGCATCGCGCCGCGGCTCTCGGGGTGACAAAAATATAACCGCGCACCATGGCGCGCTTTTCCGCGGCGCCGCCCGCACACAAAGATTGATTTGGCGCCCGCGCGGCGGTGCGCGAGGAATTGCGCGCCTTCGAGGCCGATCTCATGCCGGTGGCGGCCGTCGAAGCCGAAGACGCGGCGCCCGGCGCCGACGCCAAGCTCGCCAGCTAGCGCTCGAACGTGCGACGAGGCACGAACGGTGAGGTGGTGCCAGGGGCGGAATCACAGTAAATTCTTAACATATTGGTTCAATTGCAGTTTTCTGGCTAGCACTGCGGCCGAGACCAACAGAAATACCAACATCCCGTCCGAACGCCAGCGAACTCATCCGCGACCAAGTCTAACGCTTGGCTCAGCCAACCTATGAGCAGACCATGATGAGCGGTCAGGTCTTGGATGCGCCCTGTCAAGCCATCTAGAAATATACGTTATTTCAGACCTTTAAGGCTGTTACACCGTTTGGAAATCAGAGCGTCGCAACGGTATCGCAACAACATTTGCAAGTCGGCCCCGCGTGTTCGCGCTAGCGGTCTACGCGATCACTCGGCTTCGAACATCGGAGTGACAACCTTAGTCTCGATTTCCGTTCAGCCCTCTAAAGCCGAAATTTCTACTATCCGTCCCCACGGCAGCGACGGCCCAGGGGCAGACATGCTGGCTATCGTCACATTGCTGGCCTTGAGTACACTTTGTCATTATTTCGGGGGCAATCTAACACTCGCAAGGTCGGTGCCCACGACGATGTTGCCGGTAAAGCCGCCATTCTGAGCAGCCTTCTTGTAATCCTGCTCTGTCAGCGGTCCGCCTTGAACCTTCACAGTCCCTTGCATCGTGGCCCCGATAGGAGGCGCCAGATGAGTGAGCATAAGGTACTTGGCTCCATCTCTCTGCGCCATCGCGCCAAGATCGGTAGCATTGCTCTGGCGGTAGTAGACCGGGGGCGGCGTGCTGGCGCCCCTCTCCGGAGAGAGTGCGGGATGAATGGTCGTATTCACGATGACGTCAACACCCTTGGCCAGTTTTTCGAGTTCGTCGGACGTCGAAGAGGTCGAAGCGATCCATCGCGCGCTCGATCATGCGCTTGGTGGCCACAACCTCGGCCTGCCGGATGGCCGTCGTCGCCTCCACATCCACGATGATCGCGTTCTCAACGTCGATCAGATAGTTGGTGGAGTAGGCGAAGAAGGCCTGCCCGCCATGGGCGCCGGTCCAGCGCGCCGCCGGATCGGCCGGCGACACAAACTTGGGCGTTACATCGGTCGCCGCCCCGAAGGCCGCATCGTCGAGCACCGTCAGATACTCCTCGACCGCGCGACCACTGACTTCCGCAGTAAGGCCCTTCTCGCCCTCTACGCCCCTCTGTCGGTTGGCGTCAGCCTTGATCAGGCTGGCATCGACCGCGAAGCCCTCGCCGCCGACCAAGCCCTCGACAATGCAGCGTCGCAGGACCGTCTCGAATACCCGACGCAGCAGATCGCTCTCGCGGAAGCGCCCATGCCGGTTCTTGGAGAAGGTGGAATGGTCCGGGACCGGGCCATCGAGCCCGAGCCGACAGAACCATCGGTACGCCAGATTGAGGTGGACCTCCTCGCAGAGCCGCCGCTCCGAGCGGATGCCGAAGCAGTAGCCGACGATCAGCATCCGGATCATCAGCTCGGGATCGATCGAGGGCCTGCCCATCGTACTGTAGAAAGTGGCCAGCTCCCGCCGGACTTCTCCCAGCTCGACAAATCTGTCGATCGACCTCAAAAGGTGATCGGGAGGAACGTGTTTTTCGAGCGAAAACTCATAGAACAACGCAGCCTGCTCGACTTGCCGATGTCCCATCATGATCTTCAGTCCTGGCTATAGCCACGACTGAATCAACAAACCTCATGCGCCGCAACTGAAGACTTTTTCAACGAAATCGGAGCAAAGCCGACATTCAACAAACAGCAGTAAGCTGGTCCGATTTTTGAGTGCGCGCCCTAGCTAAGCGGTCATACGCCGTGATCCGGAATGATGTGCCAGGCCACGAGTCGGTGCCAGATGAACAGAATAACCAGCGCGCCGACAGTTGCGCCAATAATTCCTGCGGCTCGATGGAAACTATAAAAGCCGGTTGCGTGACCAACAAAAGTTGCGAGCGCTGCTCCGGCGACGCCGAGCACGGTGGTGAGGATAAAACCCTTTGGGGTGTTCGGACCGGGCATGAGCAAGCGCGCGATGGTTCCGGCAATGAAACCGATTAGAATGATCAGGAGGAGCAATGACATTGTAGCCATCCCTTATCGTGCGCAGCTGCAATCACCATTCTATCTTAGGCTGCGATCGTCGATCGATTTAGCCGGGATTCACAAGATGAACCCCGAACCGGGCAGAATTTTGCGCTTTTGCCGCATTTTGACAAGACCGCCTGGCGGTGCGGACGACTGGCCGCAATCTCGCGGCGTACGCTGCCAAAATCAGTACGTCATCCGGCGAATGCGGGCTTATATGTATGTCGGACGCGCCAGTCGTCACTGAAGGCATTCAGAAGAAGCGGGGTGCATCCAATAGGTAGAAGCAAATGACCGAAAATCTCGTGGTCTGCAGCAAATGCGACGCCATCAATCGCTTGCCGCCGTCGCGCCCGGCTATCGACGCCAAATGCGGAAAGTGCAGGGCCAAGGTCTTTGCCGGGTATCCGGAGGATGTCGTTGCAACGATGTTTAACCGCAAGATCGCCCGCAGCACCATCCCGGTTCTCATCGAAGTCTGCGCACCATGGTGCGGACCATGTCGCATGATGGCGCCAGCCTATGAGGCCGCTGCTCGTGAGCTGGAGCGGCAGGTGCGGCTGATCAAGCTCAATTACGACGCTGAGCAGGCGGTTGCCTCTCGGCTCGGCGTTCGAGGCATCCCGACGATGATTCTCTTCCACGAAGGCCGAGAGGTTGTAGGCACGTCCGGCGCCATGTCTGCGACGCAGACTGTGCGATGGGTGCGCGACCGCCTGCGCACGGTTGCTATCTGAGTCTGCCGAGGGACCGGCTATTAGCGTGGCTGGGGACTGGTTCTAACGATTGGTCGTAAGCGGCGATCCGTGGTTGGTTGTGACGTGGTTTAAATGGGATCAGGTGCATGAAGGACCCTTACGAGACCCTCGGCGTCAATCGATCCGCGACCGACAAGGAGATCAAGGACGCCTTCAAAAATCTGGCACGTAAATTCCATCCTGATCTGCATCCGGACAACAAGGAGGCGGAGGGAAAGTTCAAGGACATATCGGCGGCCAACGATCTGCTCAAAGACGCTGAGAAGCGCCGGAGATTCGATGCGGGTGAGATCGATGCCACAGGAGCGGAGCGGCCGCAGGAGCGATTCTATCGTGACTTCGCCGACGGTCCTGCCTATGCCTCGCACGCAGCGCAGGATGGATTTGCCAACAACGAGGAACTGCAAGAATTTCTAGCGCGAGCGTTTACGGAAAGGAGACGTCGGTCGCAGGACACGTTCCGGGCGCGCGGCCAGGATGTGAGCTATGTGCTCCCGATCGGATTTCTGGAGGTAGCAAATGGTGCTGCCCGCACCATCACGTTGCCGGAAGGCAAGACCTTGCAGGTGACTATCCCGGAAGGTGCCGAGGACCGTCAGATGCTGCGGCTAAAAGAACAGGGAATGCCGGGTTTCGGCGGTGGACCGGCGGGCGATGCCTATGTTGAGCTTCATGTCAAACCGCACCCGTTCTTTCACCGCAAGGACGACAATATTCATATCGAGGTTCCCGTCACCCTAAAGGAAGCGGTGTTGGGCGCGCGTATCGAAGTGCCGACAGTAACCGGACCAGTAACGATGACGGTCCCGAAGGGGTCCAATACCGGTACTACACTGCGACTGCGCGACCGAGGGATCCGCAACCGCAAGTCCGGACAACGCGGACATCAAATGATCACCCTGAAGGTGGTTTTGCCTGCCGCCGAGGAGCCCGAGCTGGTCGCGTTCCTTGAGAACTGGCAACCGAAAATTCAGCAGGATCCGCGCAAGGAGATGCTGACATGATGCATGTCGATGAGCTCATTGAGGCGATATCCGCTCTACAACGTGGTGATCTTGAAGCTTGGATCCGTGAGGAGCTAGTCACGCCGCGGCAGGAGGCGGGAACGCTACTCTTCACGGAGATGGAATGCGCGCGGGTCCGCCTCATCTGCACGCTGTACTACGACCTTGAGGTTGATGCCGAGACGCTGCCGGTGGTGTTGTCGTTGGTCGATCAGCTCTACGACACACGGCAGCGCCTATTGTCATTGACCGCGGCAGTAGCGGCGCAGGATAAAGACATCCAAGGGGCGATTATCGCCGCTCTGGAGCCGGATGATGGCGGAGCCTCTGAGGCCAACAAATCATAGAAATTGTCTTCTCAGAACAAAGCAGCTCAAGGCATTGCTGGATGCGGCACCAGCCCAATTTCACTCTAGATCGGCACGCATGCACCCACTAGATGCCCCCGCCACGGTGCTCGGCCTGGCGATTGAGACGAACGCGTCACACCCGGTCCTTCGATCCAGGCAGCTGGGACCAATCAAGGCCGAGCTCCTCGCATACCCGGCGCAAGTCGCGCGGATCGAGGTTCTTGCGCGAACCACCCAGAGGCGCCTGCGATGTCCGCCCTTCTCGATGCACCGTCACCATGACATGACCGTCGCCACGCTCATGGTGTTCACGATGATCGAAGCGACACCCACGCTCCGCCAGCCAATTCCGAAATGTCGCGCTTTCCATTATTGTTCTCCCGTGAAATGACGTGATTTAGTACGCATGGAGCGTGTCGCAAGAGTGCCACCTCACCACCTTGGCCGTTGCGTCACACCCGGCGGTGTGCATGAATCCGGTGCGTCATTAGTTGCAAGCTGGATCATTATCATCATTCTAGGAGACCGGAAATGGCTCTCACCGCAGGTCACATCGCTCCGATCCTCGCCGTTATCGCCGGCATTTTGATCCTGATCATCCCGAGGCTGTTGAACTACATCGTCGCCGTCTATCTCATCGTGGTCGGTTTGATTGGCCTCAACGGAATCTACCATTTCGTAAACTGATGAACTCGATAAGATGAATGGTCGTCGTGACCAGCTCGAGCGCAAAATCCAGGAAAGCTATGGTATGGCCTGCGCGATGAGAGACTCGTCGCCCGGAATGTCATTGTGCGCACTGACTTCGATCTTCATGGGGCACCTCTGAGAGGCATTTGACCATGGTTTGCGCCGGCTTCTATTGATCCTCCGCAAGGATGGTGGTCGCCCTATCGGTTAGGTGTACAAAGCCGTACCATCGGCGGCGCGGCGGATCAGTCCGTCGCCGCGCGCATGAGCCAACCCGCATGCCAGGACTTCAGCCACCCGAAATTGGATCGCCTGCGATGGTGAGGCGGATGCTGCGCGCCGGGTTGGCGGTGGTGCTGCTCGCCTGCGCGGCACCTGCGCTGGCGCAGGATGTCGCCCCGGCCACGCCGCCGCAGGCAGTGAAGGTCGTTCCCGAAGCGAGCGATGCAAAGATTGAGGAACGCCTGCAACGCATCCTGAAATCGACCGGCTGGTTCGAATCGACCCGCGTCTCAGTGCATGACGGGGTGGTCTTCCTTGACGGCACGACGGGGACGCAGGAGCATCGGGCCTGGGCTGGCACGTTAGCCAAAAACACGCAAGGCACTGTCGCCGTCGTCAACCGGATCGAGGCGAATGCCGATGTCGGCTCCACCTTTGCGCGCGCAGGCGAGGAATTCACAAGCTTCTACCGGGAGACGGTCCGGGCTTGGCCGCTGGTGGCACTCGCCGCCCTCATCATCCTGGCTACATGGCTGATCGCCAGACTGGCGGCGCTGGCGGTTCGGCTGCTGTTCGCGGGCCGCATCGAGTCCCCGCTGCTGCTGTCGGTGGTGGCGCGGGCGTTTGCAATCCCAGTCTTTCTGCTTGGCGTCTATTTCGTGCTGCAATTTTCCGGACTGACGCGGCTCGCCATCACCGTGCTTGGGGGCACCGGGTTGACCGGCATCATCATCGGCTTCGGGCTGCGCGACATCGCCGAGAATTTTCTGGCGAGCATCCTGCTTAGCGTGCGCAATCCCTTCCACAGCGGCGACTTGATCGATGTCGGCGGGCACACAGGTGTGGTCCAGAACCTGAACGTGCGCAGTACCGTGCTGCTCACGCTCGACGGCAATCAGGTACAGATCCCGAACTCCACCGTCTACAAGAGCATCATCAAGAACTACAGCAGCATTCCGAGCCGCCGCGCCGAGTTTACGGTCGGCATCGGTTACAATTCCTCGGCCGCCAAGGCGCAGGTCCTGATCTCGCAGGTATTGCGGGAGCATCCGGCCGTCCTGGAGACGCCCGAGCCACTGGTGCTGGTGGAGGAGCTGGGTCCGGCAACGGTGAATTTGCGCATCTATTACTGGTTCGACAGCGCCACCTACTCGCCTTACAAAATCAATTCGGCGTTGCTGCGCCAGACTAAGAACACGCTCCTCAAGGGTGGCATAGAACTGCCGGATTCCGCGCGCGAAGTGATTTTCCCCAAGGGCGTTCCCGTCATCCAGATGACGAGCACCGCAGAAGCCTCGCGCGAAACCGAAAGCGGTGTCGGCGCGGCCCATGCCGCGGACGAAATGAGCGATACGACGCCCAGCGAAGGCGACCTGTCCAACGAGACGGTGGAGATCCGGGAGCAGCAATCCGAAGGCAACCTGCCGGAAGCGCAAGAAAATCTACTCAAGAAATAACGCACGCTGTCCCGCGCCATAGCTCAAAAAACCAACAAAACTAAGGGAAAAACAATGTGTATCACGTTCCCATATGCATTTGATTATGTTTACTTCGGTGACCCCGCCCCTGAATACTGTTGGGCTATGATTGCCCGATTTGCGAGCTAAGGGACATTGACCTCGTACCGGCCCTCTGGCGGCGTTGGTTGGCATGATCGTGCTGGTGCACAAGAGCCGAGGTCGGCCGGATAAGGAGCCATAAACCTCAGAGCAAACCGACACACGTCGACGGTTTGTTCTGCCGCAATCAATTTCCTCCCACTTTCCTGCTTTCGGGCATCCAAACGATGGTGATGCAAACCTCAGCCAAACCGGAAATTCCGAGGGCGCGCGCGGCAATCTGCGAAATATCGATTATTCGTCCGTCGACGGTAGGTCCGCGATCGGTGATCCGCACCACCGTCGAGCGCCCGTTTTTCTTATTTTCGACGCGGATCAGCGTCCCGAATGGCAACGTCCGATGCGCGGCGGTGAAATCCTCCGCAAGAGTGTCTTCTCCGCTCGCGGTCTCTTCGCTTGCGGATGAATAGACCGACGCAAGACCGCACTCGTCCGGTTTTTTATCGGCTGCGCTCGCCGGCTGCGATAAAGCAACCTGCAGCAACGCGACCACAAGCAGCTTGGATTTGGCGGCCATGGATCGTTTCGCAATGTTGCGAGGGTGAAGCGATGGCGGTTAGAGTACGACCACCGGCGTGCCGGGCGGAACGCGATTGTAAAGATCGATGATGTCTTGATTGAACAGGCGTATGCAGCCGCTTGAAACCGCGCCCCCGATCGTCGCCGGCTCATTCGTGCCGTGGATGCGGAAATAGGTGTCCCGCTTGCCCACATAAAGATAGAGCGCCCGCGCGCCGAGCGGATTGCCAAGACCGCCTGGCATGCCGCCCGCGTAAGCGGCATAGCGCGGCATCCGTTTGATCATATCCTCGGTGGGGATCCACCTTGGCCACTCCGCCTTCCGTGCAACGATCGCCGAACCTCGGAAATTCATCGCTTCCTCCCGCCCCACGCCCACGGCGTAGCGCAGCGCCCGGCCTCCGCGTTCAACGAGGTATAAGCGCCGTTCAGAAACGTTCACGACGATGGTTCCCGGCGAGTAGCGTCCAGGAAATGCCACCTCCCGGCGCAGCAAGTCGCCGTCCACCTGGCCGAGTTCGAGCGCGGGTATTTCGTTCGACCCATCCATGGTGGAGCCGTAGATCAACGCGTATCGATCGCTTCCCTGCTGTCCGCCTGACAGCGGACTTTGCGCCGCCGTAGCGCAGCCGGCGAGCAGGAGGCACAGCCCGCAGCAGACGGCACGGCGGCTAAGGCGGATACTGGGTACCTTGGCAAGGAGCATCGTCACGCGATGGATTCCAAATCCGGTGACTTTTCAGCGGATCAAGCACTAAGAGAAATTATTTCGTAAATCGGTCGAAAGCGCCTTGACCTAGCGCAAACGGCATTTCGAGCGGGATGAAATTCGGTCGCGGCGTGGGGCTGTTGATCTGGATCAATACACCGCGGCAGGCTCATCCGAGAAATACGCAACCTCGACCGTGCTCATGTTGTGATCCCCTTGTTTCCACCGCGCCCTCAACGTCGGACACGTGACGTGTCATAAGTGTATGTTCTAGGGATTTTTCGTCCATATTGATCGCGCAAATGTCTTAATTTGAATTTTTGGCCGGAACCATTCAAGTCGTCAGGACTTGTCTTTGCGCCTCAGTGGAATTTGACATCGAGACAGGCGGCGCTTTTTGCCACGTCGGCGAAAAGCCGACGCAGGTCCTTTGCCTAATATCCAGTCTTTTGCCCAATAGCTAGGCTTATGGCACACACATCAAACCGCGCTATGCGCGCGAAGGAACAACACATGCGCAAATTTCTGCTTCTCTCGACACTGGCCGCGACCGCGGTGATCGCCGCCGGTATCTCGGCACAAGCCCAGACCTATGGTCCAGGCATGATGGGAGGCGATCAGTACAACGGAAGCCACCGCGGGTCTGGCCACGGTATGATGGACGGTAGCGGCAATACTCCCGGTTCTACAACGGGCGCCGGCAACGGTCCCGGCATGATGGGCGATGGATCCGCCGATGACGGCGATAGCCGCGGACAGGACAATCGCGACAACCGCCCGTGCTTGGACCAACCCAACTCCCAGCGCGGAGACGGTTATCACGCGCCGTGCAGCAAGTGATTGTATCTCAACGGCAAGAAGACTGGCATCATGTACGGCTATGGCCACAATTGGGGAATGATGGGCGGTGGCTTCGGCGGGCTGGGAGGATTCAACACGGTGTTCTGGCTATTAGCACTAGTGCTTCTCGCGGGCGGCGTGGTTTGGTTCGTGCGGTCCTCGCCCTCGATGGGCTTGCGGCGTCAGGCCACCGCGGCGCGGCCGGGCGGCCTTGATCTGCTTGAGCAGCGCTATGCGCGGGGTGAGGTCAACCGTGAAGAATACTTGCAGAAGAAGGGCGATCTGCAAGCCTGACGCGAACCGCGCAGTCGCAAAGCGGATGAAAAATAACGCGAAGTCGGACGTCAATAATTTTGTCCGCATTGCCGTCGCGGTCGCGGCGCTCGGTGGCCTGCTGTTTGGCTATGATACCGGAGTTATTTCCGGCGCGATCCTATTTATCAAAACGCAATTTTCACTGTCGTCCACTAATGAGGAAATTGTCGTCAGCGCCGTGCTGGTTGGCGCCGTGATCGGGGCCGTTATCGGTGGGGCCCTGACGGAGCGATTCGGCCGCCGCGCCCTGATAGTCGTCGCAGGCATTGTCTTCACGTTAAGCGCCATCGGCACCGCGTTAGCGCCAAACGTAACGTGGCTGATCGCGGCCAGGATCGCGAGCGGGCTGGCTATCGGCATCGCTTCCTTTATCTCGCCGATGTACATCGCGGAGTTGGTGCCGGCAAAAGTTCGCGGTTCGCTGGTGGCGGTCAATATGCTCGCGATTACCACGGGTATCGTGGTCGCCTACTTGGCGGACTATGCGCTGTCCGGCATTCAGGGGTGGCGGTATATGTTCGCTCTGGCCGCCATACCGTCAATTCTTTTGACCGTTTCCATGTGGTGTTTGCCGGACAGCCCGCGCTGGCTCATCAGCCAGTCGAGGGTAAATCAGGCGCGACAGGTCTTATTGCGCGTGCGAACGGACCCCGACGTAAATCCGGAAATCGCCGACATCCAAAAAGGCTTCAAAGAGCAGGGCGCCGGCGGGCTTGCCGGGCTATTCCAACCTTCGCTCAGAATGCCTTTGATGGTCGGTGTCGGGTTGGCGGTGTTTCAGCAGATAACCGGCATCAACACGGTCATCTATTACGCCCCGACCATCTTTAAATTCGCCGGCATCACAGCCGCCGGGCCCGCGATCCTGGCCGGAGCGGCGTTGACGATGGTGATGTGGCTCTTTCATGTGCTGGCCATCTTCCTGATGGACCGTGTCGGAAGGAGGCCGCTGTTATTGGCCGGGGTTGCCGGTCAGATTGTGGGCCTTGCGATCTTGAGCGCTGCCTTTCAATTCGCCGGGCTGGCCGCCTTCAAGAGTGAAGTCGCCATTGGCGGCTTGGTTATCTATGTCGCTTGCTTCGCATTTGGATTAGGACCGATATTTTGGCTGATGATTTCCGAGATCTATCCCTTGAGGGTGCGCGGCGCCGCCATGAGCGTGGCGACCGTCGCCAATTGGGTGTTGAACCTGGTCGTCGCCGTGACATTCCTGACGCTGGTCGACGTTTTGGGACGCCCCGGTACCTTCTGGTTGTACGGCGTCATCGCTGTCGCAGCCTGGGTTTTCTTTTATCTCTTCGTGCCGGAGACCAAAGGAAAGACCCTGGAGCAGATCGAGGCGCATTGGCGCGCCGGCAAGAATCCGCGTGCCATGTAACGGCAGCGCCGCGCTGGGAGTCGCGAGCTGCCGGGCCCGGCATGCTGACGAATGAAATGCAGGCGGGCGCCGCCTCATCAGAACATCATCAAAAAATTGGAAAGGCCGCCACGGAGTGGTCTTTCTTTTTGTGCAGTGCATGAGTCTGGAAATGACCCTTCAGCGAAGTCATCCGACTGCGCGGTAAATCCCGCAATCAGGAGCAACGCTGCCATGCAGCGGATGTAGTCAATGCGGCCTTCCTAACCCTCATGCTGACGGGTCTAACCGCGACGCCTATTTCTCTTTGAGCGAGTCTCTAATCGTGTCTTTGATACCGCCGATGGCGTTCTGAACCTTGCCCTCTATTTTGTCAGCTTTGCCCTCTGCCTCTAGCTTGGTATCACCGACGGCCTTTCCGACCGCCTGCTTGATTGTTCCTTTGATTTCTTTCGCCGATCCGGCAACTCGATCCTCGTCCACGACTTCACCCTTCAAAAACAAAACGTCTGATAAAAAGCTATGTAGCTGTTCTTGAGGCGAGTCTGAGCAAATGTGCTCATCTACGATTATTTCATTTATGCGCTCTTCGTGGAACGAACATCGTAGGGCGGTTGTTGGCATGATGCCGTCTACAGCACGACGGTATCCTCCAACATGCAGGAGACGTTCATGCGAAACGACCTACGCGCTTACGCAATCGCGATAGCGGTTATATTTATGGGAAGTGTCAGTCTTACAGCGGCACAAGGAGCCTCTGATCAAGGGCAGCTCAATCTCAGTCCCGCTCAACAGCAGGACGTCATGAAAGGCCTGGCGAACGAGCCGGCGCAGGCGTCAACAGAAGCCGAAGAGGCCACGGTTGGCACCAAGCTACCGGAAACGGTGAAGACGCAGCCGTTGCCAGGCGCCGTGACGGCGCAGGTGCCAACGACTGACAAGTATATGTTCGTCAAGATGCCGGACCGCATCCTTCTGATTCATCCCGACACCGGGGCGGTCGCCGAGATCATCACGAATGAATCCTCGACAACAGGCTCCGGTTCGAGCGATTCGGACCAGGGTGATCAAAAGTAACGATGCGGGCGAATAGTCACGCGGCGGGTCCAACCGCCGCACGTTGCGGTAGTGGCGTCGGCGTTCAAGGTTCCGCGAAGCGAACCTAACCGGCGCTACTACCGTTTTTCTCAGCCACACACGAGCTAAATCCTGGCGGAGCGGGTCGGACGCGCTGATCGCGTTCCGAGCAACCGGTCGAACTCCCTTTTTGAAACGCCGTAACACTCGCACGAGCGGTGTAGCAGGCCGCGGCGATCAATGATCGTGACATTGCCGCGTTTATAGCGGATGAGGCCGGCCCGTTGCAGCGCGCCCGCGGCAGCCGTCACGCCGGTCCGCTGCACCCCCAGCATCATGGCCAGGAACTCCTGCGTCAGCAAAAACTCATCCGATTGCATGCGTTCGTGCGTCATCAAAAGCCAGCGGCAACATCGCTGCTCTAGGGAGTGAAAGTGATTGCAGGCGGCCGACTGTGCGACTTGGTTGAAGAAGGCGTGAGCATAAAGCAAGATCACCGCTCGCAGCGAAGCGTTTTGTGCCAGTTCCTTTTTGAACGGTGTTGCCTTCATTCTCAGGCCGGCACCGGGAACCTGGACGTAAACGCTGGTCGGCGCCCTGTCGTCACCGAACAGAATGGGCAAACCGACTAGGCCTTCGTTGCCGATCGTTCCAACCTCGGCAGCCTGGCCGTTCCTCATGGTGTTCACCAGAGAGCCGACGCCGGTCTCGATGAAATAGACAAACTCGATAGGCTTGTTGGCGCGATAGAGAGATTGTTTGTACTCCAGCGGAATACGGTGAAGATGCGGGCGAAGCCGTTGGTAATCTCTGGGCGGCAGCAAACCGAGCAATCGGTTGGCATGCGGCTCCGAAGCCCTGGGTCGGGCCACCATTTCACTGCTCCTTGGTCGTGTACAAACGTTTCACGCGGGGCGCATTACCAGCACTGCCGCTCGTCACCGGCGACTTTTTTGGCTCTCGCAGGATCTTGTCGCCGTCGCCCGTGCGCAGATCGTCCGTGGAGGCTGCGCCCAATTGACGCTTGAGGCAAGGCAATATCTCGTATCAGACATTTCGAGACCACGCACGCTGGCCTGCTGCAGTGGAATGACAGGGCTTTGCCCGCTATGGCGTTGCCCCTACAATGTCTGCCAGCAGACCTATCGCTAAACTCCTATGGCAGCGAGGCGTAGCCTACGGAAGCGATCCGGTCGCAGTGCCAAGGGATCGCTGATGCGCTTTAGGTGGCTTGGCTCTCTCCCCAGTCCCCGAAGCCGGCCGCCCTCTTAGTGCATAGTTCTTCCAACGGTCGCGCGATCCGGCCGCTGTTTTCTCCTTCGTGCGGAGGACGCGTTATGGAAGAGTCCGTGAAAGGGTTCATCGAGCGCCAGAACATCGCTCGTTACATTGATCAGCTCAAAATCGAAACCGACCCCGTTCGGCGCGATATGCTCTCGAAACTGTTGGCCGAAGAGGATGCAAAGCAGGTCAAAGCCGCAACTTGATCCGACTGGCTACCAGCTTCGGTCGCCATCACCGAGACTCATATGGGACATCGCACGCCATTCATCGTTTCAGCTTGGCTGGCGATAATTGGTAACAACTGGCGGTCCGTCTGTGCGAGGAACGGGGACATATGACCAAGCGAACCGTTGATCGTAAGACCAAGACCAGCCGAAAGGGCTCCTTCGATCCGAAAATCTATCTCAATACGGATGGCAGCGGTCACACCATCGTCAAGTATCGCGCGCGCGAAACAGTGTTTTCGCAGGGTAGCCCTGCGGATGTGGTTTACTATGTGCTAAAGGGCAAGGTCAAACTGGTCGTCGTGTCCGAGCAAGGCAAGGAAGCCGTCGTCGCACTCCACGGCCCGGACGAGTTCTTCGGAGAGGGATGCCTGACCGGGCAGCCGCGGCGCTTGGCCTCAGCCGTGGCGCTGTCGGACTGCGAGATGATGCGGTTGGAGAAGGCGGACATGGTCCGCGCGCTCTATGAGGAGCCAGCGTTTTCGCAGTTTTTCATCGATCACCTTCTGACCCGCACGCTTCGGGTCGAGGAGGACCTGGTCGATCAACTATTTAATTCGAGCGAGCGGCGCCTGGCACGCACGCTTCTCTTGTTGGCAAATTTCGACAAGGCCGGCATTCCTCAGCCTATCATTGGAAAGATCAGCCAGGAGACGCTCGCTGGGATCGTTGGCACGACGCGATCGCGCATAAGCAAGTTCATGAACAAATTCCGGAAATTGGGTTTAATCGACTACAACGGACAAATAATCGTACACAATTCGCTGCTGAATGTCGTTTTGAACGACAATCCGCATCTCAAAGCTAGAACGGAGCAATCCACCCGTTCGTCGGCCCGAACCGCCAGCACAGCGTAGGACCCCTACGGTCCCGCGAAAGTGGTCAATTTTATACAAACTCCGGACGACCCAGGCAGGCAAGCTTAATGTCTGCCATCAGACGTAATTGATGTGGGTCAATACGGCGTGGCACGTTCTCGCGATGCTTAATTCTCACGTCTGCACTACGGATGACCGGACAGCCGGGAGAGCTGGCATGCAGCATGTTTCTCAGAGCGTTAAAATAGCTTTGGCTGCTCCAGAGAGATTCTCTGAGCGCCGCTCGGCAGCAAGCTATGAACGTGAATTGGAAAGATATCGGCAGGCCGAACTCCAGCTGCGAGAGATCATCGCTCTTGATGAGAGCCTGCTTCGTCAAAAAGATGAGACGATCCAAGATCAAGCGCTCTTGAGCAGCGAGTCAAATCATCAACTCTTGAACGATTTGCAAATGATCGTAAGCCTGCTGTCGTTACAAAGCCGGGCGACGGCGAATGCGGAGGCGGCTTCGCAATTGGCGGCTGCGGCCGATCGGATCGCCATGATCGGGCGCATCCATCGGCGTCTTCATTCTTTTAATGGCGCAACAACTGTCGCGTTCAAGAGATTCCTCGAAGATCTTTGTGGTGACTTCTCCACCTTGATGTCCGCCGGACTGCGCGATGAGCAGGAAATATCTGTTGATGCGATAGAAATCGACCTGCCGACTGCGACCTGCCGGTCGCTCGGCTTCATCGCCAATGAACTGATTACGAATGCCGCCAAGTACGGCAAAGGGCGGATTGCGGTCCGTTTAGAACCGAATCTCGACAAAGGATATGCCTTGTCAGTTTTCAACGATGGCCCCGCTCTACCGAAAGACTTTGATTCGGTCGCCCGCAAGGGATTGGGAATAAGGATTATTCGATCCTTTGTTGAACGGATTGGCGGCGAATTGTTGATCGGATGCGGCGATAAAGACCAAGGTGCAATGTTTACGGTTTTGTTCTCTTGATGGCTATTAGCAATGGAGGCTTACCCTGTAGTCGAAGCATAACACCGCACTCCGGCTGTTCGCATTGCGCGCGGTCGCAATTTTGAGCCTCACGGCCGACGCTTGGCTTGCAATAACGAGGGATGGCTATGACCAAAATGAAGAGCTTGACGATTATTACGGCGGGCCTAATGGCGGCGGCCGTTCTAAGTACGCCATACGGTCCTAGTTCGGCACAAGGGAGGGCGGCAATTACTAAAGAGCTTTCCGCGCAGCAACAGCAAGGCAAAAAAGGCAAACAACGGAAAGCCGCCCCGGCACGAAAATCCGCGCCGAAAGCGACCAGGCAACAGAAGGCCGCTCCGCACGCGGCCAGACAACGCAAGGCCTCGCCGCATGTGACCAGGCAACGCAAGGCTACGCCGCATGTGACCAGGCAACGCAAGGCTACGCCGCGCGTCGTCACGCAGCCGAAATCGACGCCGCGCGTGACCAGGCAACGCACGGTCACTCCGAAAGGGACCGCTCCGGCGGCCACCCGTCGGAAGGCGATATCGCCCGCTGCCGCGCCGCGGGTGGTCACGCCACGCGGTCCGAGAACGGTCACCGCGGCTCGTTTGCGCGGAGTGCCAGGGCGCGGTGCCGGCCGCGCCGTCATTCGCGGCCACAATTACTCGGCGTGGCGCAGCGGATACCGCCGCCGCCATGGCAACGGTTGGTGGACGTTTGTCGCTCTCAGCACATTGGGCGCAATCGCAATCGGCTCGACCGACTACTACCCCTACGCCTACATTTCGGCGCCCGAGCCGTATTGCGAAGGCCTGACCGAAGACGGTTGCGAGCTGATGTGGCAGCAGGTGGAGACGGTTGAGGGCGACGTTGTCGATCAGTGCGTCGCTTATTGTCCGTGGCAATAGGCCAGCACAGGGGGTTGCAATGATTTCAGTCTTGATCGGGGTTCTGATTATCTGCGTCGTCGGCGCGATTTGTTTCTGGGCCATCGAGAAATTCGTCAATGATCGGCGCTTGGCAAACCTTCTCAAACTGCTCGTGGTGCTGATCTGCGTGGGAGCGATCCTCCAGCGGGTGCTGCCGCTGGCCGGAATTAACTGGTTTTAGCCGCGCGCGGCAGCGTATCGCCGCCCTCGGACGTCGCCGGCCCTGCCCGAATCTAGCGGGAGAGACCGAGCGGATCCGGGGGCTTGCTGGTTACATGCAATGGTGCGCCTGATTCCGACGTGGCAACGCCCGCGTTCGGTGTCGTTGCCTGATGGTGCGGAATCATGAACGACATCACCAGCCAAAAGCCCAGCCACACCCACCAGTAATTTGTCCGTAGCGCGGAAGCCTTCGCTGCGGGCCCGGTGACGGCATTTGCGGTTCCGACCTCAGTATTTGCGGCGCCGGCCTCTCCCGGCCGCGGGAGCAGCCGCACCAGCCGCGCCGCGATGGCCGCCGCTTCCGGCGACTTCCAGCTTCTGCCCGAGACCAGATCGAGGATCGAGAGGAGCGTCTTCTCCGCGATCGCGTTGGGCATGGCCGCCAATCGCGTTGCCTCCTCCCACGGATCGACATTCATCCGCGCCAGTGCCGACAGGACACTAAGGCGCATCCCGTTTGCGTCCTCGCAAACCGACGCAAACAGAAAGTCGTCGTATCTGGCACTCAGCGTTGAGAATCTTGCGCGATGATCCATGATGGAGCGGCCTATGGTTACAGCTACCGGAGCACCGCTTGCTTCGGGTGACGCTCCGCTCTTCAATCCTGGGCGGATGAAGGTGTGGCGCAAGGCTAACGGCCTTGGAGGGCTAATCGTTCAGGGCAACGAGAAACATATAGTATGCCGGCAGGGCAAATGTCAGGGATGCCGCAAAAGAGCAGTTGGATCCAGGCGGCAGCGGCACTTAATCTTGATTATGAAGGCTATCGGCATCCATGTCCGTAGGGTGAGTTAGCCGAAGGGCGAACCGGCCGGTCTTTCAACGATGGAGGATGACGCGAAGCCTGTCGTCGGGCGGTGCTTCGCGCCGACCCGTTGACTCGTTCTATCTATGGAGTACGGCTGGCTCACATCAGTTCTGTGCGCCGCATCGCACCTTCACCGCTGCGGCGACGAAAGCGTTCGTCCCGGCCCGCCCATCGTCGTGCCGCGCGCGTACCATGCGGGGAATTTGACGGCGTTGATTCCGCTGTTGATCCAAAACGGTTCGTTCGATTAGCTCCCGCCAGATTGTCGTAGGCAAATCAAGCGGCTATTCTTTCTGTTCCACACAATAGGGAGGGGCCATTGCATGGGCGCCACCGACCCGGTCGTGACGTTTCTTCTGGTTCTCGTAATCGGCATCGTCGCCGGCATTCTCTTCGATCGGCTGGCCGGCCCGTCCTGGCTCGCCCGCCAGTTCTCCGGATCGACCCGCGGCATCATCACGAGCGCACTCGTGGGCGTTGCCGGCGCGTTCGTCGGTTACCATATCGCCGTGCTGCTTGCGCTCGGCAGTGGCCTGGTGACGGCGGTTATTGCGGCGGCGGCCGGCGCCGCTGTGGTGCTGTTCGCCTGGCGGATGGCGAAGTGACGAAACACAATTCCGGCTCGCTTTCGTGTCCCCGTGTGGCATAGTGGGCGGACGTCGATCTCTCGTTCGTGCCTCCAGGGGTGGCACTCGGGATACGATTGAGGGCTTCGGGGTCTGAGTCACGAATGTCAGCCTAATCCGCTCAAAACCTGCCAAAGGAAAAAGACCATGTCGCTGGGACTCATTCTCGTCATCGTCCTCGTCATCTTCCTGCTCGGCGGCTTCAGTGGCCGCTTCGGCGGCTACGGCTACGGTTACGGTCACGGCGGCATCGGTGCCATCGGCATCATCCTGATCATCCTCGTCGTGCTGCTCCTCATGGGGCGGCTGTGATCTGACAGTTGGAATGTCAGATGAGTCGTCTTCGCCTCCATCCGGAGAACCACTTCGTCGACCGCATCGGCTGGCTGCGCGCCGCCGTGCTCGGCGCCAACGACGGCATCATCTCGACCGCGAGCTTGATCGTCGGCGTTGCCGCCGCCGCCGCGACGCAGAACGACGTGTTGATCGCCGGTGTCGCAGGACTCGTGGCGGGGGCCATGTCGATGGCGGCCGGCGAATATGTGTCGGTCAGCTCGCAATCCGACACCGAACAGGCGGATCTCGCGCGCGAGCGCAAGGAACTCAGCGAAAATCCCGAGTTTGAGCTCGATGAACTTACCGGAATCTATGTCGAGCGTGGCGTCGACCAGGCGCTTGCGCGGCAGGTTGCGCAACAGTTGATGGCGAAAGATGCCTTGACCGCCCACGCGCGCGATGAGCTCGGGATATCGAAAATCACCACCGCGCGTCCGGTGCAGGCCGCGCTCACCTCGGCCGCCACGTTTTCGGTCGGCGCGGCCATGCCCTTGCTCATGGTGGTCGTGTCTCCGGCGAGTGCGCTGGTCCCGGTCGTGTCGGCGGCGTCCCTGGGCTTTCTCGCTTTGCTGGGCGCGATCGGGGCGAAAACCGGCGGCGCAAACGTGCTGCGCGCCACGGCCCGGGTGACGTTCTGGGGCGCCTTGGCGATGGCGCTCACCGCCGGGATCGGGAAACTGTTCGGCACGGTTGTCTGAAGATTGGGTACAGGCAAGAGACGCATAGGTTCGTCGATGGCAAATCCTCAAGGGTTCGGGGAGCGATGACATGCCGCTCTGGCAGCGACTGCTGATCACGCTCGCGACCATGCTGGTGACGAGCCTCGTTGCCGGCCTCCTGTGGCGCTGGCTCTTCAACACCGACATTCCGAGCTACCTGAGCGGGGTTGTCGGCGGCGTTTCGGCGGTGCCGATATGGGAGCTGCTGAAACGGATCGAAATACGGTGACGGCCTGCCTCGGCCGGACATCGAAAGGATGAGACGCGATGGCGCTGCGCTTGATCGAGATGGTGCTGCGGGAGAAAGACGGCGACGACGTCCGCGCGCTTCTGGAGGGGTGCAATGTGCTCGAACACCGGCAGATCCTGTCGGCGGGCGGGGAAGTGCTGGTCCGCATCTTGATGGACGCCGAGCAGAGCGAGAAGGTGCTGGATCTGTTGGAGAAACGCTACACCGGGGGCGAGGGCAACCGGGTGGTGATTCTGCCGGTCGAGGCGACTTTGCCACGCGCCCAGGCGGAACCGGAGCCGGAACCGCAACCGGCTGCCTCCGAGCCGCCGCCGCGCGAGGAAAAGCCGCCGGAGCGGATCGGTCGCGAGGAATTGTACGAAGACATCAAGAATGGCGCGCGGCTGTCGCGCGTCTATATGGCGATGGTGGCGCTGTCCACCGTCGTGGCGGCCATCGGTTTGAATGACAACAGCGTGGCCGTCATCATCGGCGCGATGGTGATTGCGCCTCTGCTCGGGCCGAACGTGGCCTTGTCGCTCGGCATTACCTTGGGCGACCTGATTCTGCTTCGGCAGGGGCTTCTGACGGCGCTGGCGGGCATTGCGGCGGCGTTGGTCTTGTCGGTGATCTTCGGCGTGCTGCTGAACGTGGACCCGATATTGCCCGAAATGGCGTCGCGCACGTGGGTGGGTCTGGGCGACGTCGCCGTGGCATTGGCGTCCGGCAGTGCGGGCGCGCTGGCGTTCACCACCGGCGTATCTGCGACGCTGATTGGCGTCATGGTGGCGGTGGCGTTGTTGCCGCCGCTGGTGACGTCCGGGCTGCTGCTGGGCGGCGGCCATCCCACTCTGGCAATCGGCGCTTTCTCGCTGTTTCTGGTGAACCTGATTTGCGTGAACCTTGCCGGCGTCACGACGTTTGTCCTGCAAGGCATCAAGCCCACGAGTTGGTGGGAGAAGGATCGTGCCGTGAAGGCCACGCGCATCGCCATTGCGCTGTCGGTGGTCCTGTTGGTAGTGTTGGTCGGCATGATCCTGCTCGTGCACAAGAGCTGAGGGCGACCGGATAAAGAGCTCTAAACTCGGGCCATATCGAAGGCGCCGTCGGTATTGTCCCGCTCACCTTCCCGAATTGATTCAAGCCTGCGTTTGAGGCTGCGCAGCCCTATGCTAGCCGCAGTACGCCGCGAACAATTCAAACGAGAGGGAATGCGCGTTGTTATCGATATTCGGCCTTGTGGCAATTCTGATCCACCCATACAGGCATTCCGTGGTTGCGCTTGACCTGCTCCCCGTAGATGCCCCCGTTTTTGGGTAGAGTCCGTTCCGATTGGGAGACGGACAGATGCGTAAGAGCAGGTTCAGCGAAGAGCAGATCATCAAGATGCTGAAGGAGCACGCTGCCGGGCTATCGGCTGGTGATGTGTGCCGCAAGTACGGCATCAGCGATGCCACGTTCTACAAGTGGCGCTCGCGTTTCGGCGGAATGGAGGTCTCGGACGTCCGCAAGCTGAAGGCGCTGGAAGACGAGAACCGCCGGCTAAAGAAGCTCCTGGCGGAGTCGATGTTGGATGCCTCGACGCTGAAGGAGATGCTCGGAAAAAACTTCTGACGCCCAGCTTGCGCAAGCGTGCTGTGACCTGGGCGGTCCGAGACAGGGGCTATTCGCGGCGGCGAGCCTGTGGGCTCGTCGGCCTGCACCCGAAGACCTATCGCTATGCGTCCAAGCGGACTGGCGATGAAGAACTGCGGGCCAGGCTGCGGGAACTGGCCTCACAGAGGCGGCGGTTCGGCTATCGCCGTCTGGGCCTGCTCCTGGCCCGCCAGGGCATCCGGCTGAACCACAAGAAGCTCTATCGGCTCTACAAGGAAGAACGGCTCTCCGTGCGCAAGCGCGGGGGTCGCAAGCGAGCCTTGGGCACGCGGGCGCCGATGGCGATCCCGCAGGACCGGAACCTGCGCTGGTCGCTCGACTTCGTGATGGACACGTTGGTGAGCGGCCGGCGCTTCCGTATCCTCACCGTGGTCGATGACTTCAGCCGGGAGTGCCTCAGCCTGGTCGCAGACACCTCGCTCACTGGGCCTCGGGTCGTACGGGAGATCGATCGCATCGTCGAGATGAGGGGCTGCCCCGGCATGATCGTCAGCGACAACGGCACCGAACTGACCTCAAACGCCGTGCTGGCCTGGCAGCAGGAGCATGGCGTCGAATGGCACTACATCGCGCCGGGCAAACCGATGCAGAATGGCTTCGTGGAGAGCTTCAATGGCCGGCTGCGTGATGAGTGCCTCAACGAGCACCTCTTCGCCAACCTGAATGAGGCGCGCCAGATCATCGAAGCATGGAGGATCGACTACAACACCAACCGACCGCACACGAGCCTCAACGGGCTCACACCAACCGAGTTTGCAGCACGCCCCAGACAGGGGCAAAACTGGAACAAACTCTCCTTATGAACGAGGGCAAGTTGGGGAGCAGGTCAAAGGCATCATACCTAAGCTGGTCTTTCGGTCGCTTCCATCATCAAAACGCCCGCCCCCGGTCAACCTTACTGAGCCGTCCTCGACCATGCAGATCACGCTGCGTGCCGGGCTACTCGCATCCTACGTTGAAAGTCGCGGGTCGTTCCCTACACACACCCTCTACGGGGCTGAGGCCGCCCGGAGTTGCGTTAGCCACGCAGCTTTAAATCTGACCGAACATACCGAACACACTGAACTTGCAACCGAACATGTTCATTGCGGCCAGGACTTACGACGTCTGGCGCATTCGACGTGGTTGGCCTGTCGAGAGTTGCCGCTAACGTCCGTCTCTACCTGGTAGACATTGGCTCTCAAAAGTGCGCGGCGCAAATCCGCCCGCACGCGGGCTCCGGTTGCTATATTCATTTTGGCATGCCGTTTAGCCGTAAGCGAAGTCCGGCCTGCTTTGCCCAACTTCTATAATGTAGCCATCGGGATCGCGAATGTAGCAGCGTGTCTCGCCATATTTTGACCTGACGGTTTTTTTGTACCAGCGGATGAGAGATTACTGCATTGGGATGATCTTATCTAGGTGTTGGGCCAGGGGCGCGAATGTCTGGGGCGCCGGTGGCCTGTAGTTGAGCGCCGAGTGCGGCCTGACCGTGTTGTAGTGCTTGCGCCATTGCTCGATGACGATCTGTGCTTCTCTCAGGCTGTAGAAGATTTCACCATTAAGCAGTTCATCACGGAGCTTGCCGTTGAACGACTCGCAGTAGCCGTTCTCCCAAGGGCTGCCTGGTTCGATGAACAGGGTTTTGGCCCCGACCTGCGTCAACCAGCTGCGCACGACCTTTGCCGTCATCTCAGCGCCGTTGTCGGACCGGATATGCTCAGGCACGCCCCGCATGAGCATGACATCAGCCATCGTCTCAAGTACGCCGAAGCCATTGATCCGGCGCGCGACCCTGATGGCCAGGCATTCGCGCGTAAACTCGTCGATCAGGGTCATCAGCCGCAGCTTGCGGCCATCATGGGTCTGGGCTTCAACAAAGTCATAGGACCAGACATGATTACGCCGTTCCGGCCTTAGCCGGATGCAGGAGCCATCGTTGAGCCAGAGCCTGCCCCGAGGCCTTTGTTTCTTGGGTACTTTGAGCCCCTCGCGACGCCAGATCCGCTGCACCCGATCGCAGCCCACGTCCCACCCGGCCTCGTCCAGCAATGACTTGATCCGACGATAGCCGTATCGGCCGTACTGCGATGCCAACGCAATAATGGCCTGCGTCAGCGCATCTTCATCGGCCCGGACAATGGTGGTGTAACGCTGCGTTCCGCGAGGCTGGCCGACAATCCGGCAGGCGTGACGCTCCGAGACACCGTACTTCCCCCGAATGCGTTCAACCGCCTGCCGGCGCCGTTCGGGGCTTACAAGTTTCCCGAGGCAACGTCCTTGAGCACCTGCTTCTCAAGCGACAGATCGGCAACAAGGCGCTTCAGACGCACATTCTCGCGTTCCAGGTCTTTCATTCGTTTCGCCTGGTCGATCTCAAGGCCGCCGTATTCCTTGCGCCAGCGGTAGTAGCTCTGCTGCGATATCCCGGCTTCCCGGCAGGCCTCGGGCGCAGATTTGCCCTGCGCCATCAACACCTCAATCTGGCGAAGCAGCGTCACAATCTGCTCCGCATTGAACCTTTTCTTCGGCATGACCCAACTTCCTTTCCAAGCTCAGTTTCTCACATCGCTTGGTCCAAAAAAGCCCGGTCAGGTCAACATCGTCGGCGATGTTCCAGATGAAGTTGGCGAGGCCGTTGAGTTGGGCGATGTCCATTCAGTCGCTTTCAAGGGTGTGGGAGTAGTAAACCTCCAACTTTAGCCCGGAGTTGGCGTGAAACTGGTCGGTCGCATCCCAAAACCTTTTTAGAAATTCTCAAAGGTCGAAATCATCAATTGAAATGCGGAGACCTGTGGTGCGCCCGGGCCGTACTATCGTAGATTGTTGGGCGAGCCATTGCTAGCCGTGGGAGCTGCCGTCCTATCGGTCCTTAGTCGCGGACGGCGATAGTTCGTATGCGAGACGACCGTAGCTGCAATAAGCTGAAGGGAAATGCCAGGAGATTCACCAAAAAGAGATGACCAATCAGATTGTCTAGAGTTGCTCGCTTGGCTAAATACCTGAAGTTGAACTGTTTCTCCGTTAGACTGTTTTGTGCAATTCTAAGGGCATCACCGGGGCAATTCCCGCGGCTGGCAGCACAAAGGAGGGCCACGTGACCGACAATGCTGCTGCTAAGGACGACGAGATCAAGATCACCAAGGCCCAATTGGAGGAGCTGAAAACGCTCGTTCACACGACGGTATTGGATGCGCAAGCGGGTCCGACAATCGTGTTCGTCTCCGCATTGGAGAACTACATCAAAATGGCACTCTCTTTGAGGATGCCGAATATCGCGCACAAGAAGCTGGAGAAGACACTGTTCGAGGGATACGGCCCGCTGAGCAGCTTGCGCGCCAAAATAGACTTGGCGTATGCGCTGGAAATATTCAATGAGGGGCAGCATGACGATGCCCAGAGCATACGAAAAATTCGGAACAATTTTGCGCACACTACGAAAAAGCTGAACTTCAAGACGCAGTTGGTCATCGACAATTGCAAGAACCTGAGCACGTGGGACGGCGTGCGCGTCGATTTCGACAAGGTGTTCGAAGAAGCGATAGCTGCCCTCGTCGCGCACCTCGAAGAGGAAATCGACCGGGGGATGACGGCATACGCGCTCGCGCGCGGGACAACTGTGAAGTAATTGGCGGAAATCCGCTTTACAGACATTTCGCTGTTCGCTTGCTATTCGGTCCGGGGCAGGACAGGGGAAGCACGGAAATTGAAATCCCCGGAAAATCCCGGTAGCACAGTATGGGTGGAAAAGCCCGAAACAACTGATTCTTTGCTCAGGGAAACTGAGGAATGTCAGGGAATTGGCCTTATTGAGACTACGAAGCAGGGGGTCATGGGTTCGAATCCCACCTGGGAATAGAGCGCCGCTGTTTCCGCCGACGGGCAGCGGCGCTTTCGTTTATGCTGGCAGGCGCAAGCCCAGCCATAACCAGCAGCAAAATCTAAACCGGTACGCCGCGCTCAAGCCTATCCACAATGTGGGTCAGTTCGAGATAGCGGCGATCTAGCTCGGCCAGCCATACTTTGGTGACATCGACGAATGGCCCATAACCCCAGCGCGACCGCATCTGCACACCGGGTTTAGTCATGGCCTTCCTCTGATTGTCCTACTGCTGGGCCTGCCTCGCCTCTGCTTCCTCCAACTTCCTCCGATCACGCGGGACATTGATTCCACGAGTGTCCCACCCGTCGATCTGGGCAACTGGCGGTCATGCGGCCTTCGTCAGCTGGTCAAGCTCGTGCATCGCTTGGATTTCCTCATCGAAGTCGCTTAGGTGGGAGTCCGGTCGGCCTTCAAGTCCCTGGGCGACCACCGACATGATGATCCGCGGATCAATACCCTGCGCCAGCCAGCGATCGAGAATCGCGGTGTCCGGCGGGGCGCGATTGGCCTTGGCGAACTTGTCGCGGATTACCTTGCGCATGAGGGCCGCCTTGGGATGGTCGGTGATCTCGGGTTGGCTTACCGGGACAGGCTGCGCGCCGGGCCCCGCCTTGTCCAAGGACGCCTTGGGCGCGTTGGGTTGATCGAGCTTTGCGCTGAGAGGCGTTTCCCGACTACCGACGCCCGGTAAATAGCCGTGTTTACGGAGAATTTCGGGCGGCACCATGCAGCCTGCCATGCCAGGCTCTGAGCCGGGCGCCCAAGCCGGCCAATTGCCGGTGGCCTTGTAGCCGATAACTGCGGCATCGTAGTTCGGTTGACTTGCCCTCGCGATCTTTGGTGCCTGCCCCACGTGTGCCTCCCTGATCGCGCCGTCGAAGTATTTCAAACCAGAAATCGATCGCTTGTGAGCCAAGCGCTCCTCGATGGTCGCAAGGATGATCCTCGGCTCATAACCTTGGGTGAGCCACAGAGACACGCGTGAGGTATCCGGAATGGTCAGAGAACAGGCCCGCTCGAAAGCTCTCACTATGGCCTTGGCCAGTTCTGGTGCGCGCGCATCTGCTTGCTCTGTGATATGTGAAGTGTGAAGTGTAGGTGCATTTGCATGTGCATTTGCAGCGGCCTTCTCCCGCCGCAGCCGGTGCTTTTCCTCCGCTGCGGCGCGTCTTTTGGCCGCAATATCAGCGGTGTGAGCAAGCTCGGCTTCCACCCGCTTGTGCTTCCATCCATCCTGAAAGAAGGCGGCGAGAGTGGCGCGTGACTTCCTCCATTCGCGCATCGTTAATTTGGCGATGCGGGCGAGTTGTCGGTCATCGGAAGGCAACCCGCCGTTTTGCCAGTAGTTCATAATCAGGTGGAGGTAGGCGCCGCTTTCCAGCGCGCCGAGGTGGGTGGTGTCCTTCAAGTAGTCGGCAACGTAGAGCGGCATCCAGGGACGCTTGTTCATGGCCGCCCCTCCTGATCGCGCACGGCCGATGCCCCTGGATGACAGAACACCGCCACTCGGCCGGTTGGGCCCATTCGCTGTTTGGCGATGATTAATTCTAGGCGATTGGCAACGTCTGCCAGCCGCTGTGGATCAGCGCCGGGATCGTTGTTGAGGTAGTACGCCTCGCGATAGAGGAACAGCACCACATCAGCGTCCTGCTCGATCTCACCGGAATCCCGCAGGTGGGCGAGTTCGGGGCGTCTGTCGGCAGCCTTTTCGGTTTCGCGGTTGAGCTGGCAGAGCAGGATCACGACAATGCCGACGTCTTTGGCCAGCGCCTTCAGGCCCGCGGTGATTTCGCCAACTTCGAGGTGGCGCTGACCGCGATAGCGGTCCGTGGCCCGGATGAACTTGAGGTAATCGAGCACGATGAAGGTCAGCCGCCTGCCTGCCCGCTCGAAACGTGCTTTCATGGTGAGGGTGCGAGCCCTGATTTCCCCTACTGTGAGGCTGGCGCTGTCATCGATCACGAGGGGCAGGTCGCGGAAACGCCGACCGGCATCGAAGGCGCGCTCCGCGTCCGGTACGTTCAGAGTCCCGTTCAAAATTCGGTTTGCGTTGAGCGGCGAGCCGGCGACAAACACCTCGTCCGAGATGAAGCGGGCGCCGATCTGATTCTCCAGCATTTCCAGCGAGAAGAAGCCGCCGGCATGGCCCGCTTTGGCCATCTGCCGCGAGACCGAGACTGCTACGGTGGTCTTGCCCATGCCGGGGCGGCCGGCGACGATGACCAACTCACCGGGCCGGAAGCCGCCGCCGAGCTTGTGGTCGAGGTCGCGCAACCCGGTGGTGATGGCGATATCCGACGCCTCGCCGGTCATCAGCTTGCTCATGCGATCGAGCACTGCATTGGTGGTCTCCGCCACCGTTCGGCCGGACACGGGCCGGCCCTCGATGACGGCGCGCGTTTGATCGAGGTTCCCGATCATGTCCGCGATGAGCGCCTTCGCGGAGGCGCCGGGCAGGCTAACGTCCTGTTTGAGATCCTCGGCATAGGCCGCGACCTGCCGGAGCGCCCACATTTCCCGCACCTGCTTGGCGAAATCGACCACATAGGTGGGCGGGCAGTGGGTATCAGCGGCACAGCGCGCGAGATATTGCTTGAGGTCGAAGCCGTCCTCGAACTTGGCGTTGCCCAGCTTCGCCACCAGCGTGACCGGGTTGACCGCACCTCCGTCCGCGGCCATCTCCCGCATGGTCGCCCACAGCGCCTGATGCAGCGGCTCGTGGAAGTGTTCGGGCGCGACGGTGGAGAGCGCGAGCGCCATGGCTTCCGGGTGCATCATCGCCGTGCCGAGCAAAGCAGGCTCGATCTCAGCGGCGGAGCGCACCAAGTGGTCGTATTGGATGGGATCGGGGCGGGCATTCATCAGGCAGCCTCCCCGCTCTTGTCGTCATCCGTCAGGATCGTCACCGGGGCGGACAGCACATACCTGCCGTGCTGACCGGGAAACGCACCGGCGTGTTTCTCTGGGATAGTCCTAATGGGCACACCCTCGCGCCGGAGCCTGTAGATGTAGTGCGACCAGCGGGGCGCCGGCTGCTCGATCGGGGTGACGCCGCGCGAACCGGCGCGGATCATCTCGCGGAGGGCCCAGGCGAAGCGTCCTTTAAAAGCGCGCACCGGCCCGTTGGGGCCGATGCGCACGCGGATTTGGGTAACGTCAGCCATTGCAGACCTCCGTGCCGCCGAGGCCGGCAAGCTCCGCGACGAGCTGGGCGAGGTCGCGGGGCACGCGGCGATGGCGGATTAGCCAGACGGCGGCCGGGCTGAGGTCGTGGGTCACCGGCAGCTTGGGCTTGCGTCGGTGATTCGGTTGAGCCATATTGGATGTCATCGAAATCTCCGTTTTCCTGATTGAAATTCGCCCCGGCCGGTGTGCAACCACCGCCGGGGCGCTGCGTTTAAGCTACTTTCTCCTGACTGGTCGAGGAGACGCGACGAGCGCTCATCCATCCGATTAGGTCGTCGCGCCCGTACATGATCTTGCGGCCGACGCGGATGAAGTCGGGGCCGCCGCCCTCGCAGCGCCAGCGCGCGAGAGTCTGCGTGGCGGCGCCGATAAATCGGCCAGCTTCCGCTGGCGTCAGATAGGCAGGTAAAATCTCGACTTTGGTGGAGGTGCCGTTCGCGTCCATCGCGGCCCCCATCACGCGACGGCAGCTTCGCGCTGCTCGCCGCGGGATCGACACACTTCCCGCTGAGTGAGCCAGCGATCGAGATCAGACCGGCGATAGCGGATCGTTCGGCGGCCCAGTTTGATGTAGGGCAACCCCGACGTGCCGCTCCAACGCATCTTTGCGAGCATTACGGTTGAGATGTGGAGATAGTCAGCCGCTTCATCGGGGGACATAAGGGTGTTGGTCGGTGCAGCATCCTGCATCACGAAATCCTCCGTGGACGCACGCTCAATGGAAAGAGCGCGCTGCTTGGGGGCATGCGTCTTCAAATGTGTCTGCGACTTTGGATGCGGCTTGTTCGCGCGGCCTATGCGCTCGCCTGTGCCACCGGAGGCCTTAGCAGGCGTTATCGGTGGCAGGTGCGACGGTCATCCCTTGTGACGACCGGGACGTCCTTTCGGACGCTGGCCATGTTCGCTGACGCAAACTAATGCGAGTCGAATCATGAACCTTAGATCGAAAAATAGCTCGGACGCTCACAAGCTTGCAATAGGCGTCATTGTTAGCGCACCGGGGTTTCACAAGAAACATTTCACGATTTGCAGAAACGCGACCTCAGCAGAGTCATTTTGTCCAGTTCTGATTGCATAGGCTATGCCGCCTCAGCGCTGTCAGGGTTAGGGCCGGTCGGGTGTTTCCAGCGCATGCACTAGATGCGAAAGCTGATGATGCTAGCGCGCTCGTCGCGCTTTACGACGCCTTCGAAGGTGCCGCAGCGGCTTTCCTCGCAATTGAAGCGCAGCCCCGCTCGGAAGGAGCCGCCGACTTCCTTGATGACGAATGGACCCGGATGAAGGAGAACGCGCAACGTGTGGGTGCGGCTCTGGCAGCAATGCCGAAGATGACGTCATCGGCGGCAGATCGGAGGGCTCAGACGCTGTTCAACTGCGCGCTGGATATGGGCTTCACAATCGACCAGGCCACCCAGGTCTTGATGGAAGCGATGGAAACTCCGCAGGTCCCATAACCAATTGAATGCTCATTTGACCATCATCGGGCCGCCGAGGGGCGGCCCGATCTGCATTCAAACACCAGCGGGTAGTGCCCTAACTTGATTTTCGAAGCAATTCGAGGCCTAAAAAGGTCAACCCAGCTATGAGCGCTCCCAGAAGGGGAAGCGTCCAACCGGCAACGGGGTTTCCGATAAAACTCCAAAATAGGGTGCCAGCGGCGATCGGATTTAATTTCGCCGCCAACAATATGAACCAGATGGCTAGGCCGACGACCGCGCCTATTAGAGAAAAAAGTAGGCCGATCCATAGTCTCATTTGCTTTTGCTCTCCGCCACAATCGCCGCGCGTTCGGTGCCCGAATTGGACGAAACCTGCTGCGCGTGGTTCCTCGGTGGTTCCTTTGCCACCTGCAGAAACGGGTTGGCGAAAATCGATCAGAAAATCAATCGGTAAATCACGGACTTAATGGTGCCCAGGGGCGGAATCTCACTGATTTAATAAGCGCCTGATTTAGTTAAAATATCAAAATCGAAACGTTGCCTCTACCCTCTGACATACCCTCACGGTAATGCGATTCTTTGACGCACCGTGCGCATCTATGAGCAGGTAACGACTAATTTGCTTTGTCAGCGACATTTCCACCTTAGCCCGGAAGCGAACATGCTACGTGTTCCGCGCTTAGGAGGCGAGCGAGCATTTCGGTGGTTCTGGACAGGGAGCCGAACGTAAAAAAATGCACACCGCCGATGCCGAGCGACGGCTCCGCAACTTGCGCCCGCGCCAACTCGCTCAGCAGACCTTCGGTGTTGCCTGCCATCGCGTTCTTTACGAGCGATCTGCGCTCGCGCAGAGCCCTGATTGATGGACCAACGCCGCAGGCCATGGCGTATTTCAGAAGAACTGCGGCACCTGTGGGTCCCGCAAGGCCTACGCGAAGGGAATTCTCAATTCCCTGCTGGCGGAGCTCGCGCGCCATGCTGACGATCGGCGCCGTCTCGAAGCAGAATTGGCTGACGAATTCAGCGCTCAAACCCGCCTCCGCGCAGACGGCGCGCTTTTCAGCGCGAGTGGCGATGAGGCGTTCGTTGGCGATTCGCGGGTGTCCTTCGGGATAGGCGGATAGGTAAACGCTGCGCACCCCGAATTTCTGTAACAGGCCGGTTTTCAGAACTTGGATGCTGTCGCTGTACGGTCCAATCGGCTTGTCACGATCACCCCCGATGACAAGTGCACGATCAACCTTGGCCTCGCCGGAAAGCTGCGCCAGAAATTCGTCCAGCTGTACCTGACCGGTCAAATTTCTTGCCGCGAGGTGAGGGACGGGAACAAGCCCACTATGCCGCAGGCGAACCGCTGTATCCACCGTCTCCCCAGAACTGCATTTTGGCAGGCTTGCGATGAAGACTTCCGTGCCTTGCGGCAGCATTGCAACCGCAGCATCGATTGACTTGCTGTCACCGGGCGTGACTTCAACCGAAAAGCCGCGCAGCAGCCGTTTAACCGCCTCAAATGACGACATGGTTCGGCCGCTTGCCGCTTCGGATGAGTTAGGTTGGCTGGTGCGTCAGATTGCCAGGTTGATTGATCTCAACCCGATATTCCTGCGCGGCTTGACTAATCGGTGATGGCTGCACTGTTGCGCGGATCTTCACTTGCTCGTGCGCTTCGATCCACGGCGCGCTTCTCTTACCGCCGCCATCTTCGCCCCAGACCAGTACCACTTCCGTGCCAGGCTTGCTGTATGCCTCCTCGATACTGCCGAGCGACATCATTGCGCGTTCATTGATCGTGTAGCCAGGATAATGCCCAAGTCCGATCATCTTGCCATCCTTGCTTTGCGCCGCGTCGTAATGCAACCGCGCGGTAGCCGAGACGGGAAGGTCGATGTGCATCGCGGTCGGGCCGCGTCCCAGGAGTCGCCCGAAGACGCTGAGCGTATCCTCGCGATTCCAGACGAGCGTTACCTTCCGTCGGTGTGGTATTTCCTCCAAGCGTTCAAGGGCATCGCGGCCGACGAAGTCATGATCGAATTTCACCAAATGCCCATGCCCGATGTCCCAGGGCGTGGCGTAGTAGTCTTCCGGGTTTGGCGAGTAGAAGCTGCCGCCAAGCGACATTCGCGCCGACGCATGATCGGTCGTGAGCCATTCGCGATAGGCACGGAGTTTTGGGCTTGTGTAGATCGCGGCGAACGGCACCGCCCACCAACCGGACTCCATCACCGTGCTGAAATAGGCAAGCGAGCCGATCCTGCGCAGGCCGAACTCGCGGCCGGTTTCGACGAGAGCCAATTTCACCGTGTCGCGGTCGGCCCAAGGGCCCGACAGCTCGAGCCCAGGTACGCCGCCCATGCTGTGACGCATCGCGCGCACCTTGCAGCCGGCGATTTTCAATTCTCCGGACCGGAAGAACTTAATCTCCGGCAACGTACCGCCATGGAGCTTCTCAAGCAGCTTGTATGCGTTCGGGCCTTCGACCTGATACCGGTAATAGCTCCGTGCGCGTTTGCGATTGATGACCCACATCGGGTCGACCTCTGACGTGACCTTGAACTCCCCACGCTCGGCATTGAACTGCACCCAATCGGTCGAGGCTGGATTTCCGACGAATAGTAAATGCTCAGGTTCGAGGTAATACAGAATGCCGTCCCCGATCACGTATCCTTCCGGCGAGCACGCGAGGAATTGCTTGGCCCGCCCGGGCTCGAAATTCTTGAAGGTATTGACGCCGAGGTGCTCGAACAAATTTACTGCGTCACTGCCGCGCACATGCAGGCTTTGCATGTGGTAGCTTTGGTCATGCAGCGCGACGGTTTCACGCCACGAGCGCTGCTCGTCGCGCCAAGTGGTATATTCGGGCCGCACCACTTCCGCCGGCATCATGACCGTGAAGACATTCAGCGCTGCTTTTGGCGGATTTCGATAAAGATGATCAACGACGTTCGGAACGGAATCGATGAGCGCTTGAAGGGTCTGCGGTTTCTGCTGAGTGTTCATGGGCAACCTCGTTTTCTATAAGTCTATAGATAGCACGAACGGCGCTGGTATGGCAAAAGTATCCAGATTGTGCAACAAGCATTGACCAACTTTCGTGACCTGCCGCCATGACCGTCGTCCCACTTTCCTCCCGAAACAAAGCCAGTAGCCGCCGCCGCGCGCCGCAGATCTTCGATGCGGCAGCGCGCGTTTTTGCGGAGCGAGGCTTCCACGGGACGACGACGCAGGACATTGCCGACGTTCTGAGCATCCGCCAGGCCAGCCTCTACTACTATTTCCCTTCGAAGGATGCGGCGCTTGAGCTTGTCTGCCTCAAGGGCGTCGAGGGCTTCTTCGAGGCCGCCAAAGCCATCGCAGCGGGGCCGGGAAGCTGCGCTAACCGATTGGCTCGCCTTATTGATTCGCATTTGGCGCCGGTTATCGACCGTGGCGACTATGTGCGCGTATTCCTCAACGAACGCCAGCATCTACCGGCGGAAAGCAGGCGTAAAATCGGTCGCTGGTCGCGCGCGCTGGAGCGCGTGTTCGAGGACGTGATCAAGGAGGGCGTGCGGAAGGGCGAGTTTAGACGCAATCTCGATACGCGTCTCGTCGCCCTCGCCATTCTCGGCATGTGCAACGCGGTACCAAGTTGGTTTCGCAAGGAAAATGCCGAGATAAGAAACATCCGCGACCAGTTCGTCCACCTCGTACTCGACGGCGTAAGCGAACGTTCAAATAGCGCCAAGCCTCATCGCGTACGCCGAGACCGCGGTTGACGCGCGCGCCAATTTGTAATTCAATAACTCTATAGAATTTAAACGAGGCGAACGAGGGCGCGACGATGTTCGCTGGCGCCACGGCCGATCGCGAAAAGCTGCGCTGCACCACGGCTCCGCACCTTCTGTGTGAGCGGTCGCGCAAGGCGCCCGATTCTGTTGCCTTCCGCAGCAAGCATTTCGGCTTCTACCGCGAGCGGCGCTGGCGCGACTATGCGGCCCTTGTGGCGCATGCTGCGCGCATCTTGCGGCACCTCGGCCTCGAACGTGGCGAGCGCGTCGCCATCATGGGCGACGCCTGCGAAGAGTGGATGATCTGCGATCTCGCGGCGCAATCCCTCGGCGCCATCGTCTACGGCATCTACCCCACCGCTTCCGCGGCCGAGGTCGATTATCAGATGCGGGATGGAGGCGCCTGCCTGTTCATCGCGGAAGACCAGGAATATGTCGACAAAATCCTGCCGATAGCCGACGCGCTGCCCAATCTGCGCGCCATGCTGGTGCTCGATGATTCCGCCATGTTTGGCTACGCGCACCCGAAGTTGCACCGCTTTGATGGATTGCGTGAGACGGTAGCAGCACCCGGTCCCGGTTGGCTGGACGCCCAAGTCGCGCAGCTTTCGCCCAATGATCCTGCCTTCATCGTCTATACGTCCGGCACCACCGGCCATCCGAAGGGCGCGCTGGTCGCGCACGGCAAGCATCTCGCGGCCACTGACACGGTGGTGTCGCAGTATCCGACGCTGCGCGAGAAGCCCCACCGTACGGTGATCTTCCTGCCGATGTGCCACGTGCTCGGCCGTGACGTTGCCATTACTTTGCCGCTGATATCGCAACTGGTGCCGCATTTCGGCGAAGACCCTGAGGATTTCGCCACAACTCTGTTCGAGGTGGCACCCACGGTGCTGTTCACCGTGCCGCGCTATTTGCAAAAATTTGCCTCGCACGTGCTGGTCGGCATGCTCAATTCGAGCGCCATCAAGCGCACGATTTACGAGCACGCGATGGGCTTCGCGCGCGATTACGTCAGGCGTAGGTGGGACGACACGGCGAATCCCGCGCAGATCGCGTTCTATGCGGCGCTACGTGCGCTGGTATTCCGGCCGATTCTCAACAAGCTGGGCTTCGACCGGCTGGAGCTGGTGGTCAGCGGCGGCGCTGCGCTGGCGCCCGAAACCACCGCGCTCTGGCACATGTATGGCGTCAACGTCGTGGAAATGTACGGCCAGACCGAGGAAGCCGGCGGCATCATCGCCGGCCAACGCGGACCGTTCCCCCGCCCCGGCGACGTCGGAATGCCGGTGGAAGGCGTTGAGGTGCTGCTCGCCGAAGACGGCGAGGTGCTGTTGCGCAGCCCTGACCTGTTCGAACGCTACTGGAACAACGCGGAGGCGACGCGCGAGGTGAAGCAGCCGGATGGCTGGCTGCGCACCGGTGACGTCGGCGAATGGCGCGACGGCGCATTACGACTGGTCGACCGCGCCCGCGACTTCATTGTCACTGCGGGCGGCAAGACGATTTCGCCTTCCTTCATCGAGAACACGCTGCGCGCCAGCCCCTACGTGGCCGAGGCCGTGGTGTTCGGCCACGGCCGCAAATATCTCACGGCCGTCGTTGAGATCGACTTCGACACAGTCGCCGATTGGGCGCGCGCCAACGATGTTGCCTATACCGGTTTCACCAGCTTGACAGCGCATCCGCACATCGAGCGCCTGATCAAAGGCGAGATCGACAAGGCCAATACCCAACTCGCCCGCGTCGAGCAGATTAAGTCGTTCCGTATCCTGCCGAAAGCGCTCGATCCGGAAGAGGAAGGCGAGCCGGTAACGCCGACCCGCAAGGTCAAGCGCAAGCTCATGTACGAACGTTTCGAGTCGCTGATCGAAGCGATGTACGACGACAGCGAAGAACGGCTGATCGCGGCTGGCGCGGGCAGCGCTCTGACGAGGTAACGACTGCAATACGGATTAACGACATGAAAAAGGGAGGGACGTTATGCTCAAGAAGACATTACTCGCGGCCTTGGTCGGCGGTGCCTTCGCGCTGCCGGCCGCCGCGCAGGATTACGTGATCGGCCTGACCGGCGCGCTGACGGGCCCGGTCTCCAGCACCTACAACCCGGCGGTCGATGCGCTGCGCATCTATCTCGATCGCGTCAACGCGGGCGGCGGCATCAACGGCCACAAGATCAAGCTGATGATCGAAGACGACGGCGCCAAGCCGTCGAAGGCTGCCGCCAATACTAAGAAGCTGATCACTCAGGACAACGTGATCCTGATGATCAATGCTAGCCTGTCTTCGACCTATGCGCCGGTGATCGCCGAGACCAAGCGCGCAGGCGTGCCGCTGCTCTTCGCCAGCGGGGTCTGCCCGACCAGCGTCTATCCGCCGGCGGCGGCGCTGCAGTTCTGCACCACCGGCTATGCCGCGCATTACGACAGCAAGGCGACGCTCGACTTTATCAAGGGGCATGCCAAGGGCCCGGTGAAGATCGGCTTCTCCGCCATGGCGATCCCGCTCTCGCGCGGCGAAATGGACTACGCCAAGGGCCTGTCGAGCAAGATGGGCATGACCCCAGTCAACGAGGAAGTAATCCCGCCGCCGACCGCCGACTACACGCCCTTCGCCACTAAGCTTAAGGATTCCGGACCCAATTGGGTCTATTCCTGGGCGCCGTGGGTGACGCAGGTGCGCACGCTGGAAGCGCTGCGCAAGCTCGGCTGGAGAGGCGACTATATCGCCTGGGGCCATCTCGAGGCCGAGAGCGAGCTCAAGCGGCTGAAGGACGGCCAGTTCTACACGGTCAACTCCAACGCCATGTTCCAGGAAGGGCTGCCCATCCAGAAGGTGATCGCGGCCGCCGGCAAAAAGGCGGGCTCGAAATACCCGGCGCAAACCATGACCGAGGGCTGGCTCGCCGGCATGACGATCGAGGCGGCGCTCAAGGGTGCCGGCAAAACGGCCGACCGCAAGAAATTGCGCGATGCCATGGAGAACCTGAAGATCGACACCAAAGGTCTGCGCGGTGGGCCGATCGTATGGACCAAGAACAATCACTTCCGCACCCATCTGTACTATCGCGTCTACAAGTGGGACGGCAGCAAGATCGCCCGCGTCCAGGACTGGAAGACCTACGACGTGAAGTGAGGCGCGGTTTATCCTCCCCGCATGCGCGAGGAGGTTTGCCGCTGACAGAGGCGGGTAGAGATTGCTTCAATTTTCCTCCCGAAGCGATCTCTACCCGGCCCGTTCCGTCCGCAGCCCTCCCATTATCAGAGGGAAGGAGTAGGCTGTGCAAAACTTGGTGCCAGCCTTTCCGGAAATTCGATCGTGCAGCTCCTCGTCAATATCGTCGTCCTCGCATCGATCTACGCTCTGATCGCTTGTGGCTATGTACTCATCTACCGGGTCAGCCGCGTGCTCAATCTCGCGCATGGCGAACTGATGATGCTGGGCGCCTATCTGCTGCTGGCCACTGCCTCGCTTTTCAATGGTAGTCCGGTGCTGGCAATCGGCGTTGCTGTTCTGCTCAGCATCGCCGCCGGCGCGCTGGTCTATGTGTTTCTTATGCGCAAGATGACCGGAGAGATGGTGCTCGCAGCCATCCTCACCACCGTTGCGCTCGGCATTCTGATACACGGCGTGATCGTGCTGGTCTGGTCATCGCAACTGCAATATCCGGCGCAGGCCCTGCACGCAGTCAATCCTTCGCTCGTGTTGCTCGGCGGCGCGCGCATTTCCATGTGGTCGGCCGTTTTGGTTGCGGTCAACGCCACCGTCTATGGCACGCTGTTCTTCTTCCTGCGCTTCGGGCGCTGGGGCATGCGCATGCGCGCGGCGGGGCAAAACCCGCTGCTGGCGGCGCAGCGCGGCATCAACCTGCACGGCGTCTATGCGCTGGCCTGGAGCCTGTCGACGCTAACGGCAGCGCTCGCCGGCATGTTGATGGCGCTCGATTCCGGCATCACGACCGGCATGCCGGTAATCGGCCTCAAGGCCTTTCCGGCGGCGCTGGTGGGTGGCCTCGACAGCCTGGCCGGAGCGCTGGTCGGCGCCCTGATCATCGCCACCGCGGAGGTGCTGCTGATCTATTACGTCGATCCGCTCTTGTCCGACGTGGTGCCGTTCCTGGTGCTCATCGCCATGTTGATCGTGCGGCCCTGGGGCCTGTTCGGCACGCGCGAGGAGCTCGACCGTGTTTAGGCCGGTGCCGCGCGCGAGCGGCTACTTCCGCACCGACTATGCTCAAGACCTGGCGCTGCTGCAGACACGCACCGAGCGGGCAAGTCTTGCCGTCTTCGTCGTGGCGCTCACTATCTTCCCCTTTGCCGCGTCGCCATTCGCACTCGATCTCGCCTGCCAGGTCTTCCTTGCGTCGATCGGCGCACTCTCACTGATGCTGCTCACCGGCTACGCCGGGCAAATCTCGCTCGGCCACGCCGGCCTGCTCGCCGCTGGTGCCTTCACCACCGGCATCCTGGCACGCGAGGTCCATGCCCCATTCTGGATAACGTTGCCAGCCTCGGCGGTGACCGGGATCGTGCTCGGCTTCATCTTCGGCCTGCCCTCGCTGCGGCTGCGCGGGCTTTATCTTGCCATCAGCACGCTGGCTTTACATTTCATCGTGATCTATCTCGGCGGCGATTACGAAACCAAACGTGGCTTTTCCACCGGCATCGTCATCGACCCGCCGAGCCTTGCCGGCTTCCAGCTTACCGACGGCCGCGCCTGGTATTTCGTGCTGCTGGTTGCGGCGGCGCTGAGCCTGATGATCTGCATCAATCTGCTGCGCAGCCGCTCGGGCCGCGCCTGGCGCGCCATCCATGCGCGCGAGACCGTGGCGGAAGCCCTCGGCATCGGAATTGCGCGCTACAAGCTGCTGGCCTTCGTGATCTCGTCGAGCATGACGAGCGTCGCCGGCTGCCTGTTCGCGTACTATCGCGGCTTTGTCTCGGTCGAAGCCTTCGACTTATTCCTGGCGATCCAGTACGTGGCAATGATCATTATTGGCGGCATGGGCTCACTGCTCGGTGCCCTGCTAGGCGCAGCTTTTGTCACCCTATTCCCTTATGCGATCGAAGCCTTGCTCGGCCTGCTGCCGAACGTGCAGGCGCTAGCCGCCGATATCTTCGCGGTGAACTATGCTGCCTTCGGCGTCGTTATGATCCTTTTTCTGGTACTGGAGCCGCTCGGCCTGGTCGGCATCTGGCACAGGCTGCAGAACTACTTCCTGATGTGGCCGTTCAAATACCGGCCCCTGGGAGGTGCGCGAAAATGAACGGCGCCTTGCTGCAGGTCGACAAGATCGAGGTGGTTTACAAGCGTGTGATCACCGCTGTGCAGGGCGTCACCCTTTCCGTCGGTGAGCGGCAGATTGTCGCCCTGCTCGGCACCAATGGCGCCGGCAAGACCACGACACTACGCGCCATTTCCGGATTTCTCGGGATCGACGACGCCCGCATCACCGAGGGCGCGATCACGTTTGCCGGGGCTCGCATCGATAACCGGCCGCCGCACGAAATCGCCGGCCGTGGCATCGTGCTGGTGCCCGAACGCGAAAAGGTGTTTCCCAATCTAACCGTTGGAGAAAATCTCGCCGCGCCGGTACCTCGCGCCGCCGATGCCACCGAGCGCCGGCGGCTGGACGAGCAGGCTTATCATTTCTTTCCCCGCCTCGCCGATCTGCATTCGCGCATCGCCGGCCTTCTTTCGGGCGGCGAGCGTCAGATGCTGGCCATCGCCGGCGCCTTGATGTGCCGGCCCCGCCTGCTGCTAGTCGACGAATTGTCGCTCGGCCTCGCGCCGGTCGTAGTGCAGGACTTGACGCGACGCCTGCTCGCCATCCGCGACGAGCTCGGCATTGCCATCCTGCTGGTTGAGCAGAGCGCCGCGGTCGCCCTGGAGATCGCCGATCATGCCTATGTAATGGAGAACGGTCGCATCGTGCTCGACGGCGACCGCGAGCGGCTTAAGGGTCACCAGGACGTGCAAGAGTTCTATCTCGGTCAAAGCAGCGATGCCGCCAGGAGACGCCGCAGCTACCGCGAGGTCAAGCAATATCGCCGGTCGCGGAGGTGGTATGGCTGAGCTGTCAGTGGAGCATTTGAACTTGCAGTTCGGCGGCCTCATCGTGCTCGACGACGTGTCGTTTGCGGTCGAGCCGGGCGAACTTTTCGCGCTGATCGGACCGAACGGCGCCGGCAAGACCAGCGCGCTCAACTGCATCAGTGGCATCTATCGCAGCTCCGGCGCCATCCGCTTCCGCGGCACCGATATCGCCGGCCGCGCCCCGCACGAAATCGCCCGTCTTGGCATCGCACGTACGTTCCAGCATGGCGAAATGTTCGCGCAAATGAGCGTGGTCGACAATCTGCTGGCCGGGCGGCACGCGCGTATTGCGACCAATCCGCTGGCCGAGATGCTTTTCCTGCCGAGCGTGCGGCGCGCCGAGGTGGCGCACCGCCGCACCGTCGAGCACATCATCGACATCGTCGAACTGGAGCGCTACCGGCACGCCGCCGTAGGCACGCTTCCATTTGGCGTGCAGAAAATCGTCGGCTTTGCCCGTGCGCTGGCGCTGGAGCCTTCGATCATGCTGCTCGACGAGCCGTCGGCGGGCTTGAACCGCGAGGAGCGGGAGGACTTGGCGCGCTTCATCCTGCGCATCAAGCACGAGCTGGGCATGGCGATGATCTGGATCGAACACGACATGCAGATGATTGCCGACCTCGCCGACCGCATTCACGTGCTCGACTACGGGCGCACCATTGCCGAGGGTGCCGCCGATGCCGTGCTGGCCGACCCTGCCGTGCTGTCCGCCTATCTGGGCGCAGAAGCGTAAATGCGGGTAACGTCTGCTCTCACACGAACACGCGTTAAATCGAGAAAGAGCAACCTTTAATGCCAGCCAGTTCGATGCCGGCCCCTCAAATTTCAGAATCACTCAACTCATTGATTGCGATAGACAAACGATAGGAACATAGTCCTGGTGCCCAGGGGCGGAATCACATTGACGTGATAACTTGCTGAGGAACCACGCTTTCTATTCGCGACGGAATGTCGCGTGCCCGCAGTCGTACCCGCACATTCTATGCCTCAAACGGGAATCGAACCGCGGCCAAGCGTCGTGAAGCTCTGGAATTCGTCCACATAGACGAAAAAATCTCGACGCCGCTGCGGTGGCGTGTCGGCGCGACTGAAGGCAGCAAGCCCTATCGTAGTGACCAGCAATCCGCCAAGCAGGGAGGAGCTATCCTCGCCGAGTTTGCCTTTGGACAGGTTCACCAGCAGGACTTGGCCCTCATCCATGATCCGCCGGATACCTCTCCCGATGGGACGCGCCGTGCCGCTCGAATTCGCGACTTGAATCGCAGCATCGAGGAACTCGCGATAGACCAGTCTGTAGAGGTACGCGCCTATTCTCGCGCGCAAGTGCGGCACACCGGCATGTCCTTTCCCGGGACAGCGTCCCGCGCGTTGCGCTCGAATTGGTTACGCAGCTCCGCGAATAGCCCGAGTTCGACCACTGGCTCAGCAAAAAACGGGGAGATCAAGCGCTCAATGGCCTCCCCGGCATGCGGCAGAACGTCTACGAGGGGGAAGGTCGCAAAGTGCTTGACCTCATCGGTGCGGGCGAGTGTCTCCTTGTCTGTCTTTGCCATGCTCGGCAAGGCGTCGACGAAATCGAGGTAGGCCTTCGATAGGGTGTTGGCAAAGAGTGCGAGCGTGGCGGGCGCGTCGGCGGATTTCTTCTGGAGGTTCAGCAGCATGTCGCGATAGCGCCCCTCCTCGATGGTGTCCCGGGGCGGCACCGGCGGGAGAGGATTGCTAAATTTCTCCGCGACGTACAGACGCTGGGAAATCCGCATCATCGTCAGATAGAGGGAGTACGCGGGCGGCTCGGTCTCCAGGAGGCTGTCAAGAAGGCGATCAGCGTGCGCGCTTAGAAATGTTTCAACAGTAGGAAAGTTGGCTGAGATCACGCGCTGTTCGGTTTGCGCATAGATTTGATCGGTCGGCGTTGGACGGGATGAGTACCTATAGATGCCGTAGCCGACCGCACCCGCAATCGCTACCGGCAGGGCAACGACAATGCCAACGGCAAACAGCAACACGGCAGCCATTACGAGCAAAACTGCGATAGTGACGTTGACGCCCGGGTCGGTCGAGCGCGTCGGCCACTCGAACCAGTCTTCAATCTTCATAGCTCGAACGTCTGCTTGGCCTTGAGCTCTGCGCTCGCGGTGAGAAGCTGCTTCGTGTAGGTTAGCGCGTTGCGAATTTCCTCTTCGATCGTTTGGGCCTGCGCCGGGCTCGATGCGTAGACGGTGAAGCGTCTCCGGTCGAGGAGATTGCGCAGCTTAATGATCTGATCGGGTTCGCTGACTCTCTTGTCTTGCCGGCGCATGACGGTGGCTGCGTAAATCCAGAGCGCAGCGCCAATGAACAGGAGCCAACCGGCGATAGTGCCGCTTTCTCCACGGATGAAGGCGGACAGAATGCCAAGCACGACCCCGCTCAGCACGCCTAAACGGCCGAGCGAGTTTAGTAGGCCCGCTCCGACAAAGGCCGCCTGGCTGGAGATCGGCGTCGCCGGCCCGACCCTGAAGTTGTGGTTGTAGAGGTCCCGGGCTTTGATGATCGCCTTTTCTTCTTCGCTGAATTCGACAGTGCAATCGACAAAATGATTCTTGGTCGAACCGCTCGGGCCTGCGCTTTCCTCACGATGTTCAATCGTCACCCGCACGATATCCCCCTGTAGCTAATTGCGGGAGAAAAGAATGCACGCGAAAGTATATGGGGGTCAAGGAGGGGACGGATGACCGTCTAAATCGCAAAAGGGGTCTGGGTGGAACCAGACCCCTCGCCCTTCAAGAAGGAGATGATGCCATGTCGCGAGTAGCGACGCGTTCGTCTATCCAGGTCTGCACTTCTTCGGACAACCACGCCACCCTGCAGGCTCCGAGCCGTACCCGCTTGGGGAATTGACCGGCAGCTTCAAGGCGAGCGATGTGCGCGAAGCTGTACGGCACACCGAATAGCGATCTCAGTTCCTTCTTCGTAACTAGTCTCTGTGTCATCGGACACTCCCTCAAAAGGGAGCACCGCGATGCTCGCCAGGAACCAGCTAGCGGGCGTCAGAACATAGCGCCAAACTGGTGTACGTACAACGTGCACGTAGCCACACATAGCCGCGCATAGGAGCCCGCAATTCTGGGGCTCAAGCCGCGCGAGACGCGCCTATCGAAAGCCGCTTGAACCCGTCGATAAAGTCCGCCCATTGCTGCATGAGCTTCACACGCTCAGGCCAATAGGTCGCGCGATTGTATGCGCGGCGGACGTCATTTTCGTCCTGGTGGGCAAGGGCCGCCTCGATCACGTCCGGGTTGAAGCCGCGCTCGTTGAGGATAGTGCTTGCGGCAGACCGGAACCCGTGTGCCGTCATCTCATCCTTCAAGTAGCCCATTCTTCGGAGAGCTGAATTCATCGCGTTCTCCGACAGCGGCTTCTGCGAAGATCGCACAGATGGAAAGACAAGTTCGCCATTTTCGGAAAGTGACCAGATGTCCCGGAGAATTGTCAGCGCCTGCCTTGAGAGCGGCACATCATGCGGACGGCGCATCTTCATGCGCTCAGCGGGAATACGCCACATTTGCTTCTCGAAATTGATCTCGGACCGGCGCATATGCCGCACGTCGCCCGGACGGGTCATGGTGAGCGCAAGAAGTTGAAGCGCCGCGCGGAGCGTGGGCCAGCCGTCGTATTCATCGATCGAGGCCATGAGGGCGCCGAGCCGCCGCTCGTCAGTGATCGCCGCTCGATGCATGACGATCGGCTTCAGCAGCGCTCCCCGCAACGGATAGGTCGGATCATTAGTTGCGCGGAGGGTAACGATTGCGTGCCGGAATACGCTTCCCAAAACGCCGCGAAGCCGGCGGGCGCTTTCCCGTCGTCCGGTCTTTTCGACGCGCTTGAGGATGTGGAGAATTTCTGCGGGTACGATATCTCCAACAGGTCGCTTCGCCAATGGCGCGGCCAAGTCCTCTAGCATCC